>NZ_JBWKKZ010000009.1:144527-385489 GCF_056430705.1 Streptomyces sp. NPDC045956 | reverse complement strand
GACACCCCCACACCCCGAGCCTCCAACGCCCGGAACAACGCCACCTCCACCGCAAACAACGCAGGCTGAGCAAACTCCGTACGCGACAACAACCCCAAACCACCACCGCCGCCATCACCACCACCATCACCATCACCGCCATGGCCGTCACCGTCACCGTCGCCGAACATCACCTCCCGCAACGACCGGCCACCCACCTCACCCACCAGCCCCAACACCTCATCCAGCACCCCCGCAAACACCCCACCCCCCGCATACAACTCACGCGCCATACCCACCCACTGCGCCCCCTGACCCGAGAACAACACCCCCACCCCACCCGGCACCGCCACCCCCGTCCACACACCCGCAGACGCCACGCCAGACGCCAACCCATCCAGAGCAGCCACAACCTCATCGCGCCCACCACACGCCACCACAGCACGCTGCTCGAAAAGCGTCCGCGTCGACACCAACGAGAAAGCCACATCCCGCACAGCCACACCCGACCGCCCCACCAGATCACGCAACCGACCAGCCTGCGCCCGCAACGCCCCCTCCGACCGCCCCGAAAGCACCAACGGCGGGACGCCCGGGAACGAGTCGGAGCCGGAGCTTGCGACGGGTTCGGAGCCGACGACGGCCACGTCCGACGCGGCCCGAGGCAGGTGCTCCAGCACCACATGGCAGTTGGTGCCACCGATCCCGAAGGAGCTGACGCCCGCCAGCAGAGGTGCGCCTCCCGAGGCCGGCGGCAGGTCGGCCGCGGTGGTCTGCACCTTCAGCCGGAGCCGGTCCAGAGGGATGGCCGGGGAGGGGGTGGCGAAGTTCAGTGAGGCGGGAAGGGTGCGTTCCCGCAGGCACAGTGCGGCCTTGACCAGGCCCGCGATGCCGGCGGCGCCCTCCAGGTGGCCGATGTTGGTCTTCACCGAGCCCACCAGCAGGGGCTCGTCGGCCGGCCGGCCGGAGCCGTGCACCGCGCCGAGGGCGTGTGCCTCGACCGGGTCGCCCACCGGGGTGCCCGTGCCGTGCAGTTCGACGAAACGCACCTCGGCCGGGTCGACGCGGGCCTGGGCGCAGGCGGCCTTGAGCACCGCCTCCTGTCCCTCGCGGTCGGGAGCGGTCAGCCCGGGGCCGCCGCCGTCGTTGCCCACGGCGACGCCGCGCACCACGCAGTACACGGGGTCGCCGTCGGCCAGGGCGTCGTCGAGGGGCTTCAGGACGACGGCGGCGCCGCCCTCACCGCGGACGTAGCCGTTGGCGCGGGCGTCGAAGGTGTGGCAGCGGCCGTCGGGTGAGAGGGCGCCGAGGCGTTCCATGGCGGCCGTTCCCTCGTCGGCGAGGACGAGGTTGACGCCTCCGGCGACGGCGATGCGGGACGTGCCGGCCCGCAGGCTCTCGACGGCGAGGGCGACGGCGACCAGGGAGGACGACTGCGCGGTGTCCACCGCGAGGCTGGGACCGCGCGTCCCGAGGACGTAGGAGAGCCGGTTGGCGAGCATGGCACGCTGGAGGCCGGTGGCGGTGTGGGCGCCGACCGGCGCTCCGGCGCGGTGCAGCAGGGTGGCGTAGTCGTCGTGCATGGCCCCGACGAAGACTCCGACCGCCTCGCCGCGCAGGGAACCGGGGACGATACCGGCGTCCTCCAGGGCCTCCCAGCCGAGTTCGAGCATCAGGCGCTGCTGGGGGTCGGTCTCGGCGGCCTCGCGGGGTGACATGTTGAAGAAGGCGGCGTCGAAGTCGCCGGGCGCCTCGATCATGCCGCGCCGACGGCCGTCGGCGTCCCGGCCGATGGCTTCCCTTCCGTCGGTCAGCAGTTTCCAGAATTCCGCGATTCCGGGTGCGCCGGGAAACCGGCACGCCATTCCGACCACGGCAACGGCGTCGGAGCGGTCGCCACTTCGGGAAATCGCGAGTTCTTCAGACACCTGCATCCCTCATATGTTCGCCGTGCCACGCCTCAGCTTTTCTGCCTTTTCTTGATCTTCACGAGCGTACAGTGGGCGAACTGCCGGACGACAGGAACGACCGGTGAACGACAATCAATTGTGTCAAGTTCGGAGATGCCCACGGATTCTCTTCGCACGGCATCGCGAGGCAGCTCACGGGATCGCCCGGCGCAGTCGGCATCACCCGGGGCCGGGCGATTCCGCCAGGGAGCATCCAGGGGCGGATTGAACATCGCACCAGGTCAGCTGGGGCGATGCCGCGACGCCCGACCGGTCACGCAAGGCCACGCGCGGCGCCCGGATATCGGGCGAGCGGGCAAGATTTCAGCACCGAGCGGCCCGGGACAACCCATTCGCGACGAATATGTCAGGTCTCCCCGAGCCCTCCGCCCTGCCCCGTCCCCGCCGCTCGCGCGCTGCCCGGGCCGACATCTCGGCCGGGATTTCAGACGGATACTCATTGTGTCAGGTCCGTCTTGCCGACATTCTCCGGCTATTCCTAAGCTCTGCCGGTAACCGGGACCGGAACCACCGTGCCGCGCGTTCGGTCCAGACACCGCTTTTCAAGGAGTTCGACTGATGAGTGAGGCCGTGACGGGACCGATGGAGCTGAGCAAGGACGCGGACGCCCGTGGGCTGCTCGACTGGTTCGCGTACAACAGGACACGTCATCCGGTGTTCTGGGACGAGACCCGGCAGGCGTGGCAGGTGTTCGGCTACGACGACTACGTGACGGTGTCGAGCCACCCGCAGTACTTCTCCTCGGACTTCAACACGGTGATGCCGACCCCGCCCGAACTGGAGATGATCATCGGTCCGGGCACGATCGGCGCGCTGGACCCGCCCGCGCACGGACCGATGCGCAAACTGGTGAGCCAGGCCTTCACCCCCCGGCGGATCGCCCGGCTGGAGCCCAGGGTGCGCGCGATCACCGAGGAGCTCCTGGACAAGGTGGGGGAACAGGACGTCGTCGACGCCGTCGGTGACCTGTCCTACGCACTGCCGGTCATCGTGATCGCCGAACTGCTGGGCATCCCCGCCGGCGACCGCGACCTGTTCCGGGAGTGGGTCGACACGCTGCTGACGAACGAGGGCCTGGAGTACCCGAACCTCCCGGACAACTTCACCGAGACGATCGCACCGGCCCTCAAGGAGATGACGGACTACCTCCTGAAGCAGATCCACGCCAAGCGGGACGCGCCCGCCGACGACCTGGTCAGCGGGCTGGTCCAGGCCGAGCAGGACGGCCGCCGGCTGACCGACGTCGAGATCGTCAACATCGTCGCGCTGCTCCTGACCGCGGGGCACGTCTCGTCCAGCACCCTGCTCAGCAACCTCTTCCTCGTCCTGGAGGAGAACCCGCAGGCGCTGGCGGACCTGCGGGCCGACCGCTCCCTGGTGCCCGGGGCGATCGAGGAGACGCTGCGCTACCGCAGCCCCTTCAACAACATCTTCCGGTTCGTCAAGGAGGACACCACCGTCCTCGGCCCGCTCATGGAGAAGGGCCAGATGGTGATCGCCTGGAGCCAGTCCGCCAACCGGGACCCCCGGCACTTCCCGGACCCGGACACCTTCGACATCCGCCGCTCGGACGGGACCCGGCACATGGCCTTCGGCCACGGCATCCACCACTGCCTGGGTGCCGCCCTCGCCCGCCTGGAGGGCAAGGTCATGCTCGAACTCCTCCTGGACCGGGTCGAAGGCTTCCGCATCGACCACGAGCACACCGTGTTCTACGAGGCCGACCAGCTCACCCCGAAGTACCTGCCCGTCCGGGTCGACTGGAACTGACCCCGCGGGTTCCGCCCCGACGTCCGGGACCGTCCGGAAATCCGGGACCGTCCCGAAATCCGGGACTGTCCCGAAGCCCGGGGCCGTCCCGAGCCCGCCGGCCCCGGCCTCACGACCGCCCGATCACGCCCCCGCCTCACGCCCCCCGCTCACGACCGCCCGATAAGGAGCGCCGCCATCGCCGAGAACACAGCCGAGCCTCCTGCCCGGCGGGTCGGCAGGATCAAGCCGTGCCGGCTGATCAGGCTGGAGCAGCACATCGACCCGCGCGGCAGCCTCTCCGTGATCGAGTCGGGCGTGACCGTGGACTTCCCCGTCCGACGCGTCTACTACATGCACGGGCAGACCCAGTCCTCGCACCCGCGCGGCCTGCACGCGCACCGCACCCTGGAACAGCTCGTCATCGCCGTCCACGGCGCCTTCTCCATCACCCTCGACGACGGCTTCCAGCACGCCACCTACCGTCTCGACGAGCCCGGGGCCGGGCTCTGCATCGGCCCCATGGTCTGGCGCGTCCTGAAGGACTTCGACCCCGACACCGTGGCGCTGGTCATCGCCTCGCAGCACTACGAGGAGTCGGACTACTACCGCGACTACGACACCTTCCTGCGGGACGCCCGGAGCCTGGCATGACCATCCCCTTCCTCGACGCGGGCGCCGGCTACCGGGAGTTGCGGGACGACATCGACGCGGCGCTCCGGCGGGTAGCCGCCTCCGGCCGCTATCTGCTCGACGCGGAACTGGCGGCCTTCGAAGAGGAGTTCGCCGCGTACTGCGCCAACGACCACTGCGTGGCGGTGGGCAGTGGCTGCGACGCGCTGGAGCTGTCCCTGCGGGCGCTGGACATCGGTCCCGGGGACGAGGTGGTGGTGCCCGCGCACACCTTCATCGGGACCTGGCTGGCCGTGTCCGCCACCGGGGCGCGGCCGGTGGCCGTCGATCCGACGCCGGACGGGCTCTCCCTCGACCCGGCGCTCGTGGAGGCGGCCCTCACCCCCCGCACCAGGGCCGTGATGCCGGTGCACCTGCACGGGCACCCGGCGGACCTCGACCCGCTGCTGGCGATCGCCGCACGGCACGGCCTGGCCGTGGTCGAGGACGCGGCCCAGGCTCACGGGGCCCGCTACCGGGGACGCCGGATCGGCTCGGGTCACGTGGTCGCGTTCAGTTTCTACCCCGGCAAGAACCTGGGCGCCATGGGAGACGGCGGCGCGGTGCTCACCGGGGACTCCGGGGTGGCCGAGCGGATCCGGCTGCTGCGCAACTGCGGCTCCCGGGAGAAGTACCGGCACGAGGTGCGCTCGACCCACTCCCGGCTCGACGAGTTCCAGGCGGCCGTGCTGCGGGCCAAACTGCCGCGGCTCGACGCCTGGAACGCCCGCCGGGCCCGCATCGCCGAGCGGTACGGCCGGGACCTGGGCGCACTGCCGCAGTTGGCCCTTCCCGTCACCGCGCGCTGGGCGGAGCCGGTGTGGCACCTGTACGTGGTCCGCTGCGCGGAGCGCGACGAGCTGCGCCGCCGGCTGGACCGGGCCGGGGTGCAGACCCTGATCCACTACCCCGTGCCCCCGCACCGGTCCCCGGCCTACGCCGACGACCCGGCGGGTGCGCCGGAGGGGGCCCACCCGCTCAGTGAACGCCTGGCGGCGCAGAGCCTGAGCCTCCCCCTGGGACCGCACCTCGGGGAGGACGAGGCCCGCGCCGTCGTGGCGGCGGTCCGGGCGGCGTCCGCGGGGCTGGCGGCGTACCCGACAGGGCCGGCGGCGTACCCGACGCCGGACGGCCAGCGTTTTCCTCTAGTGACGGAGAAACGATGACCGAGGTCATGTCAGGGCGTCCCGGAATGAAAGGGATCATCCTCGCAGGCGGCGGAGGAACCCGCCTACGCCCCTTGACCGGCACGCTGTCCAAGCAACTGCTGCCCGTCTACGACAAGCCGATGATCTACTACCCGCTGTCCGTCCTGATGCTGGGCGGCATCCGGGAGATCCTCGTCGTCTCCTCCACCCAGCACATCGAGCTGTTCCAGCGGCTGCTGGGCGACGGCTCCCGGCTCGGTCTGGACATCACGTACGCCGAGCAGGCGGAGCCCGAGGGCATCGCCCAGGCCATCACCATCGGCACCGACCACATCGGCGACTCCCCGGTCGCGCTCATCCTGGGCGACAACATCTTCCACGGCCCCGGCTTCTCGGCCGTGCTGCAGGGCAGCATCCGCCACCTCGACGGCTGCGTGCTGTTCGGCTACCCGGTCGGCGACCCCAAGCGCTACGGCGTCGGCGAGATCGACGACCAGGGCGTGCTGCTGTCCCTGGAGGAGAAACCGGCCCGTCCCCGCTCCAACCTCGCCGTGACCGGCCTCTACCTCTACGACAACGACGTGGTCGACATCGCCAAGAACATCCGCCCCTCCGCGCGCGGCGAGCTCGAGATCACGGACGTCAACAAGACCTACCTGGAGCAGAAGCGGGCCCGGCTCATCGAACTGGGGCACGGCTTCGCCTGGCTGGACATGGGCACCCACGACTCCCTCCTCCAGGGCGGCCAGTACGTCCAGCTCATCGAGCAGCGCCAGGGCGTGCGGATCGCCTGCATCGAGGAGATCGCCCTGCGCATGGGCTTCATCGACGCCGACACCCTGCACCGGCTCGGCAGCGAACTGGGCACCTCCGGATACGGGGCGTACCTGATGGAGGTGGCCACCCGTGCAGGCACCGCATGAGACCCCGCGCCGGCCCGCCCGCACCGCCGGTCGGCGCCCGCCGGCCCGGATCCTCGTCACCGGGGGCGCCGGTTTCATCGGCTCGCGCTTCGTGAACGCACTGCTGGACGGCTCCCTGCCGGAGTTCGGCAAGCCCGAGGTGAGGGTGCTCGACGCGCTCACCTACGCGGGCAACCTGGCCAACCTCGCCCCGGTGGGCGGCTGTCCGCGGCTGCGGATCTTCCCGGGGGACATCCGCGACCGCGCGGCGGTGGCCCAGGCCATGGCGGGGGTGGACCTGGTGGTGCACTTCGCGGCCGAGTCGCACGTGGACCGGTCGATCGACGACGCCGACGCCTTCGTCAGCACCAACGTGCTGGGCACCCAGGTCCTCCTCCAGGAGGCACTGGCCGTACGCCCCGGGCTGTTCGTGCACGTCTCGACGGACGAGGTGTACGGGTCGATCGAGGCGGGTTCGTGGCCCGAGGAGCACCCGTTGAGCCCCAACTCCCCCTATGCCGCCTCCAAGGCGTCCTCCGACCTGCTGGCGCTGGCGCATCACCGTACGCACGGGCTGCCGGTGTGCGTCACCCGCTGCTCCAACAACTACGGGCCCTACCAGTACCCGGAGAAGATCATCCCGCTGTTCACCAGCCGCCTCCTGGACGGCGGCACCGTCCCGCTCTACGGCGACGGCGGCAACCGGCGCGACTGGCTGCACGTGGACGACCACTGCCGGGGCATCGCCCTGGTGGCGCGGGGCGGCCGGCCCGGCGAGGTCTACAACATCGGCGGGGGCACCGAGCTGAGCAACGTCGAGCTGACGGAGC
The DNA here is from genome assembly GCF_056430705.1 of Streptomyces sp. NPDC045956. NCBI lineage: Bacteria > Bacillati > Actinomycetota > Actinomycetes > Kitasatosporales > Streptomycetaceae > Streptomyces > Streptomyces sp. NPDC045956. The sequence goes on along the minus strand of NZ_JBWKKZ010000009.1, from coordinate 378,239 downwards.
GCCTGCTGAAGCTGTGCGGAGCCGACTGGTCGGCGGTGCGGCGGGTGCCCGACCGCAAGGGCCACGACCGGCGCTACTCCGTCGACCACACGAAGATCGCGGACGAGTTGGGTTACGCGCCGCGGATCACCATCGACGAAGGGCTGGAGCGGACCGTGCACTGGTACCGGGAGAACCGCGCGTGGTGGGCGCCCGCGAAGAGGGGGCGATGACGGTGACGTCCGCATCCGTGGACCAGCTCGACCTGTGGCTCCGCCGGTACCAGCCGTCCGCGTCGCCCGCCGTGCGGCTGGTGTGCTTCCCGCACGCGGGCGGCTCGGCCAGTTCGTTCCTGCCGTTCACCCGGCAGCTGCCGGACCGGATCGAGGTCGTGGCCGTCCAGTACCCGGGGCGCCAGGACCGCAGGGGCGAGCCGCTGATCGACACCATCGAGGGCCTGGCCGAACCCCTGGCCGGCCTGCTGGAGGCGCAGGCCGGCCCGCCGGTGGTGCTGTTCGGGCACAGCATGGGCGCGCTGGTGGCGTACGAGGTCGCCCGCGCGCTCCAGCAGCGGGGCGCGGGACCGGTGCGCCTGGTGGTCTCCGGGCGCCGGGCCCCCGCCGTGGACCGGCCGATGACCGTGCACCTCTACGACGACGACCGGCTGGTGGAGGAACTCCGCGAGCTCGACGGCACCGACAGCCAGGTGTTCGCCGATCCGGAGCTGCTCCGGCTGGTACTGCCCGTGATCCGCAACGACTACCGGGCCGTGGCGGCCTACGCCCACCGCCCGGGGGCGCCGCTGGAATGCCCCCTCACCGTGTTCACCGGTGCAGAGGACCCCTCCGTGACCGCGGCCGAGGCGGCGGCCTGGCACGAGGCGGCGGCGTCCGGCGTCGAGACGCGGACCTTCCCCGGTGGGCACTTCTTCCCGTACCAGCGGACCGCGGAGGTGTGCGGGGCCCTGGTGGACACGCTCGAACCGCTGCTCTCGGCCGGTACGCGTGCCGTCCGGCGGGTCCGACCGGGGGACGTGGGCACGGTCGGGTACGCCGACCACCGGCGTACCGCGGAGCGGGTGCTGGCCTCCGCCGACACCCTCGACAGTCCGGTCACCGCGCTGGCGGAGGTGCCCCGCTGGCTGGAGGAGTACCACCGGGCGCACCGCTTCCACGTCGAGCCGATCCCCTTCGACCGGCTGCGGCGGTGGTCCTTCGAGCCGGGCACCGGCGACCTGCGGCACGAGACGGGCCGCTTCTTCTCCGTGGAGGGGCTGCGGACCAGCTCGGACGCCGATCCGGTCGCCCGGGTGCAGCCGATCATCGTGCAGCCCGAGGTGGGGCTCCTCGGCATCCTGGCCCGGGAGTTCGACGGGGTGCTGCACTTCCTGATGCAGGCCAAGCCCGAACCCGGCAACGTCAACGGGTTGCAGATCTCCCCGACGGTGCAGGCCACGCGCAGCAACTTCGACGAGGTGCACCACGGCCGTTCCACGCCGTACCTGGACCACTTCATCCACCGTCCCGGCCGCCGGGTCCTGATCGACAGCATCCAGTCCGAACAGGGCGACTGGTTCCTGCACAAGCGCAACCGCAACATGGTCGTCGAGATCGACACCGACGTCGAGGAGGACGCCGCCTTCCGCTGGCTGACCCTGGGGCAGATCCGCAGGCTGATGCTCCAGGACGACCTCGTCAACATGGACACCCGCAGTGTGCTGGCCTGTCTGCCCACCGTGCACGGCACGCCCGACGACGGCGACGACGCCTTCCCGGCGGCGCTGCGCCGCTCGCTCTACGGGGAGGCCGCGCCGCTGCACGACCTGCACGCCATCACCAGCTGCCTCACCGACGTCCGGGCGCTGCGCGTGCTGCGCCAGCAGAGCGTGCCGCTCGACGACGCCCGGCCGGACGGCTGGGAGTGGACCGGGAGCGCGATCCGGCATCGCAGCGGCCGGGACTTCGAGATCATGGCGGTGGAGGTGACGGCGGAGCGCCGTGAAGTGGCCTCGTGGACCCAGCCGTTGCTGCGCCCGTGCTCCCAGGGGCTGGCGGCCCTGCTCACCCGGCGGATCAACGGGGTGCTGCACGCCCTGGTGGCGGCCCGGTCGGAGGTGGGCACGCTCAACGTCGCCGAGTTCGGGCCGACCGTCCAGTGCCGGCCGGACGAGCCGGACGGCCAGCCGCCCCCGTACCTGGACCGGGTCCTGACGGCCGGAGCGGACCGCGTCCGCTACGACGTGGTGCAGTCGGAGGAGGGCGGGCGCTTCTACCACGCGCGCAACCGCTACATGGTGGTCGAGGCGGGGCCGGAACTCGACCTCGACTGCCCGCCCGGCTTCTGCTGGGCGACCTTCGGACAGCTCACCGAACTGCTCGCGCACGGCAACTATCTCAACGTCGAACTGCGCACCCTCCTGGCGTGCGCACACGCCTCCTACTGAATGCTCACGGAAGCTGCACCGCCGGAGAATGGGCGGCGCGCCCCCGGCCGGCCGCACTCCGGAAGGTAAAGCGGCGTCGTCCCGTATCGACTGGGCACGGGAAGCGGCCGAACGGACGCCCCGAACCGCGCGCAATTACCGGGGAGAGAAGCCCGCGGAATCCCCTGCGGGTAACCGCTTTCCCCCGCCGTGGTGCGCCCCGCCGCGGGACCGCACTTACCTCGCGACCGAACAGGGAATGCCACCCCGACGGGCGGTGGAATTCCCTTTCACGTTCCCGGAAAGGGGTGTCTCACGAGCCCGGCGAATATCCGGCGCAACGGACGGGGACTTCGCGGGGACGGCGGTCGGCGGCCGGCGCACCTGCCCGGGTCCGGACGAGACAGCGCGACGCGAAAGGCGATAATGATCAATCTTTTCCAGCCTCAGATGGGGGCCGAGGAACTGGCGGCGGTGTCCGAGGTCTTCGACGACCAGTGGCTCGGTCACGGCCCCCGGACCGCCGCGTTCGAGTCCGCGTTCGCCGACCACCTCGGCGTCGGGGCGGAGCACGTGGTCTTCCTCAACTCGGGCACCGCGGGCCTCTTCCTGGCCCTGGAGTCGCTCGGCCTGCGGCCCGGGGACGAGGTCGTGCTGCCCTCACCCAGCTTCCTCGCCGCGGCGAACGCGGTGCAGCTGTCGGGAGCGCGCCCGGTCTTCTGCGACACCGACGAGCGGACGCTGAACCCGGACCTGGAGCACGTCGAGGCGGCCGTCACCCCGCGCACCAGGGCCGTCATCGCCCTCCACTACGGCGGCCACCCCGGGGACATCGTGCGCATCGCCGGGCACTGCCGGGAGCGGGGCATCACCCTGATCGAGGACGCCGCGTGCTCCGTGGCCTCCCGTGTCGACGGCCGGCCGGTCGGCACCTTCGGCGATCTCGCCATGTGGAGCTTCGACGCGATGAAGGTCCTGGTCACCGGGGACGGGGGCATGATCTACGTCAAGGACCCCGAGTCGGCCGCCCGGATCCGGCGCCTGGCCTACCACGGCCTCACCCGCTCCAGCGGCCTGGGCTACGCCAGGGTCTCGGCGCGCTGGTGGGAGATGGACGTCCCCGAACCGGGCCGGCGCGTCATCGGGAACGACCTCACCGCGGCGATCGGCGCGGTGCAGCTGCGCCGGCTTCCCGGCTTCGTGGCCCGCCGCAGGGAGATCGTCGCCCTGTACGACAGCGAACTGAGCACCCTGGAGGGTGTGCTGACGCCGCCCGCGCCACCGGCGGGGCACGAGTCCACGCACTACTTCTACTGGATCCAGCTGGCCCCCGGCGTCCGGGACCGGGTGGCACGCGACCTGCTCGACGACGGCATCTACACCACCTTCCGCTACGCGCCCCTGCACAAGGTGCCCGCCTACGGCCACGCCGGCGGCGAACTGCCCGGCGTGGAGCGGGCGGCCGAGCGGACCCTGTGCCTGCCCCTGCACCCCGGTCTGTCGGACGGCGACGTCCGCACCGTGGTGTCCTCGCTGCGCAGGGCCGTGGGCGCCGCGACCCGGACCCCCGCCTGACACTCGCGCGCACGCGCCGCGGCCCGGACCGTCCAGGTCCGGGCCGCTGTGGTCCTTCCGGCTCGTCGGCTCGCCGGCTCGTCAGCTGCGCGTGCCGAGGAAGAAGCCGGGTGAGCCGCCGCCGGTCTCGACGTACTCCACGTCCAGGCCCGCCTTGCGGTACGCGCTCTCGTACTGCGCCCGCGAGAACAGCGTGAGGTAGTCCACCTCGCTGCGGTGCCGGATGCCCTCCTCGGTGTGCGCGACCAGGTAGTGGATCTCCATGCGGGTCCGCCCGCCCTCCCGGGTCGAGTGGGAGACGCGGGCGACGCCCCGGTCCCCCGGTTCCGTCCGCAGGGCGTGCGTGGAGACGTGGCCGTCCAGGAAGGTGTCGGGGAAGTACCACGGCTCGACGGCGAGGACGCCGTCCGCGGTCAGGTGCCGTGCCATGGCGGCGACCGCGTCCTCCAGGTCGGCCGTGGTCTCCAGGTAGCCGATCGAACTGAACATGCAGACCACCGCGTCGAAGGTCTCACCGAGGTCGAACGAGCGCATGTCGCCGCGGTGGAGGGTGACGCCGGGGAGCCGCTCCTCGGCGCGGGCCGCCATCCACTCGGAGAGCTCCAGGCCGCTCACCCGGTCGTAGAGCTTGGCGAAGGCCTCCAGGTGCGTGCCGGTGCCGCAGGCCACGTCGAGCAGGCCGGCGGCGTGCGGTGCCCGTTCCCGGATCAGCCCGGTGATCCGGGCGGCCTCGCCGGCGTAGTCCTTGCGGTCCTGGTAGAGCAGGTCGTAGACCTCGGCGGCACTGTCGTTCTCGTACATGGGAATCCTCCGGGCCGTAGCGGGAACCGTGGGTGTAGGGAGGGGAAGGGGAGTGCGCCGTGCGCTCGGGAGCGGGAGCGGGCGCCGTCCGCCGCCGTCCTCGCGATGATCTCCGTACGGACACCCAACAGTTCACGCCGAGTCGCGGTCAAGGAACGGCGGCTGGGTCAGTCAAGTCGGGCCGCCCGCCTTCGGGGCGGGGGCCCGCGGAAGACGGGCGCGGATTCGGACAACCGGTTGCCGGTTCTACCGAAAACGACGGTGTGCGGCCCCGGTCGCCGGGTAGCTTAAGCCTCGTTCGGTGCAACGGTTGAACAGGCAGCGTTCGACCCGGAACCGGCTTTCATGGAATTCATTTCCATCGCGCCGCGACGTCGCGGGGGCGCGGTTGCCCATCGGCCACGAAGCCCCGGCTTTTCGGCCGGCCACCCTCTCGCGGCGAATAGGTATGCCCTTCGAGGAAGCCACCGGAACCGGACGAAGGGGACGAACGGTTGGACCGGACGATCTGGACGGGGTCCGCGAAAGCGTAATAGCCTGTCAATGCTTTGGTAAAGCACAGGGATGGGGGTGCCTGCGGGATGAGTGACCTGGGTTCTGGTGAAGAAGGGTCCGACGAAGACGAGTCGGACGACGCGCTCGCCTTCCTCGAGTTCATCGCCCGGTCGGCCCCCCGGAGCGAATACGACGGCCTCATGGCACGCGCCGAACGCTCGGGCGCCGACGAGGACCGGATGCGCCGGCTGGAGCGCTTCAACCGGCTCGCCCTCACCGCGCAGTCGATGATCGAGTACCGCCGCGACCGGGAGGCGGAGCTGGCGGCGCTGGTCGACGCCGCCCACGAGTTCGTCGCCGCCCGCCGGGCCAAGGACCTGCTCGACTCCATCGCCCGCCGGGCCCGGCTGCTGCTGAAGCTGGACGTCTCCTACGTCGGCCTGCACGAGGAGGACCGGCCCGGCACGGTGGTGCTGAGCGCCGACGGCAACGCGGTCAAGGTCGCCGAGCACTACCGGCTGCCGCCCGACGGCGGTCTGGGCGCCATGGTGCGCACCTGCCGCGCTCCCTTCTGGACCCCGGACTACCTCGGGGACAACAGCTTCGTGCACGTCGAGGCCATCGACGACATCGTCCGCGCCGAGGGCCTGCGCGCGGTCCTGGCCGTTCCCCTGACCGCCGGGGGCGAACCGATGGGGGTGCTCTACGTCGCCGACCGCCAGGTGCGGCACCTGACCCCCAACGAGGTCACCCTGCTGTGCTCGCTCGCCGACCTGGCCGCCGTGGCGATCGAGCACAACCGGCTGGTCGAGGAACTCCGCGAAACCATCGGGCAGTTGCGCCAGGACATCGGTGAGGCCCGCACCGCCCTCGCGTGCACCCGCAGGTCCGCCGACCTCCAGTCGCACCTGATCACGCAGGTGATGGACAGGCGCGGGGTCGACTCGCTGCTCGCCACGGCCGCCGAGGCGCTCGGCGGCGGAGCGGGACTGTGCAGTCCGCTCGGGCGCCCGCTCGCCGAGTACGGGACCCTGCGCCCCGTCGCCCCCGCGGACCTGCGCGCGGCGTGCCGCCGGGCCGCGGAGACCGGCCGGCCCACCCCGGTGGCGCCGGGGCTCTGGACGGTGCCCCTGCTCCCCGGCGGAAACGCCGGCTTCCTGCTGACGGACCTCGGACCGGATGCCGACCACACCGCCGTCCCCCTGCTTCCGATGGTCGCCCGTACCCTCGCGCTGCATCTGCGCGTGCAGCACGACGACTCGCCCAAGGCGCAGAGCCACCAGGAGTTCTTCGACGACCTGATCGGGGCGCCGCGCTCGCCCACCCTCCTCAGGGAACGCGCCCTGATGTTCTCGCTCAGCTTCCGCCGCCCGCACGTGGTGCTGGTGGCGGGCGGGTCCCGCGGGGCCTCACCGCGGCTGGAGGCCTCCGGCGCCGACTACGCGAAGGAGCTGGGCGGGCTGTGCAGCGTCCGGGACGGCACCGTGGTGCTGCTGTTGCCCGGCGACGACCCCGTCGCCGTGGCGCAGACCGCCGCCCCGGAGCTGACCGACCGGGCCGGACACCCGGTCACCGTGGGCGTCGCGGGCCCCGCCTCGACCGTCGACGGCATCGCCGACGCGCACCGTGAGGCCGCGAAGTGCCTGGAGACGCTCCGCGCGCTCGGCGGCGACGGCGGCACCGCCTGCGCCTCCGACCTGGGGTTCCTCGGCATGCTCCTGGCCGAGGAGAACGATGTCCCGGGTTACATCCGGACGACGATCGGCCCCGTCGTCGACTACGACACCCACCGCTTCACGGATCTGGTCCCCACCCTGCGGGTGTACCTGGAGTCGGGCCGGAGCCCCACCCGGGCCGCGGAGACCCTGCGCGTGCACCCGAACACCGTCTCGCGGCGGCTGGAGCGCATAGGCGTGCTGCTGGGAGAGGACTGGCAGTCACCGGAGCGGGTGCTGGACATCCAACTGGCCCTGCGGCTGTACCAGGTGCGTTCGGCGCTCTCCTCGCACCCCTCGTCCGAGACCCGGGCCGTGCTCGGATCGCTGCGCGAGTGACCCCGGGCGCCCCCGGCGCCGTCGGCTCCCGGGCACCCGGGGCAACGGCTTCGCCCGCCGGCGCGGAATGCGCCGGCGGGCGGGCGGGCGTCGGCCGCCGGGCCCTCGCGGGGCGTGGCCCGGGGCCGGCCCGGTTCAGCCGGCACTGAACTCGGCGATGTGCCCGTCCCCCATGGTCAGCCGGGCGCCGGTGAACCGGGACCGCATCCGCCGGTCGTGGGTGACGACCACGACGGCGCCGCGGTAGTCCGCCAGTGCCTGCTCCAGCTCCTCCACCAGCACCGGGGTGAGGTGGTTGGTGGGCTCGTCCAGCAGCAGCAGGTCCATCGGGTCGCTCACCAGCCGGGCGATCTCGATCCGCCGGCGCTGCCCGTACGACAGGTCCTTCACGCGTCGACGCAGGTCGGGCGGGCTGAACAGGCCGAGCGACAGCAGCTTCTCCGCATGGTCCTCCAGATATCCCTCCCGGCCCTGGGCGAAGGCCCGCAGCACGGTCAGTCCGGGCGCCCAGGGCGTCTCGTCCTGCCGCAGGTGACCGACCCGGCAGGCGACGCTCACCGAGCCGCCGTCCGGCTCCAGTTCACCGGCCAGCACCCGCAACAGGGTTGATTTGCCTGCTCCGTTGGGTCCGGTGACGAGAAGCCGTTCGCCGGGCCGGATGGTCAGGGAGTCGACGGCGAGCCGGCCCTCGACGCTCACGTCGGTGAGTTCGGCCACCGCCTCCTCCGCCTCCGGGCCCGCGGTGTCGATGCGGGCGGCGAAGGACAACGGGTCGGCGGGAGCGTGCACCGGGTTCTCGGTCAGCTGCGCCACGCGCTGCTTCGCGTTGCGGATCCGGACCATCGCGCCGTGGTCGCGCCCCCGCCTGCGGTAGGCGCCGTGACCGAACACGGAGAGGGACATCTTGCGCGGGATGCCGTCCATCCGCGCCACGTTGGAGGTGATCAGGCCGCGGTTGCGGTCGAGTTCGGCACGCCACTCCTCGTACTCCCGCAGCCGCCGCTCGCGTTCCACGGCCTTGGCCGTCAGGTAGCCCTCGTAGCCGTTGCCGTAGCGGGTGACGCTGCCGGAGTCGACCTCCAGGATCGTGGTGGTGAGCCGGTCGAGGAAGACCCGGTCGTGGGTGACCGCGATCACCGTGCCGCGGTGGCCGGCCAGGTGGTCCTCCAGCCATTCCATCGCCCGGTCGTCGAGGTCGTTGGTCGGTTCGTCCAGCAGCAGCAGCTCCGGCGACGACGCGAGGGTCGCGGCGAGCGCCAGGCGGGAGCGTTCGCCGCCGGAGAGGGTCCCGAGCTTCCGGTCGCGGTCCAGGCTCGGCAGTCCGAGACCGTGCAGCGCGACCTCCACCCGTACGTCGGCCTCGTAGCCGCCGCGCGCCTGGTACTGCTCGACCAGGGCGGAGTAGCGCTGGAGGACGGCGGACAGCTCGCGCTCGGAGCCCTCCTCGTCGCGCTCGCCCAGCTCCGCCTCGGCCTCGCGCATCGCCGCTTCCAGCTCGCGCAGGTCGGACAGGGCCAGGTCGACGGCGTCCTGGACGGTGGCGTCCAGGGGCAGTTCCAGGGTCTGCGCCAGGTAGCCGACGCCACCGGGGGCGACCACGGTGAGCGTGCCGTTGTCGGGCTCCACGCGGCCGGCGAGGATCTTGAGCAGCGTGGACTTGCCGGAACCGTTGTCGCCGATCACGCCGACCTTCTCGCCCGGCCTGATGCTGAAGCCGACCCGGTCGAGCACGACGACGTCGTGGTAGCGCTTGGTGATGTGGTGCAGGGCGTATTGCGCAATCGACACGCGTGATCTCCTGTTTCCACGATGAGGATGAGTGGATGCGTGAGCGCGCTCGCAAAAGGAACGGGAAGCAGAACGGACGCCACCACTGCGGACATGGCCGGGCAGGGGGTGTCACGAGCGCGCTGCTGGATGCGACTGGCGGAGTCAGCTCAACGCCGGGCATCCTCATCTATCACAGAGATCCCATGCGCAGAACTATAGCCCTGCTACCCGGAGCCGCGCAACGGTATGCGTGCCGCACCGGCCGACGTGATGCAGTCGGAACGGGATGATCGCTCGTCCGGCGGCCGGGTGCCTAGCCTCGGGAGCAACCGCAGCGGTCTTTCAGGAGAGGGTCGGCCATGGGCGATCTCAGGCACCGCATCACCGAGCTGGTCCGCGCGTACCACCGGGAACAGGCGCCCGGGGACTTCGTTCCCGGGACGACGCACGTGCCGGTGTCGGGCGCGGTGCTGAGCGAGGAGGACCGGCTGGCGCTGGTGGAGACGGCGCTGGAGATGAGGATCGCGGCCGGCCCGGCCTCCCGGGGCTTCGAGCGGCGGTTCGCGCGGTACCTCGGACTCCGGAAGGCGCACCTGACCAACTCCGGCTCCTCCGCCAACCTGCTCGCCCTCACCGCGCTCACCTCGCCGCAGCTGGAGGAGCGGCGGCTGCTTCCGGGGGACGAGGTCGTCACGGTCGCCGCGGGGTTCCCGACGACGGTCAACCCGATCTTCCACAACGGGCTGGTGCCGGTCTTCGTCGACGTCGAGCTGGGCACGTACAACACGACGCCCGAGCGCATCGAGCGGGCCATCGGCCCCCGGACCAGGGCGATCATGATCGCGCACGCCCTGGGCAACCCCTTCGAGGCCGAGGAGGTGGCCCGCCTCGCGGACGAGCGGGACCTGTTCCTCGTCGAGGACAACTGCGACGCGGTGGGCTCCCGCTACCGGGGCAGGCTCACCGGCTCCTTCGGTGACCTGTCGACCGTCAGCTTCTACCCCGCGCACCACATCGCGATGGGTGAGGGGGGCTGCGTGCTCACCGACAACCTGGCCCTGGCGCGGATCGTGGAGTCACTGCGCGACTGGGGGCGCGACTGCTGGTGCGAGCCGGGTGAGGACAACCGCTGCCTCAAGCGCTTCGACCAGAAGATGGGCGACCTGCCGCCCGGGTACGACCACAAGTACATCTTCTCGCACGTCGGTTACAACCTGAAGTCGACCGACCTGCAAGCGGCCCTCGGGCTGTCCCAGCTGACCCGGATCGAGGAGTTCACCGAGGCGCGGCGCGCCAACTGGCGGCATCTGCGCACCGCGTTGGACGGACTGCCCGGTCTGCTGCTGCCCGAGGCCACACCGGGCAGCGATCCGAGCTGGTTCGGGTTCCTCATCACGGTGGACCCGGACGCCGCGTACAGCAGGGCGGCTCTGGTCGACCACCTGGAGTCGCGCCGGATCAGCACCCGCCGCCTGTTCGGGGGCAACCTCGTCCGCCACCCCGCGTACACCGACCGACGGTACCGGGTGTCCGGTTCGCTGGAGAACAGCGACCTGATCACCGACCAGACGTTCTGGATCGGGGTCTTCCCGGGCATCACCCCGGAGATGATCGCCTATGTCGCCGACACCGTGCGGGAGTTCGTGCTCAAGCACTCCTGACGGACGGCGGCACGCGGGGAGGGGAGGGCCGGGGCGGTCCTCCCCTCCAGGGCGTTCACGGCCGCGGACGTGTCCGCAGCTCCGAGGCGAGGTCGGGGTGGACCCGCGCGGTGAGCAGGGTGCCCTCCGGCGTGTGCTCGGTACTGAGCACCTCGCCCTCGTCGTGCACCCGCGCCACCAGGCTCCCCTCGTCGTAGGGGATGACGACCTCCACCTCCACCTCGGGGTGCGGCAGCAGGCGGTCGATCAGTTCCTGCAACTCGTCGATGCCCTGCCCCGAACGGGCGGAGACGGCGATCGCCTCCGGCTCCTGCTCCAGCAGCCGGGCGAGGACGTCCGGGTCCGCGACGTCGGCCTTGTTGACGACGACGACCTCGGTGGACTCGCCGGCGCCCACGTCCCGCAGCACCTCGCGCACCGAGGCGAGCTGCGCGCCGGGGTCCGGGTGCGACCCGTCCACCACGTGCAGCACCAGATGCGCGTCCGCCACCTCCTCGATCGTGGAGCGGAACGCCTCCACCAGGTGGTGCGGAAGATGCCGTACGAAGCCCACCGTGTCGGCGATGGTGTAGGAACGCCCGCTGGGCGTCGTCGCCCTCCGCACGGTGGTGTCCAGGGTGGCGAACAGCGCGTTCTCCACCAGCACGCCGGCTCCGGTGAGGCGGTTGAGCAGCGATGACTTGCCGGCGTTGGTGTAGCCGGCGAGGGCGACCGACAGCACCTTGTTGCGCCGCCGCTCCTCCCGGTTCACGTCGCGGCCGGTCTTCAGCTGCTCCAGCTCCCGGCGGAGCTTGGCCATCTTGTCGTTGATCCGGCGCCGGTCCGTCTCGATCTTCGTCTCGCCGGGGCCGCGCGTGGCCATGCCGCCGCCACCGCTGCCGCCGCCGCCCATCTGCCGGGACAGCGACTGGCCCCAGCCGCGCAGCCGCGGCAGCATGTACTGCATCTGCGCCAGCGCCACCTGCGCCTTGCCCTCGCGGGACTGGGCGTGCTGCGCGAAGATGTCGAGGATCAGGGCCGTACGGTCCACGACCTTGACCCCCACGACCTCCTCCAGGTGCATCAACTGACTGGGGCTCAGTTCCCCGTCGCACACCACGGTGTCGGCGCCGGTCTCCTCGACGATGTCGCGCAGCTGCGACGCCTTGCCCGAGCCGATGTACGTCGCCGGGTCCGGCTTCTGCCGGCGCTGCACGACGCCGTCCAGGACGAGGGCGCCGGCGGTCTCGGCGAGCGCCGCCAGCTCGGCGAGCGAACTGTCGGCCTCGGCGGCCGTTCCCGAGGTCCAGATGCCGACGAGCACGACCCGTTCGAGTCGCAGCTGCCGGTACTCGACCTCGGTGACGTCGGTCAGTTCGGTGGAGAGCCCCGCGACGCGGCGCAGGGAGGCCCGGTCCTCGCGGTCCAACTGGTCGCCGTCCCACTCCTCGGCGTCGGTGCCGGCGATCGTGTCGTCCATCAGTGCGTCGGCTCGCTGGGGGGTGCCGGCGAAGTCCTCGGGATGCGTCAAAGTACTTCCAATCTGGGGGGTGTTCGGCTGCGTTCCGGGCGCGGGGTGCGACCGGCCGGAGGTCGGGCGCGGGGCCGGGGGGGTCGGGGCCGACGGATCCGCACTACGCCGTCGGGGGCCGGTGCCGTGGAGGTCGCTGCCGGAACTCACATGCCGTCCACCCTAGCCATCCCGCCGTGGTGTGCAAGGACGTATCGGTGATCACGGCCCCAGCTGACAGAGTGTGCACCGGGTACTGCGCCCGCCGGCGCGGGGCGGGTGAGTGTGGGTGTCATGCGCGTACTCATCATCGGAGGTTCACAGTTCGTGGGCCGGGCCTTCGCCGCCGGGGCACTGGCGGCGGGGCACCGGGTCACCACGTTCAACCGGGGTGTCAGCGGCACCGACCTGCCCGGGGTCGAGGCGGTCAGGGGCGACCGGGAGGAGGCCGGCGACCTGGAGCGGCTGGTGACCGGGCGGCGCTGGGACGCGGTCGTGGACACCTGCGGTTACGTGCCCCGCACGGTGGGGGCCTCGGCCGCGGCGCTGTCCGGGCACGCGGACACCTACCTCTACGTCTCCAGCATCGCCTGTCTGCCCGACTGGTCGCGGGCGGTCCGCCCGGTCGACGACGACTCACCCGCCCACGACTGCCCGCCGGACGCCGGACCGGACCACGCCGACGGTGACTACGGCACCCTGAAGGCCGGGTGCGAGCGAGCCGTGGACCTGAACTTCGCGGGCCGGACCCTGCATCTGCGGGCCGGAGTCATCCTCGGGCCGCACGACACCATGCGGATGCTGGACGCCTGGCTGTGGCGCATGCGCCTCGCCGAAGGGGAGCACCGCCGGGTGCTGGCCCCGGGCAACCCCGAGGTGGGGATGCGCCTGATCGACGTGCGCGATGTCGCCGTCTTCGGCCTCGACTGCCTCGCCGAGGGCCGCACCGGCGCGTACATCGTCAACCCGCCGGAGAAGAACACCACCTTCGGGGAGCTGCTCACGGAGTGCGTCAAGGCCACCGGTTCGGCCGCGGAGCCGGTCTGGGTCGACGAGGCGTTCCTCGCGGAACACGAGGTGAGTCCCTGGACGGATCTGCCGATGTGGGTGCCCGACACCGCGCGGGACACCCTGGTGTGGGCGGCCGGGGCACCGCGCGCCCGCGCCGCGGGACTGACCTGCCGGCCGGTCTCCGACACCGTCCGTGACGCCTGGGAGGTGGTCCGGGACCGGCCCGTTCCGGAGCTGCCGCTAGCGGCCGGCTGCGGTCTGTCCCTGGCCCGGGAGAAGGAGCTGCTCGCCGCCTGGGACGCTCGCGGCGGTGCGGCGGGCTGACGACGCGGCCCCCGAGGAGGGCGACGCCGCTTCCCGCTCGCGGGGAGCGGCGCTCGTGCGTCCGCCCCGCGCGAGCGCGCGTCCCGCCGGCGCCTCGCACGCACCTACACGGTGAAGGTCTCGGCGCGGGCGACGATCTCGTCGACCAGCCCCGCCTGGCGCAGCGCGGCGTACGACTCGGCGGAGACGTCCTCGGCCCGGATCACCGCACGGCGGAAGACCGACAGGATGTTCACGAAGTGCCGGTCCACCGGCAGTACGCGCTCCTCCCGGTGGTCCTGGCGGGACAGCCGCAGTACGGGGTGGTGGCTGTCCGGCGTCGTGAAGACGTGGCTCAGGGCGAGTGAGCCGGTGCTGCCGTGCAGTTCGTACGCCGAGCGGTAGCCGTGTTCCATGCCGAAGGCGAGGTGGGCGGCGACTCCTCGGGGAGCGGCCAGCAGGACGCTGCCGGAGACGACCACGCCCCGGCGGCGGTCGCGGCGCAGCACGGCGCCCGTCAGCCGCAGGTCGGGACCGAGGAAGTGCAGGGCGGCCCGCAGCGGGTAGACGCCGTTGTCGAGCAGCGCGCCGCCGCCGATGTCGGGTCGGTAGCGCATGTCGTCGTCGGGGCGCGGCGGGATGGTGAAGGCGGCGGAGAAGGTGCGCAGCTCGCCGATCGCGCCCGCCTCCAACAACGCTTTGACGGTGGCGTGTTGTGAGTGGTGGAGGAACATGAAGTTCTCCATCAGGACCAGTCCGCGCTCCCGCGCCATGGCGAACAGCCGGTGCGCGTCGGCGTGGTTGGCGGCGGCGGGCTTCTCCACGAGGACGTGCTTGCCCGCCCGCAGCGCCGCCGCGGCCCATTCGGCGTGCAGCATGCTGGGCACCGCGATGTAGACGGCGTCCACGTCGGGGCGTTCCAGCAGGGCCTCGTAGGGGGCGACCGCCTCGCAGTCGAAGTGCTTGCCCAGGGCCTTGGCGCGCTCCGGGTCGCGGCTGCCGACGCAGGTCAGCACGGTCCCGGGGGTGGAGAGCAGGGCGGGCAGGGTGCGACGGCCCGCGATGTCGCCGCAGCCGATCGCTCCGAAGCGCAGCACCGGGGACGCTTCCGGCAGCGGCGGGCCGGGGGCGGCGAACGGTTCAGCAGAAGTACCCAGGGCGGTCATGGATGGTTCCGTCAATCGGTCCGGATGGTCACGGCACAGCGTGGTGAACGGCCGGCGCACACCCACGAGTCGCTTCCGGCAATGGGCGGCCCTGAAGCTATCCGGCGGCGGGACGGGACGGCAAGGCCGATCTGACACAGTGCCGCGCCGAGGGGTCCCGGGCGCCCCGCGGAACCGCTGACCTGACATGACGCCGACCAATCTGTGGACGGGGCGGCGCTCGCCCGGGTTAGGTGAGCGCGGCGCCCGCGGTGACCGCGGGCACCGGTCCGAAGCGGCCCTCGGGGCACGCCGTAGGAGAGAGGAGACGCGGGTGACGGACGCGATCACGACCGAGCTGGCCGACCGCGAACTGGGCCGCAGACTGCACCGGATACGCGGCGCCCACTGGTACTTCGGCAACTACGGTGACCCGTACGCGCTCATCCTGCGCGGCCAGTGCGACGACCCGGCGGTGTACGAGGAGCGGGTCCGCGAGGGCGGGCCGCTGTTCCGCAGCCGTACCGGGACCTGGGTGACCGCGGACCCGGAGGTGGCCGCGGCCGTGCTGGGCGACGCGCGCTTCGGCGCGCTGGACCGCGCCGGGCGGCGCCCGGAGGAGTACGTGCAGCCGTCGCCCGCCTCGGGCCTCGGGCTGGACCGTGCCGCGTACGTGCGTCTGCGGCGGGTGGCCGAGCCCGTGCTGGGCGCGGACGCCGCCGCCGAGTGGCGCCGGCTCGGCGAGGAGGCCGGGCGCCGGCTGCTCGCCGGGCGCGGTGCCGGCTTCGACCTGGCGGCGGACTTCGCCCGTCGGCTGCCCGCGCTGGTGCTGGCCGCCTGGTTCGGGGTGCCGGACGAACGGCTCGACGCGTGGGAGGAGTCGCTGCGGGCGGCGGGGCCGCTGCTGGACGGTCTGCTGTGTCCCCAGACGCTGGCGGCCACCCGTGCGGCGGACGCGGCCGCCGAGGGCCTGCGCACGCTGCTGGAGGAGGTGGCCGCCGCACGCTCCGGCGAGGGCGCGGTGGCCCGCATGACCGGCGCCGGGGCCGCCCCGGACGACGCGGTGGCCGCCGCCGTGTGCCTGGCGCTCTCGGCCGTCGAGCCGACGACGACGCTGGTGTGCGAGGCGGTCCGGTCGCTCCTCGACCGGCCCGGGTGGTGGCGGCGGTTGTGCGACTCCCCCGCGCTGGCGCCGGCCGCGGTCCGGCACACCCTGCGGTACGCGCCGCCGGTGCGGCTGGAGAGCCGGGTGGCCCACGAGGACGTGACGGTGGCGGGCCGTGCGCTGCCCGCCGGGAGCCACGTGGTGGTGCTGGTGGGCGCGGCACGGCGCGCGGGCGCCCCGGACGCGGAGCCCGCGGACCTGGCGGACGCGCCGGCGGCGGGGTTGCCGGACGACCTGTGGTTCGCGCTGTCCGGCGAGTTCGTCGGACGGACCGCGGAGACCGCCCTGGGCGTGCTGGCCGAGGCCGCCCCGGGGCTGCGGCGGGACGGGGACATCGTCCGGTGGCGCCGTTCCCCGGTCCTCGGCAGGTACGCGCGGTTCCCGGTCGCGTACTCCTGACGGGTCCGCGGCCGCCGTCCCCCTCAGTCCCCCACGAAGTCCGATGAAAGGAGTGCCGTGCGCGTCCTGGTGACCTCCATTCCGCACCACACGCACTACTACCACCTGGTGCCGCTGATCTGGGCGCTGCGCGCCTCGGGGCACGAGGTGGTGGCGGCCGGCCAGCCGTCGCTGGTCGACGCCATCACCGCCAGCGGCATCCCGGCGTTCCCCCTGGCCGAGGAGGAGTCGCTGGCGCAGATCTTCGAGGAGGTCGAGGGCGACCTCCAGCCGTACCAGCACGGCATCGACGAGTTCGACTTCCTCGGCACCCTCAAGGACGAGCTGGACTGGGAGCGGCTGCTCGCCCAGCAGGTGATCCTGTCCGGTCTGTGGCTGGAACCGCTCAACGGGGCGACGACCCTCGACAGCATCGTCGGTTTCGCCCGGGCGTGGAAGCCCGACCTGGTGCTCTGGGAACCGTTCACCTACGCGGGGCCGGTGGCGGCCCGGGCGTGCGGGGCCGCGCACGCCCGCGTCCTGTGGGGGCCGGACACGATCGGGCTGCTGCGGACGAAGTTCCTCCAGGCCCAGGCGCTCCAGCCCGCGGAGCACCGCGACGATCCGGTCGCGGAGTGGATGACCTGGGCCCTGGCGCGCTACGGGTGCGACTTCCGGGAGGAGGACGTGCTCGGTCACTGGAGCGTGGACCCGATGGCGGAGGGGGTCAGTCTCGGCCTCGACCTGCCGACGGTCCCGATGCGCTACACCCCGTACAACGGCTCGTCGGTGATTCCCGAGTGGCTGACCGAGGAGCCGAAGCGGCCGCGGGTCTGCCTGACCCTGGGGGTGTCCTCGCGGGAGCACAGTGAGGACGAGGTCCCGGTGCAGAGGTTCCTCGAGGCGCTGGCCGACCTGGACATCGAGCTGGTGGCGACCCTGGACGACGCCCAGCGGGACCTGCTGCCGCGCATCCCGGACAACACGCGGATCGTCGACTTCGTGCCCATGGACGCGCTGCTGCCGACGTGCTCGGCGATCATCAACCACAGCGGTTCGGGCACGTGCAACACCGCCGCGCTGCACGGGGTGCCGCAGATCATCCTCGGCGGCATCCTGGACGCCGCGGTGCGGCAGCACATGTTCGCCCAGTCCTCCGCCGCCCTCACCTTCGCCCCGGAGGAGGTGACCGGCGAGGCGCTGCGGAGCGCGCTGGTGCGTCTGCTGGAGGAGCCCCGGTTCCGCGACGGCGCGCGGCGGCTGAAGGAGCGGATGCGGGCCATGCCCAGTCCGGCGGGGATCGTACCGACCCTGGAGCGCCTCACGGCCGAGCACCGCCGGGCGGGCTGACCGGGCCCGCGGGGCCGTGCCGGCCGTCGGCGGTGGCCGCCTTCCCCTACTTGCGCATGTGATCGATCTCGTCGACCCAGCCGTGGACCGGTTCGCCCGTCCCCGCCCGACCCTGGAGTGCTGATGCGGGCCCTCTTCACGACCGCGCCGCTCGCGGGCCACCTGCTTCCGCTCGTGCCCCTCGCATGGGCCCTGCGTGCGGCCGGCCACGAGGTACTGGTCGCGACCCGGGAGGACTTCGTGCCGGTCGCCCTGCGCTCGGGTCTGCCGTCCGCCTCGTGCGGGCCCGCCGCGGACCTGGCCGGCGCGGTCGGGGCCGAGGATCTCGCGCGGCCCCGCGGCGAGGCCCGGGGTGTCCTGAGCGGGGCGCTCGCGCGCGTCGCCCGGGGTGGTCTGGCCGGGGTGCGCCGTTTGGCGGAGGTGTGGCGGCCGGACCTGATCGTCAGCGAACGGGCCGAGTACGCCGGGCCGCTGGTCGCGGCGGCCCTCGGCGTGCCGTGGGTCCGCTACCACTGGTCGGTCTCGTCGCTGGAGGAGTACCGGCGCGCGGCCGAGGCCGAGTTCGCGCCCGAGCTGGCCGCGCTCGGCCTCGACCGGTTCCCGGAGCCGGCGCGCGTGCTCGATCCGTGGCCGGTGTCGCTGCGCCGGCCGGACGCGGTCGCCCACGACGGTGTCCGGCACATACCGGCCCACGGGGACGTCCCCGTCCCCGACTGGGCGTTCACGCGCGGTCGGGGGCCGCGGATCTGCGTGACGCTCGGCACCCTGCTGCCCCGGCACGGCGCGGCCGGGACGGCCGGCTTCCTGGCGGAGCTGGTGGCCGAGACCCGCGGGTGGGACTGCGAGCTGCTCGCCGCGGTCGACGACGACGTCGTCGCGCGGTGGCCCCCGCTGCCCCCGGCGGTGCGGCACGCCGGCCGGCTGCCGTTGGCGGAGGTGCTGCCCGCGTGCGACGCGGTGGTGCACCACGGCGGACAGGGCACGTCCCTGACCGCGCTGGCCGCGGGTCGGCCGCAGGTCGTCATGCCCCGGCTGGACGACCAGTTCGACAACGCGCGGGCACTGGCGGGGGCGGGTGCGGCCCTGCTCGTACCGCCGTCCCGGGCCACTCCCGCGGCCGTGGCCGCGGGGTGCGCCGAACTGCTGGAGAACGCCCTGTATGCCAAGGCGGCAGCCGGGCTCGCCGAGGAGATGGCGCTGCTGCCGTCGCCGTCGGCGGCGGTCGGACTCCTGGCACAGCCGGGGCCCGGGCCGGGCATGCCGCGGAGTTACCCGAACGAGGATGCGGTGTGACGTGAATCTGGAAGTACTCAACCGTTCGAAAGATCCGCGCGGGCCGCTGATCACGGTGGTCGGCGCGTCCGGCTTCATCGGCTCGGCCCTGGTCGCCGAGCTGGCGCGCATGCCGGTGCGGCTGCGGGCGGTGGCCCGCCGCGAGACACCCGTCCCGGCGGACGCGCGGGCGGCCGTCGAGGTGCGCCGCGCGGACCTCGCCCGCAGTGGCGAGGCCGGGGCCGCCGTCGAGGGGGCGGACGCCGTCGTGCACCTCGCCGCCCACATCGGCGGGGCGCGGTCGTGGCGCGCGGCCGACGAACGGTCGCGGCGGGTGAACGTCGGCCTGCTGCACGACGTGGCGGACGCGTTCCGGGACCGGCCGGGGCCCGCCCCGGCCGTGGTCCTCGCCAGTACCCTCCAGGCCGGCGCCGACGCCGCCCGGCAGGGCGCGTACGCCCGGCAGAAGGCGGCGGCCGAGGAGGTGCTGCTGCGGGCCGCCTCCGAGGGGGTGGTCCGCGGGGTCGTGCTGCGGCTGCCGACCGTCTACGGCCGCAGCCCGCTGACCGGGTGGACGGGGCGCGGGGTGGTCGCGTCGGTGGCGCGACAGGCCGTGGCGGGCGAACCGGTCACGATGTGGCACGACGGTACGGTCGGCCGCGATCTGCTCCATGTGGAGGACGCGGCCCGCGCCTTCGCGGCGGCGCTCGGCCACGTGGCGGCGCTGGAGGGCGGCACCTGGCCCGTCGGCACGGGCCGGCCGGAGCCCTTGGGAGAGGTGTTCTCGGCCGTCGCCGGGCTGGTGGCCGAGCGGACGGGGCGGCCGCCCGTGCCGGTGGTCTCCACGGAGCCGCCCGACCATGCCGAGGCGGGCGACTTCGAGAGCACGGTCTGCGATCCCTCCGCGTTCCGCGCGGTGACCGGGTGGTCCCCCTTCGTGCCGTTGCGGACGGGGCTCGACGCCGTGGCGGAGACGATGGTGGCCGACGGAGCGAGGGGTGGGATCCGAACGTGAGCACGGACCGGGAGCAGGCCGCGCACACGCGGCTCGGCCGCAGCGCGACCCTGGTGAGCCGGCTCTGGCTGGGCACCGTGAACTTCAGCGGCCGGGTCGAGGACGGCGACGCGATGCAGTTGATGGAGGCGGCGGTCGACCGCGGCATCAACTGCATCGACACGGCGGACATCTACGGCTGGCGGGTCCACAAGGGGCACACCGAGGAACTGGTGGGCCGTTGGCTGGCCAAGAGCGCCGCACGGCGGGAGGACGTCCTGCTGGCCACCAAGGTCGGCGGGGACATGAGCGAACGGCTCAACGACGGCGGCCTGTCGGCGCGGCACATCGTCACGGCCTGCGAGCAGTCGCTGCGGCGCCTGGGCGTGGACCACATCGACCTGTACCAGATGCACCGCGTCGACCATGCCGCCTCCTGGGACGAGATCTGGCAGGCGATGGACCGTCTGGTGGCGAGCGGCAAGGTGACCTACGTGGGGTCGTCGAACTTCGCCGGGTGGAACGTCGCCGCCGCGCAGGACGCGGCCCGGCGGCGCCAGTCCCTCGGTCTGGTCTCCGAGCAGTGCCTGTACAACCTGGCGGTACGCCACGCCGAGCTGGAGCTGCTGCCGGCCGCCCAGGCCTACGGGCTGGGCGTGTTCGCCTGGTCGCCGCTGCACGGCGGGCTGCTCAGCGGGGTGCTGCGCAAGCTCGCGGCGGGCGTCGCGGTGAAGTCGGCGCAGGGGCGGGCCCAGTTGCTGCTGCCCGAGCTGCGCGCGACGATCGAGGCGTACGAGGGGTTCTGCGGCCGGATCGGCGCGGATCCGGCCGAGGTCGGCCTCGCCTGGGTACTGTCCCGGCCGGGGATCAGCGGGGCGGTGATCGGTCCGCGCACGGTGGCACAGCTGGACTCGGCGCTGCGGTCCCTGGACCTGGTCCTCGGTGCCGACGAACTGGCCGAGCTGGACGCCATCTTCCCGCCCCTGGGCAGGGGTGGCCGGGCGCCGGACGCGTGGCTCAGCTGAACGGGGCGCATCGGCCGACGTCGCGCCGGCCGATGCCGCCGGTCACACGACGTCGAGCGCGGGCAGCGGGAAGACGAGCCGGCCGCCGCCGTCGAGGTACTCCCGTTCCCGTTCGACGAACCCGTCCCGGTAGATCCAGGGCAGGACCAGCAGCTGGTCCGGCTTCTGCGCCTTGGCGTCCTGCTCGGACACGATCGGGATGCCCGTCCCGGGGGTGAAGCGCCCCGCCTTCTCCTCGCTGACCTCGCCGATGCAGGGCAGGTCCCGCTCGGTGATCCCGCAGTACTGGAGGATGACGTTGCCCTTGGTGGAGGCGCCGTAACCGAGGGTCAGCCGGCCCTCCTCGCGGGAGCGGTCGAGGAAGCCGCGCAGGGCGTCCCGCTGGTCGGTGACGCGGCGGGCGAAGGCCTCGAAGGGCGCCGTGCTGTCCAGTCCCGCGGCGGCCTCGGCGGCCCGGACGCGGGCCAGGCCGGCCTCGTCCCTCGGGTGCGGGGAGCCGGTCCTGGCGAGGACGACGCACAGGCTGCCGCCGTACACGTCGGTCGGCTCGGCACTGATGACGGTGAGGCCGACGCGGTCGGCCATCCACTCGATCTGGCGGAGCGCGTAGTACTCCAGGTGCTCGTGGCAGACGACGTCGTACGCGTCGGCTTCGAGCATCGCGGGCAGATAGCTCTGCTCCATCATCCAGACGCCGTCCTCGGTGAGGACGTCGCGGACGTCGCTCATGAAGCGCAGCGGGTCCGGCAGGTCGTAGAACATGGCGATCGAGGTGACGACCTTCGCGCGGCGCGTCCCGAAGCGGTTCTCGAAGGTCGCGCGGGTGAAGTAGTCGACGATCAGCTCGGCGTTCGGCGGGTAGAGGTCGCGGAACTTGCCGCCGGTCGGGTCGATGCCGACCAGCTGGGGGCCGTCGGCGGGGTAGCCCTTGAGCAGCGTGGCGTCGTTGGAGCCGATGTCGAGGACCAGGTCGTCCGGGCCCAGGTCCACCAGCCGGCGGACGGCGGCGACCTTGCCGTGCAGGTGGTCGACCATGAAGGGCCGGATGCCCGAGCGGTAGCCGTAGCCCTCCCCGTACATGAGGTCCGGGTCGGGGGTGTGGCGCAGTTGGACGAGGCCGCAGCCGGCCGGTGAGCACACGACGAGTTCCAGCGGCACGGACGGGACGACCTGGTCGCGGGTGGCCGGGAACACCCCGGTGAGCGCCTGTTCGCCCAGGTCGAGTACGGACAGCAGCTCCTTGTTGCCGCAGACGCGGCACGCGGTGGCGATCATGGGGTCCTTTCGGGATCCTGGGCGGGGCGCCGCCGGTCCGGGGCCAGGTCGGGAGCCTCCAGACGGAGGGTGTCGGGGGCGGGCCGGGGGGACGGCACCAGGTGCAGGCGGCCGATCGCGCCGGCGGCGGCGGAGGCGTCCTGGCACGGGCAGGGATCGTCGGTGAAACCGGCGAAGCGGTAGGCCACTTCCATCATCCGGTTGCGTTCGGTGGCACGGAAGTCGGCGCCGAGGTGCACCCCGGCCCGGTGCGCCTGGTCCGTCAGCCAGTGCAGGAGCACCGTGCCGGCGCCGACGGACACCACCCGGCACGAGGTGGCCAGCAGCTTGATCCGCCAGGCCTCGGGGCCGCGCCGCAGCAGGACGACGCCGACCGCGCCGTAGGGGCCGAAGCGGTCGGTCATGGTGGTGACCAGCACCTCGTGGTCGGGGTCGTCGATGAGGGCGCGCAGCTCGTCCTCGGAGTAGTGCACTCCGGTGGCGTTCATCTGGCTGGTGCGCAGGGTGAGTTCCTCGACCCGGGAGAGTTCCAGGGGGGTGGCGCGGCTGATCCGCATCCGGATGTCGAGCGAGCGCAGGAAGTCCGCGTCGGGGCCGGTGAAGTCGGAGCGTTCGGCGTCCCGGCGGAAGGACGCCTGGTACATGGAGCGGCGGCGGGTCGAGTCGACGGTGACGGTGCCGGGGCTGAACTCCGGGAGGCCGGTCAGCAGGGTCGCCTGCTCGGCGGCGTAGGTGCGGACCTCCGGTAGTTCGTGGTTGACCTCGGCCCGTTCGAAGGGCTGGTCGTCGATGAAGGCGACGGTGGCCGGCGCGAAGTTCAGCCGGTCGGCTATCTCGCGGACCGACTTCGACTTCGGGCGCCAGCCGATCCGCGGGAGCACGAAGTACTCGGCGACGCCGAGCTGTTCCAGCTTCGCCCAGGCGTGGTCGTGGTCGTTCTTGCTGGCCACGGCCTGGAGGATGCCGCGCGCGTCCAGCTCGGTGATGGTCCGCAGGACCTCCGGGGCGAGCCGGACCTCGTCCTCCTCGAGGATGGTGCCCTGCCAGAGGGTGTTGTCCAGGTCCCAGACCAGGCATTTGACCGGTTGCCCGGCGGCGTTGTCCCGGTGCACGTCGTTCCCTTCTCTCGCTACGGCGGTCGCGGACCGCGACTCCCCGGCCGGGCGTACTCGGCTCGCGGCCGGCGGCGACGCGGGCCGGTTCACCCGGCGGCGGACATCACGTGCCGGGCCAGGATCAGTTCGCAGATCTCGTTGCTGCCCTCGATGATCTCCATGAGCTTGGCGTCGCGGTGCGCCCGGGCGACGACGTGTCCGTCCCGCGCCCCGGCCGACGCCAGTACCTGCAAGGCCCGTTCGGCCCCGCGGGCGGCGCCGGTGGCGGCGACGTGCTTGGCCAGGACGGCGGCGACCACCATCTCGGGGCTGCCCTCGTCCCACTGGGCGCTGGCGTGCTCACAGGCCCGGGTGGCGTGCTGTTCGGCGACGAACAGCTCGGCGAGGTGCCGGGCGACGAGCTGGTGGTCCGAGAGCCGGGTGCCGAACTGCTCGCGTCCGCCGGCGTGCCGCGCGGCGGCGGCCAGGCAGCCGCGCAGGATGCCCAGGGAGCCCCAGGCGACCGACATCCGGCCGTAGGCCAGGGCGGTGGTGACCAGCAGGGCGGGGGTGCGGTCGTGGCCCTGGAGCAGGGCGTCGGCCGGCAGCCGGACCCCGTCCAGGTGGATGTCGGCGTGTCCGGCGGCGCGGCAGCCGTGCGCGTCGGTGATGCGCTCGACGCGGACCCCCGGGGCCGAGGCGGGCACCACCACGGCACCGGCGCCCCGCTCCGTGCGGCCGAAGACCACCAGCAGGTCCGCGTAGGCGGCGTTGGTCGCCCACACCTTGACCCCGTCGACGACGATCTCGTCGCCGTCGGTGGTGATGCGGGTCCGCAGGGCGGACAGGTCGCTGCCGGCGCCGGCCTCGGTGAACGCCACGGCGGCCAGCTCGCCGCCGGCCAACCGGGGCACCAGGCAGGCCTGTTGGGCCGCTCCGGCGAGCCGGCGCAGGGTCCAGGCGGCCATGCCCTGCGAGGTCATGACGCTCCGCAGCGAGCTGCACAGGGCGCCGACGTGTGCGGTGAGTTCGCCGTTGCGCCGGCTGGTCCAGCCGAGGCCGCCGTGGACCGCGGGCGCCTGTGCGCACAGCAGGCCACGGGAGCCTAGGTCGCGGAGCAGGCCGAGGGGCAGCTCGCCCGCGCGGTCCCAGTCGCCCGCCCGGTCGCCGACCAGGGCGGTGAACAGGTCCTCGGCCTCGGTGCCGTCGGCGTGGGAGGTGTCAGCCACCCGCGTGCCCGGTCGCCTCGCCGGGCGCGGTCAGCCGTCCGACCAGCCGGACCATCGCGTCGACGGTGCGGAAGTTGTCCAGCATCAGGTCGGCGCCGCTGATGACGACGGAGTAGGTCTTCTCCAGGTGCACGACGAGCTGCATGGCGAACAGCGAGGACATCCCGCCGACGGCGAACAGGTCCTGGTCGCGCTCCCAGGTGGTCCTGGTGCGGTCGGTGAGGAAGGCGAGCAGATCCTCGGCGACCTCGTCGGCGGTGGGGGTGGTGCCGGTGGGGTCCGGCCGACCGGACGTCGTGGTCATCGCGTGGCCTCCTGGTAGTCGTAGAATCCCCGGCCGCTCTTGCGGCCGAGCAGGCCCTGCCGGACCTTGTCCAGCAGCAGTTCGCTCGGGCGGAGCGCCGGGTCGCCGGTCCGTTCGTGCATCACCCGCAGTGAGTCGGCCAGGTTGTCCAGGCCGATCAGGTCGGCCGTGGCCAGGGGGCCGGTGCGGTGGCCGATGCAGTCGCGCATCAGCGCGTCCACGGTCTCCGGGGTGGCCCGGCCCTCGTGCACGACCGCGATGGCGTCGTTCAGCATCCGGTGCAGCAGGCGGCTGGTGACGAAGCCGGGGCCGTCACCGACGACGATGCCGCGGCGGCCCAGTCCGGCCAGCAGCTCCCGGGTCGCCCGGGCGGCCGCCTCCGAGCTGCGCGGGCCGAGGACCACCTCGACCGTGGGGATCACGTACGCGGGGTTCATGAAGTGCACGCCGACCAGGTCCTCGGGCCGGGGTACGGCGTCGGCCAGTTCGTCGATGGGGACGCCCGAGGTGTTGCTGACGAGCAGCGTCCCGGGGCGCGCCGCGGAGGCCAGGTCCGCCAGCAGCTCGGCCTTCCTCTTGGGGTCCTCGGTGACGGCCTCGATCACGGCGGTCGCGCCGGCGACGGCGGCCGGCGTCTCCTCGACGGTCAGCTCGCCGGGCGGGCGGTCGTGGGGCAGCGCGCCCATCAGCCGGGCCGTCCGCAGGTGCAGCGCGACCGCGTCGGCGGCGGACGCGCGCGCCTGCGGGGAGGTGTCGACCAGGGTGACCGGGTGACCGTGTCCGACGGCGAGTGCCGTGATGGCCGTGCCCATGACGCCCGCGCCGAGTACGACGAGCGGGGAATCTTCCTTGGAATCGGGCACGGATCCTCCAGAATCCCGGGGGCGGCGGCTGTGCGAAATGCTGTCCCGAATCGCTTCCGCGCTCCATCACCCGGCCGTGACTTTGTCACCTAGGAAACGGGGCGGGGCCCGGCGGAGGCTATGTCATCTCGGCCTTGTCCGCCGCGGAGTTCCCTCCCTAAAGTGCGCCCGGTGAACGCACGGCGGAATGGGCTCCGACGTCCGCCAAGGGCCCGCGGTTCGAAGGACCTCGACGCATGAAGGGTTTCACGTGGCTCATATCGCTTTCTTCATCCTTCCGGTTGCCGGGCATGTGAATCCGACCCTGGGCGTCGCCGAGGAACTGGTCGCGCGCGGCCACCGGGTGACGTTCGCGCTCTCCGAGGACCTGGCCGAGCGGGCCCGGCTGATCGGCGCCGAGGTGGTCACGTATCCGGTGGACCGGCAGCGGTTCCTGGACCAGATGGTGCCTCGGCAGGACGCGGACGAGTACACGGACGAGGACGAGTTCACACGGGTCCTGGAGTGGCTGCTGGACATGACGGCGCAGACCATGGAACCGCTGGAGCGGCACTTCGCCGGGAACCGTCCCGACGTCGTCGTCAACGACCCGTCGTCGCTGTGGACGGGGCGGCTGCTGGCGGACCGGTGGGGCATCCCGGTCATCCGCAGCACCCCGACCTACGCCGCCAACGAGCACTGGTCGCTGCATCCGCCGGTCGACTCGGCCGAGCCACCGGACGATCCCGAGCTGCACAAGCTGCTCGCGCGGATCGAGCGGCTGCTGGAGGAGCAGGGCGTCGAGCACGACCTGGCCGGCTTCACCGGGGTCCTGCACGGCGGGCCGGCCCTGCTGTACATGCCCCGCTCCTTCCAGTACGCGGGCGAGACCTTCGACGAGCAGCACCACTTCGTCGGCCCCTGCCCGCCCCGCACCGCGTTCCACGGCGAGTGGAGTCCGGGGGACGGGGACGGCCGGCCGCTGGTGCTGGTGAGTCTCGGAACCCTGTACAACGACCGGCCGGAATTCTTCCGCACCTGTCTGGAGGCGTTCGGCGACGAGCCGTGGAACGTGCTCCTGGTGCTGGGCGGCGGGGTACCGGCGGCCGACCTGGGTCCGCTGCCCGGCAACGTCCGGGCGACCGACTTCGTGTCGCTGCGCGATTTCCTGCCGCACACGGCGGTGGTGGTGAACCACGGGGGGATGAGCACCGCCATGGAGGTGTTCTCGCACGGTGTGCCGGTGGTGGCGATCCCGGTGATGCCGGAGCCCCGGGCCACCGCGCGGCGGATCGTCGAACTGGGCGTCGGTGCCCAGCTGCTGAACTCGGAGCTGACGGCCGAGTCCCTGCGCGCCACGGTACGCCGGGTGCTGGCGGACCCCGCCGTACCGGGGAACCTGCGGAGGCTGCGCGAGCAGATCACGGCGGCCGGCGGGGCGCCCGCGGCGGCCGACGCGATCGAGGGGCTGCTGCCCCGGGTGGGCTGAAGCGCCCGCGTCCGACACGCGTCCACCTACCGACCGGCGGGATCGCTCCATGCTCATCACCGAGACAGCAGTGCCCGACGTCTTCCGCATCGACCCGCAACCGCTGCCGGACCACCGGGGCCGGTTCTACGAGGCGCTGCGCCGCGGCCCGCTGGAGGCCGCCGTCGGGCACGCGGTGGAGATACGGCAGGTCCACTGCACCGTCTCCGGGCGCAACGTGCTGCGCGGTCTCCACGCCACCACCCTGCCACCGGGCCAGGCCAAGATCCTCACCTGTGTGCGGGGGGCGGTGCTGACCATGGTGGTCGACATGCGGGTGGGGTCGCCGGGCTTCGGGCGGTACGAGGCGGTGCGGCAGGACGCCGGGGCGGGCACGGCCCTCTACCTGCCGGACGGCATCGGCCTGGGCTACGTGGCCCTCGCGGACGACACCTGCATGAACTACCTGTGCACCGAGGAGTACGTCCCGGGCATGGTCATCGACGTCGACGCGCTGGACCCGGAACTCGGCCTGCCCTGGGAACTGACCGGGAAACCCGTCCGCTCCGCCAGGGACGCGGCGGCGCCGTCCTTGCGGGCGGCCGCTTCCGCGGGAATTCTGCCCACCTACGAGGACTGCTTACGGGTGCGCAGGTCCGTGCCCGCCGCTGGTGAGCGCACGGAAATCTGAACGCGATTTCCCGCCGGGCGGGGTGACTCGCCTCCGGCGGGCGGAAAGGGCCGCATCTCTTGGGTGCGGCCCTTTCCGTTCTTTCCCGTACCGCGGTTCGTCGTGAACGGTTCCTCGTGAACGGTTCCTCGTGAACGGTGAAAGCGGGCGGGCGATTTCGGCGGCCGTCCGTGCCGGGCACTCCTCCCCCGTCGCGACCGGCACGCTTTCCCGGCCGGCCGCGACGGGCGGGGTCACACCGCCGTCGCCTCACCGAGGTCGCCGCGCGCGGAGGGCTGCGCGAGCCTCAGGGTGTGGGCGATGGACGCCAGCGTCACGTGCCGGTGCCAGCCCTGGAACGACCGTCCCTCGAAGTCGCGCATGCCCACGCCCACGCTCACCCGGTCGAAGTCGGCGTCGACCTGTTCGGTGAGCATCGCCAGCCGCAGCAGGGCGCCGCGGTCCCAGGATGTGAGGTCGGTCAGCCACAGGTCGGCCGGGCGCCGCCGGTTGCCCCGCCACACCCCCATCAGCACCAGGGTCCGCCTCGGGACCACGCCCGGCAGCACGACGGGGTGCGGGACGACGAGACTGACGGAGCCCCGCCACTCCACGGGGCGGCTCAGCCGTTTCAGCTGCTCCATCAACTGCTGGGCCGAGGTGGCCCCCGTGTGGTGGTCCACCGGGCCGCGGCCGCTCGCCGACGCGAGCGGGAGGTTCCCGCCCACCCGCACCATGAAGGGCAGGCCCGCGAGACTGAGCCCTCGCACCAGGCGTGGCAGCACGGCCGCGCGTGCGTCCATCACCACGGGGCGTGCCAAGGCGCGGTTGGCCTGGGCGGCTTCGGCCACCAGGCGGACGATGTTCTCCTCCTCACCGGGTGCGCCCGGGTGCCGGGCAGTGCCCTCCCCGCTCCGGGCGCCGCCCAGCGTCAGACGCCAGCTGACCGGGGCGGCCGTCCGGCCCGAGGCCAGCCAGAGTCCGTGACTCCGCTGGCAGCTCACCACCCGGCCCAGGTCGGACACGAAGCGCCGGCTCACCCCGACGGAACGCACTCCCGCCTTGGAGACCACCATCGGCGCGATCACCCAGGCGTCGGGGGTCAGCCGGTCGTCCACGTAGCGGGCCAGCGCGGCCCGCACCTCACCCCAGTCCCAGGTCGATCCGGCGACGAAGTGGTGCAGGCTCTGTTCCGCCGCGCCTTCTCCGACGAAGGCGGCCAGGTTCCGGGCGGTCTTGCGTCCCTGGGCGGTGAGCAGTCCGCGGATGTACTGCTCCCCCCTTCTGCGCTGGTCCGCGCGGCGGAGCGAACCGAGTAACTCCGCACATGCGTCGGAGACGAGCGAGTCGAAGGTGTGCCCCGCGGCGGGGCCCGTGGGGGGCGCCGCACCGGCGGGTCGAAGCGTGCGTAAGGTCATAGGAGTCCTCGTGGGGGCCTCGTCATTGCTGCGAGTGGACTGCGACCAGCATCGCCAATGCACCCCGTCCTGCCCCAGGTACACCGGGCACACTCGTTCCGCTTCGCTCCCTGGGTGCCACGACCCGCGCGCGGAGCACTGCCACGGCTCGGCGAGGTGGGGGGAATCCCACCGCACACACCCCGGCGGGGGTGTCGGGGCACCACAACTCACCACAGGGTGCGATCAGCAGGACACGGTTCGTGACGGTCCCGCCGTCGCGCGACCCTTCTGGGTGACGGACCGTCAGAAAGACGTCACGCCGCGCACGCCGACCCCCGCCCCGGTCCCGCCCGACCACCGCCCCGCCTGTTCGACCGTGTGGGCCGACGCCCTCTTGACGGGCACGCCGTCGCGACCACCGTCCCGGGCGCCACCCGCCGCGCCCGCGCACTGCCCCTGGACCGCACCCGGACGCGGAAGGTGGCCGGCGGGCAGCCCTTGTTGGTGCTCCAGTGCTCCAGTGCTCCAGGCCCTCCAGCACAAGATTCCCGGCATGGCCACCGACTTCTACGCGGTCGTTCATGACCTGCGCGGCGCTCGCAGCCCTGGACGAGGGCCGGGAGCGGGCCCCCGCCCGCCCCTCGTACTGCCCGGCCGCCGTGCGGGCGGCCGGAGGGCCGGTGACTCTGAGAACCTACGGGAGGACGTGCGCGGTCGCCGCGCCCGACCCGCGACCGTCCGGCCGCCGCGTCAGGCGGGGGGGGGAAGAGCACGATGGGGATCAGGAGCAGCACGATGAAGACCGAGGACGAAGCAGCTCTCGACGACCCCGTCGGCCGCTCGCTCGGCGGCCGGCACGCACATCTCGCCCGTCGGCTCGGCCGGGCCGCCACCTACGTCGCGGACGTGGCGACCTTCTCCGCCGTGCCCGCCGACCCGGGCCCCGAGGACTGGGCCGACCTCGCCGGACTGCTCGGTCCGGGCGCCTTCGCCGACCTGTTCAGCGCCCCGGCGGTCCCACCGCCCGGCTGGGAACCGGTCTTCACCCTCCGGGGGCGCCAGTTGGTCCTCCCCGACGCCGGCCACCCCGGCCGTGCCCATGCCCACGACGAGCCCGGCACGAAAGTGGTCGAGCTGGGCGCGGGCGACGTGCCCGAGATGCTCGACCTCGTCGCCCGGACCGAGCCGGGCCCCTTCCGGGCCCGCACCCACGAACTCGGCACCTACCTCGGCGTCCGGGCCGGGGACACGCTGGTCGCCATGGCGGGCGAGCGCCTGCGGCCCCCGGGCTGGACCGAGATCAGCGCGGTCTGCACCGCTCCCGAAGCACGAGGGCGCGGACACGCCGCCCGGCTGGTCGGCGCGCTCGCCGCACGCATCGTGGCGCGCGGCGAGCGTCCCTTCCTGCATGTCGCCGAGACCAACACCGGAGCGATCGCGCTGTACGAGCGCCTGGGCTTCCGGACCCGCCGGCAGGTGACCTTCCGAGGCTTCCGCACCCCCTGACCGTCGCGCACATCCGGGACAAGACGCCACCTTCGCGACAGTGTTTAGGAAAAGTTAAGTAAAGAATTACGCGGACGCATTGCCAAGGACGACAGACCATTGACGCGCCCCGGCGCAGCGGCCACATTGGCGGCACATATCAAGTTCACCCCCAAGAGCTTGGACGCCCATGAGAGCAATTCGGAATTCCGCACGCCTCGCCATGGCTTTCGCGACCGTCGCCGCGACCCTCCTTCTCGGACCGGCCGCAAAATCCGCGCAAGCATTTCCCCCGACCCCGAAGCAGACGGTACTGAACCACCTCCGCTCCCTTTCCGGAAATCACATCGTTTCCGGACAGCACAACAAGGAACCCGCTTCCGCCCCGGGTCAGTACACCCAGCAGGTCAAGGACGTCACCGGGCAGTACCCCGGACTGTGGGGCGGTGACCTGATGTTCGCCGCGGCGGACGTGGCCGGCCGCCAGCGCGTCGTCGACCAGGCCAGGACGGAGTGGGCGAACGGCTCCCTGGTCTCGCTCACCTGGCACGTCTGTCCGCCGACCGGCCCCAGCACCTGCGCGTTCGAGGGCGGCGTCAAGTCCAACCTGACCAACGCCCAGTTCGCGCAGGTCCTGACGCAGGGCAGCGCCCTGAACAACGCCTGGAAGCGGCGCCTCGACGAGGTCGTCCCGTACCTCCAGCAGCTGGAGAACGCGGGCGTCCCGGTCCTCTTCCGGCCGCTGCACGAGATGAACGAGGCCTGGAACTGGTGGGGGAACCGGCCCGGCGCCAACGGCAGCGCGCGCCTCTACCAGATCACCCGCGACTACCTCGCCGGGACGAAGGGACTGGACAATCTGATCTGGGTCTGGAACGTCCAGGACAATCCGGCGGGAAACTGGAGCGGCTACTATCCGGGAGACCAGTACGTGGATGTAGTCTCCCTGGACGTCTGGTACAAGAACCACCCGAGTTCCGCCGACTACCAGCAGATGCGGAGCATCGCGGGAACAAAACCCATGGCGCTCGCGGAGCTGGGTAAAATGCCGACCGCCGCACTGCTGGACAGCCAGACGCGGTGGGCATGGTTCATGATGTGGTCCGAGCATCTGCGCGGGAACAATTCCAACGCCGAAATACAGGCGGCGTATTTCCACCCCCGTGTGCTGAACCAGGGCGAGGTCACCCTCCCCTGACCCTCCCCTGACCCTCCCCTGCACTGACCCGCACCCCGGGCCGGCCCCCACACGGGGGCCGGCCCGGGGTGCGGGAGCCGGGGCGCCGCGCCCGGTGCACACTGGAAAGCGTGACGGAGACGGATCGCCGGCTCGACCAGCGGCTGGAGCAGGCCATCAGGGACCTGCTGGAGCAACGGGCGGCCACGGCCTCCATCTGTCCGTCCGACGCCGCGCGCCGGGTCCACGAGGGTGACGACGACGGCTGGCGAGCCCTGATGGAGCCCGCCCGCCGGGCGGCCTGGCGACTGGTCGCGGCCGGCGAGGTCGAGGTGACGCAGGCCGGCCGGCCCGTCGAGGAGAGC
Organism: Streptomyces sp. NPDC045956; assembly: GCF_056430705.1. Classification (NCBI taxonomy): domain Bacteria; kingdom Bacillati; phylum Actinomycetota; class Actinomycetes; order Kitasatosporales; family Streptomycetaceae; genus Streptomyces; species Streptomyces sp. NPDC045956. Next base: position 346,041 of record NZ_JBWKKZ010000009.1, on the reverse strand, counting down.
GAGGCCCGCGGGCCCGTACGCATCCGCCGGGCGGGTTCCTAGCGGCCCTGCCCGAAGGCGCGGACGCCCGGGACGGGCGTCCGCGCCGGCCGGTGCCGGGAGGTCAGCGCCGCAGGGTGAGCACGCCCGGCCGCCACGGCAGCTGGTCGTAGGGCCCGCCCGCGGTCGGGGACTTGCCCTGGTAGAGGAGCTGCAGGTTGCAGGGGTCGATGGTCATGGTCTGGTCGGGGTTGTCGCGGACCAGGTCACCGTGGCTGATGTCGTTGGTCCAGGTGGCCCCGCTGTTGGCCTTGCCGGCGAAGGGGTTGCTCTCGCTCGCGGCCTGCGGGGTCCACGAGCCGCTCAGGCTGGAGGACGTGAAGGACCGGAAGTAGCGGCCGTTCGCGCCCATCGCCTCGACGATCATGAGGTACTGGTTCTGGCCCTGGACCTTGTAGACCTGTACACCCTCGAACAGGTTGGCCTTGGTGTCACTCATGATCGTCGTGTACGAGGAGCCGAAGTTGCCCGGGAAGTTCCCGATCGGCATGCTCGCCCGGTAGATCTTGCCGTTGTCCCCGGCGAAGAACAGATACATGTTCTGCCCGTCGGCGATCAGGGTCTGGTCGATCGGGCCGGTGTCGGAGCCGGAGATGCTCCCGGTGAACAGCGGCTGCGGGGCGGACCAGCCGTTGGGGTTCGTGGGGTTGCTCGACGTGCGGTAGACGAAGGGCGACGCACCCCACTGGTAGGCCAGCACCCAGATGTTCTTGGGCGCGAAGTAGAACAGCGTCGGTGCCACCGCGGCCTGGCTCATCCCCCGCTGGCCGGCCGACGCCATGTCCGACCAGTTCGTGAAGGGGTCGAACATCATCGAGCCGTAGGACGACCCCGACACGTTGGACGCGTAGACCAGGCGCTTGCCGTTGTGGGTCACGGCGGTGAAGTCCTTGACCGCCGCCCATCCGTTCGCCGGCTGCGCCAGTACGCCCGTCGAGTTCCACCGGTACGTCGACGGCAGGGGGCACGCGCCGTCGGTCGGCGGCGTCGCGGTCAACCCGGACCACTGCTGGCCGGCGCCACCGCCGCACGTCCCGATCCGGACCGCCGTGCCGTTGGCCGTGCCGGCGTCCGCGGCCTCCAGGCACAGCCCGGACTCCACGCCGACGACCGTGCCGTCCGTGTTCACCCGCCACTGCTGGTTCGCACCGCCGGAACAGCTCCAGATCTGCACCCGCGTGCCGGGCGCCGTGGAGTGACCCGGAACGTCCAGGCACTTGTCGCCGTACACGGTCAGCTGCCGGCTGTCCGTCAGCGTCCACTGCTGGTTGGCCCCGCCCCAGCAGTCGTACACCTGCACGTACGTGCCGTCGGTCTGGGCGCCGCCCAGCACATCGAGGCACCGGCCCGAACCGACACCCCGCAGGGCTCCGGTGGCGGCCGCCTGTGCCGGGGTGACGACGAGCAGCGCCGCCAGCACCGCGACGGCGGCGACCACCGCGGCGATCAGCGCGGACGGGCGCCCGCGGGTGGGACTTACTCTGCGCATGGGGACTTCCTCCACCGTGAGGGGACGATGCGGCACGTTCGACATGTCGAACGAGATCCGGAATATCGAGCAGGCTGAATGCTAGAGAGCGGACGAAGGGCGTCAACCCCCCTCGCAGCTATCGCTTGCAAAACCGAAACATTCAAGCCGATTCGAGTGACAAAACGTCATCGGCCCGCTCCCCCGAGCCCTCTGTCGAGCGCGAAAGCAGAGGCATGCCCGAAGCCAGGACGCTTCGAAAGTTTCGAACAAAGAACAGAAACATTTTCTGCGCCAGGTATTGACGATGCACGGTCAACGTCTAATCCTGCGCTTCAGTCCTTCCGTGATTTCGACCTTGGAGGCACAGTGATGGGCTCCTACGCCCTCCCCAGACCCGGCATCCGCCGACAGATCCGCGGCCTGCTGCTGGCGGTGCTCGTCGGCATCCTCGGTGTCGCCACCGCGCTGGTCGCACCGTCGACCGCACACGCCGCCGAGAGCACGCTCGGCGCCGCGGCGGCGCAGAGCGGCCGCTACTTCGGTACCGCCATCGCCTCGGGCAAGCTGAACGACTCGACGTACACGACGATCGCGAACCGCGAGTTCAACTCGGTGACGGCCGAGAACGAGATGAAGATCGACGCCACCGAACCGCAGCGGGGGCAGTTCAACTTCGCCGCCGCCGACCGCGTCTACAACTGGGCGGTCCAGAACGGCAAGCAGGTGCGCGGCCACACCCTGGCCTGGCACTCCCAGCAGCCCGGCTGGATGCAGAGCCTCAGCGGCAGCGCACTGCGCCAGGCGATGATCGACCACATCAACGGCGTGATGGCCCACTACAAGGGCAAGATCGCCCAGTGGGACGTCGTGAACGAGGCGTTCGCCGACGGCAGTTCGGGGGCCCGGCGGGACTCCAACCTGCAACGCTCCGGCAACGACTGGATCGAGGTCGCCTTCCGCACCGCGCGGGCCGCCGACCCGGCGGCCAAGCTCTGCTACAACGACTACAACGTCGAGGACTGGACCTGGGCCAAGACCCAGGCGATGTACGCGATGGTCCGGGACTTCAAGCAGCGGGGCGTGCCGATCGACTGTGTCGGCTTCCAGGCGCACTTCAACAGCGGCAGCCCCTACAACGCCAACTTCCGCACCACGCTGCAGAACTTCGCCGCCCTCGGTGTCGACGTCGCCGTCACCGAGCTCGACATCCAGGGCGCGTCGGCCTCGACCTACGCCAACGTGACCAACGACTGCCTGGCCGTCCCGCGCTGCCTCGGCATCACCGTCTGGGGGGTGCGCGACACCGACTCCTGGCGAGCGGAGCAGACGCCGCTGCTGTTCAACGGCGATGGCAGCAAGAAGCCCGCCTACACCGCCGTGCTCAACGCTCTCAACGGCGGTTCCACCACGCCCGAGCCCCCCACCGGCTCCGGGCAGATCAAGGGCGTCGGTTCCGGCCGCTGCCTGGACGCGCCGAGCACCACCGACGGCACTCAGCTGCGCCTGTGGGACTGCAACAGCGGCACCGGCCAGCAGTGGACCTACACCGACGCGGGCGAGCTGCGGATCCAGGGCAACAAGTGCCTGGACGCCGCCGGCACCGGCAACGGCGTGAAGGTGCAGGTCTACAGCTGCTGGGGCGGCGACAACCAGAAGTGGCGCCTCAACTCCGACGGATCCATCGTCGGCGTCCAGTCCGGCCGCTGCCTCGACGCCGTGGGGACCGGCACCGCGAACGGCACCCTGATCCAGCTCTACTCCTGCTCGAACGGCAGCAACCAGCGCTGGACCCGCACCTGACGGGTGCCGCCACGATGACGGCCTACGAGGCGGCTCCGCCCGCCCCACCGGGAGGACATGACTGACGACCCCGGGCCGCCGCCTCACCGGCGGCGGCCCTCGTCACACGGCTCACGCCCCGTGTTCCTCCCTCACGACCGGTGACTCGGGGTGCAGGAAACGCGGACCATACCGCCAGGCGCTTGGCGATGACCGGTACGTCAACCTGGTCCTGCGCGACTTCCTCGCCGAACCTGCCGACGAGCCCGCTCGGTGAGCTTCGCGTCAAGGTCGTCGTGGAGCCGGAATGTCATCGCCATACCTAGGTGGTATCAGAGCGGCGCAGTCGGCCTCGGTCGACCGGTCACGCCGCCGCCCGTGAGGAACCAGGTCGAGCCGTGAGGAACCAGGTCGAGCAATCCGCTGGAACCGAAGGAGCCCTGATCAGGACCCCTTGCCCGCAGGCTCCAGAATCGCCATGCACCTTACGTGATGCGTCATCGGAGAGATGTCACATGAGGTAGAGACATCCGTGCGAAGCGACATCATCACCCCGACCAACCAGGCGATTCCTCAAGGCGACACGGCAACCGTCGAGTCCAGCTCTCCGCCGCATCGCCCGGGTTACCGGATCGAGTGATGATCCTGGACAGACGTACTCCCGGTGGTGTCACGAGGGGAGTCGTCACTGCGTCCTCGCAGAGGCTTGCCGCGGTCGAGGCTGAAGCGTGTGGTCACCGCGCGGGGCAAGTGACGCAGCGCCTGGGACAGCAGCCGGTAGCGCAGACTCGGGATACTGATCGTGCGACCGCGCTCCATGTCCTTCAGGGCTGTGGCAACCACCTGCTCGCTGGTCAGCCACATCCACCGCGGCATGTGAGGGCTGGTCATTCCTGCGCGATGAGGGAAGGCCGTCTCCGTGTAGCCCGGAAGCAGAGCCATCATGTGTACGCCGCTGCCCTTGAGCTGGGCGGAGCGGGCGGTGGACTCGGTGAACGCCAGCACCCAGGACTTGCTCGCGGGATAGGTGCTGGCGAGCCATACGGGTCCGTGAGCCGCGACGGAGGCGACGTTGATGACGGCACCCGCTCCCCGGCTGATCATCGCCGGCAGTACCGCGTGCGTAGCGCGCAGAACGCACCCGACATTCACTTGGAGGAGCGCCCGCTCGTCGGCAGGATCGCTGAAAGGGAATGGGTCGGGCAGCCCGTACCCGGCATTGTTGATCAACAGGTCAGGGACAGAGGCGGCCAAACCGTCGGTGAGGCGGCTGACGCCCTCTTCGGTGGCCAGGTCCGCCGTCATGATCCGTGGGCTGTCACCGCCGTGGCCGAGCCGGGCGGCAACCTCCCTCAGGACCTCCGTACGACGGGCGACCAGGGTGAGTCGGTATCCAGCCGCGGCAAGTCGTTCGGCGAATGCCAGGCCCAGTCCGGACGTCGCTCCGGTGATCACGGCTGTGCGGCGGACAGTCGTGGCCGCGTCGGAAGCCTGGTGAGCGGGGACATTGATCATGTGCGCCTCCAATGCGGAGTGAGAGACGAGGGCATCGACTCGGGAGGAGCCCGTCCCCGAGGGGAGACGGCGCACAGAAGCAGAGGCGCCGATCGATCCGGGACACTACCGTCTGGTCACGACTCCCACGCTGCCCGTCACCCGAACGGCCGACTCCGCTTCGCGGATGCCTGCGCGGTGATCCCCCCGGCCGTTCACCACTGCCGGGTGGTGCGCGTGACCAGGTCCAGCGAGCACTCGTTTCCAGGTCATGATCCTTGGCGGTCCTACCGCGCCGAATACGTTCGCCTTGAGCCCGTCCCGCAGCTCGGCACCTGGACGGGTCCTGCGGTGACTGGAGGAGCCGCGCCCCCAGGCGCATCCCCCGCCGACCCCTCTGGTGTCCCTCCCGCGGGCCCGACGGCCCCCCACGACGTCATGACCGCCGTCTCCCGAGCACGCGTCGCCGGACTGGCCTGGAGCAGCCGGCCTCCGGCACATCGTCGGCAGTGGGCCGTGCGGTTCGTCGCCCTGGCTCGAAGGGACGCATCCCGACTGGCTCGCCTGGCCATGCAGACGGGCGGTCTGTGCCGTGGTGACGTCGTGACCGACCGACGCGCCGCTTTCCGGGCGTACCGGAACGGCTGGAGACGAACTCCGCGAGCCCGGGCCGACAAGCCGCCCGCGGCACACGTCGTGCTCTCCCTGAACGACGATGCCGCGCCGCTGACCCACGTCCTCAACGGGGTGGTGCCGGCGCTGCTCGACGGGGACTGTGTCGTCACCGCTGTCCCCTCACATGCCCTGCCGATGGCCGCTCACCTGCGTGCGCTGGCTCTGGAGGCCGGTCTTCCGGGCGGTGTCTGGCAACAACTGGAAGGCCAGGACCGCCGGTTGTTGTGGGTGCTGGCCGAGCACACTGATGCCTCGGTGACCGCCTGCTGCACGCCTCGGGCGGCACCGGGGAGCACCACGTGCCCTGGTCTGTTCGTCGTACGCAAGGATGCTCGCCTTCGTCCGGCCGTACGGGACGCCGTGCGATCCGCCTTTCGCACCGCCGGCAGGAGCTGCGGGGCCACGCCCGTCCTGGCGGTACACGCACACCACTACGACCGGTTCCTCGCACTGTTCGCCGCAGAGGTCCGCGAGGTCGGTGAACGAGCGCGCAGGTCACCACAGACCGTGCTGAGCGGACTGGCCTCTGCTCAGCAGGTGAACGCGGTGCGGGCGTACCTGCGTGGAGCGGCCGAGGAGAACGCTCGCGTGGTGGTCAGCGGGGAGGTCTCCTCGTCCGGCCGCCATACGCACGGTCCGGTGGTGTTGGGTCAACGAGATCTCGACCTGGTCGACACGGCCCGTATCCCTCCAGGCCCTGTTGCGGTTGTCGCGCCGTACACCGCCTGGTCGGAGGTGCTCTGGGCGGCCCGCGGAACAGGGCGACATGTGGTCGTCCACACCGCGAGCTCATTGAGCCAGCTCGCACCGCAGTTCGCCGCCCTCGGGGTGGACGACCTCCGTCTCGTACGCCCGTTCTTCACCTTGCGCCGGTGAGAGCACCCGCGCGGGACTGGGGGGCGAGACCTGGCATCAGTACAGCGCTCAAGGGCGTCCTCCACTGAGCGCGGCCGATTCTGCCGCACAGCAGAAGAAGCGAGGCCAGCGTCCCTGCCCCTGCTGCTGGTCCGGCCATCCAGGCCGTCGCGGCTACGAGCACCGCGGCGACCAGGCTGGGCAGGAGCACACCGCCCACGACGAAACCCAGGAAAGCCAGGACGCACCGGGTCGCCGAGAGTCCCTCCTGCCGTGCCCCGACCGCGTGCAGACACGTCATCACCACCACTGCAGCGGATACGCCCACCATGACGACAGCGGCCAACGCGGTCGCGACGTCGGCGCGTGCCCAGACCCCTGCCATGTGCCGCAAGGGTCGGTTTGCGCAGGAGGCAGGGTCGAAGGCCGTGGGCGACAGAAACCGGCAGTAGCCCTGGCCGTCCCAGCCGTACGTCAGCACGCCGAACGCCAAGGCCCAGGGAGCGGTCAGGTTCGCGTAAGCCGCCGGCAGACTGCCCTTCGCCAGGAGCCAGTGTCCGGCGATGCATCCAGCGATGCCGAAGGCGACGGTACTCGCACCGAAGAGCGCCCTGCCCCATACCGGTGCGCTCTGCATCACGTGCATGGTCTCCCACGCGGGGAACCGTGACAGCAGCCACACGCAGGACGGCGCCAGCAGGAGAGCGTGGAACAGCGCACACGGGACGAGGGAGGCACTGAGCCGCCTGAAGCGCCGGTTCGTCGAAGCGCGTCGTCCGCCGTGTGTCTGCCGAACGGCAGATGCCGCGAACAGGGCGCCCGTTCCATAGGCGAGGAAGAAGTCGACTTGCATCATCAGGGAACCTTTCGGTGGCATCCGGCTGCGGTGCTTCCTCAGCCGGTCGGCTCCTGTTCGTGCCGTTGGACCAGGGCGTCGAGGCGTTGGGCGACGCCGGCCAGAGTGGCCGCGCCCATGAGTTCCATCAGGGGCAGCTCGCACCCGAACGCCCGTTGCACCTGAACCTTGAGTTCGGCGCCCATCAGTGAGTCGAGGCCGAGGTCCGTGAGGTTGGCGGTGGTGCTGACGCGGTCCGGGCTGGTCTGCAGGATGTCCGCTGCGAGTGCCGTGAGAGCGTCTGTGACGAGGGTGATGCGTTCGGCGCCGCTTCCGGCCGTCTTGAGACGCTGCCTGAGGCCGTCAGCGGCTCGCGGGGAGGTTCTGCCTGTCACGTCGTGCAGTTGCGCACTGAAGCGCGGTCCGGTCAAAGCGGGCAGGATGTGGGCGAGTCGTTCCCAGTCCATGACCCCGACGGTGACGGTCGGCTCTTTGCCCAGCGCGAGGTGCCGGTCGAGGGCGGCCAAGGCCGTCCGCGGACTGATCAGGCCGATTCCGGAGCGGGCGATGGTCTCGGCCATCAGTGTCCGGGCGACGTAGCCGGTATCACTGATGCCGCCCCAGGCCAGTGCCAGGCCGGGGCGCCCCTCCGCTCGCCGCCTGCGCATCAGGCTCTCCAGGTAGAGGTTGGCGGCGGCGTACGGGGCCTGGTGGAGGTTGCCGACGAGCGCGGCGACGGAGGAGTAGGTGACGAAGAAGTCGAGTACGCAGTCCGTGCCGGCCTCATCGAGGATCTGCGCGCCCCGGACCTTGGCCGCGAGGACTCGGCGGACGCGATCGGGTGTCAGCTCGTCGAGCGGCGCGTCGTCCAACTGCATCGCCGCGTGGACGATCCCCCGTACAGGGCGCCCCTGCTCGACTGCCTCCCGGACGATCCGGGTGATGGCCTGGCGGTCGGTGACGTCAGCCGCGTGGACTGTCGCCTGGGCACCGCGCCGGCCGAGGTCTTCGAGCAGAGCTGATGCTTCGGGGGACGCGGCTCCGCGACGGCCGACGAGGGCCAGATGGCGGGCTCCGTGGTCGGCGAGATGACGGGCGGTGGCGGCCCCCAGACCGCTCAGCCCACCGCTGATCAGGTAGGTCGCCGCCGGATCCAGCGGCGCCGGGCCGACGGGCTGGTGAACCTCGACCGGCTCGGTACCGGAGAAGGTGATCACGACCTTGCCCAGGTGCCGGGAGTGACGCAGGCTGCTGAGGGCTTCTGTCACGCGGCCGGCGGGGTAGGCCCGGTGCGGTAGCGGCCGGTAGGTACCGTCGGTGACCCGGCGGGTGACCGTGGTGAAGGCGGCGGCTGCCTCGGCGGGGGTGTCGACGATCAGCCGGGTGATGTCCACGGCGTGGTAGGACAGGTTGGCGCGGAACGGGCGCAGCAGCAGTGGGCTGTTGGCGTAGATGTCCCGCTTGCCGAGTTCCACGAACCGGCCACCGGGGCGCAGGCATTCCAGGCTGCGTCCGATCGCTTCACCGGCCAGGGAATTGAGGACGACGTCGACGCCGCCTGCCGTCAGCTTTCGTACGTCGTGGGCGAAGGACAGGTCGCGGGAGTTCAGTACGTCCTCGACACCGAGAGCGCGCAGCAGGTCGCGTTTGGCCGGACTGCCGGCGGTGGCGACGACCCGGGCCCCGACCTGCCGGGCATGGTTCAGTGCGGCCAGGCCGATGCCGCCCGCACCACCGTGGACGAGCAGGATCTCTCCGGCCCGCAGCCCGGCGCAGCGTTCCAGGCTGTGCTGGACGGTGAGGTAGACGGCGGGCAGCGTGGTGGCTTCCGCGTAGGTCATGTGGTCGGGAACGCGGCCGGTCTGCTCAAGGCGCACGGTCACGTGGGAGGCCAGTGCGCCGTGCGCGAAGGCGTAGACCCGGTCGCCGACGTGCGAGGAGGCCACATCGGGTCCGACGGCGACGACATCACCCGCGCATTCCAGCCCGAGCCGCGGCGCGGCACCGGTGGCCGGTTCGGCGCCGGGCGGGAGCATGCCCTGGGCGAGCATGACATCGCGGTAGTTGAGAGCGGCGGCGCGCACCCGTACGACTACCTCGCCAGGAGCGGGGACCGGCGCGTCCGTAGCAGCCCAGGTCACGACGGGGTCGTGGCCTGTACGTTCGAGACGCAGAGCGTAATGGTCGCCGGCCCGCACGGTCCGTGTGACGGGCGGCAGGGCGGCGACCCGGGGCGTGAACCGTCCGTCCCCTGCCAGGACCACCTCGTCCTCGTCATCGGCGTGCAGGAGTTCATGGGTGAGCCGCTCGGTGTCCTGACCGATGTCACCGCTGGGATGCAGGCTGACGCGACGGACCTTCAGCAGCGGGCGTTCGTTTCCCAGCACACGGCCCACTCCCCAGGCGGCGGCGTGTACGGGAGCGGCCTCGTCGGTGTGTTCGGGCAGGGGAAACAGTCCGGTGGGGCCCGTGACCACCCACAGTGCCGACGTTCCGTCGTCGGCAGGTGTGCACAGTGCGGCAGCCGTCCTGATCAGCTCGGTGTTCTCGGCCACCGTCTCCACGTGGTCGGCGACGGCGGCCGTCTCGTGCAGGAGCGCGACCACTCCGACCGGAGGCGGCGCCGACGTGAGGGCCGACGTGAGGGGCTGTGCGACGCCGTCGGTGATACGGACGCCGGTGGCACCGGCCGCCGTGAGCGCGCGCCCCAGGTGCTGGGCGGTCGGGTGGCCGGAGTCCGCGGTGACGATGACCCAGTTGCCCGTGGCCCGTGCGGGTGCCGGTGGCGCGGCGGTCGTGCCGGGCTCGGCGCGCCGGGCGAGCAGCACGGAGTAGTCCTGGTCGGCCTCCGGCTGGGCACTGCCGGTCTGCACGACACCGTCGAAGCCGCCGGTGCGCAGCAAGGCGGGCCAGGACTCCCGGTCCAGCAGCGGGCTGCTGCGCACGTCCGTGTCCGTGAACGCCCAGAACTCCTCCAGCAGACCGAAGCAGGGACCCAGGATGTCGGTGTCATGGCTCTCGACGGCCAGCAGCTGACCGCCCGGGGCGAGCAGTTCGGCGATGCGCCCGCAACTCGCCCTGAGGTCCCGGGTGGCGTGCAGCACGTTCGAGGCGACGATCAGATCGAAACTGCCGGGCGTGAAGCCCTGTTCCCGTGCGTCGGTGTTGAGATCGAGGGTGCGGTAGGTGACGAAGTCGAAGTCCGTGAAGCGGGTTCGGGCGCGAGGGAAGAAGGCGGCGGAGACGTCGCTGAAGACGTAGGTCGTCAGGGGTGCCGGCAGGAGCGGAAGCAGGTGTCCGGTGAGGCCGCCGGTTCCGGCTCCGACCTCCAGGACGCGCAGCGGCCGGTCCTGCGGCCAGTCCCGCACCATGCGGGCCAGCAGGTCGCTCGCGTGGCGGGCATGCATCCGTACCTGCGGTGTGTCGGAGTAGAACCCCTCGACGAGGTGTCGGTCCGCCTCTGTGAACAGCAGTTCACGCGGGTCGACCCGGCCGGTGAGGATGTCGGTCAGATGCCTGCCGCAGCGGACGTAGACGGCAATGGCGGTGACCCACTCGGGGAAGTGGTCGACCAGTTGCTGTGTCTGCTCGTGTGGCTGTGCGACGCCGGTCGGGCGCCAGCGGTCCTCCCCCTCGGCGGTCACCGTACGGAGCAGACCGGCCCCCTCGGCCAGGCGTGCCAGCAGACGCATGTAGCGCCCGTGGTGTGGGCGTACGCCGGCAGCCATGAGGTCATCGATGCCGAACTCGTCCGCCTGCGGGAGAAGTTCCGTGAAAGCGGCCACCGCCCAGTGCCCGACCGCGGTCTTGACCTGGGGCGCGAAGGCCGCATAACCGTCGAGATGCCGGGCGTCCAGTTCCGAGCGCTGCCCGGCGGTGTCCCTCACGGTCTCCTCCAAGTCCGGCCAGGGGCAGGTTGCGTCGGATCGGAGAGAGGTTCTGCTGGTGGCTCGCAGGGTGTGGGTCAGCTCCTGGACCGGTGCCGGCTGTGCCGCGGCGGCCGCCACGGCCCTCATGCGGCAGCCGGTCAACTGCGCCCAGACGGTGCCGTCCTCCCCCGCGATCGTGATGTCGACGAGCGCGTCGGAGCCGGACAGGTCGCGCAGGCGTACGTGAGCGAGCCCCTGACTGGGCAGCGATCGCCACACGCGAGTGGCCTCGACAGCGGTGGGGAGGAACATCTTGCCGTCCGCCGCGGCGGCCAGCAGCGGGCCGGACGCCTGCAGCGCCCCGTCCAGGATGACCGGGTGGGCTTCGAGGTGCTCCTGATCATCCAGGGGCAGTCGGTAAGAGGCCAGTGTCTCGCCATCGCCCACGTGCAGGCTAGTCAGGACCTGGAAGGCGGGTCCGTAGGCCAGGCCGGCCCGTGCGGCACGGTCGTAGTGGGTGGTGGCCGCGATCACCGGCCCGGACAGGCGGGAGCGCACCGCGGGCGGGTCGATCGCCGAGGGAGCGGGATCGAGGAGGCGGCGTACGCGGCCGCGGGCGTGCAACGTCCAGTCGCCCGTAGGCGTGGTCCGGGAGGCGAAACAAGCCAGGCCGTCCTCCAGGGAGAGGGAGGTCTGGACGGTGACGCTCGTCGGATCGTCACCGGCCGGAAGGGCAAGGGGACGGACGATGTCCAGGTCCGTCACCTCGCATGCGGCGGTGAAGGCGGCCCGCCCGGCGGCGAGAAACGCCTCGACGTAGCCGGCTCCGGGCATGACGACGCTGCCGTCCACCTGGTGGTCGTTGAGCCAGCCGAGGCGGCTGGTGCTCAGCAGTTGGTGCCAGGCCGGTTCGGCGACCGCGGCACGCCTGCCGAGGAGCGGATGGGTGAGGGTCTTGTCCTGCGGCACGGTGACCCACCAGTCGGGCTGTCCGTTGCGGCACTGCTCGCGCTGGAATGGGTATGACGGCAGGGAGACCACTGCGCCGGGCCGGAGGAAGCAGCGGAGACGTGCGCCGGCGGCGATCAGGCGAGCGGCCCCGCGGCGGATGGCGGTGGGGGCGTCCTGCTCACGTCGGCACAGCGCTACGGTGGCGTCCGTTCCGACCAGGCGGCGCAGGTAGCCGGCCAGTACGGCGTGGGGGCCGATCTCCACGAACTGCGTGCATCCGCTGTCGGCGAGCGCACGAACGGCCTCGGCGAAGCGCACCGGTTCACGGACGTTGCGCCACCAGTAGTCGGCGTCGAGGCGGCTGCCCTCGAGGCGGTCTCCCGTCACGGTGGAGACGAACGTCCGCTGGTGGCGACCGGGTCGGAGTGGCAGCAGGCTGTCGGTGAGCTCCTGCCGGACGGGGTCCATGGCCCTGGTGTGGAAGGCGTAGTCGAGGTCGAGCTCGCGGAAGAACACCTCCCGCGTGGTGAGTTGCCGTCCCAGGTCTGCCAGCGCCTCTGCGTGGCCCGCCAGGGTGACGTCGTGGTCGCTGTTGATTCCGGCCAGCTCGATACGGCCGTGGTAGGCGGCGAGTTCCTTCTCAGCCGCTTTCGGGCCCAGACCGCATGCGGCCATGCGTCCGGTCCCGGCGGTGGCCGCCTGGGCGGTGCTGCGGGCGACGACCACCTGGCAGGCCTGCCCCAGGTCGAGGCAGCCGCTCGCGTACGCGGCGGCGATCTCACCGACGCTGTGGCCGGTCACGGCGTCGGGCTCGACGCCGTATGAGGCGAGCAGACGCAGCAGACCGATCTGCAGGGCGAAGAGCAGGGGTTGCGCCACCTCCGTCCGGGCGAGGCGTGGCGCGTCTGCGAGCAACTCGTCCAGTACCGACCAGCCCAGGTGCGGTGCGAGTTCGGAGTCGACGGCCTCGACCGCAGAACGGAAGACGGGCTCGTTGCGCAGCAGATCGGTACCCATGCCCGGCCACTGGGAGCCGTTGCCGCTGAAGACGAAGGCCACCTTCCCCGGCCGGCCGGTCACCCACGCGGAGTGGTCCCCGTCCTCAGTCCCGGCCATCGACAGCAGGGCATCGGCCGCCTCGGCGGCGGAGGCGGCCAGCACACCGGCGCGGCGTTCGTGACGGTGCCGCCGCACCGTGGCCGTGTACGCCACGTCGTAGAAGGCGTCGGTGGTGAACTGCAGGTGCTGCGCCATCTCCTGGCACGCGACCCGAAGGGCCTGGTCGGTGCGGGCCGAGACCACGACCGGCAGGACGGGGTGGCACGACGGACCCTCCGGGGTCTTCTCGGTGCCAGGGGTGTTCGGTGCGGAGGCTGCCAGAATCACGTGCGCGTTGGCGCCTCCGAATCCGAAGGAGTTCACTCCCGCCAACGGCAGACCGTCGTGGACGAGGGGCTGCGGCCGGGTCACCGGCTGCACGTTCAGGCCGGTGAAGTCGATGGCTGGATTCAGTTCCTCACAGTGGAGGGAAGCCGGGATCTGCCGGTGCTTCAGGACGAGAAGCGCCTTGAGCAGGCCGGCGATGCCCGAGGCGGCCTCCAGATGCCCGATGTTCGTCTTGACCGACCCGATCGGCAGCGCACCGGTGTTGCGGCCGCGGCCCAGCACTCGGCCGACGGCCTCGCACTCCAGCGGGTCTCCCACCGGGGTGCCGGTGCCGTGGGCCTCCAGATAGGCGAGGTCGTCGGGGAGCACACCGGCCCGTTCGTACACCTCGCTCAGCAGAGCCTGCTGGGCGGACGCGCTGGGCAGTGCCAGCCCGGGCGTACGGCCGTCGTTGTTGGTCCCGCTGCCGAGAATCACGCCGTGAATGCGGTCGCCATCGCGGCGTGCGTCGGCGAGTCGCTTCAGCAGCACCAGACCGCCGCCCTCGGCGCGCACGAAACCGTCCGCCCGTGCGGAGAAGGCACGACAGCGGCCCGTCGGGGAGAGCATCGACGCGGCCGAGAACCCGCTGAAACCCTGTGGATTGATCAGGACGTTGACACCGCCCGCCACAGCGATGCGGGAATGACCGGCCTTGAGATGCTCACACGCCTGGTGCACAGCCGTCAGCGCCGAGGAGCAAGCCGTGTCGACCATGACCGACTGGCCGCGCCAGTCGAAGAAGTGCGACAGCCGGTTGGCGACGATGGCGCCTGCCATACCGGTGACGGTGTAGGGGTTACCCGACTCCGGGGAGCACGCCTGCAGCTCACCGTAGTCCCGGCTGGAGCAGCCGATGAACACCGATGTGTCGGTCGCCTCGAGGGCCGTGGAGTCGATGCCGGCGTCGTCCAGCGCCTCGACCGCCATCTCCAGAAGCAGCCGCTGCTGCGGATCCATGCGGGACGCCTCGCGGGGCGAGATCCCTGTGAAACAGGAGGCATCGAAGCCGTAGACGTCCTGCAGGAAGCCGCCGGCGGCGGTGTAGGACTGCCCCGGGCGCCGTCGGACGGCGTCGACGAAGTCACCGGCTGGGAAACGGTCCGCGGGAACCTCACCGACCATGTCTCGCCCGGTGACCAGCACGGCCCAGAGATCGGCGAGCGAGTGAACGCCGCCGGGGAGCCGGCAAGCGGCCCCGACGACGGCGATGGAGTCATCGGACGGGAACGGCAGATGTGCAGACAAGGCTGATCTCCGGGGAGGGAACGGCGCGGAGGGGAGCAGTGGGCCGGCAGCGCGGCTTTCAGGACGTGCGGCTCGGATGGGCGTCAGGGCAGGCGAAGCCAAGGGCCCCTCGCAGGAACACGGCGTCGATCGGGGCGGGATCGGCAAGACCGGGCGTCGCCGCGGTGGCGTTCGAACGGTCGTACACCCGCTGATGTCGGCAGTAACGGAGGAAGCCGGTGAGACTTGCGGTCACGAACCGTTCAGCGTCTGTCGGGTCCGGCACGTCATCGTCGGCGCACTCGATGCGCAGACCCGGATACTGCTCCTCGATCACGGCAAGCAGGTCACGGACCGGCGTGGGTCGGGGGTGCACCACGTGGCAAGTGTGGACAGCCGCGCCTTGATCGCAGCGGTCATGACCGATACGGATAATCGCCTCGGTCGCGTACTGATCACCGACGATGTTGAAACTCGCGTTGGAGGACACTCGCAGCCGCAGAACAAGCTGCCGCGCGCCGGGGCGTTGCGCCGGAATACCAGGAGCGCCGCCATGGGACATCGCCTCCAGCATGTCCCCCAGGACGGACAGCGAGTGACCGGCTGCGCCTTCCGGCAGCGTTCGGTCAGCGGCGACGATGCTGGGGCGCAGGACCACCACCGGTCGTCCGTGCCGCTCCGCCCACTGCCGCACCAGGCACTCGGCCGTGTACTTCGAGGCGTCGTAATGGGTCTCGAAGCCGTGCACGTCACTCAGATCGCTTTCCGTGACGCGGCCGCTCGGGCGGGCGCCGGCCACCGCCACGGAGCTCACGTGCACCAGCCGGCAATGGGGCGGGGTCGCCGCCGCGAAGGCGAGCACTTGGGCCGTGCCGTGTACGTTGACCCGGTACAACCGCTCATGCTCCCCGGTCAGCGCGATGTCGCTGGCGCAGTGCCAGATGGCGTCCACTTCGCCGGCCAGGCGTGCATAGAGCGCGGGAGACAGGCCCAGCCACGGCTTCGTGACGTCCCCGCTCACGCACCGCAGGTAGCCGCCGTGACGTTCGTCGAAGGCGCCCTCACCCACCACCTGAAGGGCCTCGGCCATGCGGCTCCTCAAGCGGGACGGATCCCCGCGCCCCAAGACGACGACGGGCTCGGAGCGGGTGGTGATCAGGGCGTGCGCGATGCGGGAGCCGAGGAATCCGGTGGCTCCGGTGAGCAGAACTGTCACAGCACGTACAAGATCACAGGACCGCTACGATGGCAAAGCAGAGCGTCACCTTTCGAACACAATGCGTGATGTCCATGCGGCAGCGGGTCGGCGGTTGAGGCGTTCCGGATGAACGCGCGGGAGCGACGCGTCACTCGACCCGGTCTCTTGTCCGAGTGCCGTGAAATGACCTCATGACCGAGGAGGCCACCATGCGTTCTCTCCTTCGCAGCCGTGTGGGAAGCACGGTTCGCCGGGGTCTGCGATCGCCTGTCGTCGCAGCTCTGGCCGCTCCTCACGGCGTCGACCGGTACCTGGAGCATCTGAACCCCACGTGGACCGTGCACGAGGTGAGGGCACGCGTCGTGGATGTTCAGCACCGCACGGCGAGGTCCGTGACCATCCGATTGCGGCCGAACGGCACGTGGAACGGGTTCAGAGCCGGCCAGTACGTCCGCTTCGGGGTCGACGTCAACGGTGTGCTCATGCAGCGCTTCTTCTCTCCCGCCTCCTCGGCGCACGACACCGCGGAGGTGGAGATCACCGTGGCATCGAATCCGGCCGGGACCGTCTCCTCCTACCTCCGGGAGAACGCCCGGCCCGGGACGGTCATGACGATGTCGCAAGCCAGAGGCGTCTTCTCACTGCCCGAACGTCGTCCACAGCGCCTGCTGCTGATCAGCGGGGGCAGCGGCATCACCCCTGTGATGTCGATGCTCCGCACCTTGTGCCACGAAAATCATGCCGGGCGCATCACCTTCCTGCACTACGCGAAGTCAGCTCGGGAGATCGTCTACGGAGACGAACTCCGTGAACTCTCCCGGCTTTACCCGAACGTCGAGGTCCACAAGGTCTTTCCGGCCCGGGAACGCGGTGGTGATCTGCACGGGCCCTTCGGCATCGGGCACCTGCTCGAAGCGGCCCCCGACTTCCGCACCTCCCCGACCTACCTCTGCTCAGGATCACGTCTGCGACAGGCCGTCAGGGACCTCTGGGCTCAGCAAGGCATTGATGATCTGCTGCATACGGAGTTGTTCGCCCTCGACGCCGCCTGCCCTGCGAGTCGCGACGGCGGCCAGGTTGCGATCGACCAGGGTGTAGTGCGTCTCAGCCGCAGCGCAGTGGCCGTACCGGCCCGCGAAGGCACTCTCCTCGAGCATGCGGAGGCCGCCGGCGCCAAGCCCAGATACGGGTGCCGGATGGGCATTTGCCACACCTGCACCACCAGAAAGATCTCGGGCTCGGTGGGCAACCTGCTGACCGGCGCCGTGTCCGACGGCCAGGACGAGAACATCCAGCTCTGCGTCTCCGTGCCCCACGGAGACGTACTGCTGGACATGTGACGGAAGAATCGTGAAGGGAAGAAGGGCAGTGCATGCGACACGACCACGGCGAACCGCTGCTGTCACCGGAGCAGATGGAAGAACTCGGGCGGGAACTGGACGCGTTGCGCAGACAGGTGCTCGCGGACCTACAAGAACGCGACGCTGCGTACATCCGCTCGGTGGTGCGTACCCAACGCCGCTTGGAGATCGCGGGGCGGGGCCTCTTCTACTTCGGTTTCTTCCCGCCTGCCTGGATCGCAGGAGTCGTGTGTCTGGCGATCGCCAAAATGCTGGACAACATGGAGATCGGGCACAATGTCCTGCACGGCCAGTACGACTGGATCGGCGATCCCGACCTTCAGTCGAAAACCTTCGAGTGGGAATGGATGTACCCTGCCGAAGAATGGCGTCGATCACACAACTACGAGCACCACACCTACACCAATGTTCTGGGCAAGGACAGAGATATCGGCTACAGCGTGCTGCGCATGAGTGACGGCCAGCCGTGGCACCCGTACCATCTCGGAAACCCGCTGTACACGCTCGTCATCATGGTGTTCTTCGAGCAAGCAGCCGCTCTCCATGACGTACAAGTCGATCGACTTGTCACCAGGAAAAGAAAGTGGTCAGAAAGCCGTGAGACTCTCCTGCGGCTGCGACGCAAAGCAGGCTCCTGCGCACTCAGAGAGTACGTCCTCTTTCCGGCCCTCACCGGGCCCCTCTTCCTCAGCACCCTGCTCGGTAACGTTGCAGCAGGTTTGATCCGCAACATCGTCGCCTTTTCGGCCGCTTTCACCGGCCACACCCCGCAGGACGCGCAGACCTTCACCGAGCAGCAGGTCGAAGGCGAATCTCGCGCGCACTGGTACTACCGGCAGTTGATGTGCAGTGCCAACTTCAGCGGCGGCAAGCTCTTCCACATTCTCACCGGACACTTCGGCCACCAGATCGAGCATCATTTGTTCCCGGACCTGCCCTCCAGTCGCCTGAGAGAAATCGCACCTCAGGTACAGGACCTCTGCACCAGGTACGGACTCCCCTACAACACCGGCCCTTTCCCTCGACAGTTGGGCAGTGCTTGGCGTAAAGCCTTCATGCTCGCCCTGCCGAGTAAAGAACACGTCGCGGCACGCTTTCGACGAACCGGGTCCCGTCGCGAAACGACCTCTTGACTGAAACAGGAAACGACGTGAGCCTTCTGCTCGGCGCAGTGGACCGGAGCTTCACTTATGAAGGCAGCGAGCCACAACCGGTCACGGGCTTCTTCCTGGCCCTCGAAGGGAAGCCCCCTTCCAGGGAGTACCTGGTGGCACGGGTCTCCGAACGCGTGGGGTCGCTCCCGGCGCTGTGGCAACCACAGCCTCAGCGAGGACGCAGGCTGCGCCCCACGGCGGCGGTACGCCTCGACCCCGAGGAACATGTGCGTTGGGCCGTCGACCAGGATCTCACCGCTTTCTCTTCGGCATTGTTGGCCATGCCGCTCCGAGCAGGCGTACCGGCGTGGGATCTGTGGTGCGCACCCGGAAGAGATGACGGCCGGTTCCAGGTCGCGTTCCGCATCCACCACGCGGTCCATGACGGAATGGGCGCGGCCCATGATCTCCTGACTCTGCTTTGTGACGACTCCCCGCCGCCTTTACGTCCGGTGGAACGGAAACGGCCCACAGCCACTGGTTGTGCCAACGTCGTGAAGGATCTGACCCGTTCCCTGGGCGGCAGGCTGAAGCACGGCTCCATCCCCCTGCCACGCCCCGGCGATCCCGTGCGGTGGGCGTGGGAAGAAGTTCCCGAGCGCATCGTGCATGAGATCGCCCGTAGATCTCGGTGCACGGGAAACGACATCTGCTTGGCGGCTTTCGCATGGGCGCTGCGGCTGAACGCCTCACAGACAACGGCCGGCAACCAGGCCTGTGCACCCGACTTCGACGTCGTCATTCCCATGTCCACCCGTGACGACCGGAACAGAACGGCACCCGGCAACCAGTTGGTGGCTTTCCGACTTCGTCTGCCCGTATCGGCGGGAAGCTTCGAGGAAGCGGTGGATCGGGTGGTCGAACAGAGTCGAGCGGCACGCGTCCACCGGCGACGTGATGCGGCACGCTGGTTGCTGGAGCTGTCCCCGACCGCCGTAGGGGCCTGGGCAAGCAGAGTGATGATGGACCCCCGTACCGCGCCGGTGATCGCCAGCAGTCTGACGTTCCCCGCCGTTGGCCCGTGTCTGGGCGCGCGTCTGCTGGGAACGTCGATGATGTACAACCTCGCGGGTGGCACGAGGTCCTATCTCTCCTTCACACGAGCGCAGGGAGTGATGCGGTGTGGCCTGGC
Source organism: Streptomyces sp. NPDC045956 (assembly GCF_056430705.1). NCBI lineage: Bacteria > Bacillati > Actinomycetota > Actinomycetes > Kitasatosporales > Streptomycetaceae > Streptomyces > Streptomyces sp. NPDC045956. Next base: position 326,576 of record NZ_JBWKKZ010000009.1, on the reverse strand, counting down.
ATACCGAGCCTCCTGGCAGGCGGACAGCGTTCCGGCACTGTGGCGGCACATCCTGGTACGGCTCGCGCGGCCGAAGACGTCCCCAGGCGCGAACAACCTCCTCACGGAGCGCTGATCAGGCGGCCTCCTGCGGAGCGGCCAAGCCCGTGCGGCGGTGTGCGGCTGCGGGAAGCCACCAGTTGGCGGGACCGAGCGCCGCCATGACAGCCGGCACCAGCACTCCGCGCACCAGGACGGCGTCGACGAGCGCGGCCAAGGCCACCCCTGCCCCGATCATCTTGATCACGGATACGGAGGAGGTGACCATGGCCGACGTGGAGACCGCCACGGCCAGTGCGGCGGACGTCATCAGCCGCCCGGTACGGGCGATGCCCTCCACCACAGCAGCCCGGTTGTCCGCACCGCGCTGGTACTCCTCACGGATCCGCCCCAGCAGGAACACCTCGTAATCCACCGACAGGGCCAGGGCGATGGCCAAGGTGAACAGCAGCAGCGAGACGTCGAGTGTCCCGGTGACCGTGAATCCTCCGAGTGCGCGGCGAGCCGTGCCGTCCTGGAAGACAGCAACCACCGCTCCCAGGCTCGCGCCGAGACTGACAACGGCCACGACCAGTGCCTTGAGGGGCGCGACGACGCTGCGGGTGAACAAGGCCAGGAGAAGTGCCAGCCCGATGCTCAGCAACGCCAACGCCCAGGGCAGCGCCCGCTTGGCGGCCGCAAGGGTGTCCTCGACCTCGGCGGTGAGGTTGATCCCCGGGGGTGGACACCGGGTTTCATGCGGCGAGTGACAGAGTACGTGACGTGATCAGTCGTTGTTCGAACTCGGCCGGTGTGAGGTAGCCGAGGGCGGAATGCCGACGGCGCCTGTTGTAGTACGAGAGCCAGCGGAACAGCTCGAGTCGGGTCTGTGCCTTCGAGGTCCAGCGGCGTCCGTGAAGCAGTTCTCGTTTGAGGCTCTGGAAGAACGATTCGGCCAGGGCGTTGTCGTAGCTTGAGCCGACCCGGCCCATGCTTCGGCGGATGCCGTGCCGGCGGCAGACCTCGGCGAAGGCGGCCGCGCTGTACTGGGCGCCCCTGTCGGTGTGGAAAACGACGCCGTTCACCTGGCCGCCGCGGGCGGCCACGGCCATCTCGATCGCGTCGGTGACCAGCGAGGTCCGCATATGGTCGCCGATCGACCAGCCCACCACGCGCCGCGAGCAGATGTCGATCACCGTGGCGAGGTAGAGCCAGGTCGTGCCGACGGCGACGTAGGTGATGTCACCGCACCACCTGGTGTTCAGGGTGTCCGCGGTGAAGTCGCGCACCACCAGGTCCGGCACGGGCGGCGCGGTCCTGTCCGCGATCGTCGTCCGCTTCTTCTTCCGCAGGTGCCGGCCGACGATGTCGTTGACCCGCATCAGCCGGGTCACGCGCTTGCGGTTGATCCGCTGTCCCCTCGCACGCAGCTCGGCATGGACGCGCGGGGCACCATAGGCGCCATCGTGCTCGGCGTGGATGGCGCGGATCTCGCTCACGGTCCGCTTCTCCTCGGCCTGGCGCTCGGCGCGGGCCTGCCCGGTGGCCAGATGGCGGTAGTAGCCGGCGCGGGACACACCGAGCACCCGGCAGATCCGCTTGACGCCGAAGTCGGCGCGGTGGTCGGAGATGAAGTCCCAGCGGCGAGGGCTCACTTCACCTCCCGAGCGAAATACGCGGCCGCCCGGCGCAGGATCTCGCGCTCGAGGTGCCACTCTTTCTCAGCCTTCAGCAGCCGGGCGTTCTCCGCCCGCAGCCGGGCCAGCTCATCCACCTCGCCGCCCGTGTCACGGCGTCCGGGCACGGCCTGGTTCTCGTCCTTGCGCACCCACGTCCGCAGCGACTCCGCGGTGATGCCGAGATCCGCGGCCACCGCCGCGTACGTCCGCTTCCCGGCCGCGGCACGGTAGAGCGCGACCGCGTCCTTCCTGAACTCCTCCGGATACGGCGACTTGCGTCCCACGTGGACATCCCTCCCTGGACCATCAAGATCCATTGTCAGGGTGTCCACTCCAAAGGATCAGCCTCACCGACCCACTGCTCCAGACGAACATCCCGCAGACCCTCAACGGCTACAGCAACGCCGCCCGGACCCGTCACCCAGGCGGACCCCAGCGGCCTGGGCCTGGCCTACGGCCCGCGGTTCGGTGTCGCCTGCCCGACCCGCCCCGACGGCACCCCTGGCAACGGACGCCCGAACGAAGCCGTGAAGCCGGTCTACGCATGCCCGAGCCTGATCAACCCACAGTGCCCGGAGTACACCGGCGGCACCTCAGGCGGTGGCGGGCGCGCCCGTGATAGCCAGGCCGCGCCGTCCGGTGGAGGCACCACCACGAGCGGCGGGAGCAACGCCTCCCAGCAGAAGGCTGTCCAGGTCAACGACGGCTGCAAGGACTGGGGCTTCCTGTCCTGTGTCTGCCGCAGCGTCGGCGAGGTCTTCTACGGCGCCATCAGCAACGTCCCGCACGCAGTCGAGTACGCCGGCTGGATCTGGGACGAGGACTGCTGGGGCGACGGTCCGGGAACGCCGGGCTGTGTCTACGGGGCCCAGTTCGACCAGCAAACCCGGCTTTGTATGGCGTGCCCCCAGAGGCCAGGACAGTGTACGCATCGACAAGGGGGACCCTGCTTTCGGCGCACGCCACTCAGCAGGTGCATCCCGTCGTGATCAACTCAGGCGGCAGGATCGTGCGCCGCGATGGTGTGCTGCCTCCCAAGCGACAATCCAGGACTACCCGGTCGAAGCGCACGTACCACTGAGCGAGTGGCAGACATGGAGGAGCTGGAATGCCCCCTGATGGCCCTGATGACACGGACCTGCAGACACCCTGGTTGCGTGATCAGCTTGTCGACTGGCTCCGGCAGCTCAGGGACAGGAGCCGACTGGAAGCGCTCCATGTTCCGTCCGGGAGCGAGTCCCTGGACCACCTGCTGGACTTCTTCGACGACACCGGGGTGCTGGACAACCCCGGAGCAAGCATCGGCTACCTACTCCGTGACGAAGAGAGGCAAAAGCCATGCGAAGGCTCGGCGTCGTCCTCGACGAGGCGTTGCACTCACAGCAGTGGGGACCGGTCATGGCGACTGCCCGGGAGACTCTGGAGGTCATGGAGGTGAGTACTCCTTACGATGCCTGAGGGCGGTGCGGTCGTGGAACACGTCGGCGGTTGGCTGCGGCGCGACAACCTGAAGGGGTTTCTCGTCGCCCTGTCGGAGATCATCGGGTATCGCTTCGACAGCTCCGAATGGGGAGCCGTCGAAGCGGGGCTGGAGGTGGGGGCGGCCGGCGACGGCTGGTTCAGTTATCCGCTGGGCGACGACGCCGCTGTTGAGGTCGCCATGTCCCGGGTCGTGGAGGAAGGGGAGACGGAGGTCAGGGTCGGCGTGTCCGAAAGGCTGCCCTGCCTGCGGGACCAGTTCCAGGTAGCCTGGATGATCTTCAATCGGTTCGAGGTGTCGCCCGAGGTGGAGATGACCGACTGAGACAGGGCTGGCCCGGCTCCGGATGTCGGGGTCGGTAGCGGGACCGGGGTCGCGGTCGCGGTCGCGGTCGGCAGCAGGGTGGTCGCGGCCCGGGGCACGTCGCGGATCAGTTCCACCGCGTCCGGCCCGTACGCCTGGGAGTTGACCACCTTCAGGAGCAGCACGAACGCGCCGGCGCCGTGCTTCCATTCACCGGTGTTCAGCGGGGCCAGCAGTATGTACTGGGCGACCCCCGGGTCCATGCGGTGGCGCTCGCGCCTACCCGGAAGGGGCCCGGGCCCCGGCCCGAGCCCGGCTCCGGGGCACACATTGACCGCGCCCCGGCAGCGTTGCCGCTTTGTTGTCCGCGTGATCGTCTGAATGCACCCCCGAGTACGAGTTCCGTGCACTACCGCTCAGGGCACGTCGGAGTCCCGCTCGATGGCCTGGAGGCGGTTCTTGAGCCGGCAGCTGTCGCCCGTTGATCGGCACGATCTCGCAGTGACGCAGGAGCAGGTCAAGGATTGCGGTGGCCAGGGCGTCGTCGCCGAAGACCCCACTCATCCGGGGCTGGCACTTGTTCCCTCACGGGGGTTGTCGCTGCCACCTGGCCGTACTCCCCTTCCTCGCTCGTCCGTGGCTACCAGCAGCAGCCGCTGCCCTTCGTCAGTTGCGGGAGCAAGACCTCGAACTTCACGGGCAGTCACTCGGATTCACGGAGCCAACACCACCTCCAAGACCTCATTTCGACTCCCCATCGCACGACGCCGCACGTCAGGAAACGGGGAACCAGGTCGAGAGGCGCTTGGCGACAACGGTTACATCGATGTTGTCCTGTGCAACGTCCTCGACGAACGGGCCGGCAACGGAGGCGGGCGGCGGGACGGTACTGGCGCTGGCGCCGTTGAACCGCAGGAAGACACGCATGGCGAGCCAGGCGGTGCGCTTGTTGCCGTCGATCAGCGCGTGATTGCGGGCAACGGAGTGCAGCAGCGCCGCAGCCTTCTCGTGCAGCGTGGGATACAGCTCGGCCCCGAACACGTTCGTGCGAGGTCGCTCGATCGCCGACACCAGGAGACCCATGTCACGCACGCTGTGCTCGGTACCGTTGACCGCGCGGGCGATGGCCAGGATCTCGTCGATCTGGATGTAGCGCACGTCCGTCACTTCAGGTAGTCCAGAATCTCCGCATCACTGTCCATCAGCTCGGCCAAAACGTCATCGACCTTCAGCTCGGCCCGGTCCTGGGCATCACGGATGGCCTCAATGGCAAGCTCCTGCTTGCTACGGCCTTCCCGGCGAGCCCGCTCGGACAGCTTCGCGTCAAGGTCATCAGGGAGTCGGAGTGTCATCGCCATACATGCATGATACCTGACTGGTATCACGTCTGGCGCGGTCGGGCCGTGTTCGCTGAAACGCAGAGCCCGAGATGGCAGCGCACAGCGCCTCAGGAAGTGCGACAGAGGCTTCTACTGCGAGCGTCGTCCGAGCGTCAAGAGTTCGCGAACGCCCCTCGAAAACGTCGCCCGCGCAACGCACCTCGCTTGCGAATTCGCAGGTCAGCGACTTATAGAGATGAATCCGCCCGCTCGAACCGCTGCACTTCGGGAAACAGGTCGAGCACCACCGGCCGCACCTGAAGAACCATAGAAATCCGCAGGTCAGAGCCTCTTTGCAGCAGGCTCAAGAATAGCTACACACTCCACGTGAGACGTCATCGGAAAGATATCGGCCTGGCCGCAGGCAGGAAAGCAGCAGGTCAAAGATGCTTTTGGGTCCCGGATGAGAGCCACCGGGCGCCCGGAGCGTCAAATGAGCGTCACGGCTTTACGTCGGTTCGGCACCTGAACTCTGGCACATCATGACTTCCCGTAGTACGGAGCGACTCCACCGGTACGAAGCCTCACGCCGTTGGAGTCGCGTCGGCACACCCAGTGCCTACGAGAGGCCAGCCGCCGAAGGGGCAGTGTGAGCGGAATTCGCTGACGGGGCCGCTGCGGGCCTGGGAGGCTTGTCCCGCCTGTTGCACGCCACCCGGGGACGGAGCCGCCTATTTTGATCACCGTGGACACGAACATGCTGTGGGGTGTCTCCCCTGACAACACCAGCGTCGACCCGCTCAAGACCATCCGGGCGACGGGGCGTAAGGCGTCGCCCGTGGACGGTCATGCAGGAGCTGGCCGCGCAGCGGGCGCCGCCTTGGCCGTGTTGTAGAACTCGCTGACCTGCATAATTGGCCGTCCGGGGACGACGCGGGCGGCCATCCATATGGTGAGGTCGCGGGTGACGTCGTTGACGCTGGTCGCCGCGGTGACCTCGTGCTCGTTGCGGGTGGTGTCACGGCGGACGATCTCGTAGCCGCGTTCGTCCAGGACAGCCACGGGGGCGAACCAGACGGGGTCGTTCTCGTCGGGCTGGACGACCACGAAGGTGTTGTCGGAGTCGTTGAGGTCGCTGATCATCATGAACAGCGCGTCCTCGGAGGGGTCGTCGATGCGGGCGCCATTCTCGCTGTCGGCGCCGTAGTACTGAGCCCCCATCGTTGCCTTTCCCCTCACGTGCTCACCTGGTCGCGGGCAGCATGGCATGAGGAACCGAGAGCTCAGGCCGGTCACGGCCCTTCACCGATCGCAGCGATCAGGACAGTGGCTTCGAAGCGGACGGCGAGTTTGTCGAACCGGGCGGCGACCGCACGGATGCGCTTGAGCCGGTTGATTCCGCACTCGACCACCTGCCGGGCCTTGTAGTCCTCGCGATCAAAGGCCGGAGGCCGCCCGCCGTCCTTCCCCCGCCGCTTGCGGTTGGCGGCCTGATTGGCAGGCTCCGGGATCGTGCACCGGATTCCGCGCTTTCGAAGGTAGGCCCGGTGGGCGCGGGAGGAGTACGCCTTGTCGCCGCGTACTCGAAGGGGTCGGACGCGGGGCGGCCCGGTCCGGGGCGGGGCATCCTGATGCCTTCCATGAGCCGTGCGTCTGCTGGGAGCCGACGTCCTGGCTCCGTATGTGCTGACGGGCCGGGGGATCGACCCGGAGGAGGCCGCGGCGGTGCGGCGGTGCCTGTCGGCATTGTCGCCGCAGGCTCGCCCGCCGGCCGTACCGCCGGACGGACCGGAGCGGCCGTGGATCAGGGCTTGGATCGACTGGGGGATGGTCACCCTGCTGACTCGTCTGGACTCTAACGATCCCTCTGCGCTGCCTCCGGCCCCCAGACAGCCTCCGCCGTGCGCCGATGACGCGTCACGGCGCCACCCGGGCGACGCCGGGGGCGGCGAGGGCTGGGTACCGTGGTCGCTGCGGATGGGCCGACTCGCGTCGCTGGCCCTTCCCGGCCTGGACGGGCCCGTTCATCACGTCGCACGCTCCCACGCACTGGCCCTGGCCCGCGGGGCCACCCGCGCAGTACTGCGCCGCGACTTCACCACTGCCGCTCGCATCACACGCTGGCTCGCCTGGCTGGCCGCCGACGGTGCCGAGCTTCCCGTAGACGTAGCACTGCTCACGAAGGACATCGCCCTCAGAGGCGGCGACGCCGGCCGGTGCACGCTGGACACTGCGATCGCCCGCCGCCTGCTCGACCTGGAGCACGTGTGAGTACACGTCTGGCACCCATCGCCCACAGCATCAGGGCCCGCGGTCTGCAATGGCTGCACACCCAACGGGAGCTGTCCGCATTGAGCGGCAAGGGCATCACCGAGGACCTGGACGTCTACAAAGCCCTGGCGGAGACGGCGCTGGCCGCCGGCCTGGTCCTGAGCGAGGGCACGGCCGGCAGCCGGGAGCGGCTCTTGGCCCATCACCTGACGAAGTTCTGCTGGGCGGAGTTCAAAGAAGGCGCACTGCTGTACGAGCGGCTGCTCCAGAACCCGATGACCACCGACGCCTTGGAGTTCTACGCCCCCTTCTCCCTGGTCGGTTATCGTCACGCAGGCATGGAGACACTGGTCGCCTACCTCTCTGAAGCAGGTGTTGGACGGCTCGTCGAGTGCGTGCCCAATCGGCGACTCGCCATAGCCAACGCACTGCGCACCACCGGCCATGACCGCATCACGCACAAGTCGGACTGGTCGGAGCTGACCCGGTCCACCTGGCTCGGAAGCAACCCGCAGCCTTGGCACATCAACTGGGAAATCGGCTACGCCCTCACGCACACCGTCTTCCATCTCACCGACTGGGGACGCCGGCCTACGGGACTACCCGACGACATGGCCACCCACCTCACCCGTTGGCTACCGGTGTGGACCGACATCTGGACGGAGACCTGCCAGTGGGACCTGGTGGGCGAACTACTGGCCGTCGGCGTCTGCCTACCGGAGCCCTGTACAGAGCTCGACGACTGGCTCCGCCTGGAACGGCTCCAGCACTCGGACGGCCTGATGCCCTGCGACGATCGTCCCGTCGCCGCCGACCCGGCCACTCGCTTCGAGGACCACCATCACACGACCGTGGTGAGTGTGATCGCCGCGACCATCGCCCTCGCGCGCGACCTGGACGTTCCGGGCACCACCGCACCACGCGGCGGCACATGACCTCCCCTCCCCCGGACAACACCGGCCACGGCCTCGACCCCGCCCTCGTCGAGAATGCGACTCGCACGCTGCTGACCGCCGCGCCCGCCGCCAGCGCAGTCGCAGTGGCTCTGCACCGCAGAGGTCGGCGCGCGCTCATGGTGCGCGGTCGCACCATGCGTCACGGCGGGCAACCGGTCGAGTCGGCCACCCGTTTCGAGATCGGCTCCCTCACCAAGACGTTCACCGCCCTGCTGTTCGCCGAACAGGCAGCCCGCGGCCTCCTGGGCCACAACGACCCACTGGCCCTACACCTTCCCGTCAACACCGAGCTGCCCACACAGGGACCCGCCATCACCCTGACCCACCTGGCCACCCACACCTCCGGACTGCCCAACACCCCTCCCGGCCTGCACGGCCTTCTGACCACTTTCCTGCACACCTCCCTCGCCCAGACCCCGTTCCCACCCATACTGACCACTCCTTACGCCGCCTTCACCACCGACCACGCACTCCGAGCTCTGTCCCAGGTCCGCTTGCACGCTCGCCCTGGTACCCGCTTCCGCTACTCCAACTACGCAGTCGGCCTGCTGGGCCATGCCCTGGCCCACTCCGCCCGGATGTCGTACCCGGATCTGGCACAGGCGCGCGTCATACGGCCCCTGCGGCTACACGACACCAGCTGCGCCACCACTCCGTCCACGGCCACCGGCCACTGGCGCCATCGTGCCCAGCCTCCGCTGCGCATGCCCGGTCTTCTCCCCTCGGGAGCCATGAGGGCCAGCGTGCGCGACCTGCTCACCCTCGCCGAAGCCCTCCTCGATCCCGCCTCGGCCGCTGAGATCCCCTCCACTCTGCGTACTGCTTTGTACGACGTTCAACGGCCCCGGCTACGCAGACCCCGCGGCTCCAACCTCCTGGGGCTGGTGTGGAACATCCGCCCCCGCCCCCGACGGGTCCGTCGTCCATTGCCACACCGGCGGCACGTTCGGGTTCACCGCCTTCGTCGGCTTCAACACGCACCACGGGACAGCGGTCGTAGCCCTGCCCAACACCGCAGCCAGCCGCCGCAACGACCTCGTCCAGCAGGCTTACAACACTCTGCTCACGCTGCATCGATGAAGACTGCTCGTCGTACCGGGCCACAGTGCAAGCTCCCTGATGGAGCGTTCCGCGCCCTGGCCCTGCACACGGCGTCGTCCAGGTCGGCGACGGTGTCGTTGGTGAAGGCGTTGAACGTGACGGCAGAATGCAGCTGGAGCACAACCAACTCGTCGACACGCGGTATGCGCAGGTTCTCCCTGGCGTCGACCGGAATCCGTTCCGGGTTGTTGTCCATCACCTTCACGTCGCCTTCTCGGCCTGTTGACCGCTCGGAGCGGACACGCAGTCAGGTCTGTCGGGACTGCACCGGACGAGAGGCGCTCGGCTCGGGTGCTGCGCGGCGCGAGCAGGAAGGGAGGCCCGGTTTCTGCGCCGTTCCGGGGTTCGGGAATTCACGCCCAACGCGACTCGTGACGTGCTCCTCACCGAGACGCCGACACCGGCATGCCGTCGGCGAGCCCGTTTCCCATGGACACAAGTGTTCATCGCGTTCACGTCTCCACCGCGGCCCGCCCTTACGCCGGCCTCGGCGGTGGGGTCTCATGGGGAACCGACCGGACGCCACCTGCACGGCGCCGCGTTCCCGTGGACACCCGAGGGCTGTCCGGGGCGATTCGGTGGCGGAAGAAGCAGCCACGTCAATGACAGACAGTCGGCAGAGCAGCAGGCAAACAGACCTCACGGTCCCGTTCTGCGCTCGGACTTAGGGGCGATCATGATCGAAGGCTCGGTTCGTCTGTACGCCGGACAGGGCAGTCGCGGTGTCCGGGCCCTGGCGGCCCTGGCGGAACAGCCCGACGCGCACGACCTGCTGGCCACCATCGGACGCAAGTGCGCCGTGCACGGCGTCGGCTCCGGCGCCGGCGCGTTCCTGTCAGCCGAGGCGTCGCCCGACGCCGACTGGTCCCTGGCAGCGGCCTTTGCGGTGGCCGTGGCGTCGGACCGGCTCATCGGTCAACCAAAGCCGGCGGACGTCATCGTCGGCCACAGCGGCGGGGAGATCGCCGGGCTCGTCGCCGCCGGCGTACTGGACCTCGACACCGGCGTCCGTCTTGTGTGCACCCGTGCGCAGGCCCTGCGGGAGAACGCGGCGGAAGCCGGCGGGATGCGGGCCTTCGAAGCCGGCCTCCAAAGAACGCAGGCCATGGTCGACGCGCTCGGTGACCCCTCGGTCGCCGTCGCGGCGGTGAACGCGCCCCGGCTGACCGTGGTGGCCGGGCCCCTACCGTCCCTCGCCGGCCTCAAGGAGGCAGCCTCCGCGCTGGGCATATCATCGGCGCGGGTGGACGCACCGTACCCGTTCCACAGCCCACTGTTGCGCGCGGCGGCAGACCGGTTTGCCGCCGCCATCTCGGGTATCCCCGTTGGCCGGGCCAGGGCTCGCGTCTACTCCCCCATCGAGGGCCGCTTCTACCGGGACGACGACGACTACGCGGCGCTGCTCCCCACCCACCTGTTCCGCCCGGTCCGGTTCGTCGACGCGATACGAGAGCTATTCGCGGCGGGCTACGACGAGTTCACCGAGTGCGCTCCGGTCGCGACGCTGTCGAAGCTGGTGGGCCTGACGCTCCCGCGCGTGGCCACCGGCACGGTAGGTGAGCCCGCCGCCGACGCGCCGGACACCGACGAGATCACGGCGGCCGACCCACTCGACGCCGGCCGGCCGGCCGACAGGCCCGCAGAAGCGGACGCAGTCAGCAACGACACCGGAGACAGCACTGGCGTCGGCGACCCCGGCCGGGAAACGGTCCTCAAGGAGCTCCGGCAGTTCTACGCCGACGAGCTGGGTTACCCCGAGGACGTGATCACTGAGGATGCGGACCTCGAGGCCGAACTCGGCGTGGACTCCATCCAGCAGACGGAGTTGTTCGTACGCACCGCCGCGCGGTACCACCTCGGTGACGCCGGTGAGCACGTCAATATCACCGAGTACCCCACCCTGGCCGCACTGGCCGATTTCGTGGTGCAGCGGATGAGCCGGGAATCGGAGGCCACGAAGTGAGCCACCAGGATGCCGCGCGACCCCTGGAAGGGCAGGTGTGCCTGGTGACTGGCGGCACCAAGCAGGGCGGCGCCGCGATCGCCAGGAAGCTCGCCGAACAGGGCGCCCACGTCGTCCTGAACTACTTCCACGACAAGGCGGCAGCGACTAGGACCCTGGAGGAATTCCGGGCCGCCGGGCTGTCGGCCGAGACCTACCGGGCCTCTGTCGCACGACCGCAGGACGTCGACCGGATGTTCACCTGGGTCGAGGAGGCGTACGGCAGGCTCGACGTCCTGGTGAACAGCGCCGTGTACGGCGTGTTCAAGCCGTTCACGGAGATCTCCGATCGCGAGTGGAAGCGCACCGTCGCGACGTGCTTCGACGGCGCCCGGCTGTGTTCCCGGCGGGCCCTTCCGCTCATGCGCGGCGGCCATGCGTCGATCGTCAACATCTCCTCGCTCGGCGCGGAGATGGTGGTGGGCTACTACGCGGGCGTGGGTCCGATGAAAGCCGCCGTGGAGGCGCTGACTCGCTACCTGGCCGTAGAGTTCGCCCCGCACGGTGTCCGCGTCAACGCCGTGTCGTGCGGCCTGTTCGACGGTGCGTGGACGCACAGGTTCCCCGGCTCCGCGGAAATGCTGCGGGTCACGCGGGAGGCGACGCCACTGGGCAGACTGTCCAGCGCGCAGGACCAGGCGGAGGCCGTCGCCTACCTGGTGTCGGAATCCGCACGGTGGATCACCGGCCAGACGCTGACCGTGGACGGGGGCGTCAGCACCGGCTTCTACGCGCTGTCCCCGCCGGACTACCCCCGCAGGAGCCCTGCGTCCGAGCCGGCGCCGCACGGCGCGCCGGTGGAAGGCGGCTTTGCCGCACCGTCGGGCGACCGCACGGCGCGCCGTGACGGTCCCTCCCCCAGGGGACGGCACCACACCCCCTCGGACGAGAACGGGGAAGTGGCCATCGTCGGCGTGGGGCTACTGGCCCCCGGCATCGGCTCGGCCGACGACCTGTGGGAAGTGCTGGGCAAGGGCGAACCGCAGTACTCAGACGATCCGCCGGGCCTGGACCTCGCGCGATTCTCAGGGGCCGGTGGCGAGGACAAGACGGCGGCGAGGGCTTCGGGGCTGCTGCACGGCAGCCCACTGGTTGCCGTGCCCCATACCCCGGAGACGGAGCCCCGTCTCGGCTCCACCGACTGGGACATCCGTACCTGGATCCGGCACGCCGTCGCACAGGCCCTCTCCACCTGCTCGATCGGCACCGGGCACCGGGCCTACGTGGCCCTGGGGCTGGTCCCCGAGGCCGGGCGACAGTTGGAGGAGTCCCTGGTGCGCGATCAGGTCGTGCGCCTCCTTGGCGGCAAACCGAGCACCGCGCTGTCGCGGCAGCTCGACCGCGCCCTTCCACGCTCCCAGGGCATCCTCGGGGCCCTGCCGCACCACGTGGCCCGTGGCGCCGTGCAAGGGCTGTTACCGCCCGGCACCAGGATCGACACGGTCGACGCCGCCTGTGCCTCCGCCCTCTACACCATCGACTCCGCCACGGATGCGATCCTGCATGGGGAGGCCGACATCGCCCTGTGCGGCGGCGCCTTCGCGACCTCTCCGCGCTACATGGTCCTCTTCGACGCGATGCACGGGCTGAGCCGGTCCGGGCGGCTGAAGGCGTTCGACGCTCATGCGGACGGCACCGTGATCAGCGATGGCTCGGTGGTGCTGGCGCTGAAGAGCCACCGGCGTGCCCGGCGCGACGGTGACACGGTCTTCGGTCTGGTCCTGGGCTTCGGCGGGGCCTGCGACGGACGCGGAAAGGCGATCAACGCCTCGGATCCGCGAAGCCAGCGCTTGGCCCTGGACCGCGCCCTGACCCGGAGCGGGACCAATCAGGACGAGGTCGACTGGGTTCTCGCCCACGCAACCGGCACCCGGGCCGGTGACCGGTCGGAGCTGTCGATGCTGCGGGGTGCCGCGCCCGATAAGGGCTGGACCGTGTCGGCGAACAAGTCGCTGATCGGTCACACCGGGCCGCCCTCCGGTGGCGTCTCGGTCGTGCAGGCACTGCTCGGCCTGCGACACCACCGCATCCCCGCCCAGCGCCCCGCGACGACGCCGGCCGGCGACATCGCACCCCTGGTTGTACCCCGCGCGGACACGCCCTGGTCGCCGAGGCCGGACCGGCCGCGCAAGGCCGCGGTGGCCGCCTACGGCATCGGCGGAGCCAACGCGTTCGTGGTCCTCGGCGAACCGCATCCGGCGTCCCCTCCCCCGGCCCTGCGGCACCTCGACGACGATCCCGTCGTTGTCGTCGCATGGAGCGCGGACCTACCCGGTGAGCCGGGTCCCCCTCAGGTGGAGGACTGGCTGCGTACCGGCTCGTACCCGTGGCCGCTGTCCTACGGCGACGACTACCGGTTCGACGGTGCCGCTTTCCGGATGCCCAGGCGTGCGGTGCAGACGGTTGACCGGACACAGCCGATGGCTCTGCGCTGCGCCGACGGACTCGCCACTGCGCTGGGCCCCGCCCTGGCCGCTCTCCGTGACACGACCGGTGTGGTCTACGCCTCCTCCGGTCCCACCCGTGCCTACGCCGAGAACGCCCTGCGGTGCTACCTGGACCAGCTTGCGACAGCCCTGGACTCGGAGGTCGTCTCCGCGCTGTCCGCGGATGTCCGGAAATCGGTTCCGCCCACCAACGAGGACTCGCTCACCGGGGGGATGGCCAACATCCCCGGCGGTCGCGCCGCCAGCCACCTCGACGTGAAGGGGCTGAGCGTGCGCTTCGACGCGGGCCGTGACTCCGCGCTGGCCGCGCTGGCCGCGACCCGGCGCTTCCTGCGCACGGGCGATCTCGACCTGGTGCTGCTGCTCGGCGCCAACGGAGTCGTCTCACCCGCTCTCGCCGAGGCGATCTGTTCCGGCGACGCGCCGACCAGCATCGCCGAAGGCGCCTTCGGGCTGGCGCTGACCCGCCGGTCGGTCGCCCGCGAGCACGACCTCCCGGTGCTGGCGACCCTCACCTGGCCCGGCCTCGACGACCTGACGACGACGCACTCGGATCCGGATGACGCGACACCACGCGCGCGGTCATGGCTGGGGGCCGACGCCGCGGTCGACGTGCTCGGCGCGGTCGTCCGTGGCGAGCGCCGGCTGGTCACGCCGGTGGAGGACCTCGGGCAGCCGGCCGTGTTCGTCGCACCGGCCGGGCGCGACGCCGTCCGGTCCGACGCGGACCGCCCGGAACGGGCTGCCGGTACGCCGCCCTCGCCGCCGCCACGGATCAGACGGCACACGTTGTCCTGGGTCACCGACCAGGGCACGCGGGGGACGACGTCGGCGCTGGAGGCCCTTCCCGCCGACTGCACGCTCGTGACGAACGTCTGCCTGGAGGGAATCGCCTCCCCACGGCGCGCGGTGATCTGCCCGGCCTCGTACGGGTCGGCACCGTCGGACGCGGTGCGTGTGGATGCCGCCGAGCTGGACAAGGTGGTCCTGGGCGGTCGGCAGAAGCGCCACCTGCGGGTCTTGGTGGACCTCGCCGCCGGCGAGGACGAGGTACTGGCCATCCACGAACTGGTCTTCGCGGCCGTACGCGGGTCCGTCGGCGAGCTGAGCGACGGCGGGTCGTGCGTCGTCGTGGTGTTCAATGCCCGCGGCAGTGCCACGTCCAGCGCGTGCGAGGGCATGTTCACCGGCATGGTGAAGAGCATGGCGCTCGAGCTGCCGGAGTGCCTGAGCCTGTGCGTCGTGAGCGACACCGACCGTCCGCGCGAGGCACTGGCGCTCGTCGGACGCGAGTCGGGCAGGGGGCGCCCCCTGCCCGCGGTGCGCTACGTGGGAGGGGTCCGCCGGACGGAGCGATGGCTGGCGGACAGCGCGGACGGCCCGGACGACACGACACAAGGCCTGGAGCTCGACGGCGATTGCGTTGTACTCGCGGTCGGAGGCGGCCGGGGTGTCACCCGGGTCCTGACCGAAGCGCTCGCTCGCCGGTGGCGCCCGCACCTGTGGGTGCTCGGGACCACCAGGCCGTACGACATTCCCGCCGCCGAACTCGCCGCAAGCCCGCCGGACAGGCGGGAGTACATCGCCGCGCGCCTGCGTGAACGGCCCGGCACACCGCTCACGACTGTCACGGCCCGCTATGAGGCGGTGCAGCGCGCCCGGATGGTGCAGGAGGCACTGACGACCTACCGCCAGGTGTGCGGTGAGGATCGCGTGCACTACCGGGCTTGCGACATCACGGACCGCGTGGCGGTTTTCGACGTGGTCAACCGCATCGTCAACCAGCATGGGCGCGTCGACCTCGTCCTCCAGGGCGCGGGGATCAGCCGGTCGGGCCGGATACCGAGGAAGACACTCGCCGAGTTCACCCGCGTCCGCGACATCGTCGTCCGCGGCCACCGCAATCTCGTCGACGCACTCGTCCCCGTACCGCCCCGGCGGTGGCTGAACGTCGGGTCCTTCGTCGCCCTTGTCGGTTCACCGGGCGCGATCGACTACGCCAGTGCCCACGGCTACCTCCTGACGTCGGCCGAGCACGCCCGCGCCCGGCACGGCTGGCCGATGACCACCGTCGCCTGGCCGTACTGGACCGACGTCGGACTGGCGGCGTCACCGATCCACCGGCAGGCACAGCAGCGGCGTGCCGTCTTCACCGGCATCGACAACACCGAGGGCGCCTCCCTCCAGATGGCCGAACTGCGGACCTCTGGCGACGACCCCGTCGTCATCCTCGCGGGCGACGCCGAACTGCGCTCCTCGCCCGGTACCCGGCCGTCGTCTGCGGCGGACGAGCCACAGCGGACCGTGCCCCCTGTGAAGTCGTGACAGCGGACCCGGCACGCATCTGGAACCAGTCCGTGCTCACACCCCACGACGAAGGCGTCGATGACGATGAACGGGAAAATTGACCCGAGCGGGAAGACCGTCGAGGACCTGGCGCGGCTGCTCCACGGAGAACGTCCCGCCGAGATCCACCGACGACTGTCCGCCGCGCTGTCGGACTCCCTGTTCGAGCCTCAGGAGGGCCTGACCAGCGGCGAACGCTGCGAGTTGTCCTACGCCCGGCTGCGCGCCCTGGGCCGCCACCTGCCCTCGGCGGTATCGGTCGCCCAGGATCCGCGGATTCTCTTCGCGCTCCTGGACGCCACCGCGACGGTGGACACCACGATGGCCGCGCTCGCCGCCATCCACTACAACCTGTGCCTGGGAACCCTGCTCGACCACGTCGCCGACCAGCCCAGCCTGCAGCCGTACATCGACGAACTCGACACACTGGACTCGGTGGGCGTGTTCATGGCGACGGAATTGGGATACGGCAACAACGTCAAGGCACTTGAGACGCAGGCCGTGTTCGATCCGCGCACCGGCACGTTCACCCTAAGCACGCCGACGCCGCGATCCCAGAAGTACATGCCCAACACCGCCGTCGCCGTGCCGAAGATCGCGGTGGTGCTCGCACGGCTCGTCGTGAAGCAGCGCGACCACGGGGTCTTCCCGTTCGTGGTGCGGATACGGGACTCCGCCGGACCGTGCCCCGGCGTCCGGATCGTTCCGCTCCCGGAGAAGCCCGGCCTTGCCCTCGACAACGCCATCACCGTCTTCGAAGGGGTGCGCCTCCCCCGCGACGCCGTCATGCTGGGCAGCCACTCCCGCCTGGCCTCGGACGGAACCTTCCACAGCAGTCTCGGACCGCACCAGCGCTTCCTGGACGCCATGAAGCGAGTGGTGCCGGGAAAGCTCGGCCTCACAGGCGCACACATGGCGTGCGCCAGGGCAGCGGTGTCGATCACCAGCAGGTACAGCACACAGCGGCTGACCTTCGCGCCCGGGAAGTCGTCGGTACCGCTCATCGAGCACCAGGCCCACCGTCGCGCCCTGGTCGGCGCCCTGGCGCGGACCTACGCCATGTCGCTGCTGGTCAACCGGGCCCGCCGGGAACTGGACGCCCACTCCGGTCAGGCCACCTCGGCGGTCGAGCGGCTCGTCGCTGTGATGAAGGTCAACGCCAGCCGGGCCGCCGAGCGGGTGGTGCTGGTCTGCCGGGAGCGGTGCGGCGCGCAGGGATTGTTCAGCCGCAACCGCATCGCCGACTACATCGCGTTCGGCCATCTTGTTGTCACTTCCGAGGGTGACAACGACGTGATCGCCCTCAAGGCCGCCCAGCAGATGGTGATGAGGTCGGGCTACCGGCCGCCGACTGACACCCCCAGGACCAGCGGTGACCTTCGGGAGATCGGGTTCCTGACATGGTGCCTGCGCCAACGCGAGCGGCGACTGCACGAGCACCTGGCGCGGCATGTCACGGCCGGGTTCGAGAAGGGGACCGGCAGCTTCGCCCTGTGGAACGCCGTCGCCGGCGACCTGCTGGCCCTCACCCGCGCGCACGGCCTGCGCATGGCCGGTGAGGAGCTGCAGTCCGCCCTCGACGGCGCCGCCGCAGACACACGGAGCGCGCTACTCCCGGTGTCCACCGTCTTCGCCCTCCAAGAGATCGCCGTTGATGCCCACTGGTACCTCACGGAGAAGATCCTCACGGCCGAGCAGGTCCGGCAGATTCCGACGCTCCTCGACAGCCTGTGCGGTGACGCCGCCTCCTTCCTCGACACACTCGTGGACGGCCTCGATGTGCCGCTGCGCCGCCTGCGGGCACCGATCGCCGGGGACTACCTGCACGCCTACGACTGTCTGTCCGATCCGTCGCCCGCTACCCCGCGGCCGGTCCCGGACGGGACCGCAGAATCGGGCGCGAGGCGCGCCGGCTTCTACGTCGACACGGCGGACCCCCGGGACGGTTGGGGCAGAGAACTCGACTCACGCCTGGACGCAAACCTGCTCGACCACCGCGTCAAGGGCCGGCCGACCCTCCCGGGTTCGCACATGCTCGAGATCGCGGCGGAAGCCGCCGCCGGCGTCGTCCCCGGCCTCGCGGTGATCCGCTTCAGCGACGTGCGCTTCCACGCGTTCCTCCGCATGGACCCCCAGCAGCCGTCCCGATTCCGCGCCGAGGTCGGCGACGTCAGGGAGGAAGCGGGCAGCCGGCAGGTCACGGTCCGCGTCCTGTCCGACGTGGTCCACTCCTCCGGGCGCGTGCTGCGCCATGGACGTCTGCACGCCGAGGCCACCGTCCACCTGGCGCCCGAGGCGGCCAGGCCGGCCCCACCGCCCTGTTCGTCCAATACGGCAGCAGCCGGCACCCGCGTGGTCGACCCGTACTTTCTTCCTGCCGTACCGATGACGCTGCTCGGCGTCTACGACAACACCCGCGGGTGCCGCCTCGGGCCCATGGGCAGCGCCACCGAGCTGGACCTGGGGCGCACGGCGGGCGACAGTGCGTTCACGCGGTTCACCATCCCCTGCCTTGCCGTCGACGCACTGACGCGCGTGCCCTTCCCCGACCCGGACAACGCGCCGCGCGTCGGCGTGGCCGTTCCTCTGGGGTACGGGGGGCTCGACCTGTACACGGGATTCAACGACATCGGGCTGTTCGACGCGTATGGCATCGGCCTGACCCTGCTGCAGGAGCCGATGACTGCCACGAACCCCGCCTTCCACCTAGTTTCCGCGGCCGGCGAGGTCCTCGTCCGCATGACACGGCCGCATCTGCGGGTCGTGGCCTGGGTCCCGGACACCGCCTTGCGGGGCAAGCCCGTCACCCCGGAACAGGTGGTCGCAGCGGTGCCCGCTTCCACACCGGCCGCTCCCTGAACGGTTGTACCTCGGAGGTCCTCAGGTGCGAACCCGCCCGCCGGGGCCTGGGTTGCCGAATGGCGTCGCTGCGCTACGACCGCACCACGGTCACCCACTGGCTCGCGGGCTCCCGTCCCAGGGGGGCGGTCCCGTACTTCGTGGCGGAGGCGTTGACGCGCAGGATCGGTCGTCCGATCAGCGTGGCGGAGACCGGCCTGGCCGGGCGTACGGAGGAGGAAGAGGACCACGGGCCAGGCGCAGTCTGGCGCGGGCGGCCGGACAGCGACCCCGTGAGAAGTCTGATCGCCCTGGCCAGGACGGACGCCGATCCTACGCGTAGCTGGCGGCTGCTACGTCCTGTCTTCCAGCAGTTGCCGGTGCCTGACGGTGAGGTCTTGGGCTGGCAGCAGGCCAGTGACCGCAGCGGATCCCGTGCCGTGATCGGCGACGCCGACATCGAAAGGGTCCGGTTCATGCTCGACCAGTTCGCCGCGAACTGGTCGAGGTTCGGCGGCGGCCACGCCCGTGCCCTGGCCGCCTGCTACCTCGGCGACGACGTCGGGCGGCTGGTGGTGCGGCCGGCGCCGCCGGCCCTGCGCCGTGACCTGCTGACGGTGACGGCGCAAGTCGCTCATCTGCTGGGGGAGAGGTCCGTCGACGCGGGCCGTCATGGGCTGGCCCAGCGCTATTACTTCGCCTCCCTGCGCACCGCTGCCGCGGCCGGCTGGTCCTACAGCAAGGGGCGGGTGCTGCACCATCTGGGAGACACACAGGCTGCCCTGGAGGCGCTGCGACACGCGGCGGGGGGACGCCCTGCCCACGACCACCGCGGGACAGCCATCAGCCAGGCGCGGGTGGCTCTCGTCCTCCTCGACCTGGGCCTCGTCGAGGAGGGGTGTTTCCACGGTCGCCTCTTCGTGAACGGATGCATACCACTGCGCTCCCACCACGCCGCGGTGCTGCTGAGAGAGTTGCAGGCACGGCTGTTGCGCTTCCCGCGGGTTCCCGAGGCCGTCGTCCTCGTTCACCGGATATCGCACCTCACGTCCACTCCACGCTCCCCGTGAGAGTCAGACCGCGCGAGTGCAGGCCCTGGCCATGACATCACAGGCCATCGCCCTCGCGGCCAGGGGCGGCACTCTGGCAACGTGGCATCGCGCCCACACAGGCCCGCTCGGCGGTGGTGCGGTCGACCGCGGGCCAGCCGTGGCGACGGGCGAGCACGGCAAGTTCAGCATCCGGCTCGAAGGCGATCGGGTGGCCCACGGCCGCGAGCAGTTCGGCGTCGGCCAGGCTGTTGCCCAGGGCGACGGAACGGGCGAGGTCGAGCGGCTGACGCTCGCCCAGGTCGTGCAGACAGCGAATCTTCTGCCCGAGACGTCCTGGCGCACGGAGCAGACGGGCACGACAGCGTCCCTCGACCGTCTCCGCCCGGGCTCCGTAGCCGTGGGCGATGCCCAGGTCCGCCACTGCCCGAGCCACCGCTTCCTCGGGACTGCCAGAGACGACGACCGTGACGTAGCCACATCTGGCCGCTGCGGACAGCACCGGCCGTACGAACGGGAACACGCCGGCCCGGCACTCCCGCCAGGCGCGGTGAGCAGCCTCCTCGAGGACTTGGTGAGGCAGCCCGCCGATCGCGGCCGCATAGTGCGCGTAGACCGTCTCGACCGTGTCGCGAAAGGATTGTGGGGCCGCGTCGCGGTCGGCCACAGCCGCCAGGGCCGCACCGACTGCGTCGTCTCGGACGGCCTGCGCCCCAACCAGCTCGCGCAAGACGGCGGCCCCGAGGGTGCCGGAGTGGATCGTGCCGTCCAGGTCGAACACGAAGGCCGGGCGCCGGTTCAGTCCCGGCATTGCAAAGCGGAGGGAAGGTCCCGCACGTCCACGACGGTCCAGTCCCGGGGACGCGGACCGAGGCGGCGCAGGCGCTCGATCGTAATGACGCTCCACGGGGAGAGTTCCAGGCGGTGCTGGTCCACTTCCGCCAACACCACGTCCCACGGCGCCCACCGCACGCAGTCGACTTCGTCGGAGTTCGGGGCGAGCGGAGCCGCCTGCAGTACCCGTACGGCTGGTCCCACCTCGTTTTCGACGATGCCGTTGTCCATCGTGGCCCGGTAGCGCACCGCACCCAGCACGGGGTCGATGCGCTCCGCCGTCGTTCCCAGTTCTGCCCGGAGCCTGCGTCGTACCGCGTCCACCAGCGACTCGCCGGGGACGGGGTGCCCGCACAGGCTGTTGGTCCACACGCCGGGCCACGTGTGCTTCGACAGGGCCCTGCGCGTCAGCAGGAGCCGGTCGGCCTCGTCGAAGATGTAGGCGGTGAAGGCGAGATGCAGCGGCGTGTTCCGGTGGTGTGCCCGCACCTTCGGAATGCTGCCCACCGCGTTCCAGCCGTCGTCGAGCAGTACGACATGCTCGTTGTCACCGGTCATCGTGCCTCCGAGGTCTTCCCGGGCAGTGATTGACCAGGCGCTTCCCGGAGGGGCCTCTTGCGCGGGCTGCCGGGCGCCCGGAGCCGCCTCTCGCCGTACGAGGGCGGCGACGTGGTCGAACAAAGGGTCGTCCATGGACGTCAGGGAACGTCGACGGGCAAGGGACCGGACATGTCGGTGGACCAAGTGCCACACACCCCAGGAGACCGAGGTTGAGTGATGACGATCGTGTGTCCCGCGCAGTCACCTTGGGTGATCGGGCCGGTCGTGACGAGAACCGTCATGCCGTCGGGCCGGAGCGTCAGGGAACTGGTGAAGGCGACCCCGGGGGCTGCCTGCTGGGATCGGCCCGGAGGATCTGACCGGTGCCGGCGCTGCCGCCTCGATGCAGTTGAGGTCGCCGCTCCGGAGGAAGGTGTACGTCCCCGCGGCGTGGTGGAGGTCCGGGCGCGACGCAGGGGCCCAAGGTGCCGGAGGAACACACGTCGGCGTGTGAAGGGGGCGTTGTGAGCATGGGGCGGGGCGCGTGGGAGGTGTTCGGCATGGCCAAGAGACAGCTGACGACACCGCTGCCATCCGCGGCAGTCGCAGCCGTCGCGGCCGCCGCAGGCAGGCGAGCGGAGGCGCCGGGCGCCGAGGCGGCGACGAACGAGACGATGGCTCTACACATGGCACAGACCGTCCTTCGACGACGGGGTCCGGTGCGGACCTGGACTCGGCGCGAGCCAGTGCGTGGAGCGGCTCGGCGTGCTTTTTCCAGCGGACCGCCGGCCTGAGCCGACGCGGTCGGTAACCGCCATGTGGCGGCATACCTGGACCGGGCGCTGAGGACTCATGGTGTCCGCTGCCGTATCTGGCTGTGCCAGGTAAGCGCACGACCGAGCACCTGTACAACACCAACGCCGTCACTTTCATCGCGTTCACGCCTTACTGCGCCCCGGCGCCATCCGTCCTGGCCACCCAGCGGTGAGCCCCCGGCTCCGCCCGCATCCTGCTGCGGGTGCGGCCCCTTGACCCGCGGACGGCGGACGCCAATGGTCACGTTCAGCAGACGGGGGCCGCTCACAGCTAGTAGCGCTTCGCTCTGCTGAGTGATCACCGCTGGTGGTGGGCAGCCTTCCTGGGTGAAGCTCAGGGAGTGTTATCTGCGGGGCCTGATGCTCGACGGCTGACGGAAGTCGATACAGCCGATGGCGGAGCGTCTGCCGGACGGGAACATTTGCAGGCCCTGCAGCACTTCGTGAACCAGTCACCGTGAGATCCGCTGCCGGTGCGGCGGCGGATCGCCGAGCGGCTCTCCGAGGTGATGGCGCCCGAGGTTCGGGGGGTCGACGATGTGTCGTTCCCCAAGTGCGGGCGGGCGTCGGCCGGGATCGCCCGCCCGTACTGCGCTGCGGTCGGGAAACGAGCGAATTGCCAGGTCGCAGTCAGCGTCCACGAGGCCACCGATACGGCGTCCCGCGGCGGCCGCAACCACTGGAACGGCATGCTGCCCACCCGGACACGTCTGGTCGAGTGGCCGGACGGCCAGGACGCCCCAATGGACTACTGGATATCGAACCTGACCGCCACGACTTCGGTCGCCGACCTGGTCCGGTGGGCGAAGATGCGTTGGCGCATCGACCACGACTACCGCGAACTCAAGCACGGCCTCGGCCTGGACCACTTCGAGGGCCGCACCTGGCGCGGCTGGCACCATTACGTCACCCTCGTCACCGCCGCCCAGGCATTCCTCACCCTCCGGCGGCTCGACCCAAAAGTCCCTACACCGGCCTGACCCTCTACCAAGTCCTCGACGCTCCACAGGACCTGCTGAGGTGCTGGACCAGTACCTGCACCACCTGCGGACGACCCCTGCCCGGCCGCCGGAGCAGCCGCAGACAGCGCAGAACCTCACGGGCACTACTAGGGCGCGTATCGAGTCGTGATCAATCTGCGGGAATTGCCCTCACTGCAGCCTGGATCGGTAGATCTCGTGCATCACGCAACGTAACTGACCAAGCGAGTGGGAGAGCTCGGCGAGCCGTAGCATCCGGCGCTGTTGGGGTCGGCCGGAAACGGCGGCCCGGACAAGCCGCCTTCCGGTCGCTATGACCACGACCACCCGCATAAAGGCCGCACCTCGGGAGCTGGGGGCGGGGGTTGATGGGGAAACCGTATGAGTAGAGTGATGTTTGATCGATCATCGATCATTTATCTATCCAGCTCAGAGGAGCGGACATGGTGGAACAAGGAGAGCGGCAGCAGGTGACCGTGGTCACCGGTGGCAGCCGAGGCATCGGCGCGGCGATCTGCTTGCGGCTGGCGGCCGAGGGACACGACGTCGCCGTCGGCTACCGGTCGGACGCCGAGGCGGCCGAGAACGTGGCCGAAGGAGTGCGCGCGCTGGGCCGGGCAGCCGTCACGGTCGCGGTCGACACCGCCGACGCGGCGAACGTGGACCGTCTGTTCGACACCGCTGCCGCGCAGCTCGGCCCGGTCACCGGACTGGTGAACAACGCCGGGGTGAGTGGGCCGGTCGGGCCACTGGCCGGTGCCGACCCGGAGGGGATGCGGCAGGCCCTGGAGGTCAACATCCTGGGCTACCTGCTGTGCGCCCGCCGGGCCATCGGCGACATGACGGCGGGCGGGGCGATCGTGAACATCTCCTCCGCCGCCGCGACCCTCGGCAGCCCCGGCACCTACGTCCACTACGCGGCAGCGAAGGCCGCCGTGGACGCCATGACGGTCGGGCTGTCCAAGGAGGTGGCGGCCGACGGCATCCGGGTCAACTGCGTCGCCCCCGGTACGATCTGGACCGACTTCCACGCCGACCCGCAGCGCCCCGCCAAGATCGCGGCACTCGTCCCCATGGGCCGCGCCGGCCAGCCCGAGGAGATCGCTGGAGCGGTCGCCTGGCTGCTTTCGGACGACGCCTCGTACGCCACCGGCACGGTGATGAGGATCGCCGGCGGAATGTGAGCGCAGGCGGCTCCCCCGTTCGGGGGGTGCCTCTATGTCTTTCGTCAAGGCACCTCTGTCGCGTTCGGGGTTGCTGGGGTCATGCGGCGAGCTCGACGTCCTTCGGTGTTCGGGATTCGTAGAAGGTGCCGTCGCGGAGCATGGCGAACAGGACGCTGATGCGGTGGCGGGCGAGGCGGAGGAGGGCCTGGGTGTGGGTTTTGCCGC
Organism: Streptomyces sp. NPDC045956; assembly: GCF_056430705.1. NCBI lineage: Bacteria > Bacillati > Actinomycetota > Actinomycetes > Kitasatosporales > Streptomycetaceae > Streptomyces > Streptomyces sp. NPDC045956. The sequence goes on along the minus strand of NZ_JBWKKZ010000009.1, from coordinate 302,207 downwards.
GGGCTCGGCAGCGGTCGTAGTAGGTGCGGGAGGCGGGATCGTGGAGGGCTGCGAAGGCGGAGAGGAACATCGCCCGTTTCAGCTGCCGGTTGCCGCCTCTGGGGGCGTGCTCGCCGTGGATCGACGTGCCGGACTGCCGGGTTGCCGGGGCGAGGCCGGCGTAGGAGGCCAGGTGGGCGGCGGTGGGAAAGCTGCTGCCGTCGCCGACGGTAGCCAGCAGGACTGCGGCGGTCCTGACGCCGATGCCGGGCATCGAGGTCAGGACCTGGGAAAGAGGGTGGGCCTCCAGCAGGGCTTCGATCCGGGTTTCCAGGGCTCGGCGCTGTTCGTGGACGGCGGCCAGCGACTTCGCCAGCGACGGGACGATCACGTCGAGGGTGCCGGTGCCCGGGACGACGGCGGTCTGCTCGTCGAGCGCGGTGAAGATGTCGTCGACGAGCCGCTCGGCCATGCGTGGTGCCCGGGGCCGAACAACTTCGACCAGCTTGCGGCGGCCCGCTTTGCGGAGTGCTTGCGGGGATCCGTAGCGCTCGAGGAGCCAGGTCACTGCCGGATGGTCCAGGCGCGGGCCGAGGACGCGTTCCAGGCTGGGGTGGAACTGGGTGAGCAGGCCGCGGATGCGGTTGGAGGTGCGGTTGGCCTCGCCGGCGAGGTCCTGGTCGAAGCCGACCAGCATGGCCAGTTCCGCGGTGACCTCATCGGTCAGGTCGAGGGTGCGCAGGGTGTGGGGCATGGTGCGGGCGGCGTCCGCGATGACCACGGCGTCCTTGGCGTCGGTCTTGGCCTCGCCGGGGTAGAGGTCGGCGATCCGGCGCATCGCCAGTCCGGGCAGGGATGCCGTCCATGGAGAAGAGCGCATCGGCGGACGCGATTCCCCGCTCCACCGCAGCCGTTCGAGGCACCGCATCCCCCGTGCTCATCTCCGCTCCCACGTACCTTGCCACTCCCTGCGACACAAGGTAGCGAGGCCAGCGCAATCAGCACACGTCCCATCCGAGACCTGTCGCCGTATGACCCAAGCCCAAAGAACAGACCTAACGCGCTACTCGACGGGTTGAGGCCGCCAAGTCGATTGACCCGCGCCATCTGGTCCAGAAAGACCACCTCACACACTCCGTCAGAAACAGCGTCAAACGAGCGTCAAGACATTTCCCGAACCCGTCTCTGACGGAGTTGAGCAGAGCGTTCTGGACTCATGCTCCCGCTGCGAAACCGCAGGTGAGCCACGTGGCGGCTACCTACAACATGCTCCACGCGGTGAGCTTCCGGAAAGAGGTCGAGCACCACCGGCCACATCTGGAAAACACAAGAAAGCCGCAGGTCAGAGTCCCTTTGCAGTAGGCTCCAAAATCGCCACGCACTCAACATGCGAAGTCATCGGAAAGATGTCAGTATGCGACTGCTACGAGAAAGGCCAGGTCAGAGTGGGTTTTCCGGCTCGCTGTGTCGCGCGTGGGTGCCCTGAGCGTCAAACGGGCGTCACGGTCGGCAGACCAGGAACGTGGTGAAGAGCTGTGGAGCGGGCCCCGGCCTACCGAGGACCTGGTGCTCGCACGAGCATGGGCCACCACCCGTATTCACGACGCCGATCCGGGTGGCAGGACGGGCTACGGACAGTGGGCGGGATCACTGCGGGACTGCTGGTCTGGGGCGTGCTCGCGGTGGCCGGCCTCGCCGCGTCCACCACCGCGTATACGGCGGTCAAACCATCTGACCCGAACGACGCCACAGCGACATGTCACGTACCGGCTGCCGGCGTCGCGGTGGTCGGTACGGGCGCAGACCTGACCGGTATCGAAGTGGCGCGGTCGAGCCGCGTTCACTGGTAACGCGGAGTCGAAGGGGGTCGCTCGCAGCGCCGGCGGCGGCTTCCGCATCGAGCGTTAGGATTCGCCAAACACCTCTCCGAAGGCGTCGCCCATGCAGGCACCTCGTTCACGAACCCGCAGGTCGGCAGGGCGCAAAGACTGATCCGTCCGCTTGAACCGCTGCACGGAGAAAACAGGTCGAGAAACCCACCCGGACAGCAAAGACGCTGGTCAGGGCCCCTTGCCCGCAGATCCGAGGATCGTCACGCACGCCACGTGCGACGCTGTGTGGAGGAGGTCCGCCATCCACGGCGGCGGATCACCGCTTGCGCCTCGGGCTCATCGGCCGCCTGTCTGCCGATGGGCCCGTTCGTCTCGCGCGGCGAGACTCCCTTCATCCAGTTGCGGACAGACGGAACGGCAGACGGGTGAAGCCGCTGACTGCTCCGCCAGGTCTGCGGACCGCCCGCCCCGCCGGTCGCAGGTGTGGCAATCGGCTGGCCAGGGTCCACAGGGCGATCTCTCCCGCCAGCCGAGCCAATGAGATCTCCAGTCTCATGGCACCGTCCGCAGTGAGGTGACTGGGCTGGGAACTCCGTGCGAGGTCGAAGCGGGCAGGGTAGGGGAATTGCAGACCGTCGCGGTGGGCCGCGGCGAGCACAACCAGAACACCGCTGCGAGGTGGCAGGGGGCGACCCCCCACCTCGGCCTGCTCGGAGGCTATACGCAGGATGAACCGGCGCGGAGGATCGAAGCGCAGGGTTTCGCCGACCGCCTTGGCCGCGAGGTTCGGTGCTGCCCTGAGTGTCTGCCATTGCTCAGGGCGGGCCGCCAGCGCGGCCACCGCGTTACCGATCAGACAGACCGCGGTGTCCAGGCCGGAGGCGAGCAGAGTCCTACAGACTTCGGCGGTCTCTTCCAGACTCGGCTTGTCAGGGACGATGCCCGACTGCTCCGGACTCGTCGATGGCGTCTCATGGCGGTCACGCCGTTGCACGTGGTCGATCAGCCTGGTCAGGTCGTTCCCTCTCTGGTTTGCGCTACGGGGAGCGGTGAGTCGGCTGATCAGGTCGCCTCCAGGGCTCTGTCGCCGCTCACGCTCCAATCGAATGACCAGGGCTGCCAGGTCCTCATGCGCGTCCTCGACCGCTTCGGTCCGTGCTGCTGAGGGCGTCCCGTGGACGGATCTGCCGATGACATTGCACATGTCGGCGAAGCGTGCTGAGTCCGCTGACGGAATACCGAGCACTTCACCGAGGCAGGCGACAACGAGTGGAAAGGCGAAGTCGTCCACGAGGTCTATGAAGTCGGCTTCAGCGTGCCGGCGAAGCAGGTCGTGCGCGACGGTGTCGATTCGCGTGGCGGCCTGGTGCAACGCCGGGCGCAGCAGCGGTTCGGCGATGGCGTACGCCTCGTCGGATCGCTTCACGGATGAGCGGTACCCCTCAGTGCGAGCCGGCGCCGAGCACGCGAGCGCGCAGGTGTCCGCGGGGTGGGTGAGTGATGCGCAGGTCGAAAAGCGCGGATCCTGGAGGACTTGGTGACAGCCGTCGTACGAGACCACGGCGAACAATCCCGTGCGACTGCGGTGGACTGGCCCCTGAACTCTCATCTGCTCGTACAACGCACAGGCGTCACCCCGGAAGCCCGGCGCGATGAGCTTGGCCACAGGGTCACCGGTGCGGGCCAGGAACTTCGCCTTCATGCTGCGCGGGCCGAGGGTGCCTGCGCAAGGCGGCTCGATGTCGTTGGGGCGGTGGTTCATGGTCTTCCCCTCAGAGAGCGACTTCGGGCTGGTCGCGGCTGATTTCCGCGGGCGTCCGGAGCTGGGGTCGTCGTGCACTCGTCATTGATGCGAGCTCTGCCGGGTTGGCGGCAAGGACTGAACGACACGCTCCGCAGGTGCGGTGGTGGGTGTGAGCAGGTCGGTGACGACGCGGCTCTCGTTCTGACTCACACCTCATGAGTCAACAGTATTCCAAGTGAGACATAGATGTATCAGATGAACCGTAAACGACCCATCGCTTACTCCTCCTGAGCGAAGCCCCCTCCGCTAGCGCTGGGCTTGCAGGCGTCGGCGGTGGAGCCATTTCGGTAGTCCAGGGGCCTCCAGGAAGCCCTCCGCGCGGGCCGATGCCAGTCCTATGCGAGGCAGATCTGCGCTCTTCTCGAAGAGCAGGAAGCGTGGTTCCCAGATCGGGCGGTACTTCGCGTTGGCGCGGTAGAGGGACTCGATCTGCCACCAGCGGGAGAAGAAGCTCAGCAGCGATCGCCACAGGCGCAGTACCGGCCCGGCACCGAGCCGTGCTCCGCGCTCGAACACCGAGCGGAACATCGCGAAGTTCAGGGAGACTTGGATGGTGTCGATCTCGTCTGCCCGGCGCAGCAGTTCGATGACCATGTACTCCATCAGGCCGTTGTCGGAGTCGCGGTCGCGGCGCATCAGGTCGAGGGAGAGCCCGTGAGGGCCCCATGGCACGAAGGACAGCAGGGCCCGCAGTGTGCCGTCGGCGTCGTGGCATTCGACCATCACGCAGCGCCCGTCCTCCGAGTCTCCGAGCCGGCCCAGGGCCATGCTGAATCCGCGCTCGGTCGCGCCGTCGCGCCAGTCGTCGGCGCGCTCGACGAGACGCGCCATCTCGTCGGCGGTAATGTCCTCGTGGCGCCGGATGCGCACGGTGTACCCGGCTCGCCGCACCCGGTTGTGCGCCTGCCTCACGGTGCGCATGGCGCGGCCCTCCAAAGTGAAGTCGGCGACTTCGACGATGGCCTCATCGCCGAGTTCGAGTGCGTCCAGGCCGTGCCGGGCGTAGACGGTGCCTGCTTCCTCGCTCGCGCCCATGACGGCCGGGACCCAGCCGTGTGCGCGTGCTTCGGCGAGCCACGGGGTGATGGCCCCCGGCCAGGCTTCCGGGTCACCGATCGGATCCCCGGATGCCAGCGACACGCCGCCCACCACGCGGTAGGCGATTGCGGCCTTCCCGGTCGGGGACCACACCGCGCTCTTGTCCCGGCGCAGTGAGAAGTAACCGAGGGAGTCGCGCTCTCCGTGGAGCTCGAGCAGTGTCCGCAGCTGTTCGTCATCGTGCTCGGTGAGCGGGTCGACGGCGCGGCGGGCGCGGAACGCGGCGTAGGCGACAGCGATGACGAGCGCGGTGCCCAGCACGTTGATGGTGACGTTGGCCCAGTGCGGGACGGCGATCCCCGGGAAGCGCGACTTGTCCACCGTGACCGTGATCAGCTGCCACGTACCGTAGCGCCAGCGCTCTGTGATGGTGGGCCGGCCCTCGTGGGGCGACTGGTTGGTGGCGGTTACCAGCAGCCAGGCAAGCAGGGAAGCCGTGGCCAGACCGCCGACGGCCACGACGGCGGCGAGCTTGGGGTTGGAGCGGTCGCCCTTGGCGTAGAACTCTCGCCGTCCTGCCAGCAGCACGACGACGAACGCGGCAGTGAGAAGAAGTGAGATCCAGTTCTGCGGGTGCCGCCGCCACTGCGGGAAAAACATGGCGAAGCAGACGAGCGCCAGGAAGAGCCCGCTGAGCGCCAGGTTGAGGATCCATGCCGCGCGTTTGCGGCGCCGCATCGTCACCGCGAGGAAGGCCGTGACCACGCCGGAGGCGAATCCGGCGGTCAGCAGGTACGGCGTGAACAGGTCCTGTTGGTTGTGCCGCCGCAAGTCCTGGCCGAGGGAGACCCATACGGCGCTGAGGAAGTTGATGAACGCAACTACCCGCAGATACCAGACGGCGTAGGAGGCGGCCCGCTGCGACAGCGGGGACTCTCGGCCTGCGTCGGTCTGGGGTTTGGCGGGACGGTTGCTCATCGTCTCTTCCGTGTCGTGTCGTCAGGGGGCAGGGCATGGGACAAGGGCACCTCGCCCCTGCGTCGGAGCCACCGGTGATGCGGGCCCAAGCACGAGGGCCCGCATTACCGGTACAGCTTCTGTCTGGGGCGGCAGATACTGCGTCCGCCGTTCAATCCGCTGGTCAGTGCTGGACGGGTTCGTTCGTCAGCTTCTGGCCGCGCAGCAGGAACCAGGCGACGGCAGAGGCCAGGAGGAGCAGCACGGCGCCGACGCCGGCGGCGAGTGCCACACCGTCGACGAAGGACTCGCGTGCCGCCTGCAGCAGCGCTGCGGCCGCCTCGGCGGGCATGTGCACGGCGGCCACGACGGCTCCGGCCAGCGATTCGTGTGCCGCCTCCGGGGTCCCGGCCGGTCCGGTGAAGTCCTGGTAGATGTTGGTGACCACGGAACCCAGCAGGGCGATGCCCAGAGCGGTGCCCAGCTCGTAGGCCGTTTCCGAGACCGCCGAGGCGGCGCCGGCCTGTTCCTTGGGGACGGCGGTGAGGATGATGTCCGAGGTGATCGTGAACGACAGGCCGGCGCCGAACCCGACAAGCAGCAGGGTGGTTCCGATCAGCGGGTAGCCGGTGGTCTGGGTGATCGTGGTCAGCGCGGCCAGGGACAGGCCGATGACGGCCAGGCCACTGGAGACCACCGCGCGCACCGAGAGGCGCCGCGCCGCGGCGCCGGCGACCAGACCGGCCACGACCGCGCCTGCGGCGGCCGGCAGTTCGGCGATGCCCGCTTCGATGGGCCGCCGGTCCTGGACGAGCTGCAGGTACTGGGAGAGGAAGAACAGCAGACCGGAGAGCCCGAGAATGGTCAGTACGTTCGCCAGGACGGCGCCGCTGAAGCCGCGGTTGCGGAACAGCCGGACGTCCACCAGCGGGACGGGCAGAGTGCGCTGGCGCCGGACGAACCCGTAGAGAGCGGCCGCACCGAGCACTCCTGCGGCGAGGGTGAGCCAGGCGAACCCTTCGGCCGCGGCCTCCTTGACGCCGTAGACGACACCGACCATGCCGATCAACGACAGGAAGACACTCGGCATGTCCCACGGCCCCGGGGAGGGGTTGCGCGATTCCGGCAGCATCTTGACCCCGACAACGACCAGCAACGCCATCACGGGCAGGTTGATCAGGAAGACCGAGCCCCACCAGAAGTGCTCCAGCAGCACACCGCCGACGATCGGGCCGACCGCCATGCCCGCCGAGGCGGCGGCGCTCCAGATGCCGATGGCGAGGCTGCGCTCACGCGGGTCGTGGAAGAGGTTGCGGATCAGCGCGAGCGTGGAGGGCATCAGCGTGGCGCCGGCGACACCGAGCAGCGCCCGGGCGACGATCATCATCTCGGGAGTCTGCGCGTAGGCGTTGAGTACCGAGACCAGGCCGAACGCGGTGGCTCCGATCAGCAGCAGACGCTTGCGGCCGATGCGGTCGCCCAGGCTGCCCATGGAGATGAGCAGACCGGCGATCACGAACGAGTAGGCGTCGCCGATCCACAGCAGTTGAGTGCCCGAGGGCTGCAGGTCTTCGCTGAGGTAGGGCGTGGCCAGGCCGAGAACGGTGGCGTCCACCGCGACGAGCAGCACGGCCAGGACCAGGACGCCCAGGGCGATCCAGCGGCCCGGAGCCCGTTGGGTGCTGCCCCGCTCGGCCGTACGCAGAGGATGGGTCATGATGCGTCCCTTCGCATCGTGCCACCGAGCAGCAGCTCGGCGATCATGTGAGTGAAGTCGTTGCGGGCCACCCGGCCCTCGATGACGGCCCAGCCGCCGGCGGCCAGCAGGCCGTAGAGGGCCTCGGTAAGCCACACCGCACTGAGGTCGATGCGGAACTCGCCATCGGCCTGGCCGCGCCGGAACAGGGCGGTGAGCTGCTCGTCGATACGGGCCCAACCCGCGTGCTGCCCGTCGCCCTCGAAGAGCTGGTTCTCGGAGTAGAGGAAGGCGAGCAGGCTCGTGCAGGGTTCGAGGGCACGGACCAGGCGGCGCACTGCGTCCTCCGCCGTGCCCTCCGCCAGGCGAGCCGAGTCCAGAGCTGCCTCGCACTCAGCGATGCCGAGCTCCTCCAGGGCGCGCACCAGGGCGTCACGTCCGGGGAAGTGACGGTTCAGCGTCGCCCTGCTGATCCCGGCGGCCCGGGCGACCTCTTCGGTGGTCGCCGTTGCCTTGCGCGTCAGCAGATCGGCAGCGGCACGTAGCACTTGATCACGATCGAAGCTCATGAGTCAACAGTAACCCACATGAGACACGAACGTCTCATGCGACACAGAACCGTCTCTCAATGTGGGTCGATGACCTTGAACGACACCGCGCCCCCTCTCGACACGGCCAAGCCGCCAGGCGCGTCGATTCCGGCATTGACAGTCATCGACTTCACCATAAACTAGACTGACAAGTCAGACTAGTTTCGTCAGGAGCGCGTATGAACTTCGGGACCGTGGAGCCCGTCCGCCACCGACGGGCTCTCGTCGTGGGGTGCGGAATGGCCGGGTGTGCCGCGGCATGGTGGCTGGAGCGTGAGGGATGGGAGGTCGTGCTCGTCGACAAGGAGACCGAGCCGTACCCGAGCAGCTATCTGCTGCAGCTGGATGCTGAGGCGACGCGGGTACTGCGACTCATGGGCGGCCAGCAGATCGTCGACGAGGTGACCTTCGCGGCGCCGGCGATGTCGGTGCGGTGGGGCACGCGCAGGGTCCGCGAGCTCAAGATCGACGGTGCCGACGACTGGCGTCTCGCTCGCCGTTCGGTTCTGCTGTCCAGGCTCTTCGCCCACCTGCCCGCAGCGGTCGAGAAGAGACTGGGAGTCGGGCTCGAGGCGCTGGAGCACCGTAGCGACGACGTCCTTGCCCGGTTCAATGACGGTTCAACGGAGTCGTTCGATGTGGTGGTCGGGGCGGACGGGCTGCACTCCACGGTGCGCCGGCTGACGCTGGCATCCGAAGCGCACAGCGTGTACCGCAATGGCCTGACACACGTATGGATCAACGCCGACGTGCCGCTGCCCGACGGGCGTGCGGTGATCGCCTCCCGTGAGGGGATGCTGTCGATGATCTGGCCGTTCCTGGACACCGACCAGACGTCGGTCATGGCGGTTGTTCCCGTGCCGGGCTCGACCGTGCCGGACGAGCCGATGCTCGTCGAGCGGGTCTGCGACATGGTCGAACGCCTGGGCCCGGACATGCGCGCTGTCGCGGCGGCGGCGCGGAAGTCCGAGGACACCAAGCTGACCCGGTTCTCCCAGGTGAGGCTGCCGCGCTGGTACACCCGTCGGGTCGTGCTCCTCGGCGACTCGGCGCACTGCATCGACCCGGTGTCCGGCATGGGCGCGCACGCGTCACTGCCGGGCGCGAAGGCACTGGCCGAGTCCCTGCGGGACACCGATGACGTCACTCTCGCGTTCGCGCGGTTCGAGGCCGAGGTCCGGCCCTTCGCCAAAGCGGCGCAGAGCATCACGGCGCGGGCCGTGGAGTTCAGCACCAGGGCCGAGGGACGCAGCCGCATGGCCACCCTCGCCGGAGGGGTCGGCGACCTGGTGTCCGCCATCCCTGCGACACTGACGAGGCGCAGCATCCGCAGGCAGGCCACCCTCCGGGCCTGAGCCCTCCCGCCTGGCAGGCCACCAGCGTCATGAGGTCGTGTTGCAGCCGGGCACACTGGTCGCCGAACGACGTCGCTACCGCACATGAGAGAGATCAATGGGACGCACAGCAGGACGAGGGCCCGAGAACACCAAGCGGTTGATCCTGGACTCCGCAAGGGGCGTCGTCGTGGCACAGGGAGCCCGGGCGACCCTCGATGACGTGGCAGTCGCGGCCGGGCTGACTCGGGGAGCGGTGATCTACCACTACAGCTCGAAGAACGCGCTGTGGCTCGCGCTGGCCCAGGACGTGCTCGCCCAGTTCCACCAGGCGGTGCAGGACCGTATCGAGGACGGCCAGGAGCCCGGGCGGCTGGCGCGCGCCTTCATCCGCGCATCGCTGGAAGGCGACGCGATCGAACTGGTCGGCGAGCGGCTTTTCCTGCTGGCTGCCCTCGCAGTGACCCCTGGGGTCTCGGAGATCGCCTCCGAGGACGGTGCGCGCTGGAAGGCCAAGATGGCCGAAGACGGACTCTCCGTGGGAGCACGCACCGTCATCCTGAACGCCGTCGACGGCGCCGGCCTCATGGCCGGATGGGGGCTGAGGCCCGACCGGTCCGAAATCTCCGCTCTGCGTGCGGAGTTGGAGAAGCTGACTACTCCCGGCACATAGCACTGTGCCGGGCATGCCATCTCGGCGCCCTGCTGACCGCATCGTTGGGCGTCTGTCTGTTGAGCGACTGCCTCGTGCACGGCGAGCCGTGACCCAGCTCGGGGCCCGAACACAAGTCGGACTCACGGGTGGGGCAGGCGGGTGGAGGTGCCGCGGAGACAGCCGAGCTAAGCCTTGCCGCTTTGGCGGACGTCCCCCGAGACCGTCGAGGTCTTCACCATCTACCGCACCGGTCGCCACAACCATGATCGGGCCCGGACTTACAACGGTCGGACGACATCGGCAGGCCGCCGCTTGCATTCCGGGGGGCATCCTCCCGCAGGATGAGCCTTCCGCAGAATGACTACCTCTCTGGTACTCGTCGGGGTCGGAGCGCTGACTGACCTTCGGTACCAATACCGCCGCGACAATGGATAGCTCCTCCGGGCACGGTCGGTTGCCGGACCGCCAAACCACACTCGCCATCGAGAAAGGCCGTCATGCAGATAGACATCCGCCATAGCCCCTCCTTCAGCGTCGCCAGGGTCCACCTGTGCGCGGGTGAGTATGTAAGGGCGGAGTCCGGCGCGATGATGGCCACCTCCGCGGAGGTCACCGTCGAGGCGCAAGCGGAGGGCGGGCTGATCAAAGGGCTCAAGCGCAGCGTCCTGGGTGGAGAATCCCTGTTCATCACCCGACTGACCGCGGGACCCGGAGGAGGCTGGGTCGATCTCGCCGCGAATTTGCCCGGCGACTTGGCCAGCCTCGACGTGAACGGCGGCATCAATCTCGCGCGGGGCTCATGGCTGTGCTCCTCCGAGGGTGTCGAGCTGGACACCAAATGGGGAGGCTTCAAGAGCCTGGCGGGTGGCGAGGGCGGCTTCCTGGTTCGAGCCGAGGGCACCGGCCAGGTGCTGGCCTCCTGTTACGGAGCCTTGGACCGCATCGACCTCGCAGCGGGCGAGGGTATGGTCCTCGATTCCGGCCACCTGGTCGCGTTCGACGACACCACCACCTACACCACCCGGAAAGTGACCCGCAGCCTCATGCAGTCCCTCAAGTCCGGTGAACGACTCGTCTTCGAGTTCACCGGCCCCGGACGGCTGTGGACGCAAAGCCGCAACCCCTCCGAACTTGTCACTTGGCTTACCGCAAAACTGCCTTTCCGGCGGAACTGAGCAATTCGAGGACGCTCGCGCTCCGAACCGTGGACCTCGGGTGGCCTTCCTACCAACGTAAACGCGGCTTGCGGCGTGTGGCAGCCGCAGGGGCACCGTCACTCGTTGATGACCGCGATTCGGAAGACTGCCGCGTAGCGGACGGCGAGCTCCTCATGGCACGTGGCGACAGCACGATCGTCCGATCACGACCGTGACGGACACAGAGGCGAGCGAGCCGACGTCAGGGCGGGGCGAAGCCGGGATCTCCGCCGTGACCTGGGCCGGGGCGAGTATGCCGCCCACAACAATGGTGAACATCGGCGTCGTCGACGTCCAGCCGAAGACAGTGCAGCCCGACGGCATCCGCTTCGGCCCAGCCGTCATGTCGGCAGCACGACACTCAAGGCCGTCCTGTCGACTGTGACGGACGGCGCAACGGAGCACGGCCGCTCACCGCCCGGGCGCCGCGCCTGCTCTCCCGGAGGCGTCGACAGCCAGCGGCAATCTCTCTCACAGCCCTACCCTCCTACCCGCCCCGCGGCTTCTCCGGTGCCCATACCGGAGCTGGCTCCGACTTGAAAACTGTACTGACATGTCAGTACAGTAAATGGAAACGAGGTAGACGGCCGGCAGGCCGCATACGAACGGAGCGCGACCATGACCAGTGTCAGCACCCGATCCGCCGACGTCGTTGTCGTCGGTGCCGGGCTCGCAGGGCTCACTGCAGCGGACCAGCTCTCCCGGGCCGGTCACGATGTCGTCGTCGTCGAGGGCCGTGACCGCGTCGGCGGACGGATCCACACGGTCGAGGTCGCGGGCGTCCCCGTCGACGCCGGCGCGACCTGGGTCGCACCGGGTCACACCGCGGTACGCGACCTTGCACGCCGATTCGACTGCGAGTTCGTGGCCCAGTCCCAGCCGGGCAAGGGCGTCATGTCCTTCGGAGGCAAGCGCAAGATCGAGAGCGCCACATCCATGGCACCCTGGGCGATGCTCGACCTCACGCGGATCATGGGGGTCCTGCAGAAAATGGTCGACGGCCTCCCCGTCTCGTCTCCCTGGGAGCACCGCCACGCCGCGCACTTCGACTCGATGTCGCTCGGCGAGTGGCTGACCTTGAAGCACGCCCTCAAGGACACCCGGAAGTTCATGAACATGTTCAGCCTCGTGCACTGGGGTGCACCCGTAGGCGAGGTCTCACTGTTCAACGTGATGCGGTACATCAAGAACCTGGGCGGCATCGAGCACATGCTCGCCGTCGAGGGCGGCGACCAGCAGGACCGGTTGCTGGGAACGATGCACACGCTGGTCAGCAGGCTCGCCGGCACGCTGGAGGACTGCTTGCTCGTCGCCTCCCCGGTGGAGCGCATCACCACGGCCGGAGAACGCGTCACGGTCGAAACCAGCAAGCACGCCATCGATGCCCGGTACGTCATCGTGACGGCATCGCCGACACACCGATCGACCATCGAGTTCACGCCCGCACTCCCGGAGCGTCACTACGGGCTCTCGCGCAGCTGGCGACTCGGAGCACTCAGCAAGGCTTTCGTCGCCTATGACCGCCCCTTCTGGCGGGACGAGGGTCTCTCGGGAGAAGGAATGTCCGACGACGAGACCGCCTTCCTCACTTTCGACGTCAGCCCGGCCGCCGATGGCCCCGGCATCCTCATGGTCTTCTGTGACGCGCGCGGGTTCGACGCATACGACGAGGCCGAGCGCCGCCGCCGCGTCATGCGGCACCTCATCCACCTGTACGGGGCGCCCGCGCGCCAGGCCATCGACTACACCGACTTCTCCTGGGGCAACGACAGCTTCGCACCCGGAGGGCCGAACCCGGCGGTCGGGCCGAAGACGTGGACCACCTTCGGACCGTTCCTGCGCGAGCCGGTCGGACGCGTCCACTGGGCCGGCACCGAAACAGCCGACGAGACCTCCGGCACCATGAACGGCGCCATCCTCTCGGGCCAGCGCGCAGCCACCGAAGTGGCAGCACGCCTCGACTCCGGTCAGTGACCCTACCTGCCCCCGCTGTCCTCGCCCCCGGACCGTCGGCGCCGGCCTCCGGTCCAACAAGCCACCGCTCCCGATAGTTCGGCAGAACGGGCCACGAGCAGACAGGGGGCCGGAGCCGATCCGTCCCGGACGGTCGTCCTCGTCCTACCCGCCCAGAGCCCTCGACGTGCGCGCCCTGAGCGGCGACTTCTTCTCCCGCACGCGGACCGTCGCTGTCCGACTCCGCCGGAACCGACGTCCGCGGCCCGCTTCTCCACCGCGCCCACACTCAGGACCTCGACGCCGCACCCACCGTCCCCGTGCTCCCCCGGCAGCCCCATGCCGTAACGACCTCCCAGTCACGGAACCGCACCGAAGAGGAGACACCCGTTGAACAAACCCGCACCCCGAGCCCTGATCGTCGGCATGGGCATCGGCGGCCTCGCCACGGCGATGCGCCTGCACGACATCGGCTGGGATCCCGTGATCGTCGAGCGAGCCTCCGAGCGCCGCGCCGCCGGCTACTTCATCGGCCTCTTCGAAACCGGCCGCGCCACCGCGAAGCGCATGGGCATCCTCGACGCCATCGGCAACCGCACCGACCCCACCACCATCACCTATGACGTGGAGCGGGACGGACGCCGCCGTCCCGGCATGGGGTACGGCGACCTCCCCGGCGGACCACGCCTGATCCTGCGCGGCGACATCGAGACCGCCCTCCACGACGCGGTCGCCCTCCGTACCGAGATCCGCTACGGCACCACACCGACCGCCCTCGACGAACACCCCGCGGGAGTCGACGTCACCCTGCGCACCACCACCGGCGAGGACATCGCGGAGACCACTGAGCACTTCGACCTCGTCATCGGCGCCGACGGCGTGCGCTCCACCGTCCGCCGCCTCGCGTTCGGCCCCGACAGCCGCTTCATGCGCCCGCTGCACCACATCGTCGCCGCCACCACCATGAAGGAGCCCGTTCCCGGCTACCGGCCCCAGGACGGCGTCGTCCTCGCCGAACCGGGGCGCTCGGTGTGGACCTTCCCCTTCACCGACCACCAGCCCGGTCTGCTGTTCAACTACCGCACCGACGACGAAGACGCCCAGTTCCGCCGTCCGCCCATCGAGTCGCTGCGCGCCGCCTTCGGGCCAGAGCCCGTCGGTCCCGTCCTCGGTCATCTGCTCCGGCAGTTCGAGCAGGCCGACGACTACATCTTCGACTCCGCCCACCAGATCGAGATGGACACCTGGCACACCGACCGGGTCGTCCTGCTCGGTGACGCCGCCTGGTGCCTGACCCTCTACTCCGGCATGGGCGCCTCCACCGCGATGGCTGGCGCCGACCTGCTGGGCACCCTGCTCCAGCGCAATCCCGGCAACACGCTCCGGGCCCTGCGCGAATGGGACCAGAAGCTGCGCCCCTTCATGGCGCTCCAACAGAAGTTCGCACGCACCGAGGGCCTGCCGACATTCGTCCCCCAGACCCGCAAGGACAAGATCGTGCGCACCGCCATGCAGAAGGTGCTGACCAACCGGGTCGGCAAGAAAGTCATGACGGCCATGATGGACAAGGCGTTCAAGGAGATGTCCATCGATATCGCCGCTGTCTGACAGCCCCCACCACGAAGTTCGTTTTCACGTGTGCCCCACTGGGGGCACACCTCCATTCCGATGAAGGTCTCGGTTCCGACAGGTTGGGCTGCATGAACGCGGAGAATGACAAGCAGAACAAGGTCGCCGTGACGGTGACCGCTGATTCCGTTGCGGGGGACGAGCGGGCGGCGGCGCGGAGACTGGGCTCGCGGGCCCCTGAGTTCATCCGGAAGTCACGCTTGCTCCGCACGGGCTGGCAGGTCGGAATCTTCGTCGTCGGTCTCGCCGTGGTCGGGGCCGGCGTCGCGATGCTGGTACTGCCCGGCCCGGGCTGGCTGGTGATCTTCGGAGGCATGGCCATCTGGGCGACCGAATTCACCTGGGCACAGATCGTCCTGCGCTGGACCCGACGCAAGGTCACCGAAGCCGCCCAGCGCGCACTCGACCCCAAGGTACGGCGGCGCAATATCATTCTCACCACGACGGGGCTCGTGATCATTACGGCGCTGGCAGGAATATACCTCTGGAAGTTCGGCATAGTCGTACCGTGGAAAATCAAGCAGTGATTCAGCAATGGTCCTGCGATGCAACTGCCAAAGGACAGAGTATGTCGCCCGGATCTGCTGCAGGGGAATTGCCTGGATCACCACGTGAGACCACGTCTCAGGAGAGGTGATCGACCGGGAGCAGGACCACTCCGTCCTCGTCCGCATGCAGGATGTCACCCACGCCGAACGACACACCGCCGAAGGTGACGGGCACGTCCACCTCTCCTCGCCCAGCCTTGCCCGCTCGCCGCGGATTGGTCCCCAGTGCCTGCACACCGAGCCGTGTCGCGGAGAGTGAGGCGCTGTCGCGGACAGCGCCGTGCACGATGACACCCGCCCATCCGTTGTCGCGGGCCCTGGTGGCCATCCGGTCACCGAAGAGCGTGGTGGCGAGGGACCCTCCGCCGTCCACGACCACGACGGCCCCACCCCCGGGCATGTGCAGCAGCTCGTGCAGCAAGGCGTTGTCCTCACGGCACGAAACGGTCCGCACCGGACCCGCGAAGGAGCGCACGGCCCCGTAGCCGGTGAACTGCAGGGAACAGACACGGAGCCGGTCGCCGTACTGGTCGGCGAGGTCGGCGGTGGGGACGGGAGTCGTGTGCATCGTCGGAAGCGCTGCCTCTCATCGAGTGAACTCGGGCTGGAGAGCCGGATCGACACCCCGACCGACACTTTGCATCAATAGACGTCCCAATACAATGCTGGTGCGAGATGAGCCCTCCATCACCGCGTACGCCGGGACCCAGCCCATAGGATGGAGCGTCCGACGTCCCCGTTCGAAGAGCGCAGCCTGATGCCGCGGCCGAATCTGACCACCTCCACCGCCACCCGCCTGGTGGACCTCCTGCGCCGCAGCGGCCTGGAAGAGGGTGCGCACGTCACCGAGCAGTGGGCGGCGGACGAGCTGGACGTCTCCCGCACACCTGCGCGCAAGGCGATGGCCTTCCTCGCCGAGGTGGGCATCCTCAGGCGTGAGCGGAACCGGGGTTACTTCCTGAACCGCGCCGCTGCCAGCCTGACCGGAACGGACCTGGCGGGGGCTGCCGATCTGGAGGAGGAGGCGTACTTCCGGGTCGCCGACGACTACATCGGGGGTCGTTTCACCGGGGCGTTCACCGCGGCCGACATCGGTCGCGGCTACGGCCTGACGCCACGCCAGGCCGACCGGGTGCTGGCGCGCATGGAGTCCGAGGACCTGGTGCGCCGCAAGGCCGGCGGGCGCGGCTGGGAGTTCCAGCAGGTGCTCTCGACGGTCGAGGCGCACGACCAGAGCTACCGGTTCCGCATGGTCATCGAGCCGAACGCCCTGCTGGAGCCCGGCTTCAGGGTCGACCCACAGGCCGCGGCCCTGCACCGCGGGCAGCAGGAGTCCTTGTTGCGCGGGGACATCCTGCTGCTCCCGCGGGCCGAGTTGTTCCGCGTCAACGCCTCGTTCCACGAGATGCTCGTGGGCTTCTCGGGCAACCAGTTCCTCCTGGACGCCGCCCGCCGTCAGCACCGGCTGCGCCGCCTCATCGAGTACCGCCACCAGGTCGACCGCTCCCGTCTGGCCGGCCAGGCCCGCGAGCACCTGCACCTGCTCGACCTGGTCGAGGACGGGAAGCTGGAGGAGGCGGCCGCCTACCTGCGCCACCATCTGGACAAGGTCCGCATCATCAAGACGCAGGGCTGACCACCCCGCGACCGAGGACCTGCCTCCCTCGCCGCAGCCGGTGAAGTTTCCGCGTTCCAGTGGTTGTATCAATCAGCGGCTTGAGACAATATGGGCCGCGCCCGGAGCCATGCGCCCGTCGGCTCCTCCGGAACGACAGCAGGGACTATGCGTACAGACCCCACCGCCACCGCCGTGCTGACCGTCGACGGCCACTCGTACCGGTACCAGCCACTGGCCGGGCTGCTGCCTGCCGGGCGGCTCGCCGAGGTGCCGTACTCGGTCCGGGTGCTGCTCGAGAACGTCGCCCGCCGCTCCCCCGCCGCTCTCGACGACGTACTCGCCCGCGCCCGCTCGGGCCGCGGCGACTGCGAACTGCCGGTGTACCCGAACCGGATCATGCTGCACGACACCACGTGTCTGCCCGCCCTCGCCGACTTCGCCGCCCTGCGCGACAGCGTCGCCGAACTCGGCGGCGACCCGGAACGACTCCAGCCGGCCGTCCCGGTGGACCTGACCGTCGATCACTCGGTCATCGTCGAGGAGTACGGGCTGTCCGACGCCGTCGAGCGCAATCTGGCGATCGACTTCCGCCGCAACGGCGAGCGCTACGCGTTCGTGAAATGGGCCGAGCGCAGTCTGCGCGGCTTCCGGGTCGTACCGCCCGGCACAGGCATCATCCACCAGGTCAACATGGAGGTGCTGGCCCGCCTGGTCTGGCGCGAGGAGGCGTCTGAGGGCGGCCTGCCGTGGCTGCACCCGGACGTGCTGGTCGCCACCGACAGCCACACTCCGATGATCAACGCTCTGGGCGTCGTCGGCTGGGGCGTGGGGGGCCTGGAGGGACAGGCCGCCATGCTGGGCGAGCCCGTCACCATTCCCTACCCGCGGGTGGTGGGCGTGCGCCTGACGGGGCGGCTGCGGTCCGGCGTCGGCGCCACCGATCTCGCCCTCACCCTGACCGAGCTGCTGCGCGCCCGGGGCGTAGTGGACCGGTTCGTGGAGTTCTGCGGCCCCGGCGCGGCCACTCTGGGGTGGGCGGAGCGGGCCGCCGTCTCCAACATGGCACCCGAGTACGGGGCGACCTGCGTCTACTTCCCCTATGACGACGAGACCGCCGCCTACCTGAAGCTGACCGGCCGCGACGAGGCACACGTACGACTGGTCGACGCGTACCTCACCGCGCAGGGCCTCAAGCGCACCGCCGACCGGCCCGAACCGCACTACGACGACGTCATCGACCTCGACCTCGCCACGGTGGAGCCGAGCCTGGCCGGCCCCGATCTGCCCCACCAGCGGCTTCCGCTGTCACGAGTGCCCGGCTCCTTCCGCACTACCGCCGGACGGCCCGCGGACACCGCCCACTTCGGAGCGCCGCTGCCCGAGGGACCGGTCGCCATCGCCGCCATCACCAGCTGCACCAACACCGCCAATCCGTCCCTGATCGTGCAGGCAGCCCTTCTCGCCGAGCGGGCCCGGCAGTCCGGACTCAGAGCACGGCCCTGGGTGAAGACCTCCCTTTCCCCAGGTTCACGGGTCGTCGAGGACTACCTGCGCGCGGCCGGGCTCCTGGACCCGCTCGCGGAGACCGGCTTCCACATCGTCGGCTTCGGCTGCATGACCTGCATCGGCAACTCGGGCCCCCTCCACCCCGAGCTGGAGCGGCTCACCGCCGAGGCCCGCGTCGACCCGGTGGCCGTCCTGTCCGGCAACCGCAACTTCGCCGGCCGCGTCAACCCGCGCATCGCCCAGTCCTACCTCGCCTCACCCGCGCTGGTCGTCGCCTACGCGCTGGCCGGCTCGATCCTGCACGACTTCGCGCGCGAACCGCTCGGTACCGGCACCGACGGCAACCCGGTGTTGCTCAAGGACCTGTGGCCCACCGACGAAGAGGTCGCCGCTCGCGTCACCGCCTCCGTACGGCCCGAGATGTTCCGGGCCAACGCCGCCCGGCTGCGCGAGGGCACCCGGGCGTGGCACGAGATCGAGGCCGCGGACGGCGTGCGCTTCTCCTGGGATCCGGACTCCACTTACATCCGTCGCCCCCCGCACCTCACGGGTCTGCCCGCCTCACCGCCCGACCGGCTGCGCGTCGAACGGGCCCGGGTGCTGATGGTGCTGGGCGACGACGTCACCACGGACCACATCTCCCCGGCCGGTGCCATCCCGGCGCGCAGTGCCGCCGGACGATGGCTGGCCGACCGCGGGGTCGCGCGGCGCGACCTCAACCAGTACTCGACGCGCCGCAGCAACCACGAGGTCATGCTGCGGGGGGCGTTCACCAACGCCGCAGTCCGCAACCGGCTCCTCCCGTCGGCGAGCAACCTCACGGGCGGCCACGCGTACACCGCGGACCGTTCGGCCGTCCTGCCCGTCCACGAGGCGGCGCCGACCTACCGCGCCGCGGGCCACGACCTGGTCGTCGTCGCAGGGCGCAACTACGGTGCCGGGTCCAGCCGCGACTGGGCCGCCAAGGCCCAGGCACTGCTGGGGGTGCGGGTGGTGATCGCCGAGTCCTACGAACGCATCCACCGCAACAACCTGATCGGCATGGGTGTACTGCCCCTGGAGTTCCAGGACGGCGACCGTGCGTCGGCCCACGACTTCACCGGAGAAGAGGACCTCGCCTTCCACGGCCTCGCCGAGCTGTGCGTCGGCACCAATCCCGTCTCACTGTCCCTCACCCGCCCCGACGGCTCACGCAGCACGCTCCGCCTCCGTCTGCGCCTCCACTCGCGCCAGGAACTCGCCTACCTCCGGCACGGCGGAATCCTGCCGTACGTGGTGCGGCGCGCCATCGCGGCACCGTGACCGAACCGCCTCCCCGCCCACCCCTCCGCTCCGTCGGCGCCCCGGCCCCGCCGACCTCTCGAAGCAGCTGACAGCGCCGTCGTGCCCCCTACGAGAAGAGCCGCCATGTCCTCCAGCCCTCCGCCACCCGCACCGTGCCCAGCCCTCCGGCCCTCCCGCCGCCGACTCCTGCGGGGCGCCGCGGCCGTCGGCACACTCGCCGCCTTCGGCGGCACGCTCTCCGCCTGTACCCCCGACGAGGCGAACGCCGCCTCGCCGACCGCCCCCGCGTACTACCCCGCCACCTACGACACCCTCATCGAAGCCTCACGGCGGGAGCGGAAGCTCCTGATCTACTCGAACACCTCGCAGACGAACTGGCAGCCCGTCTTCGACGCCTTCACCCGGCGCTACCCCTGGCTGTCCGACATTCGCGCGACCAACCTCGGAGGCTCCGCCGTCTACGAGCGGTACTACAGCGAATCCGCCGCCGGCACGTCCCCCGCCGACGTGCTGGCCAACAACGCCGGTCCGCTGTGGGGCGACTACGCAACGCGAGACGTCGCCGCCGACTACCGCTCACCGGAGAAAGACCACTTGCCCGACTGGGCCGAGCTGCTGCCCGGCGTATGGACCATGTCGACGGACCCGGTCGCTCTCATCTACAACCGCAAGACCCTCTCCCCCGACCAGTTCCCCGACGGCCTGCGGTCGCTGGCGGCGATCGTCGAGGCACGGCCCTCCCGCTTCCGCGGCAAGATCGGTGTCTACGACCCGACCAACGCCTACGGCTACGCCAGCAACCAGGGCTACACCTCGAACGTCGCGGGCGGCTGGGACACCTTCCGGCGCCTGCTGCCGTTGGCCCACGCCGACCACTCCTCCGGCACGCTGGTGGAGAAGGTCGTCTCCGGCGAGTACGACTTCTCCATCAATCTCAGCGGCGGCGTCGCCATCCCGGCCGCCGAGCACAGCGGGGGCCTGCTGGGCTGGAGCTACTACGCCGAGGGCACCGTCGTCATGCCGCGCGCGCTGTCGATCGTGAAGACCGCCCCGCACCCCAACGCGGCCCGCCTCTTCCTCGACTTCCTGCTCTCCGCCGAAGGGCAGGCGGCGGTCGCCGAGGGCGGCCTGGTGCCCTACCGGCCGGACGTGCGCCAGGACGCCATGGACAGCCTCCAGGACATGCGGCGCAGGCTCGGCGCGGAGCGCGTCCACCTCTACCGGCCCGTGCGGGTGCCGGAGCGCGTGCAGGAGGCGTACGTCGCGCGCTGGCAGAAGGCAGCCGGCTGAGCCGCCCCCGCCCAATGCCTCTGCCCCCACCCCATTCGTTCGTACGGAGTCGCCATGGCCATCCAGACACCCCCGGCGCCACCAGCCCAGTCCCGCGCCCCACGCGCGGGCGAGCTCGGCACGCCCCGGTACCGGCGCCTGTTCGGCGCCGGACGTGAGGTCACCATCCACTGGCTGACGTTCCTCGTCACCGCCGTGCTCGTCCTCGCCCCCGTCGTACCGATCCTCTACCAGTCGGTCCGCAACCAGCCCCTGTATGCCGCAGGCGGCGCCTTCACCCTCTCGAACTACACCCACCTGTTCACCCAGGCGGGCTTCGGTTCGATCATCCTCGACACCCTCCTCTTCGCCGTCCTGACGACCGTGTTCGCGCTCGCCATCGCGGTGCCCATGGCGATCCTGCTGGAACGCACCCGCTTCCCCGCCGCCCGCCTGTTCGGCCAGGTGCTGCGCTGGCCCATCTACATCTCCCCGCTCGTCCTGGCCTTCGGCTGGATCGTCGTCTACGGCCCGGCCGGCTTCCTGACCAGCGCAGTGCGCGAGAGCTTCGGCTGGGTGCCCTGGAACCTGTACTCACTGCCCGGCATGGCCTTCGTCGAGGCCGTCGCCCAGGTCCCCATCGCCTACCTGTTCTGCGCCAATGCCCTGGCCGCCTCCGACACCTCGCTGGAGAACGCGGCCCGCAGCGTCGGCGCGGGACCTCTGCGCGTCCTGCGCTCGGTCGTGGTGCCGATGCTGCGTCCACCGATGCTCTACGCGGGTCTGCTGATCTTCGGCACGTCGATCGAGACACTGTCCATCCCGCTCATCCTGGGCGAGCCCGCCGGCATCACCCTCTTCTCCAACTTCCTCTACGAGCAGGGCATCGACTCGATCAACCCGGACTACGGCCTGCTGGGCGCGGCGTCCACCTTCATGCTGCTCACCACGATCGCCCTGGTCGTGCTCCAGACGCGACTGCTCAAGCACGCCCAGCGGTTCGTGTCGGTGCGCGGCAAGGCGACCCGTTCCGACCTGCTCGACATCGGTGCCTGGAAGTGGCTGGGCTTCGCCTTCGTCGGCCTGTACGTCGTCTTCGGTGCACTGCTGCCGATGCTCGCGCTGGTCCTGCGCGCGTTCACGTCGCTCCTCACCCCGCTGGTGAACCCGTTCGACCTGCTCACCCTGGACAACTTCCGTCTGATCTTCGACTACGCGCCGTACACCGAATCGATCGTCAACAGCATCACCGTGGCCTTCGTCGGGGCGGTGGCCGTGACCCTGTTCGGCACCGTGGTCGTCCTCGTGGCACGCCGCTCCGACTTCCGCTTCGCCCGTCTCCTGGAGACGACAGCGCAGTCACCGCACGCGGTCCCGGGTCTGATCGTCGGCATCGGCCTGTTCTGGGCCTTCACCTGGGTACCCGGCGGCGACCTGCTCCGCGGCACGCTCTTCGCGCTGATCATCGCCTTCGGCATCCGGGCACTCCCGTCGGCGTACGGCGCGATCTCACCGGCGACCATGCAACTCGGCGCCGAACTCGACAACGCCGCACGCGTCGCCGGCGCCGACTGGTGGCGCACGGTCTCCCGCATCATGCTCCGTCTCCTGGTGCCCGCGATGCTCGCCTCGTTCCTGCTCATCTGGACCCAGATGATCCGCGAGTACGCCCCCGCCATGTTCCTCGCCGGAGCCGAGTCACAGGTCATCGGCACCACCGCCATCGACCTGTGGACCCAGGGTGAGACCGGCTCCGTCGCCGCCCTGGCCACCCTCCAGATCGCCGTCACCGCCGTCGTCGCCGGCCTCGCCGGTCTCCTCCTGAAGGGGAAGAAGCATGCCTGAGCTGGTCGTCGAGAACATCAAGAAGTCCTTCCACGGCACCACCGTCCTGGAGGACATCGACTTCACC
Source organism: Streptomyces sp. NPDC045956 (assembly GCF_056430705.1). Lineage (NCBI taxonomy): Bacteria > Bacillati > Actinomycetota > Actinomycetes > Kitasatosporales > Streptomycetaceae > Streptomyces > Streptomyces sp. NPDC045956. The sequence continues at coordinate 279,407 of NZ_JBWKKZ010000009.1, read as the reverse complement.
GTTGCCGACGGGGAGTTCTTCACCCTGCTCGGCCCGTCCGGCTGCGGCAAGTCCACCACGCTGTCGTGCGTCGCGGGCCTGGAGACCCCCGACTCGGGCACCATCCGCGTCGGCGACCAGGTCTTCTTCGACGGCATCCCACGCCACACCGTCCCCCCGGAGGGCCGCAACCTCGGTCTGGTCTTCCAGTCGTACGCGCTCTGGCCGCACATGACCATCGCCGACAACCTCGCACTGCCGCTCAAGCTCCGCAGGGTCCCCAGGGACGAGCAGCGCCGCCTCATCGACGACGCACTCACCAAGGTCGACATGGTCCACCTGCGCGACCGCTATCCGCACCAGCTCTCCGGCGGCCAGCAGCAGCGCGTCGCCCTCGCCCGCGGCATCGTCTACTCCCCCGGCGTCCTGCTCCTGGACGAACCGCTTTCCAATCTCGACGCGAAGATGCGCGACCAGGCCCGCGTCTGGCTCAAGGACCTCCAGCGCGAGGTCGGCATCACCACCGTCTACGTCACCCACGACCAGGTCGAGGCCATGTCCCTGTCCGACCGCATCGCCGTGTTCATGCACGGCCGCCTCCAGCAGGTCGGCACCCCCACCGAGATCTACGAGACTCCCGCCACTCCCGAGGTGGCCGGCTTCATCGGCCGCTGCAACCTGCTGGAGGGCCGCGTCGACTCCGCAGAGGAAGGAAGCGTCCAGGTCGAATTGGGCACGACGGGCCAACGCCTGAAGGTAACCGGCACCGGCTGCGCGGGGACGTCCGCCACCGTGGGCCTGCGCTCCGAACGCATCACGCTCACCGACCGCGTGGACGCCCCGCACGACGGTGGCGTGAACGTCCTGCGAGCGAGGATCGAGCAGTGCTCGTACACCGGTGCCCGTTTCGAGTATGAACTCAGCCTCGGCGACCTGCGCGTCCACGCCGAAAGCCCCGTCCAGCACACAGGCCGGGAGATCAACCTCCTCATCCGTCCCGACGACTGCCTGCTCTACCCGGAAACCGTCCGACTGTCGACCCAGTCGGTCTCCCCGAGCCATGCGTGGACGAACGCACGGATCTGAGTCGGGTCGGTCTCAGCCTGTCGCGGCGGCCCCGTCGTGCTCGGCGTCGACCCGTACGGTGACGCCTGTCTCCACGATGGTGCGCGTGGCGTCGACCGACCCGTAGATCCACAGGATGCGCATCGGCTCGGTGGCGGAGGCGTTGCGGAAACGGTGGGGCGTGCCCGCGGGGACGTAGGTGGTGTCGAAGCGGGTGAGGTGGTGCTCGGTGCCGTCGATCTCCACGAGGGCGTCGCCTTCGAGGATGGTGACGCTCTCGGGGCAGTTGTGGGTGTGCAGCGCGATGCCGGCGCCGCCGTCGAAGAGGGTCTGGCCGGTGAGGAAGACCTCGGCGCCGACCGCCTGGGTGACCAGCGGGACGGTGCGGGCGCCGCCGCCTCGGCTGAAGGAGGGCAGTTCGGCCGGGCGCAGGACCGCGGGCTCGAAGTGGCTGAAGCAGGGCGCGTCGGTGTCGTGGTGGTGCATGGTGTTTCCCCTGAGGTGCGCGGTGGTCCGGACCGGACTTCTCGATGCCCCCGAAGGGCCCCGAAGGGCAGGCGCGGGTCCGATGCGTCGCCGGTCTCGTGGTGATCGTCATGGTGGCGTCCGCCGTCGCCCTGCTCGTCAAGGGTGACGAACCATCGGGCCCCGGCACGAACCCGGTGGGCCGCACCGACATGGGGTGCGGCCCACCGGGCACTGGGCGCAGGGCACAGGGTGCGGCTCAGGTGACGCTGATGGCTCCGGTGATGACGGCGAAGAGGATGTAGGCGGCGGAGACGAGGACGCCCCAGCGCAGGGCGTGCCGCTGGAAGTCGCCAAGCTCGGCCTTGACCAGTCCGAGGAGGACCCACAGCGGGGCGCTGGTGGGGCCCATCATGTGCAGGATCTGGCCGATGGCGCCGGCCCGGGCGATCTCGTTGGCGGGGATGCCGTAGTGCGCGGCGGACTCCGCGAGCACGGGGACGACGCCGAACCAGTAGCCGTCGTTGGACATGAAGAAGCCGAGCGGCAGGGCGAGGATCGCGGTGAACAGCGGAATGATGTTGCCCCAGCCCTCGGGGACGATGGCGAGGGCCGCGTCGGCCATGGCCTTGATCATGCCGGAGTCGGTCATGATGCCGGTGAAGACGCCGGCGGCCAGGACGAGGATCATCACCGGCACGGCGTTGGCGGCCTGCCGCTTGATGAGTTCCTGCTGGTCCCCGATGGCTCGGATGTTGACGAGCAGGGCGATCACGAACGCCACCATGAACAGCACCAGGAGGTCGGCGACCTCGGCGATGAGGAGCACCATCAGCAGCAGGGTGAGCGCCGCGTTGAACCACATCCGCCAGTCCGCCTTGACCGGCTCGAACGCCTCGCCGGAGGCGATCTCCAGCTTGTAGGCGGCGAGCTTCTCGCCGTCGATCTTGTGGCGCTCGCGCAGACCGAGCCAGTAGGCGACGGCGATGATGGCCAGGCTGGTGAGGGCCATGGGGCCGATCATGTGGACGAAGTACTCGGTGGCGCTCAGGTGCAGGACGCTGATGCCTCGGGTGGCCGCGCCGCCCCAGGGGGTGGTGCCGGAGATGGTGCCCAGCGCCATGGCCGCCAGCGTCGCCAGGATGAGGGGGTTCATGCCCAGGCGCCGGTAGATGGGCAGGAACGCGGAACAGACGATCATGTAGCTGGTGGTGCCGTCGCCGTCGAGGGCAACCAGGAGGGAGAGCACGGCGGTGCCGACCACGATCCGGACCGGGTCGCCCTTGGAAGCCCGGACGATGGCCTGGACGATCGGCTCGAAGAGCTTGCACTCCATCATCAGGCCGAAGTAGAGGACGGCGAACAGCAGGAGCGCCGCGGTGGGCGCGACGGTGTCCAGGCCGTTCATGATCATATCGCCGAGCTTCGTGCCCTTGCCCGCGATGACGGCGGCGGCGATCGGGGTGAGCATGATGGCGGTGAACGCGGAGAGGTATTTCCGCATCACGAGCAGCATGAAGCTGCCCAGGGTGGCGAAGCCGAGGACGGCGAGCATCGTTGCTCCTTGGGGCAGGGCTGAGAGCCGCCGGTCGGACGGCGGCGCAGGACGGCGCGTGGGATCGGTGCGGGTCGGTTCAGGCGGCGACCGGAAGCGCACGCGATGTCTTGCTCGGCTCGTGCGTCGGATCGGTCACGGGGGCTGCGGGCTCCTGTACGGCGATTCGGCCGGCGCACGGCCGCGGCGGGCGATGGCCCGATGCGGTGGTGAGCAGTGCGCCTGGCATGGCTGGGACGACCGGGACACCCGGTCGCTCAAGGATGGCGGATTGGCTCGCCTACTTCCGGACAACCGGTTTACCGGATTGCCGGTAGGTAACTAGAATCCGGCCATCGCGTCAATACCGAAGTGAGGAAATCGATGGCCGAACTCGCCAGGATCACGGTCGAGCCGCGCGAGCCACTGGCCGCCGAGGTCTCCCGCCGCCTGATCGACTACCTGATGTCCGGCGAGGTCCAGCCCGGCGACCGCATCCCCTCCGAGCGGCAGCTCACCGAGATGCTGGGGGTGAACCGGCCCACGGTGCGTGAGGCGATCAAGTCGCTCGGATTCCTCGGCCTGCTGGAGATCCGGCAGTCCAGCGGGACGTACTTCCGCGGCACCGACTCCGACGTGCTCTACCGCCTCTTCGAGCTGGGCCTGGTCCTGGGCGAGCGGGGCGCCCGCGACATGGTGCAGGCCCGGGCGGAGCTGGAGGTGATCGTGGCGGGGCTGGCCGCGCAGGCGCGCGACGAGGCGGGCGTCGAGCTGCTGCGGGCCCGACTGACGGCGATGCGGGAGTGCCCGGACGACGAGTTCGCCGAGGCGGACACGGCCTTTCACGCCGCCCTCGGCGAGCTGGCCGGCAACACGGTGCTGCGCGACATGCTCAAGGGCATGCGGGCGATGATCCAGCGCGGCTGGGTCGAGCGTACGGGCGCCGTACGGTCCCGCGAGGTGGCCTATGCGGACCACGTGCCGATCTTCGAGGCGGTCGCGAAGGGTGACACCGAAGCCGCCCGCGCGGCGATGGCCCGGCACATGGAGGGCGCGTCCCGCCGCCTGATGAAGGCACTCGAACAGCGCGAGGCGTAGTGGGAAACCGCGAGCAGCCGGTCCCGGATGCCGGCGCTCGCGGGCTTCGCACCGATACAACCGGTTGACCGGTTGACCGGTTCGACCTACAGTGACGGCACGGCACCGCGACACCACGCCGCCGTCCCCCATCTCGGGCCCGCGCCCCCGCCGTCGGGAAACATGTCCCAGGTCGGCCGGAGGCAGGCCCGCGGTCGGGACCCTTGCCGGTCCCCGCCTACCGGAAGAGGTAAGAACCCCGGTGATCGAACCCCAGCCTCTGGTCGCCATGATCCACGCCGTGCCGCCCGCGCACCGCATCGCCGAAGAGGCGTTCGCGCAAGAGTTCCCGCAGGCCACGGTCTGGAACGTGCTGGACGACCGTCTCCTGGACGACGCCCGCGTGGCCGGCGAACTCACCGGCGCCCTGCGCCGGCGCATGCTCCGCCTGATCGGCCACGTGATGGACGGCGGCGCCCAGGCCCTGCTGCTGACCTGCTCCTCCTACGGAGAAGTCGTGGACACCGCCCGTACCCTGTGGAAGGCGCCCGTCCTGAAGTCCGACGAGGCGATGTTCAAGGCCGCCCTGGCCGGCCCGTACAGCCGTATCGCCGTCGTCGCCTCGACGCCGCCTGCCGTACCGGCGGCCGTCGCCCAGCTCGAAGCGCTCGTCCCGGCCGTACGCCCGGACCGGCCGGTCGACATCGTGACCGCCCTGAGCGAGGAAGCCGCCGGGGCCCACCCCGGGGAGGCCGCCCGATACCTGGCGGACGCCCTGCGCGCAGCCGGGGGCGCCGACGCCGACGTTGTGCTGCTGGCGCAGTACTCGCTCACCCCGGCCCGCGACGTCCTGGCCGACCTGTTGGGCGTGCCGGTGCTGGACGGCGCGGGCGCCGCCGCACGCGAACTGCGCGACCTGCTCGTTCCGGCAGGAGCACCGGCGGTCGCGTCATGAGTACGGGGCTGCCGTGGCCGCTGGCCTACACCGTCTCCGGTCACGACTGCTCCGCGCCGATGCCGCTCGGCTTCACCGCGCCGCCGGCCGAAGCAGTCCGCCGACTCGCCGAGCTGGGCTACGACGGGGTGGAGGTGCAGGTCCGCGAGACCGGCGCGCACGCCGCCGGGGAACTGACCCGCACGGTGGAGGCGGCCGGCCTGAAGGTGCTGGGTATCGGCACCGGCCCGGTCTGCGCACAGGACCGGCTGACGCTGACCGACCCGTCGCCCGACGTACGCCGTCACGCCCTGTTCCGCCTGCTGGGCGCGGCCCGTCTCGCCGGCGAGCTGGGTGTGCCGGTCACCCTCGGGCAGACCCGCGGCACCTTCCTGCCGGGGCTGGAGGACATGCAGCGCCTGTGGGCCGAGCGCGCCGTGCAGCAGCTGGCCGAGGAGGCGGCCAACCGCGGCAGCCGGCTCCTGCTGGAGCCCCAGTCGCGGGCCAACACCTCGCTGTGGCACACCCCCGGGGAAGCCCTCGCCTTCATCGACTCCCTTGACGCCCCGGCCGGACTGGTACTGGACACCCACCACCTCGATGCCGAAGGTGTCGACGTGGTCCGGGCGATCACCGAACACGCCGCCGTCACCGGCTGCCTGCAACTCGCCTCGCCCTCCACCCGAGGCCCGCTGACCATCGGTGATCCCCGCCTCCCTGCCCTGTTCAGCGCACTGCGCGAGGGCGGCTTCACCGGCTGGCTGACCCTGGAACACACCCAGGACGACGACAGCACCAAGGCCGCCGCCCGCTCCTGGACCGCGCTCACCGACGCCGCCTCGGCACTGTTCTGACCACTTCATGTTCTGAGAGGAACTCGCACCATGAGCAGCAAGACCTACCGCCTCGGCGTCCTCGAGGGCGACGGCATCGGCCCTGAGATCGTCCCCTCCTCCGTCGAGATCGCCACCGCCGCAACCGAAGCCGCCGGCGTCTCCGTCGACTGGGTGACCCTGCCGCTCGGCGCCTCCGCCATCGAGACCCACGGCACCCCCGTCCCCGAGGAGACCAAGGACGCCCTCGCCGCCCTGGACGGCTGGTACCTCGGCCCCCACGACTCGGTCTCCTACCCCGAGCCGCACAAGTCCGCGCTCAACCCCTCGGGCACCCTGCGCAAGCACTTCCAGCTCTTCGCCAACATCCGCCCCGCCAAGAGCTTCCCCGGCGCGCAGGCCGTCTGCGACAACGCCGACCTCGTCATCGTCCGCGAGAACACCGAGGGCTTCTACGCCGACCGCAACACCTTCGCGGGCACCGGCGAGTTCATGCCCACCCCGGACACCGCGATCATGCTGGGCATCATCACCCGCGAGGCCACCGAGCGCGTCGCCCGCGTCGCCTTCGACCTGGCCCGCTCGCGCCGCAAGAAGCTCACCATCGTCCACAAGGCCAACGTCCTCAAGCTCACCACCGGCCTGTTCCGCACGGTGTGCCAGGAAGTGGCGAAGGACTACCCGGACGTCGCCGTGGACGACTTCCACATCGACGCCATGACCGTCCACCTGGTGCGCCGCGCCCAGGACTTCGACGTCATCGTCACCGAGAACATGTTCGGCGACATCCTCTCCGACCTGGCCGGCGAGATCTCCGGCTCGCTCGGTACCGCCCCGTCCATCAACTCCTCCGCCACCACCGCCATGGCCCAGGCGTCCCACGGCTCGGCCCCCGACATCGCCGGGCAGAACATCGCCAACCCGGTCGCCATGATCCTCTCCGGCGCCATGCTCTTCGAGTGGCTCGGCGCCAAGCACGGCGACGACAGGCTCGCCGCCGTCGCGAAGATCATCGAGCAGGGCGTGGCCGACGCGATCGCCGCCGGCACCTCCACCCGCGACCTCGGCGGCTCCGCCTCCACCACCGAGTTCACCGCCGCCGTCATCAAGGCCATCGGCGCTGCCCGGTAGCAGCCCCCCGGTCGTCCGGGGCGGGTTTCACGCCGCCCGCCCCGGGCCCCACAAGCCGCACGCGACGCACAGCCCGAGGAGAGAGCCCGACCATGACCCTGCGCATCGGCTGCATAGCCGACGACTTCACCGGCGGCACCGATGTCGCCGCCGCCTTCCGGCGTGCCGGCCTGCGCACCGCCCTGGTCTTCGGCACCCCGGACGACACCACCACCCTGCCGGCCGACTGCGACGCGGCCGTGGTCGCCCTGAAATCCCGCTCCACGCCCGCCGACGAGGCCGTCGCAGACTCCCTCACCGCCCAGCGCTGGCTGTGGGACAAGGGCGCGGCCCAGGTGTACTTCAAGTACTGCTCCACCTTCGACTCCACCCCGCAGGGCAATATCGGTCCGGTCGCCGACGCGCTCCTCGACGCCGCCGGCGGCGTCGTCACCGTGCACTGCCCGGCCTCCCCGCCCAACGGCCGCACGGTCTACCAGGGCCACCTGTTCGTCCACGACCAGCTGCTGTCCGACTCCCCGCTGCGCCACCACCCGCTCAACCCGATGACGGACTCCGCGCTGGTGCGCCTGCTGTCCGCACAGACCCGCCACCCGGTGGGCCTGGTCGACTGGGCCACGGTGCGGCGCGGGGTCGAGGCCGTCCGCGAGGCGATCACGGCGCACCAACAGGCCGGTGTCCGGCACGTCGTCGCCGACGCCCTCACCGACGAAGACCTCGCCGTGCTCGGTGCCGCCACCCTCGAACTGCCCGTCGTCGCCGGGGCCGCCGGTCTCGCCGAAGGACTCGGGCACGCCTATCCCGCCACCGGACCGTCATCCGTCGAACCGAAGCCGTCCGAGGGACGGGCCGCCGTCCTGGCCGGCAGCTGCTCGGCCCGCACCCTGGAGCAGATCGCCCAGTTCTACGCCGCCGGTCTGCCCTCCCTGCACCTCGACGTGCTCGCCGCCGCCACCGGCCGCGACGTCACCGGCGAGGCCCTGGCCTGGTATGCCGAGCAGGATCCGGCACTGCCGGTGCTCGTCTACGCCTCCGCCTCCCCCGAGGAACTGGCCGCCGTCCAGGCCCAGCTCGGTGTCGCCGAAGCCGCCGCACAGGTCGAGGAACTTCTCGGCACCCTCGCCTCCCATCTCGTCGAACGCGGCGTCCGCCGCATGCTCGTCGCGGGCGGGGAAACCTCCGGCGCCGTCACCACCGCCCTCGGTATCCGCGCCGTCCTCGTCGGCGAGGAAGCCGACCCCGGCGTGCCCTGGACCTACGCCACCACCAACAGCGGCGACCTGGCCCTGATGCTGAAGTCCGGCAACTTCGGCGCTCCCGACCTGTTCACCCGGGCCCTGACGGAGACCAAGTGACCGCCTACGCCGACGAGTCGGCCGCCCGCGCCCTCATCGTCCGTACCGCACGCTCCCTGTTCACCCGCGGACTGACCCACGGCTCCACCGGCAACCTGTCCGTCCGCCTGGCCGACGGCACCCTGCTGCTCACCCCCACCGGTTCCAGCCTCGGCACGGTCGAGGAAAGCGAACTGTCTCGCACGGACCTGCGCGGCAAGCACCTCGACGGACCACGGCCGACCAAGGAGGCATTCCTGCACGCCGCCTTCTACCGGGCACGGCCCGCCGCCAACGCCGTCGTCCATCTGCACTCCACCCACGCCGCCGCTGTCTCCTGCCTCGACGGTGTCGACCCCGCCAACGCGCTGCCCCCGCTCACCGCCTACTACGCCATGCGCGTCGGCACCCTCCCCCTGCTCCCCTATCACGCCCCCGGCGACAGGAGCCTGGAACCGCTCGCCGAACGGACGGCCCGCACCCACCACGCCCTCCTCCTCGCCAACCACGGGCCTGTCATCGCCGGCCCGTCCATGGAACAGGCCGCCGACGCCATCGAGGAACTGGAGGAGACCGCCAAGCTGCACCTCCTCCTGCGCGGACACACCACCCGCCCCCTCACCCCCGAGCAGGCTGCCGTGCTCGCGCCCCCATCCCCCTGACGGCCGGATGAGCCGCGAGCACGGCAGCCACCCAGCGAAGAAGGAACCCATGATGGTCACCCCCGTCCCCACCGCCGACCTCGTCGACCAGTACGGCACCGACCTGCGCGTCTGCGACCTGCAGTTCCGCCAGTTCGGCGCCCACCGGACCTTCGCCGGGCCGGTCCGCACCGTCTCCTGCCACGAGGACAACGGCCTGCTGCGCGACCTGCTGCGCACGCCCGGTGAAGGCGCCGTCCTGGTCGTCGACGGCGGCGGCTCCCTGCGCACCGCCCTGGTCGGCGACCTCATCGCCGGCGCCGCGCAGGACAACGGCTGGGCCGGCCTGGTCCTGCACGGTGCCGTCCGCGACAGCGCCACCCTGGCCGGTCTCCGCCTCGGCATCAAGGCACTGGGCGCCATCCCCCGCAAGAGCGCCAAGGAAGGCGCCGGAGCCGTCGACGTGGCCGTCACCTTCGGCGGCGTCACCTTCCGTCCCGGCGACGTCCTGCACGCCGACGACGACGGCATCGCCCTCCTCCCCGAGGGCACGGTGAACTGACCGGTGCTTCTGAAAACCTTCGGGTGGTCGTTCGCGGTCACCGCGCTCGGCCTGGTGGCCGCGGTCTTCTACGGGGGGTGGGCCGCCTTCGGCGTCGTGGCGATCCTGTCCGTCCTGGAGATCTCGCTGTCCTTCGACAACGCGGTGGTCAACGCCGGGATCCTGAAGAAGATGAATGCCTTCTGGCAGAAGATCTTCCTCACCATCGGCATCCTGATCGCCGTCTTCGGCATGCGCCTGGTCTTCCCGGTCGTCATCGTCGCCATCAGCGCGTCGCTCGGACCGATCGAGGCCGTTGACCTCGCGCTCACCGACAAGGACCGCTACCAGGAGCTGGTGACGGACGCCCATCCGTCGATCGCCGCCTTCGGTGGCATGTTCCTCCTGATGATCTTCCTCGACTTCATCTTCGAGGACCGGGACATCAAGTGGCTGGCCTGGCTGGAGCGGCCGCTGGCCAAGCTCGGCAAGGTCGACATGCTGTCGGTCTGCATCGCCCTGATCGTGCTGCTGGTCTCCGCCATCACCTTCGGCGCCCACGCCCACCAGCACGGCGGCACCCACGCCGACAAGGCCGAGACGGTCCTGCTCTCCGGCATCGCCGGTCTGATCACCTACCTGATCGTCGGCGGTCTCTCCGGCTTCTTCGAGGACAAGCTCGAAGAGGAGGAGGAGCGCGAGCACGAGGCGGAGGAGGCGGCCGAACGGGCCGGCAAGCCCAAGTCGGCCGTCAAGCTGGCCGGCAAGGCCGCGTTCTTCATGTTCCTCTACCTGGAGGTCCTGGACGCGTCGTTCTCCTTCGACGGCGTCATCGGCGCCTTCGCCATCACCAACGACATCGTCCTGATGGCCCTCGGCCTCGGCATCGGCGCCATGTACGTCCGGTCCCTGACCGTCTACCTGGTCCGCCAGGGCACCCTCGACGACTACGTCTACCTGGAGCACGGCGCCCACTACGCCATCGGCGCCCTCGCCGCCGTCCTCCTGGTGACCATCCAGTACGAGATCAACGAGTTCATCACCGGCATGATCGGCGTGGTCCTGATCGGCGCCTCCTTCTGGTCCTCGGTCCGCCGCAACAAGCGGCTCGCCGCGGCCGGTGGCGAGAGCGAAGGAGAAGAGACCGAAGCGGTTCCCACGGCATGAGCCCCATTGGGGTGGCGAGCCCCGGTGGCCGACCTGTGCATGGACGGTGCGGTGGCACGCGCGTCATGACGTCGGCCGTCCCTGCCCCGGGAAGCGCGGACGGCCGCCGGTAGTGCCCGACGAGCGGAATCAACCTGCCCGGCGGATAGCCTCGATCCAGCACCCTTACGACTCAGTCCGACCCCGAACCCACGACGTCGAACGTCACGGAACGGGGAACCATGTCGAGAGGCGTTTGGCGATGGCCGGTACCTCGATGCTGTCCTGCGCGACGTCCTCGACGAACGGGCCGGCCACGGAAACGGGCGGCGGAACGGTACGCGCGCTGACGCTGTTGAACCGCAGGAAGACGCGCATGGCGAGCCAGGCGGTGCGCTTGTTGCCGTCGATCAGCGCGTGGTTGCGGGCGACGGAGTGCAGCAGGGCCGCGGCCTTCTCGTGCAGCGTGGGATACAACTCGGCCCCGAACACGTTCGTCCGGGGTCGCTCGATCGCCGACACGAGGAGGCCCATGTCGCGCACGCTGTGTTCGGTACCGTTGACCGTACGGGCGATGGCCAGGATCTTCGAGTTGCACTTCGCTCACCTGGACAGCTGCGGGCGGTGCGGCCCGGGAACGCCGGCTCCAACACCACGGCCGACACATCGAGACCGCCCGGATCATCCTGGACCAACTACCGAAGACCTACCGGCGCGGACGCCGGACACTCATCCGCACCGACTCCGGAGGCGACATCCATGACGGGCCTTGAGTCAACGCCCTTCGATCACAGACCGGAGGTCGTGGGGGTGCTTGGCGTTCTTGCTGCTGTTGCAGCGGCGATGCGCGGCACGCATGTTGCTGTAGACGTGATGGCCGCCCAGGGCGAGCGGCATGTGGTGGTCTACGGTTGCGGCCTGCGGATCGAAGCGGTCGACGAACCGTGGTATTTCACCGCCGCATAGTTCGCATCGCCAGCCCGCTGCCTCGATGATCTCAAGTGGGTCCACGTCTTCGAAATAAGCGCCGGCAAGGGCTCTATAGGCGGCAGTGGACCGGAAGCTGGCTATGCGCGTGGCCGGTGAGCTGTTGATGAACGCCGGCACCGGCTCGCTCAGGTCTGGACGACATGAGTCACCGCAGTACTCCTCTTCGGAGGACGGATTGAGTTCAGCCGAACAGCCAGCGCACTGGCGGCTGAACCAAGATTCCTGCGCCTTGGCTGCCAGATGCTTGTGGAGCCGTTGCAGAAAGGGAGGTTCACAGTTCTGCTCCGTCCGGCCCATAGACGGGATGCCGCCCGCAGTCGCAACTGCGGGCGCGGCGCAGACTGATGCCGAATTGACTCGGGCGCGGGATCCTGATCGCCACGCCGTCGATGCCTTTGAGGAGTACGCAGGTATCTCCGAAGACGTTGACGAGCTGCTGCAGCACTGTCTGGGCCGTCTCCTCCGACACTGCGGGGGTAAGAACCACCATGCGCTTGCTCTGCACTCTGTGACCAATCCCGTGCAATGCTTCGGCGACCTGGTCGCCGACCAGCTGGAGATAGTCCACTTCACACATCGGCTGGAGCTTTCCACCGGGCAGCGCGCTCGCGGCCTCCACGGTCTCTTCGCGGATGCGCCGCTCCCGGTCGATTGCCTGCCGAGCGGTGTCAGGGGCATCAAGGATGTCAGCAGCCATGCTGGTGGAGAAACGTTCGCTCGGCTCACGCGCAACGGTGACATACACGTCTGTCAGGTGCGCGGCCCTGCTCTGTGTCTTTGTGCGAGCTGTGGAGGCCGCGACCCGCGCGAGCCTGGTGGCTGCCTGCCGCAGAATTCTCTGCTCTTCCCGAGCCAGCTCGTTCGTGTTCACCCTGCATTTCGTCCGTAGCCTGGACAACGCCTCCGCGTCGAGTCCGACGGAGTGTGCTGCCTCAGCTTCCAACTGGTCGAGCAGCGCTTGTTCCTCACTCAAGGACGGCGGTGTCGGCTCGGACTTGGCAGCGGCAACGTGCGTCGGTGCGACCCACAGAGGCATGGCCCACTTCTGCCGTTTCCGGGTACGGTCGATGAAGAAGCCGAGCTCCTCACCCCCTACGGCCTGTGTGGTCTCTTCTTCGGCGATGGTGAGCAGCCCGGAACTCGCTGCCTTTTCCAGACGTGTCACCCGAGCCTTGAGTGTCTTGACTCGCTCCATGCTGAGAGCGATGGGAACTAGCCCTCGCAGTGAGTGGAACGGCAGCTCGTCGAACATGGTCCGACGACCACCTTCGTGAGGTTCTACCGTGCGGCGTCGGGCCACCCTTGACAGCTCGTTGCCAGCGTGCAACAGGAAGGTGAGCGAGACACGGGCGGCTTCCTCGTGAGGGTCCACCTCATGCGTGTGAGGCAATGCTTTGACCAGCTGACTCAGACGATCGGCCTCGTGTAGCAGGTAAGCGAGTACGCCTCCCGGGCCTTGCCGCACGGGAGCTACGCGGAGCTTGAGACGGAAGTCGCTGTCTATGCCCTGAAGGCAACCAGCGAGAACTTCGCGTATCCGACTGTTCGTCGAAACAGCATCTCGATCTACTTCGTCGCGCTCGTCGCTCAGCAGCCGTACGGCTTCAGCAAGCGCGGCAAACAGGGGCCTTGTGGTGCTCTTCATGGTTGACACGGCCCGATACTCCCAGACCAACTAATGCGACGCGTGTGAGGTGGCGGAGTTCGAGGAGCCAGACACGGTCGCAGTCGGCAATCTGCCGGAACCTGTCCCTCCTCCATGATGGGAAGGCTGCCCTTTCGGCTACCGGGTCTCCGTCGAGACCGGGGCGAGGCGGAAGACACACTGGACCGTGTTGAACTCGATCACCTCGGCGACGAAGCGGAACTTGTCGCCAACGGCAACAGTGGCAGGGACCTGCTTGCCGGTCAGGTGCAGATTGCCGGTGTTGACGTCCTCATACTTAAAGTTCGGGCCGTCCGTCGTCTGCGGCCCCTTGTCGCCCGGGCCGAGAAGGAAGTCGTAGCGGGTCCGGTCATCCGCGTGGGCCGCCATGTGCCTGATTGACCCATCGAAGGCGACCGTTTGCCCCGCGTGCTTGGTGGCGAAGTTCACGTTCGCGCCGCCACACGGATCCGCCTTCAACAACGTCGCGAACTCGGGGCTGTTCTGCGCCGTGATCACCTCAGCGGTGGTCGGGGCGTCTGCGGGCGGCGTAGCGGAAGACTTCTCACTGGCGGCCGGCGAACTGGCTGACGCGCCCTTCTCCTCGTCGCCGTCGCCAAGTGCAACGCCTGTGCCGATGATGGCGGCCAAGACCACGAGGGCGGCGGCCCCCGCCCCGATCAGACGCCAAGGCAGTGGCCTCTTAGGCCGACGAAAGTTGAGGGTGGTGCGAAGTCTGCCTGGGAGCGGTTCCACGAGCTCCCATCCGTCCTTCTGCATCTTCGAGATCACCAAACCGTCGGTGCCCCGAATGGTCTGCACGGCCTTGTACTCGTAATTGATCTCATCGGCCATGCGGCTCTCTGCCCCCTGAAGCGAACTGGTCATACCGACTGGGCGCGAGCATAGATGACTCCGCGGGAGACGAACGTCGCCTTCGGCCCCTGCTCTCCCGCTCGGCCGGGTCGCTCGCTGCCGCGCCTGAGCGGCGCGTCTCGGTTGCGGGTGCGGGGCATAGAGACGCCGTCGATGCCTACGCCTATCCGTGGCCGTTCGGCGCTGTCGGCCGCAGGGTGCTCCCCCACGATGAGCCGCCCGACTCGAAGTCGCGATCGTGAGCGTGATCGTGTCCATGTTCCGCTCGCAACCGGCTTCGCCCCTGTCCAAGCAGGACAGGGGCTAAGGAACCGTTTATGCAGCGATCGTGAGCGGGGTTTCCATCCGTTCCCAGGCCCCGAGGACGGCCTTGTGCGCATCCGGCTGCAGGTGGGCGTAGCGCTGGGTGGTCTGGAAGCTCTCATGGCCAAGGAGGTGTTGGACCTCGTAGAGGGAGACCCCTTTCTGGACCAGCCATGAGGCGCAGGTGTGGCGCATGGAGTGGGGCGGGTAGTGCGGGACGAGTTGCTGCTCGCCGTCGTCATCGAAGTAGCGGGCTCCCTCGATGGCTGGCCACCAGGTCTGTCGGCGCCAGTTACCGTCGTCGAGAAGCCGTCCGGACCGACCCTTGGTGACGGTGGTGAACACCACGGCGTCCCGGTCGAGCCGGTATATGTGACGTTCAAGTGCTTCAAGGACATGGGCCGGGAGTGGGACCTCCCGGCGGCTCCTGGAGCTCTTGGGATACTCCTTGATGCCCTGCTTGGTGTTGACCTCGACCACGAAGAGGCGCGAGCGACGCTGGTCGATGCGGTGACGGTGAAGGCCGGAAAGTTCGCCCCATCGCAGTCCTGTATAGACGCCCAGTAGGCACATCGTCTTCCAGGGTGCGGCAAGCTCGTCGAGGATGCTCTGCGCCTGGTCGGTCGTAAACCACTGCGGCGGCTTGACGGCGATCTGAGGCAGGTCGATGCGGCGGCACGGGCTCAACGCGATCACATCGTCATCCACGGCCGCGCGCATGATGGACGAGGTCAGGTTGTACGCCCGCTTGATCGCGGCGGCGCCCACGCCCTTCTCCACCAGGGAGCGGATCCAGCTCTGGACGTCCATGCGAGTAACGGCCCGCATCTCCCAGTCCGCCCAGTGGGGCATGACGTGGTTTTTGATGGTGGAGGCGTCGCCGCGCAGGGTGCGGGGCTCAACGATGCGGGCATCCCACCAGCGATCGTGCCACTCACGGAAGGTGATTTCGCCGGCGCGTGGGTCGCGCATGCCTCCGCGAGCGGACTGTGTCTCCATCTCGGTGCCCCAGGCGCGGGCTTGCGCCTTGAGGGGGAACGACTCGCTGTACCGGCCTCCTGCCCGGTTGCGTACGGTTACTTGCCAGTTGCCGGACTTCAACTTGCGGAGGTACAGGTTCTACTCCTTGCTCGACTACGGGGCTGCCGTGATCGGGATCAGCGGCGTGTCGTCGGCATGACAACGGCGCGACGGCTGAGGAACTCGTCCAAGCTGGCCGCTGGGACCCGCACACGGGAGCGGCCTGGCCCGGTGCGGAGATCGACGACAGGCAGGTCGCCGGCTGCGATGAAGCGATAGACGGTCCGACGGTCGACGTCCAGGGCAGCGGCGACGGTGGGTATGGACAGCAGGCGTGCGGGCATAGCGGGGGCCTCGAAGTACTAGGGGAAGGGCTGGGCATCCGGCGAGACGGCTATCAGAACGTCGGCCGGTGTAAGGGGCGGTCAGTCAACCCTGTCAGGGCAAGCAGAGCTCGAACCTGCTCCTCGGAATACAGCCACTCTTCTTCCATGGCTTCGACCGACATGCTTTTGAACTCCTTGCGGGAACGACGGAACACGCCCGGCAGATCAGCGGGTAGTTCAATGGTCTGGAGAAACGCCGGTTTGGCTAACCGGCGATCGTCGGCTATATTGCGCCCGGCTCGATGCTCTCGCCCCCCTGACGCAAACGCGTGAAAGCGGCGCGTAGTCGCGCTGCTGCGGACTGTTCTAGGTTTGCTTGCTTCGACGCGTCATTCCAGTCAAATGCGCCCTCAATGTGTCTGCCGTCGGCGAATCAGCACAATCAAGCACCGCGTTGGGGTACTGCCAGCTTCACCAGCGCCGGGTAGTGAGGAGCTGTCTGCCGTGGGCGAATGTCACTCCCGGCTCGGCTGGAAACCCTCCCGGGTGTTCTTCGAGCACGCGGAGCCCGCCCTCGCTTTCGGCCGAGCCGGACGGATGTCCGTGCACGACATCACCAGCTATGACTGTCTGCCAGGCCGCCCACGAAGCCCGCTTCGGTTACGAGAACAAGCACTTCCCGTGCTGGACACGGGGCGTCAAGCCGGGCTCGGTGTACTGCGAAGACCCCGGTTCAATTCCGTTAACCGCCTGCCGCGCAGCGCTCCCGACGGGGACTGCGCCTCGACCGGGTCCGCCAGACGATCGTGATCCCCCGGCAAATCCTTCTGCCTGAACAGACCGTCCGAAAGGCCAGAATGTGCGAAACCGAAGCGGCTGCGCTCTACTTGGCCCCCGGAATACTCGGTGTTCCCGGCGACGCGACATCACTGCTCGCGAACTCCTCAACGCCGCAGCAGGTTTCCCCTCTGTGGACGCGTGAGCCGGTCACAGCGATGAGGAAGCGTGCTGCTTGCCTCACCAATGATTGGTCTGTCACGAAGGAAGGACCGTGGCTCGACTGGCGCGACAACACGGTCCGCAGGGAACCACCCCGGTCAGATGAGACCTAGAGAGCCTCGTCCTGGTCGATGAGGCGGAGCAGGGAGGTGGTGGATGTGAGGTCGGCCAGAACGTGTTGTGCGCCTGCAGCGCGTAGTTGCTGTTCGGTGGTGGTGCCCGAGGCGACCGCGATCACCCTGGCGCCTCCTTCCAAGCCGGTTCGCACGTCTTCCAGCGAGTCACCTACGATCACGGTGTTGTCCCGGTTAAACGAGTAGCCATGCTTCGCGGTAGCCCGCTCTTGTGCGATGCGTACGAGAGCCGGGCGGTGAGGGTCGTCGGACGCGTAGCCGCCGATGGTGGTGTCGAGGTGGTCGATGAGGCCAAGCGCGGACAGCTTGGTCTCGGCGCTGCCCCGTAGGTTTCCGGTGACGACAGTTGGGATCAGGTGCTCCGCCTGCTGGACCGCGGCGAGCGCGTCCATGGCGCCCGGCATGATGACCCCGTCGGTGAACAGCAGCTCCCGGTGGCCAGCGAGGCGTTCGGGGAGTTCGTCGACGATGCGGGCTGCGAACGTCTCCACGTCCTGTTCGGGTACCTGGTTGACGCGTAGAAGTTCACGGACGGCCAGGGGCATGGTGACTCCGGTCCCCCGGGCCGGCAGGGCTATCGGGGAACGGCCGACGACGCTGGTGAAGGTCTCCTTGTAGACACGTCGGTCGATGTCACCGGTGTAGACGAGAGTGCGGTCGATGTCCCACAGGACCAGGATCGTGCGCTTCATGCGGCGCGTTCCTCCATGACGGCCTGACCACGCTCCAAAAGCTCCCGGGCGGGAGTCGCCGAGGAGTAGCGGCGGGCCTCGGCGAGCATCGTGTCTAGGTTGTCGTCCAAGCGTGCGGAGCGGACTCCGGAGACGAGAGCGAGGACTTCGTGTCCGGTGGCAGATCCGGCGTCGACGTCGCCGGCGCGCATCTGGGCGGTGGCGGCGCGGGAGAGGAACTGGGCGCGGGTGCGGATCTCGTCCGGGCTGAAGACGTTGCGGGCGTCGGCGAACGCCTGGGCGGCCTGGTTGGGGCGGCCGAGGTCGAGCAAGCAGCTGCCGGTCTGACCCATGATCTCGCCGGGGTTGATCCAGTAGAGCCAGTGTGGGTCGTCCTCTCCGCGTCCGCGGGCGCACAGTGCCTGTGCTTCTTCCAGGGCAGTGCGAGCCTGGCGGTCTTCGCGTAGACGGGCGTGCCCGCGGGCCTGACGGGTGAGGAGCATCGCGTTCAGGGCGGGCGCATCTTGGTCGGCAATCACCTGGCGGGCGGTGCGCGCGGCGGTGACTGCGTCGCGGGGGTCGCCGGCGGAGTAGCCGTGGATGGCGATGAAGGACAGCGCCCCGGCCCGGAGCCTGCTGTCGCCGCTGGCATGAGCGGCGCGGAGGGCTCCGACGAGGAAGTTGTGGGCGACGGTGTGGGCGCCGCTGTCGAAGTGGTACCAGCCGGTCTGGATGGCGGTGTCCGCGGTCACCGCTGCGAGGCGCTTCCCGGTCGCCTCGTTGAAGTCCCCTTCTTTCAGGAACCGGAGGAGGACCTTGAGGTGCGCTGTGGCTGCTCGGGCGAGATTACCGCTGCCATGACTGGCGTCGGCTTGGCGCAGAGCGTCGGTAGTGGATTGCAGGCTGGTGAGGAGCTGCTCGGAGACGCTGATTCCGTTCCGGGCGGTGGAGGCGACGGCCTCGGGAGGGGCGACGGCTGCTTGCAGGATGTACTGCGTGAGGCCGGCCCCGCCCAGGGCGATCACGCTGCGACGGTTCAATCCGGTCATGGCTCCTCCGACTGCTGCTTCCAGTGACGTCACCATACGAGCCGCCGTCCATGGCAGAGCCGGGTCGATGTCCTCGACAAGTCGCTGCGATTCGGCCTGCGCGAAAGGGGCAAGGAGGAGCGGGCGAAGGTCGGCGGGAAGCCCCAGTCCGGTCAGGAGGTCGATGATCGTCTCGCGGCCGTTGACCTGTTTGAGGCCGCGCTCCAGGTCCGAGATGAAGCCCTGAGTGAGTCCGGTCAGCTCCCGTACGACCTTCTGCGAAAGCCCGGAGCGGCGGCGGACCAGACGCACAACCGTCCCGAAATCCCAGGCAGCAAGGGCCCTGTGCACTTCCTCGTCGCGCCAGGCCCGGTCCGGGATCGTCGGTGTCGCATCGGTCCGGGCGCAGGTGGAACAGCGTGTCTCCGGGTTGTACCGGCTGATCGGCAGTCCGCACCGCACGCACGTGCGCCCTGGTCCCCCTGACATGGTCACCTCGGCTCTCCTTCTCGCGATCCAGCTCGCCCCAGCCGTGAGAACCAGGCTAGGTGGAGATCGATATCGCTGCAGCGATATCGCCACAGCGATGCCCTTGAAGCCGACGCGGCTTCAAACTCATGACACTGCACCGGCCACTCAGCGTCCAACTGCGCTGGTGGCAAGTCGTTTTCAACCGCCGGCCCGGAGAGGAGACGCCCGATGGGAACAGGACACCTGGCTGTGTACCCGTCACATGGCACCTACCCTCGGCTATGCCGCGATCTCCGTGCGGAGCTGGGCCAGGGCACAAGTGGCGGCGTCATGGATATCGGGGAGCCTGCCAACGGTGGTGCGCTGGACGCGCTGGAGCTGGTGCGGAAGACGCTGGGCCTGTGCTTCCCGTACAGCCGCGGCGAGAAGCTGGGTAGCACCATGACTGTCGCCGGCGAGAAGGCGGACGCGGCCCGTGGTGATGAGTTCGATGACACGCCACTGGGGTGCGACCGCGATGGTTGGGGCGGGCGGAGCCGCCTCAGCATGCCGTATCGCATCGCGGGTGCGGCCGGTGGAGATAAGGCCCCGAAGATGGATCTCGTAGAGAGCACTGGGGTTGACGAGGCTGGTGTGCTCGACCGTGTCAAGGAGCTGGTGGGCCTCACGGACGGCTTGGTCGAACAGCACCGCATTGCCGAGGGCACCGGCAGCACGGGCCAAAAGCGGCAGCACCGCGGCTCGCTGCTCGGTGCCGGGTGCGGTGACCGCAGCCTGGTTGAGCCGGTCGACGGCCGCGCCGAGCAGGCCGGCCTTGCGCAGCTCGTTGCCGTGCATGCGCAGAGCGGTGGTAGTCAAAGCCCGGTCATTGAAGGCGCGCACCACGTCCAGGCTCTTGGCGGTCCAGAGCGCGGCGGTGGCCAGCCGTTCCTCGGGCAGCGCGTTTCCCAGAGCCGTCCCGAGACTCAGCCGGGCGTGCGCAAGGAGCCGAAGGACACCTCGTTCGGTGCTCCCGTCCCGGGCGCGGGCTTCCAAGCGAGCTACAAGCGGCCACAGTTCGGCGACGGCCTAGACCGCTCGCCCGCACTGGCGGGCGACTTCGGCGAGCCGCACGGTGGAGGTGCCGAACTGGATCATCGCCCGGTGGTCGGTGTCGGCCGGATCGGTGACGCCCAGGACATGCGCGGGCAAAGCGAGTCGCTCGGCGACGTGACGCAAGCTCCCGACATCGCTCAGATGCCGTTTGCCCAGTTCCAGGGCCGAGATGTAGGTCTTGTCATAGCCCAGGAGCTCACCGGTCTCCAACTGGCTGGTGCCGTGGACGTGCCGGTAGTACTTCAGGATCGAAGCAAGGTCGCGCGTAGCGAGGACGGCCTGAGCCTCCGGCGTCGCCCAGCGCCAGGAGACCAGCCGCGCCGACCGGCGCGTGGCCGGCCCGGAAACAGAAGTGAAGGCGTCCATGCCGGGTCACCTTCCGGGGTGGTCGTACCAGGCCGCGATCGACTGCTTGTAGCCCTCGGGCATGGTCAGGCCATCGACCTCGTGCCGGTCGAAGAGCCCGATCTCCTTGTGCTCGTGGCTCAGGACCGGCACACGGTCTGGAGACAGGACCGTGCAGCCGTAGGTGACGATCAGGACCCGACGGTCGGGGATCGGCTCGTAAATCCAGGTCCCGCCGCCGAGCAGAGGCCCGGCCTTCACCATCCAGCCGCTCTCCTCCGCCACCTCGCGCTCCAGCGCCGCACCGGGACTCACGTCGGCCGGCGCCGACCCATTACCTGCGGGACCGATCTCCAGTCGGCCGCCCGGCAGTTCCCACTCGCCGCGCTCGTTGTGCAGCAGCAACACGCGTTCGCGGGCATCGAGAGCAACACCCTTGACGGACACCGGCCACAACGACGGCTTGTACATGGGCTGTCCCTGAGTCGTGAGGGCGGGCATGTCCTCCGGAACGTAGCACCCGTCCGCAAGACGAAGTCGGGCTTGCCGCCTTTGTCCGGGTCGACAGTTTGTCGCTTTACGCCGCCCGCTATTCGTCCGGACGCTGGACGTCCAGCCCGATTTCAGAGGAGCACGTCGATGACGACCCGTTCGCTCACCCTGTTCGAGGCACACGTCACGCCCCTCGTCGGCGGTTTCGGCCGAACCTCCGCCGTGATGGAACTCCTGCGGGCGCGGGGTGTCGCCACCGTCGAGGGACTGGACACCCGGGCCAAGGTTCTCGCCTTCGCCCAGCGGGTGATGACGCTGGTACCGCACCCCGACAGCGACCCGGATGCGCTGACCACTATCCGTGACAGAGGCGCCGCCTCCCGACGCCCCGGGCTGGCGGGGCTGGGCACCGGGGAACTCCTCGCGCATACCGAGCGCTCCAGTCTTCCCCGTCCGCCCCGTCTGATGCTCCTGGTCTGCCAGCAGCCCGCCGCGTCCGGTGGAGACGTGCTCCTGACCGACGGCCGCGCCCTGCACGCCCTCCTCATGGAACGCGCGCCCCGGGCTTTGGAAGTGATGGCCGCGCCCGGTACCGCCTTCTACGGCGACGGCGGCGGACACCCCTCTCGGATCTTCACCCGCCACCGAGGCGAGCGGGTCTCCATCCGCTTGCGCCAGGACGCCCTCGCCGCGTTCAGCCCTCTCCTCACCCCCCACCTGCCCCACCTCCGCACGGCGATCGAAGCGCTCCAGCAGCGCGTCACTCTCGACGCCGGCCAGGGCTATCTGATCGACAACAGCCGCTGGCTCCACGCCCGCACCGGCTTCTCCGACGACCGTGTGTGTCTGCAGGCCCTGGGCGACCCCCGCACCCCGATACCCCCAGGCTTCCCGTCTCAGATCCACTGGCCCGCGCCGTGACTAACGGGCCCGTCGGCGCCTAACGGCCGAACGCTGCCGTGGAGCGACCCGCACGACACGGTCTCGCCGCAGGTGCAGTCCCCGGCCGCCCCCGCTCAGTCCAAAACCGCCCGGAGGAGCGCGACGTGACTTTCGACGTCGACCAGCTCACCCGGTGCCGGTCGAGAAACGCCTTCACGCACAGATGGTGACCGGATTTGTGCCTTGTCGGGACCGCTTAGGGGAGCTGATGAACGTGCATTTCTCCGACGCCGCTCCTCAGCGGCCGGACGAAGTTCTTGACGTGGCGGTTCACAACCTCGTGGGTCCCCATCCCAGTGCCCCCGTCGAAACCGTGCCGATCGCGGATCGGAGGCGTGCCTTCGAGATTGTGGCGGTGTACCCGGCGGAGGTGGCAGCAGTCTCGCGGGGCCGGCGCGAACTTCACGAATTGATGCTGGTAACGGGACTGGCGGCCATCGCGGACGCAGTTGCTCTGGGAGCCCATGAGCTGATGGCGAATGCAGTGACCCACGGGTGCCGTCACCAGGCGGTGAAGGCATTCACGCTGAAGGTCACCCACTCCAGCGGACGTCTCCGGACCGAAGTGCAGGACCCCTCCGGCAGACAGCCTTTCCAGAGCCTACCGAGCGACGAATGTGAGGGAGGCCGGGGCCTGCTCCTGGTCGACGCGTTGGCCGCGAACTGGGGAGTCCGACCTGGCCCGGGCGGGGGCAAGACGGTCTGGATGGAGCTGGACGTCCCCGGTGAAGGGACTACGTCGTGAACCTCCTCAGCCGCGGCGCTCGCACAGCCGCCTGGTCCGTTCTGCCGGTACCGGCCGGAGGCTTTGACCGAATTCCCGTTCGGGGAGCGGAGTATCAGCGAGGACGGCCGACTACTTGGTGCGCCCCTCTCATCTCTGCGAGCGGGGCCCTCATGAGCGCTGCCGCGAGCGACAGATCACTACGGCAGGTCGGCTTACGGACGCTCCGAGACATCCAGCCAGTACGTGGCAAGCATTTCGGCCGGCCAGGCTGGCTGATGAACCGGTCCTCGGGGCCCCATCTGGGTGAAGTACGGCGCTATGTCGAGGACGGGAGTGCCGTCCACAGCGTCCAGGTCGGTGACGACGAGGTCCCGGCCGTCTGTCTTGAGCAGTCGCGGATAGCTGATTGCCAGTTGGTTGGGGCGTCGGTGGTTGCGGTGGACGAAGGTTCCGGTTGCCGGCCAGATCGGGTTTCCCCTTGGGCTGCGGGCGTGGAGCTGCACGTCTTCGGGCCGCGCCAGGTGGAAGTGCCAGGTCACTGTGAGGTGGGAGAACTCCTCGATGCCCTGCAGCGTTTCGAGCGGGAAGGCGTCGTCCAGCCGGATGATCGATTCCACCCCGCCCTGGTAGTCGTCTTGGACGCGGGTGTGGCCCCCAATGACCGTTGCGATCGGTTCGACCTCGTACGTCGCCATCGGCGCTCGTTCCTCTCCCATGAAGTCGCGTGTGCAGCAACCGCCGGCCGCACCTGCGAACCTGCCCTGTGGTCAGCCTATGGCGCGCAGCATTTCCCGTGCCCGGCGATCCAATTCAACAACGTGGCGGCCTCCGCGTTGCCTCACGGGCGACAGGTCGCTCTGCATGCGGACGATGACGTCGCGGGCGCGGCCGGACTGGACGCCGACCATGGCATCGAGGGCTTGTCCCCAGGTGCCGCATGCCTCGTCGAGACGTCCTTGCTGGACCTGGACGGCGCCCAGGTAGCCGAGTGTCACGCTGTGGGTGCGGGCGTACTGCTGCCGGCGGCGGGTGCGGACGCTGCGCTGGAAATGGATCTCCGCCTCGACGGGGTTGCCCAGGTCGCGCAGGGCGCAGGCAGTTTCGTGGGCGAGAGAGGCTTCCTGGAAGAAGCCGACGCGGTCGGGGGCGTCCTCGTTGTCGGCGCGGGCGAGGTCCCGCTCTGCTCGGCTGATGGCCGCGAGGGTGCCGGGCCTGTCGCCGTCGGCGGCCAGGGCGCGGGCGTGGACGATGGAGAGCAGGGCCTTCTCGCGCGAGCTGGCCTGGCCGTAGTGAGTGCGGGCCATGGAGGCATCGGCCAGGTCGAGGGCCCTGCGTGGGTGTCCGAGGTCGACTGCCTGGTGGGCGAGGGCGCGCAGGATGTGGCCGCCCAGTGGTCCGTCTCCGGCTTCGGCCGCTATGCGGGCGGCGAGGGTGAGGTAGCGCTGGGCGGTGCGGTGCTCCGAGGCGTCGAACGCCATCCAGCCGGCGATGTAGGTCATCTCTGCCACGGCCGAGTACGTGTCCCGTCGGTGCCGTTCCGTTCGAAACCTGCTGCCCAGCAGGGGCGCCGCTTCGTCGCGAAGGTGGCCGGCCAGGGCAGAACGCCCAGAGGTTCCACCACGCTGCTGGTCCCGTGCGGAGTAGAAGGCTGTCAGGTTGCGGACGTCTTCGATGTCGGCCTGCGTGACCAGCCGTGGGGAGACTGCTGGGCGCGATGCTGCAGCGGCTGGGGCGGTTGTCCACCACGAGCTGACGGGCAGGGTGAGGCCGGCGGCCGAGTACGCGGCGGTCGCCAGCAGCTTGCGTCGGTGCATGTCCAGGTCGTCGCTTCCCAGCTCGGCCAGCACGGTCAGAGGGTCGACGCTCCAGTCGGAACTGCTGTCGGGCGAGCCTGTCGGTCCGTCTTCCAGCCCGAGGTCAGCGAGGGTGAGGGGGCGACTGAGCCTGCGGGACAGCGTCTCACGCAGGATATGAGGCGCTCGTCCGCTGGGCTTGGTGCCCTGGACCCACATGGCGATGTGCGAGCGGGAGATGGCCTCCAATTCGCGAGCACCGCTCTCCGCGGCGACACGAGCGACCGCGGCGGCTGTTTGGGGCTGGGACCAGCCCGCTTCGCGCAGGAGTGCGGCGAGGGCGACGTTTCGCTCACGGGCCATGGGCTGCCCCTCGGGTCCGAAATGATCTTTGACGTCTTTGACGGCCTTGCGGGCCGCACAGGCATACCCCCCAGCGGGGATTCGCGGTTCGCTCAACGTAGCGGCCGGATCACTCACCATGCACGCCGACCGACTGTGGTGCACGGCGTCTCTCACTCAACTTGGCTTGATCCACTTAGGAGTTGTGTCATGCGTCTCTCGCTGGCCCCTCGCCGGGCGTTCTGCCAGCGCAGTGGTCAGGACCGGTGCCTCGGTGATCCGGGTGCCGGGCGTGACCAAGCGGTGTCCGCGACGGAGACGGTGACGCTCGTGCTGGGCGAGGACTCCCCGGTGCCCGAGACCGCCGCCGATGTGGAGGACCTCGTCCTGCGGCTGCGAGGGCACGTCAACCAGCTCGGAACCCTGATGCCTTCGCAGGAGCCAGCCTTGCTCCGTGCGCAGCAACTCTGCTCGGTCGGGCTCCCGGAGGGCTATCTGCCCAGCCGGGTGCACCTCGTCAGACTCGCCGAGGCAACGCAGGAACTCATCGCGAAGGTCCGGCTGGAGGACGTCGGAGCGAGTCGACCGGCACGGAGGCTGGCTCGATGGAAGCCGCAGACCAACGTGCTGCGCGGTGCGGTCTTCGCCGTCGCCCTCACCTGCCTGGTGTGGGCCGCTTCGGTGCCCCGGACATGACCCTCACCGGAGCGCTCCTCATCGGACTGATCCTCGTCGCGATGGCGTGGCTGGTGTGCCGAGGCACTCGTGCGACTGGCCTCGATCCCGCAGACAGGGCCTCTACACCACCTCCGAGCGAGCCTGCGTCCCCGCGGTGACCGCTGACTCCTTGACTCCCGGCCTGTCCCCGGCCGCTTCGGCGGCCCCGATAACACCCCCAGACCAGCGGGGCTTTAACGGAGATCCACACACGATGAAACGCCTTCCGCGTATCGAGCAGTACGGCCTGATCGGCGACACGCAGACCAGCGCCCACGTCTGTGACGACGGCACGATCGACTGGCTGTGCCTGCCCCGCTTCGATTCACCGGCCGTGTTTGCCGGTCTGCTCGGCACACAGAAGCACGGCACCTGGCAGATCGCCCCGGCTTCGTCCGCAGGCCGGTCCGGCTCCGGAAGAGTGGCTGAGCGCCGGTACCGCGGTGACTCGCTCGTTCTCGAATCGCTGTGGCGTACCCCGACGGGTTCGGTCCGGGTCCTGGATTTCATGCCGCCGCGCGACGGTGCCCCGCAGGTGATCCGGATCGCTGAGGGCCTGACTGGCGAAGTGGAGATGGTCTCGGCCATGCGTCCTCGGCCGGGGTACGGCAGCGTCAGCCCGTGGATCCACGACGTCGGTGGGCGCATGGTCGCGGAGGCCGGCGCGGACGCTCTGTGGCTCGACACCTGCGTCCCGCAGGTGGAGAAGGACGGCGTCGTCGTCAGCGCCTTCACCATCGCCGCCGACCAGAGTGTGGCGTTCGTACTGGGCTGGTGCCCGTCGCATGCAGCCGCCCCTGACGTTGCTGCCCCTGAGACCGCCCTCGCAGAGACGCTCGCTTTCTGGCAGGACTGGACGCAGGAGTGCACCTACGACGGGCCCTATCGCGAGGCCGTGGTCAGGTCCTCGATCACGCTGAAGGCCATGACCTACGGGCCGAGCGGCGGGATCGTCGCGGCGCCGACCACGTCGCTTCCCGAGGAGATCGGCGGCGACCGGAACTGGGACTACCGCTTCACCTGGCTGCGCGACGCCGCCACGACGCTTACCGCGCTGCTGGGGACCGGATACCGGCAGGAGGCACAGGCATGGCGGCGGTGGCTGCTGCGCGCCGTGGCCGGAGACCCGGAGAACCTGCAGATCATGTACGGGATCACCGGGGAGCGTGACCTGCGGGAGCGGGAGCTTCCCTGGCTTCCCGGGTACGAGGGATCGGCTCCGGTACGGGTCGGGAACGGGGCGGCGAACCAGCTGCAGCTCGACGTGTACGGCGAGGTCATCGACACCCTGTACCTCGCGCACCAGAGCGGAGTCGCCCACTGCGCCGACACCGCGGTCCTGCACCAGCGGCTCATCGAGCACCTGGTCCAGCGCTGGCGGGAGCCCGACGAGGGCATCTGGGAGATCCGCGGGGCCCGCCGGCACTTCGTCCATTCCAAGGTGATGGCCTGGGTGGCGGTCGACCGCACCATCCGCCTGGCCGAGGCCGGCGCGCTCGACATGGACGTGGCCCCGCTGGTCGAGCTGCGGGCGGCGATCCACCGGGAGGTCTGTGACAAGGGCTTCGACCCGGTGCGCAACACCTTCACGCAGTCCTACGGCTCGCAGGAGCTGGACGCTGCCACGCTGCTCATCCCCCGCACCGGCTTTCTGCCGCCCGACGACCCGCGCGTCATCGGCACCGTGGATGCGGTCCGTCGTGAACTCTCCACGGAAGACGAGCTCGTGTACCGGTACCCGACCTGCGGTGAGGACGTCGGGGTGGACGGCTTGACCGGCGACGAGGGCGCCTTCTTCCTGTGCAACTTCTGGCTCGTCGACGGCCTCGCCCTGACCGGCCGCCCCGACGAGGCCCGTGCCTTGTTCGAACGCCTCCTGGCTCTGCGCAACGACCTCGGGCTCCTGGCGGAGGAGTACGACCCCGACCAGCAGCGCCAGCTCGGCAACTTCCCGCAGGCGTTTAGCCACATGGGCCTGATCCAAAGCGCCCTGCTCCTTCAGCAGATGGCGGCGCAGTCCTGCCCCCGCCACGCCGCGCTCGCGGTTCCCGCACCCCCCTCAACCTCCCGCAGCACGCGCCAGTCCACCGCCGACCTGACGCCGCAGCACTCATAGCCACCCCACCCCTGACGAGGATTCCCATGTCTGACAGCGCCTTCCCGGCACGGCCGGCCGCGACCGGCCACCGCAGACGGCGGCCCCCGGTCGACGCGACCACGCTGTACCTCGCCCGTCGCGCCGTGGCACTGCCCCTGGCACTCCTTGCCGCGCTGCTGCTCGCCGCCTTCGCTCTCCGGTCGGGGTCCGCCGTAGGCCCCGGCTGGGTCCTGGCCGGCCTGGTCTGCGGACTGGCGGCGGTCGTCGCGGTGGCGGCACACGGAACGCGCACCGTGGCCAGTGCCGTGCAGTCGGCAGTGGAGGAGTCCCAGTCAGCAGCGCTGACAGCGGTCACAGGGGCAGCGGCAGCCGTTGAGAAGTCGGTGCAGTGGTCGGCGGACGAGCTGTGCCGCGGAAAACGTCCAGCGTTGCCGGACCCGCACACCGCCCAGTCGCCCACTGCGAACGCCGGGATCTACAACGCGCTGAGTGCCCTCCAGGCGCAGGCCATCATGTCGCTGATCCGCGTGCACGACGAGTCCCAGTCCGTGGTGCTCCTGGAAGTGCTTCGCCGCCTGGCCATGCGCGAGCACGCCCTGGTCAGCAAGGCACTCCAGGCACTGAGCCAGCTGGAGATGCTGACCGACGACCCGGAACTGCTGGCCAAGATCTTCGAGATCGATCACCTCGTGACGCGGATGCGCCGCCAGGTCGAGAGCACGGCGGTCCTGGGCGGACAGTCCCTGCGCAGCGTGCGCCGGCCCGTTCCCGTCACGACGGCCCTGCGTGGCGCTGTCTCCGAGGTTGTGCAGTATCCGCGGGTGGCCGTCGCGGCCGGATCCGTGGGCGCCGAGCTGGGGTTGCCCGGCCATGTGGGGCCGGACCTGACGCACCTGCTGGCCGAGCTGATCGAGAACGCCTGCGAGTGCTCGGATCCAGCGACGCGGGTGATGGTGCGCGCGCAGCGGGTGCCACACGGGCTGGCCATCGAGGTCGAGGACCGCGCCATTCCCATGCACCCGCAGACGCGGGCACAGATGAACCACCTGCTCAAAGCCCCGGACGAGGTCGACGTCAGCGGCCAGGTCCGGGCTGGACAGCTCGGCCTGCTGGTCGCCGCGAAGATCGCCCAGTCACACGGGTTGTCCGTCCTCCTGCAGGAGAACGCGACGGGAGGCACCACCGCCCTGGTCGTCATACCGGCACGGCTCCTGGTAGCCATTCCATCGATCGAGGACGCGGGTGCGCCGCAGCCCGAGGAAGCTCGCATGTCCGGGCAGCAGCCGCATCAGGTGGCCGCGGCTCCTGCCGCCCCAGGGGTGGGGCAGGTCGCACGCCCCGGCGCCGCTGGGGCATCGACCTCGGCGGGTCATTCGGCCGACGCGCCCGCTCTTCCCACGCGCACGCGTCGGTCGGAACCTTTCCGTCCGCCACAGGAGCGGGAGCAAGCCCCCGTATCCGCGGCGACGCCCGGGCTGGCAGCCGCCTTCCGCAGCGGCCTCCAGGCCGGCGGCACCGCCAGTCCCCCTCCCGCGTCGACAGAAGACCCCACCCCCTGACCCGCTTCTTCCGCGTTCCCGGCGGCCCAGTACACCCACTGGCCCTTCCCCCTTCTGGAGCGATCCCCATGAGCACCCACCCCGCGATGAACAACGTGACCGACGGCACGCCCGCATCCGCGACGACAAGCGGACAGCGGGACAGCATGGCCTGGCTGCTGCGTCAGTTCGCCTCCGAGACGCCGGGCGTCACGCACGCCGTCCTGCTCTCGCGCGACGGACTGCGGCTGCTGGACAGCGAAGTCGACAAGGACTGGGCGGACGAACTGTCGGCCGCCTTCAGCGGGGTCGCCTCCCTCGCGGCGAACATCACCGGCCCCAGCCACAAGAAGAGGCCGGCCCGGCAGGTCATCATCGAGCGAGACGACTGCCTGTTCTTCGTCCAGAGCGCCGGGCGCAGCGCGGCCTTCGACACCCACCCCGGTGCCGAACGCGGTGAGGTGGACACGATCCTCGCTGTCATCGCCACCAGGGACGCCGATGTGGGCACCGTCGGCTTCGAGATGGGGCGCCTGGTCCAGAAGTTCGCCCCGTACATGCTGATCCCCGTCCGCGTTGGCACAGGCGGAGAGGTCCGGTGACCACGTACGGCCGCGCGGCCGAGGAGTCGGCGTTCGTGCGGACCTACTCCGTGACGCGCGGGCGTACCAAGCCGCGGCACCTGCTCGCTCTGGAAACCGTCCTGGAGGCCGGGCAGGGACGGCCGGGCCCGGCGCAGGCCGAGGAGTGCGGGGAGATTCTCGCCCTGTGCCGGGAGCGCCGGCGGTCGGTGGTCGAGCTGGCAGGTCGCCTCGGCCGGCCCGTGACCGCCGTCAAAGTGCTCGTCTCCGACCTCCTGGACGCCGGCGCCCTCGTCGTCCCCCTGACCCAGTCCTATGCCGATACCGGCGCAGGGTCCGGTCCGTCTATCCAACTGCTGGCAGCCGTTTCCGCCAGCTTGAAGAGGAAGTGGCCTGATGCCGTCGCCTACCCCCAGGCCGGATGACCCGTCCACGGTTTCGCCGCACTCGCAGGCCGGTGCGCCGACCGTGCTGAAGATCGTGATCGCCGGCGGTTTCGGCGCGGGCAAGACCACCGCAGTGGGCGCCGTCAGCGAGATCACGCCGCTGAGTACGGAGGAGTACCTGACCGAGGCGAGCGCGGACGTCGACAGCCTGGCTGGCCTGGCGTCCAAGCGGACCACCACGGTCGCCTTCGACTTCGGCCGATTGAGCCTGCCCGATGCACCGATGCCGCTGGAGCTCTTCCTGTTCGGCACGCCGGGCCAGGACCGGTTCGTCGACCTCTGGTACGACCTCTCCCGCGGCGCCGTCGGCGCGGTCGTCCTGGTCGACACCCGCCGCTTGGAGAGCAGCTTCACGCCCGTCAGCTTCTTCGAAGACATCGGCCTGCCCTTCGTCGTCGCGGTCAACCAGTTCGACGGCGCACACCGCTACCACCCCGAGCAGGTCCGCGCCGCTCTCGAACTCCCCGCCGCCGTGCCGGTGGTCACCTGCGACGCCCGCGACACGAATCACGTCGCCGGCGTTCTGCTGGCCCTCGTCGACCACGCCGTCGATTGCGCCGCCACCACCAATCGCGCTGGTCACACCCCTTCTACCACCCTCCAGGACGCCTGATGTCACAGCACCCCAGCGACCCCTACCGCACGCCGCAGACTGCCCCGCCCGCCCGGTCCTTGCCTCGGCGCGACATGCGGGACACCACCCCCGGCCCGTTCACCCCACCCGGCACCGCCCTCACCAGCCAGCGACCTCAGCAGTCGCGGGAACTGGCTCAGCGTTACGAGCTGCTCAACCGCCTGGGCGTGCCCCCGGTGGCCAACGAGGACTTCGACGAGCTGGCCCGCGACATGGCCACACAGGCCGGGTTCTTGTACGGGTTCGTCAACCTGTTCCTGGAGGAACAGACTTTCGTCGGGCTGCACCAGCCGCCGGCGGACAGCGGGTTCGTGATCGTCGGCCGCACCATGAGCCGGGACCACGGCTGGTGCCCGGAGGTCATGGCCCGCAGGAAGGCCCTCCCGCTGCACGACGTGCACGCATCCCCGCGCTTCAGCGGCAACGCGGTGGTCGACGCCGTCGGGATCCGCTCCTACTTCGGCGCTCCGTTGATCCACGACAGCGGCACGGTGCTGGGCACGGTGTGTGTGATCGACCCCGAGAAGCGGCCCCTGGCCGAGGCACGTCGTCTGCGGGACATCGTCATCAACGCCAGTGCACAGGTGATGGACCACATCGCCCGCGCCCCCGTCCGCTAGGCCGTTCCACAACTTCCCACCCGGGAGCCGTAGGCGTTCCCCGGCCGCTCCACGCGTTGCGACCTTCATCCAGGGAGAGGGAGACCATGTCCGCCACACCCACCACGCCTCCACCGGCGCTGCGTCCCTACCTCACCGCCCGCCACGATCTGCTGTGGCAGGAGGCGGACGCCTTCGCGGCCGAGCACGTCGCGCCGCGCGCCGCGCGGATGGAGGCCGCTCCGGGCAGGGTGGAGCGCAAGGTCGCCGACCTGATGGCCGCCCGGCGGTGGTTCGCTGTCACCGTCCCGGCGGTCTTCGGCGGGCTGGGCGCCGGACACGTGGCCAGGACCGTCTTGGTCCACCGCATCGCGCGGGTCTCGGCGGCTGCCGCGGCCATCCTGCAGGCGACCTTGATTCCCGTGGGCGCCCTGCTGCACTTCGCCACCTACGAGCAGAAGGGCCGTTGGCTGGCCCGGGTTGCGGACGGGTCCGTGCTGCTGTCGATCGCCGTGACCGAACCGCTCGCTGGCGGACACATCGGCGGCATCGAAACCACCGCCGAACGTTCCGGCAACGAGTGGGTGATCACCGGCAGCAAGATCCATATCGGCAACAGCCATCTCGCCGGAGCCCACCTCGTCGTCGCCCGCACCGCAACGGCCGGAGTGAGCACCTCGCAGGCTCTGACCGCGTTCATGGTCGAAGCCGACCGCCCCGGACTTTCCGTCTCCGACCACCGTGCCGGGCTCGGTCTGCACGGCTTCTCCGCCGGCCGCCTCGACCTCGATCACGTCCGCGTCCCCGAGGACAACGTGGTCGGGGAGATCGGCCAGGGACTGGCCGTGGCCCAGAGCAGCAGCATCCTCTACGGCCGCCCCAACCTGGCCGCCGTCAGCCTCGGCATCCACGAAGCAGTCGTGGACACCACCACCGCCCGGCTCAAGACCCGCCCCCGCTACCAGGGCGCCCTGTCCGACCTGCCGGTCCTGCGGGACCGCGTCGGCGACATGGAAGCCCGCCTGCGCGCCGCCCGGATACTCGCCTACCAGGCCGTGCACCTCCTCGACCAGGGCCTGCCCTGCGACGCCGACCTGATCAATTCGAAATACCTCGGCCACCAGTGGGCCGTCCAGTCCGCCCAGGACGCCATGGAACTGCACGGCGCCCATGCCCTCGATGGCGACTACATCGTCCACCGCCTGTGGCGCGACATCCAGCACACCTACCCACCGGCCGGAACCGGCGAAGTCCAGCGCATACGCCTGGCCGACGCCGCCTTCGCAGAGGGCCACATCCAGTGGTCCGAGCGCCTCGCCGCCGAAGCCGCCTGGGCACGACCCGATCCGACCGCCGCATGAGCCCCCGTGCGCGGCACCCCGTGACTCCCCACCGCCGCGCACGGGCCCGTGCCGCCGGCCCCCGTCCCCCGCGGGGACCGGCGACACCCCTCCCAGTGACCATCCACTCAGCCGAGAGAGACACCGTGACCCCGCCCGTGACGACCAGCGCACCGATCACGCCCCTGACGCCGACCCTGCAGCGCGTCGCCCAGCACCTCGCGAACGGCCTCACGGCCAAGGAGATTGCGGCAGAGACCAGCCTGTCGGCCGTGACCGTCCGCCAGTACATGCGCGACATCCGTGAGAGCCTGCACTGCCCGCCCCGCTGCAAGCCCCCGGTGATCGTGCACCGCCTGTTCACCACCCAGCAGGTGGCCTCACCCACGGCGGACCGGCCAGCGCCATCCCTCACCCCGGACCAGCGGCTGCTGCTCCGAGCCGTCGCCGAGCACAGCGACCCCCGTGACATCGCCGTCGCCGCCAAGCTCGCCCCCGCCGACCAGCGCGCCGCACTCGACCAACTCCTCGCCGACACGGGCGCGCGGGACACCACCCACCTGGTGATCCTTGCCCACGGCTGGAAGCTGCTGCCGACCGACCCGGCGGCGCGGAGCGGAGCGAGCCAGTGAGAAGGCCCCCCACTCCCCTGGCCAACGAGGAGGCTCCGGCTTCCACCTCGTTCGCAGCGAAGTACCCGGGCGCCGTGTACGCGGTGCGCAGGTTACGTACGGACGCCGAGCGCGCGGAAGCCGCTGCCCTCGTGCAGGACCGGCAGCGCTGGCTCACCCTGCGCGGCCTCCCCGTGCCCGCCCAAGCCGACGTGCCGGCCTTGTTCCGCGACCCGCACACGACGTCGGCCGGTCTGTTCGAGGACGGAAAGCTGCTCGCCTGCATGGTCCCCGCGCGCGACCCCGGACTCAGCTGGGGCGAAGGCCCCTGCCTCCGCCTGGGCTACGTCCACACCCTGCCCGACCAGCCCGACGACATCACCCGGCTGATCACCCTGTGGGCCTCCGACTTCGCCGCCCGGCAGAGCTTCCCGCTCGTACGGGCCGAAATCCTGGCAGGCCACACCGTGCAAGCCGAACCCATCGCCGCCCTGCTGCGTCGGCTCACGGACATGGGCTGGGACGTGCGGGGTTCCGGTCCGGGACGGGAGGGGGACCGGGTCGCCCGCCTCGAACTGGCCGCGGAGCACCGCCCCCGACTCAGCACACTAATCAGCTGCCAAACCCAAGCTCCCCATCTTGCCGCGGAAGAAGGGAGCAGCACGTGACAACCGAAAAGCCGCAGCGGCCCGACATCGCCCGCGAGCTGATCGCCCGCGCCACGGAATCGGCAGCGCACCGGGCCACACGCGTGCGCAACCAGCTCGATGGCGTCCAACTCGGCCGTGGTCGGCACACCGACTACGCCAACGCCAAGTTTCTGCACCGCGTCCTGGGCGAATACGAGTGGCCCGGCCACCGCCTCGTCGGCCCTGCTGCTGCCCGAGCCGCCTGGAGCATCGCCCTGCACAGCGACCACGATCTCGTCTTCCAGCGCGCCGCCACCATCCTGCTCGGACGTGCGGTCGAGGTCGGCGACGCGCTCGTCCACCACTGGGCACACCTGCACGACCGCACCCTCATCAACACCGGCCAGGACCAGGAGTACGGCACCCAGCTCCTGCTGAGCTCCGACCGCATCGAGCTGTGCCCACTGCGCGCGCCGGGATCCGTCGACAAACGAAGGGCCACGGTCGGTCTGCCGCCGATCGCTGTCGCACTGGAGACGGTGCGTAGCCGGTACATGCCTAACGGCTCTACCGATGAAGTCCCGAGCATCGTCCTCGCGGAGGCCGCGTGAACAAGCGGAACACTGCGGTCCCCACCATTCGGCCTTCATGCCGCACATCCGCTCTGCGAAAGGGTTGTTGATCGATGAAGCTCCCTACCGCCGTCCTCGCTGCCGGTGTTGCCCTGTCCCTCACGACCGCCGTGGTCGGAGCCGCCCGGCTCAGGCAGAACGCACGGCACCAGGCCGAGCGGCACGAGGCACTCCTCGCGGGCAACCAGCTCGACTGGCTGAACCGGGTGTCCACCAACGCCGACCTCGCCGAGCTGTGGAAGCCCGAGGACATGAAGGCCGAGGAGTACATGCAGCTCATGTCGGCCAACCGACTCATCTGCGCCCTCAGCCTCCGACACTGCCTCGGCCGCGTCCGCGACGGACAGCTGCCGTTCTACGCAGAGATGGTCATGAGCAGTGACGTCTGCCGGCGCTACTGGCAGCGCTTCGGCGACCTCCGCGCTCAGGAGGCCGAGGGCGACAAGCGGGCCGAGCACTTCACCCGGGTGCTGGACCAGGCCGCGAAGAACCATCCTCAAGCGCAGCCCGCGGCAGCCTGACGGCGTATCTCGGTTCACCTTTCGGACTTCCGTGTCCCGTCCCCAACTCCTCTTCCGGACAGCAGTTCTCGTGTCTGAAGAGGTGGCCGCGAGGACCCGACTGGCGCAGGCCACACAGCTGCTGCCCACCGGGGTCGGCCGTACCGCAACACACCGAATCGAAGTGTTCCACCGGACCAATCAGGAGGATTCCCGTGACTCCCAGGGTGACCGACCAGGGCATGAGGACCGCCTCGGCCTCTGCCGCGCAGGACCCGTTCGACCTCGACATCAGCGTCATCGAATCGGGTGGCACGGTCGGGGCGAGTATCGCCTCCGACGGCGGCTGCGGCTCAACCTGCGGTGGCAACGCCTGTATCTCCAGCGGCTCCTGACCGCACCAGACCACCGGCACGACGCCCATGTCCTGTCGGCGCCGCCCACGCGGCACGTCCCTCGCGGCTCGATCGGAGCCGCGCATGACAACGGAGGAATCACCACATGCAGAACGACGAATTCGACCTCGACATCAGCGTCCTGGAGTCCGACGACGGCTCCGCCACGCTGATCAACCTCACCGACGACGGCTGCGGCAGCACCTGCTCCAGCCCGTGCGCCACCAACGTGGCCTGATCATCTTCCACCGCACGACGAGTAGGGAGAAACCCGCATGAACGCGAGCACGATCAAGGGCCAGGCACAGTCCCCGGCCGCCACGGCGGGCGGTGACGCGTTCGACCTGGACATCAGCGTCCTGGAGTCCGGCGACGGCTCCGCCACGGTGATCAACCTGACGGACGACGGCTGCAAGCCGAGCTGCCAGGGGTCCTGCGCCACCAACGTGGCCTGACCTCGGCGCATTGATCTGCCAGCCCGCGCGGCCTTGCGCCGCGCGGGCTGGCACCCACCCCAACACACCACAACCAGGGAGGGTGCATGGGTACCCGGAAGGACGGCCCGCTGTACCGGTGCGCGGATACTGCGCTGGTGCGCGCCGCCCGTTCCTCGAGGCTGCGGCTTCCCGCGTGGCCGGACCTCACCGACGACACCCCGGACTGCGAGGTGCGGTGGCAGACGTGGCTGCGCGACGTCTGGTCGCTGTCCGAGGCCGCCGACTCCATCGAGCAGGCCAGCCCTCTGCTCGCGCAGCAGGTTCAGACCCTGTGCTCGGTGGCCAGTCCCGAGACCCGTCAGTTGCGCCGCGCAGTGGTGTCGGTCATGCGGTACCTGCTGCGTATGACGGGCCGGGCGACCCCGAACGGTCTGTTCGCCGGTATCGCCTCCGCCTCGTTCGGGGAACGACCGGGATGGTCCTGGGGTGAGTGGCATCGACCCGTCATCCGTGCCGACGGCGACTGGATCGCGGACCTGGTCGCCCGTCTGGAAGCAGATCCTGAACTCCTGCGGCACCTGCATGTGATGGCCAACAACACCATCTTCGTACGGGGCGATCGGCTGATCGTGCCCTACCCGCCCCGTTCATGCCGTACCGACGGCAGCCCAGCGGCCGAAGTGTCCCTCCGGTACACCAGCGCCGTACGTATCGCCGTTGATGCCACCGTTTCGCCCGTCCCCGTCCATGCGGTGGTCGCACTGATGAGGAGCGAGTTCCCCGACGTTCCCGCGGACCGGGTGGAAGGGCTCGTCAGCAGCCTCGTCGAACGCGGTGTGCTCATCAGCAGCCTGCACGCGCCCTCTGCCACCCTCGACGCCCTGGACCACCTGGCCGAGCAGGCCGAAGCAGCCGCCGCCTCATCAGCCACGGACCTCGTGGCCGACCTGCGGACGGTCCGCGACGCCATCGCCCGGCACAACCAGGTACTGGCCCCGGCGGACGGCCGGCGCCTGCGTACCGCCCTGCGTCGGAAAATGACCGCTTTGAGTAGCGTCAAGGCTCAGCCGTTCACGCTGGACCTTCGCATGGACTGCTCCCTCACTCTGCCCCCACAGGTTGCCCGCGAGGCGGGGCAGGCCGCCACAGTGCTGGCCCGGCTGAGCGCGTACCCCTTCGGCACTCCGGCATGGAAGGACTTCCACAACCGATTCTTCGAGCGGTACGGCATCAACTCACTCGTCCCGGTCCGGGACCTGGTGGACCCCGATGTCGGCCTCGGGTTCCCGGTCGGATACCGCGATGCGCAACCTGAACAGGGTGAGGCCCTGACCGCCCGTGAACAGCGGCTGCTCTCCCTCGCCCAAGCGGCCGTCCTCGACGGCCGCGACGAGATCCGCCTGGACGAGGACCTGATCCGCACGTTGACGGTCGGAGATCGCAACGCCCCGCAGGTACCGGCCCACACGGAGCTGCGCTTTCGAATCCGTGCCGCTTCGCAAGAGGCCCTGGAGAGTGGAGACTTCGTTCTCCACGGCATCGCCCCGTCCCGCGGGATCGGCACCACGATCGGCCGCAGCCTGGGGCTGCTCGCATCAGACGATCAGGCCCGCGTGGCCGTCATGCTGGAGGAGCTGCCGGTCAACACGCCCGGCGCGGTGCCCACGCAGGTCTCCTTCCCCCCACTCGACCGGGGCGACACCAACGTCACCCGCGTTACAGAACTCCTGCCGGCCGTCATCAGCCTGGCGGAGCACCGTCCGGTCGACGCGCGCACCATCCCGCTCGACGACCTCGCCGTGGGCTGCGACCGCCGCAGGCTCTACCTCGTCTCCCTCTCCCGCGCCTGCCTGCTGGACCCCATGACGCTGCACGCGCTGGACCTGCGCGGCCACACGCCGCCGCTCGCACGCTTCCTCACCGAGATCAGCCGGGCCCAGACCGCCGTCCTGACCGTCTTCCCCTGGGCTTCCGCTACCGCACTGCCGTACCTGCCGCGGGTGCGCTACGGCCGCGCGATCCTCTCTCCGGCGAGGTGGCGACTGGCCCAGTCGGAGCTGCCCGACCGCCGCGCCTCCTGGGGGGAATGGCACAAGGCGGCCGACGAGTGGCGCGCACGCCGCCGAGTTCCGGACGAAGTCGCGCTGGCCGAGGGCGACCAGCTTCTGCCGCTGGACCTCTCCGAGCGCGCGCACCTCGCGCTGCTGCGCGCCCACCTGGACACCCACGAATCTGTGATCTTGACGGAAGCGGAATCCGACAGGGGCTGGTTCGACGGACGGGCCCACGAGATCATCGCCCCGATGACGGCCGTCCACCCGCCGCAGTGGCCGGCCGTCCCTCCCGTCACCGCCGACCAACTCGTCACCCGCGACCACGGCCACCTTCCGGGCACCGCCTCCCGGCTGCTGGTCAAGCTGTACGGGCACGTCGAACGGCAGCCCGAGATCCTTGCCGACCACCTGCCCGCGCTGCTCGGCCAGTGGAACGAGCCGCCGACCTGGTGGTACATGCGCTACCGCGATCCCCGCTGGCACCTGCGCCTGCGCATCGCGGTCCCCAGCGAGCAGGACTTCGCCCTCACCGCACAACGCGTGAGCGCCTGGGCGAACGGACTGCGCCGTGCCGGGCTCCTCACCGACATGCAGTTCGCGACCTCCTACCCGGAGACCGGCCGCTGGGGCCCCGGGCCGCTGATGAGCCTGGCCGAGGACGTCTTCGCCGCTGACTCCCGAGCCCTGGCCGTCCAGTTCGCCCAAAGCTCCCGTCCGCACCAACAGGTCCTCGCCGCAGCGAACTTCGTCTCCGTCGCCGCCGCCTTCACCGGCAGCACCGCAGCCGGCATGAACTGGCTGATCGCCCACAGCCGGATCACCGACCCGCGCCCTATGGACCGGACCGTGCGCGGTCAGGCGCTGCGCCTAGCCGACCCAGCCGACGGCTGGGCGGCCCTGCGCGCGGCTCCCGGCGGCGACGCCATCGCCAGCGCCTGGAGCGAGCGCGACGCGGCCCTGGCCCGCTACCGGCAGAAGCTGGACACGTTCGGTGGCATAGACCTAGACCTCGTTCTCGACTCGCTCCTGCACGCCCACCACATCCGCGCCGCCGGCATCGACAAGGACGACGAGCGGATGTGCGTACGGCTGGCCCACGCCGCCGCCATGGCCTGGACTCACCGAGGAGATCACCATGAATCTGCGTGAAAGCGCGCGGGCAGCCGCCGACACGATCGCCGAGCGGCTTGCCTCGCCGCAGGACGTACGGGAGCTGCATCACCGCCAGGGCTGGTGGCCGCAGTCGCTCGCACACGGCGCAGCCGGTGTCGCCCTGCTGCACATCGAGCGGGCCCGCACCGACCAGGGGCCGTGGCAGCGCGCCCACGACTGGCTCGCCTGCGCCGCAGCCGAACCCGCTGTCGGCGGCCCGGACAGCCACCTCTACTACGGGGCGCCCGCGCTCGCCTTCGCCCTGCACGCCGCCGCCAACCGCCCCGGACGCTACGCCCGCGCCCTGGACACCCTCGACCGGTACGTCACGAAGGCGATCCGGGACCGGCTCGCGGACGCCCACGCACGCATGGACCGCGGCGAGATGCCCGCGCTGGCGGAGTTCGACGCGATCCGCGGCCTGAGCGGGCTGGGCGGGCTCCTGCTGCACCGCGACGTCCATACCGACGTCGTCCGCGAGATCCTGACCTACCTGGTCCGCCTGACCGAGCCGGTCAAGCACGACGGGGAAGTTCTGCCCGGCTGGTGGAGCTCCCTAGCTCCCTCCGGCACGACCTCCCCGGAGTATCCGGAAGGGCACGCCAACAACGGCGTCGCCCACGGCATCGGCGGCCCCCTCGCTGTGCTCTCCCTCGCAGCCCGCCGCAGCGTCACCGTCGAGGGCCACCTCGACGCGATCACCCGCATCCTGGCCTGGCTCGACCACTGGCAGCAGGACGGCCCCGCCGGCCCGTGGTGGCCGTACTGGATCACCCGTGAGCAACTACGCTCCGGCACGATCGGCCCCGGACCATCCCGGCCGTCCTGGTGCTACGGCACCGCCGGATTCGCCCGCGCCCAGCAGCTCGCCGCCCTCGCCCTCAAGGACCCGGCGCGCCAACACGCCGCCGAATTCGCCCTCCTGCGCGCCATGACCGACCCCGGACAACTCGACGCGACCGTGGACGTCTCCCTGTGCCACGGCTTCGCCGGCCTGGCGCACATCACACAACTCGCTGCCACCGACGCCCTCACTCCCGGCCTCACCGAATGCCTGCCCCGGCTCCTGGCACCAATCACCGACACCACGCCCGGCGCCCTGGCGGACTCCCTGATCAACCCTCCCGGCGGCGGCGACATCGGACTCCTCGAAGGCGCCGCCGGCACCGCCCTCGCCCTGCACTCCTTCCACACCGGAACGCCGTCCGCGTCCGGGTGGGACACCTGCTTCCTGATCAACTAGCCGACGAGAAGAGGAAACATGGCAGCGGACGAATGGCCGCAACGCCTCATCCGGTTCACCGACTGGAGCCGCGCGGAGGCCACCGCCGTGGAGCATCTGCTCCCAGTGCTGATCGCCCAGGAGTCGGAACTGGCCCAGTGGTCATTCCTGCGAAAGTTCCCCTGGTGGCGGTTGCGATACCGGGCCGCGGGCCCGGACACGGCGAAGGCCCTGGACGCTGCCCTGGACGAGCTGGTCGACGCCGGCGTCCTCGCTTCCTGGACGCGAGGCATCTACGAGCCGGAAGAGACAGCCTTCGGCGGCCCCGCCGCGATGAAGATCGCCCACACCCTGTTCCACTACGACAGCCGTCACCTGCTGGAGGAGGCGGCCCGCCAGCAGGCAGTCACCGGTCCCCAGCTCGGCCGCCGCGAGCTGGCGGTGCTCCTGCTCAGCGTGGCGATGCGCGCGGCGGGTCTCGACTGGTACGAGCAGGGTGACGTCTGGGCGAGGATCGCGGCCGAGCGCCCCGGCGACGAGGTCTGCAGTCCGCAACGTCACCGGGCCGCTGTCCACCGGTTGATGACCGTCGACGTCAGCACCACCAGCCGCAGCGTCACCCAGGGCCGACTCGCGCCGCTGGCCGAGTGGATAGCCACGTTCGAGTGGTTTGGCCAGCAGCTCGCAGACCTCAACCGTCAGGGCCGCCTGGAACGAGGGTTGCGGGCCGTGATCGCCCACCACGGCATCTTCCACTTCAACCGCCTGGGTCTCCCCGCCCAGGACCAGCGCACCTTGTCAACACTCGCGAAAGAGGTAGTCATGGGAACGAGCGACAACACCGCGTCCACCCGAGCTGAGGGGACGGCGAGCACTACGGTCAACGGGGTGAACAGTGACACCATCGAAGCCCCCTCCGCAGACCGTCTGCGCGCCCAGCTGATCGACCACCTGGTCGAGACCGGGTGCGTGCGCACGCCCCGGGTGGAGGAGGCCATGCGGACCGTACCCCGCCACCTCTTCGTCCGCAACGCCCCCCTCGAAAAGGCGTACGGCAACACACCCGTGGACACGAAGTTCGACGGATCCGGCCGCTCCATCAGCTGCGCCTCCCAGCCCGACATCGTCGCCATGATGCTGGAACAACTCGACGTCCAGCCCGGCCAGAAGATCCTGGAGCTGGGGGCCGGCACCGGCTTCAACGCCGGACTCCTCGGCTACCTCGTCGGCGAGACGGGACACGTCACCACGATCGACGTGGACGAGGACATCGTGGACGGAGCGCGCGGCGGGCTGGCCGCCGCCGGCATCCACAACGTCGAAGTGGTCCTCGGAGACGGAGCCGTGGGCCACGCCTCCAACGCGCCGTACGACCGGATCGAAGCCACCGTCGGCGCCCACGGCGTTCCGCACGCCTGGCTCGACCAGCTCGCCCCCGGCGGACGACTCCTCACGCCACTACGCCTGCGCGGCAGCGTCTCCCGCTCGATCGCCTTCGAGAACCAGGACGGAGCCTGGCGCAGCGTCGGCAGCCAGATGAACACGTTCATGCCGCTGCGCAGGGGCATCGCCGACGACCCGCGCGTCTTCGTTCCCCTGGACACCGACAACACCGTCACGCTCGTCACCAACGGAGACCAGAAGGTCGACGCGGACGCCCTGCGCGACATCTTCCGCCAGCCGCGCGCCGAGGCGTGGACGGACGTCACCTTCCGGGGCCCGGAATCGGCGGAGTACCTGGAGCTGTGGCTCGCCTGCGCCATGCCGAACGGCCTGAGCCGGATGCCCGCCAACAACGAGGCCATCGAGAAGGGCCTGGTCACCGCGCCCTACCCGTCCTCGACCGCGGTCTTCGAGGGTGGCACGCTCACCTACCTCACCCGGCGCCCCTACGCGAAGAAGGCCCCCGATGGCGCCAGCCTGTACGAGTTCGGCGTCATCGGCCACGGCCCTGACGCCGAAGCCCTCGCCTCGGACGTCGCGGACCAGGTCCGCACCTGGAACCAGGGCTTCCGGGCGCTCGACGTCGGGTTCGAAATCCAACCACTCGACGCGACCCCGCTCGCCCCGAAGCACGGCCGCTTCACCTTCGACAACCCGCTGAACCGCATCGTCATCGAATGGCAGTGACATGGACGTCAGCCAGATAGCGAAGCGGTTCCCGCTCGTTGCCCGTCCACGTCCAGCGTGCCCGCCCCTCGCTGAACGCATCCGCGAAATCACCGACCTCGCTGCCGCCGCCGAGCGCAACGACAACGTGACCTCCGCAACCGTCGCCCTGAACAAGGCGGCACTGATCGCAAGCGACTGCGGCATGCCGGACCTGGCACGCTCTCTGTGCTGGCGCCACGCCGAGGCCGTCCTGGGCGCCCAGCCCCTGGGCGCGCAGGAAGCCCGGTACGCCTTGGAACCCCTGGTCAACCTGGCCCGACTGCGCATCCGCGACGGCGACGGGACTGGCGCGTATCATCTGCTCGATTCCCTGAACCGAGCAGTCAGATCGAAGACGGAAGCGGTCATCGACGACCGCGCCACGTCCTTCCAGCGCCTCACGAAGTCGGCTTCCGACCATCAACAGGTATGCCAATGGCTGTGGGCCGTATTCCTCGGCGACGGAACCCGTGCCCTCGTCGCAGCAGGTGAATGGGACTACGCCCGGGCGCACAGTAGGCAACACCGGGGCGTGGGACAGCGCCTCTTCGACGGGCGCCAAGTCGAGGTGCTCGTCCGCTGCCTCGGCGAGCAGCCCAGCGATGCGTTGAAGTTCCTACACGAGAGCACCCTGGTGGAGCCATGGGAGCACGCCGTCGCGGCAGCCCTTGCCGTCCTCTGCCACAGGGCAGCCGACGATCAGCCAGTTGAGCCGATCAACAAGATGGTGCAGCACTACCTGGCTCTCGACTCGGCCCCCGACCTTGCCGTCTTCCGCTCTCGTGTAGGACTAGTTGTGCTCGACCTCTCCCCAGAGTCCCGACAAGCCGAATTGATGCGCCGCCTCACCAGCGAAGCGACGACGCATCCCGACGGGTACATCGCACGAGACATCCTGGCCCACTCTGTGTGCAGCGAAGGGCTGAGCCAGGACGAGCGCAGAACGCTCTCCACTGCAGTCGCCTCCTCCGGCCTCGGACGGGGCAGCATCCCCGACCCTCTGGATCAGGCAATACGGGACGCTTCAACAGTCGCAGCGGATGTCTGGCAACGCCACGCTAGCTGCCGAGCTAACGCCTGGCCCGCATGACCGGCTCCCCGAGCGGCGCACCCCGTCGTATGTCCACTGCAACCGCGGTTGGCCGTGCGAACACGACGCGAATCAACAGGAGTTCTCGTGAACGAGATGCGGCCCAGCGAGCAGATGCGCAACCTCGGCGTAGTCCAGGAAGGCGCCTCCGTCCTTGCCGAGCCAGCACGCCCCTTCTCACTCCCTGCCGAACGTGAGGCCGCCGAGCAAGCCGTGGAAAGCCTGTTCACCTCCATGGCGCGCATCGCAGGCGTCCACACGTTCGCCAAGGGCATGGGCATTGCAGCCCCACAGATCGGCATCCGCCGGGCCGCGGCCGTCGTCCAGCCGGCCGAGCCAGGAGCGGGCGCGATCGTACTGCTCAACCCCCGGGTCATCGCCGCCTCGCAGGAGACCGACGACCAGTACGAGGGATGTCTGAGCTTCTTCGACGTACGCGGCCTCGTCCCTCGCCCCCTCCGGATCACGGTCGAGACCACGACACTCGACGGGACGACCGTGACCACTGACTACGAACGCGGCCTCGCCCGTCTGGTCCACCACGAGATCGACCACCTCGACGGCCACCTGTACACAGCCCGGATGCGCCCCGGAGTGCAGCCCATCTCCGTGACCGAGTACCGGCAGACCGGACGGGCCTGGCCCTACGAGCACTGAAACCCGATCCTGCCGGCCCGCGAGCTCGGGGATGCAGAGGCCCGAAAGCCGGGTGAGATACCTGGGAGGCGTAGCGGTGGTCTCAACCACGCCCCTCCTTCGGATCAGCGCGCCAGGTGGAAGACGGCTGCGGCCACGATGGTGCCGAGGATGGTGCCTGCGATCACTTGGTTGCGTGTAT
Source organism: Streptomyces sp. NPDC045956 (assembly GCF_056430705.1). Classification (NCBI taxonomy): domain Bacteria; kingdom Bacillati; phylum Actinomycetota; class Actinomycetes; order Kitasatosporales; family Streptomycetaceae; genus Streptomyces; species Streptomyces sp. NPDC045956. Next base: position 234,864 of record NZ_JBWKKZ010000009.1, on the reverse strand, counting down.
GGTCCCGCAGCTCGACGCGGGACCAGCCGACGACAACGACCAAGAGGAAGCCCAGGGCCATCCACGGGCCGTAGGTCTGCACGAGCATCGCGCAGGCACCTGCGGACACGGCCTGGTGGACGGAGATCTTCCAGGCGAAGGTGATTGCGGTGAGGATCGCGAGCGTCACGAGCATCGAGACGATGAGGGCAACCATGGTGCGCGGCGCCCCCGCGACGAGCATCAGGACGATGCCGGTGGCTACGGAGAGCAGGATGACGGCCATCACGACTAGCCGTGCTGGCTTCGCTCCGACGTGTCTGTCGCCCCAGTGGCCTTTGCGAATGCCGTACTTGATGAAGGTGATCGGGATAACGGCCGCAAAAAGGGCGCCGACCACGCCCCAGGCGACACCTGTCCATTGTGCGGTGTGCCAGCCGACCAGCAGGGTGACAGCGATGATCCAGTTCTTCGGCTCAAGCCAGTCTGTAATGCGGCGGGCCAGCCGCGACTCGCTGGGGCGGACATCAGTTGCCATTTGAGGAGATCCTTTCCGAAGCGCCCTGCTCGTGGGAAACGGACGAATGTTCTTGCCGGACGAATTCGGAAACGACTGGCGAGGTTAGGTACGCGCGGGCAACGGTGCGCAGCCATGACAGTTCGCTCGCTCTGTCTCGGCCAGTGACGCCGAGGGGTGGATATTCAACTCCCCGCAGCCGTTCCCCATTTCGTGCGCTCTGGACGGCTGCACGCAACCAGCAGGCTTCCGCCACTGCGTCAGAGAGTTGCGCAGCGACCCCTTCCTGACGGACGAACCTCCGGGCCTTTGTGTGCATGTCGACTGACACGTACTCGCGAAGCGCCAGGCAGGCATCCTCGATCTCGATGACGCACCGTTCCAGCCGGAAGCGGACACGCCACCTGCCTACAGATGTCGCCAGCACCACATACGGGGCTGCTTCCGTGAGCTGCACCCAGAGGGGACGCAGTTTCCGCAGGGTGCTCCACGCGGCGACGTATTCCACGGCGACGGAGAGAGGAGGCAAGCAGACGCCGACTGCGACCGACAGGACGGTGGCTTGCTTGAGCGTTGTGGAGAGAAGGTTCTCCAAGGCTGGATAGCTGGTGCCGGAGGCAAGCTGAACCGTCACGAAGACGATGCGCTGGAGGGCGTACAGGCTTCCGAGCAGGGTTCCCGAGCCCAGAAATCCGAGGCCGGCCTTCCCCAGGAGAGTCCGGCTGTGGCGTACGCCGCCGAGGAACAGCCATGTAGCGACGACCATGGCGATGCCGATGTACAGCGTGAAGACCGTCATGTAGAGGACGGGAAAGAGGGCGCCACGGCCCTCCCCAAGCCTGACGGGCCCTCCTGACGTCCAGTTGGCCAGGGCGTAGAAGGCGAGCATGAGGGGCAACGTCACGCCGGCGGCCACCAGCCGGGTGCGACTTGCCAGGCCCTGCGGTCGAACGACTGCGATGACGAAGTCGAGCAGATATGCCGCCGAGGTAACGCCGAGCAAGTGCTTCAGCAGCGGCGACAGCCTGGCATCTGCGCCGACGGCGGCATCGACTGCCTCTTTGACCGGCGGAACCTCGAACGTCATGGCAGCTGCGAGAGCCACCAGGGTCAGCGCCAGACTTCGCTGCTTGCGAGAGTGCCGGAGGGACGGCAGTCGCCACAGAGCCACCAGCCAGAGGACGCCGGCGATGAGGGTGGATGTACTCATGAGCGGCGGTTCCTCCGTGGGTGGACCAGGGCGTCGTCGAGCCGCGCCACGGCACCGGACCGACCGCGTTCCCGGCCCGAGTGGGCAAGATCGTGAAAGAGCTCTCCCAGACAGGAGGCGGCCATCTCGGCGTCGTACTCGGTCTCGCTGTCGTAGCTCGTCCGGCCGAGAGCGGAGAGCACGGCAGAGGGGTCGACCCCGTCAGGCAGGACTCCCAGTAGAGACCTGACGACGCTCTCGTTGTTCCCGGCGTGCCCGAGCAGCAGGTGCGCTAGCTCGTGGCGCACGATTTGTGCACGATGCCGCTCGCTGGTAGCCGCGACGTGAAAGACGTAATCCCCGTGGTCGAACGAGAGGACCATTCCGCAGGGAGCGTTGGCCCCTCCGGTCTCAGGCAATTCGTGGAGGTGCAGGGGGCGGCCACGCTTGACGGCGAGCTGCCGACATATTTCATCCACCGCGTAGGGATCGGATATCTCGACCCCCCGCAACTGCTCCTCACACAGTCGCCTCAGCTGCGCCTCTCTGCGCGCGAATTGCCGCTTGAACATGGACGAGATCCTTGCTGTAGCCCCCGAATGAGCGCTGACACGGCCTGCGCTAACCGGAACCCACCATTCCGCGTGGTTCTAGCGGAGCTTTGCATAGGTACAGATGGTTGCCCAAGGCGATCTTGAAGATCCATGCGCGGCATACCAGTCAAATCCGCCCAGCAGGTGAGGGAGGTCACATCACTCCCCGGGCTTGTCGAGCCCTTCCCACCGTCTCGCCTGATTGATCACATCCGTGATCATCCTCAAGCTGTCCGCCGAGAGGCCGTTGGCTCGAAGCGCAAGGCCGCGGACGTCGCTGTCGGCTACGGCCTCGATGAGTTCCATGGAGGCGCGCACCTTCTCGGCCTCCTCGGCGTCGTAGTCCGAGAAGAAGTACTGCTCTTTGACATGGAAGTGGCCGGCCAGTCGTTCCACCGTCGTGTAGGTGGGGTTGGACTTCGCACCGGTCCGCAGCTGCGAGATCGCACTCTCGGACACGGAGATCGCCCGGGCGACCTCGGCATTGATGTAGCGCTTGCCGGTCTCCGGGTTCGTCACGGTCTGGAACAGGTGGTTGAGCTTGTCGGCGAATGAGCGCCGAGCGTCGGCCGCGCCGCCGGGCGCCTCCGCCGGTCCGCTGGACTCCACCATCACCGACTCCTCTCATCTAGACGCCGACTCCGGACTGTACTGCAGTGTAGTTCCCAGGGCCAAAGGCCGAGGCGCTTCACTTCAGTGTTGACAGACTGGGATCACTCTGGCGTAGGTTTTCGATCACAGCTTCACTGAAGTGTTGTGACGCCGACGGGGTGCGGTAAGCGCTCCTTGCCCGGCCGTCGTGGCCTACGTACGCGCTAGGACTCGCCCATGCTCGCTCCACCCCCGTCGCAGCAGCTCACGCGACTTCTACAGGGTTTAAGAACCAACTCTGGACCTTGACGCGGAGCCGTGCGTATGTTCGTCGTGCCCCGCCGGGCAGACCGCCCGCGCGGACGAGCACAGGAGCAATGACGTGCACAACCTCCGGGCCTCATAGGTCCCAGGACACAGCGACGGCGCCCGAGAGCGGCAACTCCCGGACGCCGGACGCTTAACGGCTGTACCGCCCCGGCAAGGGCGGAGATCGCCACCATCACCACGCTGATCCCTTCCACGGGGCGTCTCAGCGTGGCAACACCAAAGGAGATTCTTGCATGCGCTCCGCCCTGCGCAAAAGGTCCTACCGTCCGGCCTGCGCGGCAGCTAGCTCCGCCTCGGCGCCTCAGCGCCCCGAGCCGGACCGCACCATCCAGGCCCCCGCGAGCCGCCCCGCCCGCCCGCTTGCCGGGAGCGGCCGATGAGCAGCGAAGCTCGCGAGTGGGTGTGGGAGCACAGCTCCAGCCGAGGGGCCGCGCGTCTGGTCCTGCTGTCGATCGCCGACCGGGTGGCCGACGACCAGTGCATCTCCTGGGCCTCCCTGTCCAGCCTGGCCAAGCGCACGCACGCCTCGGTCTCCACGGTGCGCGAAGCCATCGAACGCCTCGTCCTCGCCGGCGAGCTGGAACAGCTCGACGACCTGGTGGGCCCGCAGCGCAGCACGGTCTACCGCCTGCCGCTCGCCGCCGAAGCAGTCGCACAGGCGCTGCGAGAGCAGCGGGAGGAAACGGGCGACACGGCGGTGCCGGACGAGCCCACTGGTCCTGCCAAGCTCCGGCTGTCAGCGCTGCGGCGGTACGGAATCCGCCCGCGTGAGGTGCCGGAATCCCCCGCCAGGGTCCGGAAACCGGCAGTGCCGGAAACCGGCAGGTCCAGGCGGAAACCCGCACAGCGGCGTACCGGCCACCGGCACAGCGATGTACCGGCCACCGGCACACAGAACCGTAGTGAACCTGATTTGAACCGGAGGTACAGCAGTAGTGGTGGTGCTGCGGTCACCTCGGCTGCCGAGTGGCAGGTCGACCCCGCCACCCACACCTGGGCCCGCCAGCAGGGACACCTCGACCGCCTCGGCGAGCATGGCCTGCAGGCCGCCGACGCGAAGTGGCGTGCCCACCGGGCGGCCCACGCCCCGAGGCCGGCGGAAGCCTGGGCTGCCGACTGGCGCTCCTGGATCACCCGGGAACACGCCCCCAACCGCCCGAACCTCTACGCCGTGCCCGGCCAGAACACCGCCGCGCCCGGTGGCATGACGCGGGCCGAGAAGCACACCGCCGCCCTTCTCGCCGCCCTGGACGAGCCGACCGGAACGGAGGGCTGACCGTGGACCGCCGCGAAATCGCCGCCCTGCTGGCCTACATCGGCCGACTCGACCCCCGCAGCATCCGCACCGACGAGGGCGAGGCCCGCGACCAGCTCGCCCAGTGGCACGAGCTGCTCGGCGACGTGCCGATGGCCACCCCGCACGGCTGGGACGCCCGCATCGCCGCACGCCAGCACTACCGCACCTCGCCGTACCAGATCCAACCCGCAGACGTGGTCCGCCCCTGGGAGAGCTACCGGCGCAACCGCCTGGCCCTCCACTGGGACCCCACACCGTCCGCGGACCCGGACGACCAGGCCGCCTGGACCGCAGAGCTGGTCGACACCCGCCGCGCTGTCGCCGCCGGCATAGCGCAGCCCGCGTATGCCCCGGCCATCACCAGCAGCCAGGAGGGGATCAACCCGAGGCTGCAGGCTCGGCTGGACCAGATCGGCTCCTGCATACCGCCCGCCGCCCGCGCCGCTCTCGCACCGTTCCGGCCCGCCCGGGCAGCACGCGAAGCCGCCGTCGCGCAAGGGCTGCCCGATGCCCTGAGCGTGCGATGCGAGTGGTGTCTGGCCCCGGTCGGCGAGCCGTGCCGGCGCCGCCGGATCGGCCCCAACGACGGGGTACGCGCCATCACGCCGCGCGCCACCCCGCACCCCGGCCGTGTGGACCTCGCCGCCCAGCAGGCCCAGCACGCCGAGCAGGCCCAGCTGCCCGCCCTGGCCTGACCGGCGCCTCCGGCGCGTGCATCCCGTCCGCTGCACCGCCGCAACCTCACCGTCCCGCACCGGATGCGGCGCACACCCACGCGCCGCAGCCGGCGCCCGACGCCGCACCCGCCAGGCACTGCGCCAGCCGGCCGGGGTGGCAGCACATCGGAGACTCGCCTTGCGCCACATCACCACCCACGACGCGCCGGCCACCGGCCTGCGCGGCATCGGAGACACCAGCTGGCACGTCCGCGGAGCGTGCCACGGCATGGACGTCGAGGACGCCGACGCCGTGTTCTTCCCCGGGCCCCGGGATCACGAGGAGATCGCGGAGGCGAAGGAGCTGTGCGGCTGGTGCCCCGTCCGCCGCGCGTGCCTGAACTTCGCCCTGGAGAACGTCCTCAAGGAGGGCGTCTGGGGCGGGCTCACCGAAGCCGAGCGGCGCCCGCTGCACGACAACCTGCACCGGCGCCTGGACTACCGGCGTGTGACCGCCTTCTTCCAGGGACGCGACGTGCACCTGACGGAAGCCGAGCGGCAGGTGGCCATCGACCACGCCTATGTCCGGGGCTGGCAGCCCGACCGGCTCGCCGCCGCCCTGCAGATCAGCCACAAGCACGCCCGAGACCTGCTCCGGCAAGCGGCCAACAAGGTCTTCGACCGGGACCGCAACTACGGCGTGCCCCGCTCCAAGAAGAAGCGGAAGAAGACCTCCAAGGCCAAGGGCACCCCCGCGCCCGCAGCTCCCGGCACTCAGCAGCCGACAGGCCGCCTGGCGGCGTCGACCCCGGCGCACGCCCCTCTCGGAAAGGCAGCATGACCCACCCTGTCCTCGCCTTCGGTGCTACTTCGGACCTCCCTCTCCTCCTCGCCGCCGCCGTGCCCGCCGCCCTCGCGCTCGTGCTGACCGCCTGGGCGATCCGGCGCCGGGGAACCCGCCCGCGGAAACGTCTCGGCGGCCCGGCGGTCAAGGTCGCCGCCGTCGCCGCCCTGGGCTGCACCGCCTACAGCGCCGACACCAGCTGGCGCTTCGCGGCCGACTACCTCGACATGGCCGGCACCGCCGAGCGCGCCGGCATGTTCGCTGCCGCCGAACTCGCCCTATTCGCCACCGCGCTGATGGCACGGCAGAACCTCGCCGTCCAGGGCGCTCCCGGCCTGCCGGGCACGCTGGTCTGGGTGATCACCACAGTGCAGGTGATCCCCGCCTACGCCGAGAGCGGCCCCATCGGCGGCACGGTCCGCGCCTTCGTCGGACCGGTCATGGCGGCGATGCTGTGGCACCTGGCCATGGGCATCGAACTGCGCCTGCGCACCCCGGGTGCAGCCTCGAACGGACTGCTCGCCGTCCTGGGCCGGGAGGCACGCGAGCGGCTGCTGTCCCGCCTGGGCATCGCCGCGCGGGACCGCGACGCCGCGCTGATCACCCGGGACCGGGCCACCGCCCGTGCGGTCACCCTCGCCGCCCGCCTCGCCGAGCGCACACCCGAGCAGCAGCAGAGCCGTCGCGGCCGGCGACTGACGCGACGCCTGTCGAAGGCGGTCGGCAGGGCTTCGGTCGGCACCGACCCTCACCAGCGGGCGCAGCTGCTCGACCAGCTCGCCGCTCGGCGACACGCGCTGGCGCTCGCCACGGTCCCGCTCCCTTCTCCCTGGTCCCCGGCGCACAGCAGCGCATCGGCGGCCACGGTCCCCGTACAGCCGACATCGGATGTGCCGGTCCCCGTCCCCGGTCCCGACGGTTCCGACGAGCCGGTCCCGGACCGAGGACCGAGGGCTCCTCGGAGCCCCGTCCCCGAGAACCCGGAAGCCGAGGTCGCCGCAAGGACCAAGGGCGACGCAACGGGAACGTTCGCGGAAACCAAGCCCTCTGAAGACGGTGCGGTCCCAGGGACCGTGCTCGCCGGACCGGGAGCCGCAGCGCGGGACGCAGCGGCCATGAGGACCGACCACAGCACGCGAGAAGTGGCAGCTCAGGACCCGGATTCTCATCGGGGACCGGGCATCACGAAGTCGGGGACCGAGACCACCGAGGACCGAGGACCGACCGCCCCACAGTCCGGGACCGAAACCACCCAGGACCGAGGACCGACCGCCCCACAGTCCGGGACCGAAACCACCCAGGACCGAGGACACAAGGTCCCGCTTCGCCGGAAGCCGACCAGGACCTCCCGGACGAAGAACAAGGACAAGCGTGCACGGTCCCGCTCGCAGACGGAGCGCCAGGCACGCGAGCTGGGTGAATCCGAGCGCCAGCTTGTCCGTGAGGTGCGTCCCCATGTGCCGGCTCTGCTCAAACGTGACGGCAACGGCGCGGTCACCCGAGTGCAGCTGCGCGAAATCATCCGCCGCCAGGGCCTGACGGGTGTCGGTAACGACCGACTCGGCCTGGTCCTCCAGGAGCTGCGGAACGCGGACATCACGACGGCGAGGAGCACCGCCCGATGAAGACCTGCCACCAGTTCAAGACGGTCCGCGCCGAGTACGAGCGCGAGATCGGATTCATGCTCGCTCACTCCGAGCGGCATGCGGGCAGGCCGGCGGCGAAGTCCAGCGCGAAGCAGGCAGCCTCGGCGAAACAGCGGATGGCCCGCGCGCTCAACAGCCACGTCGGACGCTGCCCCGAATGCGGCTGAACCGGCAAATCCCAGCACAAGGCCCGTATCCGTAAAGGTGGCCCGGCTCCACGCCGGGCCACCGCCCCGCTTAGGAGGTACGCCATGATTCCTCGTCCCCCTCGCTTTTCCGGGCCCACCACCGCCGAGGCCGGTGCCTGGGCGGACGTCTTGGTCCGTCGGCGACTCCTCCACGCCGTCGTCCTCACGCCGACCGGGCAGTGGCTCGTCCAGGACCGTCCCAACAGACCGGTTCGCGTCCTTGCCAGCCCAGCCGAAGTTCTCGCGCTGGCCGCAACCATCCAGCAACGCACCCGCTCTACGAGGCCCGAATCTCAATGACGAACGCACCCAAGAACGGCACCACCCAGGAACCTGATCGCGGCTCCAACTCGGTCTCGGGGCGAGCAAGTTATCGCAAGAGCATTGCTCCCGAGGGGAGCAATGCTCTTGCGTTCCCCGCCCCTGGAGTGGCGGGAGCGGAACGGCACCGGGAGGCGCCGATCCGTGAGGATGCGACCGAGGGCGGCTCGCATCCCGAGGAGCAGGACCAGCACGCCTGCCACAGTGCGCACTACACGCACACCGCCCCTTCAAAGCCGCATGTGCAACAGCGTGAGCGCCTGCGCGACGAGAACAAGCGCATGCGCCAGCCCAGCTGCCGCATGAACGACGACGAGTACCAACTCCTAGCTCGTGCAGCCGCCGTGTGCCACATGAGCGTAGCCAGTTTCCTCGCCCACGCCGCTCTCAAAGCCGCCCACGATCTCGACCGTACGGCGGCGGAAATCGCCGCCCAACGAGAAGTCCACAACGAGCTCTTCGCTGTGCGCCGGCACCTCGGCCACATCGGCAACAACGTCAACCAGGTAGCTAAGGCCGCCAACTCCGGTGCCGACGTCCCCTACGCCGAAGCCGTACTCGGCGCCGTCCAGCGCGCCACCCAGCGCGTGGACGCCTTCATCCAGCACTACCTCGACACCGAAAGGCGAACCGGTTGATCCCTCGCGTCCACAAGCGTGGCTCGAACACGTTCGGCCTGCTCATCTACCTCTACGGCAAAGGGACCCATGAGGAGCACGTCGATCCGCATCTCGTGGCGGCATGGGACAGCTTCGCTCCCGACCCCGGTCGCGATCCTCAAGCTACGAAGAGACAGTTGCAGCAGCTCCTGGACCAGCCCGTCCAGACGCTCGCGGAGTCGCGCCGCCCGGCTTTGCACGTCTGGCACCTATCCGTCCGGGCCGCACCCGACGACCCGGTTCTCTCCGACGAGCAATGGGGGGAGATCGCCCGACGCATGGTCGCCGCGACCGGCATCGCTCCGGCCGCCGACGAGGCGGGATGCCGCTGGGCAGCCGTGCGCCACGCCGACGACCACATCCACATCATCGCCACGCTCGTCCGCGAAGACGGCCGGCGCCCCCGACTCAACAACGACGCCAAGCGATCCCAGGCCGAAGCCCGCCTGATCGAAGCCGAGTACGGGCTCAAGCAGCTCAGCACCGGGGACGGAACCGCAGCGCAACGACCGACCAGCGCCGAGCGCCACAAGGCCCAGCGCCAGGGCCGCGAGCGCACCGCCCGCGAGGAACTGCGGGAATCCGTGCGGCGTGCGGTGGCCGGCGCGAGAAGCGACGAGGAGTTCTTCGACCGCCTCGCCGCCGCTGGCCTCCTGATCCGCAAGCGCGCCGCGCCCTCCGGTGACCTGCTCGGATACAAGGTCGCCCTGCCCGACGACCTGAACAAGGACGGCGAGCCGGTGTTCTACCCCGGCGCGCGCCTCGCTCCCGACCTGTCCTTGCCTCGCATCCGCGAGCGGTGGTCCGGTGATGCGCAGGATGTCCCTGCGGCCCGGCGGGAGGAAGCGATTCGTACGGGGCCGGGCAGTCCGGCCGCCGCGCGCCGCGGCACGGCATCGGCCGTGTGGAAGGCCGTGCTCGTCGTCGAACACGGCGAGGACGGGGTCGCCGCCGCCCACATCGCCGCGGTCGGCGAGGTCCTGGACGCCCTCGCGAAGACGTCCGCCGCTCACACCCGCCGCGAACTGCACGACGCCGCAACGGCCTTCGAACGGGCCTCGCGCTCTCACGTCCGCGCCGTACGCGGGCACGATCGAGCCCTGCGACAGGCCGCCCGCGACCTCGTCCAGGGCGGCCCGGCCCTCGGCCGCGGTGAGGACGGAGCCACCACGGCGATGGCGATCGACATGCTGTTCTTCCTGATCACCGCCACCGCGCACTGGCACGCCCGGAAGGGCCACGCCCAGCAGGCCGAGGCCGCCACCCGAGCTGCCGAACACCTGCGCACCGCTTACCAGGCCGCCTCGGCCCAGCCGCTCGGTGTGCTATACCAGCGCGGCCGACGTCTGAGCCGGCCGATGCTCCAGCGGCAGACCGCGCTGCTGCGCGAGGCGCTACCGGAACTGGCCGAGCAGATCCTCGCCGAACCCGGCTGGTACGCCCTGGCCGCGACCATCACGGAAGCCGAAGCCGCCGGCCACGACCCGGCCGCCCTCCTGTCCGACGTTGCCGCTCGGCGCGAACTGGGCACCGCGGACTCCATCAGCGACGTGCTCGTATGGCGGATGCGACGGACAGCCGACCTGCCCGCCGATGCCTCCCAGCTTCCCGAGACCAGCACCGCAGCGAACCGGTCCGCGACGCGCAGGGCGACGACCAGGCCCTCCGCGCCCGGCAGGCGGCGCAGCGGAGAGGAGTCACCGCGTCAGGCCCGATAAGTACACCAGACGGCACGCAGGCTCCCCGGATCGCCGCTGTGCCGTACCGAGACATGCGTCGTGGCCTCCTCGTCGCCCGGGCAGCCGAGAGGCCACACCCGTGCTGACCTGGCCGAAGGGACTGTGGACGTTGTGAATTGAAACCGCCGACGGCGTGGGGCACGATCATGAAACGCGCAGGACGAGGTGCCGAGGTAGAGGAGGACGCCAGGGTGTTTCACCGAATACGCCGCAGGGCCAAGGGGCCGAGCGGAGCTCAGAAACGGTTCGCCGAGCTGCACGCGCAGATGCAGGGACAGGTCCCGCCCGGCATCGGAGTGCCGGCGCCCGAGCCGCAGCCCGCCGAGCCGACCGCCATCGTGGACGACTTCCTCCCGCCGGAGCTGCGGGTGCCGAGCCACGACCAGATCGAGGGCAAGATGATGCCGTGGAAGCAGCCCCTGGTCCTCGACGGCGAGATGGCCACCTGCGCCGAGTGCGGCGCGTACCGGGACTGGCTCATCCTCTCCACCCGCGGTGAGATCTGGCTGCGCTGCAGGGCCGGACACCAGCAACTGGAGACGCGCATCGACACCGCCTGGTACAACCGGCACTCCGGGCCGGCGGACTCGACGCACGCCACGTTCGAGGACTGCCTGCGCCACCTCGGGCACTGACCACCACTCCTACGACCCCACCGGGCCCGCGGGCCCGCACTGACCACCCGTCGCCTAGCACCAAGGGGTCAGTTCCGTCATGCGCGTTCGCGTCGCCACCACCGCACTCGGCATCACCGCCGCCCTCCTCGCCGTGCCCGCCTGCTCCACCGACACCCCCGGGTCCAAGCACAGGACCGCCTCCTCCCGTACGGGAAAGCCGACCGAGGTCGCCCAGGAGCCGGCCGCGCTCTCCTCGGCCGCGCTCGAGTCCCGCCTGCTCGACCCGCGCGACCTCGGCAGCGGCTACCTTCCCCAGCCGGAGCGTCCGGCCCAGCACGATGACGTCACCTTCCTCGGCTGCCCGGCCCTGAGCGAGTTGGGCGGTGACGCGGCGACTGGCGGCACACTCGCCTTCCCGCACAAGACGAAGGCGGACTTCACCTACGGCTACAGCTCCTCGGAGATCTCCGAGGAGCTGTACAGCGACAGCGTGAAGAAGCTCTCCGACGGCACCGGCCGGATCTTCGATGCCATGACAGGCTGCCCGGCCTATCAGGTCGTCGCCGGTGGCACCCAGGTCGACGTGACCTCGCAGAAGCTGCCCGCGCCCAGCGTCGGCGGTGATGAGCAGTGGAGCCTGCTTCTGACGTACATCGCCGGGGGCCGGAGCACCGTGGTCAAGCAGACCGCGATCCGCGACGGCAGCCTGCTGCTGGTCCTCTCCGGCTCCCCGGCCCTCGTCGACCGCCACCTCGACAAGGCCCTCGCCAAGGCCACGGCAACGAGCTGACCTGCGTGCACGTCACGCTACTGCCTCCGACCGTCGCGGTCGGGGGCAGCAGTGCGTTATGGGCTAAGCACTAACGACCCGACCGGCCACTTCGCCCAGGAAACAAGAAAGTCCGGCACCCCCAACTGGGAGGATGCCGGACTGCGATCGTCGAGAGGGGTGCGCGGGACGTTAGATGGCCGGCGCGCGCAGGAGGCGCTCCTGGGTGGCCTCGGGCAGGACCCGCCGCAGGACCGGTGCGGTCGAGCTGAGGGAGGCGGCGAAGGCGGCGACGAGATCGTGCGGGACGCTGGCGGCGAACGAGGCCACCCACAGAAGCGGGGCGCCGAGTACGGGCTCGGCCCACGCCTGCCATCCGGCCGGTCTAGTCTCGTCGTCCTCGGCGGACAGGGCCCGTAGGTCGCCGTCCTGGATGAGGGGCGGCACCTCCCCCAGGCTGATGTGCGAGGTGAACGTCGGGTCCATCGCCGCCGCCTCGGGTTGGTCGATGTCGCGGAACCAGCCGTGGGCGGCGACAGCGTCAAGGACCAGCTCGGTTCCGGCGAGCGCCGAGGCAGGCTGGTTGCTTGCGTCGAGCGCGACGAGGAAGTCGACCACCGCCTCGCCGGGGACGTCACGGGTGAAGTAGGCCGACCACTGGGCGAGCGGGCTGCTCGTCCCGGCTCGGGCGGAGATCTGCCAGGCGATCGGCAGCCCACCCAGGTGGAACGGCTCGTCCGCCAGCCCCCACTGGGCCCAACGCAAGGCGTCGGGGCTGATGTGCAGGACGGTGCTGCGCAGGACCTGGCGGTCCTCCGGTTCTTCGTCCGGCTCGTGCCGTCCGCGGACGATCGTCAGGCTCGTCCAGCCCAGGCCGGCGAGCGCGTCGGCGACGACGTCGTAGAGGCGTCCATCGTCACCGGCTAGGTGCCGGGGGCCGACCCAGAACGCGGGCTGGCCGCCGCGCGGGGCGGACGGGTCGGGCGGAAGGTCGGGGTACAGGGGCGCCTCCAAGGGCTCGGTGCGTGTCTAGTTGCCGCCGGCACGGCGGCGAGGGCGGCGCGGGGGCGCCTGGACGGGGCCCTGCCACGTCAGGGCGATGGCGACCTCCGGCGGAAGGTGGCCGAGCTGTGCGTCCTCGTCCCGCCCTTCGGCGAGGTAGACAACGGTCCGGCCGGTCTCGTCGACTGACTGCAGGACCTGCGCCAAGCGGTGCGCCATCGGGAAGAACGGGTTCATGGCCTGGCGGACCGGAGCGCTCCGGTCGCAGCCGGACAACAGATCGATGAGATCGCCGACGGTCATCTCCGGGGACGTCACGGACAGCCTCCTGGGGTTCGAGGGAAACGGGGGCGGTGGAGCCGGGCCGGCCTACGGCACCGCCAGCGCTCATAGGACGGGCGCTATGTATCGGTGGCCGCGCTGTCAGAGGCGGCGTGAGGTCTGCAGCACCCTCGCCACGGTGGCGGCGACGATGTCGGCCGGCGTCTCGGTGTCGAACGACATGTGGTAGCCGCGGACCTGAGCGGTGCCGGTGACAGCGATCTTCCGCCCCTCGCCGTCCGTGCCGGGTCGGCCGTGCGGAAACCAACCGAGGTAGAACCGGCCGTCCTTGGAGCTGACGTGCACGTCCGCGCGATCATCAACGATCAGGTGGAAGTCCTCGGCCGAGAACTGGTCCAAGACCAGAGTCGGCTGACCGGGGCCGAGCTGCCACTCCCGCAGTCGCAGGGCCTCGACAGTGGTGGCGAAACCGGGGCCCGCAGGGGCTACGGTCACGAGCAATCACCTCTCTGACCTGGGGTTTCTTGCAAGGTCGTCTACGTTGACATGCTCTCGCCCCCGTTGGCCAGTCTTTCCCGGAACATTTCTGTCTGCCCCCGGCGAACTGCCGTCCGTCGACAGCTGTGGGATCTCAGATGCTGTGGCCGAATCTCACGTCAGCTGGCCAATCAACGGCCGTTTGGCCACGAATCCGAGACCGACGGCTCAGCCTGTGTTCGCTCTACGGAGCGAGTCGACGCGAGATCAGCTGGATCTGGTACGGGTAGGCAGCCGCACCTCCAGCACGGCTCTCGTCAGCTGCGATTCCTGGTGTCGCCTCAGCCAGGACCGGCGCCGAACTTGATCGATATGGCCCCGAGATCACACGGTTTCGCTACCGTCATGTGCACAGTCGCCGTTCATGACGCCGTTGTACCGGAAAGTGACGAATGTTCATCGAGAAGCTGGTGCTGGAGAACTTCAAGTGCTTCGGGCCGGGGCGCACTTCCCTCCGCCTGGACCGGGGGATGACTGCCTTCATAGGCGCCAATGGTTCGGGCAAAACCGCGGCCTGCGAGGCGCTACTGCGGTTGTTCGGGATATCCGGGCAGGAGCGGTCCGTACGTGTAGACGACTTTCACGTGCCCGTCGGCGAGACCGACCCGCCCGCCAGCCGCGAGCTCACGATCGAAGCGGTGCTCGCCTTCCCCGAACTCGACGGCAACGGGGAGAACGACGAAGTCGGAGAAGCCGACGATGGTGATGCCGTGGAGGATGCGGAGCGCCAGCAACAGGCCGGCGCATCCCGAGCGGTCCCGGAGTTCTTCCGGCGCATGGCCGCCACGGAGGATGGCGACCTGAAGGTCCGGGTGGCACTCCGGGCCGAATGGGTCGATGACGGCACGGTGGAGGGCGCGATCACCGAGTCACGCGTGATCGTCAACACCCTTGCCGAGGAGTACGACGAGGACGACTACGTGCAGCTGACTGCTGCGGAGCGCAGTCGTATCCAGATGATCTACATCCCGGCCTCCCGTGACGGCGTGCGTCAGGTGACGGCCTTTCTCCGCAGCCGGCTGTGGCGCGCTGCGCAGTGGTCAACTGGCCTGCGTGACCTCGTCAGTGGCCACGCGGCTGAAGTCGCTGAGAAGTTCACCGAAGAGCCCGTGGTCCAGGCGGTCGAAGGCGCACTGACAGCCCGGTGGCAGGAACTGCACGACGCGGGGATGCACTCGGATCCGAAGCTGCGACTCCTCGACGGCGACTTCAACCAGCTGGTCCGCGATTCCGAACTCGTCTTCGAGCCCGACCACAACAGCCGGCCCAGGCCAGCCCGCATGCTGAGCGACGGGCAGCGGTCGCTGCTGCACCTCGCACTGGTGGCGGCAGCTATCGACGTCGAGGCAGCGGTCTCTGCCGGCCAGCACATGGATGACTTCACACTGCAAGCCGCTCACCTGCCGCACCTGACCCTGATCGCGGTCGAGGAACCCGAGAACAGCCTTTCGCCGTTCTTCCTGTCCCGGATCGTCAGCCAGATGCAGGACCTGAGCGGCACTACGGCGACACAGACGATCCTCTCCAGCCACTCCGCCAGTGTCATGCCCCGCATCCGGCCCGAAGACGTCCGATACTTCCGCACGGAGCCAGCCGCCGCGACCACATCGGTCCGCGAGATTACCCTCCCCGGCGACACCACCGAGGCGGGCAAGTACGTACGCGAGGCGGTGCGCGCCCACCCGGAGCTGTACTTCGCCAAGTTCGTGGTGCTCGGCGAAGGCGACACCGAGCAGCTCGTCATCCCCCGGATCGCCCAGGCTCACGGTGTGCAGCTGGACCCGTCGTTCATCGCGATGGTGCCACTCGATGGCCGACACACCAACCACATGTGGAGGCTGCTCAATGACCTGGACATCCCCCATGCCACCCTGCTGGACCTCGACTATGGCAAAGTCGGCGCGGGCCCGGCCCGGCTACGTGATGCCTGCAACCGCCTCATGGACAACGGGTTGGACCCACTGGAAGGTCTCGCCGACTACGACGAGGTCGACGACATCCACGACGGCCTCCGTCTCAAGCACATCAAGCCGATCCTGAAACACCTGCGCGCATTCGCCGTCTTTTACTCCGAGCCGCTCGACCTCGACTACGCCATGTTGTGGGCGTTCGAAAACGCCTACAGACACCTTGAAGCCAACCAGCGCGGGCCGGATTCCAGTGATCCGACCATCACGGTCCTGGGAGAGAAGGGGACCAGGCCGCTCTACTGGAATGAGAAACGGGCCGAGTGGTTGCGGTGGTACCGCTACCTGTTCCTGTCGCGTTCAAAACCGAGCACCCATTTGAGCGCACTCGGCCGCCTGAGTGACGAGGAGCTCCGGCTGAACGCGCCGGAGGTGCTCGTGGCCCTCGTAGAGCACATCCGGAAGAAGGTGTCATTGTGAGCGCTTCCGACCGCCTCGTCCCGACGAGAACGCCGACGCTGCGCCCAACGACCCTGATCTCTGTGGAAGATTGGCGCCCGGCCGGTATCGAGGATCTGGAACCGGCCGCGTGGGAGGCCCTGCGGGACACCGGGAATGTGGCGGTCGTGGCCGGGCCGGGCGCGGGCAAGACGGAGTTCCTCGCTCAGCGCGCCGCCTATCTGCTGCAGACCGGGCTGTGCCCGTGGCCGCAGCACATTCTGGCGATCTCCTTCAAACGGGACGCTGCCGCCAACCTCGGCCGCCGGGTCACCGCCCGCGTCCCGGAACACGCCAGCCGCTTCGCGTCTATGACCTTCGACGCATTCACCAAGGGACTGGTGGATCGGTTCGCGCCGGCCCTTCCACGGGACTGGCGGATGTGCCACGGGTACGACATCCGCATGGCGCCCGACTCCGAGGTGAGGGCATTCCTCAACACCGTCGCCTTCTCGGCGCCACAGACGCTGGCCGGGCAAGTCGGGTTCCAGCCGGGACGCTTCGTCTCCGACATTGTCGGGGGATGGAACCTGCCCGAGAGCGTGCCGACGGACGACGCCGTCGACGCCGTCTCCTACGCCGCACGCGAGTGGTGGCGCGCCCGCTACCTGCGGCCAGGGAAGGCGGAAGTCGACTTCGTCATGCTCAACCGGCTCGCCGAGCTGCTGGTCCGTGCGGTGCCGAGGCTCCGCCGCGCCCTACGGATGACCTACCCCATAGTGTTCGTCGACGAATTCCAGGACACGACCAGCGCGCAGTTCTCCTTCCTCACATCAGTGTTCGGCGAGGAGACCGCGGTGACCACAGTCGGGGACAGCAAACAACGGATCATGGGCTGGGCCGGCGCTGTGCCCGAAGCCGTCCAGCGCTTCACCAGCACGTTCCAAGCCACCACCTACTGGCTGGCCTGGAACTTCCGCTCCAGCGACGCCCTGGTCGAACTCCAGCACGTGATCGCCAGCAAACTCGATCCGACCACAGTGCGGGCCACCTCGAAAGCGACCACCGAGGACGGGCACGAGCCGGCCGTGCTGTGGACGTTCTCCGGCGGAGATAGGGAAGCGAGGTTCATCGCCGACTGGATCGCCCGGGATATCGCCAACTCGGACCGTGCGCCAGCAGACTTCGCGCTCATCGCACGACAGAGAATCAAGGACTTCGAGCCGCTGTTTCGGGCTCGCCTCGCAGCACACGGCATCCGAGTCCGCAACGACGACGCACGGGTCGGCAAGATGACCCTCCAAGACCTGCTGAAAAGCGATACGACTCGCCTGTTCGTGGGGCTGCTCCGGCTGGCGCACCAGCCTCGTGGCCTCGCCGCCGTGTGGCAGGAGGTATCGGCGATTCTCGAGCGTGTACACGGCGCAACCGATGACGAGACGGCCCAGCAGCGTGTCGGCGAGGACTTGAGCGACCTGACCACCCGGCTCCGTGCCTGGCTTCAGGCCCACCCGCCATCCGACACGTCCGCGGCCGACGCCGTCCGAAAGGTGCTCGATCTCGTGGACAGCGCGGCCCTGCGCCGCTACGTGAAGGCCACGGCACCCGGTGAGGAGTTCGATCTCGTCACCGGCGCATTCGAGGCGCGCCTTGAGACGGTGCTTGACGGCGCAGACGACTGGGGTGTGGTGCTCGACGAGTTCGAGTCCGCCGATGCCGTCGTCTTGCTCACCACCCACCGCAGCAAGGGCCTCGAATACCACACCGTGTTCTTCCTCGGTATTCACGGCAGGCAGTGGTGGGCGCTCGGAAGCGACCCGCGTGAAGGGACATCGACCTTCTTCGTGGGTCTGTCCAGGGCAGCTCAACGGCTGGTCTTCACCACGGACCGGTCGGAGCGCACCGGCCCAATCGCAGCCTTCTTCGCGATGCTCACCGAGGCGGGAGTGCCCGAGGTCGATCAAGGATAGGGACAGGCCCGTGAGACTGCTCCATCCGACACAGTGTGAGACGCCTTGAGAAGCCGCAGGTCCCAGCCTCGCTGTAGGACGCGAGCAACGAGATCCCACAACAGCTGTGGCATCTCAGATTCCGTGGCCCTAACGCCAGCTGCCCCGGCGCACTCCCGCGCGGGGACTACGCCGTACAGCCCGTCGGCGACCTTGTCCCGAGTCGGGACAGGTATCCCACGATGACTTTGCTGCTGGTTCCCCAAGCGTCACCAGCCCGAAGAGGGACACCGCCCCCTATGGGCTTCACAGGCTCTCTGGCGAGCCTGCCTCATCCGCTAGCGAGACGGATCTCGAAGCATCGGTCCGCCAGAGCCCCCCAAGGTCGGCAAGGTGCTGGCGAAGGGCGCCGCGCTGCTCCTCAAGGTCCTGCGAGGCGGGAGACAGAAGATAGACATTGTCTCGATAGGGACGGAAACCCAGGCTCTCCCACCCCTGGGCAATTTTGGCGTTCACGCGGTCCCACTCGGCTCTGGCCGTCAGCCGATGGCTGCTGAGATCGGTGATGCCGGGCGAACAGGCTACGGCCCGGCAGCCGGCCATGAGCCGGGTGATCACCTCGCAGGCAAGCACGGCCGCCAGGCCGTGCCCGCGCCATGGCGGATCCAGCGTCACGCGATTCATGACGAGCAGCGCTGAGCCGACGTACTCCAACTGTTCGCTGACTTCGTCGGTGAAAGAACCCGTCTCGGGATCAAGGAGGACCTGTGCGGTCTCGTACCGTTCCTCCGACTCCTCCTCCATGGCCCAGTAGGCGTTGCGGCCCCGGTCGAGGTGCACCCGGTAGAACGTCATGGAGCTGACGACTACGTCCTCGACCGTGCACGAGAAGCAATCAGCAGTCGTACACCCGCTGGAGCTGACCGGCTCGTGATGTTCACCATGAGCGCGTCGGCGGTGCAGGACGGCCACGTTCCAGCACTCCAGCTTGTCCGCCTGGGGAGTGTCCCAGAGTCCGTCGTCGTAGGAGATGCGCAGGTGTAGCTCGGAGGGGTCGCCTGGCAGCGGGGAGGGCTCGGTCACGGCCGCAGCGTAACGAGGTGTCCGCGCGTTTGTGGATAACGGAGCCCCAGCTCAGAGATGGCGTGCCCACACCCACGCCGAAGCGAGGAGTTCGCGCGCTGGGACCCGCGGTCCTTCGCCGAGCTGAAGGCCAGCTATTCCTCCTGTCCCGTCCGCGGCAGCTCACCACACGCGCGTCACGGTCACTACGGCATGCCTCGTCGTCCCCGCCAGCACCTCGACGAGCAGTCCGGACTCCACCGCCGTGAACGACTCGCCCCCAGCCGCCCGACCTCGCGCGGCCGGAGCAACGGCCACCAGCGCCGCCGCGACCTGCGCGGCCAGCTGCGCCCCGAGCCGCTGAGACAATGCAACACGGCCGTCAGGCAACCGCACCGCCAGCGCCCGCGGCCGACCCGCCGCCCCCGTGAACCCCACCACCTCCGCGTCGATCGTCTCCGCGTGTCTGACCTTCTTCCACGACGACGACCGACCCGCCCGGTACGGCGACCGCCCCGACTTCGCCACCACCCCCTCCACACCGGAGCCGGTCAGCGTCTCGTACCAAACCCGGGCGACCTCCACGTCTTCCGTCGCCGACACTGCCTGAATTGGCGACCCCTCCGGCAGCCCGGCCACCATGTCCAGCATCAAGGCGCGCCGCTCCTCATACGGACGCGCCCTCACGTCCCCGGTGGGCAACGACAAAACGTCCCACACGATGAGCAGCGCAGGGTGCCGCGCCACCAGCTCCCGCGACCGTGCAGGCGAGGAAGCCGCCCGAGCCTGAGCGGCCTCGAACGACACCCGCCCGTCAACCACGACGACTGCCTCGCCGTCCAGGACGACACCAGGCGGCAGGGCCATCCCCGCCACGGCAAGATCCATCCAGGGCGTCGTCACGTCCCGACCCGACCGCGCTTGAAGTCGAACCGTCTCAGCCAGCCGCCACAAAACTGTCCGGTGACCGTCGAGCTTCACTTCATACCACCAGCGCGGCTCGGTCGGCAGTTGCGGCACCAGCTCGGCCAGGGCAACGTCGACAGGGAACTCCACCCCGCCACCCTCAAACGCCGCCCGGGCCGCCCGCGCGCCGGGCTACTCCAGCAGGCCCAGCCGCGTGTCCGGCCGACACTTCGAGCACGCCGGAACCTGCTGACGTATCGCGTCGCGTGCCTGCTCCCGCGTCGCCGGCATCTGGCGCTTACCCGGGTCCCAGTAGTCCCCCGTGTGCACCGCCACCAGGCTGCTCCGGTCAAGGCCCCGCTCGATCAGCCACTCCGGGGGCGGCAGTCGCCGCTCCTCGGCCTGCCGTCGCTCGGCCTCGCGACGCTCCTCGTCCGCGATCCACCGGTCTAGCTGCCGAAGGCTCGCCCGCGCCTGCTGCTCGACCACGCGGCGCGTGAACTGCAGCAGTTCCAGACGGGACGGAGTATCGCTCACACGTTCGATTATAGAGGGGCGGTTCACAAACACCGAGGTCCCCACATCCAGGAGGACGCTGTTGGCGGTCGCGAACAGCGTGTCCAGCTGGGGCTGCGGGGGCTCCGTGTAGTGAAGAAGGGTGGGTGCGGTCAGCTCCCGGTGTTGTCTTCTGTGTGGCTGTCGGTGCGACTGCGGCGTGCCACGGTGAGGGCGCCTCCACCGGCCGCGATCAGAACGGCCGCGCCGCCGATCAGCCACGGCGTGGCGTCAGCACCGGTGTGGGCGAGGGAGCCCGTCGGCGTCTTCGGTGTGGAGTCGCCGACCGGGGTGGCTGCGATGGCGGAAGTGTCGGTTTCCGGTGTGTCGCTATCCGTTACGGACGGCGTGGCCCTGTCCGTACCGCTGTTCGGCTTGCCTGGGCTGGAGGAGGGGGTGTCGGTGGGCGTGTGCGTGGGCTTACCCGAGGGTTCGGGCTTCGGGGTCGTGGTGGTCTTGGCGTTGGTGACGGTCACGGTCACCGGGTCGCCGGGACCAGCGGTGAACGTCTTGGTGGGCTTGTACAGGTCGTAGCCGGCAGGGGCTTTGATCTCTTTGACCCAGAACTGGGCCTTCCGGCTCGACATGGGCAGCTCTCCGGAGGCCGTGCCCTTAGCTCCCGTGGTCAGAGTGAGCAGCGTCGAGCTGCCGGTGCCGATGTTCACGGTCGCGCCGGGCAGGAGCTTGCCGGTCTTGTCGTCCTTGGCCTGCAGGAGGACCTTGGCGGCCTTGAACGGATCGGTGATCGTCAGCCGGGTGGTCGCGCCCGGGGTGACGATGACGTCCTGGTCGGCGACGACCTCGTGCAGCGGGCTGCCGGAGGCCGTCTCCTTGAGCCGGTAGACGCCGGGCGCGAGGTCGGAGAAGGTCAGCTTTCCCTGTGCGTCGGTCTTCCCGTGTCCGGCTACCTGGCCGGCGGAGTCGAGCAGCAGGAACACGGCGCCGGGCAGGGCGTCTCCGGCTGTGTCCCTGGTGGTGATCTCGACGCTGCCCGCGTCCGCGGCCGGAGTCTCGGCAGCGGCGGAGGCTGAGGGGGTCGGTTCGGTGGGCTCGGCACTCGCGGCCGGTGCCCAGGTGAGGGTGCCGGCCGCGGCGACGGCGATGGCGGCGGCGGATCGGACGAGATGTGCGTGCACGAGGAAGGGGACTCCTTGATCGGTCGGGGAAGGTCAGCGGGCGCGGCCGGCGGGGTGGGGTGCGGACGGCAGAGCGGGCGGCAGATGGCTGGGCGGCTGCGGGGTTGCAGCCGGTGCGACGTAGAGGTGACGACGGGTGTGGAAGGGGATCTGCTTCACGGCCCGGTGCAGCGGTTCGGTGGAGATCAGCGAGGCGGTGAAAGCCGCGGCGAGGGTGGTGGGCGCGCCGGCAGAGAACTGGGCCTGCCAGTGCGGTTCGCTCGGGTATCCGCCCCAGGCCCGCCAGACCGGACCGTCGGACCCAGTGGTGGCGTACCGGTGGCGCACACCGCCAAGGCCCTCTGGTGGCAGAAAGGTCTGCGTACCGTCCGTTTTGACGCTGTGGCTCCAGCCGTGGGTGAGGAGCGGCGTGTACACCTCTTGCGGGGCCGTCGGATCCTCGACCAGGTGGTTCTTGTCGCTGTGGCGGTCTTCCAGGTACAGGTCGAGCAGTTCGGTGTGGACGTCGCGCAGGAGCTCGGCGGGGGTGGTGGCGTCGAAGGTGATCTCCCAGGCCCGCGGGCCGAAGGGGGCACGGTCCATGCCGATGGTCCACGTGTCTGCGCCTCGCTCCTCGGGCTTGGGAGCGAAGCGGGTCCACAGCCGGGCGCAGGGGCTGATGGCGAACACCATCCCTTCGAGTCCCTGGTGAAGGTGCCATCCGTCGTCGAAGGGGAAGGCCCAGATCGTCTCCAGGTCTGCCTGGCCGGGACCGGCGAGGTGACGCGGGAGAACTCTCACGGTCTGGGCAGGGTCGAGACTGTTGAAGGGGTCGCGTGGTGGGTCGGGCAACACGAGGAGATGCTCCTGCTGAGTAGGTGGCGCGGGGATCGGGACGAGGCTCAGCGGGTGCGGGCCCCGGCGGGGACGGTCGGCGGAGCTGGAGTGCTGCGCGGCGTGGGGCCGGCCGCACGCTTGGGCGCGGAGGCAGCCCAGGCGCCGGGGAACCAGACGGCCGTGTACTGCTCGATGGCGTCGCGCAACCTGGTGGTGACGGCTCCGTCCCACGGGGGGCGGCCGGGGCGGTGGTAGGTGCCGAAGGTGCCGTACTGCTTGGTGTTCGGAGGGGTGTTGGTGGCTTCGTCGCGGCGGTGGAAGGTTCCGTGGTCCACGAAGCTGAGTGCCACCGCGTCGATCTCCCCGCGTTCCGGGTGGACGACTGCGACACGCAGCCCGCCGTAGGTGTCCGCGTGGATGGTGCGGGTGAAGTCAATCCGCAAACGCAGCGGCGTGCCCGGCACGGGGGCGGCGTAGTAGGTGTTGCCCACGACGGCGTGCTCGTGGAAAGGAAGGCACAGCTCGGTGAAGAACTCGGGAGCCTGCAGGAACACGAGGGTCTCCGGTCGGAGTTGAGTGGAGTCAGCGGCGTTGGCCGGGCAGGGCATGTCGGCTGGTGGTGCTCCAGCACGGAACGCTGGCCGCGGGAAGCGCGGCCGGGCGGCGGGACGCTGCGGCCCGCCGGACGTCGAGCGGGGTGGGCGTCGGCGGAGAGGGCGGGTGGATCGGGGAAGTCTGGGCGTGGTCCTTGACGTAGCTGGAAGTGTCGTCCCGCCATCGAGGCAGGGGTGCGGGGTCGGCCACGGCCTCGGTCACAGCTCGCAGAAGGGCTGCGGGGGTGTCGGTGCTGGCCGTGGCGTACCAGTAGGGCCGAGCTGAGGAGGTGCCGGCCCACAGGTGCCAGCGCGCGTCGCGGGTTTCCAGCTCGATCGGCGGGTCGAGGTCGCCGGTGGTGTATTCCAGCGTGGCGAGCCCGTCGGGTGCGGTGATGGCGAAGGTCCTTAGATCCGGGCGGTCGAAGCACCAGCCTCGGTTGATGAGCGGGTCAACGGCCTGGAACGGGTCACGGTCGGTGCTTCCGGCAAGCGGGCGGGCAAGGTAGCGGTCTGGGCCCTGCCGGTACGCCTCGGCGAGGGCGGTGGTGAAGGCAGTGACGAACTCCGTGGGCGCGCTGTCGTTGAAGCAGACGCCCCAGGCCGGTGGGCCGAAGGCGTCCTTGTAGGCGTTGATGCGCCACAGGCCGTCGTCGTCGCCTTCGGGGAGGTAGCCGAGGCGGACCTTGCCGTCGGGGGCCGTGAGGTAGGCGTTGCCGAGGTGGTCGTGGTGCAGATCCCAGCCGAGGTCGTGCAGCGGGTCGAGGCCGGGGTCGCTGACCGCGGTGGAGCGGGCCAGGTGGCGTGGGAAGACGTAGACGTCGCCGTCGATGGTGTCGTGGTCGTCGTGGGGCACTGAATCCTGGGGGGAGGAAGCGGGTCAGTTCGGGGGCTGCAGGGCGGCTGCGAGGTCGGTGGGGTGGCCGGTGTAGTGCAGGGTGCGCAGGCCCAGGTGGCGGGCTGCATGGCAGTTGTCGTCTCGGTCGTCCACGAAGAGGACGCGGTCGGGGTCTGCGGCGCCGGTGGCGTTCATCGCGTGCTGGTAGGCGGCCGGGTCGGGTTTGCAGACCTGGAGCCGGGCCGAGTAGAAGGCGTGGGTCATCAGGCGGCGCCACGGGCGGCGGTCGAGGACATCGCTGAGGTGGCGGGGTGCGTTCGACAGCAAGACCAGCGGCAGCCCGGACTCGTGGGCCTGGTGGAGAACATCGATGACGTGATCGTCGATGGACGTCCACATGTCGGTATCGGCGTCGCGGAGTTCACGCAGCCTGCGGGCACCGGGGTGGTGGTCGAGGACCGTGGCCCAGTACGCGAGGTCGCTGAGGTGGCCTGCGTCGTAGGCGGTGCGGGCGGTCCAGAAGGCGTGCTGGAAGGCGGGGAGGTCGTCCTCGGGCCACAGGGCGGTGCGGGCCAGGCGGAGCCACTGGTCGGTGGTGGGTTGCAGGCCGATGACGCCGTTGTAGTCGAGGATGACGGCGTCCAGGCCCGCGTGGGCAGTGGTGGGTGTCAAGGGGTGGTGTTCTCCAGGGCGCGGTGGGCGAGGGCGGCGACGGCGGCTGCGAGGAGGGCAGGCAGCAGCAGGGCCGTGGGCAGGGTGGTGGCGCTGGCCAGGGCTCCGATGAGGGCCGGGCCGGCGAGGAGACCGAGGTAGCCGGTGGCGGTGACCGTGGCCACGGCCTTGGCGCCTCCGGCGCCGGCCGCGGTGATGAGCGAGGGGACGGTGGTGGACAGGCCGAGTCCGAAGACCGCCCAGCCCGTCAGCGCCAGTGGGGTGCTGTTCCCGATGACGCCGATGGTGAGACCGGCCGTGGCGAGAAGGGCTCCGGCCCGTACGACTGTCGGGGCGCCGAAGGCAGCGGTGAGCCGGTCACCGGTCAGCCGTCCGGCCGCCATGGCCGCGCTGTACAGCGCGAACGCGGTGGCGCTCGCGGCCGTCGGGGCACCCAGGGTGTGCAGGTGCACGGCGGCCCAGTCAGCAGCGGCTCCCTCGCCCAGCAAGCTCGCAGCGGCCAGCGCGGCCAGAAGCCAGAGCTTCCCCGGCGACGAAAGCAGGGGCAGCTTCTCGGCGCCAGCGCGCATTGCGGGTCGGTCTGCGCCGCTCAGGCTTCGGGTGACCGGCACCGCTGCGACAGCGGCCCCGGCCAGGAGGGCGCCTGTTGCGGTGAAGAGTGTGCTGTGCGGGGCCTGGGCGGTGAGGGCGGCCAGGGCGGCGCCGGCGAGGGCGCCGAGGGAGTATGCGGCGTGAAGACCAGACATGATGGGCCGGCCGAAGGCGTTCTGGCAGCGGACGGCCGCAGTGTTGGCGGCCACATCGAGGACGCCGTGCGCGAGACCGAACGCGAGAGCCGCCGCCAGCAACGCGGACAGGCTCTCGCCTTGCCCCACCAGGACGAGGCACCCGGCCAGGGCGAGGGACCCACTGGTGAGCTGGGCTGGTAGCCGCGCCGGGCGGGCGTAGCGGCCTCCGAGCTGCAGTCCAGCGACCATGCCGACGGCGGCGGCCAGCAGGACCAGGGCCAGCCCTGCGGTGCCGAGGTGGGCAGCCTGCTGCACGGCGGGCATCCGGGCGCCCCACACCGCCATGATGGCCCCCAGGCCGAGGAAATAGCCGGTCAGCAACGCCCGGCTCTGCCGGTCAGCCGCAGACACCGCGCTCACGCCGCAGCGCTATGGGGGCCGGAGGTCCGGTCGAGGACCGCGGTGACGGCACGAGCAGCCTGGTCGGCGCGTGCACGCGCCTGCTGGCCGGTGGTGGCGGTGGTGATGAGGTAGCCGATCCGGCCGGTGTACAGGTTTCCTCCGTCGGCGGGGAGGAGGAGCAGGTCACCGGGGCGGCACTGGTAGTGCAGCCGGTCCAGCCACGTCGGGCGGGGCCCGTCGTAGGTGAGGTGGGTGAGGGTGCCGGAGGTGTCCGGATAGAGGAGCCGGATGGCGGCGGCCGACGACCTGGTGGGCGTGAGGTCGGGGGTGCGGTCGCAGGCGATGTCGGCGGCGGCACGGACCAGGTCGATGCCGGTGGCGAGACGCACGAGGTGGCCGATCATGTCTCCGGCCAGGCGAGCGTTGACCTCGATGAGGCGGGGCCTGCCGTCGACGAGGCGCATCTCTATGTGGCTGACGCCGTCGGTGATGCCGAGGGCGTTGATCGCCGCCCGGGCGGCCGGCGCGACGGTCTCCCGGAGCGGGTCGTCGGCGTCCACACTGTGGGCCAGCTGCTCGAAGTGCGGCGGAGGGCTGATGGTCTTGCGGTTGACCGCCACCACCGTGGTGGCGCCGCGGTAGGTGACACACTCCACGGAGATCTCCGGCCCGTCGAGGAACTCCTCGACGAGGACGCTGGTGCTCTCGGTGCCCTGACCGGCCGTCCGTTCGGCCGCCCGGTAGGCGGCCGTGAGCTGGTCGCGGTCATCGACGCGGAGCACGCCGATGGCACCCGCGTGTGAGGCAGGCTTCAGCACCACGGGATAGCCGATCCGGTCGGCGGCGGCTTCGGCCTCCTGCCGGGTACGCACGCTCACCGAAGCGGCCGAGGGCACGCCGTGGCGGGCGAACAGCGACCGAGCGGTGGCCTTGTTGCGGCACCCCTGCATCACTTCGGGCGCGGTGGTGGACAAGCCGAGCTGGCGGGCGAGTCGGGCGGTCGTGACCACACTCCACTCGTCCCAGGTCATGACACCGGCGAAGTCGTGGCGTGCGGCCAGGGCCCGGCCCCCCGCCAACAGCGCGGCAGGATCGCTGAGGTCCACGACGGCGTGATCGGTGATGTGCGGCTTCTCCCACGAGGGTTCGGTGCCGGTGAGCAGCACGACTCTGTAGGCGTCGGCGACCTGCTCAAGGCAGTAGCCGCGGTAGTTCTCATCTCCGGGAGCGACGACAAGTACAACAGGGCGAGCGGGCAAGAGGGAATTCTCCGTATCAAGGGACGGCAGGGCAGGGAAAAGGGGGTGTCTCAGGCGGCGCGGCGCCGGCGCAGCTCGAACGCGTGGGACCAGTAAGGGTGGTCGTCGATGAGGCGACGGGCGTAGAGAGCGGTGAAGTTGTTGTTCAGCCCGGCGACGCCGTACGGGAGTTGGCGTCGCAGGTCTTCGAAGAGGTCCTTGAGGCTGATCCGGGTGGCGCCGGCGGCCAGGCGGCGGGCGGCCATGCGTTCGAGGGATCGGTACACGTGCGGGTTGCGGGCGTCGAAGGCGTGGAACTGCTCGGTGATGGTGCGGCCGGTCGCTCGGTGCGACCCGAGGGCGGCGATGGTCATAGGGGTCCTCCACGGGCGGGACAGCCGGGTCAGGCGCGCAGGGCAGGGTCGGTGCGCAGGCGGGCGAAGGCGCAGAACAGGCCGAGGGTTTGCAGGGCGGCACAGGCGGTGATGACGTGGCCCAGCGCGTCGGGCGGGGTGAGCGCGGTGAGCACGCCGGCGAGGGGGAAGGGCAGCAGGAGGATGAGGATGGTGGCCGACAGGGTGCTGCCGAATGCCTCCGGGGGGATCAGGCGGGAGCGCAGGGTGCGCAGGACGACCGCCAAGCCGCCATCGGCTGCCATCAGGACCGCGACCATGACCAGGTAGGACAGGTAGTCGGGGGCCAGGGCGGCTGCGAGACAGGCGAGCGAAGCGATGACGGAGCAGGCGACTCCCACCGGCCACAGGCCCAGGCGGTCCAACGCGAACCGACAGACGGTGACGGCCACCAAAGTGGCCGCCGCTGCGGCGGACCACACCAGGCCGACGGCCGTGGTGGACTGCCCGAAGTGCTGGACGACGATCACCGGACCGGCTGCCTGGAGAAGGCCGATAGACAGGTTGGACAGGGTCAGCCCGGCCACCAACCAGCCGAGCGCGGGGAGCGCGCGGATGGTGCGCCACCCGGTGACGAGCCCGGCGCCGGGCCGCCCCTTCGGCGCGCGGGCCGGGGCCACGGGTGAGGGCGGTATGCGCAGGGCGAGCAGCGCGGCAAGCAGCGAGAGCACGGTGACCACCGCGAGCATCGACGGCGGCCCGGCGAGCAGCAGCACGCCGGCGAGCGCCGGTCCGGCCAAGGTCGCCGTCTGGTCGATGCCGAGCAGGGCAGCCTGGACACGGTGAGCCCGAGGTCCCGCTCGTCGGCCGGCGGCGGCACCTGCAGTCTCGACGGCGATGTAGCTGAACTCAGTGAGCACACCGGTCGCCGCCGCCAGCACCATCACCGTCACGCTCGCCGCAGCACCGGACGGGTAGAGGTACAGCAGGACAGCGCCGGCGGCGAGAGCCAGCGCCCGTCCCAGGGAGGCGAGGTGGAAGACCACCGAGGCGCCGCGTCGGTCGACGATCGACCCGGCCCACCCGAACGCTGCCAGGCGCGGGATCCACTCCAGGGCGAAGGCGGCCCCTGTCAGTACGGCGGATCCAGTCGTGGCCAGAACGAGCAACGGGATGCCGTAGGTGGACATCGCGAATGCCAACGCGTCCGCCGTGCGCGGCAGGTAAATGCTGCTCATCAGCCCGGCCGTGTGGCGTGCGTGCCGGGGTGTGACCGCTGCGCTCACGCGGCCCGCTCGGGCTCGGCCCTGGTCACCTGGGGGTTGCCGGCCAGCCACTGGATCAGGTGCGTGCGGACACGCGCTAGGTCCGCCTCAGCCTCCGCGCTGATCGGGTGCGCGTCGGGCAGGGGTGCGGGGCGGTCGGCGTTCCCGGGGGTGAGTGAGGGTGCCAGCAGGCCGAGAACGTGCTGGATGCGGCTGCTGAACTCGCAGACGGCGGCGGGGGCCGAGTGACGCCGCGCCCACCGGGCTAGCGCGTCGTACAAGTCGGCCAGTTCCATCCCGGAGTCCGTGAGTTCCAGACCGGCGCCGGGCGCGACCCGGACGAGGCCGTGGGCACGGGCTGTGTCGGATGCACTGCGCAGTTGGTGCGCGGAAAGGTCGGGCAGGGTGCCGGCGAGCCGTCGCGGCGGTATGGCGCCGTTGTCGTCGATCTCGGTGACCAGACGGATCAAGGAGCGTGAGGCCAGCAGGTCGATGACCTGGCGCGCTTCGGCAGGGGTGAAGGAAGTGCTCATCGGCGCGGGCCTCCCGCCGGGATGGCTGCCGTCGGGCGGCCGGTGGCAGCGTGCGAGAAGAGGTCGCGGTGGTGCCACACCGGGGACGACCCAACCGCCCGAGCAGGTGGAAGCGCCACGGGCGCCGGCCGTGACGGGCTGCTGACCCACGGCCTCGGCGCGCTCTTGGCCTGCGGCTGCCCCCAGACGGGGTGGCTGGCTGCCTGGTCGAGGGGTTGCCCGGCGGACCAGGCGGACAGCGTGCCGAGGACGGGGCCCAGGGCGTCGCCGGCGGCGGACAGCCGGTAGGGCCGGCCGTTTCCCTCGGTATCGGCCAGACCGTCGGCAACGAGCTGGCGCAACGGCGGATAGATGTTGGTCCAGTCGCTGCTGGGCATCACGATCCGGGCCAGAACCCGACCACTGACCTCCTTACGCGACTTGAGCACCCACAGGATGGCGGCAGCATGGCGCCGGGTGAGCAGGGTGAGGCTGTCCTCGATCTGCTCGATCGCGGCCAGCGGGCGCTCCGCCTTCTCCA
The DNA here is from genome assembly GCF_056430705.1 of Streptomyces sp. NPDC045956. Classification (NCBI taxonomy): domain Bacteria; kingdom Bacillati; phylum Actinomycetota; class Actinomycetes; order Kitasatosporales; family Streptomycetaceae; genus Streptomyces; species Streptomyces sp. NPDC045956. Next base: position 205,197 of record NZ_JBWKKZ010000009.1, on the reverse strand, counting down.
GGTGCTCTTCGGCCCAGGTGACGATCATCGGCAGGATCGGCAGCAGGGCAGTGGCTCGCTCGGTGTGGCCGTAGGTGACATGCCGTGCGGTGTGTTCGGTGCGCTCGACGAGACCGGCGTCGCACAACGACTTCAATTTGGGGTGGAGCTGGCCGTTCTGCAGCCAGGACACCTTGGCCGCCAACTCGCTGTAGCGCAGCGGCGGGCCGGAGAGGGCCAGCAGGATCCTCACGTTCCAGCGCGGGGTGATCATGGCGAGGGCCTCGGTGACCCGGGCGATGTCGGCGTCGGCATCGGGGGGCAGAGCGGTGATGGCCAAGGGAGGAACTCCTGGGTTAAAGAAGGGGGAATCGCCTGGGGGTCGGGTCAACGGCTGTGCGCCGCGCTCTGCGCCATAAGGGGCGCGGACGGGGCAGGCGGCGCGGGAGTCGGAGAGGCAGACGTCGGAGCCGGGACGCGGGCCAGGCTCTGCAGGACGGCTGCGACCGATGTGGCCTGGGTCTCACGGATGGCGACGGCTTCGGTGAGCCGGCGGATAGCGTCGAGGAGGTGGGACACCTCGTGCGGGCCGATCTGCCGCTCGGGGTGGACGAGCCGGGCCAGCTGGTCGCGGTGGAAGTCGATGCTGCGCTCGGCCAGGGCGAGGGCGCCGTGCATGCCGAGCAGGGCGGACAGCATGCCGGGTGGCTGGTCCTGTGCATGGGCTTCGAGGTCGGCGAGCGGTGCGCCGTACAGGTCCTCGATCCGGTCGGCTATGTCGGTGGACGTGAGGTGGGGCAATCGGGGGCTTTCACGGTCGGCGGGCCCGGGCCGCCCCGGCACGCTGGGGTGCCGGGGCGGCAGACGGGGGCAGGGTGGCGGTGGCCTTGAGCTGTGACGTGCGAGCGGGCCGGGTTTGCTTTGCAGGCGGAGGCATGGTGCGCAGCAGCTCGCCGAGGGCTGCGCGGTAGCCGTCGCGGGCCTCCAGTGCTGCTTCCAGCCACTGCGCGTCGAAGCGGAGCTTGTCCGCCGACAGTTCGCCCATGTCCCGCTCGGGGTCCATGTCGGCGTGGACGCGGTCGCGGACGCGGGCGACCTGCTCCTCGGTGAGCGCCAGGAACGAGCGCAGCTCCAGGGCACGGGCTAGCTCGGGTGAGGCATCGTGGCCGGCAGCAGCCTCGTACAGCTCGGGTACCGGGTTCCCGAAGACCTTCTGCAGGTCGGTGTCCATGGTGCTGGCCTTGTCCCGGCTCATCGGGCGGACCTCGCCGGCCGCCACGCCGACGCTGGTGCGAGTGTCCCTGCCGGCCGGTTGGGGGCGCTGGTCTGCACCGCCGGGCCGCTTCGGGGCCGGAGGCGGGCCAGGCGCTCTGCGGCGAGGTCCTTCTTTCCCGGGGCGTCCGGGTCGAGGAGCCACCGCACGACCATGGCCCGGCCGTCGCGGGTGGTGACGGCGGAGTTCACCCGATGGGCGAGGCCCATCGTCGGGTCGTCGACCTCGCTGGGCTGGGTCTCAAGGGCGGCGAGGAGGTCGTCCTCTGCGCGCTCCAGCACGGACTGGGCCTCGACGAGCAGGCCGTGCGACTTGACGACGTCAGTGGCGTCGGGGTTCGCGGTCGGAGCGGCGGCGACCGCGGCCTTCAACTGGTCCATGCCCATGTCGAAGCGGGCCTCGATCCGTTCGGTGAGCACGCCCACGACATCCGCAGACTCATCGGATATGCCGTCGGTCAAAAGGGATCTCCTGTTCTGGATGGGCCGGTGCCTGCGGAATGTGAGGGGCGGCTGTACTCGGTGCCCCCGCCGCTGGGCGGGACGTGCTGGATCCGGTCACTCAGTCCAGACACATGCGGACGTCGCGGTAGACGTAGGTGCCGGAGACCCAGCCCTTGACGCCGGTCGTCTTGTCCGTGATGTAGAGCCAGTTGCCGCTCTTCTTGGACACGCTGAACTTGTGGCTCTTGTAGAGCACACCGAGCGCGGTGGACTTCGAGCTGGCCTTGGACCGGATGGTCACGGCCTTGGTGTGCACCGCGTACGGGAGCGGCGGCAGGTTGTGGCAGCTCACGGCAGGGGTGGCGGTTGCTGCGGTGGGTACGGTCGCGGCGCTGGCGGGCGTGGCGGACAGCGCCGGCAGCCCGAGCGCGCCGGGCATCGCCGCGGATATGGCGATTCGGGTGGAGCGCATGCGGAAGAAACCTCCGTGAAGGCACAGGGAATGCGGGGAAGTGGCCGCAGGAGTTGTCCCGGCGGCTGTATAAGAGTCCGGAGAATCGGCGGTTTGGCTAACCGGCGATCGTCGGCTATGTTGCGCCGCCCGCGACTGGAACAGCGCTCAGCGAGAGCGGCCGGGCGGGTGTGGGGCAGGGGCCTTCGCTACACCTGCCGGGCGGCTGGGGGTGGCTGCCGGGCGGACCGGCGGGAGCGGCCCGGCCTTGCCGGTGAGGCGGTCGTCCCACCACTGCAGGGCCTCTCCGGCCGTGTCGAAGCCGCCCTCCCGCAAGGTGTGCGTCCACGTCTCGGTATCGACCTCCTCGACCACCACGCGGAACGGGCTGGGGACTTGCTCGTCGTGTGCACGCAGTACCACGACGATGACCATGTCGTCCGGGTCGTCGCTGGTGTAGGAGTAGCCCATGGCGTAGTGGTCGCCGTCGCCGACGAGGCGTCGCTCTAGTGCTCGCGTGGCCTCGTCCGCCGGTGGCGGGCCCAGTTCGGGGTGGAGGCCGATGGCGTCGGGCGGGCAGCCGCGGTGGATGAGCCAGGACTGCGCCATCGCGGGCAGCGGCAGCTGAGCGTGCTCGAAGCTGAACATGCTTTTTTCGTGGTCCCGTTGCAGATGCACGGCGAGCACCTGGGGCATGCCGGGGCGTCCCCAGGTGGCGGTGCGGTCGAACAGCACGTAGTAGCTGTTCGGGCCGTCGTGGTGTTCGGCGAGGGGGACGAGCATGTCCTCGTGGACAGCGACCTTGCGGTAGAAGTCGAGGTACCTCTCCTCGTCGGAGTCGAGGTCGTCCAGCTCGAAGTCGACGTGGGGGATGGTCTTCCGGGCCGGCGCCGGTTCGGTGGGGGACAACAAGAGCCTTTCGGTGGATCGGTGCAGTTCAGCGCCGCTTCGCTGGAGTGGACGGCGGGGCGCCGGGGCGAGCCGGGCTCGTAGGCGCATGCGTTGCAGGAGTCCGGCGGGCGTCCAGCAGTGCGGCTCGTCCGGCGTCGGTGAGGGAGACGGGCTGGCCGGCGTGCACAGGGTGGCTGGTGTCCCGGACGGTGAGGCCGGCGCGTTCCAGCTGCTGCATCTGGGGATAGGGGATGCGGGTGCCGGAGGAGGCGGTCACGGACAGTCGGCCTGTCAGCAGGTGTTCGTGGAGCTTGGCACTGCCAGCGATGGCGAGCAGTGCCGCCCGGTCGTCGGTCGAGAGTCGTCCTTCGTCGGGCGTCGATGCTGCGGCGGCGGCCTCGATGGGCTCCAGGGCGGCGAGCACCTCTTGGGCGGCGGCGTCGCGCGCGTTGGCGGCTTCCTCCAGCTGGTCCACGGTGCGGTCGATGCGTACGAAGAGGGCACCGTCGACAGGGAACTCACCGCTCGTGAGACGGTTGAGCAGCTTGAGGTAGAAGGTGACGCCGATCTGGGCGTTGGCCAGGGTGCGGTGCCGGTCGACCAGCTGGGTGTGTGGCTCGTCGAGGGTGCCGCGGTCGCGGTAGGTCCACAGGGTGTCGATGTCGTGGCCGGTGACCGCTTCGAGGCGGTGGTCGAGCTGCGTGACCGCACGCCGGGTGGGTGTCGGCGCGGGTTGAGGGGGCATGGGCGGCGCTCCGTGCGTTCAGCGGGTGGGATGGTGCGCGGGGTTGGGTGCGGGACGGGGCAGGCCCGGCAGTGCGGCAGGCGGCGGACCGGGCCGGGGCTTGGGAGGACGGGTGGTCAGCTGCGGGGAACGCGAGCGGGCCGCGTGCGTCCGAGCGCTCAGCGGCCGGCGGGTCATCCCCAGGCGGCGGCCGACCTCGTCGTAGACGTCGTTGCCCGCACGCGGCCGTACCGCGACGACGTGGATCTCCTTGGGGTGGGCGGATTCCGCGGGCGCCGGGCGGACGCCGTAGACGACGCGCCAGTCCTTGCGGCGGTCCACGAACAGCTTCCGGAATCCCTCCAGGTCGCCGTCGAGACGCTGTCCGAAGCGCTGGGCGTTCACGACTTCCTGCAGGTAGGCGAGGGTGAGGTCGCGGATATCGCTGGGGGCCTGGAGGAGATCGGTCAGCGCGCGGGGGTCGAAGCTCAGTCCGAAGGCGGGCTGTCCCGCTCCCGCGGTCATGGCGTCGGCTCGCCCGGCTCGGCAGTGCCAGCGCCATCCGCCGTGGCCGCGGTCTCGGTGCGTACGGACGGCGGCGGGCCGGGCAGGAGACGGTGCGCGGGCCGGTCGGGGGAGGTCATGCAGGCCGACAGCGGTCCGCCCGGCGCGCGGATCGCGGCGACGGCGTGGGTGAGGAAGTCGCGGTGCCACACGAACAGGCCGGAGAGCCCGGCTTCGGGGTCCTTGTGCTGCTGGTAGGCGAGCCAAAGGGCGTGGAGCCAGGCCACGACGTCGTCGTGTTCCTGCCACTGCAGGCACCAAGGTGCCGCGGTGGTGACCTCCGCTCCGTAGACCGGGAGGAAGAAGTCGTCGACCCAGTCCGAGAGGGCGTCGAGTTCGTCTTCCCGTTCCTCCCCGTCGAGTTCCAGGATCGGGCGAGGCTCCGGCGGAACGGCGGCCGGAGGCCCGCCGAGTCCCGGCATACCGAACGCGGCGAACGGTGACCCGCTCGGCGCCGGCGCGGATGCGAGGTGGTCGAGCTGCTGAGCCTGTTGCGCCGACTGCTCCATGAGCCGCCGCACGCTCGCCTCGATTCCCTCCAACTGCGGATCCGGAATACGAACCGGCTCCAGCTCCCCATCGTCAGACGGCCTTGCGGATTCGGACATTGAAAGTTCAGCCTCCTACGAGACACGGGTTGGGAGAAAGGCGAAGGCGTCCTTGCACGGACCGGGCAGTGAAATTGCACGTCCGCTCCGGCGGTGCTCCGCCGCCGGCTCAGCAGGGAGCCGGTTGCCTTGGCGGCAGGAGAGGACGCAGCTCAGGTTGCGAGAACCACGTCGTCCTTGGTGAGGGTGGCGCGGATCGTCTCGGTGAGCCGGTCGGCCGCGATCGACGCGTAGTGCTCGGTCTTCTCCACGCCGATGAAGTCCCGGCCTTCCAGCAGGGCGGCGACGCCCGTGGAGCCGGAGCCGGCGCAGAAGTCGAGGACCGTGCCGCCTTCGGGGCTGATCTTGACCAGCTCGCGCATCACCTCGACCGGCTTCTGCGTGATGTGCTGGCGCTTGGACCCCGAGGGCTGCGAAGCCGAGTACATACCCGGTAGGTAGACCGGGTTCCGGGAGCCGTCGATCGGCCCCTTGGACGCCCAGACGATGAATTCGCAGTTCTGGGTGAACCGGCCCTTCTGGGGCCTGGCCTGCGGCTTGTGCCAGGCCAGCACACCCCGCCACAGCCACCCGGCCGCCTGGATCGCGTCCGTCGTCGTGGGGAGCTGACGCCAGTCGGTGAACAGCAGCGCGGTCCCGCCGGTCTTCGTCAGCCGGTGCGCCTCAGTCATGATCTGCGTCAGCCAAAAGCCGTAGGAGCGCTGGTCCATGTTCTCGCCGGTGAAGTCGGCAAGGTCGTTCTTAGAATCGGCGGAGGTGTACTTCTGCTTCGCGGAGCGGGTGGTGCGCTCCTTCGCGGTCCGGCCGCCACTGTTGTACGGCGGGTCAGTGATGACGGAGTCGACGCAGCCGTCCGGAAGGCCGGAGAGAACGGACAGAGCGTCGCCCTGGTGCAGGGAAAAAGGCAAAGAGGAACCCCTATTCGAGTGCGGAATCGCGGAGGGAAACACCGCCTCGCACAAGCGTCCTCGCGGGCCGGAACCGGGCATACAGAAGCCCGTGGCCGCAGACCGAGGAGGGCGAGGGGGAGTCAAAAAACTGTAGAGGCGAATCCGCCGACGACCAAGAAACCCTTACCGATGTACCGGTTTCCGGCACCTCACGCCGAGCTTTTTGGTCAACCGCCGATCCGCACCTACTGTTTTTGAACCGCCCGGCGCACACCGCCGCTGGCTACATCCTCGCCACACCTCATGGAGATACCCCTGCCCCGGCACACCTAGCTCACAGCACGGCCGCGCGGAGCGAGCGGCAACTCCCCCGCACCGGCCCGCCTCCGATCGCCCACCCCGGCTGCCACGCCCTTCCACCACGCCTCGCGCACGCGACACGCCGGACACCACATCCCGAAGGACTCGTTCATGACGTCTGACCACCCATCCATGCCCGAACCCGCTGACCGGCGAGCGGTCCGCTCGGGTTGAAGGCACTCGTCGCCAGCATCGGCGTCGTCTTCCTCTCCCCGATCCTGCTAGCCGGCACCGGCATGATGCTCGCCTCCTCCGCCGAAGCCGTACAGAGCAGCAGCTCCTTCAGCAACTGCCTGACCGACATCGACAGCGACAAGGTCGCCGAGCAGGTCACCAAGGTTCTCGACGGCGCGTCCGGCAAGGACGTTGACATTGAGGGCCTGGACCTGCCCTCCGAGCAGGTCCCCAACGCGGCGACGATCGTGGCCGCCGGCCTCTCGCTCGACGTTCCCAAGAAGGGACAGATCATCGCGCTCGCCACGGCGATGCAGGAGAGCCGGCTGCGCAACCTGGGCTACGGGGACCGCGATTCCCTCGGTCTCTTCCAGCAGCGTCCGTCCCAGGGGTGGGGCAGCGCCCAGCAGATCCGCGACCCAACCTACGCGAGCGAGCAGTTCTACAAGCACTTGCTCAAGGTGGACGGCTGGCAGCAGATGGCCGTCACCCAGGCCGCCCAAGCCGTGCAGAAGTCCGGCCTGCCGGACGCGTACGCGCAGTGGGAGAACCTGGCCACCGCGCTGCAGGCCGCCATCGTCAAGACCTTCCCCGGCGCCGGGGATGCCACGGATGACAAGGACGAGAAGCCGTCGACCAGTACGACCGGCTGCGCGCCGGGCCAGGACGGTTCCGGCTTCGGCCGCATCCCCGAAGGGAGCGTCCCCAAGGGCTACTCGATCCCCCAGGACGCCGACCCGAAGGCCCGTAAGGCCATCGAGTGGGCGATGCACCAGCTCGGCACGCTCTACCAGTGGGGCGGATCCTGCACCAACGCGCACGGCCCCGACCCCATGGGCCGCTGCGACTGCTCCAGCCTGATGCAGCAGGCGTACGCCCATGCCGGCACCACGCTCACCCGCACCACATACACGCAGGTCAACGAAGGCAAGGCTGCCTCGCCCGCTCACCTCAAGCCCGGCGACCTGATCTTCAGCCGCGGTACCGCCGCACGGCCTGAGCACGTCGGCATGTACATGGGCGAGGGCCTCGTGATCGAGGCGCCGCGCACCACCAAGCCGGTGCGGATCACCCCGATCAAGGACTGGGACATTCTCGCCGTCCGCCGCGTCCTCTGACGCCGCCCCGCCCGGTGTCAGCCCGGGCGGGCCGGGCTGACGCGGCCACTTCCGTGCCCTTCGCTCGCCTCTCCCTCCGCTTTCACCTTCCCGTTGGGCCTCGCCGGGCCCGCGTATGCAAGGAGCCTCGCACCACCTATGTCCGTCCCTCTCGCAGACCGCGTCATCCAGCTCGCCTACGACCCAGGAATCACGCCCAAAGGCGGCGGGTTGCCTGGCCTCGCCGTGCTGAAGAACGTGGTCAACAGCATCAACATGTTCGGGATCATCGCCGTCGTCGGCGCCCTCGCCGTCTCGCTCGGCGTATGGGCCTGGGGCCACCACACCGGTGGACACCAGGCCGAGGCCAACGGGAAGAAGGGCGCCGTCGTCGCCGCCGGCGCCGCCCTCGGTCTGGGTGCCGCGAACGGCATCGTGGCCTTCTTCTCCGGCCTGGGATCGCAGGTCCACTGATGCGGAAACGCTTCCCCTCCTCTTCGCTGTCCTCGTACGGGTCGGGCTGGTCGACGAACCAGCGCATCGCGATCGGCGCCACCGTTGTCGCCGTTTTGCTTGCCCTCGCCGGGGTCGTTGCCCTGCTGACCGGCGGTGGCAACGGCCAGCAGACTCCCGATGCCGCGCCACCGGCTCCCACGGGCGGCCCGTCCCACTCCGAGGCTGCTCCCAAGCCTTCCTCCGGGTCCGGGTCGGTGCCCAAGCCGCCCCAGATCGCCGAGCCGGTCGCCTACGCCAAGGCAGCGGCCCAGATGCTCTGGTCCTACGACACCCGCGACACCAGCCGCGACCAGCAACTCGCCGGCATGCGCGCCTGGATGACCACCGAGACCAAGTACGCCGACTGGACCTCGGTCGCAGGCCAGGTCCCCGACCCCGTGCTGTGGTCACGAATGGCCGACCAGGACCAGCACGCCACCGCCCACATCACCGAAGGCCACTACCCCGGCGCGTTCAAACAGGCGCTGGCCGAGGATCCGTCCGCGATCACCGAGGCGTACATCTACGTCGTCACCGTCAACGGCAAGCAGACCCTCAGCTGGAAGAAGGGCGGCGGCGGAGCCGAGGAACGCGCCGTGACCCTGGCCGTCCAGTGCCGCCCGAACCACGACTGCACCCTGGCCGCCATCGCACCGAGCGTCACGCAGTGACCCGCGCCTGAGACACGAAAGGAGGAGTAACTCCTCGTGGGCTTCTGTGATTTCCCCCTGGCGGACAAACTGTGCGCCGTCGGCGACGCGGTGGACTTCGCCTCGGACCCGGGCAAAGCCATCGGTGACTGGATGGCGAAGTCCGCCGGTGAACTGGCAGCCGCCGCAGCCGACCTGGCCGCCGAAGCCGTCAACACCACCACCAAGGTCGATCTGAACGCCGGGTGGTTCCGCGACAACTACGAAATGCTGTTGCCGCTGGGCCTGGTCCTGCTGGTCGCCACCTTCTGCGCGCAACTGGTCCGGGCCGCCATCAGACGCGACGGGCAAGCCCTTACCCAAGCATTCACGGGCACCGCGTCCGGAGTCCTGTTCGCCTTCTGCGCCATCGCCCTGACCACAGTCGCCATCGAGGTCGTGGACGCCGTCAGCGACGGCCTGTTCAAAGCCGCACACCTGAACATCGAATCGGCCGTGCGCCGCGTGGTGAAGGTCAGCCAAATCGGGGCGCTGTCCGGTCTCGGCTGGCTCGTCCCGGTCGTCACCGGGCTCGGCGCCGCCATCGGCGCCTTCCTCTACTGGTGCGTGATGATGGTCCGCAAGGTCGGCATCCTCGTCATGGTCACCCTCGCGGTCTTCGCCTCCGCCGGCGGCGGCTGGGAAGTCGCCCGGCGCTGGCGCAAGGGCTGGATCGAAGCCACCGCCACCCTCGTCGTCTCCAAGCTCCTGATGACCGTCATCTTCGTTCTCGGTATCGCCGCCATGGGCAAGACCGAAGCCAATGACGGCATCGCCGCGCTCGCCGACGTCATGTCCGGCATCGTGATCATGGTCCTGGTGCTGCTGTGCCCGTACGCCGTCTTCAAATTCGTGCACTGGGCAGCCGACGGCACCGACGGCGAGTCCATCCACCGTGCCGGTGGCGCCGGGGCCCAGATCGCCAAGGCCCACGCCGAGAAGGCCGCCCGCAAGGCCGCCGCAGCCGCAGCCACCGCCGGAACCGGTGGCGCCGCAGCCGGAGCAGGTGGCGCTGCCGCCATGGGGAGTGCCGCACCGCAAGGCCCCGACGGCGGCGGATTCCCCGGCGACGTCGCCACCGACCCGACCGGCGGCGAAGGCAAGGACGGTTCGCAGGGCGGTGGTACGGGAAGCTCGCCCGGCGGCGATGCCGTCAAGCCCGGCCTGGAGAAAGCCGTCCAGCCCGCGCCGACCAGCGTGTCCGACGACACCAGCGGCCAGGTGGGAGGCACCCCAGGTTCTGGCGGATCCGGCGCGAATGCCGCGTCCGGCCAGGGCGGCGGATGGCAGACCACTCCGCCGACAACGACACCGCCTCCACAGGGCGCACCCCCGTCCTCCGGCTCACAGGACGCCGCGTCGAGCGGATCGGCACCGCCGCCGCCTCCGACCGGCCTCTGACCCCTGCCCGACGCCCAGGGGCGAGACGTGCACACCACCTCCCGCCCCCGGCCTCCACCCGCGTCTCCAGGACCCGCCCCCATGACTGACCTCTCTGTTGCTCCGGTCACGGTGAAGTTCCCCCACCGGAGCCGCCGCGGCATCCTCCTCGGCCTCTCCCTGCCCCAACTCGTCCTCGTCTCCTGCTCACTGGCCCTGCTGCTAATGACGGTGATCTCCACCGGGCTACTCGGCGCCGTTGCCCTGGCACCGCTGTGGGCGGCATCCGGCGCACTCGTCGCCATCCGCCGCCACGGCCGCTCCCTCATCGACTGGGCACCGATCGTCACCCGGTACACGCACCGCCGCCGCACCGGCCAGACCCTCTGGCTCGCCCGGCCCGTCACCCGACCAAGGCAGGACGGCGTCCTCCACCTTCCCGGCACCGCCGCCTCCCTGAAGGTGGTCACCCCCGGCGACTCCGCCAACCAGGCTGCGGCCGTCCACGACCCGCACCAGCAAACCCTGACCGCCATCGCCCGCGTCACCAGCCGCGCCTTCGCCCTCCTCGACCCCGCCACCCAGAACCACAACGTCACCAGCTGGGGACGCGCCCTCGCCGGCATCGCCCGCACTGGGCACGTCGCCACCGTCCAGATACTGGAGCGCACCGTGCCCGACAGCGGTGACACGCTCACCCGCCACTGGACCCAGAACGGGCAACCCCAAGCTCCCGTCGCTGGGCAGATCTACTCCGAACTGGTCGCCTCGGCCGGCCCGGCCGCCGCTCCGCACGAGACCTACCTCGCCATCTCCCTCGACCTCAAGGCCGCCCGGCGCCTGATCAATCAGGCCGGCGGAGGGCTGCCCGGTGCGTTCACCGTCATGCAGCAGACCACCGCCTCCATCGCCCAGGCCGCCCGCAACGCCGGCCTGATGGTCACCGGCTGGCTGAGCGCGCGGGAGATCACCGCCGTCATCCGCACCGCCTACGACCCCAAGGCGCTCGCCGCGCTCCAGCAGTGGTCCGAGACCGGCCGTGCCGAGGCCGACCCCGCAGCCGCCGGGCCCGTCGTGCAGTTCGAGGAGTACGACCGCCTCGCCACCGACAGCGCGCGGCACGCGACGTACTGGGTGGAGAACTGGCCGAGGACCGAGATGGGGGCAGGGTTCCTGCACGGGATCATGTTCACGGCCGGTGTGCGCCGCAGCCTCTCCCTTATCTACGTGCCGCAGGGACTCGAGTCGGCACTGCGGGACGTCCAGCGCAAGAAGGCCGCGATCATCGCCGACGCCAACGAGCGCGCCCGCCGCGGGCAGGTCGACTCCGAAGAGGATTCCGTCGAGTACGCCGACGTCAAGACCCGCGAACGCCAGCTCATCGCCGGGCACGCGGACGTGGCACTGACCGGCCTGGTCACCGTCACCGCCGAGACCGACGCACTCCTGGACGCCGCCTGCGCACAGATCGAGACCCACGCCGTCACCTCCGGCGTCGATCTCCGCAGGCTCAACTACCAGCAGCCGGACGCCTTCGCCCTCTCCGCGCTCCCGCTCGCCCGCACCGCCCCATGAACCAGAGCGTGCCCTGGCCCACTGCCCTCCGGATCACCCGCGACGGGACTCCCGTCGCCGCCCTGCCGACCGGCAGGAAGGACCACCACCTTTGACCTCTCCCCCGCGCCCCGACGACGCGCACCCCTACCTCCGCGCCGCGAGCGCCGGCATCCGCCACCACGCACGAGCCCTGGCGCCGTCGGACGCAGACCCGCCCAGGCCCGTGGACCGTCTGCACCTCGACGTACTGCACGCCCACCTCACCGCTCTGCTCCAGCTTCTGGACCTGCTCGCCGACCACACCCGGCCCCCGCACCCGGCCGCCGGACGCCACCTGGCCACCGCCCACACCAGGCTCTGGCAGGCCACCACCGAAGTCCACGCCGCCTTCCATCTGCTGCCCGGCACGACCGAGGCCACCACCGCGACGAGCGCCTGTCATCCGGAACGGCTCCCCGAGGGCCGGCCCGTGCTGACGATCTGCCAACGCCACCTCGCCGCCGGACACGTCGTCCGCCGCAAGACCACCCCCACCGACCTCCGCCCGCACGCCACGGCCTGCGTGCGATGAGCACCACCCGCAGAATCGAGGGCCCCCGATGAGCCACCGGCCCGCCCGTCGCGCCCGCCGCGCGTCCGCCAGCCCGCTGTTCACCCCCCACGGCACCGACCGCGCCAGCCGCAAGGCCGCCCGCCGCCAGCTCGCCGAGGCCGCCGCCAAAGCTCGCGCCGAAGCCAGCGCCCACCAGAGCGAAAGCACCCGCCCCGAGCAGCAGATGCCCGTCCCGCTCTACCCACCGAGCGGACGCCCCGGTCCCGCCTCCGCCCGCGGGAACCGGCTGAAACTTCCGGCCCACCGCATGACCACCGCCGTCGCGGCCGGCGCCTATCCCTTCCTCGCCGAAGGCGGACTCGGCGCCGAGGGCATCTACATCGGCCGCGACGTCCACGCCGAGGCGTCATTCGTCTTCGACCCGTTCGCGCTGTACGGCAAGGTCGAGGGGTTCACCAACCCGAACCTGCTGCTCGCCGGCGTGATCGGCCAGGGCAAGAGCGCGCTGGCCAAGTCTTTCGCGCTGCGGTCGGTCGCCTTCGGATACCGCGTCTACGTCCCGTGCGACCCGAAGGGCGAGTGGACGCCGGTGGCCGAAGCCCTCGGCGGCCGGTCCGTCGCCCTCGGTCCCGGACTGCCCGGACGCCTGAACCCCCTGGACGCAGCCCCGCGCCCGGACAGCGTGGCCGAGGCCGACTGGGTCGGCGAGATCCGCAAGCGGCGCCTGCTCCTGCTCGGCTCCCTGGCCCGGACCGTCCTGGGCCGGGACCTGATGCCCATGGAGCACACCGCCCTGGACGTCGCCCTCGACGCCGTCGTCACCCGCGCCGCCGACACACACCGCACCCCGCTCCTCGGCGACATCGCCGCCACCCTCAACAACCCGACCGACCTCGATGAGGCCGCCGGGATGATGTCGGGCCAGCTCGGCGACGCAGCCCGCGACCTGGCCCACGCCATGCGGCGCCTGGTCCACGGCGACCTGGCCGGCATGTTCGACGCCCCCTCCACCGTCGCCTTCGATCCGAATGCGCCGATGCTCACCATCGACCTGTCCCGCCTCGGCGGCTCCGGGGACGACACCGCCCTCGTCCTCGCGATGACCTGCGCGAGCGCCTGGATGGAATCCGCCCTCTCCGACCCCGGCGGCGGCCGGCGCTGGATCGTGTACGACGAGGCATGGCGCCTGATGCGGCACGTCGGCCTCCTCCAACGCATGCAAGCCCAATGGAAGCTCTCCCGCGGCCTCGGCATCGCCAACCTCATGGTGATCCACCGGCTGTCCGACCTGCTCACCGCTGGCGACGCCGGATCACAGGGGCGCGCCCTGGCCGAGGGCCTCCTGGCGGACTGCTCCACCCGGATCATCTACCGCCAGGAGACCGACCAGCTCCACGCCGCAGCCTCCCTGCTCGGCCTGACCTCCGTCGAGATGGACGCCATCGCCCACCTCAACCGAGGGCGCGGATTGTGGAAAGTCGCAGGTCGGAGCTTCATCGTGCAGCACCTCCTGCACAGCCACGAATTGGCGCTCTTCGATACCGACGCCCGTATGCACTGAGGAGCAAAAGGCCCGTGAAGCCCGATTTCCAACGCGACCTGATACCGCGCGACGACGCGCTGCACCTTATCGGCGCACTCAACGCCATGAAGGACAAACTGCACGACGCCGCCCAGCGGTGGGAGCTGCTCGACGAGAACGGGCACGTTCCGGCCGCGCCGTCCTACACCGCGCTGCTCCAGCACGCCACCGATGCGCAGGACCTCTCACGCGAGGTCCTCCGCCTGGCCGACGCCTTCGCCCGGAGCCCTCACCACACCACCCGGACCGGCCGGACCGTCCTGAAGCAACTCGCCACGGCCGCGACCATCTCCAGCCACGCAGCCCCGCACTTCACCGAGACCGCAGAGGCCGCCCTGTCCGTGCCCCGTACCACCAACCCCACCGACCGGCACTACCTCACGAATCGCATGGTCATCGACCACGCCTCAGCGCGAGCCTTTCTGCGGCGTGCCTCGGAATCCCTCCGCGACGCAGCCAAGGAACTCGACGACCACCTCGGCGTCCAGCGCTTCCTTGCGCCTCTGACCCGCCGGGAGGGACCGCCGGAACCACCGCCGTCCCGGCCTGGCGGTCTCCACCGCTGACCGCGCCAGAGCCGTGAACTGCTCGTGCAACAGATCGCCACCTCGGTGCAGTCCGCCCGCAACGACCTGCAGCCCGCACCAGCCCGAAGGACTCCTGCATCATCCCCCGCGACCCAGACTTCGAGCTCTACGACAACGTCGGCCGCGACGCCGACCAGATCCAAGCCGCCCGGTACAACCTCGCCACCCGCGGCGACTTGAAGCGGTGGGCACAACGCGATGCACAGCCCTTCCGCGCCGCGTACCCCCTACCCGACCAGCCCTGGCCAGCGCCCGACCTCACCCCGTACCTGGACGCCCTCGCCGCAGCCCGGACCCCGGCGGAGATCGACGCGGTCACCGACCACGTCCTGGACGCCGCCGAACCCGCACTGCGCGCCCTGAGTGACTACCTCGTCGCCGCAGCACGGTGGAAGCAGGAAAACCGCGACGCGGCCAAGGGATCGCCTTCGCACCTGCTGATGACAGCGGCCAGCCGGGCGCTGTCCGCCCTCGCTCTCGCCGACGAAGCCGGTCTGAACAGGCTGCGCGCCACCTATGACCCGGCCCCCGCCCCCACAGCGTCGGCCGACGCCTCGCGTGGAGCTACCGCGAGCTTGCCGCCCGCTCCCCCCTCCACCGGCCCCGGGCCTCGCCGTTAGCTCTTCTCCATCGGTCGTGCCCGTGCGCGCCCTGACCCACTGCACTCCGGCTCACCCCGACGCCACAGCCGTCGCCGCTCTGCCCGTCGGCAGCAAGGAGCACACCCTTTGACCTCTCCCCCACGCCCCGACGACCCGCACGCCTACCTCCGGGCCGCAAGCGGCGGCAGCCGCAGGAGGAGCCATGGCCGCTGACGAAACGACCACTCCAGAACCCGGCCAGGTACCGCTCGCGCCGCTGCCCGACCACCGCAACGTGCACACGCCGTGGTGGCAGGAGCTGTGGCGTCGCCACGCACACGTCATCACGCCGCTTCGGGCACGCGGGCTGCAGTGCGACATCGAATTCGGCCTCAGCACCTACAACGTGCGCGTCTCGCTCCCCGACGACAGCTACCTGGTCATCAGTCCGCCGCACGACCCGCCCTCCGAGCGACCGCCCGGAGACCCGGAGGGCTGGATCGCCACTCGCGAGCACCCCGACGACCAGACGCTGTTCGAGGTCATCTACGACTCGGCACCCTCCAACGACCCCAGTGCTCCCCAACGGCCCGAAAAGCGCCACGGCGGCAGCACCCAACCCCTGATCGAGGCGATCGACCGCCGCCTCGCCCAGCTCAGGCTGCTACCGCATCCCGTCTTGCCCCACGAAAACTCACACGTTCCCCCAGCCCAGCCGTCACCCCTCCCGCCAGGTGTCCTCCCGCCGGCATCGCCGAAAGCCGCCCCACCGGCCAGACGCACGCCCTGACTTCTTCCCCTTGCGAACCCTTGGAGCCTCCATCCGCACCGCCCGCCGTACTCTGCCGCTGATCATCGGCGTCGCCTGCCTCACCCTGGCCCTCACTGGCTGCTCCGACGAAGACGGCCCAGCCCAGGCCCAGCAGACGCCCAGCGCCAGCACCGCCCCGAAGCCCGCGCCCGCTCTCAGCACCTCCCAGGCCCGCGACGTCATCACCCGCTATTCCAAGATCAACGACGAGGCCAATGCGGACCGCGACCGGCGCCTCCTCGACACCGTCGAGGACGGGCCCCTGTACGCGATGTCCGTCTCGGACTACACCGAGACCGAAGGACTCCCCGCCAAGGACCGCGAGCCGTACGAGCGCTGGTCCTACGACCTCGCCAGCGCCAAGCTGTACATCCCCCGCCTGGCCCACGGACAGGACCGCTGGTTCGCTGCCGCCCTCTCCAGCGAGAAGGGCAAGGCCCCCTCCCGCCTGGCCGTGTTCGCCGAACAGCCCCA
Source organism: Streptomyces sp. NPDC045956 (assembly GCF_056430705.1). NCBI lineage: Bacteria > Bacillati > Actinomycetota > Actinomycetes > Kitasatosporales > Streptomycetaceae > Streptomyces > Streptomyces sp. NPDC045956. The sequence continues at coordinate 189,034 of NZ_JBWKKZ010000009.1, read as the reverse complement.
GCACAAGCGGTGCGAGATGGTGTCCGTCGTCGACCTCGACAGCCAGAAGCTGCCCGACGTCGCCCTGGACCGCGAGGGATACGCGACGGCGGTCGCCGCCAACGACAACAAGCAGCTGGCCGCCGACGCCGACCTGCTGCGTACTGCCGTGCTGGACAACTTCACCACCGGAGGCACGAACACCGGAAGCAAGGTGTTCGCGCCGACCAAGGCCAGCAAGCGGCAGGTCAAGGTCCACAGCGATGCCGCAACACGCTTCGGCGACAAGGGAACCAGCGTCTTCGACGAAGCCGACAACCGCTTCACGGACGCCTACGCCCTCAAGACGGAAGACGGCGGCGCGCTGGTCCTCTTCTCCCACACGCACACCCAGACCGACGCCGTCGCGCACTCCGGCCTGCAGATCAACCCCGGCAAGGAAGACCGGGCCTGGCTCCACGACGTGCCCCGCATGTCCATCCAGTACACGTTCGTGTGCAACGACGCCGCCACCGTCCCCGCGAAGGCCGAGCCCTCCCGCCTGATCGGCTACACCTGCGCCCGCACCGACGCCTCCGGCCCCCCGGTCCCCTCCTGGTCACACCGCGCGTAGCCGCACCCGCCCGCCACTTCGACGGCCACCGAGGACATCCCCCGCCCCCTGCTCGCTCCGGAGAACTCCCTGTCCACACACTCCTTCATCGCCCGCCCCACCGCCGGCACGGGGTACAGCGGCATCCACGTCCAGCTCGACGGCGTGCCCAGCAACCACCTCCCGCTCCTCCTGGCCGCCTACCAGTACAAGTTCGGACGCGACGTCGAGGCCATGGCCCAGCACTTCATCGACGACATCGCCGTCGGCTGGGACGAACTCGGCACCGATCTCCTCGACGACGCCCCGCCCACGCTCGTGGCCACGCTGACCGGCGGCGAACACTGGCCCAGCCGGACCCTCGATCGCCTGATCACTCCGGACGGCTCGCCCCCGGTGCGCATGACGGTCACCGACACCACCGCCAGCGACCTGGGCATGCCGTGGGGCTACATCCTGCATCCGCAGGGCATCGAAGTGATCAGCATGGCTCGCACAGGCACGGGCCCCCTCGTGGCCTGGGACACCGACCCCAGCACCCCCTTCAGCGACCACCCGGCGCACTGGCCCGCCATCACCACACGCCGGACGCCCACCACCTCGCGCACCGCGCGCCCACCGCGGCCCGCTGCCGGTGCAGCGCCGACCGGGCCTCGCACGGCTGCCCGCCGCTGACCCGCACCGCCCCTCATTGCCGGAGACTTCCCTGCCCGCTCCCCTGATTACGGTCGTCATCGCCACCCGCCTGCGCGACGACCGCCTCGACTACCTGACCGCCATGCACGCCAGCCTCACCCGGCAGTCCGTGCCGTGGGAGGCCGTGATCGCGCTCGACGGCACCACACCCGAGCGCCTGCCGACCGCGCTCGCGCAGGACTCTCGCATCCGCACACTGAAGCTGCCCCGGCCGGTCGGCGCCGCCTGCGCCAGGAATCTGGCCCTCACTCACGTGCGCACCCCCTACGTCAACTGGGCCGATGATGACGACCAGTTCACCGATGACGCCATGTCCGTACGGCTGGACATCCTGGAATCCACCGGAGTCGGCTGGTGCGCGGGCTGGAGCGAGGACCAGCACCCCGATGGCTCGACCCGTCTGTGGCGCTGCCCGACCCCGCCCGGCCGGCACGAGGCCGGCGACGTGTGGACCTATTGGAAGACGCCAACGGACACGATCCCCATCGGGCCGACCACGATCCTCGCCCGCACCGATCTCGTGCGCGCAGCGCCGATGGGCGGCCTCGTCCAGGGCGAGGACTACTGCGCGGCCCTCGGCGTCACCACGCTCGCGCCCGGAATCCTGCTTCCGGTGCCCGTGTACCGCTACCGCAAGCACCCCGGGCAGATGACGGCCCAGGTCGGATATGACCAGCTGGAGGCGGCGGCCCGGGAGCACGCCTGGGCGTACGGCCGCAGCCTGCGCGCCGTCCTGCGCGGTGGCGAGGACCTGGTCCGTGGCTGAGGCGCAGATCATCCTGTCGCACAGCCGGGAGTCGGGGATCGTCGCCATCGCCTCGGGCGAGCAGTATCCGTGGGCGCACACCGCCCTCACCGAGAGCGGCTTCCAGCGAGCCGACGACGGCGTCTGGCACCTGCCCGCGGACGGCACCCAGACCACCGTGGTCGATCTGGTCACGTGCGCGAAGCGGCACCGCGCCAGCGTGCACATGAGCAGCCGGCGGTACATCGGCGACGCCGCCCGTGACCTCGCGCGCCTGCTGCCCGGCCAGTGGCACGCCTCGGTCGAGATCTATGCGCACCCGGCCTGGCAGGAGGACCTGGTCCCGTGGATCTGGGACAGCGGCGACCTCGGCCGCGCCGTCCAGAGCGAGCGGATCCCTTACGCCGCGGTCCTCACCGACGCGGCGCAGGGCACCACTCTGTTGTTCGTCGAGCGGCCCGGCCATCATCTCGGCTACCTGGTGGGCGCCTTCTCGCCGGAAGGGCTGGAAGGAGGCTATGGCGATCCCCACGCTCCGCCCAGCATCGTCCTGCCGCCGTTTCCCGGGCGGGCTGCCCAGGCCCTCACCGACCGGTACCTTCCCGCCTACGAGCAGGCCGTCCATGCCCGCCAGACGGCGGCCATCGCCGGCGTGCTCGCAGACATCCGCTCCGAGCACGACGCCTGGCAGGCCATGAACGCCTCCGGCAGCTACAGCGACGCCACCCCGCTGAGCGCCGCCGCCCTCGGCGCCTCGACGGAGCTGTTCCTCGACCACGCCTGGCGCCGTTTCCTGACCGTCGTCGACCACGCCCCGACGCTGCTCGACCGGTGCCGGCCCGCGAACAGCCCGTGGCCCGACGACGCCTCAGCCCTCTCCCGTCTGGCCGACGCCGTGAGCGATGCCGAAGCCCTGCTCGACGAGATCGTCCACGGTGATGCCGTACCGGAGCATGAGCGCCGAGCACGCGCGTGGCCGGCGATCGAGACGTGGCTCACCGACGGCGACGCGTTCTTGCGCCAGGCCCGCCTGAGCGCACCCCACCGCCGCCCGGCCCTCCCCGTCACAGCCCCAGCCCGCCCCCTCGCTGCGGCCCGGCCGGCGTACCGCAGCCACTGACCGTTCCCCACGACAAGTCTGGAGATTCCCGCCCCTTTGCAACCCGGCACCCACTTCTCCTTCGGCGACCACAAGAAACACGGCTTCATCGCCTCCTTCACTTCCTCGATTCCCCAGCACCTCGCCCACTGGTTCCTGGAGCGCGAGCAGTTCGAGCCCGTTCCCGGTGAACCCGGGCTGTATCGCCTCAGCGAGCCCGAGCGCGACGGAGTCCGCCGCACCCGCCAGGCTGTCCATGACCTGCGGCGCCACGGTTACACCGTGCAGGCCGACATCCGCCTCAATCCGGCCCTCTCCGCCAGTCCGCCGCGCCCTGTCCGGCCCCACGGGCTCCAGGAGCGCCGCAGCAGGCTCGCCCAGGCCGCCGCCGGCCGAACGACGCAGCGCTCCAGCCCGCCCACCACCTACCCTCCGTCGGCCCGGCCGATCCCGCCGAAGCCCACCTACGCTCCCACCGTCCACCTGACGGCCGCAGCCGGCGGGCGGTCCCGATGACACCCACGAACAGCCCAGCCCCCGACAGTCCTTTGCCGACGGCGTCCGAACTGGCCAGCAAGGCACGCGACTTCCGGCTGCGGATGGCCGTCATCGACTGCGAGACCGATGCCGCCCTCGACAGGACACGGGACCGCCACGGCCGCACCGTCCACGCAGACGCCGCCGCAGCCGCACGAGCCCACCGTGACAAGGCGGCGGTGGAGGCGTACGTCACCCACCTCGCCCCGCACGCCGAGGCTCTCCTCGATGCCGCCCGACTCGCGCTCGACGATTTGCCGCCCGCCCGGCACCTGACCGGGTGGCGGGCCGTCCTGGACGGCCTGGCATCGTCCGCCGCCGAGATCCGCCGGGCCCTCGCCCGGCCGGCCGCGCCCGGCTCTCCAGCCGAACGTGCTCAGCACGCCGCTCTGTGGCCGCACCTCACTGCCTGGGCGGACCACAGCCCGATCGCCAGCAACCTCGCCGACCAGCGCGACGGCCGGCACCACCAGGCTCCGCTGACCGACGAGGAACAGCAACTGTGGACCGACAGGGCCCAGGCCGCACAGATACGTGGTGCGCTGGAGCTGACCGAGTCGTGGTACGCCGCCGACGGACAGCCGATCACCCTCGCTTACCTGGTCGAGGACGACGACTCCACAGTGGTCGCGCTGCGCGGCGACCCGGGCGTACCGGGCTGGCAGGTGATCGGGCACTTCGCCCACGAGTACGAGGCGGGCAAGGCCCTGCCCGCTCCGGTTCCGCCCGGCGTGCTGTGCTCGGACATCTCCCGGTTCAACCGTCCGGCTCCGGCCCCGGAGCTGTCCCTGCAGGACCTCATCCGCGACGTCGTCGAAGGCCACAGTGCCGGTGACGCCTCGAACGCTCTCCTGGGAGCTGTCCAGCGCGGCTACGCCGCCGGCCCGATGGTCCGCCTGCAAGAACTTCTGGAGACGACCAGCCAGTTCGCCAGCGCCCTGGAGACCGTGCAGGGCCGCCAGACCGCCGCCCGCCTCTCAGCGCTGGGCCGGCAAATCGAGTTCCTCACCCGCGAAGTCGAAGAGGCAGCCGAGGACCTCGGTGCGACCGTCGCCGTCCTGCCCCCGCACCGCACCCCCGTGCTGCGCACCCGCCCGCGCCCGGCCGTGGACACCACACCGCCCGCGCCGCCGCCCCGCGCCAGCACGACGGCCCGCCACCGATAGGAGATCCGCTTTGCCCGAAGCACCAGCAGAGCCGTTCATGCCGATCCGGCACACCATCACCGGCGAAATCACCACCACCAGCTACAACGCCGCCGCCCGGCGGATCCTGCTCCAGGACGGTTTCGAAGAAACGCCCGGCTGCGCCTGCCGAGCGACGGAACTCGGTACGGAGCAGGCGCACGGGGCTGCCCGGCAACCAGCCAGCTGCTCGTCGCCGGCCGTCCCGTGCCCCTGGACCGAGCCCTCGGCCAGCCGGTGAGCGCCGACGATACGCCCCGATTGGCCCGGTCGCCGATGTCGGCACAGCCCGTGATCCCCTCCGAGAGCGGCCCGCCTCTCCAGCGCATCGCCCACCCCGCCCCCACCCACACCTGTTGAAGGGTTCTCGTTTTGACCACACCCGGGCCTACCAGACCAGCGCGCACCAAGGGCGGCGAACTACGGGCCAAGGTGGCCCGACTGCTGGCCGACAGGCCGGCGGACAAGCTCACCATAGGGGACATGGCCAGGCAGCTGGGCCACTCCCACGGCGCCGTCCGCAACGCCGCCCTCACCCTGGTGCGACGCGGCGAGGCCGACCAAAGCGGGACCGGACAACCGCAGTTCCGCGCGAACGCGAAAACCGCCGCAGCCGCGCAGAGGGCTGTGATCAGCCCACCGGGCACCCACTCTCCCCGCGCCCAGGCGGCCACGACCCGTACGACCTACACCGCAGCAGCCGCGCCCAAGCAGACCGGCCCGATCCGCCGCGCGGGGGGCCAGCTCTACCACCCCCGGGAGCTGGCCGATCTGCCCGACGTCGAGGCGTTGAACCGCTTGCGCGACGCCGACGTGCCCGTGCTGCTCTACGGCCCTCCGGGCACCGGCAAGACGAGTCTGGTCGAGGCGGCGTTCCCGGACCTGCTCACCGTCGCCGGTGACGGCGACACCACGGTCGGCGACTTGATCGGCGAGTACACACAGGACGACGCGGGAGCCTACGTCTTCCAGTACGGTCCGCTGGTCACCGCGATGACCGAGGGCCGCGCCCTGCTGATCGACGATGCCACCTTGATCTCACCGAAGGTCCTGGCGGCGCTGTATCCCGCGATGGACGGACGCCGGCAGATCCAGGTCAAGGCCCACAAGGGCGAGACCATCAAGGCCGAGCCGGGCTTCTACGTGGTGGCGGGCCACAATCCCGGCGTCCACGGGGCGGTGTTGACGGAGGCGCTCGCGAGCCGGTTCAGCGTGCAGATCCATATCGGCACGGACTACGACCTCGCCCTGGCCTTGAGGATCGATGCCCGGGTGGTCCGGGTCGCCCGACACCTCGCCCAGCAGGTCGAACTCGGCGAGCTGGGCTGGGCCCCCCAACTGCGGGAACTGCTCAGCTACCAGAAGACCGAGGCCGTCCTCGGCACCAAAGCCGCGCTCGCGAACCTCGTCGGCATCGCTCCTGTGGAGGATCGTGACGCCGTCGCCGACGCCGTCACGAAGGCTGTCGGCATCAAGAAGATCGCACCTCTCACCCTCGGCAAGCAGCTCCCCGCCTCAGCCGCCCGGCAGCCTCCGGGCAGCACCGGCTCCGCACACCGGGGCCGCCCGCGATGAGCGCCCACCACCACATCCAGTCCACGCCGGAAGACGACGCCGACCTCGCGCGCTGGGACGACGACGGCGCCCCGCCCGCGCAACCCCGCTCCTCCCCGGCCGCGTGGCTGCGGGTTGGAGCCGAACTCGGCGACCGGCTGGTCGCCCTCTCCGGCCGCCAGGACCTCCTCGTCACCTGCAGCCCCGGCACGCGCAGCGGCGCCCCGGCCGCGTTCTTCCCCACGCTGGGCGAGGTCGAGTTCGACGCCCGCCTGTTCGCACCCCTCCAGCCCCACGAGATCCATCCGCGGATCGTGGGCGACGAGGAGCGGTATCCCGCCGCCTGGGGAGTGTTCGTCCACGAGGCCGCGCACGCGGCCCACTCCGTCTGGACACAGCCTGCCGAGGCCAACCCCCGCGTCGTCGAGGCCGCGCTCCTGCTAGAGGAGAGCCGCGTCGAAGGCGCGCACCTGATCATGCGGCCCACGGACCGCACGTACCTGCGCACCAGCGCCCGAACCCTGGTCATGCCCGACATCGCCCACCCCACCCTCCAGGGCATCGAGCAGGCCGCCGCCGCGGCAGCCCTGATCCTCGGCCGCCGGGACGTCGGCATCCTGGACGCCGGCGAGACCCGGGCCGTCGCCGATCTGTGCGAAAAGGTGCTGGGCGCCAACCTGCTGACCACCCTCACCCGCATCTGGACCGCAGCTCACCAGTGCGCCGACCACGACGCCACGACCATGCTCGCGCACGGTCAAGAATGGTGCGACGCTCTGGACGCCGCGGCCCCCGCCCTGCCCGTGCCGGAGGGCCTCTCCGATCTGCTGACCGGCGCCGTGGGGGTCGTCATGGACCACGCGGCAGCCACCGACGCGGCCGACCTCGCGGCGCAGGCCGCAGCGGCCAACGCCATGGCGTCGCGCTCCAAGGCGCAGGCTCAGGACCGCGCCCAGCGAGCCCGCCAGCGACGCAAAGCCGCCGCCACCGCCAAGTCGGTATTCAACGCCCGTAGCACCACCGTCCACCCCGACGGCACACCGGCACCCTCCGGCAACCCGGTCACCGGCACCCGCAGGCCCACCGCCGCCGAGCAGAGTGCCGCCGCGCGCCTGAGCCGCGCCCTGCGTGCCGCCGCCTACCGCGAGCGGACCGAGGAACGGACCACCAGCCCCACCCCGCCCGGCCGCCTCAACATGCGCGCGGCCCTCGCCCGCGACGCTCAGCGCGCGACCGGGTCGGTCCCCACAGCGGAACCGTTCACCCACACCCGCCGCCGGAACTCCCCCACCCCACCACTGCGTGTGGGGATCGCCGTCGACGTCTCCGGCTCCATGCGCGCCGCCTGCAAGCCCGTCGCCTCCGCTGCCTGGATCGTGGCACGCGCAGCAGCCCTGACCGACCCCGACTCCCGTACCGCCACCATCGCCTACGACAGGCACCTGACCGCACTGACCCGGCCCACCCACCGAGCACCCGAGCGCGTGACGACGTTCGATGCCACCGGCGGCCACCACAACCTCGCCAACGCCATCGACGCACTCGACCACGGCCTCGAACTCAGCCGCCCCGGCGCCGGCCGCCTCCTCGTGATCGTCACCGACGCCCACTACGGCAGCGACGAAACCGCTCAAGCCGTCACCCGCGTCAAGCAGCTCACGACCGCCGGCTGCGCCGTACTCCAGCTCACCCTCACCGCGGAATCCCGCCACTTGCCGGGGACCACCTTGCTGCACCTGCCCCAGCCCTCCAGCGCTCCCGCCGCCATCGCCAAGGCGGCCACAGACGCCATCCGCAGGACCCGCTGAGACGACGCAGAAGGCGGAAGCGTCCCCAGGACCACCGCCAAGCACTCCAGACCGCCCCCGTCCGTCGCATGACTCGTGCAACCCCAACCGTCAACGAAAGGCACTCGATTTGAAGCCCCAGAGCAGCAGCCCGACCTCGAACGTAACGCCCATCAAACGGAATTCCCCGGGGGTAAGTACGCACTGGACCGTGGAGCACGCCTGCTCCCACCGGGTAGATCACGACCTGTCCAACCGCCCCGCCGACAAGCGGGCTGGCTTCGCCCGTTGGCTCGCGTCGAAGGACTGCACCGACTGCTGGAAGGCGGCGCGCGACGCCGACTCCGCGTCCAAGGAGAAGTGGCTCGCGGAGAAGCGCGCCGAGGAGCAGGAGGCAGCCGCCACCTGGGCCAAGCAGTTCGACATGCCGCAGCTGGAGGGCCCGGCCAAGGCCCTGGACTGGGGTGAGCGCTCCCGCCATCAGCTGATGATGGCCGCGCACACCGCCCTGGTCGTCGAGGGCAGTTGGGACGAGACGGACTGGGCGGAGCTGGAGGAGAAGGCCCGCTCCATAACTCGTGCCGGTTGGTGGATCGACCAGCGTGACGCCGAAGGCACTGACCTGCTCGAACTCCTCGACGCAGCCACCGAGGCGGACCGCGGGACGGAGAATCCGTTCCGCTGACGGCGGGGCAACATAGCCGGGAAACGCCGGTTAGCCAAACCGGCGTTCCTCCGGACTATTGATGCTCCCACCCCGACAGCCATCGCGTGGAAGGAACCGCGTGCTCCCTCCGTCCTGGGACCATCAGCCCACCCCCGTCACCGCCCGCACCCCCGACCCGCTCACTCCCACTCGAGATATCACTCACGCCCACTTTCAGGCCGGAGACACCGTCGTCGTCCTCAAGGGGGTGGCCGGCGGAGAACTGTGGGGAGACTCCATGCGCATCGTCGCCCCCTCCTGGCACACCCCCACCGACGAGGACGGATGGCGCCTGCGTGACCCCACCGGGGGTGCCCAGTCCTACGTCACCGCTCACCCCCGCTACCTCGTGCACCTCTCGCGCCGCTGCCCGGACTGCCTGATCTACCTGCGGGCCATGGAAGACGCCCTCCTTACGCGGTTCGCCGGCCGCGACGAGCTGATCGACTGCGGCTGGTACACCACCACCGCCCTGGGCCAGCTCGTGCACACCGCAGACACCAGGGGCGGCCGGTGACTCCCCCCACGAACCGCCCCGACCGTGCCGCTGCGCTCCACAAGGCCAGGGCCCGAGCCACCGCAACTGCGGACGATCCTTCCTGGCCGCTGCACCTGGCCGAAGACCTCCACGGCATCCGGGCCGACTGGAAAACCTCAGCCGAGGTGTGCGCGGACGCCGCCTGGGCAGCACGGTCAGCCGGCCGCAGCGTCCTGGGCCTGCTGTCCCCGGAGGATGTCCTCGCGACGCACCGTGATCCGATCACCACCCGCACCTTGGCGCATCTGTACCTGAGCGCCCTGCGGTTCGACTTCCGCTGCCCCACCCTCCAGCGCCTCGTCGAACAGCTCGCGCAGACCGCACGTCAGCCGCTGGACTGCTACACCCGCGCCCTGTACGCCTTCGCGCTGCTTGGCCAGTCCTGCCCCGAGGGCCTGACGGTCCTGGACGAAGTCCTCACCGAGGCCGAGGAGCACCCCAAGACACTGCACGTCCTGCTGCACGGACTGTGGCTCGGCCAGGACCTGAACCAGGGTGCAGAGCGTCTCCTGGCCCTCAGCTCCCGGCCCGCCCTCGCCACCGGCACCGACCCGATCGTCCTCTTCCGCGTGGCGGGTGCCCTGCGCCGGCTGGGCCGGTACGACGAGGGGCTGAGCGCCATCGACAGGGCGATCGACTGTCTTCCGCCAGGAGACATCTCGGTCCACGCCGACCTGGTGCGCGAGCGCTCGCTGCTCTGTGCAGCCCGCGACCTTCATCAGCACCGGTCACCCACCCGCGTGTCGAGCGGGGTGCCGTCGTGATCCCCCGCCTGCATGCAAGGGCCCACTCGCCGCGCGAGCCGCTGGCCGAGGCGCTCGGGCGGTCCCCGAACGAGGGCCTGACGGAGTACACCGTGGTCGCCCACTGGCCGGGCCTGGACTACTACACCCCGGACGACGAGCAGAGGACCTGGACGTCCGTTGAGTGGGCCGAGCACCTCGAAGATCCGTACCTGGAGCATCCGTTCGCTGCCAGCCCGGACGACGACCGGCACGCGATCCTCCATCTCGACGTCCGGCTCCATCCGGACGACCGGGAGCTGACAGGTCCCGAATGGTCCGAAACCGCCCACCGGTTCGCGCGGGCCGCTGGTATCGAGGTACCCGGCGCCGCAGAGCACGGCTGGCGGTGGATCGCTGTCCAGGGCCAGCCCGGACGTCTGGATCTGATCGCCAACCTGATCCACCTCGACGGCACCTGGCGCACCCCTCCCGCCGACATCCTGCGACGGCTTGCGGACGAAGCGCGCCGCATCGAGCAGGACCTGCACCTGATCCCCGTCCGCACCGGCACCACGCAGTGGTCCGCTGCCCGTACGGTCCCGACCGCATCGGCGCAGCTCGCTGGCGTCCTCACGCAGCTCGCCGACGAACAGGCCGGCCCGCTGGCCACGGTCCGCGGACTGGTCGAGCACACCGCTTACCGGATCGCCCGCCAACCGGGGGCTGCCGGCACGGACACGGCGCACCGTCTGGAGCTGATCGCCCGCCGCCTCCACGCGATTCAGCAAGACCTGGACGCCACTGCGGCCCATCTGGCCCAGACCCGGACCGCCGCCGCACCGGCCGCGGCCCGGCGCACCACCCACCGATCTCCGTAGGAGAAACGTCTCTTTGCCCCGCACCACCGGCCGCTTCCTGGACATCCGCCGTGACCCGCACTCCGGCGAACTCCTCGCCCGCGGGGGCGACGCTGAGGCGCACAGCCTTCTCCAGCGCGCGGGATTCGTCGCGGTCGTCCGCCTCCACGAGAGCTACCACCGCGCCCCCGTCGGCCTGACTGAGGACGAGGAGTCCCGTCTCGCCATCGATGCCGTAGGGCGCCTGCGGGCCGTCGGGTACCACGCCGACTGCGACGAGCGCTTCGACACCGAAGCCCGCCCCGCGGCCTATCCCACGCTCGGCGCCTCGGTCTCCCACCTCGCAGAACGTCTCCGCGAGGCCACCGACACCGCCGAGGCAGCCGACATCCTCACCGAACTCACCGCGCCCCACGACGGCATCCTCGCCGGGTTCGAGGAAACCCTCGGCGCCCTGGCGGAGTTCTTCGACGGCCTCGGCGACGCAAGCGATCCGTACACCGCCGGGCGCCTGCGCTACCTCGCCGACGCATACGTCCGCGTCATCCGCTCCGACCTCGCGCACACCCGCGGACGGCTGGCCGACCGGCACGCCCCTCACCCCGGCCGCCGCGCCTGCACAGAGCAGGTTCCCGACCATGAGCCCGAACGCTCCGCGGTGTGCGCCTGCCCGCCCCCGCCGCGTGCCCTGCCAGCCCCGGCACCGCCACCCGTCGGTGCCACCCGCCTGCGCCGCTAACGCCCCTGCAACTGCCCAAGGACACCATGCACGACCACAGCGCCTCCGAGCGCCTCGCCTCCTACGCCGACGTCCTCGCCGGCGAACTCTCCGACACCTGGACCAGCACCCACCTGACGGGCGACGCCAAGGGCGACCTCGCCGACCTCACCGACCGCATCTGGGACCTGGACCTGGTCGCCGCCTCCCTCGCCGAACAGCCCCCGCAGCAGGCAGCCGTCCTCAGCCGCCCCGACGGCGCCCAGCTCGTCCTGATCGACCGGCACGACGAACGCGACGGCTTCCTCCTCGCCGCCGTCGCCCCGCACGCCCTGCCGGACGAGGCGTACCGCGGCGTCCCCGAGCCCAACGGCATCGCCCTGACCGACGACCCGTTCCTCGGCGCCGAGCAAGTCTCCGGCGATCTCCTCGTCCGCTACGACCGTGCGCTCGCCCAGGTGAGGCACAACGCCCTGGACGGCATCCAGCCCTCCCAGCCGGACCGGGTCGTCCTGACTTGGCAGCCGGACGGCAGCGTTGCCACCGCCCCCGCCGACGACCGGGCCGGCACCATCCTCGCCGCCCACGGCTTCATCCAGGACCCGCACAGCGGCATCTACCGCCTGAGTGGCGACGACACCCAGGCCCAGGCCCGCGCGCTGCGCGAGATCGGCCCGCAGCTCGACGCGCTCGGCATCGGCACCGCCCTCCAGCACCCCGCCGGACGTCACGCGCCCACCTCCGCCCCGGCCTCCATTCCGCCGGCCCCCGCCGGCGCCCGTACACCCACCGCCAGGACGCGATGAACCAGACGGAGCCCGACTTCTGGGTCCTGGAGTACGTCACCATCACCAAGGACCCCCGTACCGGCCTGGTCGTGGCCATCGGCGGCACCGAGCAGGCAGCGGACATCCTCCAGCGGACCGGCGGCTTCCTCACCTCTCCCGGACCCCGCGGTGACTACCACCGTCTTCCGCACGGCCTGCCCATCGAGCAGCAGCGCCTGAAGGCGACCGGCGCCTCCCACGCCCTGCTCGCCGACGGCCACAGCGTCCACCTCGACCCCGCCCTGAACATGCTGGCCGCCCCCGACGGCGACCGTGACGCCGCCCTGCGCTACCTCACCCAACTCGCCGAGCGGGCCTCGGCCGCCGAGACCAGCAGCGAGGTGGCCGAACTCCTGACCGAGGTCGCGGCCCCCGTGCACGGGCTGCTGCCCCTGACCAGAGAAGTGATCGTCCGCGCCTGGATCGCCGCCAGTGATCTCCACGGCGCCGCGCCCGGCGAGGAACCTGAGCCCATCGCACGGCTCGGTAGCACCGCCAACTCCCTGAGCGAGGCCGCCCGCGTCATCCCGCGCGCCCGCAACCACGCCGCCCGCCCGACGCAGCCGCCAGCGACCGCACCGGCCCCGACACCGGCAGCGGGCCGTGCACAGTCCCCGGTTTCCCGCCGCCGCTGACCCCGGAGAAGAAACGTATGGCCAATCTGGCCGACGAGTACGGCACAGACGTAGAGATCTACATCAAGGCCCTGACGACCACCATCCACGCCGACACCCCCGCCGGCGCCCCCGCCGGCCTCCACGACCTGCTGGAACAGCTCGGCCTCGAACGCCACGAATACCCCACAGGCGAGCCGCTCTACATCTGGCACACCGTGCCCGACCACCTCGGTGCCGAGGAGCAGAAACACCTGGCGAACGGCGCCATCCCCGCCCTGCTCCTGGCCGGATACACGGTCAACTGCGACCCAGAGGTCTTCGACGAAGCCCTCTACCAGCAGGCCGTGCACCGCCTCCAGCCGCGCGCGGCCCGACCCGCCCCGCAGCAACCGGCGCCCGCCAGTTCCCCCTCGCGCCCCGCACCGGCCCGCCGCACCCCGTAAGGCCGGGCGGCCCCGGCACCACGCTGGGGCCGCCCACCTCCCCGCCGCCCAACTCCACGGAGAAACCCGTAGCACAACGCACACCCGCACCGATCAGCGATCGGCTCAAACCCCGGCTCGCAACCGCCCTGTTCCGCCGCTATCTACGCGCCTGCATCACGGCCGGCCCCGACCGCGCCTCCCCACTGGCCGGCGCCCGCCCGCAAGCCGTCCCCACCGAGGCACAACGCGTCGGGCAGCGCCACCACCACTGACCGTCCACGCACCCGGAGGAGCATGTCCCACCCCGCCCCCTGCCCGGTGAGACTGGCCGACGAGATCACCCGCCAGCTCGGCCAGCTCTCCGACCACCTCTCCCAGCTACCCCCGCCCCAGGCAGCGCAGGTCATCGCCCGCGTCCTCGACCCGGACAACGGAGTCCTCGGCGGCGTCACCCACCTCGTCATCACCGGCAGCCACTTCGCCAAGAGCGAGGCGGAACGAGGCGCCCTGCCAGCGGAGGTATGGCTCGCCATGGGCCGTGCCGCCAACGAACTGCACGACATCAGCCTGGACCTGGACGAGCACCAGGACCTCCTCCAGCACCTCGGCACCCGACCGGCCACCAGCGCGGCGAAGCCTCCGGCTCCTGCCCCGCTCGTCGTACGGCGGCGCCGGTGAAGAAGAAGCAGTGGCAGGGCTGGGGGCCGGGCGAGCAGGCCGAGCAGCACTACCTGGTCCAGCCCCGTGCCCTGGCCGGCGGCGGTGACGTCCGGCACGTCTCGGAGTTCCTGCGCGCCTCGGGCTGGCGGGAGAAGTCCAAGAAGGGCGGCCCGCTGCTCATGGAGAGCCCGGACCGCACCGTCCGCGTCGCCTACGACCCCTACATCCTGCCGGGCGGATGGACCATCCACGGCCGGGCAGGCGGCGCGACCGGTGAATGGTCTGCGCACTTGGGTCGGCAGACTCCGGTGGAGATCGTCGCCGGTCTGACCGACGCCCTCACCCGTCCCCGCTCCGCACACGCCCCCAACGTCTGGGCACCTCTGCGGGAGCAGAACTGGCACACGCGGTTCGAGGGCCAAGACTATTCGGCGAGCAGCCCCGACGGCACCGCGTGGATGCAGTACCGCCAGGGCGTCGGTGGCTCGGCGATGTGGTGGACCGGAGCGCAGGACAAGCAGGGCAACGGCTGGACTGCCCACTTCACGCCGAACACGCCGATGCACCTGGTCCAAGCCTTCTCCACCGAACTTGCCGGCCCGGACCCGGTGATGCGCCCACGCGGACGTGTCCCGCACAGCGACCAGATCCGGACCTGGTCGGTCTCCGTCAAGCCCTCCCAGCTCAGCGCCTGGCAGCAGGCCCGGATTACAGCTGCCCGCGCCGCCACCTGGGCCCGCAACAGCGCCCGAAGCGCCCGGCCCCGCACCACCTCCCGTCCCTACGCCCCGGCCGGCGGTGCCCGGACCCGCCGCTGATCTCCATCCCCATCTGAAGGAGCCCGATGCCTGCCCCCACCCCGGAAACCCTGCGTGCCCTGACTGAAACGCTGTCGGACGTCACCGAGTACCTGCGCGAGAATCCCGACCCCGATGAAGCCCTCGCCCTCGTTGAGCCGCTCCTCGACGAGTACACGGGCCTGCCCGTTCAGCTCGCCGACACGCTGCGTGCACTCGCCCGCACCATCCAGGAACACCAGGCCATCCCACGTACCGCGCACGTCAACGTCCTGATCGCCGAGCTGCGTTCAGCCGCCTGGGAACAGACCGACCAGCACACCCTCCACTACGTCCTGGACGAGCTGCGTGCGCTGCACGATGACGCCGAGAGCGAGCAGGGGTGCAGCCGGTGCCGTTGAGCGAGCGCCAGCTCGACGCCTTCGCCGACAAGCACGCCGGGCAGATCCCCTTCGACACCAGCCCCCGCCACCTCGCCGGCCCGGGCGACGCCCGTCACGTCACCCACGGCCTGGCCGCGGCCGGATGGGCCACGGTCTCCGACCCGCTCAGCGCCGAGATCGTGATGGCCAGCCCCGATCACCGCTACCGCCTGCAGTTCGACCCGCAGTCCGCCACCTCCGCCTGGTGGCGGCTGCGGGCCGCCCCCGGCGACAACGATCATGGCTGGTACGCCGAGTTCGGTGAACTCGTGCCAGCCGAGGTCCTCGCCGGCCTCACCGACGCCCTCATCACACCGCCCTCATCGCAACCGGACCCCTGGCAGCCCGTGACCAGCGCAGGCTGGCAGTACGAGGATGCCGGGAGAGCGTTCTCTCCGGACTCGCTGTGCCGGATCGAACACCGCCCCATGAGTGAGTTCCATGAACGGCCGTCCTGGCACATCGAGGTCAGGACAAGCAGCGACGAATCATTCCCCGGCCCGCGGATCTGGCACGCCTTCCTCGACGAGCACGTTCCCGATCGCCTCGCCGGTGCCTTCCTGGGCGCGCTGGCCGACCAGAGCCCGCTGCAGCGCGGCATGTTCGACCGCACCGCCCACTACAGCGCCGTCAAAGAGCCGAGCCCGCTGCGCCCGCAGCAGGTAGTCGACGCGCACACCGCCCGGGTGAAGACGCTCCGCGCACAGGCCCGCGCCGTGCGCCGTCAGCAGACTGCCAACGCGACACCCCCGGCGCCCACGACCGCCGTCCAGTCGGCCGCCCGCCGCTGACCTCAAAGGATGCTCTCATCTCCCGCACCACGAACCACGGCCGCCGCCCCTCGCTGCGGCGCCTCAATCGCTATCTGCGCCACAGTGAACGGATCCTGGCGTCCTGGGACGCTTTCACCGCGTTCAACACGGACTTGGACGGTTGGCCCTTCGACGAGGACGCCTACGGCCGTCGGGCCGCCGTCCGTGACGCGGACACCGCCGCAGCGTTCGACGGCATCCGTCCTGGCGCTCGCCAATTGCTGGCCACCGCCCGGCTCCAGCTCCAGCACCTGCCCGCACACCTCACGCGGGACAGCTGGCCCGGGCAGCTGACCATCCTGGAGGAGGCACTGAGCCATCTCGACGCCTTGGACGCGCAGTGGCGCCAGACCCGGGCCCAGCTCCCCGAGGGCGCCGGTCCGGGCAGCGACGCGTACGTCGACGCGCTGGACGAGCACCACGCAGAGTGCTGGAGCTATCTGGACGACTGGGCCTGCCACGGCCGCGTCATCCTCGACATCCAGGCCGCCGCACGCCGCGCACCGTCCCGGCCGAAGCGCTCGCAGCTCCCCGCCCTGACGTCCCGGCGCAGCGGACACGGCGCGAGGGGGCGGTAACCATGCCCGAGGTCGCCGTCAACGTTGACATCGACTACGTCGCCCCGCGCCACCTGGCTGGCGGCGGCGATCCAGCCTGGATCACCGCCCCCCTCCACCGAGCCTGCGGCTGGAGCTACGGTCACGACCCCCTGATGCCCCGCGTCCTGCTTTCCAGCCCCGACCAGAAGGCACTCCTGCGGCTGGAGCCTGACCCCGACGGACGGTGGTGGACTCTGCAGCACGCCGCCGCGCCGGACCGGCCCGCCTGGTTCGCCAGCTTCGATGCCCGCACCCCTGTCGAGATGATCGCTGCGTTCACCGACGTGCTGACTGATCCCACTCCCGATCAAGGAGACAACTGGGATCCACAGGAGCCGCTTCTGAAAGCGGGCTGGTCTCCGGCCTACAGCCACCACCGGCTCGCCTCACCCGACGGCACCGTCCGCGTCGAGGCCGACATGACAACTCGGGCCTGGTGGGTCGACACCGCCCTCCGCGACTTCCGGACTCTCCTGTGGCAAGCCCACTTCAGCGAGCACACCCCACCCCACCTGATCACCGCGTTCACCGCCGCGCTCACCGACCCCCGACCGGTGCCGCGCACCGCAGGCCCCTCCAGCCTCCCGACTCGCAACCCGGACCTCATCACCCTCTCGCACCGGGAAGTACCCGCCCAGCAGGTCGCCGGCGCCCTGGAAGAACGCGTCCGCTCCCTCGCCGCACGCCGATCCGGCCCGCCGGCGACGAGTACGCCTCCTCCGCAACGGCCGCAGGCCGAGCGCCACCGCCTGCGCTGATCCCTCCGTCCCCGCCTGGAAGCACCTAGCCCTTGCCCTCCTCCTCCAGCAGCAACACCGACGGATACGACGTCGTCCTGCGCCTCCTGCTCGGCGTGCTCGCCGCCGGCGTCCCCCTGTCCCACCTGGCCTGGCTGTGCGGCAACCTCACCGCCTACCTCGCCGGAGGCAGCTGGGCCCCCTACCAGCCGACCAACGCCTTGCTCCACCCCGAGCAGGTCTGGCCCGAGGCCGGGGAGAACGCCCTGCTCATCGGGGCACGCATCGTTCCCGTTCTGCTTCTCCTGGCTCTCGGGGTGACGGCGGTCGCGCTGTGGGTCCGGCGCAAGAACTGCGGCGGCGGCCGGAAGAAGATCACCGGCATGGCCAAGGCCAGGGACATCGAGCCCTTGATGGCCAAGGCGATCACCGACAAGGCCCGCTCGCTGCGCCCGAGCCTGAAGGACGCCAAGCACATCGAAGCCCGCGACACCGGCATCCTCCTGGGCAACTTGCAGAACACCCGGCACGAGGTGCGCATGGGCTACGAGGATGTGGCCGTCGCCATCATGGCGCCCCGCTCGGGCAAGACGACTTCGCTCGCCATCCCCTCGATGCTCGCCGCGCCCGGCCCCGTCCTGCTGACCTCGAACAAGGCCGCAGGCGACGCATTCACTGCCACATACGAGGCCCGCTCCCGCGTCGGGCAGGTGTGGACCATGGATCCGCAGCAGATCGCGCATGCCGCACGCGAGATGTGGTGGAACCCCCTCGCCAGCGCGACAACCCTGGATGGGGCGAACCGGCTCGCCGGACATTTCCTCGCCGCCTCGGTGGACGCCTCCCAGCAGGGCGACTTCTGGTCCAAGGCCGGCAGCAACATCCTGTCCCAACTGCTGCTGGCCGCAGCGCTCGACGAGCGGCCCATCACCGACATCATGCAGTGGCTCGCCTTCCCCGCCGACCGCACCCCGCTCGACATCCTCCGCGACCACGACTTCGCCGCCGTCGCAGCACAGCTCAAGGGCACCGTCGAGGGACCCCCGGAGACGCGCGACGGCATCTACGAGACTGCCCGCCAGTACGCCGCCGCACTGCTGAACAACGAGATCGCCGCCTGGGTCACCCCGCAGGAGGACGTTTCCGAGTTCCGCCCGTCGGAGTTCGTCACCTCCACCGACACGCTGTACCTGCTGAGCAAGGACGGGGGAGGCGGGGCCTCGGCACTGATCGCCGCGTGCGCGGACTCCGTCATGCGCGCGGCCACCGCCCAGGCCGAACGCGCCGGCGGACGCCTGGACCCGCCCATGCTGGCGATCCTCGACGAGGCCGCCAACGTGTGCAAGATCAGCGACCTGCCGGACCTGTACTCCCACCTCGGCTCCCGCGGAATCATCCCGATCACCATCCTCCAGTCCTACCGCCAGGGCCAGAAGGTCTGGGGAGACGCGGGCATGGACGCCATGTGGTCCGCCTCGACCGTCAAGGTCATCGGCTCCGGCATCGACGACCCCGACTTCGCCGACAAGCTCTCCCGCCTGATCGGCGACCACGACGTCGAGACCACATCGACCTCGCACTCGGAGTCCGGCAAGAGCACGTCGGTGTCGATGCGGCAGGAACGGATCCTGCCCGCCGACGCGATCCGAGCCCTGCCCAAGGGCACCGCCCTGTGCTTCGCCACCGGCATGCGCGCCGCCATGCTCGACCTGCGACCGTGGTACCGAGAGCCAGGAGCCGCGGAACTGTCCGCGGCGTCCGCCCGCGCGTCGAAGGCAATCACGGCTCGCGCCGTCGCGAAGCACGCGCCGACACAGTCCGACTTCGGGACGGCCGCGTGAGCGACACTACCGCGGCCCGCTCGACGTGCCCGCTCTCGCCGACTTCACGACACGCCTGCGCGCCGCGAGTCCCCTGCCCGTCGTATCGGGCGTGGGGATCTCCACCCCGGCCCTCGCGGAACGCGTCGCGCCACTGGTGGACGCCGTCGTCATCGGCACCCCCGTCGTCCGCGCCCTGATGACCGCCCCCGAGCAGGCCCCGGCACTCACTACCGCGTTCGCCCAAACCCTGAACCCGCACGCCACCACGGAGACCCGTGCCTGACCCCGCCGACCCGGCCCCGGTCCTCGCCCGCATCTCGTCCGACGCGGCCTCGCTGCACCAGGCCCTGCATTTCCTGCCCGCCGAACGAGGCGCATCCGCATCCACACTGGCCGCGCGCCTCACTGACGCCCAGGACCTCGCCGGCACCGCTTTGCGGCTGTTTCTCACCCTCAGCCGCCAGACGACGCGGCCCTCCCCTCCGGACCTGCTGCTCCTTCACCGCGTCGCGCAGATCGCCAAGGCCGCCCAGGACGCCGCCGCCGAACTGACGGCTGCTCTTGCCCGCGCCGTGGAGAACCAGCGCCGCCAGGCCGCCGCCACATCACGGCGGGTGGTTCTGATCGGGCCGACACCGCAGCAGTTCATCGAGTCGGCCACCGACCTCGTCGACCGCATCCCCGCCCTCTGCGACGCCGTATCCCGCGACCGGCCGCAATCCCCCTGCCGCTGACGCGACCGCGATTCGAGTACTCCCTCCCCTTTCCCTAAACCCAGGACAGACCATTTCAGATCAGCCCCGATTCCGCGCCCTCTCCCTCGGTGCGGGAGTTCAATCCAGCACGCTCCTTGCCCTGTCAGCCGAGGGCATTCTCCCCAGGGTCGACTATGCGATTTTCGCCGACACCGGATGGGAACCAGAAGCGGTCTATGCGCACCTTGACCGCCTGGAAGAAGAGATAGCCGCCCCCGCCGGGATACCCGTACTGCGCGTGTCGGCCGGAAATATCCGAGACGACGCCCTGAACCCGGATCACCGGTTCGCCTCCATGCCGCTCCACATCCTCAATCAGGACGGTCGACCTGGGATGACCCGGCGGCAGTGCACCGGCGAATATAAGGTCAAGCCAATCAAGCAGAAGGTCCGCGAACTGCTCGGCTACCCCTATCCGGCACGCATCCCAAAGGGCGTTTTCGTCGAGCAGTGGGTAGGAATCTCCACGGATGAATTCCACCGCGCGAAGGACGCGGACGTCAAGTACATGCGTAACCGGCATCCCCTTCTGGACATGTCCTGGAGCAGGGCCGACTGTGCGCGCTACCTGATTTCCCGCGGTCTCGCCGATACCCCGAAATCGAGTTGCCTGGGATGCCCGTTCCATGGAAATGCGCAGTGGCGGCATATCAGGGACACATCTCCGTCCGAGTGGGCGGACGTCGTCGAATTCGACACGGCCATCCGGCAGGGCAACGCCCGCGCCAACGCCACCGGCAACAGACTGCTCGGCGAGGCGTTCCTGAACCGCTCCCGCGTCCCGCTCAGCGAAGCCCCCATCGATCACGTCACCGCCGCCGAGCGGGCCGCCCTGCGGATCAGCGCGGACGAGGCCGACGTCCTGGAGAACGGTGTCGAGGACGGCTGCTCGCCCTGGGCGTGCCGGGGCGACGCCGACGCGCTGACGCAGGACGACTTCGGGCTGGCCACGTGATACTCGACCTCTTCGCGGGGCCGGGCGGCTGGAGCAGGGCACTGCACGTCCTGGGCGGGCGCGACGTCGGCCTGGAATGGGACCCGTGGGCATGTAAGACCCGTGCTGCGGCGGGGCAGTTGACCATCCGGTGCGACGTGGCGAGGTATCCGGCCTGGCCGTTCCTCGGCCGCACCCGCGGTGTGATCGCTTCGCCGCCGTGTCAGGCGTGGAGCATGGCCGGCAAGCGCCTCGGTCTTCTCGACCAGCCGCTGGTGCACGCGGCGGTCGAAGACCTGGCCGCCGGGCGCGACACCCGCGAGCGCCTCCTCACCGCCTGCCGCGACGAGCGCTCCCTGCTCGCCGCCGAGCCGATGCGCTACCTGCACGCGCTGAACGCGGTCGGCGAGCCCGACTGGGCGGCCATGGAGGAAGTACCGGACGTGCTGCCCTTGTGGAAGCAGTACGCGGCCGTCCTGCGCGGGTGGGGGTTCTCCGTCTGGTACGGGATCCTCAACGCCGCCGACTTCGGCGTCCCGCAGACCAGGAAGCGGGCAATCCTTCTGGCCTCCCGCGTCCGCACGGCGCAGCCGCCCACGCCCACGCACGCCCAGCTCGCCGAGCCGGAATCGCTGTTCGGTCCGGGCCGTGCCCGCTGGGTCAGCATGGCCGAAGCCCTGGGATGGGGCGCGACCGACCGGCCCGTCCCCACCGTCTGTGCAGGAGGTGGGCCTGGCGGCGGCCCCGAGCCGTTCCCGTCGGGCTCTCGCAAGACGCTGTCCGACGCGCGGGAGCGCGGCACCTGGACGCCGCGGCCGGACGGGGTGGTTCTGCAGTCCCGCCGGGAAGGCGCGGGGTGGGCGGCCCGGCACGGCACGCGCGAGAATCGTGCGGCCGACGCTCCGGCGCCCACGTTCACCGCCGAGGCGCACCGCTGGTCCTAGTCCCTGCGCAGCAACAACCAGGCCAACGCCACCGTCCGGTCCATCCAGGAGCCGGCTGGCACGCTGTTCTTCGGGCACCGCGCCAACGAGTGCACCTGGGTCGCCGAACCCGCCACACCCTCGGCCACGGACACCGATGCGCCGGCCGTTCCCGAGCCGATCCGGATCACCGCCCGCGAGGCGGGCCTCCTGCAGACCTTTCCCGCCGACTACCCCTGGGCCGGGAACAAGGGCCAGCAGTTCTCCCAGATCGGCAACGCCGTTCCCCCGCTGCTCGCCGGCCACCTCCTCGCCCCGCACCTCGGCGTCACCCTCGACCCCGACGACTTCACCCTCGCAGCCTGATGCCCCACACCCCCGAACCCGACGAAGACGACCTTGACGCCGTCCCACCGCCCCAGCCGGTGTTCCACGTCGAGCAGGCCCTCCTGGGGGCTCTCCTCCTCGACCCGCACCGCCTGGACGACGTGAACGGCATCGCCGCCGACTCGTTCTCCACCGCCGCGCACGCCGCCCTGTATGCCGCGATCAGCACCCTGCCGCGGCCCGATCCCGCCGAGCACGCGAAGAACACCACGTGGCTCGACCGCGTACTCGCCACCGCCCTGGAGGAGGCGCGCGGACTGACCGCCTCCTACCTGCACGCCCTCGTTCAGGTCTGCCCCTGGCCCCGCCACGCCCCCGCGTACGCCCGGATGGTCGAGGCCGAGCACGCCCGCCGTCGCCTGCTGACGGCCGCCGAACGCCTCGTCCACACCGTCCACGACGCCTCCCTCCCGCACCCCGTCCAGACAGCGCTCGCCGAGGCGGATGCACTTGCCGCGGTCGTGGACGACATCGCGAACCGCTTCCCCCCGCGCTCCGGTGTCCTTCCCCGCACCCCGGCACCTCCTCCCACCGCCGCCGACGACACCGAGGCGGTCGAGGAGGAGCAGCTCCTGCTCGCGACCGCCACCGCCCGCCCGGACGACATCGACGCCGTCTGGTGGCTGCTCCCCGACGACCTCACCCTGCCCCTGCACGCCGGCCTGTGGCAGTGCCTGACCACCCTCGCCCGCCGCGACGAGCCCATCGACGCCGTCACCGTCCTGTGGGAAGCCCAGCAGCGCGGCCTGCTCGACTACGGCCGTGAACCAAGCGAGGTCCTGCGCATGCTGGCCGAACCCGCCGGATCCGTCGAGCACTGGGCCGAACGCGCCCTGCGGCGCTCCCTGCTGGCAACGGCCGAACACACCGGACGGCGCGTCGAGGCGTACGCCGGCGACTCGGCGAACACCCCCTTCCAGTTCGTCGCCGGGGCCCGTCGCGCTCTCGCTGACATCGCCGCCGTCCGCACCCGCTGGCAGCACGCCGCCGGAGCCACTCCGCCGCAGCAGCGGCGAGCGGCCCCTGCCACCCGCGCCGGCCCGCCGACCACCACGGCCGCACACGCCGCCCGGCCCACACGAGCAACCCGATAACTCCCGATTACGCCGGTGGCCGGGCCCGCGAGTCCGGCCACCGGCAGAACGGATGAGACCCCCACGTGACTGCCTCCATCGACGCCCATGTCCGCCTCGACACCCACCCCACTCACCCGAGCGCCGTGCAAGCCCACCTGACCGGCACCCAGGCCCACGTCGCCTCCACGGCTCTGGAGGCTGCCGGCTGGAGTGCCGCCGCCACAAACGTCCTGGTCCTGGCCCGCATCGATCACGAGGAGCCCTACTGGGCCGCCGACGCCGCCCAGCACCCGACCGCCGAAGGCATCACCGTCGAGATCACCCCACGGCTCCAGGAGGCCATCGACGAGGAATGGACCTAGCCGAACTACCCGATGCCCTGGTGCACGCGCAGCGAAATCCGCGAGGTCTCCAACCATGCGCAGAAGATCCACGACGACATCCGCAACGGCCACCTCCTGATACACGCCCACGCCCACGACGGCCACACCACCGTCGCGGTCGGCACATACCTCCACCAGGGCGGCAAGACCGTCTACCTCCACGGCGAGGACCATCTGCGTCAGATCGCCGACACCTTCGACTCACCCGCGGAAGCACTGGTGGCCTTCGAGAACGCCCACGCGGCCGAAATGCGCCCCGGCCCAGCGCCCCTGACCGACACCGAACGCGCCGCCACCGCAGCGCGTTCCGTCTTCGACATCACCACAGCCAAGCCCGAACCGCCCCGCCCCCAGCTGGAGGCCGTCCCCATCTACCTGGCCGATGCCGGCGACCACGACGCCCTCCTCGACACCTTCCTCGACACGCACGGCGAGTTCGAAAAGTGGCGCACCTGGTCCGATGAAACGACCCACGCCATCCACGAATCGCAGACCCTGCGCATCGAACGCGTCCACGAAACCCAGGCCCGCGAGACCGCCTGGACCGTAGCCGCCTACGAAACGCCTGTCTCCGACCGCATGTGGCACCTCACCGCGAGCGGCGCCACCCCCGCCCCAGTACTGCAGAACCTGCTGAACCACCTCGCCGACGGAGACGGCTGGGACACGGTCATCGGCGTCCCAGTGGGCGAGAGGACGGTCACCACAGCCACGCAGCCGCTCACTGAGGCCGGGTGGAAGCACACCCTGACAGGGCACGGGATCCGGTGGACGTCCCCCGACGGGCAGGCAGGCGTCCGGTTTGACCCACTGACCGCGCAGGCCCCCCAGAGCCCAGCCACCTGGACCATCTGGGCCGGCCCCGACCCGGACCGGCCCACCTGGGCCATCACCGCGTCCCCGCACACCCCGAGTTCGCTACTGGCCGACCTCTCCGAAACTCTCGCCCACGAGACCGGCACACGCCAGCCCCAGCCGGGCCGCCGCGATCACAGGACCCGCCTCGCAGCCAGTGCGCCGGCGGCTCCGGCGGTCACGTCCGGCCGACCCGCCAGCCGTTCACGCTGATCATCACCCCCGCACGAGCGGGGCAACATAGCTTGGGATCGCCGGTTGGCCAAACCGGCGATCCCACGCACCATAGATAGTCCACCGCCACGCCCTGCCCGCACGTCGAGAGGCTCCTCCCACGACCGCAGACACCACACGTAGCGCAGCCCGTCACGAGGCCGGGAGCGCCGGGCGATCACGCCGCCGCGTAGCTCGCCCGGAACAAGTCCTGCGCCCGCTCCACGTCCCTCAGCGTACGGAGCTGGACCTCCAGATCACCCGTGCCGTGGTGACCGAGACCGGACACGTCCCGAGTGAAGCCCGGAACAAGATCGACGTTCTTCGGATCGACCTTCAGATAGACCAGCAGCTTGCTTCGCTGCGGCGGGCACAGGCAGGCAAAGTTGCGCAGCCGCTGATACGCCCGATAGGTCTTGCGCTCCACCCGGTTCACACCATCCCCGAGCCCGAGCAGGACCTCGTCGACCGCACCCGCCAACTCGCGCATCGCCGCGCCCTGGACATCAGCCGCCGACTGGGCAACCGCCTGGCGCCGTGCCCGGCGGGCCACCTGCACGCCGCCGCTCACGGAGGCCACGGTCTCAAGCCCGAGCAGGTCCCTGCCGAAGAGTCGGTAGCGAACCAGGTCGATCGACCTCCGGTGCTCGCGCACGGCATGCACGTCGTAGCGGGTGAAGTCGCCGGCGATGCAGATCAGGCGTGGTCCGCTCCACAGGACCTGGGACGCGGCCGTCACCCCGAGCCGGTCGCGGACCAGGTGCTCGAACTCCGCCCGGTGGTCCATCAGCCAGGCCAGGTAGAACAGGCCCTGGTTGATGACGCCGGCGTCCGTGCCGCGCTTGTACTCAATGATGACCGGCGATCCGTTCTCGTCCAGCCCGAGCGAGTCGATC
Organism: Streptomyces sp. NPDC045956; assembly: GCF_056430705.1. Classification (NCBI taxonomy): domain Bacteria; kingdom Bacillati; phylum Actinomycetota; class Actinomycetes; order Kitasatosporales; family Streptomycetaceae; genus Streptomyces; species Streptomyces sp. NPDC045956. Next base: position 163,176 of record NZ_JBWKKZ010000009.1, on the reverse strand, counting down.
CGGCCCCCGTGGGCGGGCCCCGTGCTGTACTCGCTCGCCAGGAAGCGGACGCCCAGCAGCGTCTCCATGTGCACCTCGACGAGAGCCTGCACATCGGCCTCGATCTCAGCAAGACGCGGCATGACCTCCGTCATGCCGCTGTTCGTCGTGTCCGTGCGGAACAGCTTCAGGCCCGACACCTTCCCCTCCTCGGCTCGGTGATCACCAACGCCGACGGGGTGCGGGATTGTTTCCGCGAGAGCCTTCGGGGGCGTGAAGATAGTGTGAGACCCTACGTACTGCTCGACCAGGGAGCTCGCGCCCCCCCGGTCACCGGGAATCCGTGATCCCCCCATGTGTCCCCCGCGACCTGGGGGACAGCTCCCCCTTCTTCGCATGGATGCACCTCCGGAGCGTGCGGGAACAAGAACCTAGATAGCCCTGATTCTCGCTGGTCAGAGGCAATTGCACAGTCTTGCCAATCCATCCGCGCATTGTTGCTGCCCGAACGGACAGCACCGCTGTGTTTTTGTGGGCGGCCCCAGTGAGACCTCAAGCTGCGAAGCGGTTAAGGCGCTTTTCGAATGCGTCGATGTCGGCGAGGTCCGGGGCGTTGGGGCCGCGCAGGCGTTCGGTTGCTTCACGCAGTTCCGCGACGGCGCGGCGGGCTTCGGGGAAGCGTTCACGGGCCGCATAGAGGCGAGCGAGGTTGGCGAGGGCGTCCAAGTGGCGGTCGACAGCTTCTGTGTCGTCGGGCTCCCGGGCATGGGCGGTGTAGGTGCGGAACGCTTCGATCGAGGCTGTCGACTCACCAAGGGCCATGCGGCACTGAGCGGCGTAGTAGAGGCAGAGTAGGGCCTGTTCGTCGTCGGCACCGTAGCGGGCACTCCAGGCAGCGCCGACCTCGTCAAAGAGCGCGGCGGCTTCGCGGTGGGCGCCGGCCAAGAATCGGACTTGGGCCAGGGAGAACGTGAGGTCGTCGTGCAGGACGCCGTCCTGGGCGCGGTGGATAGCACCGGCTAGGAGGTCTGCTGCTTGGACGAACTTGCCGTCCTGAGCGAGCTGTGCGGCGAGATCAGCGGCTTCGTTGGCCTCGGCGTCGGTGAGGAGGGCGGGGGCTGCCTCCGTGACAGCGTTCGGTTCGGCCAGGACGATTTGCGTCGGTGAGTAACCGGTCGGAGCGGGGCGCTTGGACGGGCCGCTGAAGGGACGGTGGAAGGGCTGGCGCGGGTCGTACTCGGCCCGCATAGTGTCGGAGTCATCCTGCCTGTAGACCCAGGGCAGCAGCGCGTCGTAAACCTGGGAAGCGGCCAGGCGGCGTTCGGGTTCCTTATTCAGCATGCCCAGGAGGAGGTCCTCCAGCTCCTGGGGAAGGTCGCGGCGCCTAGTGCGGATCGGCGGTGGGTCGGTACGCACGTGGTGCCAGGCGTGGGAGCCGTTGGCATCGGCAATAAATGGCGGTCGGCCGGTGAGAAGTTCGTACAGCACGCAAGCCAAGGCGTAGATGTCGGAGGCCGGGCCGACTTCGTTGGCAAGGCTCTGCTCAGGGGACATGTAGGGCGGGGTGCCGACCGTCATGCCCTCTTGGGTAAGGCGGGGGTGGTTGCCGGAGCCGCGCAGAGCGGCAACTCCGAAGTCGAGGACCTTGACGACGCCGTCGGGGGTGATCATGAGGTTGGCGGGTTTGATGTCGCGGTGCACGACGTCGTTGCGGTGCACCTCGTCCAATACGGAGGCGATCTGTACGCCTGCTGCTGCGGCCCAGGAGATGGCCAGCGGTGAGACGTCGTAATCCGTGTCATCGATGAGGGCCTGCACTTCGCGTCCACGCAGCAGCTGCATGACCACATAGAGCTGGTATGTGGTCTCGTCGATGCCCGTGTCGTAGATGGCCGGGATGCCGAGGTGTTCCAGGGCTGCAGTGGTGCGGACTTCACGCAGGAAGCGGTCGCGGCGGTTGGCCAGCATCTCGCTGGCGCCGAGGCCGGGGACGCCGGGCAGACCGCGGGTGTCAGTGAGCATCATCTTGACCGCGACACGGCGGTCTAGGCGCTCATCGTAGGCATGCCAGACCTCGCCCATGCCGCCGGCGCCGATCGGTCGGTCCAACCGGTAGCGTCCCGCGATCACGCGGGACGACGGCCCTCCGGCGCCCTCGGTCAGCGCATCATGGAGCCCATCGTGCGGCACTGCAGCGATCCCTTCGGCCACGGTGCCTGCCCAGCACCGGAGTTTGACATGAGGCGGGACTTTCGTTGCAGGTTACGCATCGGCCGGCAGGGTGGTTCCCGCTTCGCCAGATTTGATCGCTGCGGCCCGCTCGGCGGTGGCTCGTCGCTCCGCTTCCCGACGAGCAGGCCGGCGAATGAGCCCGTACGCCTGCTGGGTAGCGACCTGTTTGAAGATCTTATTGATGAGAGGGTCGTCGTAATACCGCACGAGCAGGGCGTCGTTGGACTTCGCCTGGTCAATCACGATGCGGTCCATGTCCTTGTCGACCTCGCGTCGGAAGGTCTCCTCGTCGTTGTGCAGACCGATTCGCTTCAGGTCCGGATCCTCCGACACGGCGACGACAAGCTGGCCGAGAAGGATCTGGTCGGTGGTGGACAGACCGATTCCGTACTCGTCGTTGACCGACTCGATGACCTGGGCGAGGGACTTCTCCTCGACCTCCGGGCCTGCGCCAGCGGGCTGTGGGACAAGACCGGGCAACAGTTGGAGACCCTCCGCCTTCAGGTTGAGCTCGGCCGTTCCGGTCTTGCGGACATTCATGTGGCTAGGAGTGACCTCGCCAATGTCCGCGCTTGCTGAGCCGACCGGGAGCCGGAGGCGGCGTACCAGGAACCTCCCGTATTGGTAGAGACGCTCCAGGTCCTCGTTCTCGAAGCCGATGACGTGGGAGAGCCAGCCGTACGCTTTGACGTAGGAGTCCAGGGCGCGTCGGAACTCCTGTGCTGCGTCCGGCTCGTCCTCGGCCAGGGCGTTGAACCGGTCCACGGCGGGCTGGGTATAGGCGTACAGCTTCGAGTGTGCCTTGGAGACCGCAGCGTCGGTGGCCGTGCCGTTCTTGAAGGCGGCGAAGTAAGCGGTGACGAAGGCGTCCATCTCCGCCTCGATCAACAGCCGATAGGCCATCACCTCGTCGTGCCGGGTGAACAGAAAGTCCGGGTCAGTCGGCTCGGAGATCGACGCCTCGTAGTACTGCTGAAACGCCTCTTCGATCACCTCGGGTTTGTTCGCGAAGTCCATCACGAACAAGTCCTCGGCCGACTTCAAGGGGTGCGTGCGATTCAGCCGAGACAGCGTCTGCACGGCGGCGAGGCCGGCGAGTAGCTTGTCCACGTACATCGTCGTCAGCAGGGGCTGGTCGAAGCCGGTCTGATACTTGTCGGCGACGACCAGGATGCGGTACTCGGGCCGGGGCACGGACGGCGGCTTGGGGTCGTCCAGGCGACTGTAGGCGAAGGCTTCGGGCAGCTTGCCTTCTGGGAAGCCGTTCAACTTCGCCTCGGTGTACTCGATCTCGTCCAGACTGAGGGTCCCGGAGAACGCCACCAGAGTGCCGCAGTCGGTGTAGCCGCAGCGCTCCACGTAGCCGCGGATCGCCTGGTAGAGGCGCACGGCGTGCTCGCGGCTGGGAGTGACGACCATGGCGCGGGCCCGGCCGCCGAGCCGATTCGCGGTGTGGGCGCGGAAGTGATCCACAATGATCTTCGCCCTGGACTCCAGGGATGCCGCGGACATCAGCGCAGCCCGCACCAGCTTGGCCTTCGCCTTGCGCGGGTCAACCTGCCGCTCAGCCTCGTCCGCGGCGGCCTGCTGCAGCTTGAAGTACGTGCCATAGGTGACGTAGGTACCGAGCACGTCGAGGATGAAGCCCTCCTCGATGGCCTGCCGCATCGAGTAAATGTGGAACGGCTCCATCTGGCCCGTGAGGGCTGCCTCGGTCCCGAACAGCTTGAGGGTCTTGTCCTTCGGGGTTGCGGTGAACGCGAAGAAGGACAGGTTGGGCTGCTTTCCGCGGGCCAGCGCGGCCGCAGTCAGCGGATCCCCGTCCTCATCGACCGAGCCATCGCCCAGCTTGCCCAGCATCCGCTTCAGCGCGTCAGTGCCCTTACCTCCCTGAGATGAGTGCGCCTCGTCGATGACGACCGCGTAGCGGCGCTCGCTACCAAGCCCGGACGCTTTATCCAGGATGAACGGGAACTTCTGGAGTGTCGTGATGACGATGCGGGCAGTCGCCCCGGTCAGTGCGTCAGCAAGCTGCTGGGAATCATCGTCGACGCGCAGCACTACGCCTGGAGTGTGGTCGAACTGGTAGATCGTGTCCTGAAGTTGCTTATCCAGCACCCGCCGGTCGGTGATGACGATGACCTTGTTGAAGACCTGCTGATTGGGCCCGAGACCCTTTGCCTGGGCGGCGTCCGGGTCCAGGAACGCGGGGTCTTCGGGAGTGTGCAGGGAGGCTAGACGATGGGCGAGCCAGGCGATCGTGTTCGACTTGCCCGATCCTGCTGAGTGCTGGATCAAATAGTTTTCGCCCGCACCGTGAGTGGCCGCGTGGTTCGTCAGCTTCCGCACTGCGTGCCACTGGTGGAACCGCGGGAAGATCAGCGGCTGCTTGTGTGCGGAGCCGGGACGGTAGCGGGGGGCTTTGCCGGCCTTGGCCGCCTCGTCCTCCACATGCAGATACCGGTGCAGCAGATCGAGCCAGTTGTCGCGCTGCATCACCTGCTCGAACAGGTAGGAGACCGCGTACTCCGCCCCTGGAGCAGCCGGCGGGTTACCTGCGCCTCCGATGTTGCCCGGACCGCCGGTGCCCATGTTGAACGGAAGGAACCGCGTCCTCGCCCCGGCCAGACGCGTGGTCAGGAACACCAGGTCGGGATCAACCGCAAAGTGCACCAAGCTGCGACGGGCGAAGAACAGCTCGTTCGGGTCGCGGTCGGTGCGGTACTGCCGCTTCGCATCCTCGACCGACTGCCCAGTGAGGGGATTCTTCAGCTCGGCCGACGCGATGGGCAGTCCGTTCACGAAGAACGCTAGGTCCACGGACTTGGTCGGCTCCGCAGCGGAGTAGCGGAACTGCCGCACTACTGTGAGCCGGTTCGCGCTGTACTCATCCAGCGCTCCCGCGGCCAGGGTGTGGGCGGGCCGGAAGTACGCCAGCCGCAGCTTGACGTGGCGCTGGACCACCCCGTGACGCAACACGTCCAGCAGTCCCCGCTCATCTATCTGCTTGGCCACATGCGCGGCGAACCGCTTGATCGCGTGCTCCTCCGTCTCCCCGTACGTCTCCATCAATCGCTCCCACGCCTCAAGCTGAGATTCACGCAGAAACGCTGACAACTCCGCGGTGTCGATGCCGAGCTCGTGGCTGTATGCCGTCGCCGGACCCCGCTCCCACTCGCTGCGGAGCAGGGCCGCCTCGACGGCGTCCTCGAAAGCGCCCTCGGTGTGGGCCTCGTGCGCGCGTGGAGGAGTAGTGGGCATATCAAGGCTCCGTACGTGATCAGTGGGAGGCTGGTCGTTACGCGGGGGTGTCCTGGCGGGCTGTGGTGACGTCAAGCTGACCAGTTACTGCGGCGGTGATGAGGGCCTGGCGTCGCTCAATGAGGACAGACAACTGTCGGTCGACGGCTGCACGAAGTCTGTTCGTGCTCTCGGCGCTGCGCTCCACTTCAGCGACAAGTGTGCGCTGTTGCACAGGGGTAGCCGTAGGGATTGGCCACTCTTTGATGTCCTCGCCACGAAGCTTGACCATGGACTGCGACGAACCCCGCGCCGCTGATTCGATGAGCAACCGGACCCGGCTGCTGAGGGCCACCTGGGCGACGAAGGCGGCTTCAACCCCTCGCACGAGCCCGATTCGGTAGATCAAATCGGGTAGCAGCAGGCGCTGGGCATCGTCGGTGGCCACGGCGACATCCCCCACCAGACTCGGTGTATTGGCGCGCGTTACGAGAAGGTCTCCCGGGCGGACCTCGTAAGCCCGGGTTGGGGCAATTTCTTCGGGGAGCCGCTTATTCTCTCGGTGATCGAATCTTCCTAGCTTCACGGCACTGAGCTTGAGGACACCCCACTCATATTTCCCTTGCCGAGGCACGGCCTCACATTGAGGACTCTCCCCCTGCTCAACCTTGGTGACGAAGCGCCGCAAGGGCAGCTCTCCACATGACGAGGCAAGTTCGTCGATCAGACTGTCTCGAAAGGCTCGCTCCCGCTCATCCAACTTGTTCCGTGTACTGAGCTGCAGTGTGACCAGTTTGTCAAGGCGGGCTGTTTCGGCGTCGAGGTAGTCAGCGATGCGGCGCTGCTCCTCCAGCGGTGGGAGCGGCAGCGGAAAACTTTGGATCTTGCTGCTATTCGTTGATGCCAGGTTCGTGGTTCTTGTTCCTGTGCTCTCGAAGTAGCAGCGCCCATACAGCGACTGGGTCAAGTAAGCGAGAAATCGACCACTGAGACGCTGCGGATCGGGGCGAATCGCGAAGATGTGGTTCTGGTGCAGGCAACCTTCCAGCTCTCCTCGCCAAACCGTTCCACGGCCGAGTTTATCTAGGTCTCCACCTTCGGTCATGAGAACGTCGCCGGGACGAAGCGTGCTGCGACGGGCAATGCTTCGGGGCACGGTGATCTCCGTAACCGATTCAAGGTTAAGGCTTCCTGCTTGGACGTTGGCGACACGCAAGTACGGGCGCGTGACGACGTCGCCTGTGACGTCTCGTTTGGCGTCGACGGTCAGCCCGTTCTGCAAACGGGCGACGTAGCCGAGGCGCACCAATTCATAGTTTCCAGGGAGCCTGAGCGAACGCGGGTCGAAAGATGCAACGTTCACTGGGCTACTTCTCCGAGTAGGACCTGAATTTCCATCTCAAGAGCCTTCAGCTCTGCGTCAATCTCCGCGAGGGGCCGCGGTGGCGTGTACACATAGAAGTATCGGGTGAACGGAATCTCGTACCCCACGCGGGAACGCACGGTCTCCTTGTTCTTGGGGTCCTTTGACTCTGCGATCCACGCTTCTTCGACGTGCGGTTTCACCTCCCGCTCGAAGTATGCGTCGATGTCTTCGCCTAGCGGCACGTTCTCCGCGTCCCGTAGATCAGGGTCGTGCTCGACCTGTCCCTTCTTGACGTATTGGACCTCGCCTTCCGGGTCCGGGACGCCGACTGCGTCGCGCATCGCTTTGTCGAACGGCTTGCTCTTTGGCCAAGTGATGCCTGCCTGTTCCATCACCGCGCCTAGAGCGATCCACGCCTCGGCTTTGGTCTTCCAAGTACTGCCCAACAGGGACTTGAGCGCGCCTGCCAACTTCTCCGGCCCGCCCTCTCCGAGCTCCTTTTCCACCGCCTTGGCCGCCCGCAGCACGTCGAGTGAATCCTCAGTAACCTCGAACCGCAGTTTCAGTGGCCGGTCTACAGTAATGCGCTGGTAGCCGAAGTCATCTGCGTCGAAGACTTTGACCTTGTCCGGCACGGAGTGCTGCGAGCCGTCTCCAGAGCGGGTGAGGTGGTATGCCTCCCCGTACCAGGCGCAGATCTCCTTTCGCTGGTCTTCCCTGATCTCCTTGCGCTTGTTGCTCAGCGACTTCCGCATCTTGGACCACTGGTCCCGCGCGTCGATGAGGATGATCCGGTCCTTGAGGTTCTTCGGCTTGCGGTTGGACACGATCCAGACGTAGGTCGAGATCCCAGTGTTGTAGAAGAGCTGGTCGGGCAGGGCGACGATCGCTTCCAAGTAGTTATTCCTGATGATCCAACGGCGGATCTCGGACTCGCCCGAGCCGGCGCCGCCGGTGAAGAGCGGGGAGCCGTTGAAGACGATCGCGATGCGACTGCCGCCGATCTCTTTGCCTTCGGCGTCCTTCTTCAACGGCCGCATTTTGTGGATCATGTGCTGCAGGAAGAGGAACGAGCCGTCGTTGATTCGAGGTAGTCCGGCGCCGAAGCGGCCGTCGTATCCGCGATCTTCATGCTCTTGCTTGACCTGCTTTTCGACCTTCTTCCACTCCACGCCGAAGGGCGGGTTGGCGAGCATGTATTCGAACTGCTCGTCCTCGTGGCCGTCCTGGGTGAAGGAGTTGCCGAAGTGGATGTTGGAGGCGGCTTGGCCTTTCAGCAGCATGTCAGAGCGGCAGATCGCGTAAGACTCAGCATTGAGCTCTTGCCCGAAGACGTTCACGCGCGCGTTGGGGTTGAGGGCTTTGATGTGGTCCTGGGCCGCGGAGAGCATGCCGCCGGTGCCGCAGGCAGGGTCGAGGATGTCGATTACCGGCGCTGCGCCGGTGAGGCGCTCGCCGTCTGGAGCCAGGAGCAGCTCGACCATCAGCTCGATGACCTCGCGCGGGGTGAAGTGCTCACCGGCGGTCTCATTCGAGGCGTCCGCGAACTTGCGGATCAGCTCTTCGAAGACGTAACCCATGTGGTGGTTGTCCACGGCCTCGAGGCTCAGGTCGATGCCAGCGAACTTCTGGACCACGAGGTAGAGCAGGCCGGCCTTGGCCAAGCGGTCGATCTGCAGATGGAAGGCATAGTGGTCGAGGATCTCGGTGGCCTCTGAGGAGAAGCCGCCGATGAAGTCCTTGAGGTTCTTCTCGACCTTTTGCGTGTCCGGGTCGGCACCGATGGTGGCGAAGGTCTGGCGGGAGAGGTTGTAGAAGTCGCGGCCGGCTGTGGCACGCAGGACCGCATCCTTGTTCTGACCCGCGAAGGACTCGGCACGTTCCCATACGGCCTCGCGGGTGTCCTTCATCACGCAGTCCATGCGGCGTAGAAGCGTCATCGGCAGGATGACCTTGCCGTACTCGGAGCGCTTGTAGTCGCCCCGTAGCAGGTCGGCGACCGACCAAATGAAGTCGGCCAGCTCCTGATTCTTGTCGCTCACACGCCACCTTCTTGTGTTGTTCCGCATGGAGGGTTCGGCTGATCGCACCGTACCGGAGAGGTGTGACAGGGCTAGCGTACGGAAACCGGACGGGCCGCAGGGCTGCGGTCGATGATCTCAAGATGGCCGGAAGCATGCCCGTCAGGGCCGCCGACGCTGGGCTGCGCCCGCCTGGTCACCTACCAGCCAAATTCCATCTGGATGGGGATGCCGTCCACAATCTCGGTCTGTGCGTGTGGAGTGACCTCGACCGGCACGCCAAGCTGGGTTGCGATGGGGGTGTACAGGTCGGTGGAGACCTCTGGCGTGCGAAGGGAGATCAGGAGGGCGTAGCTGACAGGGCGACCGATTCGGTCATTTCGCTTGTTCGCCTTCCACCAGCCGCCGACAGGGTAGACCGCGAGCGTGCCGCAATCGGCGAGCTCGGTCGCTGATCCGCGCCAGATGTCCGCGTGCAGGGAGCCGAGATTGCGGAATCGTGGGCCGACCAGCCAGTGACTGTGGGACTCGAACGCTTTCGGGTTGCCGATCCCGTCGCTTTCGTGTTCTGCCTGTTCAGCCAACCGCCTCTGGAAGGCGTCGCCTGATTCGGTGGGGCCCTTAATGGCGAAGCGCAGGCCGTGTGAGGCGTAGCTGTAGCGGCCGAGCATGCCACGCCGGCCGGGGTTGGGCTCGATCATGTAGGCGAGCGTCACGCGCAGGTCCACGGTGGTTTCGGCCAGCTCGCGCAGTTGCTCCAGCGGCCACGGCAGTTCGTGCAGCTTGAGTTCGGCCAGCCGGACCTGCCCGCCCTTGACCCTCTTGAACGGAACCAGGGTGTTTTGAATGATCATCGTGACGGCGTTGGAGGCGCTGCTGCGGATGCGTTCGGCGGTGGGCACGCCCCAGCCGTAGCGGCGGATCACCTGCCGCATGACCTCACCCTTGGCCAGTCTGGGAGTCCCGGTCTTCTTGAAAAGGCCCTGGTCGACCATGGCCGGCGTCCATTGGGCCTCGTGGACGAGCAAGGCGCGGACAGCCTCCGGTCGTAGTCCGGGATAAGTGCTCATCGCCGTGGCGGCCAGTGCTGCCGCCTGTGCGGTGGCAGCACTGGTGGCGTTCGTCCAGGTCAGCTGACGCGCGGGGTCGTGGTGGGTGGTTGCCACGCTCACCAGTTCGTGCTCGTCCAGGAAGCTGTCGTCTGGCGCGACGAGCATATTGCCGCCTTCCAGGACGATGTCGGGCTTGGTGATGGCTGCGTTTGTGAGCGCCACCGAGGTTCGACTGAACGGCGACAGGCCGCCTTGGACGACGAGTGGCCGATACCCACGGAACAAGGGAGTGTCCGGGACGGTATCCAGGTGCGTGCAGGCCCCCACGGTGAGCACGTTGTGCGCCTGGGCAGGTTCCTCAATACGCGACAGGTCGGAGAGCAGCAGGGGATCCAGTGTGCCTTCCTCAGTGCGCATCTGATGGGGCACGGCACCACGGACGTTGCCTGCGCTGACGATGATCAGCCGCGACGCCTCAGGATCCGGTGCGCCGATCAAATCGATGCGGTCGTCTCGCACGGTCACGTCCGTGCCCGCCGCCAGAGCATCCAGGGTGGCCGACCACAGGGTTGCTGTGCCGTCGACACCGTTCTCGCCTTCCCCGGACTGCCGCGTGACAGCCATCGAGAAGACGCGGGCGGACGGCATGGGACCACCATTGCCGATTTCGGCGGTCGCTACAGCGTTCGCGGTCGTCTCGGCGCAGGTCCGCGGCGACTTTGCCGGCGCGTAGCTGTCGTCGAGGATCTTCACGGACTCCAGACCGTGGCTGAGAACCACTGGGCCTTTCGACTCAAGGGCGGCAGCGAAGTCCCCGAACAGGGCGAGGCCGGCCATCTGCGTGCCGTGTCCGCTGCGGTCGGCTGGTGTACTGCCTGGCAGCACGCTGTAGGCCCGCTCGTGCAGTGCGCGCTTGAGTAGCGAATGTTCCTGGGCTATGCCCGTGTCCAGGATGCACACCGCGGGGGCCTGCGGATCGGCCGGCTCAATGCGCTCGGCGAGATCTTCGACGAGGTCCACGCGGAAGGCGCGGTCAACAGCGTAGAGGCCCTCAGCGAAGGTCGGCCTGCGGATCTCGACAGGGCAGGCGTTCGTGGCCAGCAGGACCGTGAGCTCTTCGCCGGTCGTCGCGACGTGCGCGACAAGACGCTCGCCCACATGGATCGCCCGGTCGCTCAGGCGCCACTGCCGCTCGCCAGCAAGGGCACGCAGGGTGACAACCGGATCCGTCGGCGGGATCCGTGGATCAAACCACAGCTCCCACCACCGCTCCTCGTCCATGGGCGGCAGATCCTGCCGCTCCTGCCAGAGGTGCTCCAGAAGCGCTCGGTGGACCTGCTCCATGTTGGCCACCAAAGGGGCTTGCTTCGGGTTGCCCCCGTCGGTGTCCTCGGTGAAGGCATGGATCCGCTGCGTGAACGAGGTGACTTTGTCGAATGGGACCCAGACCAGCGCATCCTGCGGACCGTCGTCTGTCTGCGGATGGCTGCTCATGAGGGTCAGGCCCGAGCCGTCGAGACGCTCCAGCGACAGCGGGTGGTCACGCGCTGCTTCGATCCGCACTGCGAAACCGTCAGGTTGGAACGCGTCGGGGGTCTCGTGGATGAGCTGGGCCGCTTCGCGTTCGGCTTTCTCAAGGCCGTCCACCAGCGCAGCAGCGTGCCCGTGACGGTCTTCGCGCTGGGCTAGGTCAGGTCCGCCTCCGCCAGAGGGCTCGGGGCGCGGGGTCAGCGTGGCGGCCCGCCAGGGCACCACCAAGTGCGGAGTCGCTCTTGCGGGCTCAGGCATGGTGGGAGGCGTGCCGCTCGCTCAGCGCTTCCAGCAGCAGCTGCTCGTCCACTACGTCTCGTCCGGCCAGGATGGCCCGCTTGGCTGCCGCTTCCGCCGCTTTGACCAGCTCGGCATGGCTCAGACCGGATGCACTGTCTGTCACGGCGTCCCACCGTACTGTGCCTGTATCCATTCCGGCTAGCCGTCGGCGCATGACCTCCACGGCTTGCTCGGGCGTGGGGGGACCGTACGTGGCGATCATGTCGAAGCGGCGGAAGAGCGCCCGGTCCAGAAGCTGGTGGTGGTTGGTGCCGGCGACGACCAGGCTCTCAGAGGGAGCCTCGTCCAGGAACAGCAGGAACGAGTTCAGGATCCTGCGCGCCTCGCCGACGTCGTTGCCTGCCGCTCGCTCGGCGCCGAGGGCATCGAATTCGTCGAACAAGTAGACAGCGCGGGTCTGGGCGACCGCGTCGAAAACCAGGCGCAGTTTTGCTGCGGTCTCGCCCATAAACCGACTGATCAGCCCGTCCAGGCGGATGGTGAACAACGGCAGCTTCAGCTCGCCGGCCAATGCTGCGGCGGTCATGCTCTTTCCGGTTCCTGGAGGCCCGGACAGCAGGATGCGGTGCACTGGAGTGAAGCCAAAACGCTCCAGCCGGGCGCGCTGACGCTGCTCGTGCAGCACGCGGTCCAGAGACGCTCGTAGCCCCGCGTCCAGGGTCATGTCGTCAAGTTGGGTATCCGGGTAGCCCGCTGTCAGAAGACTGGTGAGCTCGCCACGGGGCTGCACTACCGGGGTTGCGGCACTCCGGCTGCTGGCTCTGCTCTGCTTCTGCTGCGCGGTCTCAACCAGCTCACGCAGTTCCACAGCGAACTTCCCCTGCCCCTGGCGAGCGGACTTTGCCGCCACCTGCAGGGCGACGCTATAGAAGAGGTCGTCGTTAGCTTCGGCGTGCGCTCGCACGAGAGCTTTCAGGTGCTCGGCGTTCGCCGCCATACGCCTGTCACCCTTCCGATGCCAGCTATCTGTGAGGGGGGTCTACCCAGGAGCCGATGGCCACCTGCGCCGCCTGCATCGTACGGCTCAAGGCGGCAGAGTGTTGCCTGGACGTTCCCGCTCACCGCCCGTAGCAGCGCACTGTCGATCAGACCCATGCGGCGAAACCTGCCCCACAGAGTGGCCATCAGAGCGTCTGAGCAGCGACACAACTGGCCTGACACCCCATCAGAACGAGCGTCAAATGAGCGTCACGAGCGTCATTTCAGCGTCAAGATATCGCCCGTAACGCCCACACCGCACATAATGCGCACGCACAAAACCGCAGGTCAGGAGCCCTTTGCGGCCGGTTCGAGGATGGCGACGCACTCCACATGATGCGTCATCGGAAACAGATCGAACACCCGCAGCATCCGCACCCGGTACCCCCCGTCCCGGAAGTACCCCAGATCCCGTGCCAGCGCCGCCGGGTCGCAGGCCACGTACGCGATGCGCCGTGCGCCCAGGGACGAGAGGTGCTGGACCGTCTTGCGGCCCGCGCCCGCGCGCGGGGGGTCCAGGACGACGAGGTCCGCCTCGGAGATCCCCGTGCGGGGCAGGACCGCCTCGACCTTGCCCTGTTCGATGCGGACGCGGTCGAAGGCGGCGAGGTTGTGCCGGGCGTCCTCGACGGCGCGCTTGCCGGACTCGATGCCGAGGACCGCGCCCTTGTCGCCGACGCGGTCGGCCAGGGCGCCGGCGAAGAGGCCGACGCCGCAGTAGAGGTCGAGGGCCATGTCGCCCTTGCGCGGGAGGAGACCCTGCATGACCGCCTTGACCAGGGTGTCGGCGGCCTGCGGGTGGACCTGCCAGAAGCCGCCGCTGCCCACCCGGTGGGTACGGTCGTCGGCGCGTTCGCGGACGAAGGCGCGGCCGTGGACGCGGTGGACCCCGCCGTCCTTCTCCTCCACCCGCATGACCGAGACGGGCTTGTCGAGTTCGACGAGCGGGAGGCGGGCGCCGGGCCGCGGCTCCAGGATCACCATGCGGTCCTGGGAGCCCGTCGCGGCGATCGCCTCGACCGACTCCATGCCGCTCCAGTCCCGCCGCTCGATGCCCAGCTCGCTGACGCCCTCGGCGGCGATCATGCAGTGGTCGATCGGCTGCACCTCGTGCGAACGGTGCTTGCGCAGGCCCGCGCGCCCCTCGTCGTCCACGGCGTACTGCACGCGCGTGCGCCACGACGGGACCTGGCCGGCGGGCACCTTGTCGCCCTCGGCCGGCATCACCGTGCCGTCCCAGCCGGCCTCCTCGGGCGTGAGGCCCGCGAGGCGCTTCAGCTGCTCGGCGACGACCTCGCCCTTGAGGCGGCGCTGCGCTCCCGGCTTCGCGTGCTGCCAGTCGCAGCCGCCGCAGCGGCCGGGGCCGGCGAAGGGGCAGGGCGCCTCGATGCGGTCCTTGGACGCGTCCAGGATCTCGACGGCGTCGGCGCGCAGGAAGCGGGCCCCCTCCTCCCCCTCGGTGACCCGGGCCACGACGCGCTCGCCGGGCAGCGCGTGCCGGACGAACAGCACCTGTCCCTCGGAGGTGCGGGCGATGCAGTGGCCGCCGTGGGCGACGGGGCCGATCTCGACCTCGTACTCCTCACCGACCAGCGAGACCGCCCGGGACTCCGCCTGCGACTTCTTCGGTTCTGCCTGCATGGCGGGGTGACTCCAGAGAACGGTGACGACGGGGGACGGACGCCGGAGGGCGAGCGTCGAAAGGCAACAGCCGTCCAGTCTACTTCGACGTGGAGCCGTCCTTCGCCCGGTCGTGGTGGGCCGGGCCGCGCCGGACCGCGCCGGGGGCGTTCCAGTCCTGCCGTTTGCGGGCCCGGCGCTTGGCGGCCTCGGAGGACTGGAGCTGGTAGGGGACGGAGGTGACCATGACGCCCGGCGTGAAGAGCAGGCGGCCCTTGAGGCGCAGGGCACTCTGGTTGTGCAGCAGGTGCTCGTACCAGTGGCCGACCACGTACTCCGGGATGATCACCGAGACCGCGTCGCGCGGGGACTCCTTGCGCAGGCTCTTGACGTACTCGATGACCGGACGGGTGATCTCGCGGTACGGGGAGTCCAGGACCTTGAGCGGTACGGCGATCCCGCGCCGCTCCCACTCCTCGCGCAGTGCCTTCGTCTCCTGCGGGTCGACGTTGACGCTGAGCGCCTCCAGGGAGTCGGAGCGCATGAGCTTGGCGTAGGCGAGGGCGCGCAGGGTGGGGCGGTGGATCTTGGAGATCAGGACGACGGAGTGGACCCGGGAGGGGCGCACCATGTCGTCGCTCTGGGCCTCCTCGGGGTCCTCGGGGGCGGCGATCTCCTCGGCGACGCGGTCGTAGTGCTTGCGGATCGCCGTCATCGTCGCGAAGAAGATGCACATGCCGAGCAGGGCGACCCAGGCGCCGTGGGTGAACTTCGTGGCCAGCACGACGACCAGCACCAGGCCGGTGAAGAAGGCGCCGAAGGCGTTGATCGCGCGGGAACGGTGCATGTGGCGGCGCTTGGCCTGGTCACGCTCGGTGGACAGGTGGCGGTTCCAGTGCCGGACCATGCCGATCTGGCTGAGCGTGAAGGAGACGAAGACACCGACGATGTAGAGCTGGATCAGGCGCGTGGAGTCGGCCCCGTAGATGAAGACGAGGAGCATGGCCGCGCCGGCGAGGAGCACGATGCCGTTCGAGAAGGCCAGGCGGTCGCCGCGGGTGTGCAGCTGGCGCGGCAGGTAGCGGTCCTGGGCGAGGATCGAGCCGAGCAGCGGGAAACCGTTGTACGCGGTGTTCGCGGCGAGGAAGAGGACCAGGGCGGTGGCCGCGGCCAGGACGATGAACAGGAAGCTGCCCTCGCCGAACACGGCCTCGGCGACCTGCGAGATCACCGGGTGCTGGACGTAGTCCGCGCCGAGCGGGACGCCGTCGTGGAAGAGGTCCTTGGCGGGGTTCTCGGACATGCGGACGTCGGTGGCGGAGGCCAGCGCGATGATGCCGCAGAACATGGTGACGGCGAGCAGGCCCATCAGCGCCAGGGTGTTCCCCGCGTTCTTCGACTTGGGCTTGCGGAAGGCCGGAACGCCGTTGGAGATCGCCTCGACGCCGGTGAGCGCGGCACAGCCGGAGGAGAAGGCCCGCAGGAGGAGGAAGACCAGCGCGAAGCCGGCCAGCCCGCCGTGCTCGGGCTTGATCTCGTAGTCCGCCGTCGGCGCGCGCATGGTGTCGTCCAGCACCAGCCCGCGGAACGCGCCCCACGCGATCATGATGAAGACGCCCGCGACGAAGACGTACGTCGGGATCGCGAAGAGGCTGCCCGACTCCTTGACCCCGCGCAGGTTCATCAGCGTCAGCAGCAGGATGACGGCGACCGCGCAGAGGACCTTGTGCTCGACGACGAACGGGATCGCCGAGCCGAGGTTCTCGATGCCGGAGGAGATGGAGACGGCGACGGTCAGGACGTAGTCGACCAGCAGGGCGCTGGCCACCGTCAGGCCGGCCTTGGGGCCGAGGTTGGTGTTCGCCACCTCGTAGTCGCCGCCGCCGCTGGGGTAGGCGTGCACGTTCTGCCGGTAGGAGGCGACCACGGTGAACATCAGCACGACGACCGCGACGGCGATCCAGGGGCTGAAGTGGTACGCCGACACGCCCGCGATGGACAGGACCAGCAGCACCTCGCCGGGCGCGTACGCCACGGAGGAGAGCGGGTCGGAGGCGAAGACGGGGAGGGCGATGCGCTTCGGCAGGAGTGTTTCCCCCAGCCGGTCGCTGCGCAGTGCGCGCCCGATCAGAATCCGTTTGGGCACGTCGGTCAGTTTGGACACAACAGAGGATCGTAAGCGTTCGAACGAGCGCCCGCCCACCCGCCACCCCCGATCCCTCCTCCGTCTGCCCTCCGTCTGCCCTCCGGGTGAATTCGAGGGCGGTGCGGCTGCGGATTCCGTAGGTTGCGAGGTCTGCGTGTCTATATGGCTGCCTATATGACAAACACCGCCCGAATGCCGTCGAGGGCGCGGCCGTTGCCGCGTCTGGGAGGTCCCATG
This sequence comes from Streptomyces sp. NPDC045956, assembly GCF_056430705.1. Lineage (NCBI taxonomy): Bacteria > Bacillati > Actinomycetota > Actinomycetes > Kitasatosporales > Streptomycetaceae > Streptomyces > Streptomyces sp. NPDC045956. The sequence goes on along the minus strand of NZ_JBWKKZ010000009.1, from coordinate 146,475 downwards.
CACCTGAGCGCAGAGCTGATCGGCGGCGCCGCGACGCTCCTCGGCCTCGGATTCCTGACTGTCGCCAGCATCCGCAGCATCGGCCGACGGGGGTCCTCCGCCGGGGGCTGAGGCCAGGGGCTGAGGCCGGGGGCTGAGGCCGGGGGCTGAGACGGTCCTGCGGGCTCCGGAGGCTTGGCACTACGTTGGGTGCCTGCGTGTGGTGGATGCGGGCAGGAGATCCGGTTCCCCCCGGGCGGGGGCCGGCTTCCGGCGGAGGGGTCCGGCTCCACGGACGGTGGGACCGGGCTTGCCGGCCAGGGGGAATCCGGCTTCCCGGGCCCCGAGAGGGTCCGGCGTCGCCGCCCACCGGCATGATGTTCCCCTGCGGCCCGCACACCGGCCGCGACGTGTCGCCAGGCGAGCCGAAAGAGAGACATGAGCAGGACATCCACAGAGGCCGGCGGGCGCCCCGCAGGAAGCGGGGTGTGAGGCGATGCACATCGTCATCATGGGCTGCGGACGCGTGGGCTCCGCCCTCGCGCAGACCCTGGAGCAGCAGGGGCACACGGTCGCCGTGATCGACCAGGACCCGACCGCGTTCCGCCGTCTCGGTTCCACGTTCGGCGGTCGGCGGGTCACCGGTATCGGCTTCGACCAGGACACCCTGCGCGAGGCCGGCATCGAGGAGGCCGGTGCCTTCGCGGCCGTCTCCAGCGGCGACAACTCCAACATCATCGCCGCGCGCGTGGCCCGCGAGATGTTCGCCGTGGAGAACGTCGCCGCGCGCATCTACGACCCCCGCCGCGCCGAGGTCTACCAGCGCCTGGGCATCCCGACCGTCGCCACCGTGCGCTGGACGGCCGACCAGATGCTGCGCCGGCTGCTGCCCTCGGGCGCCGAACCGCTGTGGCGCGACCCCACCGGCGGCGTCCAGCTCGCCGAGGTGCACACCTCCGCGTCCTGGGTCGGCCACCGGATCAGCCGGCTCCAGGAGGAGACCGGGGTGCGGGTGGCGTTCCTCACCCGGCTCGGGGAGGCCATCGTGCCCACCTCGCAGACCGTGTTGCAGGAGGGGGACCTGGTGCACGTGATGATGCGCACCGACGAGGTCCACAAGGTCGAGGCGGCGTTCGCCCAGGGTCCCGAAGAGGAGGGCGGTCACTGATGAGGGTCGCCATTGCCGGAGCCGGTGCGGTCGGCCGTTCGATCGCGGGCGAGCTGCTGGAGAACGGCCACGAGGTCCTGCTCATCGACAAGGCGCCGACCGCGATCTCGGTCGAGCGCGTGCCGATGGCGGAGTGGCTGCTCGCCGACGCGTGCGAGATCACGTCCCTGGACGAGGCGGCGCTCCAGCGCTGCAACGTCGTCATCGCCGCGACCGGCGACGACAAGGTCAACCTCGTCGTCTCCCTGCTGGCCAAGACGGAGTACGGCGTTCCGCGGGTCGTCGCCCGGGTGAACAACCCGAAGAACGAGTGGCTCTTCAACGAGTCCTGGGGCGTGGACGTCGCCGTCTCCACCCCGCGGCTGATGTCGGCCCTGGTCGAGGAGGCGGTGAGCGTCGGCGATCTGGTCCGGCTGCTGCGCTTCAGCCACGGCGACGCCAACCTGGTGGAGCTGACGCTGCCGGAGGAGTCGGCGCTGGCCGGCACCCAGGTCGGCGACGTCGAGTGGCCCGAGGACACCTCGCTGGTCACGATCATCCGCGGTACCCGGGTCCTGACCCCGTCGCGGGAGGACTCGCTGGAGGCGGGCGACGAGCTGCTGTTCGTGGCGGCACAGGCCCGTGAGGAGCAGCTGGAGGACCTGCTGTCGGCACGGCGGACCGACACCGCGCGCTGAGCCGGGGAGGGACCCGCGGCGCGACGCGGGGACGCCGACGTCCGTACGACGGTGGGGGCGCCCGGAGATCTCCGGGCGCCCCCCCCTTTTTGCGGGAGTGGTATTTACCCTTTAAGAGGGGGTG
>NZ_JBWKKZ010000009.1:124593-144517 GCF_056430705.1 Streptomyces sp. NPDC045956 | reverse complement strand
CAACGCCGCACCGTGGACCCGCCCCTCCCCGGCCGCCGTCGCGCCCCCCCAAAGATCTCCGGGCGCCCCCACCGTCGTACGGACGTCGGCGTAACGCGTCACGGGCGGCTGTTCGCCCCCGCCCTCGGCGCGACGAGCGGGTGACTGTCAGCCCTCCGCCCTCGGCACGGTCAGCCCTTGCGGTGCCTGCCGCTCTGCGCGGGGTCCACGGCGTCGCCGCCCAGCGCCTCGCGCTCGGCCTTCGCCCGCTCCTCGCGTTCCTTCTCGGCCTGCTCCGCCGCCTCCATCTCCGCGAACACGTCGATGGGCGCCGGCGCCTTCGCCAGGAAGACCCAGGTCAGCCAGACGGCGAGCAGGAACGGCGGGATCTTCAGGGTGACCAGCACCCAGCCGAGCTGCTCGGTGTCCGCCCACCAGTACAGCGGGAAGAGGATCGCGCTCTTGGCGAGCAGGATCAGGCCCCAGGCGTAGCTGGCCTTCGTGTACGCCTTCTTGCGGCCGGGGTTGCGGGTGCGCCAGGAGAGGTTCTCCTTGAAGACCGGGCCGAGGATCAGGCCGATCAGCGGGACACCGGCCAGCGAGGTCACGATGTAGGCCAGGGCCAGGCCCAGCGTGTAGAGCATGCCCGGCAGGTAGAAGTTCTTGGCGTTGTCGGTCATCATCGCGAAGACCACGCCGAAGGCGACGCCGAAGACCCCGCTGAAGGCGTGCTTGACGGTGTCCTTCATCACCAGCCGGACCACGACCAGCACCAGGGACACCGCGAGCGCGGCGATCGCCGACATGTGCAGGTCGTTGTTGAGCGTGAAGATCGTGACGAAGAGCAGACCCGGCAGGACCGTCTCGATCATGCCGCGCACGCCGCCGAACGCTTCGAACAGCGCGGCCTCCGTCACCGCCCGGGCGTCGTCCGCTTCCGTCTGTTCGGTCGGCTTGTCGAGCGACGTCACCGGCTACTCCCGTCCGAGGGGTCTCAGTTCGTACTTCGGGTTGAAGAGCACCCGGCGGCCCCGGCTCATCGAGATCCGGCCCGATGCGATGAGCTTGCGCCCCGGCTCTATGCCCACGATGGAGCGTCTGCCCAGCCACACCACGTCCAGGGCGGCGGAACCGTCGAACAGCTCGGCCTCCAGGGCGGGGACGCCCGCACGGGGACGCAGGGTGACCGTGCGCAAGGTACCAGTAACCGAGACGATCTGCCGGTCCTGGCAGTCGCAGATACGGGTGCAGCCGGCGGTGTCTGCGTCCTCGCGCAGTTCCTCGGACTCCAGGTCCTCCTGGGACGAGGAGAGCCGGTCGAACATGCGCCGGAACCGGCCCACCGGCTTGTCGGAACGCGGAGCAGCACTCATATCTAGAGCGTACCGGGGGTCACCGACAGGCAGACACCCTCTCCGGGCCGGTATCGCGAGGCTCACTTCTCGAAGCGGTACCCCATGCCCGGCTCGGTGATGAAGTGCCGCGGATGCGCCGGGTCCGCTTCCAGCTTGCGGCGCAGCTGCGCCATGTAGACGCGCAGGTAGTTCGTCTCGGTCCCGTACGACGGCCCCCACACCTCCTGGAGGAGCTGCTTCTGGCTGACCAGGCGCCCGGAGTCGCGCACCAGCACCTCCAGAAGGTGCCACTCGGTGGGCGTGAGCCGTACGTCCTTCCCGGCCCGGTGCACCTTCTTGGCGGCCAGGTCCACGGTGAACTCCCCGGTGTCCACGACCACGTCGCCCGCGTCGCCCGGGACGGGCTCGGCCCGGCGGACGGCGGCCCGCAGCCGGGCCAGCAGTTCGTCCATGCCGAAGGGCTTGGTGACGTAGTCGTCGGCGCCCGCGTCCAGCGCCTCGACCTTCTCGTCGGAGGCGTGCCGGGCGGACAGCACCAGGATGGGCACCCGGGTCCAGCCGCGCAGGCCCCGGATCACCTCGACGCCGTCCATGTCGGGCAGGCCGAGGTCCAGCACCACCACGTCGGGCTGGCGGGCGGCGGCGAGCCGGAGGGCGGTGGCGCCGTCGTGGGCGGCGTCGACCTCGTAGTGCCGGGCCTTGAGGTTGATCACGAGGGCACGCACGATCTGCGGTTCGTCGTCGATCACGAGCACCCTGGTCATCGGACGGCCTGCCTTTCCGCGGTCGTGGACCGCGCTGCCTCGGAAAGCGCTGTCGCGGCGCGGGAGGAGCCCGCCGCGCGGAGGGTGAGCACCATGGTGAGGCCGCCGCCGGGGGTGTCCTCGGCGTTGAGGGTGCCGCCCATCGCCTCGGCGAAGCCCCTCGCCACGGCCAGGCCGAGACCGACCCCGGCGCCGCGCGGTGCGTCGCCGTACCGCTGGAACGGCTCGAAGATGCGGTCCTTGGCCTCGTCCGGCACGCCCGGCCCCCGGTCGACGACCCGTACCTCGACCCGGTCCGCGAGGGCGCTGGCGGCGACCAGGACGGTGCGTCCGGCGGGGCTGTACTTGACGGCGTTCTCCACCAGGTTGGCCATCGACCGCTCCAGCAGCCCGGCGTCCACGGCGACCATCGGCAGGGTCTCGGGGATGTCCAGCTCGGCGCTCCCCTCGGGCACCCCGCCGAGCGCCATCGGCACCACCTCGTCGACGTCGATCTCGCGGATCAGCGGCGTGACCGTGCCGGTCTGCAGGCGGGACATGTCGAGCAGGTTGCCCACGAGGTTGTCGAGGCGGTCGGCGCCCTCCTCGATGCCCTCCAGCAGCTCCCCCTGGTCCTCGTCGGACCAGGCGACGTCGTCGGACCTGAGGCTGGTGACCGCCGCCTTGATGCCGGCGAGCGGGGTACGGAGGTCGTGGCTGACGGCGGCCAGCAGCGCCGTACGGATGCGGTTGCCCTCGGCGAGGGCACGGGACCGGTCGGCCTCCTCGCGCAGGCGCCGCCGGTCCAGGACGACGGCGGCCTGGGCGGCGAAGGCGGCCAGCACCCGCCGGTCCTCTGCGGGCAGGACCCGGCCGGTCAGGGCGAGGGCCATGTGGTCCCCGACCGGCATGTCCACGTCCGCGTCCTCGGGTCGCCGCACCGCGGGGCCCGCCCCGGCCCGGCCGGCGCAGGTCCAGGGCGCCACGTCGTCCGCCCGTTCCAGCAGGGCGGCCGACTCCATGCCGAAGGTCTCGCGGACCCGCTCCAGCAGCGTCTCCAGGCTGGTCTCGCCGCGCAGCACGTCGCCGGCGAGGAAGGAGAGGATCTCGGACTCGGCGCGCAGCCGGGCCGCCTGGTGGGTGCGGCGGGCGGCGACGTCGACGACGGAGGCCACGGAGAGCGCGACGCCCACGAATATGGCCAGCGCCAGCATGTTCCGGGGATCGGCGATGGTGATCCGGTCGACCGGGGGCGTGAAGAACCAGTTCAGCAGCAGTGACCCGACGGCGGCCGAGGCGAGCGCCGGGTACAGCCCGCCGAGCAGGGCCGCGGCGACGGTGAGCGCCAGGTAGAGCAGTACGTCGTTGGCGAGCCCGAGGTGGACGGAGTTCAGCAGCAGCGTCAGCAGCACCGGCCCGCCGAGGCCCGCGATCCAGCCCTGGACGATCCGGGAGCGGCCGAGCCGCGCTCCGTGGGCCACCGGCAGTCCGCGGCCCTTGGCGACCTCCTCGTGGGTCACGATGTGGACGTCCAGGTCGGGTCCGGACTCGCGGGCGACCGTGGCGCCGACGCCGGGCCCCAGGACGTACTGCCAGGCCTTGCGGCGCGAGGAGCCTAGGACGATCTGGGTGGCGTTGACGCCGCGCGCGAAGTCGAGGAGGGCGGCCGGCACGTCCTCGCCGAGCACGTGGTGGAAGGTGCCGCCGAGGTCCTCGGCCAGGGTGCGCTGGACCGCCAGTTCCTTCGGGGAGGCCGAGGTCAGCCCGTCGCTGCGGGCCACGTACACGGCCAGCACCTCGCCACCGGCGCCCTTCTCGGCGAGGCGCGCGGCCCGCCGTATCAGGGTGCGGCCCTCGGGCCCGCCGGTCAGACCGACGACGATGCGCTCGCGCGAGCCCCATATCTTCGAGACGCGGTGCTCGCTGCGGTACTGCTGGAGGTACTCGTCGACGCGGTCGGCGACCCAGAGCAGCGCGAGTTCCCGCAGGGCGGTGAGGTTGCCGGGGCGGAAGTAGTTGGAGAGGGCCGCGTCGACCTTGTCCGGCTGGTAGATGTTGCCGTGGGCCATGCGCCGGCGCAGAGCCTGGGGCGACATGTCGACCAGCTCTATCTGGTCCGCCCGTCGCACCACCTCGTCCGGCACGGTCTCCTGCTGCCGCACCCCCGTGATCGACTCCACCACGTCACCGAGTGACTCCAGGTGCTGGATGTTGACGGTCGAGATCACGTCGATCCCGGCGGCCAGCAGTTCCTCCACGTCCTGCCAGCGCTTGGTGTTGCGGGCACCGGGGACGTTGCTGTGGGCGAGTTCGTCCACCAGCGCCACGCGGGGGGCCCTGGCCAGCACCGCGTCCAGGTCCAGCTCGGTGAAGAGGGCGCCGCGGTGCGTCAGCTCCCGGCGCGGCACCTGCTCCAGGCCGTGCAGCAGGACCTCGGTGCGCGAGCGGCCGTGGTGCTCCACGAGGGCCACGACGCAGTCGGTTCCCCGCTCCAGGCGGCGGTGGGCCTCCGACAGCATGGCGTAGGTCTTGCCGACGCCCGGCGCCGCGCCGAGGTAGATCCGAAGCTTGCCGCGTCCCATGGCCTCATTGTCTTCCGCTCGGCGCCCAGTGCGCAGCGTCGACCCTACGACCCGCAATCGCGACATATCGGGGCGGGGCGCTGACGCCGGTCGTCCTTGACGCAACCCTGACGCCTCCGAGGTCACGACCGCGGCCCGGCCTTCCCGGCCCCGGACCGCCCTTCAGACCTACCGGCTCACCTCGCGGCACGAGCCTGAGGACCTTCGTACGGCGGAGGGCCGCGGCCCGCTACGGCAGGAGGGCCGCGCCCCGTGCGGGACGCGGCCCTCCTGCGCGCGCGTGCGCCGCGCGCGTACGGAATCCGTACGGAGTCTTCGCCTAACGGACCTCGGTGATCTCCGGTCCGCGCTGGAGCTGGCCCATGCCGCCGGAGAAGCGGGAACCCTCCTCCTGCTGCACGCCCTCGGGGACCATCTGCGCGTCGTTCGGCAGCTTGAGGACGATGGGGTCGCGGGGGGCCATCGGGCCGTCGCCGCGGACCACGACCGTGTCCCGGAAGATCTGCTCGAGCAGGCCGGCGGCCTGCGGCTGCACCGCGCCCTGGCCCGAGATCACTCCGCGCAGGAACCAGCGGGGGCCGTCCACACCGACGAACCGCACGACCTGGAAACCGCCCGTGCCGTCCGGCAGCTGCACCGGCACCTGGGCCCGCAGCTCCCAGCCCAGCGGGCCTTCGACCTCGTCGATGATGCCGCCCTGCGCCGTGATGCCGGAGCCGATCTCCTCGCGCACCTCGCCCCAGATGCCCTCGCGCTTGGGAGCGGCGAAGCCCTGGAGCTGGATGGCGCTGTCGCGCAGCACGACGGTCGCGGCGACGATCGCGTCGCCCGCGACCTCCACCCGCAACTCCATGCCGTCGACTCCGGGGACGAACAGACCGCCCAGGTCCACCCGGCCCTCGGCCGGGTCGCGGACCTCGGTGCTGTCCCAGGGCCCGTCGGGCCGCGGTTCGGGCTCGAGCCGCACGCGCTCGCGCTCTTCGTCCGCCTCGGTGTCGACGCTGTCGACGACCTGCTCGGCCTCGCCGGCCGCGCCCTCGGCGGCATCCCTCTTCTTGCGACGTCCGAACACGTCACTGTCCTTCCCGGTCGGATACGACCGAAGCGTATCGATTCCCACCCGTCGGGCCGCCGTCGGCGACCTGACCGCTTGTGCCGCTTGCACGGTCCAACCCGGCGTGGCCGCCGGTGGACCCGAAGCCCCCCTCGGCCCGCGCCGAGTCGGGAAGCTCCGCGACCTGGCGGAAGCGGACCCTCTCGACCTGCTGGACGACCAGTTGGGCAATCCGGTCGAAGCGCTCGAACCGCACCGTCTCGCGCGGGTCGAGATTCACCACGATCACCTTGATCTCCCCACGGTACCCGGCATCAATCGTCCCCGGGGCATTCACGAGGGCGACACCGCAGCGGGCGGCCAGACCGGAACGTGGGTGCACGAAGGCCGCGTACCCCTCGGGGAGCGCCACAGACACGCCCGTCGGCAGTACGGCCCGTTCACCGGGGGCGAGTTCGCAGCCCTCGGTGGTGCGCAGATCGGCGCCCGCGTCGCCGGGCTGCGCGTACGACGGAAGCGGTACGTCGGGGTCGACGCGGCGGATCAGGACGTCGAGTTCCGGCCTGGGCCCCGGGCTCACGGGTTCACCTCGAAGGCGCGGGCGCGGCGGAGCTGGTCGGGGTCGTCCATGGCGGCGCGGATCTCCTCCTCGCGGCCGTGGCTCACGAAGTGATCGACCTTGACCTCGATGAAGAGCGCGTCGGCGCGCACGGCCACGGGTCCGTCGGGGCCGCCGATCCGGCCGGTGGCGGTGGAGTAGATCTTCCGGCCGGCCACGGCGGTCACCTCGGCCTCCAGGTACAGCGTCGTGTCGACGGGGACCGGCCGCAGGAAGTCGGTCTCCAGTCGACCGGTCACCGCGATGGTGCGCAGCAGCCAGTTCAGCGAGCCGAGGGTCTCGTCCAGGGCGGTGGCCAGCACACCGCCGTGCGCCAGGCCGGGGGCGCCCTGGTGGGCGGGCTGCACGGTGAACTCGGCGGTGATCGCCACGCCTTCCGCGGCCCGCGCCTGGAGGTGCAGTCCGTGGGGCTGGTCGCCGCCGCAGCCGAAGCACTGGCCGTAGTGCGCGCCGAGCAGCTCGCCGGGGGCGGGCGCGTCGGGGTGCCGTTCGGGTTTCACGGCGTCGGCGGGGGGCTGAAGACCCGGGGAAGTACCACTCACAGGCGCAGACCTTACCCGCGCGTCGGCCGATCACCGATACCGTGCCAAGCTTGGTTCATGCAGCCCTCCCCCGCCCCGTACGAAGAACGTCTCACCGCGCCCCGCTCCTGGTGGCTGATCTCCTTCGTGGTGGGGCTCGCCTTCGCCCTGATCCTGCTGCCCTTCGGCACGCTGCCGATGCTGGGCGGCCTGGCCGGCGGGACGGCCGTGGCGGCGGTGGCGGCCAGCTCCTACGGTGCGGTCCGCATCCGCGTCGTGGGCGACTCGCTCATCGCGGGCGAGGCGAAGGTGCCGGTCTCGGCGCTGGGCGAGGCGGAGATCCTCGATCCGGAGGAGGCCCGCGCCTGGCGGACGTACAAGGCCGACACCCGGGCCTTCCTGCTGCTGCGCGCGTACATCCCGAGGGCCGTGCGCGTGGTGGTCACGGACCCGCAGGACCCGACTCCGTACCTGTACCTGTCGACCCGCGAGCCGGAGCGGCTGGTGGAGGCGCTGGCGGCGGCCAGGGCCGCGGCCTAGCGCCCGCGTACGGGGTCAGCGCCCGCTGCCCCCGCCGGGGCGGTGGCCGGGGCCTCCGGGGCCCAGTTCTCTCGCCAGGGCGCCCATGTCCAGCGCGTCCTGCGGTCCGTCCAGAGCCGGAAGGTCGCCGAGGGCGCTCCACGGGACCTGCTTCTTGCGCAGGTCCGCCCGGATTCTGGCGGCCAGCTTCCTGGTGTCGCGGCGGTTCATGACGGCTCCCACGGCCGCGCCCACCATGAACGGCATCAGGTTCGGCAGGTCACGCACCATCCGCTTCATGATCTGCTGACGCAGCTGGCGCTTCATGTGGCTGTTCATGGCCGAACCGAGGCTGGCCGGCTTCGACACGTCGACGCCGCGCTCGTCCGACCAGGAGTTGAGGTACGCGGTGCTCCGCTGCGCGAGGCTGCCGGGCGGGCGTACCCCGTAGACCTCGTGGAGTTCGGCGATCAGCTTGAGTTCGATCGCCGCGACGCCGGTGATCTCGGCGGCCAGCTCGGCGGGCATCGCGGGCGGTACGGGCATCATCGCCGCGGCGCCGATCCCCGCTCCCACGGTCGCCGTGCCCTTGGCCGCGCCGGCCACCAGCCGGTCGGCCAGCTCCTCGGGGCCCAGGCCCGGGAAGTGCTTGCGGAGCGTCGCCAGGTCCCGCACGGGCACGCGCGGGGCCAGCTCGATGATGCGGTCGGCGAGGTGCGCCAGGGCGGCCCTGGCGCGCTGGCCGCCGTTGCGGACGCCCTCTCCGGCCTTGCGCCGGAACGCCGCCGCCCGACGCCGGGCGGCGGGTGCCGGCGTCTCCGTGGTCGCCGGGAGGTCAGCCCGGCCGGCCACGGGTTCGGGCGAGGCCGTCCCGCTGCCGGTCGGGCCCCGCTCGTCGTCACGCGCGCTGTACGGACCGTCCACCGGTCCTTGGTCCGCTTCCCGCCTGGAGAAGCGGCGCTTCCAGGGAGGGGTCGAGCCAGTCACGGCCGACCCCGCCTCAGTCGCAGTCGCGGCAGATGGGCTGGCCGTTCTTCTCCCGGGCCAGCTGGCTGCGGTGGTGCACCAGGAAGCAGCTCATGCAGGTGAACTCGTCCTGCTGCTTCGGCAGTACACGGACGGCCAGTTCCTCGTTCGAGAGATCGGCGCCGGGAAGTTCGAGGCCTTCCGCGGCCTCGAACTCGTCGACGTCGACGGCCGAGGCGGACTTGTCGTTCCGCCGGGCCTTCAGCTCTTCAAGGCTGTCCGAGTCGACGTCGTCGTCGGTCTTGCGTGGAGTGTCGTAATCGGTTGCCATGGTCGCTCTCCCCCTCTGGGTGTCTGCGGTGTCTTCAGCGCACGTAACGCGTGAGAGGCCGGACTTGTGCCCGACCTGAGGCGGAGATTTTGCCTCACATCAAGGTCTGTTACTCAATCGACACCCAACCGGACCCCTCATGAGTGATCGGCTTGGATGGCGATGGGGACCGTACACGGTCCTAATACCGCACTTCAAAGGCGCCCCACCGTGTACTTCCCGTGATCAGGACCCCTGAAAACCGGGATTTTCCCGGCTTTCCGACAGGGTGCATGATCACGGAGAGTAGAGGAGAGGAAAGCCTCCGCTGTGATCGATCACACAGGTGCTTTCCGGGCCGGTGGCCTGGAAATTCTGCTCAAAGCGAACATCTTCGGAGCTCGGTGGGATGTCGGGGTCATGATCTCAGACGGGCAGCGTGACGCGCATGACGAGCCCCCCGCCCTCGCGCGGTTGCGCGTAGATGTGCCCGCCGTGCGCCCGTGCCACGGACCGCGCGATGGACAGGCCGAGGCCCACGCCCTTGTCGCTGCCCGTGCGCTCGGTGCGCAGCCGCCGGAACGGCTCGAAGAGGTTGTCGATCTCGTACGCCGGCACGACCGGGCCCGTGTTGGTGACCACCAGGACCGCCTGGCCGTTCTCCACCGCGGTCGTGACCTCGACCCAGCCCTGTTCGGGCACGTTGTAGCGCACCGCGTTCTGCACCAGGTTCAGGGCGATCCGCTCCAGCAGGACGCCGTTGCCCTGGACCACCGCGGGCTCACGCGCACCGCGGACCTCCACGCCCTTGGCGCCCGCCTCGGCGTGCACCTGGTCGATGGCCTGACCGGCCACCTCGGCGAGGTCCACCGGCTTGCGCTCGACGATCTGGTTGTCGCTGCGGGCCAGGAGCAGCAGGCCCTCGACGAGCTGCTCGCTGCGTTCGTTGGTGGCCAGCAGCGTCTTGCCGAGCTGTTGGAGCTCCACCGGGGCGTTCGGGTCGGACAAGTGCACTTCCAGGAGCGTGCGGTTGATCGCCAGGGGCGTGCGCAACTCGTGGGAGGCGTTGCCGACGAAGCGCTGCTGGGCGGTGAAGGCCCGTTGCAGCCGCTCCAGCATGTCGTCGAAGGTGTCCGCCAGCTCCTTCAGCTCGTCGTCCGGGCCGTCCAGCTCGATCCGGCGCGAGAGGTCCGAGCCCGCCACCGCGCGGGCGGTACGGGTGATCCGGCCCAGCGGCGACAGGACGCGTCCGGCCATGGCGTAGCCGAAGGCGAAGGCGATCACGGCGAGTCCGAGCAGCGCCAGCAGCGAGCGGCTGAGCAGCCGGTCCAGGGCCGCCTGGCGCTCGTGGTCGATGCACTCGCTGATCGCCGCGTTGAACTCCGACAGCGACAGGTTGCCGTTGGTGACCCCCGGGCAGTCGTTGCTGGCGACGCGGAGGCCCTCGAAGTCGACGATCTTGTAAAGGGGCTGGTTGCCGGTACGCACCGCCTGGGCGGCGAGCAGGTAGATGATCGACAGCAGCAGGATGCCGGCGATCAGGAACATGCCGCCGTACAGCAGCGTGAGCCTTATGCGGATGGTCGGGCGCAGCCAGGGCAGCGGGGTGGCCGACCGCGGGGCCCAGGTGGGCTTCGGGGGCGCCCCGGGGGGCGCGGGTGTCGTCGCCACGGTCGATCAGATCCGGTAGCCGGAGCCGGGGACGGTGACGATGACCGGCGGCTCGCCCAGCTTGCGGCGCAGGGTCATGACGGTCACGCGGACGACGTTGGTGAACGGGTCGGTGTTCTCGTCCCAGGCCTTCTCCAGCAGCTGTTCCGCCGAGACGACCGCGCCCTCGCTGCGCATGAGCACCTCCAGCACGGCGAACTCCTTGGGCGCCAGCTGCACCTCCTTGCCGTCGCGGAAGACCTCGCGGCGGTTCGGGTCGAGCTTGATCCCGGCGCGCTCCAGGACGGGCGGCAGGGGCACGCTGGTCCGCCGGCCCAGGGCGCGCACGCGCGCGATGAGCTCGCTGAACGCGAACGGCTTCGGGAGGTAGTCGTCGGCGCCGATCTCCAGGCCCTCGACGCGGTCGCTGACGTCGCCGGAGGCCGTGAGCATCAGCACCCGGGTGGGCATGCCCAGCTCGACGATCTTGCGGCAGACGTCGTCACCGTGCACGAGCGGGAGGTCGCGGTCGAGGACGACCACGTCGTAGTCGTTCACGCCGATGCGCTCCAGGGCGGCCGCACCGTCGTACACGACGTCGACGGCCATGGCCTCCCGGCGCAGTCCGGTGGCCACCGCATCGGCGAGCAGTTGCTCGTCCTCGACGACGAGTACGCGCACGTCGCTTGTCCTTCCTCTGTCCACCCGCGTAGCGCTTGTCGGGCGCACGAGGGCAGGGGTTGGTGGGTGTGTTGCCTCCATCCTGCCCTTTTCGGCCATAAGTCGGCTGTAAGACGGGTGAGGGGCAGGTGTGGAACCGTCTCGCGGAACCGGGAATGCGAGATTTCGTCGGGAGGTTGAGGTTTCCGCGGATGGGAGCGGGGGGAGGACGGCTTTACACCCCGCGATCACGCTCTGCCTGTACCGCGTCACCGCACGGTACGCCGCGGTCCGCTTCCGCAGAGCGGGCGTGGGTGTCCGGCACCGTCGCCGCCCAGCGGGGCAGCGCTGGGCACTCCACCGGAGACGTGATCGCCCCTTCCCAACGGCACACCCCCGTGCCACCGACCCACGACCCAGGACGAGGGGGCGCAGCATGGACGCTTTCACCGCAGGACTTCTGCAGCGCATACAGACGACCGAGTCCGACCTGTCCCGGGCCCGCGACGAGGGGGACGAGTTCCTCGTCGACGTGGAGCTGGGAGAGCTCGACGACCTGCGCCGTCTCGCGGCCGAGCACGGTGTGGAGGTCAGCGCGACCGGCGTCTGACCGGCCCGTGAGCGACAGGCCCCGGCGGGATCCAGCGCCGGGGCCTGTCGTGCGGGTCGCCTCCGGCGGCGAGCGGCCCACCGGCCGGGGCGTGGCTCGGCGTGGCGGGACGTCGTCCGTCACCGCCCGGTACACGCTGCGCCCCGGACCGAACCTTCGGACGGTCCTGCCCGGCAAGCCGCCGCCCGACGGCCTTGGGTCTCGGGCGGGGTCGTCGAGACGGGGACGCCCCGAACCGGTCCGCGGCCGCGAGCATCGCGCGCACGATCAACGGCGACAGGCACCGCTCGGACCGGCCCGCGACCGCGAGCACCACACGGACGGCCCGCGGGCACGCCGCGGACGATCGACGACGACGGCACCGCGCGGACGGACCGCAGGCACCGGCACCGGCCGACGGTCCACGGCCGCCGGACGTCGCTCCGAGGGGCCTGGCTGGCGGAGTGCCGCCAGCCGGGCGGGCCGGGTCCGCCGTCCCCCCGAGGGCTCGGCCCGGGCATGCCGAGGGCTCCAGGCGGTCTGCCGTCCGTTCGCCGACGAGCCCCGACGGACGGGGGTGCCGCATGCGGCCACGGCCGGGGTGGGCCCGGCGCGACGGGTCGCGAGTGCTCGACGACCGCGAGCACCACGCGGACTGATCGCGATCGCAGGCACCACACGACGGGCTCCTCGGGCCCTCTCGGGCCTCCCGGAGGGCCGGCGACGACCGGCACCACGGGGACGATCGGGCCCCGGCCGCAAGCACCGCGCGCACGATCGACGACGGCGGGCACCGCGCGGACCGGTCCGCAGCCGCCGGACGTCGCACCGAAGGTGCCTCGGGCGGGGTGCCTGGCACCACCCGGCCTCGGGCTGGTGCCGGCAGCCGGGCGGGCCGGGTCCGCTGGCCCCGAGGGGCCGGGCCCGGCGTGCGGAAGGCACCCGGGCGGTCTGCTCTCCGTACGCCTCCCCGCGACGGAAGCGGGCGCGAGGGGCCGGCGGCGGCCGGGGTGGGCGCTACGCATCGGGTGCGGCCCGGTCGGCCTCCCCGGCGGGTGCCGACCCGGCGTCGAGCGGGCGGGCCGGAGACGCCGTCGCCGCGGGGCTCGGCGCGGACACGCGGCGGGGGCCGGACGGTCCGCCCTCCGTGCGCCGACCCGCCCCGACGGATGCGGGCACGGCACGAGGGGTGGGGGGCAGCCGGGTGGGCCCGGCGCTACGGGGCGCGGCGCCGGACCGTCGTCGTCAGCCCGGCCGGCCGGCTACGCGCCGAACTCCGTCAGGAGCCGCTGGAGGGGCTCGAAGACCTCCGGGGTGGCCGCGATCGTCAGGTCCCCGGACGGGCGCTCCCCGGGGCGTCCACCGGTCACCGCGCCCGCTTCCCGGGCGATGAGGTCCCCCGCCGCGAGGTCCCAGGGGTGCAGACCGCGCTCGTAGTAGCCGTCCAGGCGGCCGGCGGCCACGTCGCACAGGTCGATCGCGGCGGAGCCACCGCGCCGGATGTCGCGGACCAGCGGGATCAGCCGCCGCGCGATCTCCGCCTGCTCGGCGCGGACGTCGGCGACGTAGTTGAAGCCCGTGGAGACCAGCGCCTGGTCCAGCGGCGCCGGGGCACGGCAGGCGAGCCTGCGGGCACCGTCCCAGGCGCCCGTCGCCCAGGCCCCGCCGCCCAGCACCGCGTGGTACGACTCGCCGCGCATCGGCGCCACGACCACGCCGGCCACCCGCTCGCCGTCCTGCTCGGCGGCGACCGAGACCGCCCAGGTGGGCAGCCCGTACAGGTAGTTGACCGTGCCGTCGAGCGGGTCGATCACCCAGCGGACGCCACTCGTGCCCTCCGTGACGGAACCCTCCTCGCCGAGGAAGCCGTCGTCCGGGCGCCGGTCCGCGATCAGGCCGGTGATCAGCTTCTCCGCCGCGATGTCCATCTCGGTGACCACGTCGATGGGGCTGGACTTGGTGGCGGCGACCGCCAGGTCGGCGGGGCGGCCGTCGCGCAGCAGCTCGCCCGCGCGGTGCGCCGCCTCCAGGGCGATCTCCAGCAGCTCGGCACGGAGCGGGTCGGTCGTCACGTCGGTCACGGGGCTCCTCACGCGTAGGGGCTGTCGGCGCCCGCGGCGGCGGGGCGGGGGGCTCGGGCGGGGCAGCAGCCGACCGGGCAGAGGTCGTGGCTCGCGCGGAGCGCGCCGAGCGCGCACGGGACGACGTCCTGCCCGCGCTCGCCGGCGGCCCGCTCCAGGACCAGGTCACGGACCGCGGCGGCGAACCGCGGATCGGCGCCCACGGTCGCCGACCGGCGCACCGGCAGCCCCAGCTCCTCCGCCTTGGCCGTGGCCTCGGTGTCGAGGTCGTACAGGACCTCCATGTGGTCGGAGACGAAGCCGATGGGGGCCATCACCACGGCGGGGGCGCCGGCCGCGTGGCGCTCCTCCAGGTGGTCGCAGATGTCGGGCTCCAGCCACGGGATGTGCGGGGCACCCGAGCGCGACTGGTAGACGAGCTGCCAGGGGTGGTCGACACCGGTGCGCTCGCGGACGGCGTCGGCGATCGTCTGCGCGACGTCCAGGTGCTGGCGCACGTACGCGCCGCCGTCGCCGTGCTCCTCGACCGGTCCCGAGGTGTCCGCCGCCGCGGTGGGGATCGAGTGGGTCGAGAAGGCGATGTGGGCGCCGTCCCGCACCTCCTCGGGCAGCTCGGCGAGGGAGCGGAGGACCCCGTCGACCATCGGCTCCACGAAGCCCGGGTGGTTGAAGTAGTGCCGCAGCTTGTCGATCTTCGGCAGCTCCAGGCCCTCCGCCTCCAGCGCGGCGAGCGCGTCCGCGAGGTTCTCGCGGTACTGCCGGCAGCCCGAGTACGAGGCGTAGGCGCTGGTGGCGAGGACGAGGATGCGGCGGCGGCCGTCGCGGACCATCTCGCGCAGGGTGTCCGTCAGGTACGGCGCCCAGTTGCGGTTGCCCCAGTAGACCGGCAGGGCCAGGCCGTGCTCGGCGAAGTCCTTGCGGAGGGCGTCCAGCAGGGCCCGGTTCTGGTCGTTGATGGGGCTGACCCCGCCGAAGAGGAAGTAGTGCTGGCCGACTTCCCTGAGGCGTTCCTTGGGGATGCCGCGCCCACGCGTCACGTTCTCCAGGAACGGGACCACGTCGTCCGGGCCCTCCGGGCCGCCGAACGAGAGCAGGAGCAGGGCGTCGTAGGGGCTGGCATCGAGCACGTCTGGCATGTCTCGATCCTGCCACCCGGCACTGACAGCGGTGAAACGGTGGGTGCCGTCGGTGCGTCCCGCCCCTTCCGCGGGGGTGTTTCCCGACGGCTCGGCGAGTAATCTGTATCGACTGCGTTCGGACCTTACCGAGCCTCCACCGCGCCGCTTCCGGAGATCCCGTTGCCCAGCCCCTACCGCGCCCTGTTCGCCGCCCCGGGCTCCAAGGCCTTCTCGACCGCGGGCTTCCTCGGCCGGATGCCGCTGTCGATGATGGGCATCGGCGTGGTGACGATGATCTCGCAGCTCACCGGCCGGTACGGACTGGCCGGGGCCCTGTCGGCCACCATCGCGCTCTCCGCCGCCGTGGCCGGACCGCAGGTCTCCCGCCTGGTCGACCGGTACGGCCAGCGGCGGGTGCTGCGCCCGGCGACCCTGGTGTCGCTCAGCGCCGCGGCCGTGCTGCTGCCGGCCGCGCACTACGGGTGGCCGGACTGGGTGCTCTTCGTGTCCTGTGTGGGCATCGGCTGCGTACCGAGCCTCGGCGCGATGGTCCGGGCCCGCTGGGCGGCCCTGTACCGGGGAACCCAGCAGCTGCACACCGCGTACTCCTTCGAGTCCGTGGTGGACGAGATCTGCTTCATCTTCGGGCCGATCATCTCCATCGGTCTGTCCACGGCCTGGTTCCCGGAGGCCGGGCCGCTGCTGGCCGCCTGCTTCCTCGCGACGGGCGTGTTCTGGCTGACCGCGCAGCACGCCACCGAGCCCGAGCCGCACCCGCGCGAGCACAAGGGGGGCGGCTCCGCACTGCGCTCGCGCGGACTTCAGGTCCTGGTCGGCACGTTCGTGGCCACCGGCACGATCTTCGGCTCCATCGACGTCGTCACCGTGGCCTTCGCGGAGGAGGAAGGGCACAAGGCCGCCGCCAGCCTCGTGCTCGCCCTGTATGCGGCCGGGTCGTGCACGGCGGCCATGGTCTTCGGGCTGCTGCGCTTCGCCGGGCCGCCCGAGCGTCGCTGGCTGCTGGGCGTCTGCGCGATGGCCGTGAGTATGATCCCCCTCCTACTGGTCGGAAACCTGCTGTCTCTGGCCGTGGCGCTGTTCGTTGCGGGTCTGTCCATCGCTCCCACGATGATCACGACCATGTCCCTCATCGACCAGCACGTACCACGCACGCAGCTCACCGAGGGCATGACCTGGGTGAGCACCGGCCTCGCGGTCGGGATCGCGCTCGGCTCCTCCGGGGGCGGCTGGGTGATCGACGCCTCGGGCGCGCGCGCCGGGTACGGGGTTCCGGCGGTCGCCGGGGCCGTCGCGGTCGCGGTCGGTTTCCTCGGGTACCGCCGGCTCAAGCGGCCGGCTCCACGTCGGGGAGGGACCGTTGAGCAGCACACGCACGGCGAGCGGGAAGAGGAACGGGAAGAACGGCACATGGCGTAACTGGGGCGGCAACGTCCTGGCGCGCCCCGCGCGGGAGGTCGCTCCCGCCTCCGTCGCCGAACTGGCCGAGGCCGTCCGCCAGGCCGCCGAGGACGGACTGCGGGTCAAGGCCGTCGGCAGCGGTCACTCCTTCACGTCGATAGCCGCGACGGACGGTGTCCTGATACGTCCGGACCTGCTGACCGGCATCCGGGACATCGACCGCGCCGCCATGACCGTCACGGTGGAGGCGGGCACTCCGCTCAAGCGGCTCAACCTGGCCCTCGCCCGTGAGGGCCTGTCGCTCACGAACATGGGCGACATCATGGAGCAGACCGTCTCCGGCGCCACCAGCACCGGCACCCACGGCACGGGCCGCGAGTCCGCCTCCATCGCCGCCCAGATCCGGGGCCTCGAGATGGTCACGGCCGACGGCTCGGTACTGACCTGTTCCGAGCGGGAGAACAGCGAGGTGTTCGCCGCCGCCCGGATCGGCCTGGGCGCGCTGGGCGTCGTCACCGCGATCACCTTCGCGGTGGAGCCGATCTTCCTGCTCACGGCCCGCGAGGAACCGATGCCCTTCGAGCGCGTCCTCGCCGACTTCGACGAACTGTGGGCCGAGAACGAGCACTTCGAGTTCTACTGGTTCCCGCACACCGGCAGCACCAACACCAAGCGCAACAACCGCAGCGCCGGCCCCGCCCAGCCGGTGGGGCGCCTCCGGGGCTGGTTCGAGGACGAGTTCCTGTCCAACGGGGTCTTCCAGGCCGCCAACTGGGTCGGCCGCGCGGCCCCCGCCGGCGTTCCCGCGATCGCACGGATCTCCAGCAAGGCGCTCTCCGCGCGGACGTACACGGACACTCCCTACAAGGTGTTCACCTCCCCGCGGCGGGTGCGGTTCGTGGAGATGGAGTACGCCGTTCCGCGCGAGGCCGTGGTCGAGACGCTGCGCGAGCTGAAGACGATGGTCGACCGTTCACGGCTCCGGATCAGCTTCCCGGTCGAGGTGCGCACGGCCCCGGCCGACGACATCACGCTCTCCACCGCCTCCGGCCGCGACAGCGCGTACATCGCCGTCCACATGTTCCGGGGCACGCCCTATCAGGCGTACTTCACGGCCGCCGAGCGGATCTTCACGGCGCACGGGGGACGACCGCACTGGGGCAAGCTGCACACCCGGGACGCCGAGTACTTCTCCCGGGTGTATCCGCGCTTCGGTGAGTTCACGGCGCTGCGGGACCGTCTCGACCCGGATCGGCTGTTCCGGAACGACTACTTGCGCCGGGTTCTGGGGTCGTAGCCGACGGGTCGGGGTCCGGGCTCGTGGACGTGCCGGAGTCCTCGCCTCCGGTGGCGTCCGGGGTGGGCGTCGCGCCGGTGTCCGTACCGCCGTCGTCTCCTGAGGTGCCGTCCGGCGACGTGCTGCCACCGGTTCCGCTCGGGGACCCGGACGGAGTGGCGGCGGGAGCGTCGCCCCCGGAGCCGGAGTCCCCGGGCCCGTCCGGCCCGTCGGAGTCCTGGTCGTCCCGCGAGTCTCCCGAACCCCCGGAACCGCCCGAATCCCCCGAATCCCCCGCAGACTTGTTGTGACCGGACAGGGCGTTGCCGACGGTGGTGCTGTGGCCGCCGCCGAGATTCTGGCCGGAGGCGAGTTCGTAGGTGGTGATTCCGGCCATGGCGACGGCGAAGACGAGGGCCGCCGCGGCCACCGGACGCTTCCAGCCGGTGGCCCGCGCACGGTAGACCGTGCCCGCGGTGAACTCCCCCGGGACCGCGGCCGTGGACGCCGACGGTCCGGCGCCCGGCCGGCCGGCGGTCCGCGCCACGCCGGCGGTCCGCGCCACGCCGACGGGCCGTTTCTCCCGGATCTGCTCTCCGGTGCGACTGAAGAAGTGCTGGAGGACCGAACCCCCACAGGTGGCGACGACACTGATGAGGCCGGCCCCCAGGATCGTGCCGTACACGCCGAAGGAGGAGGCCAGTTTGGCGGCCACCACCGCCGCCAGGGCGCTGCCCGCCACCTGGGGCACGCTCAGGTCGATCCGCTTGGACCTCACCTCCGCACGCGCGTCCGTGTCGCCTGCGTCGTCGGGCTTTTCACGCATTCCCGGACCTTGCCTGCCTTTCCCGTACGCGATCGATCAACTGCACGAGAAAGGGACGTGCGGTCGAAACCATTAGTTCCGTTTCTGGCGATTGCGTGAAGTACGCCACGTCAAGATCACGGAAATCCCGTCGGGGGCGGCCGAGCGCGACCTCTTGCCGGAAGTCGGACGGCGTGCCCATCCACGCACATGGCCCGAATGGAGTACTGTTGCCAGCCCTGGGTCAGGCCGCCCGACCGGGGGTGCAGGACCTTGAAGGACCGCCGGGAGGGGGCTAGTTGCTCTGGGTGACGGATTTGGTCACTTAGCGTTGCGAACAGGTAACCGTGCCATAACGGCGATCCAGGGCCCAGGCCCGACACGCCGGGCAACTCGGCAAGGTTGTGGCAGGCTGCACCCGGGCAGGCCACACTCGACAGAGCGGAAGCAGCGACGCACGTGACGTCGGCAGGCACCACCCGGGAGGTCCCCATGCCCGAACTGCGTGTCGTGGCCGTCTCGAATGACGGCACACGGCTGGTGCTGAAGGCTGCGGACAGCACGGAGTACACGCTTCCGATCGACGAGCGGCTCCGGGCCGCCGTGCGCGGCGACCGTCCCCGCCTCGGCCAGATCGAGATCGAGGTGGAGAGCCATCTCCGCCCCCGCGACATCCAGGCACGTATACGAGCCGGCGCGACCGCGGAAGAGGTCGCCCAGATGGCCGGCATCCCCGTCGACCGCGTACGGCGCTTCGAGGGTCCCGTGCTGGCCGAGCGCGCCTTCATGGCGGAGCGGGCCCGCAAGACCCCCGTCCGCCGCCCCGGCGAGAACTCCGGGCCACCCCTCGGCGAGGCCGTGCAGGAACGGCTGCTGCTGCGCGGCGCCGACAAGGACACCGTCCAGTGGGACTCCTGGCGCCGCGACGACGGCACCTGGGAAGTCCTGTTGGTCTACCTGGTCGCCGGCGAACCGCACTCGGCGAGCTGGACGTACGACCCGCCCCGGCGGCTCGTCCAGGCCGTCGACTCGGAGGCGCGTGCGCTGATCGGCGAGTCCGACGATCTCGCCGCGCCCGAGCCCAGCTTCCCGTTCGTCCCGCGCATCGCCCGGCTGCCGCGCGACCGGCCGCTGGACCGTTCCCTCGACCGGGAGCAGCGGGAGCGGCCGAGTCTGCCCCCGCCACCGACCGAGCCGGCCGAGGAGACCGCGGCCACGGCGTCGGCCGAACGCGACTCGCTGACCAGCCTGCTCGAGGCCGTGCCGAGCTTCCGGGGCGACCTGGTGGTGCCCGAGCGTGCCCCGGAACCGGTCGAGGAGCCCGTCGAGGAAGCCGAGGTGGAGGAGGCCCCGGCGCCCGCGGCGTCGGCCGGCGCCGGCTCCGCCTACGCCGACGTCCTCATGCCGCGTTCGGTGGCCAGCCACCGCGACCGCCTGACCGGCTCCACCGACCGCCAGGCCGAGGCCGACGGCGTCCGCCCGGGCCGACGGGCGGCGGTACCGAGCTGGGACGAGATCGTGTTCGGGACGCGGCGCAAGAAGCAGGAATAGCGGCTCGGACCGACCACTTCGACCGTGACCGGGGTCCCGGGGGGGGGGGGGGGGGGGGGGGGGGGAAGGGGGGGGGGGGGGGGGGGGGGGGGGGGGGGAGCCCCCCCCACAAAAAGGGGGAGGAAAA
>NZ_JBWKKZ010000009.1:0-124583 GCF_056430705.1 Streptomyces sp. NPDC045956 | reverse complement strand
TTTGGGACACACCCAACAAAAAAACCAACACACCCCCCCCCCCCCCCCCCCCCCCCCCCTTTCCCCCCCCCCCCCCCCCCCCCCCCCCCCCCCCCGGGACCCCGGTCGTACGGGGCGGGCTCGGCCGTCCGTGCCCCCCCCCGGCCGCGCCGGGCCGGACCGGGGGCTTCGTCGACTCCCGGCTTCCGTGCCACCGAGGACCGGGGCCGCGGACAGCCCCGACCACGGCGGTCCGGACCCGGGCTACTGCGGGTCCGGACCCACGGCGATCGGTCGTGCCGGATCCGAGGACCACTCCGACCACGAACCCACGTACAGCGCCGCCGGAATGCCCGCCACCGCCAGCGCCAGCACCTCGTGGGCGCCCGACACGCCCGAGCCGCAGTAGACCCCGACTTCTTCGCCCTCCGAGGCACCGAGGGTCTTGAACCGTGCCCGGAGTTCCTCCGCCGGCAGGAAGCGGCCGTCCCCCGCCACGTTGTCCGTCGTCGGTGCCGACACCGCGCCCGGGATGTGACCGCCGACCGGATCGATCGGCTCCACCTCGCCCCGGTACCGCTCCCCCGCCCGGGCGTCGAGCAGCAGCCCGGACCGGGCCAGCGCCGCCGCTCCGTCCGCGTCCAACAGCCCCACGGCGCCCGGCCGCGGAGTGAAGTCGCCCTCCTCGGGCGCGGGCACCTCGGTGGACAACGGCCCCCGCCACTCCGGCAACCCACCGTCGAGGACCCGCACGTTCGGGTGACCCGTCCAGCGCAGCAGCCACCAGGCCCGGGCAGCGGCCCACCCCTGCCCGCCGTCGTACACGACGACCGGCCGGCCGGAGGTGACGCCCGCCCGGCGCATCGCCCCGCCGAACTCCGCCACCTCGGGCAGCGGATGCCGGCCCCCTGCGCCGGGTGCGGAGGCCAGTTCCCTGTCCAGGTCGACGAAGACGGCACCGGGAAGGTGCCCGGCCGCGTACTCGGCGCGGCCGTCGAACGGCGCGGCACCGGGCGCCTTGGCCGTGCTCAACTGCCAGCGGACGTCGAGCAGGACGGGCGGGTTCTGGCCCGCCCGTTCCTGCTCGAGTTCGGATGCGGAGATGATGGCGTTCATGGCCCCATCCTGGCGTACCGAGTGGCCGAAGCGTCGATGTCGGGCTACTCTGCCCGCCGGACAGTACCGATCACCGGGCGTATGGGTTCGGGCACATGCTGTACTACCCGCACAGCACCGGGCTGTCCCACGGGCGCGCCCGGACGGCGCGGCACCGGATCCGGTGCCGGCCTCGGCGTGAAGGTCCGTCGAAGCGGAATCCGTCAGGCGGAAGCGGACGCACGGCCCGCGCAGGGCCGAGAAGAGAGTGACGATGACCGACGCACGGGGGTCGGCCGGCCGGAACGGCGAGACGAACGCCCGGCACACGCCCGGAACACCCTGCTGGGTGAGCCTGATGGTGCACGGCCCGGCCGCCACCCACGACTTCTACGGAGCGCTGTTCGGCTGGGAGTTCCGGCCGGGACCGCAGCAACTGGGCCCCTACGCGCGGGCCCTGCTCGACGGGCGCGAGGTGGCGGGCATCGGCCGACTGCCCCCGGACCGCCGGCTCCCCATCGCCTGGACGCCCTACTTCGCGTCGGCCGACGTCAACCGGACAGCCGAGACGATCCGTCTGTGCGGTGGCACGATCGGGGTGGGTCCGCTGGACGCGGGCGAGGCCGGCCGCTTGGCCATCGGCTCCGATCCGTCGGGCGCCGTCTTCGGCGTCTGGCAGGCGGCGGCGCATCTCGGCACGGCCGTGACGGGCGTCCCCGGCACCCCGGCATGGAACGAGTTGCTGACCTTCGAGTCGGCGAGTGTCGCCAAGTTCTACGAGACCGTGTTCGGCTTCGAACGGGTGGCGGAGGTGTCCGCCGACCGGGACTACGTGACCCTCTGCCTCGACGGCCGGCCGGTCGCCGGCATCCACGGGGTCGGCCACGCCCTGCCCCGCGACCGCGGCCCGCACTGGATCACGTACTTCGAGGTGGATGACGCGGAGGAGTCCCAGCGGCGCCTCGCCGAGCTGGGCGGCCACGTCCTCGAACCCGTCCGGGACACCGTCCACGGCCGGGTGGCGACGGTGGCCGACCCGGAGGGCGCCCGCTTCTCGCTGTTGCAGGGCCGGCCCGCCGGCGGGGGAACGGAATGAGACGAGGACTCCGGCCGCCCGCCGTCCCCGGCGCCCGGTGACCGGTCCGGGGCGCCTACGCGCCCCGAGGCCGGCCGGATCAGGCCGGCGCCACCGGCAGGACGTCCGGCGAGAGGGTGCCGGCGCGCGCGGAGGCACTGGTCATCCTGCGCCGGTGGTGCCGCCGGCACAGCACCTCGTAGCCGATCTCGTCGGGAGACCGGGTCACGTCGCCGACGACCACCTGGGCGCCCTCGACGACCATGACGCCGCCCACGGTGCGGGCGTTGTGCGTGGCGCGGGCCCCGCACCAGCACAGGGCCTCGACCTGGAGCACCTCGACGCGGTCGGCGAGTTCCACCAGCCGCTGGGAGCCGGGGAAGAGCTTGGAGCGGAAGTCCGTGGTGATGCCGAAGGCGTACACATCGACGTCGAGGTCGTCGACCACGCGCGCGAGCTGGTCTATCTGGTCCGGCGCGAGGAACTGCGCCTCGTCGGCGATCACGTAGTCCACGCGTCCGCCCTGCGTGAGGTGGTCGACGACGTACCCGTACAGGTCCTGTCCGTCCTCGACCTCCACCGCGTCGGTGACCAGGCCGAGACGGGAGGAGAGCTTGCCCTCGCCCGCCCGGTCGTCGCGGGTGAAGATCATGCCGACGAGTCCGCGTGCCGAGCGGTTGTGCTCGATCTGCAGAGCCAGCGTCGACTTCCCGCAGTCCATGGTTCCGGAGAAGAAGACCAGCTCGGGCATGAGGGGTTGGGCACCTTTCGGCAACGGGACGGCGGTGTGCGGGAGGTCAGGAGCGTACTTCGAGCAGGGGGACGAGTTGTTCGGCAGGGGTCATCGATCCGTGGTTGCCGACCATCGCCGACTCCTTCGGCTCCCGCTCCGAGGCGATGAGGAGGACGTCGTCCCGCGCGGCGGCGATCACGTCGCCGAGGCGGTCGTACACCCGGTCGTCGATCCGGGGGCCGAACCAGCCCGCCTCGATCGCCTCGTCCCGCGAGGCCACCCAGAACTGCTCGCCGAGCACCTCACGCCAGCAGGTCAGCACGTCGTTGTGCGCGCCGGGCACGGCGTACACGTGGCGGGCGCGGCCCTCACCGCCGAGGAGGGCGACGCCCGCCTTCAGCTCCCAGTCCTCGTCGAAGTCGATGCGGTGGTCCTCGTCGAAGGGCACGTCGATCATGCCGTGGTCGGCCGTGACGTACAGGGCGCTGCGCGGCGGAAGCTGCTCGGCGAGGCGCTGGACGAGCCGGTCGACGTGCGCGAGCTGGCCGCGCCAGGTGTCGGAGTCGACGCCGAAGCGGTGGCCGGCGCCGTCGACCTCCGCGTAGTAGGTGTAGACGAGCGCCCGGTCCGCGCCGGCCAGCTGCTCGGCGGCGAGGTCCATGCGGTCCTCGCCGGACAGCCGGCCGTGGAAGGTGCCGCCGCTGAGGGCGACCCTGGTCAGCGGGGTGTTCGCGAAGGTCGGTGAGGAGACCTGCGCGGCGTGCACCCCCGCCTCCTGGGCGAGGTGGAAGACGGTGGGGTACGGCTGCCAGGCGGCCGGCGCCGTCCACGGCCGCCAGCGCAGCTGGTTCATCAGCTGGCCGGTGGCCGGGTCGCGCACGGTGTAGCCGGGCAGGCCGTGGGCCCCGGGGGGCAGACCGGTGCCGACGGAGGCGAGGGAGGTCGCGGTGGTCGCCGGGTAGCCGGCGGTGATCGGCCGCCCGGTGCCGCCGCGTGAGCTGCTCAGCAGCGCGCTCATGAAGGGGGCGTCCTCCGGGTGGGCCCGCAGCTGTTCCCAGCCGAGCCCGTCGATCAGGAACACGCAGTTCCGATCGGCCGGGGTCAGTTCGGTGATGCTCGCGGTCATGCCGGGGACGCCGAGACCGGCGGCCAGGGTGGGCAGGAGGTCGGCGAGCGAACCGGCGCCGTACTCGGGTACGGGGGCGGAGTCGACGGGGAGCGGTTCCGGGGCGGTGTCCCAGGCTGCGGGCTGTGCCATCAGCGGGAGGAGTCCGCGGTCGCCTCGGAGAGGGCCTGCGCGAAGGTGAGCGCCTGGCGCACCGTCTCCGGGCCGTCCCCGGCCTCGCTGACGCGCAGGCTGAGGTCGTCGGCCGTCGAGCTGCCGGTGTAGCCGTGGTCCGCCTCGCAATTGGGGTCGCCGCAGGCGGCGGGCTCCAGGTCGAGGCGGGAGACGGCACCCCAGCCGATGGTCAGCACGATCTCGCGGGGCAACGTGCCCGGCTTGTACTGCTCCGGGTTGGCGACCACGCGGCTGACGACGATGGACGAGATCCGGCCGAGCTTGACGGACTCCGTGGAGGTCGTGGCGTACGGCGTCGGGGAGGTGTCGTCGGCGGCCTGCTCGTCGGTGTGGCTGACGATGAAGCGGTTGCCGGTGAGCACGAGCACGGTCACGTGCCGGCGCACCTCGTTCTGATCGAACGTCGTCTCCTGATGGACCAGGTACGACCGGACGGGCTCGCCGCCCACGGCGGCCTCCACCGCCTCGGCCACGAGGGCCGGGTAGTAGCCGCTGCGCTCG
Organism: Streptomyces sp. NPDC045956; assembly: GCF_056430705.1. Lineage (NCBI taxonomy): Bacteria > Bacillati > Actinomycetota > Actinomycetes > Kitasatosporales > Streptomycetaceae > Streptomyces > Streptomyces sp. NPDC045956. The sequence continues at coordinate 119,900 of NZ_JBWKKZ010000009.1, read as the reverse complement.
ATCGCCGCTCGCAGCCCCTGGGTCGTCGTACTGGTCTTGGCCATGCCGTCCATCCTACGGGGGCGCACTGACTGCGCGGCACGCTCGTGCGGCGCCCCTCCCGGGCCGTGGGCGGTCAGTACGCCGGCAGGGTGCGCGGGCCCAGGTCGTCCCTGGCGGGCGGGGGCGCGAGGCGGACGGAGGCGCTGAGGACGCTCAGGCCGCGCGGGGCGACGACGACCGGTTCCAGGGTGACCGCGACGACCTCCGGGTGGTCGTCGACCAGCCGGGAGACCCGGAGCAGCAGCTCTTCCAGGGCGGCGGAGTCGACGGGGGCCGAGCCGCGCCAGCCGAAGAGGAGGGGTGCCGTGCGGATCGAGCGGATGAGCGAGCCGGCCTCCCGGTCGGTGACCGGGATCAGCCGGTGCGCCATGTCGCCGAGCAGCTGGGTGGCCGCACCGGCGAGGCCGAAGGAGAGCGCCGCGCCGGCCGCCGGGTCGATGACCGCCCGGACGACGGTGTCGACGCCGCGCGGTGCCATGCCCTGCACCACCGGACGCAGCTCCGCGGGCGTCCCGAACAGCTCCGTCAACTCCGCGTACGCGCGTCGCAGTTGCTCCTCGTCCGCGAGGTCCAGGCGTACGCCGCCGAGGTCGGCGCGGTGGCGCAGGTGCGGTGCGGTGGCCTTGAGGGCGACCGGGTAGCCGAGGGTCCGCGCGGCGGCCGCGGCGTCGTCGGGGGTGGGGGCGGGCATCGCGCGGTGGACGCGGATGCCGTACCTGCCGAGCAGCGCGCAGGTCTCCTCGGTGTCGAGCGTGAGTCCCTGCCCGCGCGCGAGGTTCCCGGCGATCAGCTCGGCGGCGCCCTTCTCGTCGATGTCCTCGTACTCCGGCACCTTGCCGGGGTCGGCGGCGTCGCGCCGCCACTGGGCGTAGGCGACCGCCTGGGCGAGGGCGCGCACGCCGCGTTCTGCGGCGGGGTAGGCGGGGATGAGGTGGGGCCCTTCCGGTGCCTCGCCGGGCTCGTCGGCAGCGGGCGGGTGCCGCCGCACGGAGTCCGCGGCGCCCGCGGCGGCGGGCGGGGTCGTCCCCGGCCCGTCGGGCTCGCCCGTCCGGGGTTCGGCGGGCGGGGGCGTCGGTGGCTCCACCGGGGCGGGCGCGGGTCCGGGGGACGCCGGCCGGTCCCCGGCGGTCATCGGGGCCGTCTGCCGGTCGAGGGGCGCGGCGGCGTGCGGGGCGGGGGGCGTCGCCGCCCGTGCGTCCGCGGACGGCGGGGTCTGCGGCGCCGTGCTGGCCGCCGCCGACAGGGCCTCCGCGAGCCCGCCGAGCTCCACGTGCACCACGAGGACCGGCTTGGACGGCACCGAGGCCGCCGCCGAGCGCAGGGCCTTCGCCAGCGCGGCGTCCCCCGCGGAGCCCTCGCCCACCGCGGGGATGGCGGTGACCACCACCGCGTCGCAGGTGTCGTCGGCCAGCGCCCGGGACAGGGCCGCGTGGAACGCGTCGGGCGAGGCCGCCGTCGTCAGGTCGAGGGGAGGATGCGGCCGCAGCCCTTCGGAGAGGCACGCGTCGTACGTGAGCAGGCCCAGTGACTCCGAGTTCCCCAGGATCGCCACCCTCGGTCCGGCGGGCAGCGGCTGCCGGGCGAGCAGCAGGCCCGCGTCGACCAGGTCGGTGATGGTGTCGACCCGGATCACGCCGGCCTGCCGCAGCAGCGCGGAGACCGTCGCGTGCGGGAGGCGCGTCGCCCGCACGGCGTGCCCCTGCGGTGCCGCCCCGCCGTGGCGGGCCCCCTGCACCACGACCAGCGGCTTGACGGCCGCCGTCCGCCGGGCCAGGCGGGTGAACTTGCGGGGGTTGCCGATGGACTCCAGGTACATCAGGGCGACGTCGGTCTCCGGGTCGTCGTACCAGTACTGGAGGACGTCGTTGCCGGAGACGTCGGCGCGGTTGCCGGAGGAGACGAAGGTCGACACGCCCGTGACGCCGGTGACCCCGCCGCCGCGCCGGTGCAGCCGGGACAGCAGGGCGATGCCGATGGCGCCGGACTGGGCGAACAGGCCGATCCGGCCGGGCCGCGGCATCTCCGGGGCGAGGGAGGCGTTGAGCCGCACGTCCGAGGAGGTGTTGATGATGCCGAAGGCGTTGGGCCCGATGATTCGCATGCCGTACGAGCGCGCCTGCCGGACCAGTGCGCGCTGGCGTTCGCGTCCCTCGGGGCCGCTGTCGGCGTACCCGGCGGAGACCACCACCAGGCCCTGGACGCCGTGCTCACCGCACTCGGCGACGACGTCGGGGACGTGCTCGGCGGGCACGGCGACGACGGCGAGGTCGACGGGCCCGTCGATGTCGCGCACCGAGCGGCGGGCCGGTACCCCGTCGAGTGCGTCCTGGCCCTCGGGGAGGGCCTTGTTCACGGCGTGCAGCCGGCCGGTGTAGCCCGCGTCGCGGATGTTGCCGAGCATGCTGCGCCCGACGCCGCCCGGGGTGCGGCCGGCGCCGATGACCGCCACGGAGCCGGGTTGCAGCAGCCGCTGGACGGAACGCGCCTCCGCGCGGTGCTCGCGCGCGTACTGCACGGCGAGCGAGCGGTCGGTCGGTTCGAGGTCGAACTCCAGACGGACCACGCCGTCCTCGAAGCTGCGCTGCTGGGTGTACCCGGCGTCCCTGAACACCTTGATCATCTTGGTGTTGGCGGGCAGCACCTCGGCGGCGAAGCGGCGGATGCCCCGCTCGCGGGCGACGGCGGCGATGTGTTCCAGCAGCGCGGAGGCCACGCCACGCCCCTGGTGGGCGTCCTGGACGAGGAAGGCGACCTCCGCCTCGTCCGCCGGTGCGGAGGCGGGTGTTCCGCCGGCGCCGATCCGGTCGTAGCGTACGGTGGCGATGAACTCGCCGCCGATGGTGGCCGCGAGTCCCACCCGGTCCACGAAGTCGTGGTGCGTGAAGCGGTGGACGTCCTTGGCGGACAGGCGAGGGTACGGCGCGAAGAAGCGGTAGTACTTCGACTCGTCGGAGACCTGCTCGTAGAAGCTGACCAGGCGCTCGGCGTCATCAACGGTGATGGGGCGGACGCGCGCGGTGCCGCCGTCGCGCAGCACCACGTCGGCTTCCCAGTGGGCGGGGTACTCGTGCCGGTCCGACGAGGTCTGCATGGGCCCCAGAGTACGGCTCGCGTACGACAACGGCGCGAGGCAGTCTGTGGAGGACGGAAGGTCGGGCCGAGGCCGCGGTCCGACGACCACGCGGGGCTGCGGACAGCCGTCCCGGGACGCTTCACGATGTGGGAAACTGGTCTAGACAAGAGTGGTCTAGACAACACCAGACCCCTGAACACCTGAAGGGCAGCATCACATGGCTGAGCGCCGCGTCAACGTCGGCTGGGCCGAGGGTCTCCACGCCCGCCCCGCCTCCATCTTCGTCCGAGCCGCCACGGCCACCGGCGTCCCGGTCACGATCGCCAAGGCCGACGGCTCCCCCGTCAACGCGGCCTCCATGCTGGCCGTCCTCGGCCTCGGCGCCCAGGGCGGCGAGGAGATCGTGCTCGCCTCCGACGCCGAGGGCGCGGACGCCGCCCTGGAGCGGCTGGCGAAGCTGGTCTCCGAGGGTCTCGAAGAGCTTCCCGAGACCGTCTGACCGACGGCAGCACCACCGAGAAAGGCCCGCCCGGAATTCCGGGCGGGCCTTTTCTCTGCACCACTCCTGGCGGGGGTATTCGCTTTTCGCGGGCAGCGGAAATCACCCCCTCGAATTCCCCTGTCTTTGTATACGGCGCTCATGTTAATAACGCAGACCCGACATGTTTACGGCACGTTGCGGGTTCCTCACACGGTCCGCCGCCTGGCCTCCGGCGGCGAAGCGCAGGCGGTGCGCCGGCGCCGACCGTTCGGCGTGCAGCGCCATGAGCGCCCGGGCGCGCTCGCCGTCGCCCCGGGCCACCGCGTCGACGATCGCGCCGTGCTCCGCCCAGCACTCCACCGGGTCGGCCGCGGCCTCCACGGCGTACAGCCAGGCGATCTTGTGGCGCAGCTGGGTCAGCAACGCCGTCAGGGAGGGGCTGCCGGCGGCCTGGGCGAGGGTCTCGTGGAACCAGCCGTCCAGCGAGCGCAGATCGTCGCTGCTCCCCTGCCTGGCACGCTCCTGGCCGAGCCGCACCAGGCCGCGCAGGACCTTGAGATGCGCCTCGGTGCGGCGCCGGGCGGCCCGGGACGCGCCGAGGGGTTCGAGGAGCGTGCGCGTCTCCAGCAGGTCGGCCGCCTCCCGCTCGGTCGGCTCCGCGACGCACGCGCCCGCGTGCCGCCGGGTGACCACGAACCCCTCCGCCTCCAGCGTGCGCAGTGCCTCCCGGACGGGGACCCGGGAGACGCCGTAGCGACGGGCCAGGAGTTCCTCGGTGAGGCGGCTGCCGCGCCCGTGGACACCGGAGACGATGTCGTCCCGGATCGCCGTGCACACCGAGTGCGCCGGAATGCGCATGCCCGACCTCCGCCTTCATCCCCGGGAAACGTCGACGATTGACGCGTGTTCAGCGACTCTAGGCCAATGCGGCGGGAATTCCGACGGCGATGTGGATTTCATGGACACTTTTTGGACAACGGCCACACCGGGAACACTCCGGAAATGCGAAAGCCCCGACTCGGGGAGCCGGGGCTTTCGCGTACCGTTCGTCCGTCGTCGGACGTTCACGTCGTCGTCGGACGTTCCCGACGTCCTCAGACGTTCAGGTCGTCGTCAGACGTTCACGCCGTCCTCAGACGTTAACGCCGTGGGAGCGGAGGTAGGCGACGGGGTCCATGTCCGAGCCGTACTCGGGGCTCGTACGGGCCTCGAAGTGCAGGTGCGGTCCGGTGACGTTGCCGGTGGCGCCGGACAGGCCGATCTGCTGTCCCGCGTCGACCGACTGGCCCACCGAGACACCGATGGACGACAGGTGGCCGTACTGCGTGTACGTGCCGTCGTGCATCTTGAGCACGACCTGGTTGCCGTACGCCCCGCCCCAGCCGGCCTCGACGACGGTGCCGACGCCGACCGCGTGCACGGAGGTGCCGGTGGAGGCGTGGAAGTCGATGCCGGTGTGGCTGCCGGAGGACCACAGGGAGCTGCCGGCCTGGTAGGCGGTGGAGACGTAGGAGGCGGTGATCGGCGTGACGAAGGTGTTGAGACGCTTGCGCTCCGCCTCCCGCGCGGCGCGCTCCTTGGCCTCGCGCGCCTCCTGGGCGGCCTGGGCGGCCCGCTCGCGCGCGGCCTCCTGCGCCGCCTCACGGGCGGCGGCGTCCAGGGCGGCCTGCTTCTGCGCGGCGGCCTGGGCGTCGATCTCGTCGGCCAGGGAGTCGCCGATGCTGATGACCGGGGTGAGCCCGCTCTGCTCGACCTGGGGCTCGGCGGCGAGCGCCGGAGCCGCGAGGGTGCCTACGACGCCGGTGGTGGCGAGGGCCGCGACACCCGCCGCGCGGGCGGTGGTGCGGTGCATCCGGCCGGGACGGCGGTGCTTGCCGGCGGCGCGCGTGAACGCCATGTAGTGGCTGGTCCTTTCCTTCCCTCTCGCCTACCGGGTTAGCTGACGGGTTCGGAGGTGGAAGGTCTCCTACGGACCCCCTCGCGGCACGCGCGGGCGTCCGATTCACCCCAGGGACTACGGTGGGTCCCCGGCTCCCCTGGCTCGCGCCGTACGGGGACTCGGCGATGACTGTCCGGTGCCGCGGGTGCGGCGCACTGCCTGACGAACAGCCCGGAAGACGCTAAACGCGGTTGTCTTCAATCCTCAAACGCAACCGGCTTTTTGTAGCGCATGCCACAGCGCAGACAGGCAGCCTCTCCCTCAATTCGGACAAACGGCGGCCCTGGTGACACTCCGGTCACCAGGGCCCCACGCGCGTACCGCTACTCGGCCGCCACCACGGTGACTTCACCGATGCCGAGCGCCTCGACCGGCTCCTTGATCTGTGCCGCGTCGCCGACGAGGACCGTCACCAGACGGTCCACCGGGAAGGCGTTCACGACCGCCGCCGTGGCCTCCACGGTGCCCGTGGCGGCGAGTTGGCGGTAGAGCGTCGCCTGGTAGTCGTCGGGCAGGTGCTGCTCGACCTGGTCGGCCAGCGTGCTCGCGACGGCGGCCGCCGTCTCGTACTTCAGCGGCGCCACGCCCACCAGGTTCTGCACGGCGACGTCACGCTCGGCGTCGGTGAGCCCGCCCTCGGCGAGCTTGCGCAGCACCGTCCACAGGTCCTCCAGGGCCGGACCGGTGTTGGGGGTGTCGACGGAGCCGCTGATGGCCAGCATGGCGGCGCCGGTCCCGTCGGGCGCGGAGCGCAGGACCTGCCCGAAAGCCCGGACTCCGTAGGTGTAGCCCTTCTCCTCGCGCAGGACGCGGTCCAGGCGCGAGGTGAGGGTGCCGCCGAGGCAGTACGTGCCGAGCACCTGCGCGGGCCACACGCGGTCGTGCCGGTCGGAGCCGGTGCGGCCGATGAGCAGCTGCGTCTGGACGGCGCCGGGGCGGTCCACGATGACGACCCGGCCCCGGTCGTCGGCGGTCACCGGCGGCACCGGACGGGGCTCAGCGGCGGAACCGGTCCACGCGCCCAGCGTCTCCACGAGCAGCGCGTCGAGGTCCACGCCGGTGAGGTCTCCGACGACCACGGCGGTGGCCGTGGCGGGCCGGACGTGCTTCTCGTAGAAGGCGCGTACGGCGGCGGAGTCGATGCTCGCGACGGTCTCCTCGGTGCCCTGGCGGGGGCGCGACATGCGCGTCCCGGCCGGGAACAGCTCCTTGGAGAGCTCCTTGGCGGCCCGGCGGGCTGGGTTGGCCAGCTCGTGCGGGATCTCGTCGAGGCGGTTGCGGACCAGCCGTTCGACCTCGCCGTCCGCGAACGCGGGCGCCCTCAGGGCGTCGGCGACCAGGCCGAGGGCCTTGGCGAGGCGCGAGACGGGCACCTCCAGGCTCAGCCGGACGCCGGGGTGGTCGGCGTGCGCGTCGAGGGTGGCCCCGCAGCGCTCCAGCTCGGCGGCGAAGTCCTCGGCGGAGTGCTTGTCGGTGCCCTCCGAGAAGGCCCGCGCCATGATGGTGGCGACGCCGTCGAGACCGGTGGGCTCGGCGTCCAGGGGCGCGTCGAGCAGGACCTCCACGGCGACGACCTGCTGGCCGGGACGGTGGCAGCGCAGCACGGTCAGGCCGTTGTCGAGGCTGCCGCGCTCCGGTGCCGGGAACGCCCACGGCCTGGGCTCGCCGGCCTGCGGCTGCTGGTGGAATTCCATGGTGGCGAGCTCGGTCACTTGGCCGCCTCCTCGTTCTCGTCGGTGGCGTCGTTCACGTCGGCGGGGGCGGTGGGCTCGTAGACGAGCACCGCGCGGTTGTCGGGGCGCAGGCGGGCCTTGGCGACCTCCTGCACCTCCTCCGCCGTGACCTCGAGCACCCGCTGCACGGCGGTGAGGGCGAGCTGCGGGTCGCCGAACAGGACCGCGTAGCGGCACAGTTCGTCGGCGCGGCCCGCGACGGTGCCCAGGCGGTCCAGCCACTCGCGCTCCAGCTGGGCCTGGGCGCGCTCCATCTCCTCGGCGGTCGGGCCCTCCTGGGCGAACCGGGCGAGCTCCTCGTCGATGGCGGTCTCGATGACCGGCACCTCCACGTCGCCGGACGTCTTCACGTCCAGCCACCCCAGGGAGGGTGCTCCCGCGAGCCGCAGCAGACCGAAGCCGGCGGCGACGGCCGTGCGGTCGCGGCGCACCAGCCGGTTGTACAGCCGGGACGACTCGCCGCCGCCCAGGACGGTGAGGGCGAGGTCGGCCGCGTCGCACGCGCGCGTGCCGTCCTCCGGCAGGCGGTAGGCCGCCATCAGGGCGCGGGCCGGGACCTCCTCCTCGACGACCTCGCGCACCTCCCCGCCCATGACGTCGGGCAGCGAGCCGTCCCGGGGCGGCTGCTTGCCGTCGTGCGAGGCGATGGAGCCGAAGTACTTCTCGACCCAGGCGAGGGTCTGCTCGGGGTCGATGTCGCCGACGACCGAGAGCACCGCGTTGTTCGGCGCGTAGTACGTGCGGAAGAACGCGCGCGCGTCCTCCAGCGTCGCCGCGTCCAGGTCGGCCATCGAGCCGATCGGCGTGTGGTGGTAGGGGTGGCCCTCCGGGTAGGCGAGGGCGGTCAGCTTCTCGAACGCGGTGCCGTAGGGGACGTTGTCGTAGCGCTGGCGGCGCTCGTTCTTGACGACGTCCCGCTGGTTCTCCATCGACTCCTCGTCGAGGGCGGCGAGCAGCGAGCCCATGCGGTCGGCCTCCAGCCAGAGGGCGAGCTCCAGCTGGTGGGCGGGCATGGTCTCGAAGTAGTTGGTGCGCTCGAAGCTGGTGGTGCCGTTGAGCGAGCCACCGGCGCCCTGCACCAGTTCGAAGTGACCGTTGCCCTTGACCTGGGCGGAGCCCTGGAACATCAGGTGCTCGAAGAGGTGAGCCAGGCCGGTGCGCCCCTTGACCTCGTGGCGCGAGCCGACGTCGTACCAGAGGCACACCGCCGCGACCGGGGTCAGGTGGTCCTCGGAGAGCACCACGCGCAGGCCGTTGGCCAGGCGGTGCTCGGTCGCTGTCAGGCCGCCGGAGTCTGCCTGGGCTGTGGCCGTGTGACCCATGGGCATGTACGTCCCTTCGCTCGCGGAATCTCGGTGGATTCATGGGGCGGAACTGCGGAATTCCGCCGGTCCCGCCACTGTATGCAAGCGTGCGGGCCACCGGTGAAGTTCCCGCACCTCCTACGCCGAGAGCGAGAACGGGGTTGGCGGTCCGCCGGGGACGAGGGCGTACCCTGCGGGCAGCGCCGGGCCGGGCAGCCCGTGACGGGTCCTGGTCGGTCGCTGTCAGTGCCGCGGTCCACAATGGACCGCGTCAGATCACCGTTCACGCTTCAGCAAGGAGCCGGCAGCGATGGCCCGCCGTAGCACGAAGACCCCGCCGCCCGACGACGCGTACGAGGAGAGGATCCTCGACATCGACGTCGTCGACGAGATGCAGGGCTCCTTCCTCGAGTACGCGTACTCGGTCATCTACTCCCGTGCGCTCCCGGACGCCCGCGACGGCCTCAAGCCGGTGCACCGCCGCATCGTGTACCAGATGAACGAGATGGGTCTGCGGCCCGAGCGCGGCTACGTGAAGTGCGCCCGTGTCGTCGGCGAGGTCATGGGCAAGCTGCACCCCCACGGCGACGCGTCCATCTACGACGCCCTGGTGCGCATGGCCCAGTCCTTCTCCATGCGCGTGCCCCTGGTGGACGGCCACGGCAACTTCGGCTCGCTGGGCAACGACGACCCGCCGGCCGCCATGCGGTACACCGAGTGCCGGATGGCCGAGGCGACCAGCCTCATGACGGAGTCCATCGACGAGGACACCGTCGACTTCGGTCCCAACTACGACGGCCAGGAGCAGGAGCCGGTGGCGCTGCCCGCCGCCTTCCCGAACCTGCTGGTCAACGGCGCCTCCGGCATCGCGGTCGGCATGGCCACGAACATGCCGCCGCACAACCTGCGCGAGGTGATCGCGGCCGCCCGGCACCTGATCCGGTACCCGAACGCCGACCTCGAAGCCCTGATGAAGCACGTGCCGGGCCCCGACCTGCCGACCGGCGGGCGGATCGTCGGCCTGCCCGGCATCCGGGACGCCTACGAGACGGGCCGCGGCACGTTCAAGATCCGCGCGACGGTGTCCGTGGAGACCGTGACGGCCCGCCGCAAGGGCCTGGTCGTCACCGAGCTGCCCTTCGCGGTCGGCCCCGAGAAGGTCATCGCCAAGATCAAGGACCTGGTCGGTTCGAAGAAGCTCCAGGGCATCGCGGACGTCAAGGACCTCACGGACCGCGAGCACGGGCTGCGCCTGGTCATCGAGATCAAGAACGGCTTCGTGCCCGAGGCGGTCCTGGAGCAGCTCTACAAGCTGACGCCGATGGAGGAGTCCTTCGGCATCAACAACGTCGCCCTGGTGGACGGCCAGCCCCTCACCCTCGGCCTCAAGGAGCTGCTGGAGGTCTATCTCGACCACCGCTTCACCGTCGTCCGGCGCCGCAGCGAGTTCCGCCGCACCAAGCGCCGCGACCGCCTGCACCTGGTCGAGGGTCTGCTCACCGCCCTGGTCGACATCGACGAGGTCATCCGGCTCATCCGCTCCAGCGAGAACTCCGCGCAGGCCAAGCAGCGCCTGATGGAGCGGTTCTCGCTGAGCGACATCCAGACGCAGTACATCCTGGACACGCCGCTGCGCCGGCTCACCAAGTTCGACCGCATCGAGCTGGAGTCGGAGAAGGACCGGCTGAACGCGGAGATCGAGGAACTGACCCGGATCCTCGACTCCGACGCCGAGCTGCGCAAGCTGGTCTCCGCCGAACTGGCGGCGGTGTCGAAGAAGTTCGGCACCGACCGGCGTACGGTCCTGCTGGAGTCGTCCGGCGCCCCGGTGGCCGCGGTGCCGCTCCAGGTGGCGGACGACCCGTGCCGGGTGCTGATGTCGTCGACGGGGCTGATCGCCCGTACCGCGAACGACGAGCCCCTGGTCACGGAGGCGGGTGCGAAGCGCGTCAAGCACGACCTGATCGTCTCGGCGGTGGCGGCCACGGCCCGCGGCGAGGTGGGCGTGGTGACGTCCGCGGGCCGCCTCCTGCGGGTGAACGTCGTCGACCTCCCCCAGCTCCCGGAGCCCATGCCCACGCCGAACCTGTCCGGCGGTGCGCCGCTGGCGGAGTTCGTCTCCCTGGAGGACGACGAGACGGTCGTCTGTCTGACCACGCTGGACGAGTCGTCGCCCGGTCTCGCGCTCGGCACCGAGCAGGGTGTCGTCAAGCGAGTCGTGCCGGACTATCCGTCGCACAAAGACGAGTTGGAGGTCATCTCCCTCAAGGAGGGTGACCGGATCGTGGGCGGCGTCGAGTTGCGCACCGGTGACGAGGACCTGGTCTTCATCACGGACGACGCGCAACTGCTGCGCTACCAGGCCGCGCAGGTCCGCCCGCAGGGCCGTCCCGCGGGCGGTGTGGCGGGAGTCAAGCTCGCCGACGGCGCCAAGGTCATCTCCTTCACGGCGGTGGACCCCGCCGCGGAGGCGGTGGTCTTCACCGTCGCCGGTTCACGCGGCACGCTCGACGACTCCGTGCAGACCACGGCCAAGCTCACCCCGTTCGACCAGTACCCGCGCAAGGGGCGTGCCACGGGTGGCGTGCGCTGCCAGCGGTTCCTGAAGGGCGAGGACTGCCTGGCCTTCGCCTGGGCCGGCGCCACCCCGGCGCTCGCCGCGCAGCGCAACGGCTCGCCGGCCCAGCTCCCGGACATGGACCCGCGCCGCGACGGCTCGGGCGTGTCCTTGCCGAAGACGGTGTCCGTGGTGGCGGGACCGGCCTAAACCTCGCCCCGGGGGGCGGGCGGCGGCTGCACTCCGCCCGGCTCCTCGGTCTCGGGGTCTTCGGCCTCGGAGTCTTCGGGCTCGGGGTCTTCGGGCTCGAAGTCCTCAGGCTCGAAGTCCTCGGCGTCGGGGTCCGGTACGTAGCGCAGGACGCCCCACATGCCGTGCTCGTCGGCGGGCGGGGCGTCGGCGGCCCGGCGGCACGCGTCGAGTTCCGCACGGAGGGCGGGCGCGTCGATGCCGGAGCCGATGAGCACCAGCTGGGTGCGGCGGGCGTCGCCGGCCGGCCAGGGCTCCGGGTAGAAGCGCAGGAAGCGCCCGACGGCATGGACGGCGTACCTGTTCCGCGTGTCGTACGGCCCGAAGTCGATGTAGCCCTTGATCCGGTAGAGGCCCTCGGGCCGGCTGTCGAGGAAAGTCATGAGTCGGCGCGGGTCGAGCGGAGCACCCGAGACGAAGGACAGGCTGTCGTAGGCGGCGTGCAGGTGCTCGGCGTGTGCGCTGCCGCCCCCCGAGTGGTCGTGCAGGTCGTCGAAGGACAGCTGCCCCACACGTTCCTCGCCGGGCCGGCAGTCGTAGAGGAACTCCGGGTCGATACGGCCGTAGGTCGCGGGCACGACGGCCGCGCGGTCGCCGAGCGAGCGGACGAGGGAGAGCACCCGCTCGGCGTCCGGCGCCCGGTCCGTCTTGTTGACCACGATCAGGTCGGCGAGCGCCAGGTGCCTGTCGATCTCGGGGTGCCTGAGACGCGTGGCGTCGAACTCGGCGGCGTCGACCACCTCGACCAGTCCGCCGTAGACGACGCCGGGCTGTTCGCTGGCGAGGAGCATCCGCACGAGTTCCTGCGGCTCGGCGAGACCGCTTGCCTCGATGACGATGACGTCGATGCCCGCCTCGGGGCGGGCCAACCGCTCCAGGTACCCGTCCAGTTCACTGGCGTCGACGGCACAGCACAGGCACCCGTTGCCGAGCGAGACGGTCGAGTCGCCGAGCGCGCCGGCGACCGCCATCGCGTCGATCTCGATCGAGCCGAAGTCGTTGACGATGGCACCGATCCGGCTGCCTCCACTGCGGTGCAGGAGGTGGTTGAGCAGGGTGGTCTTTCCTGAGCCGAGGAATCCGGCGAGTACGACGACCGGAATCTGCTGCGGAATCGGGCGTTGCCCCACCGTGCGACCTCTCTCTCACCCACGCGTACGCCGGTCCGCACCAGCGCTTACACCCCTGTACGGAATTGCCTGATCAGGATACGAGCCGGTGCGGTCGACACGGAGTGAACGATTGTCAGCAGCGCTCGCGGGGCAGACGTTGGACAAGGCGCCGGACCGTGCGACCCTCGCTTCCCTCCGTGCGCCTCCTCTCCGCCTCCCCGCCGGTCAGCGCCGCTCGGCACTCTGGAGGCGGCAAGCGCCGCCCCTTGCTCGCCGGTCCCCGTCAGCCGACCCGCACTCGACGACCGGCGGCGGGGCCGCCTGATTCGGGGGTTGACATGGCCACACGGAAGAACGCCACGGGGAGGTTCGGCTCCGCCGCGGCGGGCATGCTGCTCGCCACGGCCGGGGTGACGCTGGCCGTACTTCAGCGCGCTCTGGAAGCGGAACGACTGCGGACACGGCGGCTCGAACTCGAGGAGACCGCCTCCCGCCGCCGGGCGCTGGCACACCAGCAGCGCATGCATTGGGAACTGCTGTCCAGGGCGATCGACGACCCGTCACTGGCCTCGGTGATCGACACGTACGACCCCGCCATCCCGGCGGAGAAACGCCGCCAGTACTTCTACGCCAACGCCTGGTACGTCAACCTCTACCACCTCTACCGCGCGGGTCTCCTGGACCGGGAGGAGCTGTACGGGCACGCCCGGGAACTCTTCCAGAACCCCCTGATGCGGGAGTACTGGGACGCGTCGAGGGGACAGCGGGCGACGCTCAAGCAGTCGTCCGACGAAGCGCGGATCGGGCTCCTGGTCGACGCCCTCATCAACGACCTGGACGAAGCCGACACGGACGAGTGGTGGGTGGTGGGCACGCCTCCGACACCGTGACCCGCCTGGTCCTCCGGTGAAGGGCCCGGCCTTGGCAATTCAACGGCGACGCACTGGTCTCCGTCGATGATTCGCACGGTGCGGGCACCAATACACAGTAAGTTCCCCGGCAGCCGCTGCGCCTGGAACAGCGCACGGTCGCCGACCTGTCCACCGCACCCATTCCACTGACGGCCAGGCGGCAGGGCCAGGAGGTCGTCCATGACTTTGGAAGCCATCGTCTTTCTCGCCGTAGCGGCGGCCGTCGGCTCCTTGGTGTACCGGCGCGAGGGAATCGGGGCGGGCGTAACGGCAGCAGCAGCCGTCATAGGCGTCCTCTGCCTGCTGACGTGGGGCAGCCCGTCATCGCCGCCTACCCCACCCGCCGCCCCGGAGGGAATCCACAGCAGCCCCGCCACGCCCCCCGCACGGACGTGATCGCGCGGTGAACATCGATACCGGGCAGGTATGAGTAGTCTCTCGCCTTGCAGCCACCGCGGGCGAGGAGTCGGCGGTGCGCTGCCTTCACCGAGAGCCCAGATCCGATGTAAGGACCGGTACTACCTTGAAAATCGTGCGCCGTATCGGTGTGCCGCCAAGCGCCCGTGGCAGTGCTTCAGGAGCCAACTGCCCGGACCTGTTCGAACTGAGTGACGGCAACTTCGCCGTCATCGGCACCGAGGCCACCGAGGCGCTGGAGCGCGAACTGCCCGCCGACGCCTCCCGCGCCGACTACGAACGCATCGTGGTCATCAGCCGGGAAACCCTGATCCGCGCCAAGGCGGACATCCCCGACGCCTGACCTCCCGCGGGGCGCCCGCCCACCGGGACCCGCCCCGCCGCACCGGCCCGGCCGCACACGACCTGCCACCGCGCCGGACCGATCGCCCGTCGAGCCCCCGGCACCCCGTCCGCTCGACGACCCCACCGATGAGGCCTGGCGCCGGAACGGCACCAGGCCGCACGGACGCACGTCCCAGGACGCACCTCCCAGGGCTTACCTCCCAAGCCCCGCCACCCGAACTCCGGCGAGACCGACGCACGCCGGACACGACCGGAGTAGCGCTCAGGCACCACTGAAGGTCACCGCGAGCGAAGTCAGGTTAGGCTCACCTCTGTGAGTACGTGCTCAACCGTCTCCAGGGACCTCGACGAACCCGTTGCGGGCACCGCGCCCGTGGCGAGGACCTGGTTGCTGCTCGAACAGCCCGGCCCGTGGGGGGCCAAGGCGCTCACTTCGAGCCACCTGGATCCCGCGCTCGGCCGCGCCCTGGAGACCGCCGCGAAGGGCACGGGCGTTCGCATCGCCCTCATCCGTCGGCCCGGACGCCATGCCGACCGCGGCACCCCGGACGCGCGCCGGGTGTACGCGGCCCACACAGTGCCGGGCCATGTGTGGCTGCACCACACCACGCTCACGGACCCCCGCCGGTTGCTCGACCTCGATCTCGCCGCACTCGGAAGGGGCGACGCCCGCGCCTTCGACTCCGCCCTCGGAGCCGCCCCGCATCGCGGGGAGCCGCTGGCCCTGGTGTGCACCAACGGCAAGCGCGACCGGTGCTGCGCGCTCCTCGGCCGACCGCTGGCCGCCGAGCTCGCCGCCTCCGGAGCGGGCGACGTCTGGGAGGTCACCCATCTGGGTGGCCACCGCTTCTCCCCCACCGTCCTCGTGCTGCCCCACGGATACGTGTACGGACGGGTCCAGGCGCACACCGTCAAGGAGATCATCGGCAGCGCCCGGGAGGGCCGGATCGCCACGGGGGGGTGCCGCGGGAACTCGGCGTGGGAGCGGCCCGGACAGGCGGCCGAGCTGGCCGTGCGCGCGGCCGTCGGCGAGGACGCGGCCGAGGCCCTGCGGGTCGTTCGGACGGAGGGCACCGCGCCGCGCTGGGAGGTGACCCTGGCCCACGGCGACGGGCGGCAGTGGCGGGTCACCGTGGCGCAGGGGCCGTCGGCGCCCCCGCGTCCGGAGAGCTGCGGGGCGTCGGTGCTGGGGTCGCCGGCGCGCATGGAGGTCACGGCGGTACGGGAACTGTCGGTGACGGCGGCGCTCGCCGGCTGAGCGGCGCCCCGGCGCACCCGGCCCCGCCCCGCCCCGCCCCGCCGACGGCAACGGCAACGGCAACGGCAACGGCAACGATCAGATGATCCGCGCCACACCCCTCTACGGCATGCCACCGCCTCCCACGTACCGTCATGGGTATGAGCCCCACTCCCCCCGCACGCCGCCTGCGCCTCGGCCTGCCGCGGCGGGTCTTCTCCCAGGTGCTGCTGATGCAGCTGGCGATCGCCGCGGGAGTAGCCGTCCTCGCGACCGGGTTGTTCCTGGCGCCGCTCGGCGACCAGCTGGACGACCAGGCGATGCGCCGGGCGCTCGCCATCGCGCAGACCACGGCGCAGCAGCCGCGGGTGGCCCAGGAGCTGCGGACCACGCGCCCGGCTCCGGACGGCCCGGTGCAGCGCGAGACGGAACGCATCCGGAAGGCCACGAAGGCGGAGTACGTCGTCGTGATGGACCGGGAGGGCGTGCGCTGGTCGCACACCGACCCGGAGCGGATCGGCGAGGTGGTCTCCACCGATCCCGGGGAGGCTCTGGCGGGCCGCGAGGTGATGGAGATCGACGACGGCACTCTGGGCCGTTCCGCGCGCGGCAAGGTGCCGCTGCGCGACGGGGACGGTTCGGTCGTCGGCGCGGTGTCGGTCGGCATCGCCTACGACAGCGTCCGCGCTCGGCTGGTCCACGCGATTCCCGGTCTGTTCGCGTACGCCGGCGGCGCACTGGCCGTGGGCGCGCTGGCCGCCTGGCTCATCTCGCGCCGGGTGCAGCGGCAGACCCGGGACCTGGCCTTCTCGGACATCGCGGGACTGCTCGCGGAGCGCGAGGCCATGCTGCACGGCATCCGGGAGGGGGTCGTCGCCCTGGACCGCGGCGGTCTGGTCCGGCTGCTCAACGACGAGGCGCAGCGCCTGCTGGGCATCGGCGCCGATGCCGTCGGCCGCTCGCCCGAGGAGGCGCTCGGCGCGGGGCGTACGGCCGATGTCCTGGCCGGCCGGGTGACCGGCACCGACCTGCTCACCGTCCGCGGTCAGCGGGTCCTGGTCGCCAACCGGATGCCGACCGACGACGGCGGTGCCGTGGCCACGCTGCGGGACCGCACCGAGCTGGAGCAGCTCGGCCGGGAACTGGACTCGACGCGCGGCCTGATCGACGCCCTGCGCGCACAGGACCACGAGCACGCCAACCGCATGCACACCCTGCTCGGGCTGCTGGAACTGGAGATGTACGACGACGCCGTGGAGTTCGTCGGCGAGGTGGTGGGCGATCACCGGGTGACCGCGGAACAGATCACCGAGCGGATCGAGGACCCGCTGCTGGCCGCCCTGCTCGTCGGCAAGGCGACCGTCGCGGCGGAACGGGGAGTCGCCCTGTGGGTGTCGGACCGTACGCGGCTTCCGGACCGCCTGGTCGACCCGAGGGGACTCGTGACCGTCGTCGGCAACCTGGTCGACAACGCGCTGGACGCCGCCGCCGGCTCGCCGCACGCGCGCGTGGAGGTCGAGTTGCGGGCGCGGGGGCGCGCCGTCACGCTCACGGTGCGCGACACGGGGCCCGGCGTCCCGGCGGACCGGCGGGAGCTGGTGTTCGCGGCGGGATGGTCGACGAAGGAACGGCCCGCGCACCGGCAGCGCGGCATCGGCCTGTCGCTGGTCCGCAGGCTGGCCGAGCGGCAGGGCGGCAGCGCGACCGTCGAGGCGGCGTACGGCGGCGGTGCGGAGTTCGTCGTCGTCCTGCCCGAGGCACTGACCGGGGCCGAACCGGAACCGGTGCTCACCGCGCCCGCGGCACCCACCGCCCTCGCCCCGATGAACACCACCGCCGTCGAGGAGGAGACCCGATGATCGAGGTCCTGGTCGTGGACGACGACACCCGGGTCGCTCGGGTCAACGCCGCCTACGTCGAGAAGGTGCCGGGCTTCCACGTGGCGGGCCAGGCGCACAGCGCGCTGGAGGCACTGCGCACCGTGGAGGCGCTCCCGCGCGTGGATCTGGTCCTGCTGGACCACTACCTGCCCGACCGGACCGGTCTGGACGTGGTCCAGGAGATGCGGCGACGCGGCCACCAGACCGACGTGATCATGGTGACCGCGGCGCGGGACGTGTCGACCGTCCAGGCGGCGATGCGCCAGGGCGCCCTTCAGTACCTGGTCAAGCCGTTCGCCTTCGCGGGGCTGCGCGCCAAGCTGGAGGCGTACGCGGAGCTGCGGCGCACCCTCGACGGCGGGGGTGAGGCCGAGCAGGCGGAGGTCGACCGGATGTTCGGCGCCCTGTCGGCTCCGTCGGAGCCCGGGCTGCCCAAGGGGCACTCCCCCACCACGGCAGAGCTGGTGCGCCAGTGCCTGATGAAGGCCGACGGCGCACTGTCCGCACAGGAGATCGCCGACCTGACCGGGGTGAGCCGGCAGACCGCTCAGCGCTACCTCAAGCTGCTGGAGCGCACGGGACGGGCCAGGCTGACCCTCAAGTACGGCGACGCGGGCCGCCCGGAGCACCGCTACGCATGGGCGACCCGCACCTGAGCGACCGCGTCGACGGGGCCGCCGCCTACACCGCCCCCGCGCCGGTCAGCGACCGCACCTCCGTCTCGGCGTGCTTGGCCTCGTCCGGCACCTCGGGCGAGGTGACGGTGCCCAGCCAGCCCGCGAGGAAGCCCAGCGGGATGGAGACCAGGCCGGGGTTCTGCAGCGGGAAGAACTGGAAGTCGGCGCCCGGGAACAGCGACTGCGGGCTGCCCGACACCACCGGGGACAGCAGCACGAGGACCACGGCGGGGACGAGGCCGCCGTAGACGGCCCACACGGCGCCGCGCGTGGTGAATCCGCGCCAGAACAGCGAGTAGAGCAGCACGGGCAGGTTTGCGGACGCCGCGACGGCAAAGGCGAGGCCCACGAGGAAGGCCACGTTGAGGTCCCGCGCGAGCAGGCCGAGAGCGATGGCGACGGCGCCGGTCACGACGGCGGCGACACGGGCCACGGCGACCTCACTGCGCGGTGCGGCGTCACGGCGCCGCAGGGACGCGTACAGGTCGTGGGCCACGGACGCGGAGGACGCCAGGGTGATGCCGGCCACCACCGCCAGGATGGTGGCGAACGCCACGGCGGCGACGACCGCGAACAGCACCGTCCCCCCGGTGGAACCCGCGCCGCCGCCCAGGTCGAGGGCGAGGAGCGGGACCGCCGTGTTCCCGGCCGCGTTCGACGCTCGCACGGCATCGGGTCCGACCAGGGCCGCGGCGCCGAACCCGAGCACGATCGTCATCAGGTAGAAGCCGCCGATGAGGCCGATCGCCCAGACGACGGACCGTCTCGCCGCCCGGGCGGTGGGCACGGTGTAGAAGCGGGACAGGATGTGTGGCAGTCCGGCCGTGCCCAGCACCAGGGCGAGTCCCAGGCTGATGAAGTCGAAGCGCGAGATCCAGTCCCCTCCGTAGGCCAGACCGGGTGCCAGGAACGCCTCGCCGTGACCGCTGCGTTCGGCCGCCGTACGCAGCAGCCGGTCGAAGTCCCCGTGGAAGCGCACCAGGACGAGCGTGGTCAACGCGACGGTCCCGCCGATCAGCAGCACCGCCTTCACGATCTGGATCCAGGTGGTGGCCCGCATGCCGCCCAGCGACACGTAGATCACCATGAGGGCGCCGACGCCGATGACCGTCCAGGTGCGCGCCGCCTCGGTGGTGCCGCCGAGCAGCAGCGCGACCAGGCTGCCCGCACCCACCATCTGCGCCACCAGGTACAGGACGGAGACGGTGACCGACGAGGTGCCCGCGGCGATCCGCACCGGCCGCTCACGCATCCGTGCCGCCACGACGTCGGCGAGGGTGAACCGTCCGCAGTTGCGCACCAGTTCGGCGACGAGGAACAGGACGACGAGCCAGGCGACCAGGAAGCCCACCGAGTAGAGCATGCCGTCGTAGCCGTAGAGCGCGATGAGCCCCGAGATGCCGAGGAAGGAGGCGGCCGACATGTAGTCACCGGCGATGGCAAAACCATTCTCCATCGGGGAGAAGAGCCGCCCGCCCGCGTAGAACTCCTCCGCCGAGCCCTGCCGGTGGCGACTCACCCAGGTGGTGATGGCCAGCGTGACGGCGACGAACGCGCTGAACAGGAGCAGCGCCAGGGTCTGGTGGTCGCCCGTCACGACGCTCCCCCTCGCGCTCCGCGGGTCAGTTCCTGGGTGTCCCAGCGCAGTTCCAGTGCGGCCCGGTCCCTGCGCAGCCGCGCGTGCCGGGCGTAGGCCCAGGTGAGCAGGAACGTGCTGAGGAACTGCCCGAGCCCGGCGAGCATCGCCACGTTCACCGCTCCGGCCACGGGCCGGGCCATCAGCGCGGGCGCCGCGGTGGCGGCCACCACGTAGGCGGCGTACCAGCCCAGGAAGGCGACGACCGCCGGCACCACGAACCGTCGGTACCTGCCGCGGACCTCCTGGAAGGCCGCGCTGCGCTGGACCTCCAGGTACACGTCGGCCGCGATCCGGTCCGGGTCCCGCACCCCTTCCCGGCGCGTCGAGGGCAACGCCCCCTCGGTGCCCCGGGGGACGGGCGACTCGCCCCAGCCGGAGGCCAGTGCGTCGTACCAGGGGTCGTCGTATCCCGGATGCGGAGCGCCCTGCGCGGAGGGCGGGTACGGGGCACCGCGGTGATCCACCGCGCTCTCGGGACCGCCTCCGGCACCGTGAAGGCGATCATTGCTTGACTGCATGCCCAAGGATGGACAGAACGGGAAGATCCCCGACTCTTGTTCCCCTCGCGCTTCACCCCATCAGGTGACTGTGCCGGTGCGAGGCCCCACCGTCCCCTTCCCGTACACGTCGTGACCCGGAGGTAGGTGCCAGGTGCGGGCGGCGGGCTCTTCGCTTCCCCCGGGGGACGGACTCCTCACGCGCGTGCGCGTGACGGCCTGCCCCGGAGGCGCCGGCCGGGGGCGTCCGGGGCCGGGCCCCGGTGCGGAGGCCCGGGCCCGGCGGGCCGGCGGCGCGGGGTCAGGCGTCGATGCGCGACCGGTCCAGCGTCGCCGCCGAACTGGAGATGAACTCCTTGCGGGGTGCGACGTCATTGCCCATCAGCAGGTCGAAGACCTGCTCGGCCGATTCCAGGTCGGTCAGGTTGATCCGGCGCAGGGTCCGGTGCCGGGGGTCCATGGTCGTCTCCGCCAGCTGGTCCGCGTCCATCTCACCCAGACCCTTGTAGCGCTGGATGGAGTCCTTGTAGCGCACGCCCTGGCTCTGGAAGTCCATGAGCTTGTCTCGCAGCTCCCGGTCCGAGTACGTGTACACGTACTTGTCCTGGCCCTTCTTCGGCTGCACCAGCTCGATGCGGTGCAGCGGCGGCACCGCCGCGAAGACCCGGCCCGCCTCCACCATGGGCCGCATGTAGCGGTGGAACAGGGTCAGCAGCAGGGTGCGGATGTGGGAGCCGTCCACATCGGCGTCCGTCATCATGATGATCTTGCCGTACCGGGCCGCGTCGATGTCGAAGGTACGGCCGGACCCGGCCCCTATGACCTGGATGATCGCGCCGCACTCGGCGTTCTTGAGCATGTCGGTCACGGAGGACTTCTGGACGTTGAGGATCTTGCCGCGGATCGGCAGCAGCGCCTGGAACTCGGAGTTCCGGGCGAGCTTGGCCGTACCCAGGGCGGAGTCTCCCTCGACGATGAACAGCTCGCTGCGGTCCACGTCGTCGCTGCGGCAGTCGGCGAGCTTCGCGGGCAGCGAGGAGGACTCCAGGGCCGTCTTGCGGCGCTGGGCGTCCTTGTGCTGGCGGGCGGCGATGCGGGTGCGCGCCGCGGCGACAGCCTTCTCCATGACCACGCGGGCCTGCTGGGCGGCGTCGCGCTTGGTGGAGGTGAGGAACGCCTTGAGTTCCTTGCTGATGACGTTGTTCACGATCCGGCGAGCCGCCGAGGTGCCGAGGACCTCCTTGGTCTGGCCCTCGAACTGCGGCTCGGCGAGACGGACGGTCACGACCGCCGTGAGCCCCTCCAGGGCGTCGTCCTTGACGATGTCGTCCTCGGCGACGCGCAGCATCTTCTTGGCCCGCAGCGCCTCGTTCATGGTCTTGGCCACGGCCTGCTCGAAGCCCGCAACGTGGGTGCCGCCCTTGGGCGTGGCGATGATGTTGACGAAGGACTTGAGGGTGGTGTCGTACCCCGTGCCCCACCGCATCGCGACGTCGACCCCGAGGTCGCGGGTGACCTCGGTGGGCGTCATCTGGCCGTGCTCGTCGAGCACGGGGACCGTCTCCTTGAAGCTGCCCTGTCCACTGAAGCGCAGGACGTCGCAGACGGGCCGGTCGGAGGCCAGGAACTCACAGAACTCACTGATGCCGCCGTCGAAGCGGAAGGACTCCTCGCCCTTGCTGCCGCCGTCGCCGAGTCCGAACTCGTCGCGGACGACGATGGTCAGCCCGGGGACCAGGAACGCGGTCTGGCGGGCGCGCTGGTGCAGCGTGTCCAGGGAGAGCTTGGCGTCCTTGAGGAAGATCTGGCGGTCGGCCCAGTACCGCACGCGCGTGCCGTTGCGGCCCTTGGGGATCTTCTTGGCCTTGCGCAGCCCGCTCCTGGCCTCGAACTTCGCGTCCGACCCCGCGCCCGTGAAGGCACCCGGTACTCCGCGCCGGAAGCTGATGGCGTGCGTGTGCCCGCCGCGGTCCACCTCGATGTCCAGCCGGCTGGACAGGGCGTTCACCACGGAGGCGCCCACGCCGTGCAGACCGCCCGAGGCGGCGTACGAGCCGCCGCCGAACTTGCCGCCGGCGTGCAGCTTGGTCATGACGACCTCGACCCCGGACAGGCCGGTCTTGGGTTCGACGTCGACCGGGATGCCCCGGCCGTTGTCGCGGACCTCCACCGAGGCGTCGTCGTGGAGGATCACCTCGATGTGGTCGCAGTAGCCACCGAGGGCCTCGTCGACGGAGTTGTCGATGATCTCCCACAGGCAGTGCATCAGGCCACGGCTGTCGGTCGATCCGATGTACATGCCCGGACGCTTGCGTACGGCCTCGAGCCCTTCGAGGACGAGCAGGTGCCGCGCGGTGTAGTTGGATCCGTCCCGGTCTGCTCCTGCCAGCAGCGCAGTGGACGGCACGGATGTCTCGGCGGTCACGCGGTTCGCTCCTCGCTGAATTTCAGATGGGGCCCCGCTGGGTAAGGGCGCGGCTCGGTTCACCGGTCTGAGGGTACCGAGGCCTGGTAGAGCCGTTGTCACGCCACCCTCGTCGAGGACACACCCTAGTCCAGCCTCGTATAACTGTTCGATCCCTCGATGGGGTGAAGTACACATCACGTTCCCTTCGAGGCATGAACCATTTAGGCTCCGGGCACGTCCTCATGAACAAACCGGCAACCCAGCCGGCGGGACCGACACTGACCGACAGCGCGAACCCGTACGACACAGAGACACGCAATACGGCACATTCGCCGCCAACCGGCAACAGCCGGCCCCTCGGAAAGTTTTTTCGAGGAAAAGCCACGAGCGGGAACGTTTTGGGGCTGGTTGGATGTTGACCCTGGTACGACAGCTCGTCGAGCTAGAGAAGAGGCGACGTGACTACTGTTCTGACTTCCGCAAGCCCGCTGACGGCCGCTGATCGCTGCGACCGCTGCGGCGCCCAGGCATACCTGCGCGTCGTCCTGCTGAGCGGCGGAGAACTGCTCTTCTGCGCCCACCACGGGCGCAAGTTCGAGCCGGAACTCAAGAAGATCGCCGCTGAGATACAGGACGAGACGGAGCGGCTGACGGCCGTTCCCGAATCTTCCGCCGAGGAAGAGCGCTGACGCTACGCGCCCGACGACGAGCCGACTCGGCACAGGCCGAACAACGGGCGGCCGCCTCCGCAACCCGGAGGCGGCCGCCCGTGCTCGTCCACAGGCTCTCAGGGGCCGTCAGGCGCCCCCGCGCGAGCGCGCGGCAATGTCCCATCCCAGCGTCCGCAGAACGGCGGAGACGCGCGTGTAGACCCCCGGGCTCCCCGGGCGCCCGCAGCCGCTCCCCCACGACACGAGCCCGATGAGCCTCCCCTGGGCGACCAGCGGCCCTCCGCTGTCCCCCTGGCAGGCGTCGCGGCCCCCGGCGGTCTCGCCGGCGCAGAGCATGGTGGCGGCGAGATAGCGACCGTCGTCACTGCCCGAATACGCCCGTTGACACTTCGGGTCGGACTGCACCCGCACGCGGGCCGCACGCAGGCCGTTCGCGTAGTCACCCGCCCCCGAGGTGTCTCCCCATCCGTAGACGAGCGCGCTCGTCTCCGGCTCGTACGCGGGGTCGCCCTCGGCCGCCATCCCCAGGGCCGAACCGGCGGGCAGGGCTTCGGAGAGGGTGATCACGGCGAAGTCGCCGGTGTTGTTGGCGTCGTCGTGCCCGGGGTTCACCCAGACGTCGCGGACGGGGATCTCGCGACCCTCGTCCGAGAGCAGGTCCGTGCGGCCCGCGATGACCCTCAGGTCGCGCACCTCCTCGGGCGGCGACCCGAGAACCTCCTCCGTGAGGCAGTGCGCCGCGGTGAGCACGGTGGTGCGGCCGACGGCCACGCCCCCGCAGAACTGTCCCGCCCGGGTACCTCCGAACCGGTCACGACTGGACAGGGCGACGGTCCACGGACTGTCGGACACTTCGACCGGAAAGCCGCCGACGACGATGCTGTCGGCGGACGCGGGGGCGGCGGACACCAGCGGTATCGCGGTCGCCGCGGCCGCCAGGACCAGCGGCCGGACCAGTGCCCGGGCAAAGAGGCGACGCATGCAGACTCCTCACTCTGGGTGTTCATGGAACACCCAGAGTGATCCAGCACGCCGTGCCGCGCACCCGCTGATCAACGCGAAGGCCCGGTTCCCCACCTGGTGGAACCGGGCCCTGTCGCTCGTACGACCGCGATCTAGTCGAGGTAGTCGCGCAGCACCTGGGAGCGCGAGGGGTGGCGCAGCTTCGACATGGTCTTCGACTCGATCTGGCGAATGCGCTCGCGCGTGACGCCGTACACCTTGCCGATCTCGTCGAGGGTCTTCGGCTGACCGTCGGTGAGACCGAAGCGCATGGAGACGACGCCGGCCTCGCGCTCGGACAGGGTGTCGAGGACGGAGTGCAGCTGCTCCTGGAGGAGCGTGAAGCTGACCGCGTCGGCCGGGACGACCGCCTCGGAGTCCTCGATGAGGTCACCGAACTCGCTGTCGCCGTCCTCGCCCAGCGGGGTGTGCAGCGAGATGGGCTCGCGGCCGTACTTCTGGACCTCGATGACCTTCTCCGGGGTCATGTCGAGTTCCTTGGCCAGCTCCTCCGGGGTGGGCTCGCGGCCCAGGTCCTGGAGCATCTGGCGCTGCACACGTGCGAGCTTGTTGATGACCTCGACCATGTGCACCGGGATACGGATGGTGCGGGCCTGGTCGGCCATCGCGCGGGTGATCGCCTGACGGATCCACCAGGTGGCGTACGTGGAGAACTTGTAGCCCTTGGTGTAGTCGAACTTCTCCACCGCGCGGATCAGACCGAGGTTGCCCTCCTGGATCAGGTCCAGGAAGAGCATGCCGCGGCCGGTGTAGCGCTTGGCCAGGGAGACCACCAGGCGGAGGTTGGCCTCCAGCAGGTGGTTCTTGGCGCGGCGGCCGTCCTCGGCGATGATCTCCAGCTCGCGCTTGAGCTTGGGGGCGAGCTTGTCGGCGTTGGCCAGCTTGTCCTCGGCGAACAGACCGGCCTCGATGCGCTTGGCGAGCTCGACCTCCTGCTCGGCGTTGAGCAGGGGGACCTTGCCGATCTGCTTCAGGTAGTCCTTGACCGGGTCCGCGGTGGCACCGGCCGCGGCGACCTGCTGGGCCGGGGCGTCGTCCTCGTCCTCGTCGGACAGCACGAAGCCCGCGTTCTCGGTGCCCTCGGGCTCCTCCGTCGCGGCCTTCGGCTCCTCGATCGCCTCGTCCTCGAGAAGCTCGCCGTCCTCCTTCTTGGAGGTGGTCTTCTTGGCGGCCGTCTTCTTGGCGGTGGTCTTCTTTGCAGTCGTCTTCTTGGCGGTCGTCTTCTTGGCCGCCGCCTTCTTGGCGGGCGCCTCTTCCTCGACCGCCGGGTCGGCGGCGGGCGCCGCCGGGGTGGCGGGGGCGGTGGCCTTCCTGCTGGTCACCGTCTTGGCCGCGACCGTCTTGGTGGCGGTGCGCTTGGCGGGACTCTTCGCTGCGACGCTCTTACGGGTGCGCTTCGGCTCCGCGGCACTGACCATCAGCGTCACACCCTCTTCCTCGAGGATCTGGTTGAGGCTGCGCAGTACGTTCTTCCACTGAGTGGCCGGAATCTGGTCAGCTTCGAAGGCCCGACGCACGTCGTCGCCGGCGATCTGCCCCTCAGCCTTTCCCCGCTCAATGAGAGCCATGACAGAGACGGACTCGGCGATCTCCGGCGGGAGCGTACGGGATGTGCTGGCCGACACGAACAACCTCTCGGAACGTTGGAAAACGGCTTCCGGCTCCGTCCGTGACGGACGGGAGCCGACCACCGGCTTGGAATGGGCCGACGGCGCGGACGGGCCGGGAGAGGCACAGCGCCGTGTACGGCGTCCGTATTCCCTCCGCGGCTGTCACCTCTTAGGTCATCGCGTTGCTCCCACGAGCGTTACGCCCAATCCGCGTGGCCCGAGTCACACCCCGTAAGCGTTCAAAACCGGTCAGAACCGTATGAATGAGGTCACCGGTGAACGCAACCCGCCCACATCGGAGGTCTCACCCTCTCATCACACCGCCGGACCCCGTGGAATCACCGCGATTCCACGGGGTCCGGCGGCGACGGCGCACCGGCCGACCACTGCCGCAGGAGGGGTTCGGCGTGCCCGGCCCGCGCCGTTCCGGTGGGGCGCGATCAGTGCTCGCGAGGGGCGGGCACCACGCGCTCCACCTCGGGGTGGACGGTCAGAAGTTGGCGCATGGCCGCCTCGGCCGCCGCTCCGTCCCCCGTGGCGAGGGCGTCGACGATCCTGCCGTGCTGCGCCAGTGTGACGTCGTTCGGCCGGTCACAGGACGTGACCGGGCCGCCGGAGACGTGCAGGGCGGCGGAGACGATTCCGGAGAGGTGGTCCAGCATGCGATTGCCGGCGACCTGGATGAGGAGCCCGTGGAACTCGGCGTCGGCGCGGGCGAAGGTGAGCGCGTCACCCTGCCCCATGGCGTGGCCCATGATCCCGATCATGTCGGACAGCCGCTGCTGGACCTCCTCGCGCCCGTGCCCGGCGGCGAGGCGCGCGGCGAGCGGCTCGATCGTCCAGCGCAGCTCACTGAGCTCGCGGCGCTGATCGTCACGCTGCGGTCCGAAGGCACGCCATTCGATGATGTCCGGGTCGAGGAGGTTCCAGTCACTGACCGGGCGCACCCGGGTCCCGACGTTCGGGCGGGCGCTGACCAGCCCCTTGGCCTCCAGGACCCGCAGGGACTCGCGGACCACGGTGCGGGACACCTCGAAACGCTGCCCGATCTCCTCGGGCACCAGCGGGCGGTCTGCGCCCAGGTCACCGGAAACGATCATCTGGCCCAGCTGCTGGACGAGTTGTCCGTGCAGTCCCCGGCCCCGGCTGCCCCCGGTGCGCCTGCCCACGCGGCCCAGCTCGGGTTCGGCGCCTTCCCAGGCGGGCATCGCGACGCGGTCGACGGCGGGCGTCTCGGCGAAGGGGTAGCGGTCGAGTTCGCCCGGGTTCGTGAGGCCGGAGTCGGCGGAACGGGCGGCGGTCATCATGGAGTGCGCAAGGGTAGTCACGCATCATTTGTCGGCGCCCTCACCAACTCCCTTGAGGTCTTTGGTGAAAAGCACACGAAAGGGTGATCGCTCACCCCGTCGCAATTGACGCCTTATCGGAAAGAAATGGGCTTTCGACGGGGAGTTGCGCACGCGATCGACCGGAAGGGCACGGCGGACGTCACCGGACCCGGCTACGGAGGGTCATGAGCGCATAGGCGCAGAGCAGAGTGGTCAGGGACAACGTCAGGGCGCCGCCCACGGGTTGGACGATCACGCGCAGCGCCTCGGCCACGTACCGCTCCCCACCGAACGGCCACGTCGTCAGGAGAGCCTCGCGGATCCTCATGGGCAGGTCGGCGGCGGTCCGCACGGACGGCCCCTCCCAGAGCTTCTGTACGAGTGGTACGAGCAGGACGGGAACGGCGAGCACGGCGGCGAGCCCGGCCGTGGTGGACCGGAAGACTCCCGCGGCCAGCAGGCCGGACCAGGCACAGCCGACGACGAGCCCGAGCCAAGCCGCGCCCAGTGCGGGCCAGTCGGCGGGGACCCCCGCGAGTTCCCGTCCGTAGAGGAGGCGGAGCACTTCGGCGTCGCAGGCCACCGTCAGGACGGCCAGCACCGACGCGGTGGCCGCGGAGACCAGGAGTTTGGCGGCCAGCAGCCCCATCCGACGGGGCACGGTGCCGCGGTCCGCCGCCAGGGCGGGGTGGCGGAACTCGTCACCGAAGGCGAGCGCCCCGAGCAGCCCCGCACCGAGGGCCGCGGGCGGCAGCGGCAGTTCCCGCGGCCAGGCGGCCAGGAGGCGCGGCTGCGGGGTGTGCCCGATGCGGGCCAGGACCACGGCGGTGACGGCGGACGCGACGAGCACGACGGCGCCGGTGACGAACGCCGTCCCGATGCCCACCACGCGCCGGAGTTCGTACCTGAGGGGGCGGAGGGGACTGGGGGCGGTACGAACGGTGACGGGAGGCGGCAGCGGGGGCACCGCGCTTCGGGCGGCGGCGGGGGTGAGCGTGGCCCAGGGGCGAGGCAGGGGCCGGGAGGCGGCTTGCGCCGGTGGCGGCTCGCGCCGGGCGCCCGGGGCGGGAGGGTTGCACGGCGCGGCGGCGCCCTCGTCCACGGCCGGCGTGCGCCCGGCAGGGCTGAAGGGCGGCAGGGGGTCGGCGGGGGCGGGGGCGCGGGAGGCCTCGACGAGCGACCGGGGGCCGTCCAAAGCCTGGCGGGGGCCGTCGGAGGCCTGCGGGCGGGGACTGTCCGAGGCCGGCGGCTGTGGGCCGGCGACGGTCAGTGGGTGAGGGGCTTCGGCGGTCGGCGACTGAGGGCTTACGAAGGCACGGCGGGGGGCGCTGGTCGGCCCCGGGGCTTCCGTCGAGGGCTCGGCGTCGGTGTGCGAGGGTCCCGCGTCACGGGTCGCGGACAGCTGCCCGGTGGCCGTTCCGGGTCGCTCCTCGACCGGCCGTGCGGGTGGGGTGGCGGCAGGAAGGGGCGACGGTCCTCCGGCGGCGGTCCCGGCGCCGGAGGACCGTGACGGAGCGCCTGCGGCGAGGTACCCGGCGTTCGTGGCGAGCGGCGCCAGGTCCGCACCCGGTCCCATGTCGCCGACCTCGTCGGCCAGTTGATGTACGAGGATGCCGTGCCGGAAAGCGGTGTCCCCGATGTCGGCGCACGTACTGCCGTACACCGCGAGGCGGTTGCCGCCCTCTCGTACGACCTCGACGGAACGACGCGCCGTGCGTGCCTCCTTGATCAGGAGAGCGGCGAGGCGGGCGGCGTGCGGGGTGCGGACGGCGACGCGCGGCCGCAGTCGGGTACGGGAGAAGTCCGCTGCCACCTGGTCGGCCACGACCCGGCCCCGGTCCAGCGTGACGACGTGGTCGGCGCCGCGCGCGGCTTCCTTCGGGTCCGCGGTGCTGAACAGGACGGTGCCCCCCTGGGCGGCGTGCGCACGCAGCGTTCCGTGGAGCCACCGGGCGTCGCGGACGGACAGCGCGCGGGCGGGGTCGTCGAGCACCAGGGTGTGCGGGTCGGGAAGCAGCGCGCAGGCCAGTCCGAGGCGTCGGTCCATGCCGCGGGAGAGGATCCCCAGATGTTCGTCGCGCAGGCCCACGAGGCCGACCGCCTCCATGACTTCGTCGGCTCGCCGGGCGGGGACCCCGGCCGCCGCGCACAGCATGCGGAGATGGCCCCGGACCGTGCGGGCCGGGTGCCCCGGCACGTCTCCGAGCAGGACGCCGACCTCGCGTGAGGGGTGGGCGATGCGGTGGAGGGGGCGGCCTCTGAAGTACGTGAGACCACGGCCCCGTTGGAGTTCGAGCATGAGTCTGAGCGCCGTCGTCTTGCCGGCGCCCGACGCTCCGAGCAGTGCGGTGACACGCCCCGCGCCTGCCTCGAAGGAGACGTCGTCGACAGCGGGCGGAAGGTCCTTGCGGGGGGTGCTGGTCAGTCCGAAGGCCTGGATCACCGCAGCAAGATAGCCTGTTATGACCGATTTTTCGGGTACCGCTGGGCTTCCTGGTGCGGGCGAGGGGCCCGTCGGCTCCTTGTTCGTCGTCCGGTCCGGGGCCTGTCCGGGCTCGGCCTCACACCTCGGGACGCAGCATCGGCGGATTGAGCAGAGTGGCGCCGCCCGCCCGGAAGAGCTGGGCGGGACGGCCGCCCTGGCGGGTGGTCGTGCCGCCGGTGGGGACGAGGAAGCCCGGCGTGCCGGTCACCTTGCGGTGGAAGTTGCGCGGGTCGAGGGCCACGCCCCACACCGCCTCGTAGACGCGGCGCAACTCACCGACGGTGAACTCGGGCGGGCAGAACGCGGTGGCCAGCGACGAGTACTCGATCTTGGAACGGGCTCGTTCCACCCCGTCCGCGAGGATCTGGGTGTGGTCGAAGGCGAGCGGCGCCACCGGCTCGCCGTCACGGCCGTATCCAGCTTGCTCCAGCAGTTCCTCGACCGGCGCCCAGCGGGCGTTGCTGGCGTCACCGCCCGCCCGTGGTGCGGGCAGGTCGGGAGCGAGCGCGAGGTGGGCGACACTGACCACGCGCATCCGGGGGTCCCGCTCCGGATCTCCGTAGGTCGCGAGCTGCTCCAGGTGAGCGCCGTTGTCCTGAGGGGGCGTGGCGGGGTCGTGGACGCACAGGCCCGTCTCCTCGGCCAGCTCCCGCGCCGCCGCCTGCGCCAGATTCTCGTCGGCCCGCACGAACCCGCCGGGCAGGGCCCAGCGCCCCTGGAACGGCGACTCGCCCCTGCGCACCGCCAGCGCGCACAGGGAGTGGCGACGCACGGTCAGCACGACCAGGTCCACAGTCACGGCGAAGGGCGGAAAGGCTGACGGGTCGTAGGGCATGCGGCGATCATAGTCGTCTGCCTGACGATAAACACTCCCTTCACCGACCGACACCGACGGCTGGTCCACTTCGGCCGGAGCCGTGTCTCCCGTTCCCCTCCGCCCGCTCCCGAGCACCGTGCGGGAGCACGTCGGGCCAGGTCAGGTCCTCAGTTGCAGCCCGTCGGCGGCCTCTTCGACCATGGCCATGCCCAGTCGGCTGACCCGCACGGAGAAGGGCTCTCCGGCGACCCGCAGCCCGGTCAGGCCGATCTCTCCCAGAGGGGCGCTGCGCAGGGGACGCAGGGTGACGCTCCCGGCCGGGGCGTCGGGGTGGATCCCCGCCAGTGTGGTCAGCAGGAGGACCCCGGCGGCGGCCGCGGTGGCGGCGGGACGGCAGGCCGCCGGGTGCGGCAGGGGCGTACTCCCGTCGGTGCGCTGCTCCCCCGCGTACATCTCGGGCAGACGGTGGCCGAAGGCGCCGGCGGCGGCCAGTACGCCGCGCAGCAGCGAGCCCGCCTCGTTCTCGTGGCCGGCGGCGGCCAGACCCGCCACCGCGGTCGCCGTCTCCTGGACGCGTACCGCTCCGGCGCGATGCCCGAAGGGGGTGTATCCGGCTTCCTTCACGCCCAGGCCGCGCAGTCCCCACCCCGAGTCCATGAGCGGGTTGCCCAGCAGCCGGGCGAGCCGGGCGGTCTGCACCGGGTCGAGCAGCCCCGGGGCGGTGGTGCCTCCGCCGAGCAGTCCGGTGTCGAGGAGGTGGGCGGTGGCCGCGGTGAGCGACGGCACCAGGTGTCCGTCCGGGGTGCGGGCCGCCGCGGGTCTCCCTCCCGCCGGGTCGTGGATCCAGAAGTCCCGCCGGAAGGCCTCGCGCAGCTCCCGGGCCCACTGGCGCAGTGCGTCGCCGCCCGGTCTGCCGAAGGCGTCGAGCAGTTCGGCGCCGAGCAGGGCGGCGCGGTGCGCGTGGGCCTGCGTCTCGCAGCGGACGGGGCCGCCGGGGTGCGGGTCGGAGACGTACGTGCCGTCCCCCACGGCTGCCCGCAGCCAGCCCAGGCACCCCTCGGCCGCGGGCAGCAGCTCCCGCGTCTCGCGATCCCCGAGGCCCCAACGGCGGGCTTCCGCGAGGAGCACGGGGAAGAGCAAGGTCGCCTCCGTACCGGTACAGCCCGGTGGCAGGTGGGGGCCGGTGTCGCGGCTCGGTCCGGGAATCATGCCGTGCCCCGGCCCGGGACGGCGCTGTTGCGAGCGGGCGAGAACGCGCAAGGTGCCGGCGGCGAGCCGGGTGCCGAGGGGCAGCGTCATCCGGGCGGCGGCGAGGGCCTCGGCGGGCGCCGGACCGCAGCGCCAGGGGACGCCGGCCGCGAGATGGACGTCGGTGGGGTGCGCCGGATCGCGCAGCAGAAGGGCACGCAGGTCCTCGATGCTGGTCCGCAGAAGGGCGGGGGCTCCTGGGTCGTCACCGGTGGCGTCGGCGGCTGCCAGCGGGTCCGCCGCCGTGCGGGCCACCGCCCGGACCGGGCCCGCTCCGTCGGGCCGCACACGCAGCTCGATGCTCGTGCTGCCACCCGGCGGCACCACGCACTCCCACCGCAGCAGACCGGCGGAGGCGAGGGCATCGCCCGGCGGTGGTACGGCCGTGACCGACGCGGTCCCCGCGGCGCTGGACCACCGCAGCCCCGAGGCGTGAACGCCGGCCAGCAGGTCGGGGCCGGCGCTGCCCGCGGCGATCGACCCGAGGTCGGCCAGGTCCGTGCCGAGCGCCACCTCCACCGGCAGGCGCAGTGGACGGGTCGTCCCGTTGCGCAGAGTGATCCGCTCCGTGCCGTCGGCGTGCCGCATCCGCTCGACCATGACGTCCGGGTCCGGTCCCGGGGCGGACGGCGTCCGGAGCACGCCCACGAAGACGGTTCGGTCGGCTCCTGTCATCCGGGCCTGCAAGGGAAGCGGTTCGCACCCGGACACAAAGAGGCGGCACCGGGAGAGCAGGCGCCGGCCCGCTCGGTAGAACCCCTCCAGCCCCATACCGGTCAGCTGCGCTTGCTCCGTGGAGATCACGAGGCCGGGGAGGGCCACTGCGATCATCGTCCCGTGGTTCGGGGGCAGGTCGCCGGACCGGCGGGCGGACACTGCGGGTGGCGCGCTCCGCGAAGCGCCCGGCTCTCTCCCGGATCGCGTCGACGGCAGGGCGTACGCCGGCCCGGGCCGGACCATCGGCGGGCCGAGGCTCCGGCTTTGCCCGGAGCTGCGCCGCTGGACCGGCGCCATGGGCTCGGCTCGGTACGGCGGAGCGGCCCGCCCGCCGTAGGCGGCGGCACCCGGCGCGGCGGTGGACGAAGTCGGTTGGTGCATGGAGGGCTCCCCCTCTGTACTCGGTGCGCCTCGGAGCTACTCGGTGCGCTTCGGACGGAACTGCTCCGTGCGGTGCTTCGACCGGGCGGATGTGGTGCGGTGCGACGTCGCCGCCGGACGGGTGCGGCGCGGAGCGGTGTCCCGGCCGGCCCGGGCGTTCCGCCACTCAGGTGAACGGAGCGGATGTCCTGCGGGTCACGCCCGCGGTGTCCGGGGGGCCGTGACCTGACGGCGCGGGGCCCGGAACGCGAACCACATCACGAGCTCTGCTCACCGGGCCCCCTCGGCCCGGCCTCGCGCTCGGGTGGCGGCCGCTTCCCGGCCCGGAGCGGCTCGCGTCGGTCAGGCAACGCGCGGTCACGGCGACGCGTTCCGTCCGCGCCTGCGTCTGCGCCCGCGTCCTCCCCCGCACCCTGACCCGCATCTGCGTCGCATCTGCATCTGCATCTGCATCCGTATCCGTATCCGCCCGGTGTCGCCGGCCTCGTGGCTGCCGATGAGCCCCCCAGCCCGCCTCTTCAGACGCCCTCGGTCCTGCCTTCCGTCCCGCTCGTCCCCTTGCGCGCCCCACCCGGACAGGCCTCCTTCCGGCTCGCACTCGGCTTCGCCGAGGCGCGCGGAGGCGTGGAGCCCGTCCGCGGAGCGCCACCGGCGGCCGGGGTACGGGGACGCGTCTGGTTCCCGCCCGGTGCACGGCCCTGCCACCTCTCCCGGCGGCGGACACCGTCGGGCGGGACGACGGAGCGGGTGCGGCGCCGACGGCCGGATGCGGCCGGCACGGTGGCCGAGGACCCGTCCCCTTCCCGCTGCGCAGCCCCGTCCGCCTTTCCGCCCCCGTCCGGAGCGCCGTCTCCCGCGTCCCCCTGGTTCTCTCGTTCCGCGCGCAGGCACCGGCGGACCGACTCGGGGTCGAGGCCCTCGTTGCACGCCTGGTGCAGAAGCCGTGCGAAGAGGTAGTCGGGGTCTGCGCCCAGAGCCATGGCCAAGGCCTCGCGGGCCTCCAGCTCGTCGCCGGTGGACCAGGCGACCCACCCCGCCAGCGTGAGGGGCGCGGCCGCGTGCTCGCCGTAGGAACCGACGCAGCGACGGGCCAGGGCGCGCCAGAGACGCAGTGCGGGAAGAGCCTCGTCACCCTCCATCCACTGGGCCGCGCGGTCGCGTGTCGTACGGTCCTGGAGGCCGAGGATCAGCGCCGCCGCCTCGTCGTTCGCCAGCAGTTGGTCGTCGCGCAGGTCCTCGGCGGGGAGGCCCGACACGGGCCGGGCGCGCGCGAGGCGTCGCATGATCCGCTGTGCCAGGTCCAGCGTTTCCCCGGCCACCTCCGAACGACCGGTGTCGTCGAGGATCCGGGAGACCAAAGGCAACGCGGCCGCGTCCAGGGCGACCTCCTGTTCACCGGCCACGGCGCCCTCCCGGGGGAGCAGCCGCGCCCGCAGGTCGCTCAGCGAGCCGCGTACCTGGATGCCGGCGTAGGTCGCCGCCGCGGCCAGCACCGACGTACCCGGCAGCCCCATGGGGACACCCTCGGGCGGGCAACAGGCCGTGTCGTCGCAGCAGTACGACCAAAAGCGCCCGGCGGAGATGCACAGCGCCTCGACCACCGGAACGTCGAGCCGGCCGCACTCCACTCGCAGCCGCTGCGCCAGAGGCCTCAGTCGCTCCATCACCTGCCGTCCGGTCTCTCCCCGCCCCGGTTCCTGACAGAGATAGGCGACCATCTGCTCGGGGCGCACACCGCGGCGCTCGCTGCCGGTGACCAGGCCTCGCGTCAGCTGTCCGGCCGCACCCGGCCAGTCCTCCGCGTGGGCGGGGATGCCGAGCCGAGCGCGGCCGCCGAAGCGTCCCCGGCCGTTCCTGTCGCGGAGGGCGACCAGGACGATGCTGTCCTCGGGGCGGTACCCGAGGAGGTAGGGCAGGGCATCGGCCAGTTCGGCCGGGGTGCGCAGGGTGACCTGGTGCTCGTCACCAGGACCGTCGCACGGAGTGCGAGCCGCCCGGTTCGGGGGCACGGGGCCCGGGATGTCGCTGTTGTCGGAGGATCCAGTCGTTTCGCTGTGGTTCGTCATGGCCCGACGATCTCGCGGATCGCAAGACTCCGCTTTGCCCTGTGGATAACTTGAATCAGGGCCACGTCAATCCCGAGAGGCGAGGACCACGCCGTCCCGCCCCGCCGCCCGGCTGTCAGTCCCGTCCTGTTGTATGGAACGCATGGAGCACACGAGCAACGCGGATCTCCGGACAGCGGCCGACGCGGTCCTCGCCCGTCTCGTCGGGGACCCGTCCGGCACCGCCCGACTGCGGGACGACCAGTGGCGGGCGATCGAGGCGCTGGTCGCCGACCGGCGCCGGGCCCTCGTCGTCCAGCGCACGGGATGGGGAAAGTCCGCCGTCTACTTCGTGGCGACCGCGCTGCAACGCGAACGCGGCGCCGGTCCCACGGTGATCGTCTCCCCACTGCTTGCCCTCATGCGCAACCAGGTGGAGGCCGCGGCGCGGGCAGGCATCCGCGCCCGGACCATCAACTCCTCCAACACCGAGGAGTGGGAGGCGGTCCAGGACGAGATCACCGCCGGCGAGGTCGACGTGCTGCTGGTGAGCCCCGAGCGGCTCAACAACCCGGACTTCCGCGACCAGGTCCTGCCCAGGCTCTCCGCGGCTACCGGGCTGCTCGTGGTGGACGAGGCGCACTGCATCTCCGACTGGGGGCACGACTTCCGTCCGGACTACCGGCGGCTGCGCACGATGCTCACGGATCTCCCGCCCGGTGTGCCCGTCCTGGCGACCACCGCCACCGCCAACGCGCGCGTGACCGCCGACGTGGCGGAGCAGCTCGGCACCGGAGGCACATCGGACGCGCTGGTGCTGCGGGGACCGCTGGACCGGGAGAGCCTCAGTCTGGGGGTGCTGCGGCTGTCCGACGCGGCGCACCGGATGGCCTGGCTCGCCGACCACCTCGACCGGCTGCCGGGCTCCGGGATCATCTACACGCTCACGGTGGCCGCCGCGGAGGAGGTGACCGCTTTTCTGCGGCAGCGTGGCCACACGGTCGCCTCCTACACCGGAAAGACCGAGAACGCGGACCGCCAGCAGGCCGAGAACGACCTGCTCGCCAACCGGGTCAAGGCGCTGGTCGCCACTTCGGCGCTGGGCATGGGCTTCGACAAGCCCGACCTGGGCTTCGTGGTGCATCTCGGCTCGCCGTCCTCCCCCATCGCCTACTACCAGCAGGTCGGCCGCGCGGGGCGCGGTGTCGAGCACGCCGAGGTGCTCCTCCTGCCGGGCAAGGAGGACGAGGCGATCTGGGAGTACTTCGCTTCTCTGGCCTTCCCTCCGGAGGAGCTGGTCCGCCGCACGCTCGACATCCTGGCCCGCTCGGAGCGGCCCCTCTCCCTGCCCGCTCTGGAGCCGCTGGTGGAGCTGCGCCGCTCCCGCCTGGAGACCATGCTCAAGGTCCTCGACGTGGACGGTGCGGTGAAGCGGGTCAAGGGCGGCTGGATCGCGACGGGGCAGCCGTGGACGTACGACGCGGAGCGCTACGCCTGGGTCGCACGGCAGCGCAAGGCCGAGCAGCAGGCGATGCGCGACTACGCCTCGACGACGGACTGCCGGATGGAGTTCCTGCAACGGCAGCTGGACGACGAGGGGGCCAAGCCCTGCGGCCACTGCGACAACTGCGCGGGCCCGCGCTTCACCGCGGACACCTCGTCCGACGCCCTCGACGCGGCCCGGGTCGACCTGGGCCGGGCCGGGGTCGAGGTGGAGCCGCGGCGGATGTGGCCGACCGGACTCCCGGCGATCGGCGTCGACCTGAAGGGACGCATCCCGGCCGGGGACCAGGCGGGCCCGGGGCGGGCGTTGGGCCGGCTCTCCGACATCGGCTGGGGCAACCGGCTGCGGCCGATGCTCTCACCGCAGGCTCCGGACGGCCCGGTGCCCGACGACGTCGCCAAGGCCGTCGTGGGAGTGCTGGCCGACTGGGCGAAGGGGCCCGACGGCTGGGCCTCGGGGGCGACCGACGCCCCACCGCGTCCCGTCGGCGTGGTGACCGTCGCCTCCCACACCCGGCCCCAGTTGGTCCAGTCCCTCGGGGCGCGCATCGCCGAGGTCGGTCGGCTGCCGCTGCTCGGCTCCGTCGAGTACACGGGCGAGGCGCCCAAGGCGTCCCGCAGCAACAGCGCACAGCGGCTCAAGGCGCTCGACGGCGCCCTGACCGTGCCCCCCGCCCTCGCCGCCGCACTCACCGACCTCGCGGGGCCGGTTCTCCTCGTGGACGACTGCACCGAGACCGGCTGGACCCTCGCCGTGGCGGCCCGACTGCTCCGACGTGCCGGCGCTCAAGGAGTGTTCCCACTGGTCCTGGCCGTGCAGGGGTGATCGACGGCCACGAGCACGCAACACCGCAGCCTGCCCTCGCGAGGCTGTGTCCGGCACGCCCCGTGCGTCACCCGGTCGTCCTCTGGGTAGGGATATAGGACGCGCTTCATCCGATAACGGTCGTCGGCCCCAATTGCTCGTTGCCGCATCCAAGTTCGACAGGAAGAATCGAAGTCCGCTCCCCGCACGGCTCGTCCGTGATCCGGCAGGGCTTCACTGCGGTGCGCGCTCCCCCGAATCCGACCCCGCCCCCAGTGTGGGCGCGTAGCCGAAGGGAGGAACGTGACCTTCGGATTCGCTCCGTCCTCGGCGGCGTCATTGTCATCGTCCGCCGCTTCCGCCACTCGCATGCTCGAACCGGCGGAGTGGGCCGCCGCCGGAATCCCCTTGCTGCGCAATCCGCGGGAGGTGGTCAGCGGGCTGCACGCGAGGCACCACCCGAAGCCGGCGACCGCGATCGTGGCCGTACTCGACGCGGACGAACGACTGCGCGCCAGCGCCTCGTTCACGAGTCGGCCAACCCCGGCCGACGGATGGATGTTCCGCAACGCGCTGCTCTCGCAGCTGCGCCGCGTCATCCCCCACGATCTACGGCGCCGCACTCCGGTGCGTACCGCTGTGCTGGTCTACTGCCGTGAGGGCGACGCGCGTTGGACGGAGGAGGACGGCGCGTGGATGTGGGGGCTGCGGGACGCGTGCACGTTGCACGGGTTGCGCTGTGGCGCCTACATCACCCTGACCAAGGACGGCTGGCAGGTCCTCGGCGAGGGCCGCGGCGGGCGCCGGCCCAACGCGGCGTCGGCGCCCGAGCCGTTCGCCACGTCCGAGGCACCGCTTCCGCCACCGCGCACCGGCGGCGTCGCCTCGGACGTGCTGCGCCGCGCGGCGGCTCGCTGAGCACCGTCCCGCTCCCGCGCCTCGCGGACACCGCCGTGACGACCGGTGCCGACCTGCGTGGACCGATGCCGACCGGTGCCGACCGGTGCCGACGTGCGGCTTACGCGACAGCGTCGATGCCCTGCCGCGCCCCGGAGCGTGCGCCCCGGGGCATGCCGAGCCGACCACCGTGCGGAGCCGGTCCCACGGCCCCCTGGGTCACAGCGACGACCGCCGCACGCGGCGGTACGGGCTCAGACGCCCGCGCCAAGCAGTGAGTTGACGCGCTGCGGGTCACCGCAGACGATCAGCAGGGTGCCGGCCCGGGAGCGGGCTGCGGACAGGGCCGTGACAGCGGCGGCTTCGGGGCCGCCGTTGAGCGCGACCACGACCACGGCCCGTGACACGGCACGGTCGGCGACGGCGGCGTCCGTGTAGAAGACGTCGTCGCCCGCGTCGTGCTGCGCCCAGTAGGCGGCATCGCCGAAGGACAGTTCGTGGGCGGCCCACGGGTGCGGCTCACCAGTGGTGATCACCAACACGTCGCCGGGGGTGCGCCCCGCGTCCAGGAGCAGGTCCACGGCCTCTTCGGCGGCGTCGAGCGCGCCTTCGGGCGAGGCCGGGATCAGCTGGATCTGCGGGGCGGCCGGGGCGGCGGCCGGAGCAGCCGGACGCGACGGGCCGGGGGTGGTTACGGCCGAGTCGCGCGACGCACGCTGCGTCGGCGGCGCCGGCCGCACGGGGCCGGGGCGACCGGGGCGCGGTGGAGCCGCGGGACGGGGGCCGGGTACGGGGCGGGGGGTCG
Source organism: Streptomyces sp. NPDC045956 (assembly GCF_056430705.1). Classification (NCBI taxonomy): domain Bacteria; kingdom Bacillati; phylum Actinomycetota; class Actinomycetes; order Kitasatosporales; family Streptomycetaceae; genus Streptomyces; species Streptomyces sp. NPDC045956. The sequence goes on along the minus strand of NZ_JBWKKZ010000009.1, from coordinate 81,065 downwards.
GCGCGGTACGGCCGCTGGCCGGAGTGGCGCGGGGACCCTGGGCCTTCTCGTGAATCTGAGGCTCCTCGGGAATGAGAGGCATGAGCTGATGTTTATCAAACGTTGGTGCGGCTCGCGTCGGCGGGTGGCACATGCCTGCGAGCGGAACTGTCAGAAATCGAAGCCGAGCTGACCCTCGATTTCCGGAACGCTTCCGTCCACCCCGCTGCGGACCTTCTTGAGGTGCTGCCACTGGGGCAGCGCATCAAGATACGCCCACGACAACCGGTGGTGCGGGGTGGGGCCCCGCTCCGCCAGTGCGGCCCTGTGCACGGGCGACGGATACCCGGCGTTGTCCGCGAAGGCGAAGTCTGCATGGTCGATGCCCAGTTCGGCCATCATTTTGTCGCGCTGGACCTTGGCGAGCACCGAGGCCGCCGCGACCGCCACGCAGGACTGGTCGCCCTTGATCACCGTACGAACCCGCCAGGGCGCCCCGAGATAGTCGTGTTTGCCGTCGAGGATGACGGCGTCGGGACGGACCGGCAGAGACTCGAGGGCACGCACGGCCGCAAGCCGCAGGGCCGCCGTCATGCCCAGGGCGTCGATCTCCTCGGGAGAGGCGTGGCCCAGGGCGTAGGAGGTCACCCACGTCCGCAGTTCCTCGGCGAGTTCGGTGCGGCGCTTGAGGGTGAGCAGCTTGGAGTCGGTGAGGCCGACAGGAGCCCGGCGCAGTCCGGTGATCGCGGCGCAGACGGAGACCGGGCCGGCCCACGCACCCCGCCCCACCTCGTCGACACCGGCAATGATCTTCGCTCCGGTCGTGGCGCGGAGAGAGCGCTCGACGGTGTGAGTAGGCGGTTCGTACGGCATGACGCCCTTAGCGTACGCCGCCCCGATCCGTCGGCGACACCCGGTTCCCCCCTATCGGATCGGCACCGCATCGGCGTCCGTACGGGCCGCTGTCAGACGGGGTCGGGGCGCAGCAGCGGGACCATCAGCTGGTCGATCAGTTCCTCGACCTCCTGGTCCGTCCATTCACTTCCGCGAATTTTTGACCGATACATCATCATCGCGGGGACGGCGTCGAAGACGCACCAGTGCATCGCGTCAGATCGCACCTCACCCCGCTCTATCCCGCGGTTGATGACCTCACGAAGCAGGGCGAGGGTCGGCTCGACCACTCCTTTGACAATCACCGAATGGAAGCGCTCCGCCTGCGCGCTGTCGCATTCGTGAATCACTGAGCGCACAGCATGCCCAGGGCGGGAGTACATCGCGTCCCGCGCCCTGAGGCACAGCGCCAGGAGGTCGTCGCGCACGTTCCCGAGATCCGGCGCCGCGTCGAAGCTCGGGAGGCCGGACAGCAGGGCGTCCGCGACGAGGTCCTCCTTGGACGGCCAGCGGCGGTACACCGCGGCCTTGCCGGTCTGGGCGCCGGCGGCCACCCCCTCCATCGTCAGGCCGTTCCAGCCGACGGTGCCGAGTTGGTCGAGGGCGGCCTCGAGGATCGCGCGTTCCAGGACGACGCCTCGTCGGCGCGAGGGCGTCTGGGCGGACGCGGCCGCCCAGTGCGAAGCAACCATGTCGGGGATCTCCAGTGAGCGGGATGTCGGGTGTCGGGCAGGGTGCGCCAGGCGGCCACAACGGGGGACGGACCACACGGCGGCACGGAAAGTGAACGCTTGCGTTCACTGTCTGGGTGTCACTACCGTTGAAGCAACAGTGAACGCAAGCGTTCACTAAGTCATGCGTGGGGGACACATAGTGACAACCTCTTCCTTGGTCAAAGATCGGAAGCCGGGAGCTGCCCGCCGGGAGGGCCATCCCGGCATCGCGCTCACCGTCATCGCGGCCTGCCAACTCATGGTGGTACTCGACGCGACGATTGTGAACATCGCGCTCCCGCACATCCAAGAGGCGCTCAGCTTCAGCACCACCGACCTCACATGGGTCGTGAGCGCCTACACGCTCACCTTCGGCGGCCTGCTCCTGCTCGGCGGCCGAGCCGGAGACATCCTGGGCCGGCGCCGGGTCTTCATGACCGGGATCCTGCTGTTCACCTTCGCCTCCCTGCTCGGCGGCTTCGCCCAGGAACCCTGGCAGCTGCTGGCTGCCCGCGTGCTCCAGGGCGTCGGAGGCGCGATCGCCTCGCCCACCTCGCTGGCGCTGATCACGACGACCTTCCCCGAAGGCCCCGAACGCAACCGGGCCTTCGGCGTCTTCGCCGCGGTGTCGGCCGGCGGCGGCGCCATCGGACTGCTGGCGGGCGGCATGCTCACCGAATGGCTCGACTGGCGCTGGGTGCTCTTCGTCAACGTGCCGATCGGTGTTCTGATCGCCGTGCTCACCCCGTTGTACATCAGCGAGTCGGAACGGCATTCCGGGCGCTTCGACATCGCCGGGGCGGTGACCTCGACGGCGGGCATGGCGTCTCTCGTCTACGGCTTCATACGCGCCGCCGATGAAGGCTGGCGGGACAGTCTGACCATCGGTTCCTTCGCGGCCGCGGTGGTCCTGCTGCTCTCCTTCACCCTCATCGAGTCGCGGGCCAAGGAGCCGATCACCCCACTGAAGATGTTCGCGGACCGGAACCGCTCCGGCACGTATGTGATCATGCTGAGCCTGGCCGCCGCGATGTTCGGCATGTTCTTCTACATCGTGCTGTTCGTCCAGAACGTGCTGGGCTACACGCCCATCCAGGCCGGTCTGGCTTTCCTGCCGGTCACGGTGGTGATCGCCCTCGGTGCGGGGCTCTCGCAGCGGTTCCTGCCCGTCTTCGGCCCGAAGCCGTTCATGGTGGTGGGCTCGGCGCTCGCCGCGCTCGGGCTCGGCTGGCAGGCCCTCATCAGCTCGGACAGCTCCTACGTCGGCGGCGTCCTCGGTCCGATGCTGATCTTCGGCTTCGGCATGGGGCTGAACTTCGTCACGCTGACGCTCACCGCCGTCTCGGGGGTCGCCCAGCACGAGGCGGGCGCGGCGTCCGGCCTGCTCAACGCGATGCAGCAGGTGGGCGGGTCGATCGGGCTCGCCATCCTGACGACGGTGTTCGGCACGGCCAGCAAGGACGAGGCGGAGAAGCAGGTGCAGGACTTCCTCGCCAACGGCTCGGCGGAGCAGAAGGCGGAGTTCGCACAGACGCACCAGCTGCCCGCGCCCTGGGCGCACGACGTACTGGCACAGGGCATATCGGCGGCCTTCATCCCGGCCGCCGCCATGGCCGTACTCGCCCTGGCCACGGCGTGGCTCGTGATCCGGGTACGCAAGAGCGACCTGGAGGCCCTGTCCGGCTCGGCGGGGCCGGGGATCGGCTGAGACCGCGCCGTCGCGGGCCGGGCGAGGGGAGCCGACGGGCGTCACGGAGGCCCGCCGGTCCCCCTCGTGTCGGCCCAGGGTCGACGGGAAGCCCGGGATCGGCACGAGCAGGACCAGGAACAGCCCCACGCCGACCAGCGCGAACAGCGCGCCCACACTCCACCCCCTCGTGACAGTCCCGCCACCGGGCAGGGCCCGGGCGCACACGGCAACACGTCACGACAACGCGCGGGCGGTCACTCGGAGTTCCCGCCGCACACGGAGAGTTCCGACCGTCACATCCGAATAACACCGCACGCGAAGAGCGCCGAACGCCGAGAACGCAGAACGCGGAAGGTGCGGAACCCGGAGGGGGCCGAACACGAAGAGTGCCGAACCCCGTCCCGGCGCGTCGGCCGGCCGGGGGCGAGTCCGCTAGACGGACGCCGCCATCCACTCGGGCAGGACCTCGACCCGCGCCGTCCACTCGGCCGGCGGCGCTCCAGCCCTCTCGGCGGCGACCACTCCGCCCACGATGGCGCAGGTCGTGTCCACGTCCCCGCCGACCTGGGCGGTCGTCCAGAACGCGCGCTCGTAGTCCCCGAGCGCGCGGGCGGCTGACCACAGGGCGAAGGGCACGGTGTCGTGGGCGGTCGTCCGCCTGCCACAGCCCAGTACGGCCGCGACCGTGGCGGCGTCGCCGTAATCCAGCATGTCCCGGGCGCGTCGCAGTCCGGCGCCCACCGCGCTCTTGGGCACCAACGCGATCACCCCGTCGAGAAGCGCGTGCGGGGTCGGCGGACCGCCGGGGTCCGCGGCCAGGGCGGCGGCCGCGGCGACCGCCATGGCTCCCACCACCGCCTCGCGGTGCTGATGCGTGGGGTAGGCCGAGATCTCCGCCTGGTGGGTCGCCTGCTCCGGGTCGTCCGCGTACCAGGCGCCCAGCGGTGCGATGCGCATCGCGGCCCCGTTGCCCCAGGAACCCTGGCCGTTGAAGAGCGCGGCGGCCAGCTCGCGCCAGTCACCGCCCTCCCGGACCAGGCGCAGCAGCCGGTTGACCGCGGGCCCGTAACCCCGGTCGAAGTCGTGGTGGTGGGCGAAGGAGAGCGCCAGGGCGTCCTGGTCCGCACGACCGTGAGAGGCGAGGACGGAGACGACGGAACAGGCCATCTCCGTGTCGTCCGTCCACTGCCAGGTGCCGGGAGGCAGCTCGCGGCGCTTCAGCAGCGGGTAGTTCTCGGGCACGAAGAACTGTGAGCCCAGCGCGTCCCCCACCGACAGTCCGCGCAGGCTGGACAGCGCCCGGTCCAGGCGCTCGTCAGGAGATGAATGAGCGGTCATCGCCCTGCCACTCTATCCGGTGATCCCGAACGGTTCCGGATCTCGCCAGCGTTCGAAGGGACGGTCGAGGGTGTACTTGCCGTCCGAGCCGAGAACGAGCATCCGGACCTCGCCGTTCCCGGGATTCGACAGCGACTCGAATTCCGCGACCGTCCAGTGGAACCACCGCATGCAGAACAACCGCATCGCCAGACCGTGCGTCACCAGGAGCACGTTCGGCGGGTGGTCGGGGTCCTCGAAGCTGCGGAAAAGGCTCTCCAGGAAACCGCCGACCCGGTCGTACACGTCGGCCCCGGACTCGCCCTGGGCGAAGCGGTAGAAGAAGTGGCCGTAGGCGTCCCGGTAGGCCTTCTGCAGGCGCACGTCGTCGCGGTCCTGCCAGTTGCCCCAGTCCTGCTCGCGCAGCCGGGGCTCCTCCCGTATCCGTATGAGCTCGGGATCGAGGTGGAAGCCGCGCAACGTCTCGTGCGTCCGGCGGTACGGGGAGACGTACACGCTGACCCGCTCCGGACCGAACACCTCGCGCAGCCTCTTGCCCGTCTCCTCCGCCTGGGCCCAGCCCTGCTCGGTCAGGGCGAGCGCGTGGTCGGGCTCCCGCTCGTACACGGAGTCGTCGGCATTGCCGATCGACTCTCCGTGCCGGACAAGAACGATGCGCCGTGGTCGTGCCATGTCAGAACCCTAGATCGAGACGGGCGGAACCAAGCACTCGAACCGGCCCCATACGGCGTACCTCACACAGTCCCGCCATCACGGGCGTCGCCCGGCGGCACGGGGTCGGGCCGGATCTCAGACCGTCCAGGACGGCTCCAGCTGCACGATGTCCCCGGTCAGCGCCGCGATGTCGGCCTCCGTCTGGGCGCGCAGGGCGAGGCGCTCCACCCGCTCGGTGCGGTACTTCCCGTGCTCTGCGGCCGACCGCCACATGGACAGGACCAGGTACTCGTGCCCGGGCGCCTCGCCGAACAGCCCGCGCACCATGCCCGGCGAACCGGCCATCGCGGGGTTCCACACCTTCTCCTGCATGAGGACGTAGTGCTCGGCCCGCTCCTCGTGCACGCGGCAGAGAGCCACCCGCAGCAGGTCGGCGTCGGTGAAGCGCGGCTCGAAACCCGTCTTCACGTCGAACCGGTAGTCGAAGAGCCTGACCTGGGCGTCCTTGAAGGTGCCCACCTGGGCCGAGGCGAGGCGGTCGTGGGAGCGGGCCATGAAGGAGTCGTAGAAGGCGCGGCTCTCCCAGAACGCGAAGACGTGCGCCACGTCCTGCCGCCCCCGGCTCCAGCCGCCCCCCTGCCCCCGGAAACCCGGCTCTCCCGGAAGCCCCGCCCACTTCCGCTGCCCCCGCTCGAAACCGCGGCGGTCTACCACGGTGCAGCGAATCCACTTGACCAGCACCGCGCCATGGTAAGGCCAGGAGCGTGGCACCGGTCACTCCCGGGACGACCACTTGCCCGCACCGGCGTCGCTGTGCGTGGCAGGATGGGCAACCGGCCGTCATCGCTCGGCAGTTGTCGCAGCCGGGCGGGGCGGGGGACGTGGGAAGGGGAAGGCTGTGAACGGCCTCAGCAAGGGCGTGGGCAAGGTCGAGGTCGCGCTGCGGTGGGATCCGAGTCCGGCGGGGCAGCCACCCGCCGATCTGGACCTGGTCGCCGGGACGTACACGGTGGACGATCCGTACGGCGATCCCTCTTATGTGGTGCACTTCGACAGCCGCTCCCCCGACGGCACCATCTATCTCAACCGGGACAGCCAGGACGGCAAGGGCTTCGGTTTCGACGAGGTCATGACGCTGGAGCTGGAGCGGCTGGCCCCCCGGTACACGCGCGTGGTGGTGGGCGTCGCCATACAGCAGCGCGCCGAGGACCGCTCGTTCGCCGACGTGTCCAGCCCGGGTCTGCGCATCCGGGAGGGGTACACCGACCTGGCCACGGACGACTTCAGCGGCGTTCAGGGCGCCACGGCGGCCACGGTCGCGGAGTTCGTGCGCGACGAGGCGGGGGCGTGGGAGTTCCGGGCCGGCGTGCACGGCTTCGAGGGCGATCCCGCGGCTTTCACCGCCACCATGGGCGCGGCACGCAGGCCGTGACGACGCGGACGCCGACGCGTGAGTAAGGACGCGTGAACAGGGACGCGTGAGTAAGGGGCGCCCGCCATTGCGGGCGCCCCTTACTCACGGGTTACTACCGGGAGCTACTCGTCAGCTGCAACCGCTGGTCGAGCCGCAGCCCTCGCAGATGTAGCAGGAACCGGCTCGCTGCATCTTCGTGCCACAGGAGAAGCACAGCGGGGCGTCGGCCTGGATGCCCAGCTGCATCTCCACCAGCTCGGCACTGGTGTGCGCCTGCTGCGGAGCGGGCTTGGCCGCCTCGACCTCGGCCTTCGGCGTGGCGACGGCCTTCAGTTCCTGGGCGCGCGGCGCCGACTGGGCCAGGCCCTCGACGTCCAGCTCGTCGTCGGACGGCTCGTACGAGCCGGTCTCCAGGTGGCGCTGACGCTCCTCGGCGGAGTGGATGCCGAGCGCGGAGCGCGTCTCGAAGGGCAGGAAGTCGAGCGCCAGGCGACGGAAGATGTAGTCGACGATCGACTGCGCCATCCGCACGTCCGGGTCGTCCGTCATGCCGGCCGGCTCGAAGCGCATGTTGGTGAACTTCGAGACGTACGTCTCCAGCGGCACGCCGTACTGGAGGCCGACGGAGACCGCGATGGAGAAGGCGTCCATCATGCCCGCGAGGGTCGAACCCTGCTTGGACATCTTCAGGAAGACCTCACCGAGACCGTCGTCCGGGTAGGAGTTGGCCGTCATGTAGCCCTCGGCGCCGCCGACCGTGAAGGAGGTGGTGATGCCGGGACGACCCTTCGGGAGGCGCTTGCGCACGGGGCGGTACTCGACGACCTTCTCGACCGTCTCGCGGATGGCCGCCTCGGTCTTCTCGGTGACCGCCGTCTTCTCCGCCTCCTTGACCGACTTGGTCTTCGCGGAGAGGGGCTGGCCCACCTTGCAGTTGTCGCGGTAGATGGCGAGCGCCTTGACGCCCATCTTCCAGGCCTCGAAGTAGACCTCCTCGACGTCCTCCACGGACGCCGACTCCGGCAGGTTCACCGTCTTGGAGAGGGCACCGGAGATCCACGGCTGGATCGCGGCCATCATGCGGACGTGACCCATGGCGGAGATGGAGCGCTCACCCATGGCGCAGTCGAACACCTCGTAGTGCTCGTGCGCCAGGCCGGGAGCGTCGATCACGTTGCCGTTCTCGGCGATGTGGGCGACGATCGCCTCGATCTGCTCCTCCTGGTAGCCCAGGCGGCGCAGGGCCTGCGGAACGGTGCCGTTGACGATCTGCATCGAGCCGCCGCCGACCAGCTTCTTGAACTTGACCAGGGCGAGGTCGGGCTCGAGGCCGGTGGTGTCGCAGGACATCGCCAGACCGATGGTGCCGGTCGGGGCGATGACGGACGCCTGGGCGTTACGGAAACCGTTCTTCTCGCCGAGGCGCAGCACGTCCTGCCAGGCCTCGGTGGCGGCGGCCCAGATCGGCGTGTCCAGGTCGTCCATGCGGACGGCCTTGGCGTTCTCGTCGGAGTGCTGCTTCATGACCCTGAGGTGCGGCTGCTCGTTGCGGGCGTAGCCGTCGTAGGGGCCGACGATCGCGGCGAGCTCGGCGGAGCGGCGGTACGACGTGCCGGTCATCAGGGAGGTGATGGCACCGGCCAGGGCGCGGCCGCCGTCGGAGTCGTAGGCGTGGCCGGTCGCCATCAGCAGGGCGCCGAGGTTGGCGTAGCCGATGCCGAGCTGGCGGAAGGCGCGGGTGTTCTCGCCGATCTTCTGGGTCGGGAAGTCCGCGAAGCAGATGGAGATGTCCATCGCGGTGATGACGAGCTCCACGACCTTGGCGAAGCGCTCGGAGTCGAAGGACTGGTTGCCCTTGCCGTCGTCCTTGAGGAACTTCATCAGGTTCAGCGAGGCGAGGTTGCAGGACGTGTTGTCCAGGTGCATGTACTCGCTGCAGGGGTTCGAGCCGTTGATGCGGCCGGACTCCGGGCAGGTGTGCCAGTTGTTGATGGTGTCGTCGTACTGGATGCCCGGGTCGGCGCAGGCCCAGGCGGCCTCGGCCATCTTGCGGAAGAGCGCCTTGGCGTCGACCTCCTCGATGACCTCGCCGGTCATCCGGGACGTCAGGCCGAACTTGCCGCCGTCCTGGACGGCCTTCATGAACGTGTCGTTCACGCGGACCGAGTTGTTGGCGTTCTGGTACTGGACGGACGTGATGTCGTCGCCGCCCAGGTCCATGTCGAAGCCCGCGTCACGCAGGGCGCGGATCTTCTCCTCTTCCTTGACCTTGGTCTCGATGAAGCCCTCGATGTCGGGGTGGTCGACGTCGAGGATGACCATCTTGGCGGCCCGGCGCGTGGCGCCACCGGACTTGATCGTGCCGGCGGAGGCGTCGGCGCCGCGCATGAAGGAGACCGGGCCGGAGGCGTTGCCGCCGGAGGACAGCAGCTCCTTGGAGGAGCGGATACGGGAGAGGTTCAGGCCGGCGCCCGAGCCTCCCTTGAAGATCATGCCCTCTTCCTTGTACCACTCGAGGATCGACTCCATGGAGTCGTCGACGGACAGGATGAAGCAGGCGGAGACCTGCTGCGGCTGGGGCGTGCCGACGTTGAACCAGACCGGGCTGTTGAAGCTGAAGATCTGGTGCAGGAGGGCGTAGGCCAGCTCGTGCTCGAAGATCTCGGCGTCGGCGGGCGAGGCGAAGTACCTGTGGTCCTCACCGGCCTTCCGGTACGTCTTCACGATGCGGTCGATCAGCTGCTTGAGGCCGGTCTCGCGCTGCGGGGTGCCCACGGCGCCCCGGAAGTACTTGCTGGTGACGATGTTGACCGCGTTCACCGACCAGAAGTCGGGGAACTCGACGCCGCGCTGCTCGAAGTTGACCGAGCCGTCGCGCCAGTTGGTCATGACGACGTCACGACGCTCCCAGGCCACCTCGTCGTAGGGGTGGACGCCGGGAGTGGTGTGGACGCGCTCGACCCGGAGGCCCTTGCCCGCCTTGGGGCCCTTGGCGCGGGAACTCCGTGCCGGACCGCTCGCCGTCTCTGTCATGCCGCCTCCCTGTACGGGCGAAAACGCCCTGAAGTGCCCCGATTGTTCCCGTGGCACGATGTTCTGTCTGGTGTTGCGGACGTCTCTCGCTCCGCCCGCAACAGGTCTTCCTCACTCGCCGCCGTGCGGCCGGGCCCGGGCACCGGGTCCGGCCCGCCGGTCAGTCGGCGGCGCCCGCGGGCTCGGGGACCTGTGCCGCCCCCGTGGACCCGCGGTCGTTCTCGTGGTTCCCCGCGCCGGCCTCGTCGCCGTCCGGGCCGGGGGGCCTCGTCGCCTCCCTGAGTTCCGCGATCGCGGCCTCGAAGTCTTCGAGCGAGTCGAAAGCCCGATAGACGGAGGCGAACCGCAGATAGGCGACGAGGTCGAGTTCCTGCAACGGGCCGAGGATGGCCAGCCCCACGTCGTGGGTGGTCAGCTCGGCACTTCCGGTGGCCCGCACCGCCTCCTCGACCCGCTGGCCCAGCTGGGCGAGCGCGTCCTCGGTGACGGGGCGGCCCTGGCAGGCCTTGCGCACACCGTTGATGATCTTGGTGCGACTGAACGGTTCGGTGACCCCGGACCGCTTCACCACCATGAGCGAGCACGTCTCCACCGTCGTGAAGCGACGGGAGCAGTCAGGGCACTGGCGGCGGCGGCGGATCGACGTGCCGTCGTCCGTCGTACGACTGTCGACGACACGGCTGTCGGGGTGCCTGCAGAAGGGGCAGTGCATGAACTCCGAACCCTCCTCACAGCAGAATCAACAGCCCCGAAAGGCCACTCGGGCCCCTCGAAGCAGCCCCCAGCATAGGCGATCGCGACGGGCCCGAAGACCCGGGGGACCACAACTTGTGGGCTGTTGATGCAATCCAACCACTAGATATGGGGATTGGCTCTTACATTCACACCCTGCACGCGTGTCGCACCCGTGCGTACACGTGACACCCCCGCGTACGGCCACCCGTGCCGCGGCGGCACGCGCCGACGCGGGGCGGGGGACTCACCCGCACGGCCGTACCACCCCGGAGCATGCGGAGATAGCGTGGGCGCCGCGGGGAGGGGGCGTGGCACTACCGCACAGATGGCGGGACCCGCCCGGTCGAACGGGATGCCGGATGGCAGACTGGAGCGACATCCCCGAGGTTGTCACCACGGCGGTGAAGAGTACAGCAATGAGCCCTTTTGTCCGTCGGGCGCCACGGTAGCCATACACCCATACATGCGTTCCGGACGAGCGATTCGCCTTTTTTCACTCGAACGTGTGTTTGGCGCAACCTTTCGAAAGCTACTACCGTTGTGCAGCAGGGAGACCATCGAGAGGGGCCGACGTGACCACCACCGCCGACAGTGCCATCATCACTGCCCAGGACCGCCCCCAGGGCCGACCTGAGCCGGTGCACGCGATGAGCGACGCCACGAACCCAGAGGGGCACAAGCGCTCCTTGCCGGGCCGACCTCCCGGCATCCGGGCGGACAGCTCGGGGCTCACCGATCGGCAGCGCCGGGTGATCGAGGTCATCCGCGACTCAGTGCAGCGGCGGGGGTACCCGCCGTCGATGCGGGAGATCGGTCAGGCCGTCGGCCTCTCCAGCACCTCCTCCGTCGCTCACCAGCTGATGGCACTGGAGCGCAAGGGCTTCCTGCGCCGCGATCCGCACCGTCCGCGCGCCTACGAGGTGCGCGGCTCCGACCAGGCTTCGTCCGTCCAGCCCACGGACACCGCCGGCAAGCCGGCCGCGTCGTACGTGCCGCTCGTGGGGCGCATCGCCGCCGGTGGGCCGATCCTCGCCGAGGAGTCCGTCGAGGACGTCTTCCCCCTGCCCCGGCAGCTGGTCGGTGACGGCGAGCTGTTCGTCCTGAAGGTCGTCGGCGACTCGATGATCGAGGCCGCCATCTGCGACGGCGACTGGGTCACGGTCCGCCGCCAGCCGGTCGCCGAGAACGGCGACATCGTGGCCGCGATGCTCGACGGCGAGGCGACCGTGAAGCGCTTCAAGCGCGAGGACGGCCACGTCTGGCTCCTCCCGCACAACGCGGCCTACGAGCCGATCCCCGGTGACGACGCGACCATCCTCGGCAAGGTGGTGGCCGTACTGCGCCGCGTCTGAGCGCCACGGCGGACGGGCGCGCCGAGACGGCAGCGCCCCGCCGACCCGACCGGGCCCCGGAACCTCTGCGCCGGTTCCGGGGCCCAGCTCTGTCCCGGGCGGGCCGTTGCAGGGCATCGGGCGGTCGAGGCCCGTGACCGGCGACGGGCGTGCGGGCTCAACGCCCCCGGGTGACGGGCATGGAGTCCCGCGAAAGCACCGGGTGGCGGATGTGGGGCCTGCGAGTCCTACGAGCCGATACGGGGCGTGCGGTCACGTCGGCCGGCCCCCGGTATCGGTGGACGGCCGACGGGCCCCGGTGACGGGTCGTCGGCGGGCCCCGGTGGCCGGTGGCGGGGCCCGGTGGCGGGGCCCGCGGTCAGTCGCCTTCCGTCTGACGGGCCGCCGCGTCGATCGCGGCGAGTGATCTGCGGACCTGATTGCGGTCCGTGGTGAACCAGAAGTCGGGCAGCGACGCCTTCAGGTAGCTCCCGTACCGGGCCGTGGCCAGTCGCTGATCCAGCACGGCGACCACCCCGCGATCGCCCGACGCCCGTACGAGACGGCCCGCGCCCTGGGCCATCAGCAGCGCGGCGTGCGTGGCGGCGACCGCCATGAAGCCGTTGCCGCCCGCCTCCTCGACGGCCTTCTGGCGGGCGCTCATCAGGGGGTCGTCGGGGCGCGGGAACGGGATCTTGTCCATGACGACCAGCTGACAGCTCGGCCCCGGGACGTCGACGCCCTGCCAGAGCGACAGCGTGCCGAAGAGGCAGGTCCGCGGATCGGCGGCGAAGTTCTTGATCAGTTCGCCGAGCGTCTCCTCGCCCTGGAGCAGGATCGGGAACTCCGGGATGCGGGAACGCAGCTCCTCGGCGGCGAGCTGAGCCGCCCGCATCGAGGAGAACAGTCCCAGCGTACGGCCGCCCGCCGCCTGGATCAGCTCCGTGAGTTCGTCGAGCATGTCGCCCCGGTCGCCGTCCCGCGCGGGGCGCGCCAGGTGCTTGGCGACGTACAGGATGCCCTGCTTCGGGTAGTCGAAGGGCGAGCCGACGTCGACGCCCTTCCACTGCGGCAGGTCGTCGCCCTCGGTGCCCTCCGGGGCGAGGCCCAGCGAGGCTCCCACCCCGTTGAAGTCGCCTCCCAGTTTCAGGGTCGCGGAGGTCAGGACGACCGAGCGGTCCGTGAAGAGCTTCTCGCGCAGCAGACCGGAGACCGACATGGGGGCGACGCGCAGGGAGGCACCGAAGCGGTCGTGGCGCTCGTACCAGACGACGTCCCACTCGGAGCCGTTCGTGATCCGCTCCGCCACGTCGTGCACCGACTCCACGGAGGCCAGCGCCTGCTTCCGGATCGCGTCCTCGTCCTGCACGGACTTGTCGCGGGTCGCGCCGATAGCCGAGATGACCGTGCGGCAGGCGTCGCGCAGCGCCATCAGGGCGTAGCCGAGGTCCTCCGGGATCTCCTCCAAGCGGCCCGGCAGCGCCAGCTCCATCAGCCGTTCGAAGCCCTCGGCGGCCGTTTGCAGCTGGTCGGCGGCCTTCTCGTTCACGAGCTTCGCGGCCCGCCGCACCGCACGGTTGACCTGCCCGGGAGTGAGCTCTCCCGTCGCCACCCCGGTGACCCGGGACACCAGCTCGTGCGCCTCGTCCACGATCAGCACCTCGTGCGGCGGCAGCACCGGGGCGCCCTCGATGGCGTCGATCGCCAACAGCGCGTGGTTGGTGACGACGACCTCGGACAGTTTGGCGCGCTCGCGGGCCATCTCGGCGAAGCACTCGGCGCCGTACGCGCACTTCGAGGCGCCCAGACACTCCCGCGAGGACACCGACACCTGGGACCACGCCCGGTCGGAGACACCGGGCGTGAGATCGTCCCGGTCGCCGGTCTCGGTCTCGTCCGCCCAGTCGCGCATGCGCAGCAGGTCCTGGCCCAGCTTGCTGGTGGGGGCGGCGGCCTCGAACTGGTCGAACAGGCCTTCCTCCTCGTCCTGCGGCATCCCCTCGTGGAGCCGGTGCAGGCACAGGTAGTTGGACCTGCCCTTGAGCATCGCGAACTCCGGGCGGCGGCGCAGCTGCGGATGGAGCGCGTCGACCGTCCGCGGCAGGTCCCGCTCCACCAGCTGGCGCTGGAGGGCCAGGGTCGCGGTCGCCACGACGACCCGCTCCCCGTGCGCCAGCGCGGGCACCAGGTAGCCGAGCGACTTGCCGGTGCCGGTGCCGGCCTGGACCAGCAGATGGGAGCCGCCGTCGATGGCTTCCTCGACGGCTTCGGCCATGGCCACCTGGCCGGGACGCTCCGTGCCGCCGACGGCGGTGACGGCGGCGTGCAGGAGTTCGGGGAGTGAGGGCTTCGTCATAGCGCGACCACCCTACGGCCCAGGACTGACAGACGGGTCGGCAAGGCGGACACGTGGGGCCGGTGGGGCCGTGGGTACAGCGGTGGCACGGGGGCTCCTGGGCGGCGGGGCCGATGGGCGGGGACGGTGTGGCGGGGCCGGGCTTGCACGGCGGGCGCGCTACGGCAGTGCACCGGAGGACCGTTCCCGGATCATGAGGGCGGCACGCTTGGCGGGCAGGTCGACCTCGCTGGAGAACCGGTACCCGGCGCCGAGGAACGCGGCGACCGAGGGCGTGTTGCGGACGTCCGGTTCGGCGAGCACACGCGTGCAGGCGGGCCGCCGGGCGAGGACGAGGTCGGTGACGGCCCTCAGCAGCGTCGTGCCGAGGCCCTGCCCGCGGTCGGCGGAGTCGCCGATCAGCAGGTGGAGGCCGGTGTCGTGCGGGCGGACGGGGCAGTACCGGGCCAGCGGGTCGAGGTCGGCCCGGTAGACCTCCCAGTAGCTCATCGGCACGCCCTCCAGCACGCCGACGCAGGGGACGCTGCGTCCGTCGCCCGCGAGCTGGGCCCGTACGTGGTCATCGGTCACGTTCGGCGGGCCGGTCAGCTCCCAGAACGCGGCGACGGCGGGGTCGTTCATCCAGCGGGCGATCAGCGGGACGTCCCGTTCGACGTGGACGGGCACCAGCTGGAACCCGCCTTCGGGGGTCGCGGCCGGCCCCCAGTCGGCGATGCGGTCGAGCAGGTCCTCGCGGGTCGCCGCGTCCGCTTCCGCCCGGTCGCGGCGCTCCTGCCCGAGCAGGGCGACGAACTCCTCGGGCAGCTGGAGGTCCAGGGTGTCTTCGGTGCTCGCATCGGTGGAGGTCACGGTGTCGCTCCTTCGGCGGAGGAAGATCGGGAGAGGGGTCGGGGCGGGGTCGGGCGGGGACTCGGTTCCCGAGTCGGAGGAGGGACGCCACGGGCGGCGGCCCGCTCATGCGCGCAGCGGGTTGGGGATCGTGACGTAGACGGACTGGGTGTCCACCGGGCCGGTGAGTTCGTCGAGGCCGTGCAGCCGGGTCAGCAGGTTGGCCTTGCACCGCAGGACGGACGAGTCGAGGAGACGCTCGGCCGGCGGGCAGCGCAGGGGGTCGGCACCCGAGGCCAGGTCACGGAGGAATCCCCGGAAGGCCGCCAGCAGCAGCCCTTCGTCGGCCAGGCGCTGGGAGCCGAGGGCGCCGATCAGGCCGAAGACGTTGTTGACGGCGAGGTAGTACGTGAGGCGCTCGTCGGTGACCTCGTCGGACACGAACGTGTCGCTGTGCTCGCCGATGCCGGGCAGGCGTGCGTCGAGTTCCGCGCGGCGGGACTCGCGGAAGTAGTAGCCCTGGTTGTCCCGGTAGCGGCCGCCGACCGGCCAGCCGCCGGAATCCAGCAGGACGAGGGTGTTCTGCTGGTGCGCCTCCAGGGCGATACCGGCGCGGGCGTCCAGCCACAGGACGGGGCGTACGACGTGCCGCAGGTAGCGCAGGAACCACTCGACGGTCACGGCTGTGCGTGGGCGACCGCTCCGGCCGGCGAGTCGGGTGAGGATCTCGGCCAGCCGGGAGCGCGGGACGCGGGCGGTGTTCCGGCCCGTGCCGTCCGTCCGCCCGTACGGACGCGGCGCGACGAGGCCGGCGACGCAGGAGACGTCGTCCGAGGGCCGGAACGGGTTGTGCCGGATGACGACGTCGAGCCCGCGCACGGGTCCGCCGTCGGACCCGTCGACGCCGAGCCAGGCCGGATCGCGGACGATGTCGAAGTCCGGGTGGGCGGCCCGCCACTGGCGGGACAGGCCCTTGCGCAGCAGACGGTGGACCTCGACTCCGCGGTGGAGCTCCTTGCGGAGGTTCTCCCGGCGGGAGTTGGTGATGTGCAGGGCCAGCGAGAGCTTGAGCATGGCGGCGGCGCCGGGTCGGTGGACGGTCCGCAGGGAGGAGGTGGGGTGCCAGTCGCCGCCCCCGACGCCGAGGTCCCTGAGCAGTCCCGCGTCCAGCAGGGCCGCGGTGCCCGGCCGGTGCCGTACCGCGCGGAACTGCCAAGGATGCAGGGGCAGTAGCGCGTAGCCGTCCGGCGGCACCGTGCCGTCGCCGGCGAGGCGGGCGGTGAGCCCGGGCGCCGTGACCGGTCGGCCGCGCTCGGTCCAGGCCGAGTCGGTGGCGAGGACGGAGGGGGCGACGGCCAGCCAGTGCAGGGGGAAGGAGCCGCGCAGCTCGGGTGAGTACCGGCGTGCCTCGGCCTCGGTGAGACCCTCCCTGCTCTTCGGGGTGGGATGCAGCGGATGCCCGAGGAGGAGTGCCTGCTCGGCGGTGAGGAAGAGGTCGGGGCCTTCGGTGTCGGGGTGGCTGCGATCGCGGCCTACCCCGCGGTCGTCGCGCTCGTCCCGGCCCTCATCCCGGCCATCCTTCCGGTCATCGCCGCCGCGGACGCCTCCGCACTCAGGCTCGCGCTCCCGCTCGCGTTCGCGTTCGTGGAGGAACACGGCCGTGCGGCGTACGGAGTCGGCGACGCGCGCGACGAGATCGGCTCCGTCGGGACCGGGACCGCCGGCCGTCTCCCGGACGAGCAGCGCGGCGAGCGCGACGGCGTCCACCGGGGGCGTGGCGGCGGGAGCGTCCGCCAGGCGGGGGCGGCCGAAGCGGTGGCAGCCTGTCGGCGACCAGTAGCGGACGGGCACGGTCAGGGAGGTCCCGCTGGCCGGCAGCGGCACACGGAGGCTGCCGCTCCCGGGGGCGGACGCACCGGTCTCGCGGGCCCAGCAGCGCAGCAGGTTCTCCACAGCGGCGGTCTGGGCCTCGGCGTAGGGGCCGGGGCCGGGGTAGGCGCCGGGGGCGAGCCCGAGGTCGGACGCAAGGTCGTCCCGGGCATCGGCCCGTGGCGGGGTCTCGGATGCCGCCGCCGAGGAAAGCACAGGAACTGGCGCAGGATGGGCGGCGGAGGCCTGACCTGGAAGTACGGGCCCAGCGGCGGCCCGGCCGGAGACGCCGGGGTCGGCGGAAGCCTGCCGGGGAAGCGCGGGACCATCGGTGGAGGCCGGCGCGGACCGGGCGAGGTGCCGGTCCGGAGCCGCGGCGGCGGCCGAGGGCGGTTCGGCGAGGTCGGCGGGCGCCCGTTCGGGCAGCGGGTTGGTGTGCAACGCGAGTCCTCATGACGAGCGGGAAGCTGGACGGCGGAGTTCAACGTGCGGCGCGCGCCGCGCCCGGTAAGGCGTGGTCGCCGTGACCGCGCTCGACCGCTTCCAGGGCGTCGGCCAGGCGCTCCAGTACCGCCGACGTCTGCTCCTCCGTGATGATCAGCGGCGGCAGCAGTCGCACGACGTCACGGGCCGGGCCCGCGAGGCCGACGATCAACCCGCGACGCAGGCATTCCCGTTGCACGGCGGCGGCGACCGTGGCGGCGGAACCGAGCGCACGACCCGCACCCGCACCACCCCTCCCGCCACCCGCACCACCCCTCCCCCCGTCACCCGCACCACCGAACGCCCCACCGCCCACGACGTCCCACGCCTCCCCCGTACCGCCGCCGGGCGTCTCGCGCGCGCCCTCGGCCTGCGCCACCAGCTCGATCCCGATCATCAGCCCCCGCCCGCGCACCACGCCGACGCACCGGAACTCCTGGGCCAGGCCGCGCAGTCGGGCAAGCGCCCGGGCTCCCAACGTGGCGGCGTGTTCGGCGAGGCGGTGTTCGCGGACGTGGGCCAGGGTGGCCGCGCCCGCCGCCAGGGCGAGTTGGTTGCCGCGGAAGGTGCCGGCGCCGGGCCCTCCGGTGTGCAGGTCGTCGGCGTACACCACGGCCGCCAGCGGCAGGCTGCCGCCGATCGCGTGGGAGAGGACCAGGACGTCGGGGGTGACGGCACCGTGCTCGACCGCCCAGAAGGCACCGGTCCACCCGACGCCGGTCTCGGTCTCGTCGGCGATCAGCGGGACGGACCGTTCGGCCGTGACGCGGCGCAGGTCCTTCATCCAGACCTCCGGGGCGGGCAGCACACCGGCCGCGCCGCGGACCGGCGCGAAGATCACCCCCGCCGGCCGTCGCGCGGCGCCGGCGGGACCCAGGAGGTCGGTGGTCGCGGCGTGGTCGGACTCGGTGAGGGTGACGATCCGGGTCCGTCCGGTGGCGGCACGGACCAGGGCCGCTGCGGTGGCGATCGGCTCGGCACCGGCCGGTCCGCAGAACCGCACGCGCGGGGGGTGGCCCGGCCGGGCCGGCAGGGTGCGCAGCAGCTCGGTGACGAAGGCGTCCTCCACCGGAGTGGTGAGTCCCCCGGCCTGCAAGGGGGCCCCGGAGTCGAGGACCCTGCGGATCGCCTCCCGCACGACCGGGTGGTTGTGCCCCAGGGGCAGGGTCCCGGCGCCCGATACGCAGTCCAGGTAGCGGCGGCCGTCAGCGCCCTCGATGGTGAGCCCCCGAGCCCGGACCGGCACGAGCGGGAGGGCTTGCGCGTGCGTGCGGGCCGAGGGCTCACGCACCGGGCCGCTCCTGCGCGGAGCGGGGGCTCGCGCGGCAACCTCTGCCGCCGGCCCCGCCGGCCCCGCTCCGGCGTCCCGATCCCCGAACGCAGCCCCGCCGGACACAGCTCCCCCGAACGCAGCTCCCCCGTACGCGGATTCCGCCACGGCTCCCGACCTCCCGGCTGTCCGGAGACGCGCCACCGTGTCGGGGGGCCCACGGCACGAGGGACCGCGTCCGGACAGCGGGCCCCACCGCTACCAACCGCCGCCCGTCGGCCGGGTTACGGGTTGCCCGGAGATCCGTCGGGGACGCCGCCGGCCCGCCGGGTGTCTCCGGACGGGGCGCCCACCGCTGGGCGCGACAGGCCAGGTCAGACGGCTTGTATCCGAACCGTTGCCGTTCCGTCGGAACTCCCCCACAGCGAACCAATAGTGTGTGGTGCCGTTCCAGTGCAGTTCACAGCAGGGGGAGTCAACACCATGCGATCCATACGGCCGTCCTTCACCGGGCGCGGACACAGGCGCGGGCGCGGGCGGCGCAGCACCTCCCCCGTGCCGGTCACCGTGGCGCTCGTCTCGGCTCTCGCCCTCACCGCCACGGCGTGTGATTCCGGTGGCGCCGAGGCGGGCGGCGACGCCTCCGCCTCCGCGACCGCCGCGGACGGTGGCAACGGCGAGATCCGCATCCCGGAGCACATCAAGGACAAGCTCAAGGAACACGGGATCGACGTCGACGAGTGGAAGGACGGCGCCTGGAAGAACTGGAACAAGGACGACTGGCTGCGTGAGGCGCAGGACTTCGTCAACCCGATCATCGAGGACCTGTGGAACCCGGACCGGATGCGGGAGGCCGAGCAGCCGGACCAGCAGGTCGACGACAGCGACCTCTCGGGTGACCAGGGCGTCACCGATCCGGAGCCGGTGCCGGTCGAGGCGCAGGCCGTGCCGCCCAAGTACCACGACAGTGCCGCGACGGCCGGGAAGCTGCTCTTCGATTCCCCCGAGGGCTCGATGGTCTGCTCGGCGACCGTCGTGGAGGACCCCGCCAACCCCGGCAAGTCCAACCTGGTGTGGACGGCGGGCCACTGTGTGCACGCCGGCAAGAAGGGCGGCTGGTACCGCAACATCGCCTTCGTGCCGTCGTACAACGACGCCGGCAAGTCGAACGAGGAACTCCAGAACGCCACCAAGGACGACGTCGCCCCGTACGGCGTCTGGTGGGGTGACTGGGCGCAGACCTCGGACCAGTGGATCGAGCAGGGCGGAGCGACGGGCGGCGACGGCGCCCCGCACGACTACGCCGTCATCCACGTGACGCCGGAGAAGGGCAGCGACGGCAAGTCCCTGGAGGAGACGGTCGGTTCGGCGATCCCGGTGGACTTCGACGCGCCCGCCGTGCCGCAGGTCGAGAACATCAAGGCGATCGGCTACCCGGCCGCGCCGCCCTACGACGGCCAGAAGCTCTTCCAGTGCGAGGACAAGCCCGGGCGGCTGTCGATCAACGCCACCGACCCGACGATGTACCGCATCGGCTGCACCATGACCGGAGGTTCGTCCGGCGGCGGTTGGATCGCGGCCGGTTCCGACGGCAAGCCCGCGCTGGTGTCCAACACCTCGATCGGCCCGGTGACGGCCGGCTGGCTGGCCGGTCCGCGGCTGGGCAAGGAGGCCAAGGGCGTGTTCGACGCGGTGAGCGGCAAGTTCGCCGGCCAGTGATCACGCGCTGAGACACGGCACCGCATGTGGTGAGCGGTGGGGAGCGCAGGGCGAGCGCCCCGCACCGCCACCGCGTGTGCCCACACACCCGTACGTCCGCCCTCACGGGTAGGTCAACGGGGGTCCCCTCACCATGCGTTCTCTCCGCGACGGAGATCGCCGGCATGGGCGCCTGGGGCTGTCCCGCCGCCTCGCACTACAACGGCCTGACCATGTTCAAGTGCGCCGACCGGCCCGGCCGGCTGTCGCTCGGCCCGTCGCTGCCGACGATGTACCGCATCGGCTGCACCATGACCGAGGGCTCGTCCGGCGACGGCTGGTTCCGTGTGGTGGACGGCGAGACGGTGCTGGTCTCGAACACCTCGACCGGTCCCCAGGAGAACACCTGGCTGGCGGGCCCGCAGCTCGGCCGGGAGGCGGAGGCGGAGGCGATGTACCAGATCATGCGCCGGACGTACGGCGGTCAGTGATCCGCACGGGCGAGGGCCCGCTCCCCCGTCGTGGGGAAGCGGGCCCTCGCCCCTGCCGTTCGTGCCTCAGCCGAGCGGCGCCGGAGCGTACGGCGTCAGCTCCGCCGCCAGCTCCTCGTGCACCCGCACCTTGAGGAGGGTGCCCTCCGGGGTGTGCTCCTCGGACAGCACCTCGCCCTCGTCGTGCGCGCGGGCGACCAGCCCACCCCGGGTGTACGGCACGAGCGCCTCGATCTCGACCGACGGACGCGGCAGCTCGTTGTCGACCAGGGCGAGCAGCTCGGCGATGCCCTGGCCGGTGCGGGCCGAGACGGCGATCGATCGCTTCTCCACCCGCAGCAGCCGCTGGAGGACCACCGGGTCCGCCATGTCGGCCTTGTTGATCACGACGATCTCGGGCACGTCGGTGGCGCCGACGTCCCTGATCACCTCGCGCACGGCGGCCAGCTGCTCCTCCGGAGCCGGATGCGAACCGTCCACCACGTGCAGGATCAGGTCGGAGTCGCCGACCTCCTCCATCGTGGAGCGGAACGCCTCGACCAGGTGGTGCGGCAGGTGCCGGACGAAGCCGACGGTGTCCGCCAGCGTGTACAGCCGGCCGCTCGGCGTCTCGGCCCGGCGCACCGTCGGGTCGAGGGTCGCGAACAGCGCGTTCTCGACCAGCACGCCCGCGCCGGTGAGACGGTTGAGCAGCGAGGACTTGCCCGCGTTGGTGTAGCCCGCGATGGCGACGGACGGCACCTTGTGGCGCTTGCGCTCCTGGCGCTTGATCTCGCGGCCGGTCTTCATCTCCGCGATCTCCCGGCGCATCTTCGCCATCTTCTCGCGGATCCGGCGCCGGTCCGTCTCGATCTTGGTCTCACCGGGGCCACGGGTGGCGAGGCCGCCGCCCTTGCCGCCGCCCATCTGACGGGACAGCGACTGACCCCAGCCGCGCAGCCTCGGCAGCATGTACTGCATCTGCGCGAGCGCCACCTGCGCCTTGCCCTCTCGGGACTTGGCGTGCTGGGCGAAGATGTCCAGGATCAGGGCCGTACGGTCGATGACCTTGACCTTGACGACGTCCTCGAGGTGGATCAACTGGCCCGGGCTCAGCTCACCGTCGCAGATGACGGTGTCCGCGCCCGTGTCGAGGACGACGTCCCGCAGCTCCTCGGCCTTGCCGGAGCCGATGTAGGTGGCGGCGTCGGGCTTGTCGCGGCGCTGGACGACACCGTCGAGCACGAGCGCGCCCGCGGTCTCCGCGAGGGCGGCGAGCTCGGCGAGCGAGTTCTCGGCGTCCTGCACCGTGCCCGAGGTCCACACGCCGACGAGGACGACCCGTTCCAGACGGAGCTGGCGGTACTCGACCTCGGTGACGTCCTCGAGCTCCGTGGAGAGGCCCGCCACCCGGCGCAGGGCCGCGCGGTCGGCGCGGTCGAGCTGCTCGCCGTCCCACTCGGACGCGATGTCGTGGCTCCAGGCGACGTCCTCTTCCATCAGGGCATCGGCCCGGAGGCCCTCGGGATAGGTCTGCGCGAGACGCTTGGTGTCCTGGGAGGGGGAAGAAGAGGAGGTCATTGGATCCTTACGTAGCTGGAGTGTGGCGTGCGGCACTCATGCCGCATCACTGTGCACAACGCACGAGCCACCGGGGAGATTCCCGCGGCCCGCACCGTGTCGCCGCGAAGATGGTCGCACGGCACGGGCCGTCTCGTCACCGGCATATTCCCCGTGCGCCCCGGCCGCGACCGGTGCCGATGCCGGCGCCTGGTCGGTCGCGGTGGGCTTCCAGTCCGGGTGGCCGGGCATCGGCGGGGTCTTCTGGCCGTACAGCCATCCCTGGAGGAAGGTGCCCAGGTCACGGCCGGAGACCTCGGAGGCGAGCCGGACGAAGTCGGCGGTGGTCGCGGTACCGTCCCGGTGGCGGGCGACCCAGGTCCGTTCGAGGCGCTCGAAGGCGGTGCGGCCGATCTCCTGGCGCAGGGCGTAGAGCACGAGGGCCGCGCCGTCGTAGACGTTGGCCCGGAAGATGCCGGTCTTGCTGCCGGACGTGGGCGGTTTCGGGGCAGCCGGCGGTCCGCCCTTCGCACGCCAGCGGTCGGAGGCGCCGTAGGCGGCCTTCATACGCGCCTCCATGGGCCTGTCGGCGGTCTCCTCCGCGTAGAGCGCCTCGTACCAGGTGGCGTGGCCCTCGTTGAGCCAGAGGTCGGACCAGGTGGCGGGGCCGACGCTGTTGCCGAACCACTGGTGGGCCAGTTCGTGCACCATGATCGACTCGACGTACCACTCGGGGTAACCGGGCTCGGTGAACAACTCCCGTTCGAAGAGGGAGAGCGTCTGGGTCTCCAGCTCGAATCCGGTGGTGGCGTCGGCCATGAGCAGGCCGTACGTCTCGAAGGGGTAGTGCCCGACCTTGTCCTCCATCCACGTGATCTGGTCAGGGGTCTTCGCCAGCCACGGTTCGAGCGCCGCGCGGTGCCCGGTCGGCACTACGTCCCTCAGGGGCAGTCCGTGCGGGCCGGTGCGGCGCAGCACGGTGGAGCGGCCGATGGACACCTGGGCCAGCTCGGTGGCCATGGGGTGGTCGTGCCGGTACGTCCAGGTGGTCGCTCCGCCGTCGCTCTCCACACTCGCCGGCAGGCCGTTCGCGACGGCCGTGAGTCCGTCGGGGGCGGTGACGCGGATGGTGAAGCGCGCCTTGTCGGAGGGGTGGTCGTTGCAGGGGAACACCAGGTGGGCGACGTCCGCCTGGTTGGCCATGGCGAGGCCGTCGGCGGTGCGCACCCAGCCGCCCTCGCGGTCCTCGGAGTAGACGGGGTCGCTGGTGTGCCGGACGGTGATGCGCGTCCACTCGCCTTCGTCGAGCGCGTCCTCGGGCGTGACGACGAGGTCCTCGCCGGCCGTCGCGAATCCGGCGGGCTCGCCGTCGACCTGGACGGAGTCGACCGTGCCGTGGGCGAAGTCGAGGTTGACCCGGTCCAGGTCGGCCGTGGTCCGGGCGTCGATGGTGGTGACGGCCTTGAGCGGCTCGCTGTTGCTGCCGGTGTAGGTGAAGGACAGGTCGTACGCCGCCACGTCGTAGCCGGGGTTGCCCAGGTGCGGGAAGAGGCGGTCGCCCACGCCGAGGGGGACCGGCGGGGCGCTCGCGGCGACCAGGCAGACGGAGACGGCCGAGGCGAGCAGCGCGGCGAGCCTGAGCCGGCGGCGGGCCCGGCCGGGGCGGCGCGGAGTCGGGGTGTGCGGGGTGTGCGGCATCCCTCACGGCTATCAACGCGCGCGTGCGTCGCGGCGACGGCGCGCGCCCGGGACACCCGAACGTGTAGGTCCGGGCCGCCGGGGCCGGCCCTGCCCGGTGCGGCTCAGCCCTCTGACGACTCGGACCGGTGCGGCTCAGCCTCCTGACGACTCGGCCCCGTGCGGCCCGCCCTGCTCGTGGCTCGGCCCCGGTGGGGTACGGCTCAGACGCCCGTGGTCTGCGGCTGGGCCCGGCTCACGTCGTAGACGCCGGCCACGTCGCGCATGGCGCGCATGAGGGCGGGCAGCCGGGCCGCGTCCGGGAGCAGGACGGTGTAGCTGTGGCGTACGCGCTGCCGGTCGGGGGGCTCGACGGTCGCGGAGACGATCTCGGCGCCTTCGAGGGCCATGGCCTCGGTGAGGTCGGCGAGGAGGTGCGGGCGGCCGAACGATTCGGCGAGCAGGGTGACCCGGCACTGGGTGCTCTCGCCCCAGCCCACGCCGACCTCCGGGCGCCCCGCGCTCTTCATCCGCGCGACCACGGCGCACTCCGCGCGGTGCACGGTCACCACTCCCCCGCGCACGGCGAAGCCGGTGATCTCGTCGGGCGGCACGGGGGTGCAGCAGCCGGCCAGCCGTACGGTCGCCCCCGGCAGGTCCACCAGGACGTCGGCGGACGCGGGGCGGAGGGCCGGCCCGTCGACCGCGGGGCGCGCGGCGGGCGCGTCGCCGGAGAGGGAGCCTTCGGAGCCCTCGGAGTTCTCGGGGTTCTCGGAGGCCCGCTCCGCTTCGGCGGCCGACACCGGCTCCGGCTCCGGCTCCGGGTGGGAGGCGAGCCGGCGCTGGATGGCGATCCGCGCGGCGGGCGTGTGGGCGTGCTCCAGCCACTCCCGGGAAGGTTGCGAGGCCGGGTCCTGGCCCATCAGGAGCTGCACGGTGTCACCGTCCCGGAGCACCGTGCTCATCGTCGCCAGACGGCCGTTGACCCGGGCGCCCATGGAGGCGTGCGCGTCCTCTCCGTACTGGGCGTACGCGGCGTCGACGCAGGTCGCGCCCTCGGGGAGGCCCAGGGCCCGGCCGTCGGGGCGGAAGACGGTGATCTCGCGGTCCTGGGCGAGGTCCTCGCGGAGGGTGGACCAGAAGGTGTCGGGGTCGGGGGCGCCCCGCTGCCAGTCGAGCAGCCGGGACAGCCAGCCGGGCCGGGTCGGGTCGATCCGCTCGCCGTCGCCCGTGGTCTGCTCCTCCGGCGGCTGGGCGTAGGGGTTGCCGAGGGCGACGACGCCGGCCTCCGCGACCTTGTGCATCTGGTGGGTGCGGATGAGGACTTCGACGACCTGTCCGTCGTGCGCGCGGGCCACCGCGGTGTGCAGCGACTGGTACAGGTTGAACTTGGGAACGGCGATGAAGTCCTTGAACTCCGAGACGACGGGCGTCATACAGGTGTGCAGCTCGCCGAGGACGGCGTAGCAGTCGGCATCCTCCTGCACGAGCACCAGGAGACGGCCGAAGTCGGCGCCGCCCAGCGGACCGCGTTTGCGGGAGACGCGGTGGACGGAGACGAAGTGGCGGGGCCGGATGAGGACTTCGGCGGTGATGTCGGCCTCGCGCAGCACCTTGCGCACCTCGTCGGCGACCGATGCCAGGGGGTCGTCCGCGCGGGCGGCGTTCTCATCGACCAGTTTCCGCGTGTGCTCGTACTCCTCGGGGTGCATGACCGCGAAGACGAGGTCCTCCAGCTCGGACTTGAGCGCCTGCACGCCGAGCCGTTCGGCGAGCGGGATGAGCACGTCCCGGGTGACCTTGGCGATGCGCTCCTGTTTCTCGCGGCGCATGACGCCGAGGGTGCGCATGTTGTGCAGCCGGTCGGCGAGTTTGATCGACATCACGCGGACGTCGTTGCCGGTGGCGAGGAGCATCTTGCGGAAGGTCTCGGGCTCGGCGGCGGCGCCGTAGTCGACCTTCTCCAGTTTGGTGACGCCGTCGACGAGATAGCGGACCTCGGCGCCGAACTCCTCGCCCACCTGGTCGAGGGTCACCTCGGTGTCCTCGACCGTGTCGTGGAGGAGGGAGGCGGTCAACGTGGTGGTCTCCGCGCCCAGTTCCGCGAGGATCAAAGTCACGGCGAGGGGGTGCGTGATGTAGGGCTCGCCGCTCTTGCGCATCTGGCCGCGGTGCGAGGACTCGGCCAGGACGTAGGCGCGACGGAGCGGGTCCAGGTCGGCGTCGGGGTGGTGGGCTCGGTGGGCCTCGACGACGTGGCCGATGGCGTCGGGCAGCCGGCCGCGGGCGGTGGAGCCGAGCAGTGCGGCGCGGCCCAGGCGGCGCAGGTCGATCCGGGGGCGGGACTTCCGGCGGGGCGCGGACGGCGCGACGCCGCCGGCGACCGCGGGCGTCATCGGGCCTGGGCTCGCTGGATTCACGGCCTCCGCATTCATGGGCACCTCCGGCTGCGCGGACCGGCGGACGGGGTATCCCAGGGCGGACACGGCTCAGGGGATGGTGTCGGTCCCCCGTCCGGGCCGGTGCTTGATGCTATCGAGCCCATCACGTGCGGCTGACCGCCTCTCGCCGAGCGTGAAACGGATCACCCATTCGAGCGATGGACCAAGGGTTTACGTTTTCGCACTGAGTGTCTTGGACCGGGCTGTGGTTCAGCCGAGTACCCCTTCCATCCAGTCTGCGTCGAACTCGCCCTCGGCGACGATCACCGCGGGGCCCGTCATCTCGATCTCGCCGTCGGGGTGCTCGGTGATCACCAGGGTGCCACCGGGTACGTCGACGGTGTAGGTCACCGGGGTGCCGGTGACGGCCGGGTCGGCGCCGTCCCTGCGGGCGGTGGCGACGGCGACGGCGCAGGCGCCGGTGCCGCAGGAGCGGGTCTCCCCGGAGCCGCGCTCGTGCACGCGCATCGCTACGTGGCCCGGGCCGCGGTCCACGACGAACTCGATGTTCACCCCGTCCGGGTAGGCGGTCGGGGGCTCGAACGGCGGCGGGGCGAACAGGTCGCCCGCGTGGCCGAGGTCCGTGACGAAGGCCACCGCGTGCGGATTGCCCATGTTCACGTTCCGCGCGGGCCAGCTGCGCTCGCCGACGCTCACCGAGACGTCGCCCTCGGGGAGCAGCGCGCGGCCCATGCCCACGGTGATGTCGCCGTTCTTGGCGATGTGCACGGTCTTCACGCCACCGCGCGTGGCGACGGCGAGGTCGCCCTCGGTGGCGAGTCCGGCACGCTGGAGGTAGCGCGCGAAGACCCGGACGCCGTTGCCGCACATCTCCGCGACCGAGCCGTCGCCGTTGCGGTAGTCCATGAACCACTCCGCCTCGGCCGCCATGCTCCTGGCCTCGGGGTGCGCCGCGGAGCGCACCACGTGCAGCAGCCCGTCGGCGCCGATGCCCGCGCGGCGGTCGCACAGGGCCGCGGCCGCTGCGGGGGGCAGGTCGATGGCGTTCTCCGGGTCCGGGACGATCACGAAGTCGTTCTCGGTGCCGTGGCCCTTGAGGAAGGCGATCCGCGTGCTCATTCCTCGATCGTACGGGGTGGCGACGACAGGACGACGGGGGCGGGCGCCGCGACGGCACGCGCCGGTCGGCCCGGCCGCGGACGGGGAACGGGACGGGGTGCCGCCGGACCCGCGGCTGTGCGCCGGGTCAGCCGCGCAGGCGGGCCACCCGCCACACGGCCAGGACGACCACGGCGGCGACCGCGAGGACGTAGACCGCGATCACCCGCCAGTCGGCCCGGCGTCCCGAGCCGCGCTGCGGCAGGCCCGGCCAGGTGTAGCCGACCCGGCGGGCGGCCATCATGCCCCAGCCCGCCGCGCAGGAGCAGATCAGCAGTCCGAGCATCGCGATCACGGCGCCGCTGTCGCCGAAGTCGAAGGCGAGCGGGAAGGCGAACATCAGGGAGCCGACCGCGGCCAGGCACACGATGGGCGCGAGCTGCCAGATCCGCAGTCGCCGCTGCGGGCGCAGCTCGACCTCGACCTCGTCCGGGTACATCTCCTCGGGCTGCGGACCGTCGGCCGCCACACCCGCCGGCGTCTCGTCGGGTCCGTCGGGGCTCAGAGCGGCTCCGGCCGGCTCCGGCCCGTCGGGGTCGGCGGGCTCGTGCTCGGTACTCGGTGCGGTGTCGCGAGGGCCGGCCTCCATCGCCACGCGCCCTCCCAACTAGGACTCACTCGGTCGATCGAAGCTCGATGATGGCACGCCGCCGAAGGCCGCGATGACGGCCGGGGCGTCCCGATGCCATCACGTGATCAGGCTGTAACCGGTCGTTCGACCAACGACAGCGCGCGCTGCGGAAGTTCCGTGCGATCCGCCACAGCCCCACTCAACCAATGCACCCGCGGGTCGCGCCTGAACCACGAATCCTGACGGCGCGCGAAGCGTTTGGTGGCACGGACGGTCTCGGCCCGCGCCTCATCCATCGTGCACTCGCCGGCGAGGGCCGCGAGCACTTGCTGGTAGCCGAGCGCGCGCGACGCCGTACGCCCCCCGCGCAACCCCCGGGCCTCGAGTGCGCGCACTTCGTCGACCAGCCCCGCCTCCCACATCCGGTCGACCCGCAGGGCGATGCGCTCGTCCAGTTCGGGGCGCGCCACGTCCACGCCGATCTGCACGGTGTCGTAGACCGAGTCGTGGCCGGGGAGGTTGGCGGTGAAGGGCCTGCCGGTGATCTCGATCACCTCCAGGGCGCGCACGATCCGGCGCCCGTTGCCCGGCAGGATGGCCCGGCCCGCCTCCGGGTCGGCCGCGGCCAGCCGGGCGTGGAGCGCACCCGGGCCCCGCAGTGCGAGCTCCTCCTCCAGCCGGGCCCTGACCTCGGGGTCGGTGCCGGGGAACTCGAGGTTGTCGACGGCGCCGCGGACGTAGAGACCGGAGCCGCCGACGAGGACGGGCCAGCGTCCCTGGGCGAGCAGGGCGTCGATCCGCTCCCGCGCCATCCGCTGGTACTCGGCGACGGAGGCCGTGACCGTGACGTCCCAGATGTCGAGGAGGTGGTGGGGCACGTCGCCGCGTTCCCCGGGCGTCAGCTTGGCGGTGCCGATGTCCATCCCACGGTAGAGCTGCATGGAGTCGGCGTTGACGACCTCGCCGCCGAGCCGCTGGGCCAGGAAAACGCCCAGATCGGACTTTCCGGCCGCGGTGGGTCCGACGACGGCGATGACTCGGGGGGCGGGATGCGCGCTGCTCACCGCACCAGTCTCGCAAACCTCTCTCTCCGCCCTCGAACGAGTTACGTGACGGTGCGGGTCCGGGGTCGTTGCTCGTTCGAGGTTCCCGCTCCCCGGATCACCGGGGCCATGGCCCCGGCCACGCAAACGGACGCACCGGATGCCGCGGGATTTCGCCCGCACGAGTAACGTATGGAGTTGATATGGGCGTTTTTGCACGGTTCTTCCAGAAGTCGAAGACCTCCGAGGAGGCACCGGTCGCCGAGACGGAGGCCGACACCCCGGACACCGAGCGCGCGGCGGAGGAAGGCGCGGCCGAGACCGCGGAGACGGCCGACGCTGGCCCCCGGAACACGGCACAGCCCGCGGAGGCCGACGAGGCCGCCGACTCGGACAGCGTCGGCATCCCCAAGCAGCAGTCCGCCGGGGAGGCCGTCGACAACGAGGCCGACAAGGGCGCCCGCACCTGACTGCTTCCGTGAGGGAAGGCGAACCATGGGTCTCCTGGACAATCTGAAAGCCAAGCTGGAACCGGCGAAGGGCAAGGTCACCGACCTCGCGCAGCAGCACGGGGACAAGATCGACCGCGGTCTCGACAAGGTGGCGAGGACCGTGGACGAGAAGACCAAGGGCAAGTACAGCGACCGGATCCAGACCGGCACCGGCAGGGCCAAGGGCGCCATGGACCGCCTCGCCCACAAGGACGCCGACGGCACGGACGGCAGCGGAGGCGCGCCGGGCACGCCGGGCGGCACCCCGCCCGCCGGTCCGCCGCCTGCTTCCTGACCGGGTGCGGCCCGAGTACGCCCCGGGCATCGGCCCGCACACGGGTCACCGCCACCGCGGCGGCGGACGGTCACGAGCGGCACGCTCCGGACCGTCCGCCCGCTCGCGCACGGCCGATGCCCTGGGAGGCCCCGCCGATGCCCCGCGGTCTGCCGCGCTCCCTCCGGCCGCCTGCCACGCCTCCCCGGCCCTCCCGGCGCCTCCCTACGACCAGGCGGCCACGACGTAACCCACCCCGTAGGGCGCGTCCTCGTACAGCAGTACGCCGGCGAGACCGGCACCCTCCGCCGCGCCCGCCAGCACCTGCCACGGCGCCCGGCCGGACACCTTCAGCTCGCGGGCCCGCATCACGTCCATCGCCGCCAGGGCGGCCACGTCCGCCTTTCCCAGCGCCCGCCCCACCTCGGCGTCGAAGGGTGCCGCCCGCTCGTCGAGGTACCCCGGAGCCTTGAGCGTGCGGCACGCGCTGGCGTCGCCCAGCACGAGCAGCGCCACCCTCCCGCCCCCTGCCACGACCTCCCGTCCGAGGTCGGCACAGCGCCCGGCGGGAAGGGACTCGCCCACGCCGACGCCCTCGACGGGGACCTCCGCCCACCCGGTCCGTCCGAGGAGCCAGGCGCCGACGGCGAGCCCGTACGGCAGTTCCCGCGCCGTGTGCTCGGTCCGCGCACCGGCCTCCGGGCCCAGGCGCACGTCCGTGTCCACGCCGAAGCCACGGAACGAGCCCGGCGTGCCCTGGGGGAAGACCTCCGGTCCGGGGCCGTCACCGGGTCCGACGACCACCAGCCGGTCGGGCCGGGCGGCCGCGAGCACACCCAGCGCGTCCGTGCACGCGGCCCGTGCGGCGTCCAGCTCGGGTGCGGCGCCCGCGGCGACCTCCGGCACGAGGAGCGGGGGGCAGGGACAGACAGCGGCGGCGACAAGCATGATCGGCAGCGTAGTCCCGTCCCGCGTCCGCGGCCGCCCCACCCGCGGTCGGCCGCCGTCCTCCGTGCGGTCAGTCGCAGCCGCAGCCGCTCGCCACGGCGGGCTGGGGCTCGGGGGCGCCGATCTTCGGCAGGCCCAGCATCACGCCCACGGGCTTCGCCTTCTCGGCCGCGTTGCGCTTCTCCCACGCGTCGCCCGCGCGGGTGCGGCGCACGCCGAGCACCTCGCCCTCGGCGAGCAGGTGGTGCGGGGCGGCGTAGGTGATCGCGACCGTCACGACGTCGCCCGGGCGGACCTCCTGGTCGGGCTTGGTGAAGTGCACCAGGCGGTTGTCGGGAGCGCGGCCGGAGAGGCGGTGGGTGGCCCCGTCCTTGCGGCCTTCGCCCTCGGCGACCATCAGCTCCAGGGTGCGGCCGACCTGCTTCTTGTTCTCCTCCCAGGAGATCTCCTCCTGGAGGGCGACGAGACGCTCGTAGCGCTCCTGGACGACCTTCTTGGGGATCTGGCCGTCCATCTCGGCGGCCGGGGTGCCGGGACGCTTGGAGTACTGGAAGGTGTAGGCCTGCGCGAAGCGGGCCTCGCGGATCACGTGCAGCGTCTGCTCGAAGTCCTCCTCGGTCTCGCCGGGGAAGCCCACGATGATGTCGGTGGTGATCGCCGCGTGCGGGATGGCGGCCCGCACCTTCTCGATGATGCCCAGGTAGCGCTCCTGGCGGTAGGAGCGGCGCATCGCCTTCAGTACCGGGTCGGAGCCGGACTGCAACGGCATGTGCAACTGCGGCATCACGTTCGGCGTCTCGGCCATGGCGGCGATGACGTCGTCGGTGAAGTCGCGCGGGTGCGGAGAGGTGAAGCGGACCCGCTCCAGGCCCTCGATCGACCCGCAGGCGCGGAGCAGCTTGCTGAACGCCTCCCGGTCACCGATGTCGGAGCCGTACGCGTTGACGTTCTGCCCGAGCAGGGTGATCTCGGAGACGCCCTCGGCGACCAGGGCCTCGACCTCGGCGAGGATGTCGCCGGGGCGCCGGTCCTTCTCCTTGCCGCGCAGCGCCGGGACGATGCAGAAGGTGCACGTGTTGTTGCAGCCGACGGAGATGGAGACCCAGGCCGCGTACGCGCTCTCGCGGCGCGTCGGCAGCGTGGAGGGGAACGCCTCCAGGGACTCGGCGATCTCGACCTGCGCCTCCTCCTGGACTCGGGCGCGCTCCAGCAGCACCGGCAGCTTGCCGATGTTGTGCGTGCCGAAGACGACGTCCACCCAGGGGGCCCGCTTCACGATGGTGTCGCGGTCCTTCTGCGCCAGGCAGCCGCCGACCGCGATCTGCATCCCGGGTCGGCTCGCCTTCTTCGGGGCGAGGTGGCCGAGGTTGCCGTACAGCTTGTTGTCGGCGTTCTCCCGGACGGCGCAGGTGTTGAAGACGACGACGTCCGCCTCGCCGTCGGCACCCTCCGGGGCCCGCACGTAGCCCGCGCCCTCCAGCAGACCGGACAATCGCTCGGAGTCGTGGACGTTCATCTGGCACCCGTAGGTGCGTACTTCGTAGGTGCGCGTGCCGCCCACTGACTGGCTCCGGTCGATGCTGCTCATGGCAATAAGGGTAGGCGGTCCGCGGCGATGACCCGGGCCGCCTGTGGACAACCGGGGCGACGGACGGCCGGGACGGGGGACACGGCTGGTCAGAGGCTGTTCGGAGCGGGCGGCCGGACGGGGAGCGCCTGGCGCTCAGGGCTCGATGAGGCCCGCGCGGATCGCGTACCGGGTGAGTTCCAGGCGGTCCCTGACGCCCAGCTTCTGGAGGAGGTTCGCACGGTGGCGTTCCACCGTCTTGGCGCTGATGAACAGCAGCTCGCCGATCTCCTTCGAGGTGTGGCCCTCGGCGACCAGTTTGAGGATCTCCTCCTCCCGCTCGGTGATGGGCCGCTCGGGCAGGCCGCCGCCGCCGTGCAGGCGGTCCAGGTAGGAGCGGACCAGGGCCCGCTCGGCGCCCGGGTAGATGAACGGCTCGTCGCGCACGGCGGCGCGGCACGCCTCCACGAGGTCGCGGTCGGCGACGGACTTGAGGACGTATCCGCAGGCACCGGCCTTGAGGGCCTCGAAGAAGTACTGCTCGTTGTCGTACATCGTCAGTATGAGGATGCGCAGCTCGGGCAGGCGGCGGGAGAGTTCGCGCGCCGCCTGGAGACCGGTCATGCGGGGCATGGCGACGTCCAGGACGGCGAGGTCGACCTCGGTGGCCCGCGCCGCGGACACCGCCTCCGCGCCGTCACCGGCCTCGGCGACGACGGTCAGGTCCGGTTCGCCGTCCAGGATGAGGCGCACCCCGCGGCGCACGAGGGTGTGGTCGTCGGCGAGCAGGACGCGGATCGGGGGCCGTGGGGGCATCAGGGGCGGTCTCCGGTTCGTTCTGCGGTGCGGTCGCCGACGGGGTGTGCGGGGGCGGGATGGGCGGGGGCTGGAGTTGCGGGTGGGGACTGGTACCCGCCGTGCGGTCCCCGGTTCGGGGCGGGGACGCGCAGGCGTACTTCGGTGCCCCGGCCGGGGGCGGGGGCGACGCGGAGATCGGCCCCCGTCAGCAGGGCCCGCTCGCGCATCCCCCGGATGCCGGCGCCCTCGGGGGCCGCGCCGAGACCGGTGCCGTTGTCGCGGACCAGCAGTTCGACACCGTCGGGCAGCGGCCGGAGGCTGAGTTCCGCGCGGTGGGCGGAGGCGTGGCGGGCGGTGTTGGTCAGGCCCTCCTGAGCGACCCGGTAGATCACGAGTTCCGCCTCCGGGCCGAGCCGGGGCAGGTCACCGTGGACGTGGTGGTGGACGGTCAGCCCGTGGTGGGTGAACTCTGCGGCGAGCGAGCGCAGGGCACTGGCGAGACCCAGCTCCTCGAGGACCCCGGGCCGCAGGCGGCGGGCGATGCGGCGGATCTCGTCCAGACCGGCCCGGGTGGCCTCCTGAGCCAGGGACACCTCCTCGCGCAGGTCACCGGGGACCCGGTCGGCGACCCGCTTCAGTTGCAGGAGGACGGCGGTGAGGGTCTGCCCCACCTCGTCGTGGAGCTCGCGGGCGATGCGGTGGCGTTCACGTTCCTGGGCCTGGAGCGCGCGGCCGGCGCCGGCGGCCCGTTCGGCCTGGAGCCGGTCCAGCATCGTGTTGTACGTGGCGATCAGCTCCGCCGCCTCGGCCGGTCCGGCGACCGTGGGGCGGGCCCCGGACACCAGCAGGTCGGCGGTGGCCATGGCCCGGCCGAGCCGGCGCAGCGGGGTGAGCCCGATGCGCAGGACGACCGCGTTGCCCGCCAGCAGCGCGGTGAGGCCCGCCAGCAGGATCAGCGCCTCTCCCGGGAGGACGGGCGTGGACACGGTGACCGGTCCCAGCAGCAGTGCGGTGGCCACGACCAGGCCGGCGGCGTTGAGCGAGAAGATCCGCCAGAACAGCGACACGTTCCTCTTTCCGCTCCTCCCGGCCTTCGCGCATGACACCGCCGCGACCACCTTCGCCGCCCACGGCCGGCTTCGTATATCCGTCGCGACACCCATATCGCCACGGTACGTGCGGATGACAGCATGGCGAGGCCGCGAGCACGTCACACACGTGCGGCAAGCGCGGTCAGGAAAGCAAGACGAATGAGGGGAAAGCTCGTGTCAGCTCCACGCCTGAGGGCGACGCCGCTGCCGGGTATCGGGGTCCAGTACGACCTGGTGACCCGCGAACACCGCCACCTGTCGGTGGTGGCGCACCGCGACGGCGCCCGCACGGTGAACGTGTACCGGACCGACGACCCCGATTCCTGTGCCCACTCACTGCGGCTGGCCGCGGCGGAGGCGGGCGCGCTGATCGACGCGCTGATGCCCTCCCACCACAGCCCGAGCCTGCTCTACACCACCGACCTCGGGCTGGTCGCCGAGCGGATCGAGGTCGCCGCGACCTCGCGGTGGAACGGCCGGCTGCTCGGCGACACGTGCCTGCGGACCGAGACCGGCGCGTCGATCGTCGCGGTGCTGCGCCGGGCCGAGGCCATTCCGTCGCCCGCACCGGACTTCCGGCTGGTGGGCGGTGACACCCTGATCGTCATCGGCACCCGCGAGGGCGTCGACGCGGCCGCGGCGATACTCGGGCAGGAGTGAGCCGGTGCACTCCGCGGTTCTGCTGATCGAGTTCGGTTCCATCATCCTGGGGCTGGGGCTGCTCGGCCGGTTCGCCGGCCGGTACCGCCTCTCCCCCATCCCGCTGTACCTGCTGGCCGGGCTGGCGTTCGGCGAGGGCGGACTGCTGCCGCTGGGCGCTAGCGAGGAGTTCGTCGCGGCCGGCGCCGAGATCGGCGTCATCCTCCTGCTGCTGATGCTGGGCCTGGAGTACACGGCCAGTGACCTGGTGACCAACCTCAAGTCCCACTACCCGGCGGGCCTCGTCGACTGCGCGCTCAACGCCGTGCCGGGCGCGGTGGCCGCGCTGCTCCTGGGCTGGGGTCCGGTGGCCGCCGTGGTTCTCGCCGGGGTGACGTGGATCTCGTCGTCCGGTGTCATCGCGAAGGTCCTCGGTGATCTCGGACGCGTCGGCAACCGGGAGACCCCGGTGATCCTGAGCGTGCTGGTCCTGGAGGACCTGGCGATGGCGGTGTACCTGCCCATCGTGACGGCTCTGGTCGCCGGTGCCGGTCTGATGACGGGCAGCATCACGCTGGCGATCGCGCTGGCCGCGGCGGGCCTGGTGCTCTTCCTGGCACTGCGCTACGGCCGTGTCATCTCGCGTTTCGTCTCCAGCGACGACCCGGAGAAGCTGCTGCTGGTGGTGCTGGGCCTGACGATCCTGGTCGCGGGTGTCGCACAGCAGTTGCAGGTGTCGGCTGCGGTGGGGGCCTTCCTGGTGGGCATCGCGCTGTCCGGCGAGGTCGCCGAAGGCGCGCACACCCTGCTCAGTCCGCTGCGGGACCTGTTCGCCGCGGTCTTCTTCGTCTTCTTCGGCCTGCACACGGACCCGGCCAGCATTCCGCCGGTCCTGCTGCCCGCTCTCGCGCTGGCTGTGCTCACCGCCGTGACGAAGATCGCCACCGGGTACTGGGCCGCGCGGCGGGCCGGGATCTCGGTCAAGGGCCGTTGGCGCGCGGGCGGCGCGCTGGTGGCACGCGGCGAGTTCTCGATCGTCATCGCGGGTCTGGCGGTCTCGGCCGGCATCGAGCCCTCCCTGGGCCCGCTGGCCACGGCCTACGTCCTCATCCTGGTCGTGCTCGGTCCGCTCACCGCGCGCTTCACGGAACCTCTGGCGTCGCGCCTGTTCCGCCCCCGCAACGACCCCGACGGCCCCGGCCGCCCGGGCGGCGTACCCGACCGGGCCGACGGAGCGCCTCGCACGGCAGAGGCGTCGGTGGGCGACTGAACCCCCCGCTCCGTGCCCGGGACGTCCTCCCGCCGGCCACCGCACGACCCCGGTACGCAGGTACCGGGGTCGTCGTGCTTCGGCGTCGGCGGAGGCCGCGCCGGGCGCTCCGACCCGTGTCAGGCGCCCTGCGTCCGCGCGTCCGTCGGCGTCCAGCCCTGTCTGCGCAGGACGCCCGAGACGTCCGGCGCCTCGTAGTGCTCGCCCTTGAGCACCTTGCCGTCGGCCCTGCGGCTCACCCGGCCGTCCGGGCCCACTTTCGTCATGTTGGAGCGGTGGACCTCGGCGATCACCTCGTCGAGGTCGATGCCGTGGACGAGGGCCGTGCCGTAGGCGACGTAGACCACGTCGGCCAGCTCGTGCGCGAGCCGGTCGAGCGGGCCCCGCACCGACACCTCGGCGACCTCGGCGGCCTCCTCGGCCAGCAGCTCCCCTCTGTGCGCGGCGAGGTCCGGGGCGACCTCGGTGGGGGTGGAGCGCGCGTCCAGCCCGAAGGCACGGTGGAATGCACGGACCAGGTCGGCGGGCGAAGAGCTCATGCCGACGACTGTAGCGAGCACCACTGACAGTGGACGCCCGCCTCCGTGCGGTCGCCGTGTGAGTTCGGCCCTGGTCAGCGCCCTTGCGGACTGGCAGGATCGCGCCCATGTCCACGCTGTTCTCCCGCATCGGCGGGCGCCGGGCCGTCCAGGGCGCGGTCGCCGGTGCCGTCGCCCTCGGGCTGCTGCTGTGGTGGGTGCTGCCGCTGGGCGAGGAGCCGCCGAGCGGGACGATCACCTTCAGCACCGGCACGCGCGCGGGGGTCTACCAGAAGTACGGCGAGCTGCTCCGTGCCGAGCTGCGCAAGGACATGCCGGGCCTGAAGGTGCGGCTGATCACCAGCGCGGGCTCGCAGGAGAACGTGGAGCGGGTCGCCTCCGGGAAGGCCGACTTCACGATCGCGGCGGCCGACGCGGTGGAGACGTACAAGATCGCCGGCAGGCCCGGCGCCGAGGGGCTGCGCGGCGTCACCCGCCTCTACGACGACTACGTGCAGCTGGTGGTGCCGAGCGACTCGGACATCCAGTCCGTCGCCGACCTGCGCGGCAAGCGGGTGGCCATCGGGCTGCCGAACTCGGGTGTCCGGCTGATCGCCACCCGGCTGCTGAAGGCCGAGGGCATCGACCCGGAGAGGGACATCACGCCCCGCGCGGACGGTATCGACACCGGCCCCGGGCGGCTGGGCGGCGAGCTGGACGCGTTCTTCTGGTCGGGCGGGGTGCCGACGGACGGGCTGCGGCAGATCGCCGAGAACTCCGCCTTCCGGTTCGTGCCGATCGGCGAGGACCTCGTCACCAGGCTGCACGCGTCCGGCGGGGCGACCCGCTACTACCGGACCACCAACATGCCCGAGTCGGCGTACCCCACCGTGCAGAACGGCGCCGTGGTGCCCACGATGGCCGTCTCCAACCTGCTGATGACCCGCGCGGACATGGATCCGCGGCTCACCGAGTGGCTGACCAGGACGGTGCTCGACAGCCGCGACGGCATCGGGGCCCACGTCCACTCCGCGCAGCTCGTGGATCTGCGGACGGCGATCTACACCGACCCGCTGGAGCTGCACGAGGGCGCCCGGCGCTACTACCGGTCCGTCAAGCCGTAGGGCAGCTCCGGCCCGGGACGCGGGGCCGACCTCGGCACGGTGACCGTCACCTCCAGGCCGTGCGGTGCGTGGTGGCCGAAGGAGACCGAGCCGTCGCCCGCCGCGAGCAGCGCCCGGCAGATGGACAGGCCGAGGCCGGACCCCTTGACGTTCTGGTGCCTGCCGCTGCGCCAGAAACGGTCGCCGACGCGCGTCAGCTCGTCCTCGGTCAGTCCGGGGCCGTTGTCGGTGACGACGACCGTGACGGCGTCCCCGTTGGAGGCGACCACGACCCGGACGGTCTCCTCGCTCGGCGTGAACTTCACCGCGTTGTCGATGACCGCGTCCAGGGCGCTGGACAGCGTCACCGGGTCGGCCCAGCCCGTGGTCGGCGGGCAGTCCCCCACCAGCCGTACGCCCTTGGCCTCGGCCGTCGGTGACCAGGCCGCCACGCGCTCGGCGGCCAGTGCGCCGATGTCGGTGACATGGAGGTCCGCCTCGCTGTGCTCGGCGAGGGCCAGGTCGAGCAGGTCGTCCAGGACCCGGGCCAGACGCTTGCCCTCGGCCTGGACGGAGGCGATCTCCTGGTTGCCCTCGGGCAGTTCCAGGGCCAGCAGCTCGATGCGCAGCAGAAGCGCCGAGAGGGGGTTGCGCAGCTGGTGGGAGGCGTCGGCCACGAAGGCGCGCTGCTGCTCCAGCACGTCCTCCACGTGGTCGGCCATCTCGTTGAAGGAACCGGCCAGACGTCTGAGTTCCGGCGGTCCTCCGGCCGGTGCCACCCGGGACTTGAGCCGGCCGGTGGCGATGTCGTGGGTGGTGGCGTCGAGCACCCGTACCGGCTTGAGCACCCACCCGGTCAGCCGGAGCGCGGCGCCCACCGCGAGCAGCATGGCGGCGATCTCCCCGGCGCCGATGACCAGCCAGCCGCGCAGGGTGCGCGACCGCATGGAGTCGGTGGGTGACTCGGTGACCACGACCGCGACCACGTCGCCGTCCCGGATCACCGGTGAGGCGACCACGAGCGTGCCGTCCTCCCAGGGCCACACCTGCTGGGGATCGTGGCTGCGCCGGCTGAGCAGGGCCTCGTCGAAGGAGTCGCGGACCTCGCCGGTCTGCGGGAGGAACCAGGTCGTCGGCGCGTTGGCCATGGGGATGTGGTTGCGGTAGAAGACGCCCGCCTTGATGCCGTAGACCTCGTGGTAGCTGATCAGCTCGGTCTGGAGGGTCTCCAGGCGCTCGTCGGTGGTCGTCCGGCGCGAACCGCCCGGGGCGTCCTCGGTGACGAACTGGGCGAGGGCGGCGAAGCGCGCCGTGTCGTCGATGCGGTCGATGACGACCTTCTGCTGCTCCGCGCGGGCGACGGTCACGCCCAGGGGCACCCCCAGGGCGAGCAGGACGGCCGCCATCAGGACGATGAGCAGCGGAAGCAGGCGTGTGCTCACCCGGCCCCGCTACGCGGTGGGGGCGACGAGGCGGTAGCCGACGCCGCGGACGGTCTCGATGAGCGCCGGCATGCGCAGCTTGGCCCGCAGCGACGCGACGTGTACCTCCAGCGTGCGCCCGGTCCCCTCCCAGCTGGTGCGCCACACCTCGCTGATGATCTGCTCGCGCCGGAAGACCACGCCGGGGCGCTGGGCGAGCAGGGCGAGGAGGTCGAACTCCTTGCGGGTGAGCTGGACGGCCGCGCCGTCCACGGTGACCTGGCGGGTCGGCAGCTCGATGCGCACGGCGCCGAGGCGGACCACGGTCTCGGTGCTTCCGGTGGCGTCCTCGTGGGCGGTGCGCCGGCTGACGGCGTGGATACGGGCGAGCAGCTCGCCGGTGTCGTACGGCTTCACCACGTAGTCGTCGGCGCCCAGGTTCAGCCCGTGGATGCGGGAGCGGACGTCGGAGCGGGCGGTGACCATGATGACCGGGGTGGCGGTGCGCTTGCGGATCTTGCCGCAGACCTCGTAGCCGTCCTGGTCGGGCAGGCCGAGGTCGAGGAGGACGACGCCGAAGCAGTCGCTCTCGGGGACGAGCGCCTGGAGCGCCTCCTCGCCGTTGCGCGCGTGGGTGACGTCGAAGCCGTGCCGTGCCAGGATCGCGGACAGAGCGGCGGCTACGTGGTTGTCGTCCTCGACGAGCAGCAGTCTCATCCGGGCCCCCTTCGGTTCATCGGCCGTACGTTCGGGATGGGTACAAAGAAGCGGGCACGCGCGCGTGCACCTTGTGCAGTGACGCCGATGGAGGGGGACGGCGTCAAGTGGGTTCCGGTTGCGGCCGCTCGAAGTTATCCGGCCGATATGCGCCCTGCTCACAAGTGCTACGACTCGTGTCCGATTGCTATCGGATCGTGATGCTCAGATTCCCCTCAGATGTAGAGACGCAGGTCGTTCCCCGTCACTACTGTCCTCCGAAACCGAGGAGGACGGAGCCCGAGAGCGATGACCGAAGTATCGGTGGCCAAGGAAGATGTGGCCGCGACCGGCGAACTGGTCGTCCTGAAGAGTGTCAACAAGCACTTCGGCGCGTTGCACGTGCTCCAGGACATCGACCTGACGATCACCCGCGGCGAGGTCGTCGTGGTCATCGGGCCCTCCGGGTCCGGCAAGTCCACCCTGTGCCGCACCATCAACCGCCTGGAGACCATCGACTCAGGGTCGATCACGATCGACGGCAAGCCCCTCCCGGCGGAGGGCAAGGAGCTCGCGCGGCTGCGGGCGGACGTCGGCATGGTGTTCCAGTCCTTCAACCTCTTCGCGCACAAGACCGTGCTCGAGAACGTGACCCTGGGACAGATCAAGGTCCGCAAGGTCGACTCCAAGAAGGCCGAGGAGAAGGCGCGCGCCCTGCTCGACCGGGTCGGCGTGGCCGCCCAGGCGGACAAGTACCCCGCGCAGCTCTCCGGTGGTCAGCAGCAGCGCGTCGCCATCGCGCGGGCGCTGGCCATGGACCCGAAGGTCATGCTCTTCGACGAGCCGACGTCGGCTCTCGACCCGGAGATGATCAACGAGGTCCTGGAGGTCATGAAGCAGCTCGCCGAGGACGGCATGACCATGATCGTGGTGACGCACGAGATGGGCTTCGCCCGCTCTGCGGCCAACCGCGTGGTGTTCATGGCGGACGGCCGCATCGTCGAAGAGGCCACGCCGGACCAGTTCTTCAGCAATCCGCGCAGCGACCGTGCCAAGGACTTCCTGTCGAAGATCCTGCACCACTGACACCGTCCGGCTCCGGCGCCCGGCGCCTCCCGCGCCCGGCCGGCCCGGTACGCCTCTCGCATCTGATCGTCTGATCGTCCGATCACAGTCAAAGGATGTTCACCATGAAGCTCCGCAAGGTCTCCGCCGCCTCGGCCACCGTGCTCGCGCTCGCCCTGACCGCCACCGCGTGCGGCGGCGACGACAAGGACGGCGGCTCCTCCGGTGGTGACAAGAAGATCACCATCGGCATCAAGTTCGACCAGCCGGGCCTCGGCCAGAAGACCCCCGACGGCTACGCGGGCTTCGACGTGGACGTCGCCACGTACGTCGCCAAGAAGCTCGGCTACTCCGAGGACCAGATCGAGTGGAAGGAGTCGAAGAGCGCCGACCGCGAGACCATGCTCCAGCGCGGTGACGTCGACTTCATCGCCGCCACGTACTCGATCACCCCGGAGCGCCAGGAGAAGGTCGACTTCGCCGGCCCGTACCTCCTCGCCCACCAGGACGTGCTGATCCGTGCCGACGACGACAAGATCAAGACGCCGGAGGACCTGAACTCCGCGAAGCTCTGCTCGGTCACCGGCTCGACCTCCGCGCAGAACGTCAAGGACAAGCTGGCGCCCAAGGCCCAGCTCCAGCCGTACCCGACGTACTCCGCCTGCCTGCCCGGCCTCCAGAACGGCGCCATCGACGCGCTGACCACCGACGACTCGATCCTCGCCGGTTACGCCGCCCAGTCGCAGTTCAAGGGCAAGTTCAAGCTCGGCGGCTTCAAGCTGACGAACGAGAACTACGGCATCGGCGTCAAGAAGGGCAGCGACCTCAAGGACAAGATCAACACCGCCCTCGAGGAGATGGTCTCCGACAAGTCCTGGGACAAGGCCGTCGAGGACAACTTCGGCCCGGCCAACTACCAGAACGAGCCGGCGCCCAAGATCGGCGACATCAAGAGCTGAGGCAGCGCCTGACAGAGTGCGCCGCCCTCCGGAAGGGGCGGCGCACTGGGGCGGGCATCCCTACACGCGGAAGCGCGGGAGATCGTGTTCGACTTTCTTAAGGATTACGACCTGCTGGGAGCCTTCTGGACGACGGTGCAGCTCGCTGTGCTGTCGGCCGTCGGCTCCCTGATCTGGGGCACCGCACTGGCGGCCATGCGGGTCGGCCCGGTGCCGCTGATGCGCGGCTTCGGAACCGCCTACGTGAACATCGTGCGGAACATTCCGCTCACCGTCATCATCCTGTTCACGTCGCTGGGCCTGAACCAGACCCTGGGAGTGTCCCTCGGCGCGAACGATGTCGAGACGATCAACTTCCGGCTCGCCGTCCTCGGCCTGATCCTCTACACCTCGTCGTTCGTCTGCGAGGCGCTGCGCTCCGGCATCAACACGGTGCCGGTCGGCCAGGCGGAGGCGGCCCGCGCGATCGGCCTCAGCTTCGGTCAGGTGCTCAGCCTGGTCGTGCTGCCGCAGGCCTTCCGCTCGTCCGTCGTCCCGATGGCGAACGTGCTGATCGCGCTGATCAAGAACACCACGGTGGCCGCCGCGATCGGCGTGGCCGAGTCGGCGCTCCTGATGAAGGAGATGATCGAGAACGAGGCACAGCTGCTGCTGATCTCCGCGGTCATCGCCTTCTGTTTCGTGGTTCTGACGCTGCCGACCGGCCTGATCCTCGGCTGGGTGGGCAAGAAGGTGGCGGTGAAGCGATGAGTTCCGTTCTGTACGACGCCCAGGGCCCCCGGGCCAAGCGGCGCAACATCGTCTTCACGGCGGTCTTCGTGGTGGCCCTCGCGGCCCTGCTCTGGTGGGTGTTCGGCACCCTCAAGGACAAGGGCCAGCTGGAATGGGCCCTGTGGGAGCCGTTCTTCTCCGGTACCGAGGCGTGGTCCACGTACATCTGGCCGGGTCTGGAGAACACCCTCAAGGCCGCGGCGCTCGCGGTGGTCATCGCGCTGCCGCTGGGTGCGGTCCTCGGCATCGCACGCCTGTCGGACCACGTGTGGGTGCGGGTCCCGGCCGCGATCGTGGTCGAGTTCTTCCGGTCCATCCCGGTGCTGGTCCTGATGATCTTCGGGCTCGCCCTGTTCGCCGAGTACACCAACGTCAGCTCGGACGACCGTCCGCTGTACGCGGTGGTCACCGGCCTGGTGCTGTACAACGCCTCGGTCCTCGCGGAGATCGTCCGGGCGGGCATCCTGGCCCTGCCCAAGGGCCAGTCCGAGGCCGCGATGGCGATCGGCCTGCGCAAGGGCCAGGTGATGCGGACCATCCTGCTGCCGCAGGCGGTCACCACGATGCTGCCGGCCATCGTCAGCCAGCTCGTCGTGATCCTGAAGGACACCGCGCTCGGCGGCGCCGTCCTCACCTTCCCCGAGCTGCTCGCCTCGGCCAACACGATGAGCGGCTACTACGGTGCCAACGTCATCGCCAGCTTCACCGTGGTCGCCGTGATCTACATCGCGCTCAACTTCGCGCTCACCACCTTCGCGAGCTGGCTGGAGCGCAGGCTGCGGCGGGCCAAGAAGTCGACCGGAGCGGTGCTCAAGGCGGACGACGCCGGGATGGCCGGCACGGGCGCGACCGGCGCGGGCGGCGCGGCCTGACAATCGGTCAGTTCATATGACCATCATGGAGGCAGTGGCGTGATCGCCACTGCCTCCGTCGCTTGACGCAAGCAGCGGCAATAGGTTGCATACGTTCTGTGACCGTGCACCCTGCCCCAATGTCCTGCTCACCCACGTCCCCCGGGACACCGTCACGGGCAGGGGGCGCCGCGCCGTGGACCCGGTGATCATCACCGGAGCGGGGCCCGTCGGGCTCACGCTCGCCCTGGCGCTGGCGCGGCAGGAGGTGCCCAGTGTCGTCCTCGACGAA
The DNA here is from genome assembly GCF_056430705.1 of Streptomyces sp. NPDC045956. Taxonomy (NCBI): domain Bacteria; kingdom Bacillati; phylum Actinomycetota; class Actinomycetes; order Kitasatosporales; family Streptomycetaceae; genus Streptomyces; species Streptomyces sp. NPDC045956. Next base: position 37,145 of record NZ_JBWKKZ010000009.1, on the reverse strand, counting down.
GGTCCGGGCAAGGACGAGCCCCGCCCCTCGCGCACGGTCGTGCTGCGCGAGGACACCGTCGCCCTCGTCGAGCGGCTGACCGGCACGCCCCTGGCGGGGCTGGGTTCCCGTTGGGCCGGATGGCGGTCGATGCGGCGCAAGCAGGTGATCCGCCAGGTCGAGTTCGGCGAGGCCGACCCGGCGCCGCTGCACATCGCCCAGCACGAGCTGACCGGCGTCCTGCGCACCGCGATCGCCCGCGAGCCGCTCGTCGAGACGGCGGTGGACAGCCGACTCGACACCGTCGAGCAGGAGACCTCGGGCGTCACCGCCCACACCCGCGGCCCCGGCGGTACCTGGTGGCGCGGCAGTTACCTGGTCGGCTGCGACGGCGCACGCTCGACCGTGCGCAAGCTCCAGGACATCCGGTTCCCCGGCCGCACGGCGGTGGAACGATACGCCGTCGCCGCGCTGCGCACCGAACTGCCGTGGTCCGATGAGGCCGTGCTCCACCGCATGCCGCCGTGGCGCACCTCCGGTCCGTCGGCCGGCGAGATCGTCGCCCGCCCGCTGCCGGACGGCGTGTGGCGCCTGGACTGGCTGCTGCCCCCCGGAAAGGACCTCGTCACCCCGGAACTCCTGGTGAACCGGGTCCGCGAGACCCTCACCGGCTGGGCCGAGGGAACGACCCCGTCCTACGAACTCCTCGACACCGGCGTCCACACGGTCCACCACCGGTTGGCCCGCCGCTGGCGGGTGGGGCGCGTGCTCCTCGCCGGGGACGCGGCGCACCTGCTGGGCACCCTGGGCACGCAGGGCTTCGAGGAGGGGCTGCGGGACGCCGACAACCTCGCCTGGAAGCTCGCCCTGGCCTGGCACCACGGGCAGCACGAGGCCCTGCTCGACAGTTACCAGGAGGAGCGGCGCACCGCGATCGCCGCGCGGCTGCGCGCCGCCGACCAGGTGCTTCCGCTGCTGCGCGGCGGCGGTGGCCTGCGCTCCTACGTCCCCGGCTCGGCCCGCGGCAACGACGTGCTGCTCGCGGACGGTCACCTGGGGCGCGGAGCGCTCGGGACGCCGGGGACGTACGCCGAGTCGCCGCTGGCGCCTGCCGGGCTCGCCGGGGAAGTGGCCGTCGGCACCCCGCCCGGGGAGCCCGTCACCGATGTGCGGGTCACGGCGGAGGACGGCACCTTCGTGCGGCTGCGCGACCGGCTGGGGCGCGGGGCTCTGCTGGTGCTGCTGATCGCGCCGGGTACGGGGGTGTGGGACCGCAAGCACTGGGTGACCGCCGGGATCATGCCCCGGCTGGCGGCTGCGGTGACGGCCCTGCCGTGCCGGGCCGAGCTGCTGGTGACCGAGGCCTACCCGGGCGCCGCGGCGCACACGGTGCTGTTGGTGCGGCCCGACGGACATCTGGTCACGGCGCTGGGCGGGGTGCGGCCGGCCGACCTGTACGCGGCGGCGGAGGCGGTGCTCGGCGGGGCGCCGACGGCTGCGCAGGAGGCGGCGGAGGCGGGCGCGGGGACCGGGCCACGCTGACCGGGGCCTCGCTTCGCAGGTCTTCGACTGTCGGCGGTCGTGCCGTCGGCATTCGTGCCGTCGGCATTCGTGCCGTCGGCATTCGTACCGGCGCCGGTCGTGCTGTCGGCACGGGTATCCGCCGCCAGGTACCCGTGCCCCTCCGGGAGGTGACTGCATCGGTCGGTCACTGCCGTCGGTCACTGCCGTCGGTCACTGTCCGTATGGTGACGGTGAGTTGACCGGTCGAATCCGCCATGGTCTACTCCGGATCGTGACCGACACCTATGTGCGCCTGTGGCGGAGGGTCCATATGGACCTCGTCCGCTATGCGGGCTGCGTGTGTCGCCCGTCCTGCTGACTTCGCACTACGTTCCCCGCGCGCGCCGCTCCGGCGGACCGCCGCGCGCTCCCTTTGCGAAACCTCCAGGACGGTACCCGTGTCTGTCTCCTCACCCGCCCCTGTGTCCGCATCCGCTCCCACCCAGGCCGAACTCCTCGCTTTCGCACGGCGCACGGCCGCCGACGCGGACCTGATCGACTCCCTGCCCCTCGACCCCGAGGGCCGCACCTGGGTGCGGCTGGCCGGACCGGGCGGCAGCGAGGCCTGGCTGATCGGCTGGCCGCCCGGCACGGGCACCGGCTGGCACGACCACGCAGAGTCCGTCGGCGCCTTCGTGACCGCCGCGGGCGAACTCACGGAGCACGCCCTCGCCGCCCGCCTCCCCTCCGACGGCTGGAAGACCCTGGAACTTACCGACGGTGTGGACCGGGAGCGTCGGCTGTCGGCCGGAGAAGGGCGTGCCTTCGGCCGGCACCACGTGCACGAGGTGCTCAACGAGTCGCCCGACCGGCACGCGGTCTCCGTGCACGCCTACTACCCGCCCCTGCCGCAGATCCGCCGTTACAGCCGCAGCGGGCAGACCCTGCGGCTGGAGCAGGTCGAGCGCCCGGAGGACTGGCAGTGAGCGAGCCGACCGGAATCGACACACTGCTGGAGCGGGTGCGCAGCGGCTACCGCCGGATCGAGCCGGACGCCGCGCACGAGGCCTCCGAGGCGGGTACGGCGCTGCTGGTGGACATCCGGTACGCAGCCCTGCGCGATCGGGACGGCGTGATTCCCGGCGCCCTGGTGATCGAGCGCAACGAGCTGGAGTGGCGCCTCGATCCGCAGGGCAGCCACCGTCTCCCCGAGGCCACGGGCCATGACCTGCGCGTGGTCGTGGTGTGCAACGAGGGCTACGCCTCCAGCCTGGCGGCGGAGTCCCTGCACCGCCTGGGTCTGTACCGGGCCACCGATCTGATCGGCGGGTTCCAGGCCTGGCGGGCGGCCGGACTGCCGGTGACCGCTGCTTGACCGGGCTGTCCCGGTCCGGAGGCCGGCGGCGCGTGCGCCGACCCCTTGGAGCCGGCCCGGGACGCCGACCCGCGTCCCGCCCGGACCGTGAAGCCACCCCAGGCTCCGCCCGGACGGGGCACCGGCCCAACCTCTGTCCGGACCGGGCACTGGCCCGGGCTCCGTCCGGACCGGGCACCGACCCAGGCTCCGTCCGGACCGGGCACCGACCCAGGCTCCACCCTGACCGGGGCGTCGCCCCGGGTCCCGCCCGGACCGGGCACCGACTCAAGCCCCGCCCCGACCGGGACACCGACTCGGGTCCGAACCGGCCCTGGTCCACGCGTCGCCCGGCCCGTCGCGGTCCCGATCTGCGCGTCACCCGGTCCCCACGCAACCTCGTCCTGCGCCTTGCCCGGGCCGGATCGACCCGTGCCGCGTCCTCCTACAGGCGCAGCCCCGTACACCCGTGCCGCGTCCTCCGTCCAAGCGGAGCCCCCTACACCCGTGCCGCGTCACGGTAGGCGCAGCCCCACGCACCGTGCCGCATGCCGATCCAGGCGCGGCCTCGTAGACCGTGCCGCGTGCCGGCGCGGACTCGTCCTCGGGTCCACAGCGCAGTCCGGTCCACCCCCTGCCCCTCTGCCCGCGTCACACGCCACTGCGGCGTGAGCGGTCGAAGCGTGCGCCGGCCCTGCGCGACGTCGATCGCCAGCCGGCCGCGCCCCAGCGGGCGTCGGGGATCAGATCCCCTCCTCACCGAGGAAGTCCGTGTCCTCGCCCTCCTCCTCCAGCGCCTGGCGGACCACCCGGAGGGCCATGCCTTCGGGGTAGCCCTTACGTGCCAGCATGCCCGCGAGGCGACGCAGCCTCTTGTCGCGGTCGAGGCCACGGGTGGCGCGCAGCTTCCGGTCGACCAGGTCCCGCGCCGTCTCCTCCTCCTGTTCGGAGTCCAGCTGGGAGACCGCCGCGTCGATGAGTGTGGGTTCGACACCCTTGGTGCGCAGTTCTCTGGCGAGCGCGCGGCGGGCCAGCCCGCGCCCGTGGTGCCGGGACTCCACCCAGGCGTCGGCGAAGGCGCCGTCGTTGATCAGCCCGACCTCCTCGAACCGGGACAGCACCTCCTCTGCGGCCTCGTCGGGGATCTCCCGTTTACGCAGAGCGTCGGCGAGTTGCTTACGCGTGCGCGGGGTCCCGGTGAGCAGGCGCAGGCAGATCGCCCGTGCCTGCTCGACCGGGTCCCGCGGAGGCTCCCCCTGCTCGGCCCTCGACGAGAAGACGTCACCTCCGTCCTCGGCGGACGACTCCGCCCGCTCGCGCCGTCGGCGCCCCCGCCCGCCGCGACGCGCCCCGCCGTCACCGCGGCGCGTCGGGCCGCCGTCGGGCGAACCGGCGTCGTGCATCTCCCCCGTGGCGTACCGGCCCCCGGCGTCGTCCGTGCCCCTCTCGCCGGTCGGCGCGAAAGGGTCGACCCGGTCATCCGCGGCGGCGGACAGGCCCGTCCCGTACGGGGCCGCAGCCACCCCGTACGCGCCGTCGTCCGCCCCGGAGCCGCGGCCGCCCGGTCTCCTCCGCTCACCCTCCCGCGTGGCGGCATCCGGAACGGCGTACTCGGCCCAGTCGGTTCGTCGTGTCACGGGTCAGCTCTTGGCTGCCGCGGCCTTGGCCTTGGTGACCTTGGCGGTCGCGGGCGCGGGCACCGCCGGTGCGGATTCGGCCGTCGCGGCGGCCGGTCCGGACTCGGTGGCCGTCGGCTCCTCGGGACGGACTCCGACGCCCAGCTTCTCCTTGATCTTCCTCTCGATCTCGTTGGCGAGGTCGGGGTTGTCCTTCAGGAAGTTGCGCGCGTTCTCCTTGCCCTGGCCGAGCTGGTCGCCCTCGTACGTGTACCAGGCACCGGCCTTGCGGACGAAGCCGTGCTCCACGCCCATGTCGATCAGGCCGCCCTCGCGGCTGATGCCCTGGCCGTAGAGGATGTCGAACTCGGCCTGCTTGAAGGGCGGCGCGACCTTGTTCTTGACGACCTTGACGCGGGTGCGGTTGCCGACCGCGTCGGTACCGTCCTTGAGCGTCTCGATGCGTCGGATGTCGAGTCGCACCGAGGCGTAGAACTTGAGCGCCCGGCCACCGGTCGTGGTCTCCGGGGAGCCGAACATGACGCCGATCTTCTCGCGGAGCTGGTTGATGAAGATCGCGGTGGTCTTGGACTGGTTGAGCGCACTGGTGATCTTCCGGAGCGCCTGGCTCATCAGCCGGGCCTGGAGACCGACGTGGCTGTCGCCCATCTCGCCCTCGATCTCCGCGCGCGGGACGAGCGCGGCGACGGAGTCGATGACGATGAGGTCGAGGGCACCGGAGCGGACCAGCATGTCCACGATCTCCAGGGCCTGCTCACCGTTGTCCGGCTGGGACAGGATCAGGTTGTCGATGTCGACGCCGAGCTTCTGCGCGTACTCGGGGTCGAGGGCGTGCTCCGCGTCCACGAACGCCACCTGGCCGCCGGCCTTCTGCGCGTTCGCCACGGCGTGCAGGGTCAGGGTCGTCTTGCCGGAGGACTCCGGACCGTAGACCTCGATGACACGGCCGCGCGGCAGCCCGCCGACGCCGAGGGCCACGTCGAGCGCGGTCGACCCGGTCGGGATGACCTCGATGGGCTCCTTCGACCGGTCGCCCATGCGCATGACCGCGCCCTTGCCGAACTGCCGTTCAATCTGTGCGAGTGCGGCATCGAGAGCCTTCTCGCGGTCGGTTCCTGCCATGGGTTCCACCCGGTTTGCTTGATTCGATCGCTTCACGTCAAAGACGCTAATGCCTGCCACTGACAATCCGCCCTGATGCGGGTCCGGCCTGTGGATAACTCGGGCACTTATCCGCCCGAACCCAGTCGAATCGCCCGTCACGAGCCTCGCCAGAGCCTCCATGAGAATGGATGTTCGATTTTTGTGTCAAGCGCACCACGCGGCCCTTCCGAGCGTACGTCCGCCCGGCAGGTGACCGGGTGGCCGGAGTGCGGAGGCGACGTGAGGAGGGGGTCACCATGGCCAAGGTCAACGTCGGTCTCGACGCCGAACTGGTGGTGGAGGTGATGGTCCTGGCCGGTATCGGCTCACCCCAGGACGCCGTCGAGGCGGTGGTACGGGACTACGTCGCCCGCGGACATCGCACGGAGACCCGCACCGAATCCGAGGACCGGAACCTGCGGGAGGTCGACGCCGAGCCGCAGGAGCCGCAGGGCCGACCCGTTCATCCGGCCGGCTTCACGTGTCGGCGCGGCCCTGACGGGAACCGGAATCGTCGTCTCCCGCCCCGCCCGTTCCAGGACTCCCGGCTTCCGGGCGCCGGGCCCACAGCTTCCGCAGCCGCGTCGGGCCCCCGGGCACCGAGCGGCGGACCCGGCGCCCGTGGACACGCGGGTCGTCCGTGACGTCGTAGCGCTTCACGTAGGCCCCGAGGAACGCCTGCAGCGTGGCGATCGCCGGGATGGCGATCAGCGCGCCCACCGCACCGAGCAGGGCGGTGCCCGCGATGACGGAGCCGAAGGCGACCGCGGGGTGGATGTCCACGGTCTTGGAGGTGAGCTTGGGCTGGAGCACGTAGTTCTCGAACTGCTGGTAGATCACGACGAAGATCAGCACCCACAGCGCGTACCAGGGGTTCACCGTGAAGGCGATCAGCATGGGCAGGGCGCCCGCGAGATAGGTGCCGATGGTGGGGATGAACTGCGACACCAGGCCCACCCACACGGCGAGTGCGGGGGCGTAGGGCACCTCCAGAACCTCCAGGAGGACGTAGTGCGCCATTCCCGAGATCAGCGCCATCAGACCCCGGGAGTACAGATAGCCGCCGGTCTTGTCGACGGCGATCTCCCAGGCGCGCAAGACCTCGGCCTGCCGGGCGGGCGGCAGGATCGAGCAGAGCCCGCGCCGCAGCCGGGGACCGTCGGCGGCGAAGTAGAACGAGAACAGCAGGACCGTCAGCAGTTGGAAGAGTCCGCCGAGGACCTGAGCCGACACGTCCAGGACGCCCGTGGCGCTGTTCTGCACGTAGTTGCGCAGCCAGTCGGAGCGGAGCAGGCCCTCCTGGATGTCGACCCGCCGCAGCTCCGTGTGGAAGTGGCCGTTGATCCAGTTGATGACGGAGTCGAGGTAGTCCGGGAAGTCCTCGACCATCTTGACGATCTGGCCCGCCAGCATCGAACCGAGCAGTGTGACGAACCCCGCGGCGGCGACCAGCACGGCGAGGAAGACGAGGAAGGTGGCCAGCCCGCGGCGGAGTCCGCGTCCGGCCATCCAGCTCACCGCGGGTTCGATGGCGAGGGCCAGGAAGAACGCGATGAGGATGTTGATCAGCAGACCGGTGAGCTGGTGGAAGGCCCAGCTGCCCAGCTGGAAGACGGCGATGAGCGTGAGGGCCAGCACCATGGCCCGCGGCAGCCAGCGCGGCATGCGGGCGCCCGGCCCTGCGGTGCCGCCGGCCGGGGGCCCGGAGGGCGGCGTCGTGCCGGTCGGGGATGCGTGCCGGGTCGCCTGCCCGGTCTCGTCAGTGGGTGCCACGGAGCAAGTCTCGCCCACGCCGGCGGCGGCGGAGGCCAGTCCGGCGGTCTTCGTGACCGGTCAGCGATGTTCCCGGGGCACGTTCATGACGGTGCAGACCACCTGCCACACGTCCTTGGCGTCCCAGCCGGCGTCCAGCGCCTCGTGCACCGTACGCCCGCCCAGCTCCGACATCACGTGATCGTGCGCGAAGGTGTCGGCGTAGCCCGGACCGAAGTGATCCGTCATCCGCTCCCAGAAGACCGTCAACCGCATGACTCCAGTATCCCGCCCCTGAGGGTGGGCCCTGGGTCGGGACCACATGCCGGTACCGCTTTCCGCCCTACGGTCTGACCATGGCCGAAAACGGAGCTTCCCCACTCCCCCCGTCGCCCCCGACCTCCATGACGCGCTCCCCGCTCGCGCGCGCGGAGCACTTCGTCTGGCTCACCGCGCGCGTGCTGGAGCAGCGCCTCTTCGCCTTCCACTTCCGCGGCGGCGGCGCCGACCCGGTGGAGACCGCGCTGGACGCCTACCGCAACGAGGACGGTGGATACGCCCACGCGCTGGAACCCGACCTGCGCGGCCCGGTCAGCCAGCCGCTGCACACCGCCCACGCCCTGCGTGTCCTGGACGCCGTGGGACGCTGCGGCGGACAGCGCGTGGAACGGATGTGCCGCTATCTCACGTCCGTGTCCACGTCGGACGGTGCCCTGCCGGCGATCCGTCCCAGCCAGCGCGGGTACCCCACCGCGCCCTTCGTTCCGGTCGTCGACGACCCGCCCGGCGAGCTTCTCGCCACCGGTCCGGTGGTCGGTCTGCTGCACCGCAACGAGGTCTGGCACGCCTGGCTCTTCCGGGCCACGGACTTCTGCTGGCGGGCGGTCGAGTCGCTGACGACCTCGCACCCGTACGAGGTCGAGGCCGCCGTGGCCTTCCTGGACGCCGCCCCCGACCGCCCCCGCGCACAGGCGGCGGCCGACCGGCTGGGCCGCCTGGTGCGCGAGCAGCGCCTCGCGGCGCTGGACCCGGACGACCTCGACGCCTACCCGGTGTCCCCCGGCTATGCCCCGGGCGAGCACCACTTCCCCCACGACTACGCGAGGCATCCGCGCTCCCTCGCGCGCGCGTGGTTCACGGACGACGAGATGACCCGCTCCCTCGACTCCCTCGCGGCGGCGCAGGACGAGGACGGAGGCTGGCCCGTCCGCTGGCGCCGCTGGGCGCCCGCCCCCGCCCTGGAAGCCCGCCCGGGGGTGACGCTGGAGGCCCTGCGCACGCTCCGGGCGTACGGCCGCTCCCTCGGCTGACCCGGTTCAGCCGCCCATGGCGCGTACGCCCGCGGTCACCACGACGGCCGCCGCGACGACGAGCAGGAACGGTGCGCGCAGCACCAGGGCGACGGCGGCCGCGGCGACCCCCGCGGCCCGGGCGTCCAGCACGAGCGCCTGCCCGTCGGCGAAGGTCTGCTGGGCGGTGAGCGCGGCGAGGAGAGCAACGGGGAGCAGGGCGGCCAGGCGCCGCACCAGGGGCCGCTCCATGGCGCCCGCGGGCACCAGCAGGCCCAGCAGCTTGACGGCGTAGCAGCCCACCGCCGTCGCCCCGATGGCGATCCAGACGTTCACCGCTCGCCCTCCCGCGGGGCGCCCTCTGCGGCGTGACCCGCGCGGCGACCGCGCGCCCACAGCACGACCGGTGCCGCCGACGCGGCCACCAGGACGGGCACGCCCGCGGGCAGCACGGGAAGCAGACCGAGCCCCAGGAGGACGGCGAGCGCCGCGACCGCACGCTCGGTGGTGGTGGTGAGCATCGGCGCCAGCAGGGCGAGGAAGACCGCGGGGCCGGCGGCGTCGAGTCCCCAGGCGTCGGTGTCCCCGATGGCCTCCGCCCCCAGCGCGCCGAGCAGCGTGGTCAGGTTCCACAGGAGGTACAGGGTGAGCCCGGTGACGGTGAACCCGATCCGGGCGCCGCGCCGCGAGGGCTGGGCGAGGGCCACGGCCGTGGTCTCGTCGATGACCCACTGCGCGGCGAACGGCCGCACCGCGCGCGGGAGGGCCAGCACCTGCGACAGCCGCAGTCCGTAGAAGGCGTTGCGCACGCCCAGGAAGAAGGCTCCCGCCGCGGCGGTCAGCGGGTTGCCGCCGGCCGCGAGGGCCCCCACGAGGGCGAACTGGGACGCTCCGGTGAACACCAGGAGGCTGAGCGCGCAGGTCTGCGGCAGTGTGAGTCCGCTGCCTGCCGAGGTCACCCCGAAGGCGAACCCGGACAACCCGACGGCGACTCCCACCCCCAGGGCGTCCCGTACGACGGCGGCGTCCGGTCTGGCTTCGGCGGCACGCGTGCCGGGATCGGCTGTCTGTTCTGTCACGCCCCGCACGGTAGGAGAGGCCGCCACCGCGCGTCTTGTACGTTCTTGCGTTCGCGTTGGTACGCCCCGGGAGGCACGCCCACGATGCGCGTGAAGTGCCGGTTCAGATGAGGCTGGTCGGTGAACCCCACGGCGACGGCGGCCTCGGCCGGGCTCGTCCCGGCGTCCAGCAGTCGCCGTGCCCGGCGCACACGGGCGTCGGTCAGCCAGGCGTGGGGCGGCATGCCGTAGGTGGCCCGGAAGGCGCGCAGCAGCGCGAAAGGGCTGGTCTCCAGCTCTCCGGCGAGGCGCTCCAGGCTCGGCGGGTCGGCCATCCGCTCCTCCAGCGCGGCACGCGCGCGTGCCGCACTCCTGGACCCTGCCGTCCGCACCTGCCGCCGCGGGAGCGGGCCGCCGTTCAACCGCAGCAGCCGGGTCACGGCCACCCGCAGCAGCGTGTCGGCGGCCAGCGCGTTCCCCTCGTCGGCGGCCCGCAGCACGCGGTGCACCAGCTCGACGGCGTACGGGTCGTCGAGCACCGGCCGCACGAAGCCGGGCGTCCCGCGCAGCGTGGTCGTCTCCGCCGCGATCCCGGCCACGAGTTCGGGCGCCGGGTAGACGGCACCGTAGCGCCATCCCTCCGGCCCTCCGGCCCGCCCCGTGTGCGGGGTGTCCGGGTTGACCAGGGCGAGTGATCCCGCTCCGGCGTACTGATCGCTGCCGCCGTGGTGGAAGACGTCCACTCCGTCGGCGATGGCGGCGATGACGAAGTGCTCGTGGGTGTGGCGTACGAAGGTCTTCCGTATGTACCGGGCCCGCAGCAGGTCGACGTGGGGCAGCTCCGCATACCGCCAGTGCCGTGCCCGCTCACCCGATCCCGCCATGTGTCCATTCTCCGTCACCGGGCGCGGCCACCGGCCTCCGCCGGGCGCCCCCACCCCCTCCCCACCCGGGCCGTGCCGCTGCCCTGCCTGCCGTCGTGATCGGCCCGGACCAGCCGGATCACCCGGATCGGCCGGATCACCCGGATCGGGCCGATTGTCAGTGCCCGGGTGCACGATGGATCCATGGTCAGCTCCGCGCACCGAGCCCTGGACGGCTTCTCCCCCGCGACCCGCGGTTGGTTCACGGGTGCCTTCTCCGCGCCCACCGCAGCCCAGGCGGGCACGTGGAAGGCGATCTCGCAGGGCTCGGACGTCCTGGTGGTCGCCCCGACCGGCTCCGGCAAGACGCTGGCCGCCTTCCTCGCCGCCCTGGACCAGCTGGCCTCGACGCCCCCACCGGCCGACCCCAAGAAGCGCTGCCGCGTCCTGTACGTCTCGCCGCTGAAGGCGTTGGCCGTCGACGTCGAGCGCAATCTCCGCAGCCCCCTGACCGGCATCCGCCAGGAATCCGTCCGGCTGGGCCTGCCCGAGCCCGAGGTCAGGGTCGGCATCCGCTCGGGTGACACCCCGGCCGCCGAGCGCCGCGCCCTGTCCACCCGCCCGCCGGACATCCTGATCACCACGCCGGAGTCCCTGTTCCTCATGCTGACGTCGGCCACGCGCGAAGCGCTGACCGGCATCGAGACGGTGATCCTGGACGAGGTGCACGCGGTCGCGGGCACCAAGCGCGGCGCCCACCTCGCGCTCACCCTGGAGCGGCTGGACGAGCTGCTGCCGAAGCCCGCCCGGCGCATCGGTCTGTCGGCGACGGTCCGGCCGGTGGACGAGGTCGCACGCTTCCTCGCCCCGCGCGGCAAGGTGGAGATCGTCCAGCCGGCCTCGGGCAAGGAGTTCGACCTCTCCGTGGTGGTCCCGGTGGAGGACCTGGCCGAGCTGGGCGGGTCCCCGGTCGCCGACGGAAACGAGGGCGCCGAGCGACCGTCCATCTGGCCGCACGTCGAGGAGCGGATCACCGACCTCGTCCAGTCGCACCGCTCCACCATCGTCTTCGCCAATTCCCGGCGCCTCGCCGAGCGCCTCTGCAACCGGCTCAACGAGATCGCGTACGAGCGTGCGACCGGCGAGTCCCTGGAGGAGCACCACTCGCCCGCCGAACTCATGGGCGGCTCGGGAGCCGCCCAGGGCGCCCCCTCGGTGATCGCCCGCGCCCACCACGGATCGGTCTCCAAGGAGCAGCGTGCCCTGGTCGAGGAGGACCTGAAGGCGGGCCGCCTCCCCGCGGTCGTCGCCACCTCCAGTCTCGAGCTGGGCATCGACATGGGCGCCGTCGACCTCGTCATCCAGGTCGAGTCGCCCCCCTCCGTCGCCTCCGGCCTCCAGCGCGTCGGCCGCGCGGGACACCAGGTCGGCGCCGTGTCCACGGGCGTCGTGTTCCCCAAGTACCGCGGCGACCTGGTGCAGGCCGCCGTGGTCACCGAGCGGATGCGCAGCGGTGCCATCGAAGCCCTCAGGGTCCCCGCCAACCCGCTGGACGTCCTGGCCCAGCAGCTCGTGGCGATGACCGCGCTGGACTCCTGGCAGGTCGACGACCTGCTCGCCACCGTCCGCCGCGCCGCCCCGTTCGCCTCACTGCCGGAATCCGCCTTCACCGCCGTCCTGGACATGCTCGCGGGCCGCTATCCCTCCGACGCCTTCGCCGAGCTGCGCCCGCGCGTGGTGTGGGACCGGGTCACCGGCACCGTCACGGGCCGCCCGGGCGCGCAGCGCCTCGCCGTCACCTCGGGCGGCACCATCCCCGACCGCGGGCTCTTCGGGGTCTTCCTCGCCGGCGCCGACCCGAAGAAGGGCGGCGGCCGGGTCGGCGAGCTCGACGAGGAGATGGTCTACGAGTCACGCGTGGGTGACGTCTTCACCCTCGGCACCAGCTCCTGGCGCATCGAGGACATCACGCGCGACCGCGTCCTGGTCTCCCCCGCACCAGGGGTGCCGGGGCGCCTGCCGTTCTGGAAGGGCGACCAGCTGGGCCGCCCGCTGGAGCTGGGCCGGGCTCTGGGCGCGTTCCTGCGCGAGGTCGGCTCGCTCACCGAGGAGGACGCGCGGCTCCGCCTGGTCACCGCGGGCCTGGACGCCTGGGCCGCGGACAACGTGTTGGCGTACCTCCACGAGCAGCGCGAGGCCTGCGGCCACATCCCCGACGACCGCACCATCGTCGTGGAGCGCTTCCGGGACGAGCTGGGCGACTGGCGGGTCGTGGTCCACTCCCCCTTCGGTGCCCAGGTCCACGCCCCCTGGGCTCTCGCTCTCGGCGCCAGGCTCACCGAGCGGTACGGGATGGACGCCCAGGTCATGCACGCCGACGACGGGATCGTGCTGCGCCTGCCGGACGCCGACCTGATGAGCCTGGACCTGCTCGACGGGGAGCCGGCGAAACCCGGTCTCGAGTACGACGCCGAGCAGGCGCCCGTCGGCGCGGGCGACGTGGTCTTCGACAAGGGCGAGGTCGACCGGGTCGTCACCGACCAGGTGGGGGGCTCGGCCCTGTTCGCGTCCCGCTTCCGCGAGTGCGCCGCCCGCGCCCTGCTGCTGCCGCGCCGCAGCCCCGGCAAGCGGACCCCGCTGTGGCAGCAGCGCCAGCGCGCCGCGCAGTTGCTGGAGGTCGCGAGCGAGTACGGCTCGTTCCCGATCGTCCTGGAGGCGGTCCGCGAGTGCCTCCAGGACGTCTTCGACGTCCCCGGCCTGGTGGAGCTGATGGGCGACCTGGAGTCCCGCAAGGTGCGCCTGGTCGAGGTCACCACGCCCGAGCCGTCCCCGTTCGCCCGCTCCCTGCTCTTCGGATACGTCGCCCAGTTCCTGTACGAGGGCGACTCGCCGCTCGCCGAGCGCCGTGCCGCCGCCCTCTCCCTGGACTCACGGCTGCTCGCCGAGCTGCTCGGCCAGGCGGAGCTGCGCGAGCTGCTCGACGCGGAGGTGCTCACCGAGCTGGAACGCGAGCTTCAGTGGCTCACCGAGGACCGCCGCGCCAAGGACTCGGAAAGCGTCGCGGACCTGCTGCGCCTGCTCGGCCCGCTCACGGACGCCGAACTCACCGAGCGGGGCGCCGAGCCCGCCTGGGCACAGGAGCTGGCCGCCGCCCGCCGGGCGATCCCGGTGCGCATCGCCGGTGCCGACCACTGGGCGGCCATCGAGGACGCCGGCCGGCTGCGCGACGCGCTGGGCACCGCGTTGCCCGTCGGCGTACCCGAGGCCTTCACCGAGCCGGTCAAGGACCCGCTCGGCGACCTGCTCGCCCGGTACGCCCGCACCCACGGCCCCTTCACGTCGGTCACCGCGGCGGCACGCTTCGGGCTGGGCGTCGCGGTGACCGAGGGTGCCCTGCAACGGCTCGCCGCGGCGGGGCGGGTCGTGCAGGGCGAGTTCCATCCGGCCGGGATCGGCCAGGAGTGGTGCGACGCGACGGTGCTGCGCAGGCTGCGGCGCCGCTCGCTGGCCGCGCTGCGCCACGAGCTGGAGCCGGTGCCGCCGGCCGCGCTCGGCCAGTTCCTGCCCCAGTGGCAGCACATCGGCAAGGGGCACGCCTTGCGCGGGATCGACGGCCTCGTCCGCGCCGTCGAGCAGTTGCAGGGCGCCTCCGTGCCCGCCTCCGCCCTGGAGAAGCTGGTCCTGCCCTCACGCGTGGCGAACTACAGCCCGGCGATGCTGGACGAGCTCACGGCCGCCGGGGAAGTGGTGTGGGCGGGCGCCGGCTCGCTCCCGGGCAAGGACGGCTGGGTGTCGCTCTACCTGGCGGATGCCGCTCCCCTGCTGCTGCCACCCCCGCATCCCCTGGAGACGACCGCCCTCCACGAGTCGGTCCTCAGCAGCCTCTCGGGCGGGTACGGGCTGTTCTTCCGGCAGATCGCCGACCAGGTGCGCGCCACCACCCACCCCGAGGCCACCGATCCCCAGCTGGCCGACGCCCTCTGGGAGCTGTCCTGGTCCGGCCGGCTGACGAACGACACGCTCTCGCCCCTGCGTTCCCTGCTGGGCTCCGGCCGCACCGCCGGGTCCACCGCGCACCGGGCGAAGCGCGGCGTGCCCCGCGGGCGCTACGGCTCGCTGACGGCCGCCGCCCGCACCGCGTCCCGCACCGGCCCGCCGACCGTGGCGGGGCGCTGGTCGCTGCTCCCGGACCGCGAGGCCGACGCCACGGTACGCGCGCATGCCCTGGCCCGTACCCTGCTCGACCGGCACGGCGTGGTGACCCGCGGTGCCGTCGCCGCCGAGGGGGTCGAGGGAGGTTTCTCCGCGGTGTACCGCATCCTGGCCGCCTTCGAGGAGAGCGGGCAGGCCCGGCGCGGGTACGTCGTGGAAGGACTGGGCGCGGCGCAGTTCGCCATGGAGGGCGCCGTCGACCGACTGCGCGCCGTTTCCAACGCCCGGGACCGTGGGGAGAGCCCACCGGGACGGCCCGACTTCGGCGGCGGTCTCCACGACTCCGCCGCTCGGGTCGGACCGGATTGGTCCGGCGGTTCGAGCGAGGCCGACGGGCCCGACGGAGCTGATCGGCGCGACGGGACCGACGGGCCGGGCGGGGCCGACGGGGCGGGTGACCCGGCCATCGGTGACTTCCCCTTCGACGACTTCCCGTCCGGCGGTGACGGCAACGACAGGGGCGCAGGCACCCCGGGCCGTTCCGGCGACGGTTTCCCGTCCGCACAGCACCATCCCTCAGCCCGGGGTGACTACGTCTCCCCTTCGGACTACGCGGAACCGGGTGCCGGCGGACCGCGCGGAGGCGGCGCACAGGGCGGCTTCGGTGGACCTCGGGGAGGCGGCGCACAGGGCGGCTACGGCGGGCCGCGGGGCTCGTTCTCCACCAGCTTCCCCGGCCGCCGCGACCGCCCCTCCAGCGGCCCACGGGCGGTCGTCCTGGCCGCCGCCGATCCGGCGAACGCGTACGGCGCCGCCCTCACCTGGCCCGAGCCTCCGGCCGGCGCCACGCACAAGCCGGGACGCAAGGCCGGGTCGCTGGTGGTGCTCGTCGAGGGTGAACCGGCGCTCTACATGGAGCGCGGCGGCAAGACGCTGCTGCTCTGGCCCTCCGATCCGGACGCCTCGCCCGGCGACGACCTCCGCCTGCGCGCAGCCGCGGAGGCGCTCGGCTCGGCCGCCCGCGCCGGCTCCCTCGGCACGGTGACGGTGGAGCGCGTCAACGGAACGGCGGCTCTGACGTCCCCCTTCGGCCCCCTCCTGGAGGAAGCGGGCTTCATCGCCACCCCGCGCGGACTGCGCATCAGAGCCTGAGCCTGTCACCCTTGACCCATGCCCGAAGGAGACACGGTCTGGCAGGCCGCCCGGCGGTTGCACGAGGCCCTCGCCGGCAAGGTGCTGATCCACAGCGACTTCCGCGTGCCCCGGTACGCCACGGCCGACCTCACCGGTCGCACGGTCCTGGACGTCACCGCGCGCGGAAAACACCTGCTCACCCGGGTCGAGGGAGGCCTGACGGTGCACTCGCACCTGCGGATGGACGGCTCGTGGAAGGTGTTCGCGGCCGGACAGCGCTGGAGCGGCGGCCCGGCGCACCAGATCCGGGTGATCCTCGGCACCGCCGACCGCACCGCCGTCGGCTACCGCCTCCCGGTGCTGGAGCTCCTGCGCACCGCCGACGAGGAGCGTGCCGTCGGTCACCTCGGCCCCGACCTGCTGGGCCCCGACTGGGACCCGGAGCAGGCCCTGGCCAACCTGCGCGCCGACCCGGCCCGTGCGCTCGGTGAGGCCCTGCTCGACCAGCGCAATCTCGCCGGCATCGGCAACGTCTACAAGTGCGAGCTCTGCTTCCTGCTCGGCGTCACGCCCTGGCTCCCCGTCGGGGACCTGCCCCCCGCTCTCGCGGTGAAGGTGCCCGTACTCGCTAAGAAGCTCCTGGAAGCCAACCGCGACCGCCCCGTCCGCCGTACGACGGGCCTGCGCGGTCAGGACCTGTTCGTGTACAGCCGCGCGCCGCGCCCCTGCCTGCGCTGCGGCACATCGATCCGCCTGGCGGACCAGGGAGACGGGTCCCGCGAACGCCCCACGTACTGGTGCCCCACCTGCCAGGCCGGCCCCGCGCCACGCCCTGGCGGCTTCGCGGGTTCCGGGCGGCGGCGCGGGGCGCGCTGACACACCCCACCGGTACCCCCGCCGACCTGTACACCTGGTCGACCTGTACGCCCAGCTCACCTGTACACCCAGCCGACCAGCAGCCTCGGCCGGCACCCACCGGCCCCGGTTCAGCCCGCCAGCAGACCGTCCATCTGGCCGACCGCCTCCCGCAGCCCTTCCTCCATGCCCATCTTCATGAGCTGTTCCATCTGTTCCGTGGTGTCGAAGACCGACCGCATCTCCATCCGGGTGCCGCCGTCGTGCTCGGTGAGCGTCACGCGGGTGGAGGTCGTCGGCATGTCCGCACTCGGCACCCCCTTGGCGTCGGCGAAGCCGTCGGTGAACTCCAGGGACGTCGGTGCGTCCACCGAGGTGATCCGCCACCAGCCCCGGTACTGGTCACCCTCCGGGCCGGTCATGAAGTAGGTGACCTCGCCGCCGGGCGTCAGGTCGTACTCCTCCACCGTGGCCGGGTAGGTCGGCGGACCCCACCAGCGCTCCAGTTGCCGGGGGTCGGACCACAGCTGCCACACCCGAGCGACGGGCGCGGTGAAGTCGGCGATCAGGGTGAGGGTCAGACGGTCCAGATCCTTGTCCAGGCTCGTGACAGTCATCAGTCCTGTCCTTCCGTGGGGTCGGGCACTTCGCGTCCCGCGTCCTCGTCGAGCAGCGCGGACATCCGCTCCACGCGGCCGCGCCAGGCGGTCTCCAGTTCGTCGAGGGCCTGTCGCGCCCGTCGCACGGCATCCGGATCGGTGCGCACGAGTTGCTCCCGTCCGCGACGCCGCTTGACCACCAGGCCGGCCCGCTCCAGCACCGCGACGTGCTTCTGCACCGCGGCGAAACTCATCGGATAGGCCTCGGCCAGGCGCGACACCGAGAGGTCGTCCTGTACGCAGCGACGGACGATGTCGCGGCGCGTGGTGTCCGCCAGGGCGTGGAACAGACGGTCCATGCCCTCGTCGGCTTCCTCAGGAACACTATATACAACCATTTGGTTGTACGTTAGTTCAGGCCGGCCCCGCTGTAAAACGCTCCCGCCACGAGCCACCCGCGCACCCGCGCCTCAGGGCTCCCCACCGAAGCTCGACCGGTCCTGGACCACACCCGCCCCCGACGCCGCCCCGCCTTTCCCCCTGACCGCACGCAGAGCCCCACGCCACCGTCCCTCACCGAGGGCCCCCGCGGCGCGACGCCGGGGCACGCAGTGCACCGGCAGCACACTCAGCCCCCACCCGCCGACCGCGACGGCTCCCTCCAGCACCCCCGCGCCTGGCTCCAGCGCCAGACGCACCACCGCCCACCACCACAGCGCACCGAGACCCAGCGCGGCCACCCAGCGAGCAGCCCGCACCGGCGTCACAACCGCGTCATCCGTTCCCGGCCTGGAACATCCAGTGCTGCTTCTCCAGGTCGGCCGTGATCTGAATGAAGATGTCCTGGCTCACCGGGTCCGGATCCCCGGTCGCGGTGATCCGCTCCCGCATCCGCGAGATGACCGCGCCCAGGGCGTCCACGATCGTCTGGACGGCGGTGGTGTCGTCGACCCAGCCCTCCGGGGTCACGTCGATGCCGCTGCCCACGGCCACGGTCGCGGCCCGTCCGTCCGGGGACACACCGAGCGCCGAGGCGCGTTCCGCCACGGTGTCCGAGTGCGTGCGCGCGGTGTCGACAAGCTCGTCGAGCTGGAGGTGTACGGAGCGGAACCGCGGACCGACCACGTTCCAGTGGATCTGCTTCGCCACCAGCGCCAGGTCCACCAGGTCCACCAGACCACCTTGCAGCGCGTCGGAGACGATCTTCAGGTCGGCGTCGGACAACGGGCTCTTCACGACGTACATGCACACCTCCGTCGGTCGGCCCCCCGGCCATGTCCCTCCACGATGACCGCACGACCAGGGACCGGCAAACCGGGCAGAACCGCGCACGGGCCCCTCACCTGCTCCGGAGCCGCCCGCGCCCACAAGCGAAATACCCCGCACCCACGCGGCTCCCCCACCACGCAAAAACCCCGACCGCACCTCTCCGGTCTCCCGGAGAGACCCCGGCCGGGGCCTCACACGCACACGTTCTCGGCGCTCAGGCGGCGACGACGTCCACCGCCTCCGCGGGCGCCTTGATGGTCACCCGCTCCGGTGGCACACCGGTCACCGACACGGAACCCAGCATCGGGCGCACCGGCGCGGGCACGGTCTCGCTGGACGTGGCGGCAGCGGACTGCGCCAGTTCGGCGAGGGCGAGTTCGTCGCTGACTTCCCGCATGAGCTCGGACATCCGTACGTCCAGCGCGTCGCAGATGGCGGAGAGCAGCTCGGACGACGCCTCCTTCTGCCCCCGCTCCACCTCGGAGAGATAGCCGAGTGAGACTCGGGCGGACGAGGAGACTTCGCGCAGAGTACGGCCCTGGCGTTGGCGCTGCCGACGCAGCACGTCACCCAGCAGGCGACGGAGCAGAATCATCGGTGGCTCCCTCCTCGGACCGTGTAACCGCATCCTTCACGCCCCACCGTACCGCCTCGCGCCGCGGCCGTGCGGGGAGCGATGTCGTGTTCACTCAGGGCTGCAAACATCAAAACCCCCCGTTCCGTTCCGTATCCTGTGCCCGCTCATTCCCGGTCTGTTCGCCCGCAAGCTCCCTCAAAAGGAGTGCGAGTACGCTCCGTACACTCTCCATACGAATTTCCGCGCGGTCGCCGTTCAACCGCAGCGCCTCCACTTTTCCGCCAGAGGCGGAACCGTTTTCTTCTCCGAAAGGCCCGTCGACGGCCACGAAAACCGTGCCGACGGACTGTCCGTCCTGCGGGTCCGGGCCGGCCACGCCCGTCGTCGCGATGCCCCAGTCGGCGCCCAGCGCCGCCCGGACTCCCGCCGCCATCTGGGCCGCGACCTGCGGATCCACCGCTCCGCGCGCCGTGAGCACCGCCCCGTCGACACCGAGCACATCCCGCTTCAGCTCCGTCGCGTAGGCGGTGACCGATCCTCGGAAGGCGCGCGACGCCCCGGCGACCGAGGTGATCTCGGCCGCCACCAGCCCACCGGTGAGCGACTCGGCGACCGCGAGGGTCTCGCCCCTCACCGTCAGTAGTCGCACCACGTCGGCAGCCGTGGAACTCAAGCTTCCGTCCCCTTCAACGCCGCTCTGCGCTCGGCGATTCCCCGGCGGCGCAGCACAATGGCCTGCTTCACGTAGTCCAGCCCGGTCACCACGGTCAGCACGACCGCCGCCGCCATCACCCAGAACCGCAGGGTCGCCAGGGGCCCCGTCAGCGCCAGGACGTACATGCCGACGGCCACACCCTGGGTGAGGGTCTTGAGCTTGCCGCCGCGACTGGCGGGGATGACGCCGTACCGGATGACCACGAAACGCAGGACGGTGATCCCGAGTTCCCGGCCCAGGATGACGGCCGTCACCCACCACGGCAGGTCGTCCAGCGCCGACAGGCAGACGAGCGCCGCCCCCATGATCGCCTTGTCGGCGATGGGATCGGCGATCTTCCCGAAGTCGGTGACGAGGTTGTAGGTGCGCGCCAGATGACCGTCGAAGAGGTCGGTGATCATGGCGACGGCGAACGCGGCCCACGCGAACGAGCGCCAGGCCGGGTCGTACCCGCCGTTGCCGAGCATCAGCGCGACGAAGGCCGGCACCAGGAGCAGCCGGAGCATCGTGAGCAGGTTGGCGACGTTCCAGACGCTCGCCTGGTTGACGGCCGCGGCCGCGATCTTGCCACCGCGCCCGGTCGCACCGCCCTCGGTGGCACCTCGTTCCGCGGGGCGCCTGTCCCCCGCGCCCCGGTCCGGGGCGCCCTTGGACGCGGTACCCGCGGCACCTGCGGCGCCCCGTTCCGTGGCTCCGCCCGGAGTCGTCCGTTCCGCCGGTTCCTGCGCGGCTCCCGAGGTCCCGCGCGGGCCGGCCCTGCGCGCACCGGAGGAGCCGCCCGCCGCGGACGTCGGGACTCCGGTCATCTGCCGGCCTCCTCACTCCACTCGGGCGACCCCAGCAGCGGCTCGGCCACCAGGTCGACACCCTCCGTACCGACCACCTTCGCGTCGACCATACGACCGACCGTGAGGCCTTCGCCGCTCGTGAGCAGCACCTGGCCGTCCGTCTCGGGTGCCTGGTGCTCCGCGCGGCCGCGGACACCGTCACCGTCGTCGGCGGAGTCGGCGTCCACGGACTCGACGAGCACGCGCACGGTCGCGCCGACGCGCTCCTCGGCCCGCTGCGAGACGAGTTCCTCGGCCAGGCGGGACACCCGCGCCAGCCGCTCGGCCACGACGTCCTCGTCCAGCTTGTCGCCGTAGGTCGCCGCCTCGGTGCCCTCCTCGTCGGAGTAACCGAAGACGCCGATGGCGTCCAGCCGCGCGTGGTTCAGGAACCGCTCCAGCTCGGCGAGGTCGGCGGCGGACTCACCGGGGAAGCCCACGATGAAGTTGGAGCGCACGCCCGCCTCGGGGGCCTTGCTCCGGATGGTGTCCAGGAGCTCCAGGAAGCGGTCGGTGTCGCCGAAGCGGCGCATCGCGCGCAGCACGTTCGGAGCGGAGTGCTGGAAGGAGAGGTCGAAGTAGGGCACGACCTTGGGCGTCGAGGTCAGGACGTCGATGAGGCCCGGGCGCATCTCGGCCGGCTGGAGGTAGCTGACGCGCACCCGCTCGATGCCGTCGACCTCGGCCAGGTTCGGCAGCAGGGACTCCAGCAGGCGGATGTCGCCGAGGTCCTTGCCGTAGGAGGTGTTGTTCTCGGAGACCAGCATGACCTCCTTGACGCCCTGCTCGGCCAGCCACCGCGTCTCGTTCAGCACGTCGCTCGGGCGGCGCGAGATGAAGGACCCGCGGAAGGACGGGATGGCGCAGAAGGAGCAGCGCCGGTCGCAGCCGGAGGCCAGCTTCACCGAGGCGACCGGGGAGCCGTCCAGGCGGCGGCGCAGCGGCGCGCGGGGCCCGGAGGCGGGGGCGACGCCCTCGGGGAGGTCGGTGGGGCCGTGCCCCGGCAGCGCGACGGCGGCTCCGGCCTCCTGCCGCTCGGCGGGGCTGATGGGCAGCAGCTTGCGACGGTCCCGGGGGGTGTGGGCGGCGTGGACGCCACCGCTGAGAATGGTCTGCAGGCGGTCGGAGATGTCCGCGTAGTCGTCGAAGCCCAGGACGCCGTCGGCCTCGGGCAGGGCCTCGGCCAGCTCCTTGCCGTACCGCTCGGCCATGCAGCCCACCGCCACGACGGCCTGCGTTCTGCCGTGGCCCTTGAGGTCGTTGGCCTCCAGGAGGGCGTCGACGGAGTCCTTCTTGGCGGCCTCGACGAAGCCGCACGTGTTCACGACGGCGACGTCCGCTTCCTCGGCGTCCTCTACGAGCTTCCAGCCGTCCGCCTCCAGACGGCCTGCGAGCTCCTCCGAGTCCACCTCGTTACGGGCGCAGCCAAGGGTGACGAGTGCGACGGTACGGCTTTCAGGCATGGGCTCAAGACTACTTCGTCCCGCCGACAGCCCATGTCGACGGGGTTGGCCGATCTCGGCCAACCCCGTGGTGACTCGCCCTCCGGGCCCGCTAGCCGACCTGCGGGTCGCCCTTCGTGTACGTGAGACGCTCCACGGAGCCGGGCTGGAAGTCGTCCTCGATCTTCTTGCCGTTGACGTACAGCTGGATGGCGCCCGCGTCGCCGAGGACGAGGTTGATCTTCTCGTCGTCCTGGAAGGTCTCGGAGTCGCCCTCCTTGAGCAGCCCGTCGAAGACCTGCCGGCCGCTGTGGTCCTTGACGGAGATCCAGCTGCGGCCCTCGGTGGCGCTGACCTTGACGGTGACCTTGTCGCGGGGCGCGGCGGCGATCGCGCTCTCGGTCGGGTCCGGCGCGGGGTCGGCCGGCTTCTTCGGCGGGGCGCTCGCCGACGCGGACGCGCCGGCCGACGCCTGGGAGCCCTCGGCGACGCTCGCCTCGGAGCCGCCGCCGTCGCCGCCCTTGACGAAGGTGAAGCCGACGAAGCCGATCACCGCGACGATCGCGGCGACCATGGCGGCCGTCCAGTTGGGTCCGCGCCGCTCCGGACGGATGCGTTCCGCCTCGAACAGGGGTGCGGCGGGTGTCGGTGCCGGGCGTCCGCCGTGGGCGGCGTCGAACCGGGCGAGCAGTTCGGCGGGGTCGAGTCCGACGGCCTTGGCCAGGGTCCTGATGTGCCCGCGCGCGTAGACGTCGCCACCGCAGGGGGCGAAGTCGTCCGCCTCGATGGCGTGCACGATGGAGATCCGGACACGGGTGGCGGAGCTGACGTCGTCGACGGTCAGTCCGGCGGCGATCCGCGCCTGCTGAAGGGCACGGCCGACGGAAGGGCGGGATTCCTCGGAAACGTCCTCGGGAACGTCGTGGGACACGTCATCGATCGGACGCTCGTCTTCAGGGGAGTTGCCTTTGGACACGGGGGCGCCTTTCGAGCGTATGACCGCCTGCGCTGGACGTTCAGTCTAGGGGGGGTACGAACGGGTGGGGCAACCGGGCGATACGACTTTGTACGCCATCGGAATGGCCCGGCATCCCGACGGTGGACTACCTGTTCGTCGCTTCCCTCAACTTGACGTGCGCCTTGGGGAAACGGTTGCTCAATGATCCCTAACGGGTGAGTCACGATCAGCCATCGCCGTCGTGACCCTCCGTCGACGGAACCCCTCGCGTACCGTCTCCTACCCCTCAGACTCCCCCCGGATCACCGCGAGCACTCCGTCCAGCTCGTCAGGCTTCACGAGAACGTCACGGGCCTTCGAGCCCTCGCTCGGTCCGACGATGCTCCGGGACTCCATCAGGTCCATCAGGCGCCCGGCCTTGGCGAAGCCGACGCGCAGCTTGCGCTGGAGCATGGAGGTCGACCCGAACTGCGTCGAGACGACCAGCTCGGCCGCCTGGCACAGCAGGTCGAGGTCGTCGCCGATGTCCTCGTCGATCTCCTTCTTCTGCTTGGTCCCGACGGTGACGTCCTCCCGGAAGACGGGCGCCATCTGGTCCTTGCAGTGCTGGACGATGACGGCGACCTCCTCCTCGGTCACGAACGCGCCCTGCATACGGGTCGGCTTGTTCGCGCCCATCGGCAGGAAGAGGCCGTCGCCCTTGCCGATCAGCTTCTCGGCACCGGGCTGGTCGAGGATGACCCGGGAGTCCGCCAGGGAGGACGTGGCGAAGGCCAGCCGGGAGGGCACGTTGGCCTTGATCAGGCCGGTGACGACGTCCACGGAGGGCCGCTGGGTGGCGAGCACCAGGTGGATGCCCGCCGCGCGCGCGAGCTGCGTGATGCGCACGATGGCGTCCTCGACGTCCCGCGGCGCGACCATCATCAGGTCGGCCAGCTCGTCCACGATCACCAGCAGGTACGGATACGGCTGGAGTTCGCGCTCACTGCCCTCGGGCGGCTTGACCTTGCCCTCGCGCACCGCGCGGTTGAAGTCGTCGATGTGCCGGTAGCCGTAGGCCGCCAGGTCGTCGTAGCGCAGGTCCATCTCGCGGACGACCCACTGCAGCGCCTCGGCGGCCCGCTTCGGGTTGGTGATGATCGGCGTGATCAGGTGCGGGATGCCCTCGTACGCGGTCAGCTCGACGCGCTTGGGGTCGACCAGGATCATCCGGACGTCCTCCGGGGTCGCCCGCATCATGATCGAGGTGATCAGGCAGTTGATGCAGGACGACTTTCCGGACCCGGTGGCGCCGGCGACCAGTATGTGCGGCATCTTCGCCAGCGAGTGCATGACGTAGCCGCCCTCGACGTCCTTGCCGAACGCGACCAGCATCGGGTCGTCGTCCTCCGCGGACTCCGCGAGGCGCAGCACGTCACCGAGGTTGACCATCTCCCGGTCGGTGTTGGGGATCTCGATGCCGACCGCGGACTTGCCGGGGATCGGGCTGATGATCCTGACGTCGGGGCTGGCGACGGCGTAGGCGATGTTCTTGGTGAGCGCGGTGATCCTCTCGACCTTGACGGCCGGTCCGAGTTCGACCTCGTAGCGCGTGACCGTGGGGCCGCGGGTGAAGCCGGTGACCCGGGCATCGACCTTGAACTCGGTGAAGACGGTGGTCAGCGAGTCGACTATGGCGTCGTTGGCGGCGCTGCGCGCCTTGCCGGGGCCGCCCCGGGTGAGCAGGTCGAGGGCCGGCAGCGAGTAGGTGATGTCGCCGGCGAGCTGGAGCTGCTCCGCCCGCGGCGGCAGGTCCCGCTCCTTGGGCAGCGGGGTCTTGGTCAGATCGGGGACGCCGCCCGCCGGTTCGGGTACGGGTGGTGCGGGTGCTTCCTTCCTGAGCTTCCCGGGCTGCGGACGCGCGGCCGGGACGGGCGTCGGTGTCGGCGTGGTCGGCTCCCGCTCCCCGGTGCTCACCCCCTGGGTGAGGTCCGCGACCAGCGGCGAGGGCGGCATCCCGTGCATCACGGCGCCGTCCAGGGCGGCGGCCGCCGCCGCGGCGACGTCCACGGCGTCCATCGGCCGGTTCATATCGGGCTGCGCCACCGCGGACCGCCGGGGCCTGCCGCGGCGCTTGGTGAGCGCCTCCTGCTCGGCGGCGTCGGGGTCGTACGGCTCGTCGGCGGCCGGTCCGCCGCGCCTGCGGGGCCGGGCGGGCAGCGCCTCGCGCCACTGCTCCTCGTACCGCTCGTCGTCGTCGAGGAACTCGTCCACTTCCACGTCGCGGACGAGGCCGAGCCGCACCCCCAGCTGCCGCAGCCGCTGCGGGATGGCGTTCACCGGCGTGGCCGTGACGACCAGCAGCCCGAAGACCGTGAGCAGCACCAGCAGGGGCACCGCCAGGACGTCGGTCATCGTGTACGACAGCGGGGTCGCCGCGCCCCAGCCGATGAGGCCGCCGGCGTCCCTTATGGCCTGCATGCCGTCGCCGCGCGCCGGTGAACCGCAGGCGATGTGCACCTGGCCGAGGACGCCGACGACGAGTGCGGAGAGGCCGATCACGATGCGGCCGTTGGCCTCGGGTTTCTCCGGGTGCCGGATGAGGCGCACGGCGACGGAGCCCAGGAGGATCGGCACGAGCAGGTCCAGCCGGCCGAAGGCGCCGGTCACGAGGATCTCGACGAGGTCGCCGACGGGGCCCTTCAGGTCGGCCCAGGTGCCGGCGGCGACGATCAGCGCCATGCCGAGCAGCAGCAGCGCGACGCCGTCCTTGCGGTGCGCCGGGTCGAGGCCCTTCGCGCCCTGTCCCACACCGCGGAAGACGGCGCCGACGGCGTGCGCGATGCCCAGCCAGAGGGCGCGTACGAGCCGGTAGACGCCTCCGGTGGGGCTGGGCGCCGGACGGGGCGCGGGCTTCTTAGCTGCGGCCTTCCGGACCGGCGCCTTCCTCGGAGGTGCCTTTTTCGCGGCCACCTTCCTCGCCGGACCCTTCGCGGGAGCGACCGCCTTCTTCGCGGGCTGCTTCTTGGCTGCGGAGGGACGTGAGGCCATAGGTGTGAGGTTACCGGGGGAGACGCCGGTCGACACGTGTGCCTACCGCTTCACCCGTTCGTGTCGCCCGGACGGTACGTCGGAACTGACGCTTCCGGTACGTCCTCTGACGCGCGTTCACCGACGAACCGCCGGCCCGCTCCGGCGATCGGCCCTCAGTTGACCCCGGCCTGGCTCCCGGACGAGCCCGGCTCCAGGGCGTCCAGTGCCCGTCGCAGTCCGGTGAGCTTGCGCTCCAGGTGGGCCGCCGTCGCCACGGCCGCCGCGTCCGTCGACTCGTCGCCCAACTGCTTGGAGAGCGCCTCGGCCTGCTCCTCGACGGCCGCGAGCCGCGCCGACAGCTCGGCGAGCAACCCCGCCGGCTCCTTGGCCGCCTCACCCGCCGCGTCCTTGCCGCCGCCCTCCAACTGGAGGCGGAGCAGGGCCGCCTGCTCGCGCAGCTGGCAGTTCTTCATGTAGAGCTCGACGAAGACGGAGACCTTCGCGCGCAGCACCCACGGGTCGAACGGCTTGGAGATGTAGTCCACCGCGCCCGCCGCGTACCCGCGGAAGGTGTGGTGCGGCCCGTGGTTGATCGCGGTGAGGAAGATGATCGGGATGTCGCGGGTCCGCTCCCGTCGCTTGATGTGGGCGGCGGTTTCGAAACCGTCCATGCCCGGCATCTGGACGTCCAGCAGGATGACCGCGAAGTCGTCCGTGAGCAGTGCTTTGAGCGCTTCTTCCCCGGACGATGCCCGTACCAGCGTCTGATCGAGCGCCGAGAGGATCGCCTCCAGCGCCAGCAGATTCTCCGGCCGGTCATCGACCAGGAGGATCTTGGCCTTCTGCACCATGGCCCGCCCTCCTCGCCCCGGCGTGGGGCCTCCCCTGTCCGCAGGACTTGGGGCAGGCCCGGCGGGCGCCGCCCCAGGGGACGGCTCCCTTGCGCCGTCCGTCCTTGTGCCGGTCATCGTAGCCGCACCCCGCCTGTCGACACACCCTGTCACCGCGATGTCACTGTGCACGTAGCAGAAACGCGGCGGGAGACCAGAAGGTTCCCCGAATCCCGTGCTTCTACACGACTGCGGGCACACTCAGTCAGCAACTCCGGGTGCGCTCCGAAGGTTCCCGCCACTCGCGTACACCCCACGTTCGCACACTGCACGAACGTCCCGCGCGGGTGGTGCCCGGACCACGCACCACGGGCCAGGCGGCCGGGCAGACCCTGCTGGTGCCCGCCCGCGACCGACGCTGCCCGTCCGCGCCGTACGGCACGGACGGGCGCGGGCCTCACTCCTCCCGCATCCACTGCCGCATCACCGTCAGCAGATGGTCGGGGTCGACCGGCTTCGTCACGTAGTCGGACGCTCCCGACTCGATGGCCTTCTCCCGGTCCCCCTTCATCGCCTTGGCGGTCAGCGCGATGATCGGCAGCCCCGCGAACTGGGGCATCCGGCGGATCGCCGTGGTCGTCGCGTATCCGTCCATCTCGGGCATCATGATGTCCATCAGGACGACCGCCACGTCCTCGTGCTGTTCCAGCACCTCGATGCCCTCACGACCGTTCTCGGCGTACAGCACGGACAGGCCGTGCTGCTCCAGGACGCTGGTGAGGGCGAAGACGTTGCGGATGTCGTCGTCGACGATCAGCACCTTCTGCCCGGCGAACCGGATGCCGCGGTGCGTCTGCGGCATCGCCTCGTGCTCGACGGCCGTCTGATGCTCCTGCCGCGCCGCGGGCCCGTCCTGCCGCACCGCGGACCGGTCCTGCTGTGCCGCTGAGCGGCCCTCGGCCTCCGGAGCACCCCGGCGCCGCCGCCTGAACAGCGTCGCGGCTCCGTTCTGCGCGTCCCGGTACGACCTCGCCTCGGCCGGCGACTGGACCGGCGGCGCCTCCTCGGCCGATGCACCCCCGGAGGGAAGCGACTCGCCCGGCGCCAGCGGCGGCAGGGCCTGCTGGTAACCGTGGGCGGGCAGCTCACTGGGGTGCAACGGCAGGTAGAGCGTGAACGTCGACCCTCGGCCCGGCTCGCTCTGCGCGTGGATCTCGCCGCCCAGCAGCTGCGCGATCTCCCGCGAGATGGAGAGTCCGAGGCCCGTGCCCCCGTACTTGCGGCTGGTGGTGCCGTCGGCCTGCTTGAAGGCCTCGAAGATGACCCGCATCTTGCTGGCCGCGATACCGATGCCGGTGTCGCTCACCGAGAACGCGATCAGCTCGGCGTCCGGCTCGGTCATCGAACCGGCCTCCAGCAGCTGCTCCCTGATGGCGTTCGGCACGTCGTCCCGGGCCGGCCGGATGACCAGCTCGACCGCTCCCGAGTCGGTGAACTTCACCGCGTTGGAGAGCAGGTTGCGCAGCACCTGGAGCAGCCGCTGCTCGTCGGTGTGCAGCGTCGCGGGCAGCTCCGGCGACACCCGCACCGACAGGTCGAGGCCCTTCTCCGCGGTCAGCGGCCGGAAGGTGGCCTCCACGTAGTCGACGAGCTGGACGAGCGCGATACGCGTCGGGGAGACGTCCATCTTGCCCGCCTCGACCTTCGACAGGTCCAGGATGTCGTTGATGAGCTGGAGCAGGTCGGAGCCGGCGCCGTGGATCGTCTCGGCGAACTCGACCTGCTTCGGGGACAGGTTCGCGTCGGCGTTGTCGGCGAGCAGCTTGGCGAGGATCAGCAGCGAGTTGAGCGGCGTCCGCAGCTCGTGCGACATGTTGGCCAGGAACTCGCTCTTGTAGCGCATGGAGACCGCGAGCTGCTCGGCGCGCTCCTCCAGGACCTGCCGCGCCTCCTCGATCTCGGTGTTCTTCACCTCGATGTCGCGGTTCTGCTGCGCCAGCAGCTCCGCCTTCTCCTCCAGTTCGGCGTTGGACGACTGGAGCGCCTTCTGCCGCTGCTCCAACTCCTCGGACCGGTCGCGCAGTTGCTCGGTCAGCTCCTGCGACTGCTTCAGCAGCACCTCCGTCTTGGTGTTGACGGAGATCGTGTTGACGCTGGTCGCGATCATCTCGGCGATCTGGTTCAGGAAGTCCTTCTGGATCTGCGTGAACGGGGTGAAGGACGCCAGCTCGATCACGCCGAGCACCTGCCCCTCGAAGAGCACCGGCAGGACGATCACCTGGGCGGGCGGCGCCTCCCCGAGGCCGGAGGAGATCTTCAGGTAGCCGCTCGGCGCGTTCTCCACGAGGATCGTGCGCTTCTCCTGGGCGGCCGTGCCCACCAGCGCCTCCCCCGGCCGGAAGGACGTCGGCATCGAGCCCATCGAGTAGCCGTACGACCCGAGCATGCGCAGCTCGTACTGGTCGTGCTCGGCGCCCGCCTGCTCCTGGCCGTCGACCAGCGGCATGGCGAGGAAGAAGGCGCCGTGCTGCGCGGAGACCACCGGGGTCAGCTCGCTCATGATCAGCGAGGCCACGTCCTGGAGGTCCCGGCGGCCCTGCATCAGCGCGGAGATCCGGGCGAGGTTGCCCTTGAGCCAGTCCTGCTCCTTGTTGGCGATCGTGGTGTCGCGCAGGTTGGCGATCATCTTGTTGATGTAGTCCTGGAGCTCGGAGATCTCCCCCGAGGCGTCCACGTCGATCTTCAGGTTCAGGTCGCCGCGCGTCACCGCGGTCGCCACGCGCGCGATGGCACGCACCTGCCGGGTCAGGTTCCCGGCCATCTCGTTCACCGACTCGGTGAGGTCCCGCCAGGTGCCGTCGACGTCCCGCACGCGTGCCTGACCGCCGAGCTGCCCCTCGGTGCCCACCTCGCGGGCGACGCGGGTGACCTCCTCGGCGAAGGACGACAGCTGGTCGACCATCGTGTTGATGGTCGTCTTCAGCTCCAGGATCTCCCCGCGCGCGTCGATGTCGATCTTCTTGGTGAGGTCGCCCTTGGCGATCGCCGTCGTGACCATGGCGATGTTGCGCACCTGGCCGGTCAGGTTGGACGCCATCTGGTTCACCGACTCGGTCAGGTCCTTCCAGGTGCCCGCCACGCCCGGCACCTGCGCCTGGCCGCCGAGGATGCCGTCGGTGCCCACCTCGCGGGCCACCTTGGTCACCTGGTCGGCGAAGGACCGCAGCGTGCGCACCATGGTGTTGAAGGTGTCGGCGAGCTGCGCGACCTCGCCGCGGGCCTCGATCGTCACCGTCCGCGTGAGGTCGCCGTTGGCGACGGCCGCGGCCACCTGGGAGATGTTCCGCACCTGGACGGTGAGGTTCTTGGCCATCAGGTTGACGTTGTCGTTGAGGTCCTTCCAGATGCCCACGACGCCGGGCACGCTCGCCTGGCCGCCGAGGATGCCCTCGGTGCCCACCTCGCGGGCCACGCGCGTGACCTGCTCGGCGAAGGACGACAGCTGGTCGACCATCGTGTTGACGGTGGTGACCAGCTCGAGGATCTCGCCCTTCGCGTCGACGGTGATCTTCTTCGACAGGTCGCCCTTGGCGACCGCCGTCGTCACCTCGGCGATGTTGCGGACCTGCATGGTCAGGTTGTTCGCCATGCCGTTCACGGACTGCGTGAGGTCCTTCCAGGTGCCGGAGACGCCCTGCACCTCCGCCTGGCCGCCGAGGATGCCCTCGGTACCGACCTCCCGCGCGACGCGGGTGACCTCCTGGGCGAACGACGACAGCTGGTCCACCATCGTGTTCAGGGTGTTCTTCAGCTCCAGGATCTCCCCGCGCGCGTCCACGGTGATCTTCTGGGACAGGTCACCGCGGGCCACCGCCGTCGCGACCTGCGCGATGTTGCGCACCTGAGCGGTCAGGTTCCCGGCCATGCCGTTCACCGAGTCGGTCAGGTCGCGCCACACGCCGGCGACGCCGGGCACCTGGGCCTGACCGCCGAGGCGGCCCTCCGTACCCACCTCGCGGGCGACCCGGGTGACCTGCTCGGCGAAGGCGGAGAGCTGGTCGACCATCGTGTTGATGGTGTTCTTCAGCTCCAGGATCTCCCCGCGCGCGTCGACGTCGATCTTCTGCGACAGGTCGCCCCGCGCCACCGCCGTCGTCACCTGGGCGATCTGCCGCACCTGGGAGGTCAGGTTGCCCGCCATGAAGTTGACGGAGTCCGTCAGCTCCTTCCACGTGCCCGACACGCCGTCCACCCGGGCCTGACCGCCCAGGCGGCCCTCGGTGCCCACGTCCCGGGCCATCCGCGTCACCTGGTCGGCGAAGCTGGAGAGCTGGTCCACCATCGTGTTCACGGTGTTCTTCAGCTGGAGCATCTCGCCGGAGACGTCCACGGTGACCTTCTGCGACAGGTCACCGTTGGCGACCGCCGTCGTCACCTGGGCGATGTTCCTCACCTGACCGGTGAGGTTGCGGAACGCGGTGTTGACGGAGTCCGTCAGGTCCTTCCACGTCCCGGCCGCCCCCGGCACCTGCGCCTGACCGCCCAGCTCACCCTCGACACCGACCTCGCGGGCCACCCGCGTGACCTCGGCACCGAAGCTGGAGAGCTGGTCCACCATCGTGTTGACGGTGTTCTTCAGCTCCAGCATCTCGCCGGCCACGTCCACGGTGACCTTCTGCGACAGGTCACCGCTCGCGACGGCCGTCGTCACCGCGGCGATGTCCCGCACCTGGGTGGTCAGGTTCCGGAAGACCGTGTTGACGGAGTCCGTCAGGTCCTTCCAGATCCCGGCCGCACCCGGCACGTTGGCCTGTCCGCCGAGCTGCCCCTCGGCACCGACCTCGCTGGCCACCCGGGTGACCTCGTCCGCGAAGATCCGCAGCGTCTCGGTCATCTGGTTGATCGTCTCGGCGAGCTGCGCGACCTCGCCCCGCGCGGGCACGGTCACCTTGCGCGAGAGGTCACCGTTGGCGACCGCCGTCGTCACCTCGGAGATCCCGCGCACCTGGGCCGTCAGGTTCCCGGCCATGGTGTTGACGGAGTCGGTCAGCTCCTTCCACACCCCGGCCACGCCCGGCACCTGCGCCTGCCCGCCCAGGGCGCCCTCGGTGCCCACCTCGCGGGCCACCCGCGTCACCTCGGAGGAGAACGCGGAGAGCTGGTCCACCATCGTGTTGACGGTGTTCTTCAGCTCCAGCATCTCGCCGGCCACGTGCACCGTGACCTTCCGGGACAGGTCGCCCTTGGCGACCGCCGTCGTCACCAGCGCGATGTCCCGCACCTGCGCGGTCAGCCGGTACGCCATCGTGTTGACGGAGTCCGTGAGGTCCTTCCAGGAACCGGACATGCCGCGCACCCGGGCCTGGCCGCCCAGCTTGCCCTCGGTGCCGACCTCGCTGGCCACCCGCGTGACCTCGTCCGTGAACGTCGACAACTGGTCGACCAGGTTGTTCACGGTCCGCCCGACCTTGAGGAACTCGCCGCGCAGCGGCTGGCCCGCGCCCTCCGCCGACTGGGTCCGCAGTTCCATGCGCGGCGACAGATCACCGTCCGCCACCGCCGACAGCACCCGGCTGACCTCGGAGACCGGCCGTACGAGGTCGTCCACCAGGGCGTTCGAGTTGTCGATCGCGGCCGCCCAGGACCCCCCGCAGGCGCCCGTCTCCAGCCGCTCCGTGAGCTTTCCTTCACGGCCCACCATGCGCCGCACCCGCGCCAGCTCACCCGTGAGGTGGAGATTGCGGTCGGCCACCTCGTTGAAGACCGCCGCGATCTCCGACATCACGCCGTCGCCGGAGACCGTGAGCCGTTTGCGGAAGTTGCCCTCCCGCATCGACACCAGGGCCGCCAGCAGGCGGTTCAGCGCGGCCGTGTCCACCGTCGTACTGCCACCCCGCGTCCTGCCCTGGTTACTCGGGGACTGTCCGCCCTTCGCGCGCGCCTCAGTGCCACGCGTCGCTGCGCCAGACTCCACTGTGTCCCTCCCGCAGGGGTCGACCGTTACCGCTGTGCCCGGCTGCCACCGCTCGGCGGACCGGTTACTGCCGCGTACTTCCTGTGCTGCCGTGCGGTCCGGACCGGTTCACCGGGCCGCTTCCAGGGCTGCTGCCCGCCGCACTCGCTGCGCATTCAACCTGCCCGGACCCTCATGGGAAGCCTGCCCAGTGTTTCACCCCGGCCGAACCAGGCCATAACAGTTCGGCAGCTTCGCACATCGTCCGCACACCCTCTGGGCGGAAACACTGCAGACCGGCATCCGCGTGGACGGCGAAGGTAAGTAACCTTGCATGCGGCTGTCCAGCCATACCGGTCCGTCCGGCCTGGGCGGTGGCACGGAGACGAGCGGGCATCGGAGGGGCGGCCGGAATGACCACCGGACTGATCCCGGGGGAGCAGCCCCCGGATTCCGGGCCGACGGGGGATCTGCCGCAGCAGCGGCGCGAGCCGGTCGGCCAGGAGGCCGTGCAAGGGGAGAGAGGGTCGAGGAGTTCTGTGATCACCGCGCGCGCGGCCGCCAGCTTCGAGCCCGTCGGACGATCGGTGGCGAGCGCCCGGTCCTTCGTCCGGGACACGCTCCAGGGCTGGGGCCATGCCGACATCGTCGACGACGCCGTGGTGCTCACGAGCGAACTGGTGACCAACGCCGTGGTGCACGCCGGCACCACCGCCGACGTCATGTGCCTGCGCAGCGACGACGGCGTACGCATCGAGGTGGCCGACCACTACCCGGAGCGCGAGGTCCCCCTCCAGGGCTCCCCCGCCGACATGGGCAGCCCGGACCGTGAGGGCGGGCGCGGCCTCCAGCTCTGCGCGGCCCTCGCCGACCGCTGGGGCGTCGAGTACACGCCGACGCTGAAGAACGTCTGGTTCCACCTCCACCTGCCGGAGCGCGCGGTCGGCACCCGCAGCGCCGGCCCCGCCCTGCCCGCCGAGCTGCTCCCCCTCGCCGACGGCCGGGTCCGCGTCGCCGTCGTCCAGATCGACCGCACCGGCGCCCTCACGTCCTGGAACGAGGACGCCGAGTGGCTCTTCGGCTACCCCGCCGAGCAGGTCACCGGCAAGCCGCTGACCGACCTGGCCGCCTGGCCGCACACCCCGGGCACCAGCACCGGCATCGCCGAGGCTCTCCAGCTCTCCCGCTGGGAGGGCAGCTACGGCATACGGCACGCCGACGGCCGCGTCACCCCGGTCTACGCCTCCCATCTCCGGGTCCGCGACGCCGGCGGGGAGCCCTCCACGGTCTGCCTCCTCGTCCGCGACCACGAACGCGCCGTGCTGCAGACACCGTTGCGGGTTCCGGCTTCCGACTCGGGCTCCTCCGCCGAGGGACAGAGCAGCGACCCCTTCGAGGTGTTCATCGGTTCGCCCGCCCCGGACGACCTGGACGGCCTTCTCCAGCGCACCGTCGAACGCGCCCGCGACATGCTGGACGCCGACGCGGCCTTCCTCCTCCTGGCGACCGACGACGAGACGGAGCTGGAGGTCCGCGCCTCCACCGGTCTGCCCTCCGCGCGCCAGCGCTTCGCCCGCGTCCCCGTCGAGGCCGGCCCCGGCCGCTACGGCTCCGCGCGCATGCCGGCGGTCCACGACGACCTGGCCGCGGTCCCGGGCGCCGTCCCGCTGCTGAACGGCACGGGCATGCGCTCGGTCGTGACCGTCCCCCTCAAGGTCGAGGGCCGTCTCACCGGTTCCCTCGGTGTCGCCGCGGAGGCGTCGGGCCGGTACTCCAACGAGGAGGCGCTGCGCCTGCAGTTCGCCGCCGACCGCATCGCCCTGGCCGTCGAGTCCGCCCGCCTGGGTGAGCTGGAGCGTCTGCGCCGCGGCTCGCTGAGCTTCCTCGTCGAGGCCTCCGACCTCCTCGCCGGCACCCTGGACCGCGACCAGACCCTGGCCCTGATGGCACAGATGACGGTCCCGACCCTGGCCACCTGGTGTGCCGTGTACACGATCGCGGACCAGGCGTCGGAGCCGTACCTCTCCTACGTCCTGCACGAGGACGAGGAGCTCATCGACGGCATCAAGTCGCTGCTGTCCAAGATCGCCCCACCCGACCCGGTGCCCACTCCGGGCGCCCGTGTCTGGTCGGCCCCGGCCGAGATGGCCCACCAGGCGGCGCTGCGCACGTCCATGCGCGACCTCGGTCTCAGCGGCAACCCGTCCCGCCAGTTGCGCACCGGCATCGGCCCGACCCTGGCGACGGCCTCCGCGGTCGGCGGCGAGACCGTGGTCCTCCCGCTGGTCGCCCGCAACCGCGTCATCGGCATGCTGACGCTCGGCAAGCCGACGGACGAGCACTTCCGCCAGGAGATCCTCGAACTCGCCGAGGACCTGTCCCGCAGGGCCGCCCTGGCCCTGGACAACGCCCGCCTGTACTCGGAGCGCACGGCCATCAGCCAGTCCCTCCAGCGCAGCCTCCTGCCGCCGGAACTCCCCGTCATCGACGGCGTGGAGGTCGAGGTCATCTACCGCGCGGCCGGCGAGGGCAACGAGGTCGGCGGTGACTTCTACGACGTCTTCCCCATCCGCGACGACGCCTACGGGTTCGCCATCGGCGACGTCTGCGGCACGGGCCCGAACGCGGCGGCGGTCACCGGCCTGGCCCGGCACGCCCTGCGCCTGCTGGCCCGCGAGGGCCTCAGCGGTCCGGCGGTCCTGGAGCGCCTGAACTCCGCGATCCTCGACGAGGGCGCCCGCAGCCGCTTCCTCACCCTGCTGTACGGGGAGATGCGTCCGCAGGAGGACGGCAGCGCCGAGCTGAAGGTGGTCTGCGCCGGCCACCCGCTCCCCCTGCGCCTGCGGCAGGACGGCACGGTCGAACCCGCGGCGGAGCCGCAGCCCCTCCTCGGCGTCATCGAGGACCTGGAGCTGTACGAGCAGACGGTCACCCTCGACCCGGGCGATGTCCTGCTCTGTGTCACGGACGGCGTCACCGAACGCCGCGAGGGCACGCGCATGCTGGGTGACGACGGCCTCGCCGACGTCCTCACGGCCTGTACGGGTCTGACGGCGGGGGCGGTGGCCGCCCGCATCATGCGCGCGGTCGAGCGTTTCGCGTCGGACGCCCCGTCGGACGACATGGCCATTCTCGCGATGCGGGTCCCGGAGCCCCACGTGGACTAGCGCGCCGACCGTCCGGGCATGCGAAAGGCCCCGCCCATTCGGGCGGGGCCTTCTGTGCTGGAGCCCCCAAACGGAATCGAACCGTTGACCTTCTCCTTACCATGGAGACGCTCTACCGACTGAGCTATAGGGGCCTGTCGCTTTGCGGGGTTTCCCTCGCGGCAACGGAATAGATCATACCCCGAACAGAGCGGTGCTCCCAACCACGCCGTCAGAAGGCGGGCTGGAGCAAACCTCCCAGGGCGTTGCAGGCGGACACGATCCGCTGCATGTCCCGTTTGGTCAACGAGGCGTCGACCGGCAGTGCGAGGGTCTCGTCCGAGGCGCGTTCCGTCTCCGGCAGGGACACGCATCGCCGAAAGGCGGGCATCCGGTGCACGGGCGTCTTCACCGGTACCCGGCACTCGACTCCCCTGCCCCGCACGGCTCGTGCGAACGCGTCCCGGTCCGGCCGCCCGTTGCCGGGGACGCGCACCACGTACTGCTGATAGGTGTGCCCGTCGCCTCCGTCCGGTGTGCGCACGCCTCGCAACTTCCCGTCCAGATAGGCCGCCCGCTGCCTGCGCCGCGCCGTCTCGTCGTACGACGCCTCGGATTCGCCCTGTTCCAGCACGAGCAGCCCGTGCCGCTGCCCCACTCCGTGCAACGACCCCATGTCGGCCGGCCGCCCGAAGCGGTGCACGGCGACCAGGGCCACGGTCTTGGACGTCACCGACGCCTCCACCGCGGAGGCGTCCAGGCAGTACGTGTCCTGATCTATGTCGGCGAACACCGGCAAGGCGCCGACGGCGACCACGGCCTCGGCGACCTCGACGTTGCCGAAGGCAGGTACGACGACCTCGTCACCGACGCCTACGCCGGCGGCCCTGAGCATTGCTGCGGTACCCATACGTCCGATGGTCATAGCGCAACGTGAACTCCAAGTGACGGAGAACAAAAAAGGGTTGGACCCGGAACCGAAGTTCGGGGTCCAACCCTTTTGAATGATTGTTCGGCGGCGTCCTACTCTCCCACAGGGTCCCCCCTGCAGTACCATCGGCGCTGAAAGGCTTAGCTTCCGGGTTCGGAATGTAACCG
>NZ_JBWKKZ010000008.1:322025-427431 GCF_056430705.1 Streptomyces sp. NPDC045956 | reverse complement strand
CAACCTCATCGGAGATCCGATCAGGTCGGGGTATCAACATATCTGGCGTTGACTTTTGGCACGCTGTTGAGTTCTCAAGGAACGGACGCTTCCTTCGTACTCACCCGAAATGCTTCGTTCGGGTTTTCCTCCGGGCGCTTCCCTTTCGGTGTTCCCAACTCTACCAGCGTTTCCCGGTGCTTCTGACCACCGTCCTGCGAGCATGCAGAAGGCGATCCAGCGATAGGATCTGAAGAGTTGGGTACTGCCGGGGCGAGGACGCGCTTGCATCGCTCAACCTCAAGCAGGAGTAACGACTGTACACGGAGTCGCGGAACGGGTGCAAATCCGTGGGGACTGTGGTCTAGACCTCTAATCGGAACACTCATGCGGAACCGGTACTTCCTATGACATACCCTGCTGCACAGTGCGCCGTCCGGGACAGGTAGTGACGGCCCGTATACATCTCCGCCCCTGGGAGGCTTCCCATGACCACCGTC
The DNA here is from genome assembly GCF_056430705.1 of Streptomyces sp. NPDC045956. Lineage (NCBI taxonomy): Bacteria > Bacillati > Actinomycetota > Actinomycetes > Kitasatosporales > Streptomycetaceae > Streptomyces > Streptomyces sp. NPDC045956. Next base: position 426,952 of record NZ_JBWKKZ010000008.1, on the reverse strand, counting down.
TCGTCCCCGCTCGCAGGACGTGCCATCGGACTGGCCGCAGTGCCGGACCCCGTCTTCTCCGGGGCCATGGTCGGCCCGGGTACCGCCATCGACCCCGTTCGGGAGCCCTCCGAGGCCGTCGCTCCCGTTGACGGGGTCATCGTCTCTCTGCACCCGCACGCCTTCGTAGTCGTCGACGACAGCGGACACGGTGTGCTCACCCACCTCGGCATCGACACGGTGCAGCTCAACGGCGAGGGTTTCGAGCTGCTGGTGAACAAGGGCGACACGGTCGTGCGCGGTCAGAGCGTGGTGCGCTGGGACCCGGCCGCCGTCGAGGCCGCGGGCAAGTCCCCGATCTGTCCGATCGTGGCCCTGGAGGCGACGGCCGAGGCTCTCACCGAGCTGCGTGAGGACGGGGAAGTGAAGGCCGGCGAGAGCCTCTTCCTCTGGAAGTGACGGCAGCGCCGTCGCAGACGGCCGCTGGGACAACCACCGCGGCGGCGGGACCCGCCGCACTATCGGGACGGGTGAGATGGAGACAACGCTGCGAGGCGTCGGCGTGAGCCACGGGGTGGCGATCGGCGAGGTTCGGCACATGGGAACGGCGGTGCTCGAACCGCCGGCCAAGCAGATTCCGGCCGAGGACGCGGAGCGCGAGCAGGGGCGCGCCCGCAAGGCGGTGGAGGCTGTGGCGGCCGACCTGATGGCGCGCGGCAACCTGGCGGGGGGCGAGGCCCAGGCGGTGCTCGAGGCCCAGGCCATGATGGCGCAGGACCCCGAGCTGATGGCCGACGTCGAGCGGCGGATCGCCGTCGGCAGCACGGCCGAGCGTGCCGTGTACGACGCCTTCGCCGCCTACCGCGCCCTGCTGGCCGGTGCCGGTGAGTACCTGGCCGGGCGGGTGGCCGATCTCGACGACGTGCGGAATCGTATCGTCGCCCGTCTGCTCGGGGTGCCGATGCCCGGTGTCCCCGACAGCGACGAGCCGTACGTCCTCATCGCGCGGGACCTGGCACCCGCGGACACGGCGCTGCTGGACCCCACTCTCGTCCTCGGCTTCGTCACCGAGGAGGGCGGGCCGACCAGCCACAGCGCGATCCTCGCTCGAGCGCTCGGTGTGCCGGCCGTGGTGGCCCTCCCCGGTGCCGGGGAGCTTCCCGAGGGCACGGTCGTCGCCGTGGACGGGAGCACCGGCGAGATCTTCGTGAACCCGAGCGAGGAGAACAGGGCGAGGCTGACGGCGGAGGCCGCCGAGCGCAAGGCCGCCCTGGCCGCGTCGACCGGGCCGGGGGCGACCTCGGACGGCCACAAGGTGCCGCTGCTCGCGAACATCGGCGGCCCCGCGGACGTGCCCGCGGCGGTCGAGGCGGGGGCCGAGGGTGTCGGCCTCTTCCGTACCGAGTTCCTCTTCCTCGACGACAGCAAGAACGCGCCGTCGGAGGAGAAGCAGGTCACCGCCTACCGGCAGGTGCTGGAGGCGTTCCCCGAGGGCCGGGTCGTGGTGCGGGTGCTGGACGCCGGGGCGGACAAGCCGCTGGACTTCCTGACCCCGGGCGACGAGCCGAACCCCGCGTTGGGCGTGCGCGGGTTGCGGACGCTGCTCGACCACCCGGACGTGCTGCGCACGCAGCTGACCGCGCTGGCGAAGGCGGCCGAGGGCCTGCCCGTGTACCTCGAGGTCATGGCCCCGATGGTGGCGGACCGTGCCGACGCCAAGGCGTTCGCGGACGCGTGCCGCGAGGCAGGGCTGCGGGCCAAGTTCGGCGCCATGGTGGAGATCCCGTCGGCCGCTCTGCGGGCACGCTCGGTGCTCCAGGAGGTCGAGTTCCTGTCGCTGGGCACGAACGACCTCGCTCAGTACACCTTCGCCGCCGACCGGCAGGTGGGCGCGGTGTCCCGGTTGCAGGACCCCTGGCAGCCGGCGCTGCTCGACCTGGTCGCGCTGTCCGCCGAGGCGGCGAAGGCCGAGGGCAAGAGCTGCGGTGTCTGCGGTGAGGCGGCGTCCGATCCGCTGCTGGCGTGTGTGCTGACCGGCCTGGGCGTCACCTCCCTCTCGATGGGCGCCGCGTCGCTTCCGTACGTGCGGGCGACGCTGGCGAAGTTCACGCTGGCGCAGTGCGAGCGTGCCGCGGCCGCCGCCCGGGCGGCGGACAGTGCCGAGGAGGCGCGCGGCGCCGCTCAGGCGGTGCTGTCCGGCGAGTAGCAGCCGGACGAGCCGCCGTCGTGGCCGGAGTGCGGGGCGTTCCACCTTCAGGTGGGGCGCCCCGCTGCCGTCAGTGGTGGTGTCCCGGTGGCAGGTCGTCGTCTCCGAGGTCGGGCGGCGCGCAGTAGTCGACGTTGGACTCCGGGGAGATGAGGTCGCCCGATTCGACGTCGGTGCAGTAGGCGTCGAAGACCTCGCCCGCGGTGAGCGGTTCGAGTCCGTATCCGCGCAGGCGCCAGCCGTGGATGCGGTCGGGTTTGCCGGCGGTGCTGACGCGCATGACCAGGCCGCCGGGGCTGTGCGTGGCGAGGCCCAGGGCGAGGACGCCGGTGAATTCGAGGGCCTCGGCCTCGTCGACGTGCGGAGTGCCGTCGAGGTCCTCGTCGGCGTGGAGGACCGAGGTCAGTGTCTCCGGGGCGCCGGAGACGCTGCAGACGAGATGCCGGTCGCCCGGTGGGGCCGTCTCGAGGACGCGGCGCAGGAGGCGTGAGGCCCGGGCGAAGGCGGCGCGGCCGAGGTATTCGCCGCAGGTGGCGCAGCTGCCGAGGCGGGCGAGGAGGGTGGACGCGTACTCCCAGGTGGCCTGGCGGACGGCTGCCTCGACGAGGGCCGGGAGGAGGTCCGCGAGGGGCTGGCCCTCGTACGCGACGGTGGGGCCGTCGGCGGCCAGCTCGGCGGTGAAGCGGGTGCGGCTGGCGGGTGCGTCGGGGTCCAGGTCGGACACCGCGCAGAAGTCGGCGTACTCCTCCGGGTCGAAGAGGGCGACCGTGGTGTGGGTGCCCTGTGCGGCGCGTGCCCTGAGCAGGGCTTCCACCTGCCGCAGGTAGGTCGGGTGGTCGTCGAAGGTGAAGCTGCGGTAGCGCCGCATGGCGCGGAAGTCGTGCTCGTCGGCGAGCAGGCCGATGGTGCCGGCGATCTCCCGCCGCAGGACGCGTCGTGTGGTCTGGTCGGTGTGCGCCATTTTCTCCCCCTGTGCGCAGCGATCAATGCTCACTCACAGTAATCGGAGGCACTGACAGTGACGTCGGGGCGGAGCGGTGAGCCGGCCGCCGTTCGGGGCGACCGGCTTGTCCGTGACGTGGTTTGGCCTGGTCAGGGGCGTTTGCGGGCGAGGTCCTCGTAGAAGTGGAGCAGGTCGAGGTTGTCGATCGAGCCGGGGTTGACGGCCTTGTCGAGCGGGGTGCCCTGGAGGAGGCGCTTGACGGGGACCTCGATGCGTTTGCCGGTCAGGGTGTGCGGGACGCCGGGCACCTCGATGACCTCGTCGGGCACGTGGCGCGGGGAGAGCTGTTCGCGGATGGTCCGCTTGATGCGGTCGAGCAGGGCCTCGTCGAGGACGGCGCCGGGGGCGAGGTGGACGAAGAGCGGCATCCAGTAGCCGCCGTCGGGCTGCTCGACGCCGATGACGAGGGATTCCCTGATCTCGGGCAGGCGCTCGACGGCCTCGTAGATGTCGGCCGAGCCCATGCGGACGCCCTGCCGGTTGAGGGTGGAGTCGGAGCGGCCGTGGATGACGACGGACCCGCGGCCGGTGAGGGTGATCCAGTCGCCGTGCCGCCAGACGCCGGGGTAGGTGTCGAAGTAGCTGTCGTGGTAGCGGCTGCCGTCGGGGTCGTTCCAGAAGCGGATCGGCATCGAGGGCATGGGGTTGGTGACGACGAGCTCGCCGACCTCGTCGGTCAGGGGGTTGCCGTCCGGGTCCCAGGACTGCAGGTCGGTGCCGAGGCCGGGGGCCTGGAGCTCGCCGATGTGCACCGGGAGGGTGGGGACGGCGCCCGCGAAGCAGGAGCACACGTCGGTGCCGCCGCTGACGGAGGCGATCCACAGGTCCGCCCCGCTCTCGGCGAACTCGTCGTGCAGCCAGCGGAAGCCGTCGGGCGGGAGCGGGGAGCCGGTGGTGGCGACGCACTGGATGCGGGAGAGGTCGTGGTCGCGGGCAGGGTGGACGCCGGCCTTGCGGCAGGCCATGACGTAGGCGGCGGAGGTGCCGAAGAGCGTGGCCCCGGTGCGTTCGGCGATGCGCCACTGGGCTCCCGTGTCGGGGTGGCCGGGGCTGCCGTCGTAGAGGACGATCGTGGTGCCGGTGAGCAGGCCGGAGACGAGGAAGTTCCACATCATCCAGCCGGTCGACGTGTACCAGAAGAACCGGTCCTCGGGGCCGAGGTCGCAGTGCAGGCCGAGCTGCTTGAGGTGCTCGACGAGGATGCCGCCCTGCGACTGGACGATGGCCTTGGGCAGACCGGTGGTGCCGGAGGAGTAGAGCACCCACAGGGGGTGGTCGAAGGGCACCTGCTCAAAGACGGGTTCCGTGTCCGCGGCCGTCAGGGTCTCCCAGTCGAGAGCGCCTTCCGGGGCCTTGCTGCCGAGGAGCGGGATGTGGACGACGGCGCGCAGGGTGGGCAGCTCGCGGCGGAGTTCGGCCACGGTGTCGCGGCGGTCGTGTTCCTTGCCGCCGTAGCGGTAGCCGTCCACGGTGAACAGGACGACGGGTTCGACCTGCTGGAAGCGGTCGAGGACGCTGCGGGCGCCGAAGTCGGGGGCGCAGGAGGTCCAGACTCCCCCGACCGCGGCGGTGGCGAGGAGGGCGACGACGGCCTGCGGGATGTTCGGGAGATAGCCGCTGACGCGGTCGCCCGGGCGTACGCCGAGGGTGCGCAGTTCGGCGGCGAGGGAGCCGACCTGGCGGCGCAGCTCGGTCCAGGAGACGGGACTGGGTTCCTGGGTCTCGTCGACGTGGAGGAGTGCCGGTTCGTCCGCTCGGGTGGCGGCCGCGCGCAGGGCGTGCTCGGCGTAGTTGAGCGTGGCGCCGGGGAACCACCGGGCGCCGGGCATGGAGCGGTCGTCCAGCACGCGCGCGTAGGGGCTCGTGAAGCGGACGTCGAACCACTCCGTGACGGCTTTCCAGAAGGTGTCCAGTTCCTCGACGGACCAGCGGTGCAGGGCGGTGTAGCCGCCTTCCGCGGGCCCGCCGTGGTGTTCGGCGGCCCAGGTCTGGAAGCGGGTGATCCGTGCCTGGGCGATGCGCTGGGGATCTGGCTGCCAGAGCGGCTGCGGGTTCACGGTCGACATGGGGCGGCTCCCGGACTCTGCGCGTCGTGTGCGTCCTTCCGCGCACGGGCTGGGGTGTGCGCGTGACGCGGCTGACACGGACGATGCCATGTGATCGACTTCCACACCAGGGCGTGCCCCACATAGTCGGCGTCATGAAGATGTGGTGCGGTCACGGGTGAACGGCAGTTGAACGACACCCGCGCGGGCGCTGATCGGTGGCAGGGTGAGCAGCATGGACGGTCGTGACCTGGTGCGTTCGATGAAAGCGGTCGGTTCTGCGGGGGCGGCGCAGGGGTTGCGTACCGTTCGGGCGGCCTGGCGCAGACGTCGTGCCGACGCGGTGGGGCTGCCGCCCCGGGGTGCGGAGCGTGCGCGGGTGCCCGGGCCGGTGCGCGAGGTGGAGCCGGGTCCCGGCGGCGGAGTCCTCTGGTTCGGTCGCTCGGAGCTGCAGGTCCGCGTCGCGGTGAACGGTGCCGTGTTCTGGGGCTGGGACGGCGCCGGGCCGGAGCCGTCGTACGCGTTGACGGGTCACTGTCCGGAGCCGGATCCGCGGGCGGTGCTGGAGCCGGACAAGGACGGCGGCTGGCGGGTGGTGGCCGAGCGGGCGACGGTGGTCGTGTCCCGGCACGGCGCGGTCGAGGTCCGTACGCCCGGAGGGGTCGTGCTCCGCCGTGAGCTGCCGCCTCGCTGGTGGGAGCCGGCCGGGGGCGGTCCGGCGCGTTGGGCGCAGCGGTCGGAGGTGGCGGCGGACGCCCGGTTCTTCGGGCTCGGCGGCCGGGCTGTGGGGCCGCGGCTGCGGGAGGGCACGTACCGGCTGTGGAACACCGCTCCCGGCCGGCCTCTCGCACCGTGCGACGGCCCGTCGTCCCTCACGATGCCGGTGCAGTTGGTGGTGGCCGACGCGGGCACGCATCTGGTGTTCCACGACAGTTCGTGGGACGGCACCGTGACGCTGCGGGAGGGGCAGGAGGGGGCCGGGTCGGGGCACGACCGGCCCGGGCGGAGCGTGCTGCGCATGGACGGGGGGCCGCTGCGGTGCTGGGTGGTGGTGGGGACCCCCGCGCGCGTGCTGCTGGCCTGGGCCTCGCTGACCGGGGCGCCGGCGCTGCCGCCGGCGTGGGCGCTCGGTCACCATCACGCGCGGTCGGGTGCCGGTGACGAGCAGGAGGTACGGCGTGCCGTCATCGATCACCAGGAGCGTGATCTGCCGCTCGACGCGGTGCATCTGGGCATCGGTCACCTCGCTGCCCACGAGCCGTTCACCGTGGACGAGGAGCGGTACCCGAAACTGCCCGTTCTCGCCGAGGAACTGCGCCGGGACGGCGTCCGGCTGGTGTCGGCCGTCGTTCCCTCGGTGCCGGTCGCGCCCGGCGGCGCGGTGTACGAGAGGGGGACGGCCGCGGACTTCTTCGTGCGGAGCGCCGCGGGGCCGGTGACACGGGGTGTGGCGCGCGAGGGTGACGTGGTCTTTCCGGACTTCACGCACGCGGGTGCGCGTGCCTGGTGGGGCGGACTCCACGAGGAGCGGCTCGGGCAGGGGTTCGGAGGGTTCTGGCACGACCTCGACGAGCCCACCTCGTCGGCCGATTGCGGCGGGTCGGCGCTGCCGCTTTCGGCGCTGCACGCGCTGGAGGGCCGGGGCGGCGACCACCGCGAGGGTCACAACGTGTACGCGCTGTGCATGGCTCGGGCCGCCTTCGAGGGGGTGCGGGCCCTGGCCCCCGAGGAGCGTCCGTTCGTCTTCTCGCGCTCCGGGTGGGCGGGCATGCAGCGTTACGGCGGAGCGTGGTCGGGGGCGGTGGCCACGGGGTGGCCGGGGTTGCGCGCCTCGCTGTCGCTGGTGATGGGGCTCGGGCTGTGCGGGGTGCCGTACGCGGGGACGGACGTGGGCGGGGTGGGCGGGAGGCCGTCGCCGGAGTTGTATCTGCGGTGGCTCCAGTTGGCGGCGTACCTGCCGCTGTTCCGGACCTACGGAGGGTCGCGGGCGGGGGGCGGGCAGGTGTGGGAGTTCGGTCCCGAGGTGCTGGAGCACGCGCGCGTGGCGCTCGTCGAGCGGCGGCGGCTGCTGCCGTACTTCGTGACCCTGGCGCATCTGGCCCGTCGGACGGGTGCGCCGTACGTACGACCGCTGTGGTGGTCGTCGCCGGAGGAGCGGGCGCTGCGGGACTGCGAGGACGCCTTCCTGCTGGGCGACTGTCTGCTGGTGGCCCCGGTGCTGGAGCCGGGGGCGGACCGGCGGGCGGTGCGGTTGCCGCGGGGGCGGTGGTACGACGTGGCGACGGAGCGGGCGTACGAGGGGCCCGGGCAGGTTGTCCTGGAGGCTCCGCCGGAGCGGATTCCGGTGCTGGCGCGCGCGGGAGCGGTGATTCCGGTGCGCGGTGAGGACGGCGGGCCGGCGTTGGAGGTGTGGGCGCCCGAGCGGGGGCGGACCGGAGGCGGGCTGGTGGTGCCGGACGCGGGCGACGGCTGGGTGGAACCGGAGATCGAGCGGTACGTCTCGCGTGGGGACGGGCCGCGGGTGGTCGTGGAGCGGGAGACGGGGGGCGGCGTGGCCGAGCCGTCCTGCCCGGTGCGGGTCCGCGGGCTCGCGCAGGGCGCGCCGGGCGCGGTTCAGGCGTAGCGGCCCTCGAACCAGGCCCGGACGGCGCGGGTGTGGAGGGGGAAGGCGAGGTCCTCCGCCCTGCGCAGCAGGTGCCATCCCTCGGTCTCGTTCGTGGCGGTGGACGTCGGGAGCCCGTGGGCGGGGCGCTCGGGGAGGAGTCCGAAGAGCAGCAGGTGGCCGTCGGGTGAGCTCATGGCGTCGGCGAGCCGTACCCCGCGGCTCGACGCGTCGATGCCCGTCTCCTCCTTGAGTTCGCGGACCACGGCCCGCCGCCAGTCCTCCCGGTCGTCGACGAAGCCGCCGGGCAGTGCGATGCCGCCCCGCGCGGGGGTGACGGTGCGGGTGATGACGACCAGGGCGGTGCCCTGGGTGTCGTACACGGGCTGGAGGGCGACCGCCACCGGCAGCGGGTTGCGGTAGGCCGTGGTGCCGCAGGCCGGGCAGGTGCGGGGCCAGCCGGAGACGCCGTCTCCGTAGCGTGTCCCGCAGCTCGAACAGTGCGAGCCGGGTGCGGGGGCGGGGACTCGGGTCTCGGACACGCGGCGGACTGTAGCCGATCGCCGCGGGGGCGTCTCCGGCGGGCGGCTCAGTGCCTGCCGGTGAGCGACCCGGCGGAGACCGGGAAGTCGAAGTAGGTGTCCGGGTAGGGCTCGGGCTTGTACGTGAAGTGCCACCACTCCTCGGGGAGGTTCACCAGGCCGGCGTCCTCCAGGGTGTTCTTGAGCAGCAGCCGGTTGGCGCGCTGGGCGCCCTGGACGCGGGGGTCGAGGGTGTGCGAGCGGGTGTCGAAGCAGTCGTAGCCGGTGCCCATGTCGACGGAGTTGTCGGGGAAGCGCTCGTCCCGGGGCGCGTAGCAGGGCACCAGGGGCTGTCCGGGGCGGTACGGCCGGGTCGGCCGCGCGGGGAGCTCGACGAGCGTGAGGTCCACGGTCGAGCCGCGGCTGTGCCCGGATTTCTCCGCGATGTAGCCGTCCGCGAACAGGCGGGTCTTGTCGACGTCCGGGTAGAACTCGGCCTTCATGTCCTGGTCGTCGAGGTCCTCGGCCCAGCGGACGAAGTGGTCGACGGCGCGCTGCGGCCGGTAGCAGTCGTACACCTTGAGGGAGTAGCCCTGGCGCAGCAGCCGGGTCTGGGCGCGGTGGAGGGCCTCGGCGGCGGGGCGGGTGAGGATGCACAGGGGTTGCCGGTAGCCGTCGACGCGCTCCCCGACGAAGTTGTGCCGGGTGGTGTAGCGCATCTCCTGGATGATCGTCGGATCGACGCTCCGGAGGGCCACGAAGTCCCGCGGGGCGCGCGGTTCGGGCTCGGCCCGGGCGGCGGCGGGGACGGCGGTCACGGTGAGCAGGGCGGCGAGGGTGGTGACGAGACCGCGGAGCGCGGCGGACAGTCGTGTCATGTTCCCTGCATCTATCAGGCGCGGCCGGGAGGAGGGAAGGCGTCAGGAGGGCCCCTCGCTCCGTACGCGCTGCGTGAGCGGGGCGGAACGCTGCGTGAACGTCTCGTGAACTGGGTCCGGGCGGCCGTCCGCGGCGCGATTCTGCTCCCGTGCGCTCCTGGACGGACACTCTCCGCTTCGCTTTCCAACCGGTGGTCAACCTGTTGACCGGCGGGGTGATGGCTCTGGAGATACTCGCCCGCCCGGAGACCGGCGACATCCTGGCCGAGGCGCGTCGCGACCCCGAACTCGACGGCCGGCTGGCGGTGTCGGCGTTCCGCGCGGCGGCGCGCAGGGAGACGCTGCTGCCGCTGCACGTCAACGTGTTCGCGGGCACGCTGGCGGACCTCGGTGGCCTCCGGTCCCTGCACGACGCCGTGCGTGAGGCGGGGCGGCTGCCCTGGGAGGTGACGCTGGACGTGTGTCCGCCGTACGCGCACGTGCCGCGGCGGGCGCTGCTGGAGGCGGTGGGCGTGCTGCGGGGCCAGGGTTTCCGGATCTGCGCGGACGGCGTCGGGGACGGGGACGCGCCGCTGCGGCTGCTCACGGATCTGGCGCCGGAGCTGGTCAAGCTCGACGCGTCGCTGCTCGCGCGGCCGGCGGCCGTGCGGGCGATGCGGGTGCTGTGCGACGAGTCGGGGGCCCTGCTGTCCGTCGAGGGGGTGGAGACGGAGCTGCAGTGTGCCGCCGCGCGGGCGGCCGGCGCGCAGTGGGCGCAGGGGGAGTTGTTCGCGCCGCCGACGCGGCTGCCCGCGGCAGACGTGTACGTTCCGCCCGGCTCGGACGCCGCCCTGCCGGCGTCGCGCTCGGGGCCGCCGGTACGGCAGTTCGTGCGGCCCGCCGCGCTGCTGCCGTCGACCGCGTCGGCGGGGCAGGTGCGGGCGCTGCTGACGGGGTCGCCCGACGTCTCCGGAGTCCTGCTCGTGGACCGGGACGGGGTTCCGGTGCGGTCGCTCCACCGCTCCCGCTTCCTGCTGTCGATGTCGGGGCGCTACGGGCACGCCCTGTACGCCGACCGGCCCGCCGCCAAGCTCGGCGACCCGCCGCGGACGGTGGGCGTCGAGGCGACGGCGTGGGAGGTGCTGGACGTGGTGGCGGTCGGGGGCCGGGACCGTACGTCGGACGACGTGGCGGTGGTCGACGCCTACGGGCGCTGCGTGGGCGTCGTACGGCTGGCGGATCTCGTACGGGCGCTGGCCGAGAGCCGGGTGGAGGAGGCCGCGCGGCTCAACCCGCTGACCCGGCTGCCCGGTTCGGAGACGATCACCGCGGAGGTGGACCGGTGGGTCGCGCAGGGGCGGGCGTTCGCGCTGAGCTGGCTCGACGTGGACGACTTCAAGCGGGTGAACGACGGGGCCGGGTTCGCGGCGGGCGACGACCTGATCCGGGCGGTCGGGCGGGCGCTGCTCCAGGCGGCCACGGGGTCCGCGTGCGTGGGGCACATCGGCGGGGACGACTTCCTGGTCCTCACCGACCCGGAAGGGCTCGACCCGCTCGCCTCCGCCGTGCTGGACGTGCCGTGGTCGGCCGGTGGGCGGTGCGTGACGCTGTCCCTGGCGACGGTCCTGTGCGCGCCGGGCGGTGTGCCGGGGCACCGGCAGGCCGCCGCGTGCCTGGCGCCGCTGAAGGAGGCGGCGAAGGCCCTGCGCGGGGCGAGTTGGGTGCTGGGCCGGGCGGGGGTGCCGGGGTACGAGGTCCGGCGCGGCTCGGACCGGGCGGCGGCGTCCGCCGGGTGAGCCCCGGGCGGTCGCGGCGGCGGCGGCCGTACGGGACCGGGAGTACCGCGACCGGCGCAAGGGCGGTGGAGAAGAGCCTCGGCCGGGCGGAGGACGGCGACGGCGACGGTCGGGCGCCGCCGTCCGGTGGGCTCGGGGCACGCGCGCGGGGATGTCGTTCCGCGGCCCCGAGCCGGTCAGGTCACGACGGCGGAGCGGCGGTCCGCGGCCTGGGCCATGGCGTGCTGGACCACACCGACGAGGACCTCCTTGACCGACTCCCGGTCACGGGCGTCGCACAGCACCAGGGGCACGTCGGTGTCGAGGTCGAGCGCCTGACGGACGGTGTCGGCCGGGTAGCGGGCCGAGCCCTCGAAGCAGTTGACGCCGACGAGGAAGGGGATGGAGCGCCGCTCGAAGTAGTCGACGGCGGCGAAGCAGTCCTCCAGGCGGCGGGTGTCGGCCAGTACGACGGCGCCGAGCGCGCCCTCGGACAGTTCGTCCCACATGAACCAGAACCGTTCCTGGCCCGGCGTGCCGAAGAGGTACAGCACCAGGTCCTCGCGGAGCGTGATCCGTCCGAAGTCCATGGCCACCGTGGTGGTGTGCTTGCCCTCGACACCGCTGACGTCGTCGACGGGACGCCCCGCCTCGGTGAGGAGTTCCTCGGTGCGCAGCGGCCTGATCTCGCTGACCGCGCCCACGAGGGTGGTCTTGCCGACGCCGAAGCCGCCGGCGACCAGGATCTTGAGCGTGACGGGCTCGACCGGCGGCTTGCCGCGTTGAGAACGCCCGAAGATCATCGATCTCTTCTCCTTAACGTGCCACGTGCCGTGCCGCTCACCGGGCGGCTTGTCGTACGCCCGCGGGTGCGCCACGGGGCGTGTCCTGGGGTGGGGCCCGGGGTGGTCCCCGGCGTGGGCCCTGGGGTGGGTCCCGTCCTGCCCGGGGGCGGGTTCACAGTGCCCTCAATCCGCTGATCACGTCGCGCAGGATGTTCTCGTCCGGCAGTTCGGCCGGGGGCACGGGCCGGTTGACGTGGACGAGTTCCACGTCCACGAGGTCGCCGACCAGGACCCGTACGACCCCGACGGGCAGGTCCAGTTCGGCGGCGAGTTCGGCGACCGACTGCGGGGCGTCCCGGCAGAGGCCGACGATGTCCACGTGCTCGGGGGCGAGCGTGACGTCCGCCTCCGGATCGTCCGCGTGGGGCTCCGCGACGACCACCGCGATCAGGTCGAGACGGTGCTGGGCCGTGCTGGACGTGCGGCCACGCGTCATGGCGTACGGACGGACGACGGGGCCGGCCTCGTCGTCGAACCAGTGGTTTCTTCCCTGACCGTCTGCGCTCATGTCATCCCACTTACCCGTCCGAGGGCAGATCGGTGCGCGGAGCGGTGCCCAGGTGCACGCCGACCCGCTTGACGAGGAGCGTCATCTCGTAGGCGACCTGGCCGACGTCCGAGTCGGCGTCCGAGAGCACGGCCAGGCAGCTGCCGTCGCCGGCCGCGGTGACGAACAGGAAGGCGTCGTCGAGTTCGACGACCGTCTGCCGGACGCTGCCCGCCTCGAAGTGGCGGCCCACGCCCTTGGCGAGGCTGTGGAAACCGGACGCCACGGCGGCCAGGTGCTCGCTGTCCTCCCTGGTCAGGTCCTTGGACGCCCCGGTCGCCAGGCCGTCGCCGGACAGGACGACGGCTTTGCGGATGCTCGCGACCCGGTCCACCAGGTCGTCGAGGAGCCAGTTCAGCTCTCCGGAGCTCGTCGCCGTTCGGTCGGTCGCCTTCGGTGCGGTCATCGACCGTCCCCCTTGTTCGTTCCTCGTGGTGCGTGCGGTGCTGCGCCGCCGGGGACGTCGTCACCCGTGGCGTTCTCCTCGCGGCCGCGCTGCCAGCCACGCTGGAGCGAGGCCATGCGGCTGCGTACCTCCTCGGCGTCCCGGTCGGCGGGGTCGGGCCGGTTCTCCGCGGGGCGCCCGGCGCTCTGCCTGAGCTGAGGGGCCAGGTTGGCCTGCCGTACGCGCCGCGGCAGCGCGCCGGAGTCGGGGGCGGCCGGGAGGCCGGGCGTGGGATCGGCGCGCCGCGCGGGGTCCTCCGTGGCGTCCGGTGACGCGTACGCGCGCGTGGGGGACGCGCCGCGTCGGCGGGCCGGGAGCGACGGCAACCCGTCGGGCTGCGTACGGTCGGCGTCACGGTTGCCGGTGCGCTCGTTCCCGGGTCCGTCGGTGCGGCCGTCGGCACGCTCGTTGCCGGTCGCGTCGGCGCGTCCGTCGGAGCCGACCTCGGAGCGGCTGCCGGTACGGTCCTCGACGCGGTTGCCGGTCCGGCGGCGGGTCGGCAGGGCGGGCGGCTCGTCCGGGCGTTCCTGCGGTGCCCCGGGCGCCCCGGCCCGGTCGGCGCCTGCCGGACGCTCCTCGTCCGCGCCGTCCCGGGAGGCCCGCTCGGGCACCGGACGACCGTGCGAACTGACCAGCTTGGGAGTCCGGCGGCGGGGCAGCGCGATCGGCGCGTCCGCCTCGGCCGGGCCCTGGGGCGGCTCACCGCCGTGGCCGGGTTCGCGGCGGCGCCGTCCGGCCGGACGGCCCACCGGGTCGTCGTCCGAGGCGGCGAGGGAGCGCCGGGGGCGGAACAGGCCGCCCTGCTCGCCGTCCTGGTCCCCGAGCACGTCCGGCAGGCCGTCGAGGGCGTCCAGGTCGACGGGCGCCTCCAGTTCGACGGGCCCGTCCAGCAGCGGGGCGGGCCGGCCGGGCAGCCGCGCGGGCACGTGGGAGAGCGCCGTACGGCGGCCCTCCTCCCGCTCCTTCCGCCTGCCGTGCTGGGGGCGGTCGAGACGGAAGCCGACCCCGTTGGTGTCCGGGGCGTCGTCGGTGAGCAGCGCGTCGGGGACGAAGACGACCGCGGTGGTGCCGCCGTACGGGGACGGCTGGAGGGACACCCGGACGTTCTGCCGCTGGGCGAGCCGGCTGACGACGAACAGTCCGAGCCGGTCGGTGTCGGAAAGCTCGAACTCCGGTGTCTCGGCGAGGCGCAGGTTGGCGTCGAGGAGGGCGTCGGCGGCCATGCCGAGGCCGCGGTCGTGGATCTCCAGGGTGAAGCCGTTGGCGACCCGGTCCCCCAGGACCTGCACGGCGGTGTGCGGGGGCGAGAACACCGTGGCGTTCTCCAGCAGTTCCGCCACGAGGTGGGTGAGGTCGGCGACGGCCGGCCCGGTGACCGCGATGCGGGGCAGCCTGCGGACCTCGATGCGTTCGTAGTCCTCGACCTCGGCGACGGCGGCGCGGACCACGTCCATCAGCTGGACGGGTTTGCGCCACTGCCTCGACGGGGCCGCGCCGGACAGGATGACCAGGCCCTCGGCGTGCCGTCGCATGCGGGTGGTCAGGTGGTCGAGGCGGAAGAGGTCGGCGAGTTCCTCGGTGTCCTCGGTGCGGCGCTCCATGGTGTCGAGCAGGGTCAGCTGCTTGTGGAGCAGCACCTGGCTGCGGCGGGCGAGGTTGACGAACACCTCGGAGACGCCGGCCTGGAGCGACGCCTGTTTGACGGCGGCCTCCACGGCGGCGCGCTGCAGGGTGTTGAGGGCCTGGCCGACCTCGCCGATCTCGTTCTTGTCGTACTCCAGGCGCGGCACCTCGGTCTCCACGTCCACCTGCTCGCCCGCCGCGAGGCGGCGCATCACGCTGGGCAGCCGTACACCGGACGCCTCGTGGGCCTCCAGGCGGAGCTGCTTGAGGTCGCGGATGAGGGAGCGTCCGACGCGCACGGACAGGAAGAGCGAGAACAGCAGCGCCGTCAGGCCGAGGGCTCCGGCGACGACCACCTTGGTGATGACGCCCATCGCCACCGGGTCGACCCGGTCCTGGTAGCGGTCGGCGGCGTTGTCGTCGAGGGCGCCGAGTTCGTCGAGCACGCTGCCCGCGGCGGTGTCCCAGCTCTTGGCGGTGACGCCGCGCGGCGAGCCGCCCTCGGACGAGACGGCCGCCTCCTCCGCGACCCGCAGGGGGGCCGAGGAGGCGTTCTTCCAGAAGCGCTGGTAGCGCCCGCGTTCCGCGGCGGGCAGCAGCGGGAGGTTGATGTCGTACATCACGGTGCGCTGGGCCACGAGGTCGGAGACGTCCCGTACCTCGCTCCGGGTGAGCCGGCCGGTGACCAGCGCGGAGCCGAGGAGGGCGTCCTCGCGGGAGAGCAGTTCGCGGGCGCGGGAGACGTTGACGAGTGCGCGGTACTGCTTGTCGAGGCCCACGTCGTCGACGACGTGGAGGTTGGCGAGCAGTTCGTGGCAGGGGTCGACCAGGCGGTTGTAGAGGCCGAGCGCCTGCGCGCGGTCGACGGTGCCGTCCTCGACGCTGCGGCGCAGCGAGCCGAGGCCGTCGAAGGCGTCCAGCACGGCGGTGATCCGCTCCTCCTCGGCCTGGCCCAGTGCTTCGCGCACGTCGGTGTCGGCGGCGTTGCGGCGGATCTCGGCGACGGCCTCGTCGGTGGCGGTGCGGCTGCGCTGCAAGGCCGCGAGGCTGTCGGAGGCGCGCGGGTCGGCGAGGTGGACGAGGGTCTGGCGGCGTTCCTGCTGCAACACGCGGACGGTGTCCTCGACCGGGTAGCCGATCTCCTCGACGACGGTCGAGACGCTGAACAGCCGACTCGCCTCGCGGCCGGTGAGCACCGTGGCGAAGGCCCAGATCACGGTCAGGGACACCAACGGCACGAGAAGCAGCGCCACGATCTTCCGGCGGATCGACTTCCCGCGAAAGCGCATGGCCTCCCCCAGCTCGACCCCCGTAGACCGGGGGTGCACATGTACGTCAACAAACGGCGCGAGCCTACTACTGACGCACAGGTAACTCGAAGGCCCGTCCGGAGGCCGAACCTCCGCCCAGGGCGCCGACGATGGTCAGTTGTCCGGTCATTGCGGGAGATTGCCTCCCCGATTCGGGGGTGGGTGCGCGGGAGAGGGCTTCGGGTGGCACGGGCGAAGTGGCCGAAAGTTTTCGATTGCACGGGATGCCGGGAATCTTGTGCGGCCCTCGCTCGTCTTTCACTACGGGAAATGGAGGCGGGATCGGCCACGGGAGCCGCGTTCCGCCCCCGGGCGGCGTAAAGCAGCGCAAGCCGGGCAGCCAGAGGGGAGCCGTGTCTTCGGACACGGACGAGCTGTCTCCTGGCGGTGGGGAGTGACATGTTGATGGGCACGGCGGAGCGGCACAGGGCGCCCGAGGACGGCGGTGCGGACGAGAGAGCGGCGGGTTCGCCCCCCGAAGCACCGGAGCGCGACGTCCGGGCAGCCGGGCGGGACGCGCGGGCACCGGAGCGCGACGTCCGGGCAGCCGGGCGGGACGCGCGGGTACCGGAGCGCGCCGAGCAGCCGCGGACGGAACGCGAGGCGGTCTACCGGCCGTTGTGGACGGAGGAGCCCGCGCGGCGGCGCCGACTGCCGGATCCGGTCCGTACGGCGGCCGTTCGCGCGGTCATCGTGGTCGCCGTGACGCTGATCCTCGCGATGGTGGCCTTCCTCTGCACGCTCGCGGGGTCGTGGCTGGCGTTCCCGATGGTGATCGGCAGCGTGGCGGGCACGGTGGTGGCGACCTGGGGCGTGCTGGACGTCTGGGTGACCCGGCAGGTCTGGAACCAGCGGCACGGCGTGGTCTCGGCACCGAGCAGCACCGCGCGGGCCATGCGCCGCGAGCGTCGCCGGGCGAGGCGGCAGGGCCGGTCCGCGGAGCGGGCCCGGGGGCGAATAGGCCGACGGGGCGGCGCGGGGCAGTTGTCGCACCCCTGAGGGCCCGGTCCGCGGAGCGGGCGGCGGACGGCGAGCGGCGCCACCGAGTGACCGCGCCGTCCGCCGTCCGCGCGCACTCCGCGGTGCGCGCGTCACCCAGGTGAGCCCGCGGGCGACTACGCGGGTGACTGCGCGGGCCGCTTGTACATCCGCGTCGCCGTGATCTCGCTGTGCACCGACTCCCCCTCGCCTTCGGCTGCCGGGGTGGGCTGGGGCAGACCCGGCCTCAGGTGCTCCTCCACGCTGATGTACTTGAGGCCGGCCCTGAGGTCGGCGTCGTTGCGCAGCCGGATGACCAGGGGGAACTCGGCGAGCGCCGTCGTGTCGAAGAGACCCGTCGTGTACAGGAGCTGGACGCCGAGCGCGTCGGACACGGCCCGCTGGAGCTCCAGCAGGTAGGTGGCGTTGGCGCGCCCGATGGGGTTGTCGAGGAACAGGGTGCCGGCGTGGCGGTGCCGGTCGCGGCCCCGGTCGTTGCTGCGCAGTGCGGCCATCGTGCAGTACAGGGCGATGGCCGCGGTGAGCAGCTGGCCGCCCGAGAAGACGTCGCCCATCTGACCGACGGGGACGCGCTCGGCGCGCAGCACGGCGTCGGGCTTGAGGATCTCGACGGCGACGCCCTTGGGCTGGAGGGCGGCGGCGACGCCGCGCAGCAGCAGGGACATGCCGTCGCGGCGCAGGTCGGAGTTCTTCTTCACGGCGGCGCGGGTGGCCTCGTCCACGACCTCGCCGAGCCGCTCCGTGAGGGTGGCCTGGTCGGGTTCCTCGAAGCGGATGCGCAGGAACTCCTGCCCGGACCACTCCCCGAGGCCCTCGGGCAGCCGGGAGAGCCGCTGGGCGGAGCGGAGGGTGGCGAGGGCCGACTCGACGAGGCCCCGCAGCCGGTCCACGATCGAGTCGCGGTTGCGCTCCAGCTGGGCCAGCTCGTCGGTCAGCACCCGCAGCCGCGGCGCGAAGGCGTCCGCCCACTTGGCGGCGTGCTCGGGGAGCGCGGAGGCGGGCAGCTCCCGGATCTGCTGGCGGGCGGGGGTGCGTACCTGCTCGTAGCGGGTGGAGTTGGCGTGCCGGACGAGGATGTCGCTCGCCTCGCGCACGGCGGCCTCGGCGGCGGACAGCTCGGCGGCGCAGCCGCGCAGTGAGCGGCGGGCCTCGGCGGCGGACTGCCGGGCCTCCTCCAGACCGCCCGGGTAGGGCTCGGTCTCCTCCTGCTCCTCCTCGGGCGGGTGCTCGCGCAGCAGGTCGCGGAGCAGGGCGGCGGTCTCGTCGAAGCCGCCCGCCGCGTCCTCGGCGGCGCGGTGCGCGTCGAGGAGTTCGGCGTGGGCCTCGCGGGCCTGCGTCAGGGCCTGCGCGCGGGAGGCGAGTTCGGACGTCGCCGTGCGCAGCAGGGCCTGGGCGTGCTCGGCGTCGCGCGGGACGAGTTCCTCGGGGAGGCCGGTGTGGGCGTCGCCGTCGTCGGGCGCGTGCCGCTCGGCCTCGCCGCGCAGGCGGCCCAGTTGTTCGCTGGCGCTCGACATCCTGGTCTCCAGGAGCTGGACCAGTTCCTCCGCGCGGGCGGCGGCGGCCTGCCGGGACGGCCCGTCGGATCCGTCGGGCGACTCCAGCAACTGCCCGGCCCGGGTGCGGACCTTGTTGCTGAGCCGGTCCAGCTCCGCGCGCGCCGTGCTCTCGTCGCTCTCCGAGCGGGCCTGCTCGGCGCGCAGGTCGGCGCCCACGCCGACCTGTTCGTAGAGCTGGGAGGCGGCGCGATAGGCCTCGCGCAGCGCGGGCAGGGAGGCGTTCGGCGCCGCCGAGCCGCTCCCGGGCGTGTCCTGAGCGACGTCGTCGGGGGCGCCGGCGATCTCGGAGCGCTCGGCGCGCAGCGCGCGGGCCGTGCGGCGCGCGTCGTCGGCAGCGCGCTGGGCGGCGCGACGGTCCTCGTCGGCGGCGCGGGCCCGTTCCACGCAGGCCTGCGCGCGGGCCTCGGCCTCGGCGCCCTCGTCGGCCAGTTCACGGAGCCTGGCCTGCCAGCCGGCGCGCTCGCGCAGCCGGAAGGCCAGCCCCGCGAGCGCGTCGGCGACGCGACGGGCCCGCTGGGCGGACTCCTGCCGCTCGTCCCGCACCCGCACGGCCTCGGCGGCGCTCTCCTCGGCCTCGGCGCGTACGGTGCGCGCCTCGGTCAGCTCGGCCTCGCACTCCTCGGCGAAGGCGCGCGCCTCCTCGGCGGTCCGCGCCAGCTCGGCGAGGCGTCCGGTCGGGCAGCCGGTGCGCCAGGAGGCGAGTCGGGCCGCCAGCTCCCGGTCCTTGCCGAGCCGGGCGGCCAGGGCCCGGATCTCCTCGTCCCGTTCCGTCGCACGCGCGCGCAGCGTCTGCCGCTCCTCGTCGGCGGCGTGCTCGTCGTGCATGGCGGGGTTGGGCGGTACGAGGAAGACCCCGGTGTCGGTGTCCGGCGCCGGGGTCGGCGCGAGCAGGGCGGCGGCCGTGCCGACGGCGACGGCGGAGCGCGGCAGCAGCGCCGCGTCGCCGAGGACGTCGCGGGCGCGGGTGTGCGAGTCGGGGTCGGTGATGATCACGCCGTCGACCAGCTCGGGCCGGGCGGCCAGCACGCGCGCGTGGTCGGCGGGGTCGACGGCCTGGGCGAGGTAGCGCCAGCCGGGCAGGGCGGGGATGCCGTGTTCGCCGAGGAACTCGACGGTGGCCAGGACGTCCGGGCCGGGGGGCAGCAGTCCGCCGTCGCCGAGGGCGCCGAGGATGCGGGAGTCGTCGGCGGCGGCGGTGCGCAGCTCGAACAGGTGGCGTTCGGCGGAGGAGACGGTGTCGTCGAGCAGTTCGCGCAGTTCGTCGGCGAAACGGTCGACCTCCTCCGGGGTGAGCGCCCCTTCCTCCGCCGCCCCGGGCGCGGTGGCACGGTCCCGGTCGGTCTCCTGGCGGGGCTGCGGGATGCCCGGGCGGGTCCCGGAGGCCAGGCCGAGCAGCTCGGCGAGGCGTTCTTCGGCCGCCAGGGCCTCGGCCGCGCGGCGCTCCGCCTCGTGGGCGCGCTCGGCCGCGGTGGCCGCGTCGGCGGCGCGGGCCGCCGTCAGTTCGGCGCGGCTCTCCGCGGCGGCCGCCTCACGCGCGTGCTCCAGAGCGCGGCGCGCCGCCTCACGGGCCGTGTCCCAGGCCGCCACGGTGGTCTTCTCGGCGTCGCTGGCGGCGAGTGCGGCGCGGGCGGGGTCGGCGTCGGGGGCGCTGTCGTCGAGCCAGCCCGCGCGGACGGCCTCGGCGGTCTCCTGCTCGACCTCGGTGAGGCGCTGGCGCAGATGTCCGGCCTCGCTGCGGGCGCGCTGCGCCTCGGTGGCGGCGGCGGTGGAGTCACGGTGGGCGGTGTCGCTGACGTCCTGGAGGACGGCGGACCGCTCCTCCTCCTCGTTGGCGTGGTGCTCGGCCTTCCCGGCCGCCGCCTGGAGGGCGCGGACCAGGTCGACGGCCGCCTCGGCGCGGGCGGCGAGCGCGGGGGCCGCGTCCCGCTCGGCCTCCTGGATGGCGGCGGACACGCGGGCGACGCGGTCGGCGGCGGCGCGGTGGCGCAGCACGGCTTCGGCGGCCTGCCAGGCGGCGTGCAGGGTGCGCGCGTCGGCGAGTTCCCGCTTCTGCGCGGCGGCCGACTTCTCGGCCGCGGTCAGCGCCAGCGAGGCGTGCCGGTAGGCGAGTTCGGCGGCGATGAGGGCGCTGCGGTCGCGGGCCGACTCGGCGTGCGTGACGGCGTAGGCGGCGGCGGTGACCCGCTGGGCGAGGTCCCCGGCCCGGGCCCGTTCCCGGGCACCGCGGGAGGAGAGCCGGCGGGCCAGTCCCCTGGTGCGGCGTTCGGCGGCGTGGTGCACCTCCCGGGCGTGTGTGCGGGCGCCGGTGGCCTCGACGATCCGGCCCAGGAGGTCGACGGACCCGGCGGTGAAGTCGCGTTCGGCGATCAGCTCGGCGCGCCTGCCCAGCTTGTTGCCGAATCCGCTGACCAGGTCGGCGAGTCCGTCGGTGTCGCGGGTGTCGGTGACGGCGCGCAGCAGCAGGTCGGTGAAGTCGGAGTCCTTCTTGACCGCGAAGAGGCCGGCGGCCTCACCCTCGTCGGCGTTCATCTCGCGCTGGTAGCGGAAGAGTTCGGGGTCGAGGCCCAGGTCGCCGAGGTGCTCGATCCAGCGGTCGTGGATCTCCTCCCAGTGCACCTCCAGGTGCGGGTACGCCTTCCCGGCCTCGGTGATCGCGTCCCGGAAGCCCTTCATCGTGCGCCGTCGGCCCTGGGCGCCGGAGACGCCCTCGACGGGCGGGCGGACGGTGGTGGCCTCGGCGACGGGCAGGTTGTCCAGGGTCAGTCCGGGTCCGGGCCGGAAGGAGTACCAGGCCTCGGCGAACTTCCGCGGGTCGTTGGAGACCTGCCGCCCTCGCCACTCGCTGACCTTGCCGACGACGACGCACTCGCCGGTCTGCACGTGCTGCCACTCCAGGGCCACGTGTCCGCAGTCGTCCGCGAGCAGGAACTTGCGCAGGACGCCGGAGCTGGCGCCTCCCAGGGTGTTGCGGTGGCCCGGCAGCATCACGGAGAAGATGAGCTTGAGCAGGACGGACTTGCCGCCGCCGTTCTCCAGGAACAGCACGCCGGCGGGTGCGGGCCGGCGCGGCGGGCCGACGGGCTCCTCCTCGAAGAACTCCGCCTGCGTGGGCGCGGGGTCGGGCACGGGCTCGCCCACGCCGCGCAGGTCAAGCACGGTGTCGGCGTAGCGCGCACCGGCGGGTCCGATGGAGTAGAGGCGGACCCGGGACAGCTCGTACATGGCGGACTCTCGTAAGTCTTCGGAAGGCGGGGGGAGGTGCGGCGGCGAGGGGGACGGGGTCAGGTGGAGTGGAAGGGCAGCCCGGCGTCGGCCACCAGGTCCAGGTCCTCCGTCTCCTCGGCGGGCAGCAGCGTCGCGGTGCCGTCGGTCACCGGGACGACGCCCAGGTCCAGCAGTTCGGCCAGGGCGGCGCTGCCCGCCATGTCACGCACCTGGAGCTGGTAGCGGGCCGTGGTGCGGTACGTGCCGCCGCTGTCGTCGCCGGTGCGCTGGAGGAAGCCGGACTCGGTGAGGAAGGCGGCCGCCTTGCCGACGATGCCGGTGGTGGAGCCGGGGAGTCTGCGCGCGTCCTTGGTGGCGCCGGTGGAGCTGCGTCTGGCCCAGATCCGCCAGGCGGCTTCCAGGCCCGGGGCGTCGGTGGCCGGGTCGGTGTTCTCGCCCTGCTCCTCGGCGCGCTCCTCCAGCCGTCGGCAGGCCTGGCGGACGAAGGCGTCCACGCCGTTGACCGTCACCCGGCCGATGTAGCCGTCGTCGGCGAGGTCCTCGGGCCGCGGGTAGGCCATGGCGGCCACGGCGAGGTGGGCGAGGCCGTGCAGGAAGCGGTCACCGGAGTCGGTGGCGGCACGACGCGCGTAGTCGCCCATGCGGACGGCGAAGACCGAGTCCTCGGCGGCGGTCACGGCCATTCCGGCGCGCGGCGACACCTCCAGGACGATCAGTCCGAGTCCGGCGGCCACGGCGTCGGCGAGCCGGGCGAAGGGCGGGTCCTCGCGGTACCGGCGCAGCAGGTCGGCGTACTCCTGGTCGCGGGCGGGCAGCAGCTTGGGCTGGAGGCCGAAGGCGACGAGCCGCGCCGCGTCGGCGGCGTCGGCGGGCGTGACGGCCGCGGTCGGCGCGGCACCCGCCTCCGGTTCGCTCCGGTCGACGTGCTCGGTCACGGTCGGTACTCCTTGCTGTGCTGGTCCTGGTGCGGGTGGGGGCACTGGTGTGGGCGCTGGGACAGGCTCAGGTCGTGGTGCTGGCGCTGGGGCAGGCCCACGCCTTGGCGCTGGGGCAGGCCGCGGTGCTGGGGCTGGGGCTGGGGGAAGCCCACGCCCTGGCGCTGGGGCAGGCCCAGGTGCTGGCTCTGGGGCTGGCTCTGGGGCTGGGGCTGGGGGAAGCCCACGCCCTGGCGCTGGCGCCGGCGCTGGGACAGGCCCAGGTCCTGGCACCGGCCCGCTTGCCGGCGCCCGGGATCGGGGTCGCGGGGGCCGGTCATGCCGCCTCCGCGCGGTCCGCGGCCATGCCGGCGGCGTCCAGCAGCGCGGTGCCGACGATGAGGTCGGCGCCGCCGAACTCGGGGTCGTCCAGCTCGGTGCCGTCGTCCACGGCGAACAGCAGCTTCGGCTCGCCCTGCCGGTAGGCCGTGCCGACCGGCGGGCTGGCCGCGTGCACGGCCAGCAGCGCCACGAGGTACGGCAGCTCGGGGTCCTGGGCGCGGGCGTCGGCCAGCAGTCCGGAGAGCCGGCGCGGGGCGTCGTGCGGCAGGTCGAGCAGGGTCATGGCGGCGGCGAGCTGCGCCTCGCTGAAGCGGCTGTCGTCCGGCGTGGCGATCAGGTCCGGCTCCGGCATCTCGGCGCCGAGGTGCTCCCGTTCCACGGGCGGGGTCAGGAGTATGTCGACGAGGTCGCCGACCCGGACCGAGACGGGCGTGCGCAGGCCGGTACCCCGTGCGAAGAAGGCGTCGGTGGCGCGCAGCGCCTGCTCCAGGGGCAACGGCAGGACGGGGGCGACGAGATGGCCGTACAGGTCGAGGCCCGAGGTCGTCAGGGGGGTGGCGAAGGCCTGCCGGTCCTGTTCCGCGCGGAAGAGCGGGCCCGCCTCCAGGAGCCTGGACTGGAGCTGGGTGTGGCGGCGGATGCAGTCCTTGACGATGTCGACGAGCTCGGCGGCACGGCGTTTCTGCTCGGCGTCCTCGGACTCGTCGCGGGCCTTGCGGATGTTGGTGAGGATCGCGTTCTCGTGGCGGTACCGGTCGGCGACGTGGTCCAGGGCCTCGGCGATCATGTCGGGGACGGCGCTCAGCCAGTCGACCGCGCGGACGTTGCGCCGGGTGGCGTCCAGGGCCTTGCGGAGGGTCTCCGAGTACTGGACGGTGCGGTACCGGGCCTGCTCGGCGGCGAGCTGGGCGTCGGCGAGGCGCCCGCGGCTGATCAGCACCTCCAGCTTGACCTCGGCGGCGATCTGCGCGCTGGTCACGTCGGTGTCCAGGGCGCCGACGAGGACGTTGACCGCTTCGTCGGTGGTGCGCAGGTAGACGGTGCCGCCGGGGCCGGGGACCTCTTCGAGGAGCTTGAAGTCGTAGTCGCGGCGCACGTAGGTGCCGTCCGGTCCGAAGGTGCCGTACACCGCCCGGAAGCCGCGGTCGACGCTGCCCACGTTGATCAGGTTCTCCAGGACCCAGCGGGCCACCCGCTCGTGCTCGGCGGCGGGCCGCGCCGGGGCCTGGGCGGCGACGCGCGGGACCAGCCGGGCCACTATCTGGTCGTGGTCGGCGCCGGTGTCGAAGTCCATGGTGAGCGTGACGAGGTCGATGGCGGAGAGGGCCACCTCCGCCATGCCGTAGACCGAGTACTCACCGGCGAGGTTGGCCTTGCGTGCGTCCAGGTCGTGCAGCGGCGCCGTGCAGGCGAGCGCGCGCAGCCGCCGCGCCAGTCCCTCGTCGGCGGCCGGGCCCGGTGCGGGGCGCGGCCCCGCGCTGAGCTGGGGCGGAGCACTGTCCGTCGATGCAGGCGAAGTCACGGTGCACAGACTAGGTCCTCGGTCCGACAACGGCCCAAACGACGCAGATGGGCCCCGACGCGACGGCCCCTGGGAGCGCCCGCCCGGACCCGCTCAGAACCTCCCGCGCCCCGGCACGACCCACGGGTGCTCTCGCTCCCCCGCCGCACGGTCCCGGAACCCCGGCGCACGATGCCCCGGCGCACGACGTCCCGGCGCCCCGTGCCTCACCCGTCGTCGCCGACCCGGCGCAGGTACACCTCGACGACCCGTTCGAGGGAGTTGTCGAGGTAGACCGCGAGCAGCCGCTCCGCCGTCTCCCGTTCGCCGCTCTCCAGGGCCGCGAGGATCTCCGCGTTCCGCGCGATGTAGGGCTCGTGCAGGCGTCGCGGGTCGTCCACGACGTGGAAGGCGAGGCGCAGTTCGGCGAAGACGCTGCGCATCAGCTCGTCCGTGCGCTCGCTGCCGGCGAGGGCGACCAGTTCCCGGTGGAAGTGGATGTTGGCCGTACCCACCCCTTTCCAGTCACCTTCGCGGGCCGAGCGCCGCCCCTCCTCGACGGCCTCGGCGAGCCCGCCGAGGGCGTACGGAGGGTCTGCGAGGCCCCGGACGACGGCGCACTCGACGAGGGAGCGGGTGCGGTAGATGTCCTCGACGTCCTCGACGGTCAGGACCCGGACGAAGACGCCCCGGTTCAGCTCGTGGACGAGGAGGCGTTCATGGGTGAGCAGCCGGAACGACTCGCGCAGCGTGTTGCGGGAGACGCCGAGCGCGCCGCCGATGCTGTCCTCCGACAGCCGGGTCCCGGGTGGGAAGTACCCCTCGGCGATCCGGCTCCTGAGGATGTCCGAGACCCGCTCGGCGGTGCTGGTCCGCCCGAGGAGCGCACGGTCGTCGGCCAGTCCCGTCAACTGCTCTGCCATGCCCGGAATTCAACCGCAGATGTCAGAACGAAACAACAGGGGTATTGAGGGATCGTTGAACGATCCCCTACCGTGCCTCCAAGTGCCCACTCGACCAGCACCCTCCGTCCCCCCTCTGCGAGGTGCATCATGAGCACACCCCCTCCGCCGCGCGCACCGTCCGCCACCACCCGTCCTCCCGGCACGGCCGAACAGCCCTCGGACGACGGCCCGTTCGGCTGGCTGCGCGCCCTCGGTCCGCGCGGCCGCCGGGCCTTCGGCGGCGCATTCGGAGGCTACGCCCTCGATTCGTACGACTACTTCACCCTGCCGCTGACCATGGTCGCGCTGGCCGCGTACTTCGGCCTGGACAGTGGGCAGACCGGATTGCTCACCACGGTCACCCTGGTCGTCTCCGCGGTCGGCGGCGCCCTCGCGGGCGTGCTGGCGGACCGCATCGGCAGGGTCAAGGCGCTGCTGCTCACCGTCGTCACCTACGCCGTGTTCACGGTGGCCTGCGGATTCGCGCCCAACTACGAGACGCTGCTGGTCTTCCGTGCGCTCCAGGGGCTCGGCTTCGGCGGCGAGTGGGCGGTCGGCGCGATCCTGATCGCCGAGTACGCGAGCGCCAAGCACCGCGGGCGCACGCTGGGCGCGATCCAGAGCTCCTGGGCGGTCGGCTGGGGCCTCGCCGTGGTCGTCTACACGCTGGTGTTCTCGCTGGTCGGCGACGACCTGGCCTGGCGTGTCATGTTCTGGACGGGTGCGTTGCCCGCGCTGCTCGTGGTGTGGGTGCGGCGCAGCGTCCACGACGCGCCCCGGGCGGTCGAGGTCCGCGAGAAGGGCGCCGGGAAGGGCTCGTTCGCGGCGATCTTCTCACCGGGTGCGGCCGGCACGCCGGGCCTGCTGCGTGTCACGCTCTTCGCGAGTCTGCTCTCCACCGGTGTGCAGGGGGGTTACTACACGCTCGCCACCTGGGTGCCGACGTACCTGAAGGACGAGCGCGGCCTGTCGGTCGTGGGCACGGGCGGCTACCTGACGTTCCTCATCTCGGGCGCCTTCATCGGCTACCTCACCGGCGGCTACCTCACCGATCTCCTCGGCCGCAAGCGCAACATCTGGCTCTTCGCGCTGCTGTCGGCGGTCTGCATCCTGGCGTACGCGAACATCCCCGGCGGCGCCGACACCCTGCTCCTGGTGCTCGGCTTCCCGCTCGGCTTCTGCATGTCGGCGATCTTCAGCGGCTTCGGTTCGTACCTGAGCGAGCTGTACCCGACGGCCGTCCGGGGCGCCGGGCAGGGCTTCACGTACAACACCGGACGCGCCGTGGGAGCCGTCTTCCCGACCACGGTCGGCTTCCTGGCCGACAGCTGGGGCGTGGGCGGCGCACTGGTCTTCGGCGCCATCGGTTACGGCATCGCGGCACTGGCGCTGCTGGGGCTGCCCGAGACGCGCGGAAGGGAACTGACGTGAAGCACGCGAACGACACGGCCGAAGGCCGGCCGAGCGGGCACCACCCTGCGGAGAGCCGACCCGCCGAGAACCGATGCCCGTCGGACGAGGCGTCCGCGCACCGCCCCATCGCCCTCCTCGACGAGCACGCGCACGCGTGGAGCCCGAAAGCGGCCCGCTCCCGCCTCCGCGAGGGGCTGTCCGGGCCCACGGCGGGCGTGGCGGCCGGGCACACCCAGGCCAACCTGATCTCGGTGCCCGCCGACTGGGCGTACGACATGCTGCTCTTCTGCACCCGCAACCCGAAGCCGTGCCCGGTGCTCGACGTCACGGACGCCGGGTCCTGGACCACCGCGCTGGCCGACGGCGCCGATCTGCGCACCGACCTGCCGCGCTACCGGGTGTGGCGGGACGGTGAGCTGGTGGACGAGCCGACGGACGTCCGCGCCCGGTGGCGGGACGACCTGGTGTCGTTCCTGATCGGGTGCAGCTTCACCTTCGAATGGGCGCTGGTCTCGGCCGGTGTCCCCGTCCGCCACGTCGAACAGGGCCGCAACGTCCCGATGTACGTCACCAGCGCGCAGTGCCGTCCGGCCGGGCGACTGCACGGGCCGATGGTCGTCTCCATGCGCCCCGTCCCTCCCGCGCACCTGTCCGCCGCGATCCGTGAGACCAGCCTGCTGCCCGCCGTGCACGGCGGCCCGGTGCACTGCGGGGACCCGTCGGCACTCGGCATCCGTGATCTGGCCCGCCCGGACTTCGGCGACCCGGTGGACGCCGAGCCGGACGACATCCCGGTCTTCTGGGCGTGCGGGGTGACCCCGCAGGCGGCCGTCATGGCCTCGCGGCCGCCCTTCGCGATCACCCACGCGCCGGGGCAGATGTTCCTGACCGACGCCCGGGACGAGCAGTACCGCGTGCTGTGACCCCCGCACCGCGCCGAGGCCACCACCCGGACCCCCGCGCCGCGCCCAGGCCCTCGCCCGCCCGGAGCCCCCACCCCGCGGCGCACCCGCGAACCCGGCGGGCACGGGAAGGGAGGCCGTGTCTCACTGCACGGGCCTCGGCGGTACGGGAGACGCGGGGGCCGTCGCCGCCGTCGCCTCGTGCGCGGCCAGGAACGCCTCGACCGCCGCGTCCCAGCCGAAGCACTCGGCACGCGCGCGTGCCGCCCGGCGACGGTCGGCCTCCCGGCGCCCGAGGAGCAGTTCCACGGCGTCCGCGAAGGCCTCCCCGCGGTCGGCGGCGACGGTGCCGGCGGAGCCGATCACCTCCGGCAGCGCCGACGACGCGCTGGCCACCACGGGGGTGCCGCACGCCATCGCCTCCAGCGCGGCCAGTCCGAAGGTCTCGGCCGGCCCGGGCGCCAGGCACACGTCGGCGGACGCCTGGAGCGCGCCGAGTTCCGCGCGGTCGGCGACATGTCCGAGGAAGGACACGGGCAGCCCCCGCTCCCGCGCCCGCTGTTCGAGACGGGGCCGCAGCGGTCCGTCCCCGGCGACCACCAGCACCGCCCGCGCCCCGCGCCGGCGCAGCGCGGCCAGCGCGTCGAGCGCCGTGCCGGGCCGCTTCTCCACGGACAGCCGGGAGCACATGACCAGCAGGGTCTCGTCCACGCGCGCGTGCCGGGCGCGCAGACCCGGATCGTGCAGCGCCGGGTGACGCCCGGCCAGATCGACGCCCAGGGGAGCCCGTACGACGTTGCGGGCTCCGATGCGGACGAACTCCCGCTCGGCGAACTCGGTGGTGCACACCACGCGCGCGTAGGTGTGCGCCGTGCGGGTGTTGAGGGCGTCCGCGGTGCGGCGGGCGGCGCGCTCGGGCAGGCCCCAGGTGCGCAGCACGCCGTCGGCGGTCTCGTGGGACACCATCACGGCGGGGACCCGGGCCCGCCGGGCCCACTTGCCGGTCCAGCGCAGGGTGGTGCGGTCGGACACCTCCAGGCGGTCGGGGGCCAGCTCCTCCAGGAGTGCGGCCACGCGCCGCCTGTCGGTCAGGACGCGGTAGCCGCCGGTGCCCGGCAGCAGAGGGCCGGGGAGGGTGATCACCCGGCCCTGCTCCGTCTCCCGGTCGTCGGCGTGTTCGCCGGGGACGATCAGGACGGGGTCGTGTCCGGCCGCCCGGAAGCCCTTGCCCAGCTCGCGCAGCGCGGTGCGCAGCCCTCCGGACGCGGGGGCGACGAAGTTGGCGAGACGGACGATCCGCAGGGCGCTCATGCCGCCAGCACCGCCTTCCGGGAGGCGAGCACGTCCGAGTAGTGCCCGATCAGCCGGTCGCCGACGGCCGCCCAGGTGCGCCCCTCGACGGCGGTCCGCCCCGCGGTCCCGTACGCGGCCCGCAGCACGGGGTCGGCGGACAGGGACCACACCGCGTCCCGTAGCGCGGCGGCGTCGCGCGGCGGCACGAGCAGGCCGGTCCGCCCGGGGACGACGAGGTCCAGCGGGCCGCCCGCGGCGGGCGCGACGACGGGCACGCCGCTGGCCATGGCCTCCTGCACGGTCTGGCAGAACGTCTCGAAGGGGCCGGTGTGCGCGAAGACGTCCAGCGAGGCAAAGATCCGGGCGAGGTCGTCGCCGGTACGGCGGCCGAGGAAGACCGCGCCCGGCAGCGCCTGCTCCAGGCCCGGCCGGCTGGGCCCGTCCCCGACGACCACGACGCGTACGCCGTCCAGGCCGCAGACGCCGGACAGCAGCTCGACCTGCTTCTCGGGGGCGAGCCGCCCGACGTAGCCGACGATCAGTTCGCCGTTCGGGGCGAGTTCGCGGCGCAGTGCCTCGTCACGCCGGTCGGGCCGGAAGCGGACGGTGTCCACCCCGCGGGGCCACAGCGCGACCCTGGGCACGCCGTGCGCCCTCAGGTCCCGCAGGGCCGCGCCGGAGGGGGCGAGGGTGAGGTCGGCGGCGGAGTGCACGGAGCGCAGGCGCCGCCAGGCCGCCGCCTCCCCCGCGCCCATGTACGTACGGGCGTATCCGGCGAGGTCGGTCTGGTAGACGGCCACGGCGGGGACGCCGAGCCGGGTGGCGGCGGCCATGCCCCGGACGCCGAGGACGAAGGGACCGGCCAGGTGGACCAGGTCGGCGCGGTGCTCGGCGATCGCGGCGGCCACGCGGCGGCTGGGGAGGGCGACGCGGACCTGGGGGTAGCCGGGGAGCGGGAGGGAGGGGACGCGGACGACGCGGCACGGGGCGGAGGCGTCCGCGGCGTCGCCGGGGGCGGCGGCCGGGGCGACGACGACGCAGTCGTGACCGCGGTCGACGAGGTGCCGGGCGGTCTGGAGCGCGCAGTGGGCCACGCCGTTCACATCGGGGGGAAAGGACTCGGTCACGATGACGACACGCATACCGGTGTTGTCGCCGGACCGGACGTGCTCGCGTCAACGTCGATCTTTCCGGGCGGGGAACGTCCCATGAGCGTTGCCCTGCCCACCCGAGCGGGTC
This sequence comes from Streptomyces sp. NPDC045956, assembly GCF_056430705.1. NCBI lineage: Bacteria > Bacillati > Actinomycetota > Actinomycetes > Kitasatosporales > Streptomycetaceae > Streptomyces > Streptomyces sp. NPDC045956. Next base: position 396,866 of record NZ_JBWKKZ010000008.1, on the reverse strand, counting down.
GGACCGCGGCCATGCCCGTCGAACGCGCGGGCCATCCGCCGTTCACCCACGGGCGCCACCGCCCCGCTGACGAGGGCGGCGCCGGGAGGGCCCGCCGCTCGCACCGCCCCGCCCGGCGGGTCACCGGGCCCGTCCTTCACACGGCTGGCGCGTCGGGGCCGAAGCGGCTGCGTACGGCCGTCTGGACCTCGTCCTCCTCGGCCGGATCGGCGGCCAGCCTGCGCAGCCGCTCGACGACCCGGTTGTCACCGGTCTCGGCGTGGCGGGCGGCGAGTTCGCGGGTGGTCTCCTCGCAGTCCCACAGGCACTCGATGGCGAACCCCGCGGCGAAGGACGGGTCGGTGGCGGCCAGCGCCCGGGCGGCCCGGCCACGCAGATGGGAGGAGGCGGTCTCGCGGTAGACGTGGCGCAGTACGGGTGCGGCGCAGGCGATGCCGAGCCGTCCGGTGCCGTCGACGAGGGTCCACAGGGTCTGGGCGTCGGGGCCCTCGCCCCGCACCGCCTCCCGCAGGGCGGCGAGGACGAGGTCGCGGTCCTGCGCTCCGCCCCGGCAGGCGAGTACGCGCCCGGCGGCGGCCCCCAGCGGGTCCGGCCGGTGCACCCAGCGGCGTGCGGCGGCGACGGCGGAGAGACTGCGCATCCGCTCGAAGGCGGCGACGGCGGCCTCCACGACCGGGGCCGGGCCGGTGGTCACGGCGCCCTCGATCAGGTCGAGGGCGTCCGGGTCGTTGCCGTCGGCGAGATAGCGCAGGGCGGTGCAGCGGGCTCCCTCGTCGCCGGAGCGCGCGGCCTCGACGATCTCGGGCCGGTCCTCGGGGCCGGCGACGGCCGTGAGGCACCGGGCGGCCGGCACGTGGAGCGCGGCGCCCCGCTCGACGCCCTGGTCGGCCCACTCGAACACGGCGCGCACGCTCCAGCCCGGACGCGGTCCGGCGGGGCTCATCTGCCGCTGCCAGCGGTCGAAGCACCCCGTCTCCTGGGCGGCCCGCACGCGTGAGGCGATCGACTCGCGCGCATCGTCGGCCCACAGGCGCCAGGGGCGGGGCTCGAAGGCGTCGCGTACGGCGACGGCCAGCTCGGCGTCGCCCTCGGGATCGCGCGGGAAGCGGGCGAGGACGGGCGCGGCGAGGGCGCGCAGTCCGGCGTCGTCGTCGCGCAGCGCCAGTTCGTCCAGGGCCCACGCCCAGTTGACGCCGTGGGCGGCGTACCTGCGCAGCAGCTCGAGCGCGTCGAGCCTGCCGTAGGACGCGAGGTGGCCGAGGACGGCGAGGGCCAGCCCGGTGCGCGACTCGTCGGAGTCGAGGACGTCCTCGGGGTCGAAGAGGTGGGCCTCGATCGCGTCCAGCTCTCCGTCGAGGTCGAGGTAGAGCCGGGCGTAGTAGAGGGAGCGGTTCTCGACCTGCCAGTCGTGGCGGGGGTCGTGGAGCACACAGTGATTCAGTGCCGCGAGCGCCTCGGCCCGCGGGGCGGTGAGCGCGTGCAGCGTGCCGTCGCCGCGACCCCGCTGAAGCAGGCCGAGCAGCGTACCGCTGGGCGCTATGACCGGATCGAACATGGGAAACAGCCTCACATCAAGCGTCGACGCAACCGGGAACCACGCGTTACCTGGCCGTACGCCGACACGTCGGAGCGCCCACCGTCTCTTGCTTGCTGAAGACCATGTTCCTCTGCCTCTCGTCGATGGCCCGTGCGGGCCGTGTCACGGCCCGCGCGGTGCGGCAACACCTGCCCAGCCATCGCGTCCGTGAACCACGTCGTCATGATGACCCGGCGGTCACATCTGCCGCGACCGAAATTTCGGCGGCCCTGTACCGCCTCCCCCGTTGTTCGTGTTTTACCTGGTCAGGGTGGGCGCGGCCGATCCGCAGCGGTACCGGCCCGGCGCCCGGTCACTGGACGCCGAACAGCTCCAGCAGCTCCGTACGGGCGAACATCCGCGCCGTGTCCACGGCCGACGGGGTGCCCACCGCCGGATCGGCGCCGGCCTCCAGAAGCGCCCGGGTCACTTCCGTCTCGCCCTTGAAGGCGGCGCCTGCGAGCGGCGTCTGCCCGCGGTCGTTGATGCGATCCGCCTCGGCGCCGCGCGCCAGCAGGGCGCGCACCGCGTCGGCGTGGCCGTGGTAGGCGGCGAGCATGACGAGGGAGTCGCCGCGGTCGTTGGTGAGGTTGGCCGGCACACCGGCGTCGACGTACGCCACCAGTTCCTCGGTCCGCCCCTGCCGGGCCAGATCGAAGATCTTGGTCGCCAGCTCCACGACCTCGGGGTCGGGGGCTTCGCTCATCGGCCGGACCACCTCTCACTACGAACGCTTCACGTCGTGAACGTTGGGGACTGGGTACGCGTACGGCCGCGAGCGGCGCGGCCGTACGAGTGAATCGCCAGGGTAGCGGCTCGTGCCGCACCTCAGCCGACGTGCCCGAGGTAAAGATCAGCACGGACCCCGCAGGGCGCAACCGCCCTGCTCAACCGGCCGAGAGAAGCGCTACGCCACCCGGGGCAAATTCGCCGAATTTCCCCCATTTGCACCTTTAATCGTATGGATACATGCTGTGATCCTGGAAGTACTCATGGTGACTGTCCCCGCGAACCAGGAGAACTCACATGATCCTCTCGATCTCAGGCGTGGTCCTGCTCGGCATCGTCGTCTTCATCTTCTTCCGCAAGGACGGCCTCAAGGCCTCCCACGCGCTCGTCGCGGTCCTCTTCGGGTTCTATCTCGCGAGCACCGCCATCGCCCCGAGCATCAAGGCGGGCGGCGAGAGCCTGGCGGGCCTCCTCGGCGGAATCAAGTTCTGACGGCCCGCACCACCGCCCGACATCCGCACGAACGCACCTCCAGGAGGCAGCAGTGGCCCGGCGGCCCCTCCCCCGCATTCTGAGCAACGGCGGCGCACAGCTCGCCCGAAGCCGGGAGCTGGCCCGGACGGCGGCCGACAGCGCCACCGACGTCCTCCAGCCACTGATCACGATCGCCCGAGGTCTGCGCCGCCTGGCCGCGGCCGCGCGGCGCAGATGGACCGAGACCCCCAAGGACCGGCGTGGTGCGCTGCTGTTCCTGGTGGCCTCGGTGGTCCTGGTCGTGGCACTCGTGCCGTACGGCCCGCTGCTGGCCGCCATCAGCCTGATGGCGGCGGCTGCCTGGCAGGGCCGGGACCGCGCCCCGGCGGAGCCCGAGGGCCCCGACGACTCCCAGACCAAGCGTCTCCAGTCCCTCTACGAGGCCCTGGTCCCCTACTTCTCGCTCGCCGAGGACCCGGACCCCCTCTACGCCCACGGCGGCGAGTGGGAGAAGGCCTTCCCGGCGTACGAGTTCGACGACAACGGCCGCTTCGCCCACCTGGTGATCCGCTACCCCGCGTTCTTCACCGACGGGGAGGCCGAGTCCCGGGCGCGCATCGAGCACCTGCTCGCGGCGAAGTCCGGCCGGGGGCGCGAATACCACTTCGCGTGGAACGAGGAGGCCAACCACCTCTCGCTCGACGTGCTCACCGCGCTGCCCACCGACATCGCCGCCCAGCGGTTCGTGACGGCGCCCGGTGAGACCGTCCTCGGCTTCACCGACCCGACCCGGGTCCAGCGCACGCTCCCGCTCACCCACGGCGAGGAGCGACGGGACGTACCGCCGGTGGTCTGGCGCACCGGCATTCGCTCGACCGAACCCCACCTGCTCGTTCTGGGCCGGCCCGGAACAGGCACCTCCACCCTGCTCCGCTCGGTCGCACTCCAGGCGGTGCACCACGGCGACCTGCTCATCGTCGACGGCGGCGGCACCGGCGAGTACGCCTGCCTGGTCGGCCGGGACGGCGTACTCGCCGTCGAGTGCGGCCTCACCGGGGCGCTGACCAGCCTCGAATGGGCGGCGGCCGAGACCGAACGGCGGCTGATCGCCGTCAACCGGGCTCGTCAGGAGGGCCGGCCGGCACCGGACGACACCCGGCGGCCCCTGTGGATCTTCCTCGACCGGCCGAGCGCGTTCGCGCACCTGGCCTCCACGGACGGCCGCAGGGACCCGCAGACCCTGCTCCAGGTCCCGCTGCGCCACGGCCGCGCCGCCCACGTGACGGTGGTCGTCGCGGACCAGCTGGACGCCCTGGCCGGCCTGGGCGACGCCGTACGGCAGCACACCCGCGCGCGGGTCGTCCTCGGCCCGGCCACGGCGGACGAACTCGCGGCCGTGCTGGGCGCGCCCCCGCACACCACCCCCGTCGAACAGGTTCCGCCCGGTCGCGGCTACGCCCGCCTGGGCACCGGCCCGGTGCACCGGCTCCAGGTCCCGGCCACCCCGGACCCCTACGACGACGCCACCAGCGAGGCTCAGCGGCAGGCCGTCCTCGACCTGCTCCCGCCCCGCACGACGCCCGCGGACGGTGAACGGGCCCTGGGGCCGGCGGAGGGCGAGTCCCGGACTCCGGCCCGGCCGGAGACCGCCACCGAAAGAGGCGAGACCGCCCAACGAGACGACATCACCGGGACGGGCGACACGACCGGGAAGCACGGCCCGAACGGGGAGACCGTCGCCACCGACGAGGCCGCCTCCCCCGATACGGCCGTAGCCCCTGACAAGGCCGTCGCCTCCCCCGACAAGGTCATCGCCCTCGACAAGGCCGTCCTCACCGTCAGGACCGGGGTCACCGACAAGACCGCCGCCGCTACCACGAGGGAGACGGACACCCCGGCGGAGTCCCCGTCCGGGGCGGAGGAGCCCGGCGAGCCGGGCGAGCCCGGGAGGCCCCCGGCGGACGCCCCGCCGGCGCCGGTCGCGCGGGAAGCGGCGACCGAGGCGCGGACCCCCTCGGAGACGGCGGCGGCCATCGGCCCGGTCCGCACGGAGAAGGTCCCGGCCGAGGCGGTAGCGGCGGAGACCTCCTGACCCACGCTGCACACCGTGGCCCCGGTTCGCCGGGGTCCGGGCCGCCCGCCGGAGGGCTCGCCCGGATCCCGTCGCCGGGGCCTCGGCCCTCCCGCTACGCCACGAACGTCCGCGGCCCCTCGCCACCGCCGCCGACGCCGCCGTTCTCCACCAGCCGGGCCGCCGCGGCGAGCCGCGCCGCGGCCTCCTCGGCCACCGCGCCGCCCACCGTGAACGGCAGCCGGACATAGCCCTCGAAGGCCCCGTCGACCCCGAACCGCGGCCCGGAGGGCACCCGCACCCCCACCCGCTCCCCCGCCTCGGCGAGCCGGGAGCCCGAGAGCCCCCCGGTCCGCACCCACAGCGTGAGCCCACCACGCGGCACCTCGAACTCCCAGTCGGGCAGCTCCCGACGCACCGCGGCCACCAGCTCGTCCCGGTTCTGCCGGGCCTGTGCGCGGCGCACCGCGACGGCCTGCTCCCAGCCCCCGGTGCTGAACAGCCAGTTCACCGCCAGTTGCTCCAGCACCGGCGTGCCCAGGTCCGCGTACGCACGCGCGGCGACCAGGCTGCGGATCACGTCGGGCGCGGCGCGGACCCAGCCGATGCGCATCCCGGCCCAGAACGCCTTGCTGGCGGAGCCGACGGTGACGACCGTGGAACCGGCCGGGTCGAAGGCGCACACCGGGCGCGGCATCTCGACCTCGTCGTCCAGCCACAGCTCGCTCATCGTCTCGTCGGCCACGAGCACCGTCCCCGCCGAGCGGGCGGCGTCCACCAGCCGCCGCCGCTGGTCGTCGTCGGCGAGCGCGCCGGTGGGGTTGTGGAAGTCGGCGACCACGTAGGCGATGCGGGGCGCGGCGTCGCGCAGCACCTGGCGCCAGCGGTCCACGTCCCAGCCGGTGAGCCCCTCGGCCATCGCGACGGGGACCAGCCGGGCCCCGGCCTCACGCATCAGCTGGAGGATGTTGGCGTACGACGGCGACTCCACGGCGATGCGCTCGCCGCGTCCCCCGAACAGGTGGCAGATGGCGTCGATCGCGCCCATGGCCCCCGTGGTCACCATGATCTGCTCGGGCATGGTCGGGATGCCGCGCGCGCTGTAGCGCTCGGCGATCATCGAGCGCAGCGCGGGCAGTCCGGCCGGGTAGTCGCCGTGGGTGTGCGCGTAAGGGGGGAGTTCCTCCAGCGCGCCCTGCACCGCCCGGGTCAGCCAGGGTTCTGGCGCGGGCAGCGCCGCGCAGCCGAGGTCGATCATCGACCCGAGGGCCTCCGGGGGCAGGGGCTCCAGGCCGCGCGCGGGCAAGGGGTTGCCGGCCGGGACCGCGGTCCAGCTCCCCGCGCCGCGCCGGGACTCCAGGAAGCCCTCGGCGCGCAGGGCCTCGTAGGCGGCGGCGACGGTGGTGCGGCTGACGGTCAGGGCGAGGGCCAGCTCGCGTTCGGCGGGCAGCCGGGCGGCGACGGGGACGCGTCCTTCCAGGACGAGCAGGCGGATGCCGTCGGCGAGCGCGCGGTAGGCCGGCGGACGGCGGGCGCCGGGCCCGGCCGGGCGGTCCTGCTGGGAGCCGAGCAGCCGCGCGAGCTGTCCCGCCCCCACGGCAGAAGTCCACTGCGCCATGGAAATCAGTCCACCTTCCCCGAATTGGCCCTGGTTGGCTCTCCTTCTCAAGCCACAGGGTGTCATGCAGCAGGCCACTACCACCACCCAGGGGGCATTCCATGTCCAGGCGATCCGGACCGCGGCAGCTCACGCGGCGACTGACACAGCTCTACGGCGGCCTTGTCCTTTACGGCGCCAGCTCGGCACTGCTGGTCGCGTCCGGGCTCGGTCTGGAGCCGTGGAACGTGCTGCACCAGGGCCTCGCTGAGCGCACGGGCCTGTCGATGGGCCTGGTGCTGACCGTGGTCGGTGCGGCCGTGCTGCTGCTGTGGATCCCGCTGCGCCAGCGCCCGGGCCTCGGCACGGTCTCCAACGTGCTGGTGATCGGCGCCGCGATGGACGCGACGCTGGCCGTCGTGCCCGACGCCCACGGCTGGACGGCGCGGATCACCATGATGGTGGCGGGGATCGTCCTGAACGGCGCGGCGACCGGCCTGTACATCGCCGCTCGGTTCGGTCCGGGCCCGCGGGACGGCCTGATGACCGGGCTGAACCGGCGCACGGGCCTCTCGGTGCGTCTGGTGCGGACCGCCGTCGAGATCACCGTGGTGGCGACGGGCTTCGCCCTCGGCGGCACGGTCGGTGTCGGCACCCTGCTGTACGCCGTGACGATCGGCCCGCTGGCCCAGGTGTTCCTGCGCCTGTTCGCCGTCCCGCCGGCATCGGGCGGCAGCACGGTGGTTGCCGCCGCTCAACCCCAGCGCGCGATACTGCGTCGGTGACCACCCCGATACGCCACCCCCGCCACCCCTATCTGGACCACCCCGGTCCGATCGCCTTCGCCCACCGCGGTGGGGCGGCGGACGGCCTGGAGAACACCCTCCGGCAGTTCCGGCGCGCGGTCGAGGCGGGCTACCGGTACATCGAGACCGATGTCCACGCGACCCGGGACGGGAAGCTCGTCGCCTTCCACGACACGACCCTGGACCGGGTGACGGACGGGGCCGGGCGGATCGCCGACCTCCCGTGGGAGAGGGTGCGCCGGGCGCGCGTGGCGGGCGAGGAGCCGGTGCCGCTCTTCGAGGCGTTGCTGGCGGCCTTCCCCGAGGTGCGCTGGAACATCGACGTCAAGGCGGAGTCGGCGCTGCTGCCGTTGCTGGAGCTGGTCGAGCGGACGGACAGCTGGGACCGGATCTGCGTCGGCTCCTTCTCCGAGGCACGCGTGGTCCGCGCCCAGCGCCTGGCCGGCCCGCGCCTGGCCACCTCGTACGGCACCCGGGGCGTCCTGAACCTGCGACTGCGCTCGTGGGGCGTGCCGGCCGCGCTGCGCCGTTCGGCGGTGGCGGCACAGGTGCCCGAGGCCCAGTCGGGCATCCAGGTGGTCGACCGCCGCTTCGTGCGCGCCGCCCATGCCCGCGGGCTCCAGGTGCACGTGTGGACGGTGAACGATCGGGACCGGATGCACCGGCTCCTGGACCTGGGAGTGGATGGCATCATGACCGATCACATCGACACACTGCGCGAGGTCATGGAGGACCGCGGCGTCTGGGTCTGAGACCGTCGGGGACCGCCTGGACCCGCGACCGGATCCCGGGCGTCGCGCGCTTCCGGGGAGGCGAGGGCACGGGTGGGTACCGACACCCTGAGGACGGACGCGGCCGACGACGCGGACGGCCGACGGCGCGAGCAGCGCGGCTGGTACGTCTACGACTGGGCGTGCTCGGTCTACTCCACCAGCGTGCTCACGGTGTTCCTGGGCCCCTATCTGACATCGGTCGCCGAGTCGGCGGCGGGCCCGGACGGCTACGTCCACCCGCTCGGCATCCCGGTGCGCGCCGGGTCCTTCTTCGCGTACTCGGTCTCGCTGTCGGTGATCGTCGCGGTGCTCGTGATGCCCCTGGTGGGCGCCGCGGCCGACCGCTCCGGCCGCAAGAAGCCGCTGCTGGCCGCCGCCGCGTACACGGGCGCGGGGGCGACGACCGCCATGTTCTTCCTCGACGGCGACCGCTACCTGCTGGGCGGACTGCTCCTGGTCGTCGCCAACGCGGCGCAGTCCGTGGCGATGATGCTCTACAACTCCTACCTCCCCCAGATCGCCCGGCCCGAGGAACGCGACGCGGTCTCCTCCCGGGGCTGGGCCTTCGGCTACGCGGCCGGGGCGCTGGTCCTGGTCGCGAACCTGATCCTCTACACCGCCCACGACTCCTTCGGGCTGAGCGAGAGCGCGGCGGTCCGCGTCTGCCTGGCGTCGGCCGGTCTCTGGTGGGGCGCCTTCGCGCTGATCCCGCTGCGACGGCTGCGCGACCGCCGCGCCTCCGCGCGCGAGGCGACGCTGCCGGGCTTCCGGCAGCTGGCGGCGACCGTCCGCGACATGCGCCGCCGCCCGCTGACCCTGGCCTTCCTGCTGGCGTACCTCGTCTACAACGACGGCATCCAGACGGTGATCTCCCAGGCCTCGGTCTACGGCTCCGAGGAACTCGGCCTCGGGCAGTCCACGCTCATCGTGGCCGTGCTGCTGGTGCAGCTCCTGGCGGTGGCGGGCGCGCTGGCGCTCGGCCGCCTGGCCCGCGCGTACGGGGCGAAGCGCACGATCCTCGGGTCGCTGGTGGCCTGGACGGTGACCCTCGCGGCCGGGTACTTCCTGCCGGCCGGGGAACCGGTGTGGTTCTTCGTGCTGGCCGCCGGGATCGGACTCGTCCTCGGCGGCAGCCAGGCGCTGTCCCGCTCCCTCTTCTCCCACCTGGTGCCGCCGGGCAAGGAGGCCGAGTACTTCTCGGCGTACGAGTTGAGCGACCGCGGGATGAGCTGGCTGGGGCCCCTGCTGTTCGGTCTCACCTACCAGCTGACCGGGAGCTACCGGGACGCGATCATCTCCCTGGTGGCGTTCTTCGTCATCGGCTTCGCGCTGCTCGCGCGGGTCCCGGTGCGGCGGGCGATCGGCGACGCGGGCAATCCCGTACCGGCGAGGATTTAGCACTCGGCACGAAAGCGCTGTAGTGTACGCGTTTGGCCTGCCAGGCGTACCGTTACTGCGCGTCAATGGCGCCGAAACGCTATGTCACATCTGTTAGCAGAGGTGACGAACCGGGCGTCGGCGGGTACTGCACTGGAGCAAGGCTGCGGCTGCGACGGCGACGCAGACGCCCGGAACGGGAGTCGGGACGGGAATCTTTACCGCCGCCCGGACGTTGACCGGATGACGACGACAGCGACACCTGTCCTGTGGGCGACAAGCCCGGGAGGCACGATTCATGAGTGAGCGAGCTCTTCGCGGCACGCGCCTCGTGGTGACCAGCTACGAGACGGACCGCGGCATCGACCTGGCCCCGCGCCAGGCCGTGGAGTACGCATGCGAGAAGGGGCATCGTTTCGAGATGCCCTTCTCGGTGGAGGCGGAGATCCCGCCGGAGTGGGAGTGCAAGGTCTGCGGGGCCCAGGCACTCCTCGTGGACGGCGACGGCCCTGAGGAAAAGAAGGCCAAGCCCGCGCGTACGCACTGGGACATGCTGATGGAGCGCCGCACCCGCGAGGAACTCGAAGAGGTCCTCGAGGAGCGGCTGGCCGTTCTGCGCTCCGGCGCGATGAACATCGCGGTGCATCCGCGTGACAGCCGCAAGAGTGCGTAGCGGGAAACCGTAGGCAACGAACACCGCGGGTGCCGTACGTGAACATCACGTACGGCACCCGCGGTTTTTGCTGCCGCGTGCCGTCCGAGGACCGCTCCCCGGACGGCACGCCTGCGCTCAGCGTGCCAGCGGCGGGCGGGGGCCCTGCGGGGCGTCGTCCGGGTCGTCGCGCACGACCTCGCCCTGCACGACCTTGCCGTCCGGCTGGTGCATGCGGGCCTGGCGGAAGGCGTCGCCCAGGGTGCCCGGGCGGGCCTCACGGAGCTTGCGCTCCACCGTCCGCTCCGCGTACCGGCTCACCGCCTTCTGGACCGGGGGCAGCAGCATGAGCAGCCCCAGCGCGTCCGAGATCAGGCCGGGGAGGATCAGGAGCAGCCCGCCCAGCATCATCAGGCCGTTGCCCTCGCTGTTCGGCCGGGCCTCGGGGGGCATGCCGGACTGCTGCTGCTGCACCGTCCTGGTCAGGTTCCGGAAGGCGCGGCGGCCCGCAGCCTTGATGACGACGGAGCCGAGGACGATGCCCGCGACCAGCAGCAGGAAGACCACGAAGCCGCTGGAGGCGCCCGCGACCACGGTCAGCAGCCAGATCTCCAGCACGAGCCAGGCGGCGACGCCCAGCGGCAGGAACGTGCGCAGGCGGGAGCGTGGGGGCCGGGCGGGGGACCTGGGGGTCTGAGCGCCAGTCGTCATACCCCCAGTGTGCCTGCCCCCGGCTCAGCGCGGCGTAAGGGGGCGTCAGGCGCTCTCGTCGGGCGCCGGGGTCGACTTGTCGCTCTTCCCGGCGGGCCCCTGGGCGGCCTCCCCGGACGGAGCCGACGTCGGCTCCGCAGGTTCGGCGGCCCTCTCCTGGGATGCTCCCGCGGGCGGCTCGCCCGCTGTCCTGTCGGGCTGCCTGTCGCGCCCCAGGACCTTGCCGACCCGCTCCCCCACACCCCACGTGGTGACCCGCCAGAGGGCCTCCACGAGGATGTCGCGGCTCATCTTGGAGTCGCCGTGCTCGCGCTCGACGAAGGTGATCGGCACCTCGACGACGTGGTAGCCGGCCTTGATCGCCCGGCGGGCGAGGTCGACCTGGAAGCAGTAGCCCTGCGAGGAGACCTCGTCCAGGCCGAGGCCCTCAAGGGTCTCGCGGCGGAAGGCGCGGTACCCGCCGGTGATGTCGCGCAGCGGCAGGTCGAGCGCGAGGCGCGAGTACATGCTGCCGCCCCGGGAGATGAACTCGCGCGACTTGGGCCAGTTCACCACCCGGCCCCCGGGCACCCAGCGGGAACCGAGCACCAGGTCGGCCCCCTTGAGGGCGGTGAGCAGGCGGGGCAGTTCCTCGGGCTGGTGGGAGCCGTCGGCGTCCATCTCGATCAGCACGCCGTAGCCGTGCTCCAGGCCCCAGCGGAAACCCGCGAGGTAGGCGGCGCCCAGGCCCTCCTTGCCCCTGCGGTGCAGGACCTGGACGTGCTCGTCCCCGGCGGCCAGTTCGTCGGCGAGCTTGCCCGTGCCGTCCGGGCTGTTGTCGTCGGCCACGAGGACGTGCGCCTCGGGGACCGCCTCGCGCACGCGCGTGACGATCGCCTTGATGTTCTCCGCCTCGTTGTAGGTCGGGATGATCACCAAGGCCGTGCCCAGGGGATCGAACCGCCTCCCCCGCCCCGCTGCCGCGGGCGTCCCGTCGCCGTCGTTCACCGCTGCCCCTTCATGTCCGTACGCAGAGCACCACCTTAATGGCCGCGGCCTGCGCCGACGTGACAGGACGTGCGTACGGCGGTGTCGTATCCCGTGGACCGGGGCAGGGATGCACGCTTGCGGAGCGTCACCGCTGCGGATGGGGGCCCGGCGCCCTTCGGGCCGACCTGGGACCCGCTGGCTGCGGATCGACCGAAAGCCGTTGTCTACTGAGCGCCCGGGCCCCACCCGGGTCACACCTCCCGACCGGCGGGAACGTTCCCTCGTCGCGGCGTGAGCGCTGGGCCTGGCTCCCAGCGACGGTGCCCCGGTGCGGCACACCGTCCCTGACCCAGCGGCGCCGCGACGCGTGCGCGGAGGATTCCCCGGTCGGACGTCCGGTGGTGGACTCGGCCGAACCTACCGGCCCCCCGCCGTCGCCTGTCAACAGCCGTTCGACCTGCGGCTTCCGCACCAATGCCCAGGTCAGCGGGGAGGAGCCGCAGGTCGTACGCGGCGGAAGATCATCGCCCCGTCGGCGGCGGAGATCACTCGCCCGGCCGTACGAAGACGGTCCGGCCCCCGACGACGGTGCGCAGGCAGACGGGCAGTTCCCGGCCCGGGGTGAGGTCGGGCAGGCCGGGGGTGCCGGAACGCGGGTCGGTCGACCAGCGTGCGACCCGGTCGTCGGGGGCCTGGACGACCAGGGCGCCGGTACGCCAGACCGCGTAGTCGGCGGGAGCGCCCGGCACCAGGACGCCCGCGTCGTCACGGCCGATCGCCCGCCAGCCGCCGCGCGTGTGCGCGGTGAACGCCGCTCGTACGGAGACGCGGTGTTCCGCCGTGCGGTGGAAGGCGGCGGCCCGGACGGTGCCCCACGGATCGAGGGGTGTGACGGGGCTGTCGGAGCCGAAGGCGAGCGGGACACCGGCCCGCAGCAGGGCGGCGTAGGGGTTGAGGGTGCGGGCCCGTTCGGCGCCCAGGCGGCGGGCGTACATGCCGTCCTCGCCGCCCCACAGGGCGTCGAAGGCGGGCTGGACGGAGGCGGTCAGGCCCAGTTCGGCGAAGGCCGCGACGGTCTCGGGGGTGAGCATCTCGGCGTGCTCGACGCGGTGGCGGGCGGCGCGGACGCGGGCGAGGCCGAGCTTGTCGGCGGCGGCGCGCACCCCCTCCACGACGGCGGTCACGGCGGCGTCGCCGATGGCGTGGAAGCCCGCCTGGAGACCGGCCTCGGTGCAGGCGACGACGTGCGTGGCGACGTCGGCGGAGTCCAGGTAGGCGATGCCGGTGTGACCGGCGTCGGCGTACGGCTGGTGCAGGCAGGCGGTGTGGGAGCCGAGGGCGCCGTCGACGAAGAGGTCGCCGGCGGCACCGACCGCGCCCAGTTCCCTCGCCTTGTCGGCATCCCGTTCGGCCCAGTAGCCGATGACCCGGGGTCCGGCCTCGGTGGCCGACAGCCGCAGCAGGCCGGTGAGGTCGTCCTCGGAGGAGATCTCCGGCCCTGCGCATTCGTGAACGGTGCCGATGCCGAGGGAGGCGGCGTGTGCGAGGGCGGCGCGCTGGGCCTCGGTGCGCTGTGCGGGGGACACGGCGGAGAGGGCGGCCGCGCGTACGGCGTGGTGCGCGTCGGCGGTGAGCGGACCGTCCGCGCGGTCGCCGGCCCCGGGGGCCAGGTCGAGCAGGGCGGTGGTGACGACGGCCGAGTGGACGTCGATACGGCTGAGGTAGAGGGGGCGGCCGCCGGTGGCCTCGTCCAGCTCCGCGCGCGTCGGGGGCAGGCCGTCGGGCCAGCGGGAGGCGTCCCAGCCGTGCCCGAGGAGGACGCGGTCGCCCGGGCGGGCCGCCGCGAAGTCCCGCACCAGGGCCAGGGCGGCCTCCCGGGTGGGAGCGCCGGAGAGGTCGAGGCCGGTGAGGGCGAAGCCGGTGCTCGTGGTGTGCACGTGTGCGTCGGTGAACGCCGGGGTGACCAGGGCGCCGTCCAGGTCGATCACCTCGTCCACGCCGTCCGCGAAGGCGTCGGCGGCACCCTCGGAGCCGACCCAGGCGACCTGGCCGCGTTCGACGACCATCGCCGTCGCGAAGGGGTCGGCGGGACTGTGGACCTCGCCGCGGCGCAGCAGGACGGTCGTGGACGGGGTGGTGGGCTCGCTCATGGACACCAGTCTCGCCCCTCGCGCGGGCCGGCCGGCACGCAGGTCGGCGCCGCGCGGAGGAAGCCCCGCTCCCGGCCGGCGTCCGGCTGCGGGCGGCCGCTCCCCGCCGGGTCGGTGCCGTGGCCCGCGGCGACGGTCAGACGCGGGGCGGCCGGGCCTCGTAGGGCGTGGACAGCACCACGGTGGTCCGGGTCGAGACGCCCGCGAGGGAGCGGACCCGGGCGAGCAGCTCCTCCAGCTCGTGCGGGGTGGCCACGCGCACCTTGAGGATGTAGTTCTCGTCGCCGGCGACGCTGTGGCAGGCCTCGATCTCGGGAACCCCGGCCAGCCGGTCAGCGATGTCGTCGGGAGCGCTGGGATCGAACGGTTTCACGGAGATGAAGGCGGTCATCGGCAGCCCGACGGCCTCCGGGTCGACGACCGCGGCGTACCCGCGGATGACGCCACGCTGCTCCAGCCGCCGCACCCGCTGGTGCACGGCGGACGTGGACAGGCCCGTGGCCTTGCCCAGGTCCGTGTAGCTCATCCGCCCGTCCCTGACGAGCAGCTGCACGATCTGTCGGTCCAGCTCCTCCATGGCGCAAGAACCTACAGTGCGCTTGATCTCCGCGGATACCTGAGCGGCCCAGGTCATGCCCTGTTCGTGATGTGACGGCCGGTCGGCCGACGGACCGGCGGGGTACAAATCCGCCACAGGGGGCGGTTGCGCGGGACATGTGACGAAGACCACACCCCCCGGCCGTTCTCCGTGATGTTCTCGTGATTACCCCGTAGGAGGGACGGGAAGTGCTTGCTGTGGTCGAGGCCGCAGTGCCGTCACGGCCCAGCCCGAGGGGGAGAATCCCATGCAGAGTCTTAAGCGCCCTGGACGTGTCACGTCCAAGCGGCAGCAGCCGGTCGTCGAGCCCCTTCCGGAGGGCGTCGAACCCGACGCCCTCGACGAGGAGGAACTCGACACCTACGACACGTTCGAGATGTACCGGGTGATCTGCCCGGACTGCGCGCAGCCCATCGCGCTGCTGGCGGACGAGGAGGTGCTGCCGCAGCACGCACTGTGCGCCTCCCCGTGGAACCCGTTCGGTCTCACGGCGTGTGCGGGCACCGGCCGCAGGGCCACCGACGCCCGTCCGGCGGACGAGTCGTTCCAGCCCCACGAGCAGGACACCGCCCTGCTGTTGACGCTCCCCCAGGGCCTCGACTGGCGGACCCAGCCCTTCTCCCACGTCGGCGGCCCGGGCTCGCGCCCGATGCGCGTGCCGACGATGCGGCGCGAGGCGGCCTGAGTCCACGTGTGCCACCCGGACGGGCTCCGTCCGGGGCCCGTTCGCCCCATGCGCCCTCCCAACCGCTCCACGGCCCCCGCACGGCCGCGGAGCGGGTGCAGCGCGCTCCGCGGGAGGTCGCGGGGAGGGCCGCCGGGAGCGACGGCGCGTCAGACGCCGTGCGACGCCGCCGACTCGGCGGCGGACAGCCGCGAACTCACTCTCGATTCCGGGCGCCGGTGACCTGTCCGCACTCCGCCGCGTTGCCCGGGTATGACCCCCACGTACTCGGCGACCGGGCCTCGGCGCCGCGCGTTCGTCCCGGTGCCCGCGGGACCGGTTCCGCCGGCCCCGCAGCCCCCGGACCCGCCGATCTACCGTGAGCTGATGCGGACCTGGGCCGACCGCGGCCGCACCCTGCCGGGACGCGACGACCCGGAGTGGGTGCGCCTGGCGGCGCCCCCGCGCGGGCTCGGGGACTTCTTCACCACCGGCGACCTCCGCGTCACCGGCGGGTTCGGCGTGGCCGGCGACTTCGCCGTCACCGGTGACTGGAGCGTCACCGGTGACTTCAGCGTCCCTCGGGACCCACGAGGTGACGGGCGATGACCATGCGCTGGATCTGGTTGGTGCCCTCGACGATCTGCAGCACCTTCGCCTCGCGCAGGTAGCGCTCGGCGGGGAAGTCGGCGGTGTAGCCGTACCCTCCGAGGACCTGCACGGCGTCGATGGTGACCCGCATCGCCGTGTCGGTGCAGTGCAGCTTGGCCATGGCCGCCTGCTTGGCGAAGGGCAGTCCGGCGTCCCGCAGCCGTGCCGCGGCCAGGTACAGCGCGCGGCCGGCCTCGATCTGGGTGGCCATGTCCGCGAGCATGAAGCGCAGTCCCTGGAAGTCGGCGATCGGCTTGCCGAACTGCCGGCGCTCCGCCGCGTAGGACACCGCCTCGTCCAGCGCCGCCTGGGCCACACCGATCGCGCAGGCGGCGATGCCCAGCCGCCCCGAGTCGAGCGCGGACAGGGCGATCGCGAAGCCCTGGCCCTCGTCGCCGAGGCGTCGGGCGTCGGACACCCGCACGCCGTCGAGGTGGACCTGTGCGGTGGGCGAGCCCTTGAGCCCCATCTTCTTCTCCGGCACCGCGGCACTCAGCCCCTCGGCGTCGGCGGGGACCAGGAAGGCGGTGATGCCCCGCGGTCCCTCCTCGCCCGTGCGCGCCATGACGGTGTAGAAGTCGGCGACGCCGCCGTGCGTGATCCACGCCTTGGTGCCGGTGATCACCCAGTCGCCGCCCTCGCGCACGGCCTTGGTGCGCAGTGAGGCGGCGTCGGACCCGGAGGCGGGCTCGGAGAGGCAGTAGGCGCCGAGCAGGCCGCCGCCGAGCATCGCGGGCAGGTGCTCGACCTGCTGTTCCTTGGTGCCGTAGGCGGCGAGTGCGTAGGAGGCGAGGGTGTGCACACTCACGCCGAGGCCCACCGTGAGGCGGGCCGCGGCCAGCTCCTCGAGGACCTGGAGGTAGACCTCGTAGGGCTGCTCGCCGCCGCCGTACTCGGCGTCGTACGGCAGGCCGAGCAGGCCGGAGTCGGAGAGCAGGGCGAAGACCTGGCGCGGGAAGCGTCCGGCGTCCTCCTCCTCGGCCGCGTTCGGGGCGATCTCACGCTGCGCGATGTCGCGGACGAGCGAGATCAGATCCCGTGCCTCGTCCGTGGGCAGTTGCCGGTCCACCGGCTGCGGGGCGCGGTCGGGCATGGCGACGCTCTCCTCCCTGTCGGGCGCAACGGCGGACGTGCGCCTTGGGTGGAGGCGGTTCCGCCGGGTCGTTCGGGCCAGGCCGATGCTCGCACTCCCGGGTCGCGGAAGCGGCTGACCAGCGGCTGTGCGCTGTGAGTATGCCCGATCGGAGGCATGGAGTCACCAGTTAACGACCGCTTACTTCAGGAAATGCTCCGGCCGGTCCGCGAGCCCTCGGTGGCGGCGCTCCGACCCGAACATGGTCCGAACCATTGACCCCACTGGTCTAGTCCTCCTACGGTGACGCACCGAACGCATTACCGCGTTCATGCCAATCGGCGCGCGTTTCCCTCTTCCCCCCACGAGGAGACACCCGATGCACGTCCCGCACCTCCCCCGCGTCCTCCCCCACACCCGGCCCCGCCCACGCCGGAAGGCCCCCGTCCGGGCCCTCCTCGCCGCCCTGTGCTCCGCGGCCCTCGGCGCGGGGCTGCTGGCCGGGGCGGCCACGACCACCGCCGCGGCCGCCCCGGCGGCACCCGCGCCGCGGGCCGCCGCCGGCTCCAAGGTCGTCGGCTACTTCACCGAATGGGGCACCTACGACCGCAAGTACCACGTCAAGAACATCGAGACGTCCGGCTCCGGCGCCGAACTGACCCACATCAACTACGCGTTCGGCAACGTCACCGGTGGCAGGTGCGCCATGGGCGACGCCTACGCGGCGACCGACCGGGCGTACACGGCGGCCGATTCCGTCGACGGCGTCGCCGACACCTGGGACCAGCCGCTGCGGGGCAACTTCAACCAGCTGCTCAAGCTGAAGAAGAAGCACCCGGGCCTCAAGGTCCTGTGGTCCTTCGGCGGGTGGACGTGGTCCGGCGGCTTCGCGGAGGCCGCGAAGGACCCCGCCGCGTTCGCCAGGTCCTGTCACGACCTGGTCGAGGACTCCCGGTGGGCCGAGGTCTTCGACGGGATCGACATCGACTGGGAGTACCCCAACTCCTGCGGGCTGAGCTGCGACACCAGCGGCCGGGACGCGTTCCCGAAGCTGATGAGCGCCCTGCGCGCCGAGTTCGGCTCCGGCAACCTGCTCACCGCGGCGATCACGGCCGACGCGACGTCCGGCGGCAAGATCGACGCGGCCGACTACGCGGGAGCGGCCCGGTACGTCGACTGGTACAACCCGATGACGTACGACTTCTTCGGCGCCTGGGACGCCACCGGCCCGACCGCTCCGCACTCGCCGCTGACCTCGTACTCCGGTATCCCGAAGCCCGGTTACCACTCCTCGGCGACCATCGACAAGCTCAAGGGCCTCGGTATCCCGCCCTCGAAGCTGCTGCTCGGGATCGGGTTCTACGGCCGCGGCTGGACCGGCGTCGGCCAGGCGGCACCGGGCGGCACCGCCACCGGCCCCGCCAAGGGGACGTACGAGAACGGCATCGAGGACTACAAGGTGCTGAGGACCAGCTGCCCGGCGACCGGCACCGTGGCCGGCACGGCGTACGCCAAGTGCGGGAACGACTGGTGGAGTTACGACACGCCGCAGACCATCGCGACCAAGATGGCGTACAAGGACCAGCAGGGGCTGGGCGGCACCTTCTTCTGGGAGCTGAGCGGCGACACCGCGAACGGCGAGCTGATCAGGGCGATCGGCTGACGCGAGACCCACGGGGGGGCGGAGGGGCGGGGGCCGGCTCGGGTCTCCGTCCCTCCGCCGTGCGCGTCAGGCGTCCCGGCGGGCGGCGGCCGGGGCCGGGCAGGCGGGGTCCAGCTCCTCGATGGCGCGCAGGGTGCCGCCGAGCGACCTCACCATCAGGTCGCGCATGGTCTCGCGGGGCAGTCCGGGGCGACCGATCCAGTCCAGGGTGGCGCCCTCGACGCCGCACACCCAGGAGAGCAGGCCCATGCGCGCCAGCGGGCCGACGTCGGAGCGGCCGTACGCCCCCTCGGCGATGGTGGCGACGATCGCCTCGCGCACCCCGTCCCGGACGGCGTGCACCTCGGCGTCGAAGCCGACTCCGCCGCTGACGATGGTGCGGTAGGCGGCCTGGTGGTGCTCGGCGTAGCGCAGATAGCCGTCGATGGTGCGGTGGACGCGGTCCACCTGCGGCAGTTCGGTACCGCCCGCCGCGGTGGTGACCAGCTCGGCGACGGAGTCCTGGATGATCGCCAGGTAGTAGCCCCGCTTGGACTGGAAGTAGTAGTAGATCAGCCCCTTGGCGACATGCGCCTGGCGGGCGATGTCGTCCATCGAGAGCGCGTCGTAGGACGTGTCGGCGAACAACCTGCGCCCGATGGCGATGAGTTCGGCCCGGCGTGCCAGCGAACGCTCGGTGCCGCGCGCCCGGGGTCGGGCGTCGGCACGCTGTTGACTGATATTCAATTTCGACCCTGGTTTCCTACGGGCAGCGGGACTTCCGCAGTATGGCAGGTCGGATCGTGGGGCAGGTCACACCCGGTCACTTCACAGCAGACCCAGCTGGACCACGAGCATCGCGACGACCACGACGAGGGTCCAGCCCATGACGTGTTCGAGGACCTTCGGGCCGGCGTCCTTGGGGCCGCCGGTACGGACACGGGCGGCTGTGGCGGTGTGTGCGGTCATGGCTACTCGCTGATCTCGGAGTTCGGTGGACTCCCCCCGCCTCCCGTCGGGGCGACCCCCGCGGTGACCCTGTCCACCTTGCCACCGACGGTGGCATATGTGGCGGAGACCTTGCTCACAGCGGACGGCCCCCGGCGCCGATTCCGCGGTACCGGGGGCCGTCGTCGCGGTGCGGTCAGAGCACGCCCACCGCCGCGAGCGCCTTGCGCTGGCGCGGGCTCGGGTGCGCCGGGAAGTACAGGTAGCAGACGCCGCCGGTGCCGGAGGCGACCTTGCCGCTCGCGTTGTAGCGCTTGGTGCGCAGCCAGATGTTCTCCCACTCGCGCCGCCGGTAGACGCGGCGCACGGCCTCGTTGTCGTCCGAGGCGGGGTCGTTGGCGATCACGTCGCCGTCGGCGGTGAAGCCGATCACCGTCATCAGGTGGCCCGACGTGCCGTAGCCGGCCCCGGTCAGCTCCTCCTCCAGGAAGGACTGGGACGTTATGGCCGGGATGCCGGCCGCGATCAGCGTCTCCAGGTCGGTGAGGGAACCCAGGCGGGTGACCACGCCCTGGAGGCCCTTGAAGGTGGCCGCGTAGGCGGCGTTGAAGGGCCAGTTGCCGCAGCCGGCGTACTGGTGGTCGTACGTGTACCGGGCCGCGTGGCAGACCTGCGGGTCGGCGTAGGACGGGTCGACCCAGGCGAGCTGCTCGGCGGTGAGCCGGCCGCCCCAGTACTCGATGATCATCTGCGAGGAGGTGGGGCTGCACCAGGCCTCGCCGCCGTTGTCGTACTCGGGGTACTGACCCTTGTGGATCTCCTGCGAGTAGCGCGGGACGCTCAGCTCCTGGGCGAGTCCTGGAGCGGAGGCCGGGACGGTGAAGCGGTCGGGGACGTCCGAGCCCATCGCGCCGAGCCGCCAGACGGTGGGCGTGGTCCTCGTGCCGGGGCGGCGGTAGAGGGTGAGCCTGAGCCGGTAGGAGACCAGGCGCAGCCCCGTGGAGGCGTCGTCGACGGCGAAGGTGTCCGTCCAGACGCTGCTCTTGCCGTCGCCCTGGTCGTCGACCGAGGTCCGCTTGATGTCCTGGTCGCCGGCCGCCCAGCGGCCCATCACGTACCAGGGGGTGTCCGTGCCGTCGGAGTAGCTCCCCTTCAGCTCGACCTGGAGCCAGGTGCCGCTCGGGGTGTGCGCGTTCCAGGAGGCGATGACCTCCGTCGAGGGCACGGCGAGCCGGTGGAGGGGCGAGGTCCAGGTCGCGTACTCCCAGGCCGCGGTGGTGCCGGTGTGCGGGTCGGTGTAGTCGGCGGTGCCGACCGGGGCGCCGATCACCACACCGGGCCGGGCGCCCGCGACCGCGCGGGCTCCTGCCGCGGACCCGCGCCGCCAGTCGCGGAACGTGGTCCAGGCCCGGTAGTCGACCTGCCGGGCGGGAGTGCGCTCGCGATCCGCCGGGCCCTCGTCCGCGGCGGGCGGGGCTGCGGCGGTGGCCGGAACCGCACTGCCCGCCACGGCGGCAACCACGGCTGCGGCCAGGACGGTTCTGCGGGACGGCTGTTCGGCTCTGCTCATGGGTGGAAGACCCCCAGGTGTCCGAGTCGGGCGGGTCCGTTGCACGGTTGTGCGCCAACTATGGCCGCAGGAACCCGGTCCTGCCAGCACTTCTCCGCACGCCGCGCCACGAATATTGGTGTCGACCAGTGGCGCGGCCCGGGGGCGTGCGTTTCGCGGGGCGCGGGCGCGGGGTCCCCGTGCCGGGCCGGCCCCCGGCCGGGCGCACGCCCCGGACCGGCGCGGCTAGAGTGCGGGGACGTCGTCCGCTCCCTCGCGCAGCCCAGGATCCGCCATCCACGCCCTCGCAGCCCTGCTCCGCCGGCTCCCCCCGTCCTGCGGACCCGTGCGTCTGGTCGGCGTCGACGGGCACGCCGGATCCGGGAAGTCCACGTTCGCCGGACGGCTGGCCGCCGAGCTGGGCGGCGCCCCGGTGCTGCACCTCGACGACATCGCCGCCCACGACGAACTGTTCGACTGGACCGGCCGGCTGCTGAGCCAGGTGATCGAACCCCTGGAGCGCGGCGACACCGCGCACTACGCCCCCTACGACTGGCGGACCCGGCGCTTCGGAGCGCCCCGCCCGCTGCCGCCCGCCCCGGTGGTCCTCGTGGAGGGCGTCGGCGCGGGCCGCGAGGCACTCCGCCCCCACCTGGCCCGGCTGATCTGGATGGAGCTGCCGCGCGAGGAGGCGTGGGCACGCGGCAGGGCGCGCGACGGTGCGGAGCAGCGGACGTTCTGGGACGGGTGGATCCCCGCGGAGCGCCGGCACTTCGCCGATGACCCCTCGCGCCCCTTCGCGCACCTTTTGGTACGCCAGAGGGAGAAGGGGTACGAGATGCTGCCGGGGCCCGCGGGGACCGCCTTCGAGGCCCACTTTTTCACGCAGGGTGACGGACCCTCCGCAATGTGCTGAACTCGTGAAGATCGCCCCGTGGCAACCTGCCGGAGTGCCTCAACTTCGCTTGACCCGGGGGTCGTACAGGTCTTACGTTCTGGATGTGCGGCCGTTCGGTGCCGCCGAAAGACGCGAAGCCCCCGATTGTTCCCCCGTGATCGGGGGCTTCGTTCTGCCCCGCGCACCTTTTCCGGCTGCTGCGAGCGGCTGTCCGCTCACCCTCCGTCACCGCCCGACGGGCGCCCCGGCCGCCCCCGCCTCGCGCAACGGCCTGCCCCGGCACCCTTCGGAGGACAGACCCCCGCGGGTACGATGCCCACGGTGCGACCTACGGGCGGTTGCCGCGCGCACCTTGCAACTCCGGTCCGCGGTACACCCGTTGACCGAGGCGGTCGGCGGGCGACGGCGCGTCGGCATACCGACGGGGGCACGGTACGTGGGGGACGGGACGGACTTCGGCACGCGGGGCCCCCAGGCCCCGGCCGACCTCGCCTGGCTGCGCGGCGTGGACGCCTACACCATGGGGGCCTATCCCCAGGCCGAGGAGGAGTTCCGGACCGCGGTGCGCATCGACCCCGCGATGTCCGACGGCTGGCTGGGACTGCACGCGCTGCGCGTCGACACCACGAACGCCCTGCTCAGGATGTTCCGGCACCGGGAGCGCTTCGGCGAGCAGCGTGCCCGCCATCGCCGCACGCTCAACTCCTGGTACTGGCTCGGCTGGTGGGTGCAGCCCGTGCTGGAGAGCCCCCGCGACCTGCTGCTGGCGCACGCCTCCCACTGGCTGGACGGCCGCCACGTCCCGGAGCTGGACCGGGCCCTGGCCGGGCTGCCGCCCGTGGACGCCGACCCCCAGGTCCGCTTCCTGCACGCCTGCCGTGCCTACCTGGTCAAGGACTGGGAGCAACTCGTACGGCACACCGACCCGCTGCTCGGCGATCCCCTGCTGGGGATCGAGGCCGGCCTGTTCAGCGGCATGGCCCGGGTGCGCCTGGAGATGTACGGACAGGCCGAGCCGCTGCTGTCGACGGCTCTGATGCGCTGCCGCAGCGAGCAGCCGCAGCGCAAGGAACTGCGGTACTGGCTGGCCCGGGCCCACGAGGGGACGGGCCGCAGTGCCGCGGCGCTCCCGCTGTACCGGGCCGTGCACCGCGTCGACCCGGCCTTCATGGACACCTCGGCCCGGCTGGCGGCGATCGCCGAGGGGGACGGTTACGACGACACCGGCGACCTCACCGGACTCGCCCCGGCCGGCACCGGAGCGGACGGGCTGGACTGCGCCGACGGGCTCGACCCCCTCTTCGGCACCGAGGAACGCGACCTCAAGCTCTCCGTCCCCGAGGTCCCGGAGCCTGTGCCGGGCGCCCCGCTGCCCTCGCTGAGCGGCCCCGCCGTGCGCGAGCGGACCGACGGGCCGCATTCCTCCCTGCCCACCGGGCCCACCGATCCGGCCCTGCTGGAGGAGGCGCTCGCGGAGCTGGAGCGCATGGTGGGTCTGGAGCCGGTGAAACGGCAGGTCAAGGCCTTGTCCGCGCAGCTCAACATGGCCCGGCTGCGGGCCGGGCAGGGGCTGCCGGTCCAGCCGCCCAAACGCCACTTCGTCTTCTCCGGCCCCTCCGGCACCGGCAAGACCACCGTGGCCCGCATCCTGGGCCGGGTCTTCTACGCCCTCGGCCTGCTCGGCGGCGACCACCTCGTGGAGGCGCAGCGGGCCGACCTGGTCGGCGAGTACCTCGGCCAGACCGCCGTGAAGGCCAACGAGCTGATCGACTCCGCGCTCGGCGGCGTCCTCTTCGTCGACGAGGCCTACTCCCTGTCGAACTCCGGGTACGGCAAGGGCGACGCCTACGGCGACGAAGCGCTCCAGGTGCTGCTGAAGCGGGCCGAGGACAACCGCGACCACCTGGTCGTCATCCTCGCCGGCTACCCGGAGGGCATGGACCGCCTGTTGTCCGCCAACCCCGGGCTGTCCTCCCGGTTCACGACCCGCGTGGACTTCCCCTCGTACCGGCCGCTGGAGCTGACCTCGATCGGCGAGGTGCTCGCGGCCGAGAACGGGGACGTCTGGGACGAGGAGGCGCTCGACGAACTGCGCTCCATCGCGGGGCACGTGGTGGACCAGGGCTGGATCGACGAGCTGGGCAACGGACGCTTCCTGCGGACGCTGTACGAGAAGAGCTGCGCCTACCGCGACCTGCGCCTGTCGGTGTATCCCGGGTCGCTGACCCGGGACGACCTGGCCACGCTGCGGCTGCCGGACCTGATGCAGGCCTACGGGGAGGTCCTCTCCGGGCGGGGGCCGCAGGACCCGGCGGGCCCCTGAGACCCGGGCCCCTGAGACCCGGGCCCCTGGGGCCTGGGCCCCTGAGGCCCGGGCCCGCTAGGTGGCCAGCGTCACCTCCCGGTGGGCCGGGTCGCGCACCTCCCCGACCAGGAGTTCCAGGACGTCCTCCAGGGCGACCAGGCCGAGCACCCGTCCCGACGCGTCCGTCACCTGGGCCAGGTGCGTTGCCGCGCGGCGCATCACGGTGAGGGCGTCGTCCAGGGGCAGTTCGGGGCGGAGGGTGGTCATGGGACGCCAGAGGTGCTGGGGGACGGCACGCTCGGAGTCCTCGAGGTCCAGGACGTCCTTGACGTGCAGGTACCCCATGAAGGCGCCCTTCTCCACGGCGACCGGGAAGCGCGAGTACCCGGTGCGGGCGGTGAGGGCGACGATCTCGCCGGGGGTGACCGACGGGCTGACCGTCACCAGCGACTCCCGGGCGAGGAGCACGTCGGTCACCGGGCGGGAGCCCAGCTCCAGGGCGTCCTCCAGGCGTTCCTGCTCCTCCGGGTCGAGCAGTCCGGCCTGGCCCGCGTCCCCCACCAGCCGGTTGAGCTGCTCGCTGGTGAAGACGGCCTCGACCTCGTCCTTGGGCTCCACGCGGAACAGCCGCAGGATGCCCTGGGCGCAGGCGCCGAGCGCCGCGGTGATCGGCCGGCACACGCGGGCGAAGGCGACCAGGCCGGGGCTCAGCCACAGCGCCGCCTTCTCGGGGGCGGCCATCGCGAGGTTCTTCGGGACCATCTCGCCGATGACGAGATGGCAGAAGACGACGGCGGCCAGCGCGATCACGTAGCCGAGGGGGTGGATCACCCCGTGCGGCAGGTGCATCCACGCGAAGACCGGCTCCAGCAGGTGCGCCACCGTGGGTTCGGCGACCGCGCCGAGCGTCAGCGAGCAGACGGTGATGCCGAACTGGGCGGCGGCCATCATCTGCGGAAGCCGCTCCAGGCCGTACAGCACCTGGCGGGCGCGGGCGGTGCGAAGGGGCTCGATCTGGCTGCGGCGCACGGAGACCAGCGCGAACTCGGCGCCGACGAAGAAGCCGTTGGCGAGCACGAGCAGCGCGGCGAAGAGCAGTTGCAGGACGCTCATCGGGCGGCCTCCAGCACGGACACCGGAGCCGTGCGCACCAGGCGTATCCGCTCGGCGCGATAGTGGCCGACCTGCCGGACGGAGAGCCGCCAGCCGGGCAGCTCCGCCCGGTCGCCGACGGCGGGGATACGGCCGAGCAGGTCGGCGACGAGCCCGGCCGCGGTCTCGTACGGGCCCTCGGGCGCCTCCAGGCCCACGCGTCGCAGGGCGTCGACGCGGCAGCTTCCGGCCACGTCCCAGGCGGGCCGGCCGTCCTCCGGCGCGGCGGCGGCGAGTTCGGGGACGTCGTGGCCGTCGTGCTCGTCGCGGACCTCGCCGACGATCTCCTCGACGATGTCCTCCAGGGTGACGACGCCGGCCGTGCCTCCGTACTCGTCGACGACGACCGCGATGGGCTGCTCGCTGCGCAGGCGGGTCAGCAGCGGCCGGACGGGCAGGGTCTCGGGGACCAGCAGCGCCGGGCGGGCGATCCGGCCGGCGGGGGTCCGCAGCCGGTCGGACGCGGGGACGGCGAGGGCGTCCTTGAGGTGGACCATGCCGACGATCTCGTCGATCTTCTCCCGGTAGACGGGGAAGCGGGACAGGCCGGTGGCACGGGTCAGGTTGACCACGTCCTCGGCGGTGGCCGAGGAGTGCAGGGCGCTGACCTTCACGCGTGGGGTCATGACGTGCTGAGCGGTCAGTTCGCCCAGCGAGAGGGTCCGTACGAAGAGGTCCGCGGTGTCCTGCTCCAGGGTGCCGGCCCGCGCGGAGTGCCGGGCCAGGGAGACGAGTTCGCCGGGGGTGCGGGCGGAGGCCAGCTCTTCGGTGGGCTCGATGCCGAGCGCGCGGACCAGACGGTTGGCGACGGCGTTCAGCGCGGCGATCACCGGGTGGAACACGCGGGCGAAGGCGTGCTGCGGGCCCGCGACGAAGCGCGCCACCTGAAGCGGCTTGGACACCGCCCAGTTCTTGGGCACCAGTTCGCCGATCACCATCTGCACCGCCGAGGCCAGCAGCATGCCGACGACGACCGCGACGCCGGGTACGGCGCCGTCGGGGACGCCGATCGCCGTGAACGGGCCGTCCAGCAGCCGGGCGAGCGCCGGTTCGGCGAGCATGCCGACGACGAGGGAGGTGATCGTGATGCCGAGCTGGGTGCCGGAGAGCTGGAAGGACAGCTCCTTGAGGGACTCGACGACCCGGTGCGCGCGACGGTCGCCGCCGGCGGCCGCCTGCTCGGCGTCCGGCCGCTCTACGGTCACCAGGCCGAACTCGGCGGCGACGAAGAAGCCGTTGGCGAGGATCAGCAGGAACGCGGCTGCCAGGAGCAGCAGGGGGGTGGTCATGATGCCGCCGCCTGTGAGAGGTCACAGCAGGGGGCGGCGCAGGTACTGCAGGACGGTCCGTCCATCGCCGGAGGGGGTCACTCCTCGGGTAGCGGGAACCCCCGCGCACCGGGCGGAGCGACGGGGGTGAGGACGCGACGACCGCGTCCTCGTTCCCAGATTAATCACGAAAAGGGCGCCCGCGGCAGGGGCGCCGCGTCCGCTTCAGCCTCGCGGCGTCCCGGACGCGCCGCGGGACCGGGACTCGACGAGGGCGCGCAGCGCACGGGCGTCGTGCAGGGCGCGCTCCCGGGCGATGCCCGGCTGGATGCCGAGCGCGGGCAGGCTGGTGCCGTCGCTGAGGTCCAGGAACGCCCAGGGGTCGCCCTGCCTGAGGTTGACCCGCACGATCTCGGCCCAGGCGAGGCGCCGCTTGGTGGTGAGGTTGACGACGGTGACCCCGGCGTCGTCGGCGACGACCCGGGGGCGGGCCAGCAGCAGCACGACGCCGGCCAGGAGGAGGCCGGTCAGCGCGAAGCTGAGCCTCTCCCCCGGGCCGAGGCCGTTCAGCAGCAGTCCGACCGCCGTGATCGCCGCGAAGGTGATGACGGCGAGGACGGTCAGGACCGCGCGGGTGCGCCCCGGGCGGAAGGTCACCGGCAGGGCGGGCAGGTCCGGCGTGGTGTCGGGCATGGTGTCGCTCCGGGTCGTGCTCAGAGACGGCAGGCGTGGATGGCCGTGGTCAGGATGGCCCGGGCACCGATCTCGTACAGGTCGTCCATGATCCGCTGGGCCTCCTTGGCGGGGACCATCGCGCGGACGGCGACCCAGCCCTCGTTGTGCAGCGGGGAGACGGTCGGGGACTCCAGGCCGGGGGTGAGGGCGACGGCCTTCTCCAGCTGCTCCACCCGGCAGTCGTAGTCCATCATCACGTACGTCCGGGCCACCAGGACGCCCTGGAGGCGGCGCAGGAACTGCTGGACCTTGGGCTCGGTGGTCGCGTCGGGCTCCGCGCCGGAGCGGCGGATGACGACGGCCTCGGACTTCATGATGGGCTCGCCGAAGACCTCCAGGCCCGCGTTGCGCAGCGAGGTCCCGGTCTCGACGACGTCCGCGATGACCTCGGCGACACCCAGCTCGATGGCGGTCTCGACGGCGCCGTCGAGGTGGACGACGGAGGCGTCGACGCCCCGGTCGGCCAGGTAGGCGGCGACGATGCCCTCGTAGGAGGTGGCGACGGTGCGGCCCTTGAGGTCCTCGACGCCGGTCGCGGTGCCGGGCTTGCCGGCGAAGCGGAAGGTGGAGCGGGCGAAGCCGAGCGGGAGGATCTCCTCGGACTCGGCGCCGGAGTCGACGAGCAGGTCCCGGCCGGTGATGCCGATGTCGAGCCGGCCGGACGAGACGTAGATCGCGATGTCGCGGGGGCGCAGGTAGAAGAACTCGACCTCGTTGACCGGGTCGACGATGCGCAGTTCCTTGGACTCGCGGCGCTGCTGGTAGCCGGCCTCATGCAGCATCTCCCCCGCGGGGCCTGACAGGGAACCCTTGTTGGGGACGGCGATGCGCAGCATGAGGTCGGCTTCCTTCGCGTGGTGGGGTGGGGAGAGGGGGTGCGGCTTCACAGGTGGGCGTAGACGTCGTCCAGGGAGATGCCGCGGGCGACCATCATCACCTGGACGTGGTACAGCAGCTGGGAGATCTCCTCGGCCGCCGCCTCCTTGCCCTCGTACTCGGCGGCCATCCAGACCTCGGCGGCCTCCTCGACGACCTTCTTGCCGATGGCATGGACCCCCTTGTCCACCAGCTCGGCGGTGCGGGAGGTGGCGGGGTCGCCGCTTGCGGCCTTGTGCTGGAGCTCGGTGAAGAGCTCCTCGAAAGTCTTCTTGGACATGGTGGCGCCCACTTTACGCGTAGTGCCGGGCGGCCTAGCGCCACGGTTCGGATACCGAGCGGAGCGTGGCCGCCGTGGCGACGGCCGCGGTCACCGCCTCGTGGCCCTTGTCCTCGCGGGAGCCCTCGATGCCGGCCCGGTCCAGCGCCTGCTCCTCGGTGTCGCAGGTGAGGACGCCGAAGCCGATGGGGACGCCGGTCTCCACGGAGACCTGGACCAGGCCCTGGGTGACGCCCTGGCACACGTAGTCGAAGTGCGGGGTGCCACCGCGGATGACGACGCCGAGGGCGACGATCGCGTCGTAGCCGCGGCCCGCGAGGACCTTGGCCACCACCGGGAGCTCGAAGCTGCCGGGGACCCTGAGCAGGGTCGGCTCGTCGATGCCCAGCTCGTGCAGGGCGCGCAGGGCGCCGTCGACGAGTCCGTCCATCACCTGGTCGTGCCACTGCGCCGCGACGACGGCGACCCGCAGGTCCCCCACGTTGCGTACGGTCAGTTCCGGTGCGCCCTTGCCGCTCATGTCTCTCCTGGAGTCCTTGCTTACTGGTTGCCGCAGGTGGACACGGGGGTCGTGTCCAGCCAGGGCAGGTCGTGTCCCATCCGGTCCCGCTTGGTGCGCAGGTAGCGGAGGTTGTGCTCGCCGGCCTGGACTGGCATCGGCTCGCGGCCGCTGACCTCGATGCCGTGCCGGAGCAGGGCGTCGCTCTTGTCCGGGTTGTTGGTCATCAGACGGACGGAGCGCACGCCGAGGTCGGTCAGGATCTGGGCGCCGGCGCCGTAGTCGCGGGCGTCGGCGGGCAGGCCGAGTTCCAGGTTGGCGTCGAGGGTGTCCCGGCCGCGTTCCTGGAGTTCGTAGGCGCGCAGCTTGGACATCAGGCCGATGCCGCGTCCCTCGTGGCCGCGGAGGTAGACGACCACGCCCCGGCCCTCGGCCTGGATGCGGTCCAGGGAGGCGTCGAGCTGGGGGCCGCAGTCGCAGCGCTGGGAGCCGAAGACGTCGCCGGTGAGGCATTCGGAGTGGATGCGGACCAGGACGTCCTCGCCGTCGCCGATCCCGCCGTGGACGAGGGCGACGTGCTCGACGCCGTCGACGGTGGAGCGGTAGCCGTACGCCGTGAACTCGCCGTGGCGGGTGGGGAGGTGGACCTCGGCCTCGCGGCGGACGGTGGGTTCCTCGCTGCGGCGGTAGGCGATCAGGTCCTCGATGGAGATGATCGTCAGGCCGTGCTTGCGGGCGAAGGGGATCAGCTCGGGCAGCCGGAGCATCCGCCCGTCCTCGCCGGCGATCTCGACGATGGCGCCGGCCGGGCGCAGACCCGCCAGGCGGGCGAGGTCGACGGCGGCCTCGGTGTGGCCGTTGCGGACGAGCACGCCGCCGGAGCGGGCGCGCAGCGGGAAGATGTGGCCGGGGCGGACCAGGTCGGCCGGCTCGGCGGTACCGCTCGCCAGGAGCTGGAGGGTGGTGGCGCGGTCCGAGGCCGAGATGCCGGTGCTCACGCCGTGGGCGGCGGTCGCGTCCACGGAGACCGTGAAGGCGGTCTTCATCGACTCGGTGTTGTCGTCGACCATCTGGGGCAGGCGGAGCCGGTCCAGTTCGTCGCCCTCCATGGGCGCGCAGATCAGGCCGCGGCACTCGCTCATCATGAAGGCGACGATCTCCTCGGTCGCCTTCTCGGCGGCGACGACGAGGTCGCCCTCGTTCTCGCGGTCCTCGTCGTCGACGACGACGACCGGCCGTCCGGCGGCGATGTCGGCGATGGCCTGCTGGACGGGGTCGAGGAGCAGGTCCTCGGGTCCGTCGGGGCTGTAGAGGATGGGTGCCGTGTTCATGCGGGCGCTCCTTCCGGGACGGGCCGCGCCGCGGTGCGGGAGCGCAGCCACCAGTCGCGCAGGCCCCACAGGACGAGCGCGCCGTAGATGACGTAGACGAAGCCGGAGAAGGCGAAGCCGTTGGCGAAGTTCAGCGGGACGCCGACCAGGTCGACCAGCAGCCAGGCGAACCAGAACTCGACCATGCCCCGGGCCTGCGCGTACATGGCGACGACGGTGCCGACGAAGATGTACGCGTCCGGCCAGGGGTCCCAGGAGAGGGTCGGGAAGGCGGTGAACAGGCCGCCGACCGCGAGGGTGCCGACGGCGGCGGCGCCGGCCAGGGCGCCGCGCTCGCGCCAGGTGGCGAACCGGACGGCGATGGAGCCGTCCTGGCTCTGCCGCCGGCCGCGGTTCCACTGCCAGAAGCCCCAGGCGGCGACGACCATGACGACGATCTGCTTGCCCGCGCTGCCGGAGAGGTGGGCGGTGGCGAAGGCCGTGAAGAGGACGAGCCCGGAGACGAACTGCACGGGCCAGGTCCAGATCGAGCGCCGCCAGCCGAGCGCGAGACCGAGCAGTCCGATCACGTTGCCGATCATGTCCGACCACTTGATGTGCTGGCCGAAGAGCGTGAACGCCTCGGAGTTGAGCCAGTTCACCGGGCGTCCCCCTGTCCGGTGCGGTCGCCGAGCAGGCGCTCGACGTACTTGGCGATGACGTCCACCTCGAGGTTGACCGGGTCGCCGGGCTGCTTGTGGCCCAGCGTGGTCAGGGCGAGGGTGGTCGGGATGAGGCTGACGGTGAAGAAGTCGGGGCCGGCGTCGACGACGGTGAGGCTGATGCCGTCGACGGTGATGGAGCCCTTCTCCACGACGTAGCGCGCGAGGTCCGCGGGCAGGGAGACCTTGACGATCTCCCAGTGCTCGGAGGGCTTGCGCTCGACGATCTCACCGGTGCCGTCGACGTGTCCCTGCACGATGTGCCCGCCCAGGCGGGCGCCGACGGCGGTGGGGCGCTCCAGGTTGACGCGGGAGCCGGTGGCGAGGACGCCGAGGCTGGAGCGGTGCAGGGTCTCCGCCATCACGTCGGCGGTGAACTCGTCGCCCTCGTGGTCGACGACCGTGAGGCAGACGCCGTTGACGGCGATGGAGTCGCCGTGTCGTGCCCCTTGGGTCACGACGGGGCCGCGCACGCGGAAGCGACAGGCGTCGTCGAGGGTCTCGACGGCGGTGATCTCGCCCAGCTCTTCGACGATTCCGGTGAACACTTCCCGGGTCCTCCTGCCTCTTCGGGCACGGACTCCGGGGCTGTCGAGGAACGACAGAGATCGCGAGCGAGAACACCGGGGGCGACGCCGGACGGGACCCGTCCGCGAAGGGCGAGCCCAGAGGTCGGCGGCGCGCACGCATGCTCGCCCGCCGCGCACTGCCTCCCATCCGGACTTTAACCGTCGGTCCAGGAATTTCACCTGGTCAACCGGTCGCTGGAGGCGACCGGGTCGCGGACTGTAACCGCCGGTTCGGACTTTCACCGACCCCGGAGTGCGCTGCTTCTGGTACAGGGCCAGTCTGCCACGCCCGCTCACGGTCCATGCGGACGGAGTGTGTGGAGTGGCTCACAGGAGGCCGCACGCGAGCGCCGCTCGAGCCGGCAACACCCCATCGACCTCCCCTCCTCACCCGCACCTTCCAATTGGTCCATACCTATTGACTCACTGGTCTAGTCCTCTTACTGTCTGCGCAACTTCCGTGGAGAGGAACCGACTGTGCCTTCCCCCTCACGCTCCAGAACGCGCCGCGGAGCGAGACCGGCCCTGTTCGCCGCGGCCGCCGCCGTCGCCGGTCTGGTCCTCGCCGGCCTTCCCGCGACCGCCTCGCACGCCGCGGACCAGGAAAACTGCCGGCCCGACGGGCTCTACCGCACCCCCGGCGTCGACGTCCCCTACTGCTCGGTCTACGACTCCGCCGGCCGGGAGAAGATGGGCACCGACCACCCGCGCCGGGTGATCGGCTACTTCACCGGCTGGCGCACCGGCAAGGACGGCAAGCCGGCGTACCTGGCCTCCGACATCCCGTGGGACAAGATCACCCACATCAACTACGCCTTCGCGCACGTCGACGGGGCCAACCGGCTCTCCGTGGGCCCGGACGGCGAGAAGAACACCGCGACCGGCATGACCTGGCCCGGGGTGGCGGGCGCGGAGATGGACCCGGGCCTCCCCTACAAGGGCCACTTCAACCAGCTCACCAAGTTCAAGAAGCAGCACCCGGACGTCAAGACGATGATCTCGGTGGGCGGCTGGGCCGAGACCGGCGGCTACTTCGCGGCCGACGGCTCGCGCGTGGACTCCGGCGGCTTCTACTCCATGGCGACCAACGCCGACGGCTCCGTCAACCAGGCGGGCATCGACACCTTCGCGGCCTCGGCGGTCGACTTCGTCCGGAAGTACGGCTTCAACGGCGTCGACATCGACTACGAGTACCCGACGACGATGAAGGACGCGGGCAACCCGCTCGACTGGTCCTTCGCCAACGGCCGCCGGGCCGGGCTGGTCAAGGGGTACGCGGCGCTGATGAAGACGCTGCGCGAGAAGCTCGACCGCGCGGGCGCCGCGGACGGCAGGCACTACCTGCTCTCCGTCGCCGCGCCGTCCTCCGGGTACCTGCTGCGCGGCATGGAGACCTTCCAGGTCCAGAAGTACCTGGACTACGTCAACATCATGTCGTACGACCTGCACGGCGCCTGGAACGAGCACGTCGGCCCGAACGCCTCCCTCTTCGACGACGGCAAGGACTCCGAACTCGCCGCCGCGGGCGTGTACACCACCTCCCAGTACGGCGGCATCGGCTACCTCAACACCGACTGGGCCTACCACTACTTCCGCGGCTCGATGCCGGCCGGCCGCATCAACATCGGCCTGCCGTACTACACGCGCGGCTTCAAGAACGTCACCGGCGGCACCGACGGGCTCTGGGGGAAGGCGCCCGCCACGTCGTGCCCGGCCGGTGCCGGGCTGACCAAGTGCGGTGACGGCGCGGTCGGCATCGACAACCTGTGGCACGACCTGGACACCGCGGGCAAGGAGTCCCCGGCGGGCTCCAACCCGATGTGGCACGCCAAGAACCTGGAGAAGGGGGTCGTCGGCGACTACGTCACGGACTACGGCTTCCCGGCCACGACGAAGCTGACCGGGACGTACGCCCGCAAGTACGACGCCACCCTGGTCGCGCCCTGGCTGTGGAACGCCGAGAAGAAGGTGTTCCTGTCCACCGAGGACGAGCAGTCGGTGCGGGCCAAGGCGGACTACGTGGTCGACCGCGGCATCGGCGGCACCATGGTCTGGGAGCTGGCCGGCGACTACGCCTGGGACGCGGGCAAGGGACAGTACGTGCCGGGCTCGACGCTGACGGACACGATGTACGACACGTTCAAGTCGGCCTCCCCCTACGGCGCCGAGCGCGCCACGATCGACATGCCCGCCGAGGCGGTCGACATCGACGTGGAGTTCGGGCAGTTCCCGCTCGGTGACTCCAACTACCCGATCAGCCCCAAGCTGAAGATCACCAACAACACGGGGACCGCGCTCCCGGGCGGTACGGAGTTCCGGTTCGACTACGGGACCTCCGCGCCCGGCAACGCCAAGGACCAGTCCGGCTGGGGCACGTCGGTGATCCGCAGCGATCACACGGGCGGCAACGTCGGCGGCCTGAAGGGCGACTACCACCGCGCCTCGCTGAAGCTGCCGGCCTGGCAGTCGCTGGCGCCGGGCGCGTCCACCGAACTGGACCTCGTGTACTACCTGCCGGTGTCGACGCCGTCGAACTGGACGGTGACGTTCGGCGGGAAGACGTACGCCCTCGAGGGTGACCTGGCACGGGGGACGACCCTGGTGGAGCCCGGTACCTCGACGCCGACGCCGACTCCCACGCCGACTCCCACGGGCACCGGTTCCCCGAGCCCGAGTCCGAGCCCCACCGGGGGCACCGGTTCGTGCGCGGCGCCGGCCTGGGACGCGGCCACGCCTTACGGCGGTGGCATCACGGTGTCCCACGCGGGGCACTCGTGGAAGTCCAAGTGGTGGACGAAGGGCGAGCGGCCCGGCACCACGGGTGAGTGGGGCGTCTGGCAGGACCTCGGCGCCTGCTGACCCCGGCGAGACCGGCCCGGCGGCGGTGACGAAGGCCCTTGCCCGCCGCCGGGTCTCCTCAGCTCCCCCGCCGTGCCTCTGGCAGGGTGAGCCGCATGACGACCGCGATCGCCGAGGAGTTCGAACGCCACCGGCCGCGCCTGTTCGGTCTGGCCTACCGCATGCTGGGTTCCTCGCACGAGGCCGAGGACGCGGTCCAGGACGCCTACCTGCGCTTCGGCGGAGCCGACCGGGCGGGCATCCAGCAGCCCTCGGCCTGGCTCGCCAAGGTCGTCACCCGCCTCTGCCTCGACCGTCTCACCTCCGCCCGCGCCCGGCGGGAGACCTACATCGGCACCTGGCTGCCGGAGCCGGTGCTGACCTCCGACGGCACGCTGGGCCCACTGGAGACGGCCGTGCGGCGGGACGCCGTGTCGACGGCGATGCTCTTCCTGCTGGAGCGGCTGACGCCGACCGAGCGGGCGGTGTACGTGCTGCGTGAGGCGTTCGCCTACGGACACCGCGAGACGGCGGAGGCGCTGGACCTGACCGAGGCGAACTGCCGGCAGCTCTACCGCCGGGCCGACGTTCGAGGAGTACCTCGCGGTGCGGTACGGCGGCGGGGCGGACGGACGGCGTTGACGGGACGTGGGTCCGGGGTGGCCGCGGGCGGGGCGGCCGGGGCGCGGCACGGCGACCACGCGGGGGCGGCGCGGCGGGCCGGGGGGGGCCGAGGCCGGTGCGGACTGAGCCGTGTACCGGCAGAGGTCGGCCGTCGCCGCCCGAGCCCCGGGTCGGACCCACCGCCGGCCTGCGTGCGCGCGCCGCCGCGGGCTAGCGCTCCCGGGGTGCGAACAGGTCGTCCTGGGCGCGGTCGCGGGCGGTCAGCAGGGCCCCGCGCAGCACGGCGCCGCCGCCCAGCGTGCCGGCCCGCACCTCGGTGGCGAGCGGCGACATCCGGGTGAGGCGGTGCTGGACGCGGGAGGCCAGCGCGTCGGCGCCGGCCCGGCCGACCTCGCCGGCCAGCACCACGCAGCCGGGGTCGAGCACGGAGACGACGGCGGCGGCGCCGAGGGCGACCCGGTCGGCGAGCGCGTCGAGGAAGCGCGCGGCGGCCGGGTCCGTGCCGGACCGGCGCACCGCGTCCCGTACCAGGGCGGCGGCGTGCCGCTCGGGTTCGGGTTCCTCCCCGGGTGCCGTCAGCCCGTGGTCCGCCGCGAGGGCGGCGACGGCCGCTGCCCCGGCCAGGGAGTGGAAGCCGCCGTCGCAGTCGGTGGCCGACGGCAGGCCCGAGGTGCCCGGCACCGGCAGGAAGCCGATCTCGCCGGCGCCGCCGGACACGCCCCGGCGCAGGGTGCCGTCGAG
The DNA here is from genome assembly GCF_056430705.1 of Streptomyces sp. NPDC045956. Lineage (NCBI taxonomy): Bacteria > Bacillati > Actinomycetota > Actinomycetes > Kitasatosporales > Streptomycetaceae > Streptomyces > Streptomyces sp. NPDC045956. Next base: position 361,040 of record NZ_JBWKKZ010000008.1, on the reverse strand, counting down.
GACGATCGCGGCACCGATGCCGAGGCCGAGCCAGAGGAGGACGAAGGTCTCCCGGTCCCGGGCCGCCCCGTCGCGCTGTTCGGCCAGGGCGGCCAGGTTGGTCTCGTTCTCGACGTCGACGCGCGCCCCGGGGAACGTCTCCCGCAGCGCGGCCATGAGCCGTCGGTGCCACTCCGGCAGCCCGGTGGAGTCCCGCAGTTCGCCGACCGCCGGATCGATCAGCCCGGGCGCGCCGATGCCGACGGTGTGCAGCCGGACGGCGCCGGCCTCCTTCGCCGCACGCTCGACCAGACCCACCGCCCGCTCCACCGCGGGACCGGTCCCGGTGTCGTCGCCGATCGGCACGGACCCCTCGGCCAGCACCCTGCCGAGCAGGTCGGAGACCAGTACGGCGACGCTGTCCGTGCGGACGTCGAGGGCGGCCAGGTGGGCGCGGTCGGCGACGATGCCGTAGAGCCTGGCGTTCGGCCCGCGGCGCTGCTCGCCGGACTCCCCGGCCACCTCGATCAGACCGGAGACGGTGAGGCGTTCGACGAGGTCGGCCACGGTGGGCCGGGACAGACCGGTCAGCTGCTTCAGCTGCCCCGCCGTCAACGGGCCCTCCTGCTGGAGCAGGCGCAGGGCGAGCCGGTCGTTGATGGCCCGGGCGGTGCTCGGGGATGCGGGCATGCCGGGATCCTTCCAGATCGGCGGCGCGGAGGCTCGCACCGGTGTCCCCTATCTATCAGGCAGGGTTCCTGATAGTTTACGCGGCGCAGCGACGCCAGGGGGCCGAGTCTGCCGAGTGGAGCCGACGAAGGGGGCAGGAGAATGAGCACAGGGGTCTACGCGCCGCGCGAGGTGAGGCGCGCCCGGTACGCCGTGGCGGCCGTGTTCGCCGTGCACGGCGCCGTCACCGGTTCGTTCGCGACACGCGTGCCGTGGATCCAGGACCATGCCGGGGTCAGCGCGGGCCAGTTGGGCCTGGCGCTCGCCTTCCCGGCGCTCGGCGCCTCCGTCGCCATGCCGCTGGCCGGCAGCATCAGTCATCGCTTCGGCGCCCGTACCGCCCTGCGCGGACTGCTGGCCCTGTGGACGCTGGCGCTGGTCCTGCCCTCCCTCGCCCCGAACCTGCTCACCCTGTGCCTCGCCCTGTTCGTCTACGGCGCCACCGCGGGCATGTCGGACGTGGCGATGAACGCGCTGGGTGTCGAGATCGAGAACCGGCTCGACAAGTCGATCATGTCGGGGCTGCACGGCATGTGGAGCGCGGGTGCCCTGATCGGCTCGGCGGCCGGCACCCTCGCCGCGCACCTGGGCTCGGACGCCCGGCTGCACCACGTGCTGGCCGCCGGGGTGCTGACCGTGGCGGGCCTGGTCGCGTGCGCCTGGGTGCTGGACCTCCAGCCCGCCGAGGACGAGGACCCGCCGCCGCGGTTCGCGCTGCCCCCGAGGTCGGCGGTGCTGATCGGCGCCGTCGGCTTCTGCGCGGTGTTCGCCGAGGGCGCGAGCCTGGACTGGTCCGCGGTCTACCTGCGGGACGAGCTCGGGACCTCGGCCGGTCTGGCGGCGGCGTGCACGACGGGCTTCACCCTCACCATGGCGCTGGCCCGGTTCGCCGGCGACAGGGTGGTGGACCGCTTCGGCGCGGTGCGCACGGTCCGGGTGAGCGGTGTGCTGGCCGCGCTCGGCGGTCTGCTCATCGTCCTCGGGGGGCATCCGGCGGTGGCGATGGCCGGCTTCGCGCTGATGGGCCTCGGCATCGCCGTGGTCGTGCCGTTGTGCTTCGCCGCGGCGGGGCGCGCCGGCTCCAACCCCAGCCTGGCCATCGCGGGCGTCGCCACCATCACGTACACCTCGGGCCTGGTCGCGCCGAGCGCGATCGGCGGCCTGGCCGAGCTGACCAGCCTGGTGGTCTCCTTCGGCCTGGTGACCGCACTGACCTGCTGCCTGGTGCTGTTCGCCAAGGTGCTGCGCGCCGGGGACCGGGACCGGCCGAAGGTCAGTCCGCCGAGCGCAGCAGTGCCCGGCCGGCAGCCCTGAAGGTGTCGCTCCACGGCGCCGGGCGCAGCGTCGCCGAGTCCAGCCTGACCAGCACCCGGGTGCCGCGGGCGTAGGTGGTGGCACCGTCCGGGGAGCAGAACCGGAAGCCGTACGTCAGCCCGGTCGTGCCGAGGCGCTCCAGCCAGAGGTGGACGGCGTACGCGCCCGGCCGGGTCACCGGCGCCTCGTAGGTGACGGTCAGTTCCCTGACGGCGTTGCAGGCGTCGCCGGCCGCCGCCCAGTCACCCTCGAAGCGGAAGCCGTACTCGGTCCACAGCTCGGTCCAGGCCCGCTCGACCAGCACGGGGTAGCGGGCGTTGTGCAGCAGCCCGAGGGCGTCCAGGTCGTCGAAGTGGACGGTGACGGGGACGAGCCGGCCGTACCGCGGGGCGGACGGGGCGGGGGCGGTGGGGACTTGGGCGGACACGGCGGGCTCCAGGTGGCGCGGGTGGTACGACGAACGGACGATCCCCTCCATCCTAAGCGGACGCTCAGTACGCCCTTTCGGGAAGGTGCAGGTCAGCCGCACGGTCGGGCACCCCTGACAATGGTCCGGACAGACCTCGGTACAGAGAAAGCGAAACCTCACCATGGACCTCGGCGTGCGCTGGAAGCTGCACGGTGACGGGCGCACGCCCGCACCCGGAGCGGTGGTCCGCCCCGACGAACGGCTCTCGTGGCCCCGCACGGTCGGGCTCGGCGCCCAGCACGTGGTGGCCATGTTCGGGGCGTCCTTCGTGGCTCCGGTCCTGATGGGCCTGGATCCCAACCTCGCGATCATGATGTCGGGCGTGGCGACCGCGATCTTCCTGCTCGCCACCCGCGGCCGGGTGCCCAGCTACCTCGGCTGCTCCCTCTCCTTCGTCGGCGTCGCCGCGGTGATCCGGGCCCAGGGCGGCACCAGCGCCACGGTCACCGGCGCGGTCCTGGTCGTGGGCGCCGCGCTGTTCCTGGTGGGCCTCGCCGTGCAGCGCTTCGGGGCGCGGATCATCCACGCCGCGATGCCGCCCATCGTCACCGGCGCGGTGGTGATGCTGATCGGCTTCAACCTGGCCCCGGTCACCGCCTCCACCTACTGGCCGCAGGACCAGTGGACGGCCCTGCTGGTGATGCTGTTCACCGGTCTGGCCGTGGTCTGCCTGCGCGGTTTCTGGTCCCGGATCGCGATCTTCCTCGGGCTGGTCTTCGGCTACCTGCTGTCCTGGGTGCTCGACCTGGTCTTCGGCAAGATCCACTCCGTGGACGGCAGTGGCAAGCTCACCGACCACTGGCGCCTCGACCTCTCGGCCGTGGGTCAGGCCGACTGGATCGGTCTGCCCTCCTTCCACGGACCGAGCTTCGAGTGGTCGGCGATCCTGGTCGCCCTGCCGGTCGTCATCGCCCTCGTCGCGGAGAACGCCGGGCATGTCAAGGCGGTCGGCGAGATGACCGGCGACCAGCTCGACGACAAGCTGGGCACGGCGATCTCCGCGGACGGCGTCGGCTCGATGCTGTCCACCGCGGTCGGCGGCCCGCCCAACACCACCTACTCCGAGAACATCGGCGTGATGGCCGCGACCCGGGTCTACTCGACGGCCGCCTACTGGGCCGCCGCCGGATTCGCCCTGCTGTTCGGCGTCTGCCCGAAGTTCGGCGCGGTCGTGGCCGCGATCCCGGGCGGCGTCCTCGGCGGCATCACCGTCATCCTCTACGGCATGATCGGCCTGCTCGGCGCGCAGATCTGGATCAACGCGAAGGTGGACCTGCGCAACCCGCTGAACCTGGTGCCGGCCGCCGCGGGCATCATCATCGGCGTCGGCAACGTCAGCATGGAGTTCACCGACACCTTCTCGCTCAGCGGCATCGCGCTCGGCACCGTGGTCGTCATCACCGGCTACCACGCACTGCGGGCCTTCGCCCCGGCCCACCTGAAGACGCAGCAGCCGCTGCTCGACGAGGGCACCTCCTCGTACGACGCGAGGACCGGGGAGGCGCAGGACCAGGGGCCGGACGGCGACGGCGGCCCTCAGCGCGCCAAGTCGTAGGCGTAGGACGGCGTGAAGGTGCCCGGCTCCCCCTTGCAGCCGTCCGACTCGCCCGGCAGCTTGACCCACAGGTAGGCGTCGACGCGTCCCAGGCCCGTGCTCAGGGTCGGTGCGCGGCCCAGGGTGCGGCCGGCCGGGTCGCACCACTGGCCGTCGGGCGGGGCGCCGTTGCCGTTGCGGCTGGTGTCGATGACCGCGCCGAGGCTCGCGGGGCCGCCCAGGGCGTCGAGCACCGCGCGGTCGTAGGCGACCTCGTCGGCCGTGGCGTGGAAGTTGGAGACGTTGCTGAAGATGCCGTCGGAGGAGGCGGCCGAGGCGGCGCCGGCCTGCTTGAGCCAGCCCGCCTGCCGGGCGGGCGCGTGCCAGCCCGAGTGGCCCGCGTCGTAGTAGACCCGGGTCCTGGGGTTGGCTTCCTTCATGACCCGCCCGGCCCGGGCCAGCGAGGCGAAGCGGTCGGCGCGCTCCCCGGCCGACAGGCACTCCGCCTGGGCCACCGAGTCGGGCTCCAGGACGACGATGACGTCGCCGGAGCCGAGCCCGGCGGCGAAGCGGTCGATCCACGCGTCGTAGGCGTCGAGGTCGGGTGCACCGCCCTCGGAGTGGCCGCCGCAGTCCCGGCCCGGTACGACGTACGGCACGACGACCGGGACCCGGCCCGCATCGGCGCCGCCCGAGGTGACGGCGCGGACCCGTGCGGTGATGTTCGCGGGCGTGTGGTCGGCGAACCAGACGGCTGCCGGGTGGGCGGCTATCCGGGAGCCGATGACGTCCCGGCGCGGGTCGTCGGGGTGGGCCCGGACCCAGTCGAGGACCTGGGACTCGGGGTGCCGGTAGAGCCGGGTGGAGGCCTCGGCGGCCGGGGGCGTCTTCCTCTCGGGCCTCTTCCCGGGCTTCTTCTCGGGCGAGGCGCTGGGGCTGCTCGCCTTCCTCGACGCAGAGGGCGAGGCCGTGGCCGTCGCTGTCGCTGTCGCTGTCACCGACGGGGACGGCACCCCGGGCAGGGAGTGCAGCCGTGGCGAGCGCGTCGCCTCCGGGCGTGCCGCGTCCGCGGCGCCGCCGTCGTCCCCGAGCACGGACAGCATGCCGGTCGCCGCGCCCACCGCGACCACGACGGACGCCACCGCGACCATCGCGCTGCGGCGGGCGGCACGCCTGCGCTCGGCCCTGCGAGCGGCCAGGCGCCGGGCACGAAGGCCTGACACGTACGGTTCCCCCTCCCCCGCACGGCGGGCGCGTTCCCCCGTTCTGGGGAAGCGTCGGGCCCGCCGGCACTCCGGCCAGCCTAGAGCTGGGACCCTGCCGCCATGGCGCACTGCGAACAACTCCCGGCGGCCGTCCGGACGGTGGACACGGTCCTCGCCCGGATGCGCGCCCTCGACGCGACGCTGCCCGCACGGGACGGGGTGGCCGTCTTCAACCGCGTCTACCTGACCGTCACCGAGACCGTCGACCGGCACATCGACGGCGGCCGGTTCCCGGACGCCCGGGCCGCGACCGCGCTGGACGTGCGGTTCGCGGAGCGCTATCTGGCGGCGGTCGACGCCGTGGAGAGGGGGGACCGGCCGCCCGCGTGCTGGCGGCCTTTGTTCCAGTTCCGCCGCCATCCCGGTGTACGCCCGACGCAGTTCGCGCTGGCGGGCATCAACGCGCACATCGGCCACGATCTCGCGCTGGCCGTGGTGGACACCTGTCGTACGCTCGGCTGCGATCCCCTGGAGCTGGAGGACGAGTTCGACCGGGTGGGCGAGGTCCTCGTCTCGCTGGAGGAGCGTATCCGCGACGAGCTGATGCCGGGTCCCGACCTCTTGCAGATCGCCGACCCGCTGACCCATCTGCTCGGCTCCTGGAGCCTGGAGCGCGCCCGCGACGCCACCTGGTCCGCGGCCCGCGCGCTGTGGGCGCTGCGCCGGCTCCCGGAACTGGCCGGGGAGTTCACGGAGCGCCTGGACGCGGCCGTCGGCTTCGCGGGCCGCATGCTGCTCACCCCGCTGCCGGGCTGAACGGCCGCTTCCCCGGCGGGCGGAATTCCCGCGCTAAAGCCGCACGTTGCCCCTCTCGGCAGCCTCGCACCCGACCGCGAAGGAGCACCCGGACATGACGACCCGGCTCGGACTCGGCCTCCCCCAGATGCGGCAGTACGACCTCGGCAGGGACGTCCCCGACGTGGCCCGCGCGGCGGAGCGGACGGGGTACGACAGCCTGTGGGTCTTCGAGCGGGCCCTGGTCCCCGAGCCGGCGACCCAGGGGCTGTACGGCGTCGAGGGCCTGCCCTGGCCGGACGAGTACCGGAACGTGGCGGAGCCGCTGGTCACCCTGACCCTCGCGGCCGCGGCCACCGAACGGGCGGAGCTGGGCACCAGTGTCCTCGTCGCCCCGCTGCACAACCCGTTCCAGCTGGCCAGGGCGCTGGCCTCGCTGGACGCCGCGAGCGGCGGCCGGGTGGTCGCCGGCTTCGGCACGGGCTGGTCCCACGACGAGTACGCGGCGGCGTCCTTCCGGCCCTTCGCGGAGCGCGGGCGGGCTCTGGACGAGGTGATCGCCGTGTGCCGCGCGGTCTGGAGCCCGGACCCGGTGGTGTACGAGGGCGACCTCACGAGGATCGCGTCCGCCGTGGTCGGTCCCAAGCCCGCCCGGCGCGTCCCGGTGCTGCTGGCGGCGGGCAGCGGGCAGGCCCGGCGCCGGCTCGTCGACCACGCCGACGGCTGGCTGCCGGGCGGCGTGGGGGTCGAGGCCGTGGCCGCGCAGTGGCGCCGGCTGCGGGAGCTGGCGGAGGAGCGGGGGCGTACGGAGCCGATCCGCACGGTGCTGCGGGCCAACGCCCGCCACAGCCCGTCGGCCCGGGCGGGCGCCGGGCGCCGGCCCTTCCACGGCAGCGTCGACCGGATCGTCGAGGACCTCGCCGCCCACGCCGCCCTCGGACTCGACGAGATCCTCGTCGACCTCCAGGGCTCCGCGCGGGACGCCGAGGAGCTGAAGGACCTCGCCGCCGAGGTGTACGAGAAGGCCAGGGCGGCCGGGGTGTAGGGCCTGCCTTCTCCCCCTGGGGGCGGCCGCGGGGACCGGGCTAGTCCTCCGGCAGCTCGACCGGCGCGATCTCGTCGTAGACGTCGCCCGGGCCGGGGTTGGTCGCGTCGGTCGTCCCACCGAAGTGGTGCATGACGCCCCAGACGGCGTTCAGCGCGGTCTGGACGGCTCCCTCGGCCCAGCCCGCGGTCCAGGAGATGTCGTCGCCGGCGAGGAAGATCCCCCGCTTGTCCTCGGGCAGGTCCTTCTGCATGAAGTGCGTGAACAGGCGCCGCTGGTACCGGTAGTGGCCGGGCAGGTTGGCCTTGAACGCGCCCATGAAGTAGGGCTCGTTCTCCCAGGAGACCGTCACCGGGTTGCCGATGATGTGCTTCCGGATGTCGACCTTCGGGTAGATCTCGCCGAGCGACTTGAGCATGACCTCCATCCGCTCGTTCGCGGACAGCGGCAGCCACTTCAGGCTGTCGTCGCACCAGGTGTAGGAGAGGCAGATGACGGCGGGCTTGTCCGGGCCGTCGTCCAGCAGGTAGGTGCCGCGGGTCATGCGGTCGGTGAGCGTCATCGACATGACGTCCCGCCCCGTCGGCTCCCCGTTGTCGTCGACGGACTTGTCCAGCCAGAACGGGCGGTCCACGGGGACGAAGAGCTTGGAGCTCTCCATGTAGTGGGTCCGCTCGATGGCGGTCCAGTGGTCGATCGGGAAGAGCGAGTCGTCGCAGTCGATCTTGGAGAGCAGCATCCAGGACTGGGCGGTGAAGATCGCCGCCCGGTAGGTGCGGATGTCGCCGTCGGCGTCGGTCACGGTGATCCGGTTGCCGGCGGTGCGGTTCAGCCGGGTCACGGCCGGGCGGGGCTCGCCGCCCACGTGCAGGGACCGCAGCGAGGTGCCGTACGGCCAGTGGACGATCTTCTCCGGCTCGCGCTCCCAGAGCCTGAGCGGCAGCTGCTGGGAGCCGCCGACGATGCCGCGGTGGTGGTCGTCGGCCTCGGTGTAGACGACGCGGAGGATCTCCAGGATGGAGTTGGGGAAGTCGGTGTCCCAGCCGCCGGTGCCGAAGCCGACCTGGCCGAAGATCTCGCGGTGGCGGAAGGACTTGAAGGCCTCGGAGTCGCAGAGGAAGCCGTAGAAGGTCTGGTTGTCGAGCTTCTCGACCAGCTTCGCCCAGATCTCGCGGATGCGCGGGACGTCGCGCTCGCGCAGGGCGCGGTTCATGTCGGAGAAGTCGGCGCCCTCCTCCAGGCACCTGCCCCAGGCGTCGGCCACGTCGCGGTAGACCTGCGGCAGGTCGGCGAGGGTCTCGGCGTAGTGCGACTCGCCCTTGAGGTCGACGACGGTGGAGGGCGTCGCCTCGGCGAGGGGGTTGGGGAAGGCGCGGGTCTCCAGTCCCACCAGGTCGATGTAGTGCTGGAGCGCGGTGGACGAGGGCGGGAAGCGCATCGCGCCCATCTCGGCGGTCAGCGACGGGTCGCACCCCTCGAAGCCGACGGTGCGCAGACGTCCCCCGATGCGGTCGGCCTCGTACACCACGGGCTTGAGGCCCATCTTCATCAGTTCGTAGGCGGCCACGATGCCGGACATGCCGCCGCCGATGACCGCGACCTCGCTGCCGTGCTCGGTCGCGGGGACCTGCCCGAGACCGGCCGGGTGGGCGAGGAAGTCGTCGTACGCGTACGGGAAGTCCGGACCGAACATGGTGATCGGCGGCTGCTGCTCGTCTGCGTGCTCGATGGCGTTGGGCACGGTGGACGTCATGGGGTACGGACTCCTTGCACAGGTGGAACAGGGGGGAGGGCTCGGCGCGCGGGACTCAGACCAGGGAGCCGTAGAGGCCGGGGCGGCGGTCCCTCAGGTAGGGGTTGGCCTCGCGGGAGGCGGCGAGGAGGACCGGATCGACGTCGGCGAGGACCAGTTCCTCGGCGCGTCCGGCCCGGCCGCGGACGGTCCCGTCGGGTCCGGCGAGCGCGGACAGGCCGACGAACTCGAACTCGCCCTCCTGACCGACGCGGTTGACGTACGCCACGTACATCTGGTTCTCGAAGGCCCGCACCGGCACGACGGACTCGGCGACGAACTGGAACGGGTGCATCTGCGCGGTCGGCACGAGCAGCAGGTCGGTGCCGGCCAGGGCGTGGGCGCGGACGTTCTCCGGGAACTCCACGTCGTAGCAGATCATCAGGCCGACGGTGACCCCGTCCAGCCGGGCCTGGACGACGGACTCCCCGCCGGGCGTGAAGTGCTCGCGCTCGAAGCAGCCGAAGAGGTGGGTCTTGCGGTAGTTGGCCAGGCGGGTGCCGTCGGCGGAGATCAGCTGGACGGAGTTGAACACGTCCGCACCGGCCCGCTCCGGGTAGCCGTAGGCGACGGCGAGGCCGTGGCGCCCGGCGATCTCGGCGACGGCGTCGGCCGCGTCGCCGTCCGCGGGCTCGGCGAGGGCGGCGATCGCGTCGCCGATCGCGTACCCGGTGAGGAACAGCTCGGCGGTGACCAGCAGCCCGGAGCCCGCGGCGGCGGCACGGCGCGCGGCCTCGTCGAGGACCTCGAGGTTCTCGGCGGTGGAGCCGGGCCGGCCGGAGCTCTGGAGCAGGGCGGTGCGCATGCGTGATCCTCACCGGTGGGAGGGGGTCGGGGGGCCAGATAGACGGTACGGTCGGCGGTCTCGACGGGACAAGCGGGAGCCGTTGCGCGCTGGTGAGCGGTTCGTTGCGTCCACTCGACGCCGGACGGCGATTCGTTGCGCGCCCCGCCCGCCGGGCCCCCGACCGCGCCGCCCCGCACCGGAAACCGACGCTCCCGACGCCGGCCCCCGGCACGGGAGCACCCGGCCGAGAAGGTCAGGACGGGGACCGGCGGCTTCGGGGCCGTGCCCTGGCGGCCGTGGCGCGGGCGGCCGAGCTGCGGGCGGCCGTCACGAGCACCAGCGCCGTCAGCAGGTACGGCAGCGCGGACCAGGCGAAGGCGGCGCCGTGCCCGGTCGCCGTGGCCGTCGCCGCGTAGACGGCGTACGTGGTCAGGGTGCCCAGCTCCGTGCCGAGACCCGCGACCGACGTCAGCGTGGCCCGCCCGGTGTCCTCGATGCGTCGCTGGAGGCGGGCGTCGGCCAGCACGGTCGCCAGCTGGAAGCCGCCGAACGCGAACGCGACCAGGACCAGGGCGGCCGGGGTGCCGGCGGCGGCGCCCACCGCCAGGGCGAGCGCGGAGCCGGTGAGCAGCGCGGCGAACCCGGCCGGGTCCAGGCGTTCGGCGGGCCCGGCCAGCAGGCTGCCGGCCGTGGCGCCGGCCCAGATCACCAGCAGCAGCCAGGGGACGGCCTCCTGCGCCACACCGGTGTCCCGCACCAGCAGCGGCGTGTACTCGTCGAGTGCGCCCCACACCGAGGTCACCGCCGGGACGAGCAGCAGCGCGCCGCGCACCGAGCGGTCGGTGCGGGCCTCGGCGAGGCCGGCGCGCAGGGTGGCGGCCCAGTGACCGCCACCGGCGCACGGGGTGCGGCGCTCGGGGAAGCGGCTCGCCACCGCCGCTCCGGCCAGGCAGACCAGGACGCTCGCCGCGCCCACCGCCTGGTAGCCGCCCCAGGTGAACACCGGGCCGGCCAGGCCCATCGCCGCCATGGTCGCCGCGATGCCGACCGCGCGGGCCCGGCCCATCACGCGCGCGTACCGGTCGGCGGCGCCGTCCCGGTCCAGTTCGTCGTAGACCAGCGCCTCCAGCGCTCCGGAGCCGAGTGCTCCACCCGCGCCCCACAGGACGAAGCCGAGCGCGAAGGCGCCGTAGGAGGGCACGAGCACCCACAGGGCGAAGCCGGCCGCGGTGAGCAGCGGGCCGAGGACCAGCAGCCGCCGCCGCGAGGTGGCGTCGGCCCAGGCGCCGGAGGGCACCTCCAGGACGACTCCGGTGAGCGACCACAGGGCGAACAGGGAGGAGATCTGCCAGACGGACAGACCGGTGTCGCTGAACAGCAGCGCGTACACCGGGTAGAGCAGGACGAAGTCGTCGCAGAACGCGGAGGCGTACAGCGTGCGCGACAGCCGCCGGGTACCGGCGGTGGCGGGGGCACGCTCGGGTGAGAGAGTCATGAGGCCTTCCCGAGAGGGCGGTTCGGACACCGGGGGTACGGCGTCCGAGGCGGCCCTCGGGGGCAGGCGCGGCGGGTGGATCAATGTCGCCAGGTCATGACACCGATGCTAGTCGGGTTCCCCGCCCCGGTCAGGCGGACGGGCGATCAGGTCGGCGCGCGGGCCCGCGATCAGGCCGGCGACCCGGACGAGAAGCGCCGGAGCAGCGGCGAGAGCACCAGCACGGACTTGGTCCGCTCCACGAACGGCTCCCCGGCGATCCGCTCCAGCACCCGTTCGAAGTGCCGCATGTCGGAGGCGAAGACCTGGGCCACCGCGTCCGCGTCCCCGGTGACGGTGGAGGCGGCCACGACCTCCTGGTAGCGCTCCAGGCCCCGCTGGATGGTCTCCGGCGAGGTGTTGCGGCGGCAGAAGATCTCGACGAACCCCTCGGTCTCCCAGCCGAGCGCGGCGGGGTCCACCCGTACGGTGAATCCGGTGATGGCTCCGGTGGCGCGCAGCCGGTCCACGCGCCGTTTGACGGCGGGCGCGGACAGGCCGACCGACTGCCCGATGTCCGCGTAGGAGCGGCGGGCGTCCTCGGCGAGGGCGTGCACGATGCGTTCGTCGAGATCGTTCAGCACTGCGGGTGGTTCACTTCGCTTCTGATGTCACGGTGTCCGGTGCGGCCAGCCGGGAACGGCGTCGGCCGTACACGAAGTAGAACACGAGCCCCACGGCCATCCAGACACCGAAGACCACCCAGGTGACGGTGGACAGGCTGCCCATCATCCAGACGCAGAGGCCGAAGCCCAGCGCCGGCAGGACCGGGGACAGCGGCACCCGGAAGGTACGGCGCATGTCGGGGCGGGTCCGGCGCAGCACCACGACGGCCACGTTGACCAGGGCGAAGGCGAAGAGGGTGCCGATGCTGGTGGCGTCGGCGAGCTGCCCGAGCGGGATCGCGGCGGCCAGGACACCGCAGAACAGGGAGACGATGAGCGTGTTGGCGCGGGGTGCGCCGGTCTTCGGGTGGACCCGGGAGAACACCTTCGGCACCAGACCGTCGCGGGACATGGCGAACAGGACGCGGGTCTGCCCGTAGAGCACGGTCAGGACGACGCTGGCGATGGCGACGACGGCGCAGAACGCCAGCAGGGTGCCCCAGAAGTCGTGGCCGGTGACGTCGGTCATGATCTGGGCCAGGGAGGCCTCGGAGTCGGTGAAGTTCCGCCAGGGCTTGGCGCCGACGGCGACGGCGGCGACGAGGACGTAGAGCACCGTGACGATGACCAGGGACAGCATGATCGCGCGGGGCAGGTCGCGCTGGGCGTTCTTCGCCTCCTCGCCGGCCGTGGAGGCGGCGTCGAAGCCGATGTACGAGAAGAAGAGCGTGGCGCCGGCCGCGCTGACCCCGGCCATGCCGAGCGGCATGAAGTGCTCGTAGTTGCCGGAGCGGAAGCCCTGCACGCCGATCGCGCAGAACAGCACGAGCGCCGCGATCTTGACGAGCACCATGATCGTGTTGGCGCGGGCGGACTCGCGGGCACCGCCCAGCAGGAACGCCATGGCGAGGAGCACCACGATCAGCGCGGGCAGGTTGAAGACGCCGCCGTCGCCCGGCGGGGCCGACAGCGCGGCCGGGATGGTGACGCCGATGGTGCCGTCGAGCAGCTCGTTGAGGTACTCGCCCCAGCCGACGGCGACGGCGGCGACCGACACGCCGTACTCCAGGACCAGGCACCAGCCGCAGACCCAGGCGACCAGCTCACCCATCGTCGCGTAGGCGTACGAGTACGAGGACCCGGCGACGGGGATGGTGCCCGCCAGTTCGGCGTAGGACAGGGCGGAGAAGAGCGCCGTGAGGCCGGCGATGACGAAGGAGAGCGTGACGGCGGGCCCGGCCTTGGGCACGGCCTCGCCGAGGACGACGAAGATGCCGGTGCCCAGGGTGGCGCCGATGCTGATCATCGTGAGCTGCCACAGGCCGAGGGAGCGCCGGAGCGTTCCGCCCTCGCCCTGGCCGCCCTCGGCGACCAGCCGCTCCACGGGTTTGCGGCGCATGAGGCGCGCGAGGGGGCCCGGGGACGTGGGGCCGGCCGATGCGCCGTGGTGCGGGGGTGCGCCTTGGTCGAGCACGCGTTGACTCCTTTGTCGCTGCCGGTCGCCCGCCGGTGACGAGCGGACGGGCTCCCGGCGGGTCTCTGGAGCGGCGGGGAACGGCGGGCACCCCGTGAAGGAGCGGGAACCCACCGAGCGGGGTTCCCGCCACGCCACGTACAGCGCAGAACACTACGAGCGGTGCGGTGCCCGGGTAATGCAGCAACCTTGCGCGTCGCCGCACGATCGTTGCGTTCGCCGGGGCGTGGCGCGTGTTCGTTGCACGGAGGTCGTTGAAACGTTCCGAAGAGGGCGCCGACCCGGTCGTCGTCGCTGGTCAGCGGCGTCACCGGGGTCGCGCCGCAGCGCCCGGGCGACGGGCTGCGCGATCGCGCGCGCCGGAACGCCGTGCGGCCCCGGACCGTCCCCGTGAGGGGAGGGCCCGGGACCGCGGAAACGATACGGCGCTCAGCTCCAGCTGGCGTGCAGCGGCTTGCCCTCGGCGTATCCGGCGGCGCTCTGTACGCCGACGATGGCCTTGTCGGCGAACTCCTCCAGGGAGCCGGCACCGGCGTAGGTGCAGGAGGAGCGGACACCGGCGATGATCGAGTCGATCAGGTCCTCGACGCCCGGGCGGGTCGGGTCGAGGAACATCCGGGAGGTGGAGATGCCCTCCTCGAACAGCGCCTTGCGGGCCCGGTCGTAGGCCGACTCCTCCGAGGTGCGGTTGCGCACCGCGCGGGCGGAGGCCATGCCGAACGACTCCTTGTAGGGGCGGCCGTCGGCATCGTGCTGGAGGTCGCCCGGGGACTCGTAGGTGCCCGCGAACCAGGAGCCGACCATCACGTTGGACGCGCCGGCCGCGAGGGCCATGGCCACGTCGCGCGGGTGGCGGATGCCGCCGTCGGCCCACACGTGCTTGCCGTACTTCTTCGCCTCGGCGGCGCACTCCAGGACGGCGGAGAACTGCGGCCGGCCGACGCCGGTCATCATGCGGGTGGTGCACATGGCGCCGGGGCCCACACCGACCTTGACGATGTCGGCGCCCGCCTCGATCAGGTCGCGCACGCCCTCGGCGGAGACGATGTTGCCCGCGACGATCGGGACCCGCGGGTCGAGGTCGCGCACCAGCTTGACCGCGCTGATCATCGACTCCTGGTGGCCGTGCGCGGTGTCGATGACGAGGGTGTCCACACCCGCGTCCAGCAGCTGCTTCGCCTTGCCGGCCACGTCGCCGTTGATGCCGACGGCGGCGGCGACGCGCAGCCTGCCGTTCGCGTCCACGGCCGGGGTGTACAGGGTGGCGCGCAGGGCGCCCTTGCGGGTGAGGATGCCGGCGAGGCGGCCGTCCTGGTCCACGGCGGGCGCGTAGCGGCGGTTGGCGGCGTCGAGGGTGTTGAAGGCCTCGCGCGGGTCCGTGTCCGCGTCGATGAGGATCAGGTCCTTGGACATGACCTCCTCGAGCTGCGTGAAGCGGTCCACACCGGTCAGGTCGGCGTCGGTGACGACGCCGACCGGCCGGTTGTCCTCGTCGACGACGACACCGGCGTTGTGAGCCCGCTTGGGCAGCAGGGACAGCGCGTCGGCGACGGTCTGGTGCGGGGCCAGCACGATCGGGGTGTCGAGGACGTGGTGGCGGCTCTTCACCCAGCCGACGACCTCGGTGACGACCTCGATCGGGATGTCCTGCGGGATGACCACCAGGCCGCCGCGCCGGGCCACCGTCTCGGCCATCCGGCGGCCGGCGATGGCGGTCATGTTGGCGACGACCAGCGGGATGGTGGTGCCCGTGCCGTCCGGGGAACCGAGGTCCACGCCCTGCCGGGAGCCGACGGCGGAGCGGCTCGGCACCATGAACACGTCGTCGTACGTCAGGTCGTACGAGGGCTGGATGTCATTCAGGAAACGCACGTGCTGCACATCCCAGTCGATCAGAGGTGGCCCCCGGTCAGGTCAGCCAGGGGGAAAGAGCACGTACCTCATTCTCCCACGACCGGGGGCCGACGACCCCCGGGCAGATCATCCAGGCTGGTCGGCGACCCCCTTGGAGGATCATCCAGGGCCGAGGGTCACGAAGAGCCCCGGACCGCGGTCGGTCGCCTCCGCGAAGACCTCCTCGGCGACGGCCCACTCGTCCGGCCGCGCCTCGGCGTACGCCCGCCAGCCCCGTACGACGAGGACCAGACCCCGGTCCGCGGCCTCCCCGGGCCAGACCGAGGGGTCGGCCAGGGTGTCGGCGAGCGCGTCCCAGTTCCGGCCGAACCAGTCGGGCAGGGCCAGGTCACGGGCGCAGCGGTCCATCAGGCCCGCCTTGTCCGTGACCCCGTCGAGGTCCAGCGTGACCACGAGCCGCCCCGCGGGGTCCTCGGTCATCTCGCGCCCTTCCTCCCGTCCTGACCTGCCGTCAGACGCCGTCCGGGTCCGTCCGGTTGAGCGTCGACTTCGGCGCGGAGCCCGCCGTCATCAGGTAGTCCGCGGCCGACGTGTCCGTCACCAGGCTGGTGACCAGCCCGGAGCGCAGCACCGCGTCGATCGCCGCCGCCTTGCGCTGGCCGCCGGCGATCGCCACGACCTCGGGGATGCGGCGGAGCTGGTCGGCCTTGACCGTGATGCACCGCTCCCCCAGGTCCCGCCCGACCCGGCGCCCCTCGGCGTCGAAGAGGTGCGCGGACATCTCGGCGGCGACACCGAGCGAGGCGTAGTGCGCGCGCTCCTCGTCGCTGAGCATGTCGTGCACCGTCGAGATGCCCGGCTCCCAGGAGCCGATGGAGACGCAGGCGACCGTGACCTTGTCGAAGTACTCGAAGGCCCGGGCGATCCCGGTCTGGTGGCGCAGCGCCTCGGCGGTGGCCGCGTCCGGCAGCAGCATCGGCGCGTAGATGGGGTGGGCGTCGCCACCCGACACCTGGGCCGCGCGCCGCACCGCCTCGACGGAGCCGCGCTCGGCGGTCCCGGCGTCGTACACGCCCGTCAGCTGCACCACCGTGCACGGCGGCAGCCGGTCCAGGGCCGCCGCCATGTGGATGGTGGAACGGCCCCAGGCAAGGCCCAGCACATCGCCCTCGTTGACCAGCTCGCCGAGCAGGTCGGCGGCCACCTCGCCCAGGTTCTCCGGGTCGGGGGTCTCCTCGGCGTCGGCCGGGGACTCCACCACGACGGCGTGCCTGAGGCCGTAGCGGGCCCGCAGGGCGTCGGAGCGCTCCGCGTCCAGCTCGGCCGGCACCCGGATCTCGATTCGTACAAGGTCCCGCTCGAGGGCGGTCTCCAGGACCCGGGCCACCTTGAAGCGGCTGACGCCGAACTCCTCGGCGATCTGGATCTTGGATTTGCCCTCGAGGTAGAAGCGGCGGGCCATGGCCGCCGCCTGGACCAGCTCAGCGGGTCCCATCCGCATGGCTGAACGGCCCGCCGACATACCCGACACGGCGATCTCCTCACTGCTGTTCACACTCTGGATACGCCGTTCATCCTTGCAGATTCGGCGCACTTGATCAGCCCTGATGGGAGCCGTTCACGTTCTGTTCCTCAGTGGTCGCACGCCCAGGACGCCTTGGCGGTCGCCGCCTCGGCCTGCGTGCGCAGTGCACGTACCGCCTCGGCCGGGTCGGATGCCCCGTACACGGCGGAACCCGCGACGAAGACGTCCGCGCCGGCTTCGGCGCACCGCTCGATCGTCGACGCCGACACCCCGCCGTCGACCTGGAGCCAGAGCTCCAGTCCATGCTTCCTGATCAGCTCACGCGTGCGCCGGATCTTCGGGAGCATGATGTCGAGGAACGCCTGCCCCCCGAAGCCCGGCTCAACCGTCATGACCAGGAGCATGTCCAGCTCGGGCAGCAGATCCTCGTACGGCTCGATCGGCGTCGCGGGCTTCAGGGCCATGGACGCGCGGGCGCCCTTGGCCCGGATCTCCCGGGCGAGCCGCACCGGCGCGGCGGCCGCCTCGACGTGGAAGGTGACCGACCCCGCGCCCGCCTCCACGTACTGCGGCGCCCACCGGTCCGGGGCCTCGATCATCAGGTGGCAGTCCAGCGGGGTGTCCGTCGCGCGGGCCAGCGACTCCACGACCGGCACGCCGAGCGTGAGGTTGGGGACGAAATGGTTGTCCATGACGTCGACGTGGAGCCAGTCGGCTCCCTCCACCGCCTTGGCCTCGTCGGCGAGGCGGGCGAAGTCGGCGGACAGGATGCTGGGGTTGATCTGCGCGGCCATGCCCCAAGACTGCCATGCCCGGTGGGGGTGGGGGGCATCGGTCCCGGGCGAGGCGGTCGCCCCCGGCCTGCCCCGCGTCCCCTCCGGTCCCTTCGGGCTCGGTCCCTTCGGGCTCGGACCCTTCGGGGTCGGTCCCTTCGGGCTCGGTCCCTTCAGGCGGTCCGGCGGATCAGGGCCAGGTACATCGCGTCGGTGCCGTGCAGGTGCGGCCAGAGCTGGATGTCGGGGCCGTCGCCCAGGTCCGGCACGCCGGGCAGCAGCGGGCGGGCGTCGAGCAGCTCGGTGTCCGGGTGCCGCTTGAGGGCGTCGGCGACCACCGCACGGGTCTCGGCCAGGTGGGGTGAGCAGGTCGCGTAGCCCACCACGCCGCCCACCCGTACCGCCTCCAGGGCGCTGCTCAGCAGCCCGCGCTGGAGCGGGGCGAAGCCGTCCAGGTCCTCGGGGCGGCGCCGCCAGCGCGCTTCGGGGCGGCGGCGCAGGGCGCCGAGCCCGGTGCACGGCACGTCGACCAGGACGCGGTCGAAGCTGCCGGGCCGCCACGCCGGACGGGTGCCGTCGGCGGTGATCACCTGGTACGGCCCCGGGTTGCCGTCCAGGGCTTTGGCCACGAGCCCGGCCCGGTGCGGCTGCTTCTCCGAGGCGAGCAGGAAGGCGCCCCGCTCGGCGGCCAGGGCCCCGAGGAGCGCCGCCTTGCCGCCCGGTCCGGCGCACCCGTCCAGCCAGCGGCGGTCCGGTCCGTCCAGGGGCGCGTTCGCCAGGGCGAGCGCGACGAGCTGGCTGCCCTCGTCCTGGACGCCGGCCCGGTTCTCCCGTACGGCCTCGACGGCCCCGGGCTCGCCGCCCTCGCTCAGTCGCACCGCGTACGGCGACCAGCGGCCGGGTACCGCGGCCTCCTCGCCGAGCAGTTCGTCGGCCGTGGCGCGTCCCGGCCGGGCGACCAGCGTCACCTCGGGCCGCTCGTTGTCCGCGGCCAGCAGCTCCTCGATGCCTGCCCGGCCGCCGCCGAGCGAGTCCCACAGGGCGGAGACGACCCAGCGCGGATGCGCGTGCACGACGGCGAGGTGGTCCTCGGGGTCCTCCTCGTAGGGCGGGGCGACCCGCTCCAGCCAGCCGTCGAGGTCGTCGCGCGCGACCTTGCGCAGCACGGCGTTGACGAACTTGGCCCGCCCGTCACCGAGCACGACCCGCGCCAGCTCCACGGCGGACGACACGGCGGCGTGGCTCGGGATGCGGGTGCCGAGCAGCTGGTGGGCGCCGAGACTGAGCACGTCCAGCACGGGCGGGTCCACCTCCCGCAGCGGCCGGTCGACGCAGGCGGCGATGATCGCGTCGTAGGTCCCCTGGCGGCGCAGCGTCCCGTAGACCAGCTCGGTGGCGAGCGCCGCGTCCCGGGCGTCGAACCCGTCGTCCTTCTCCCGCGCCTTGCGCAGCAGCGGCGGCAGGACCAGGTTGGCGTACGCGTCCCGCTCGTCCACGGCCCGCAGCGCCTCGAAGGCGAGGAGGCGGACGGGGTCCTTCTGGGGCCTGCGGTACGGCTTGCCGGGCTTGCGGGGACGGCGGGGCTGCTCGCTCACGAAAAGGTGCTCCGGGTGTGGGATGAATAGCGTCCACCAGCGTACGTCGGGCCGGTGGACGGTGGCGCGGAGGCCGAGGTCAGCCGTCGAGCGACTCGCCCTCGGCGATGCGCACCCCGCGCGCCCAGTCGGCGGCCCGCATCGGCTTCTTGCCCTGGGGCTGCACCCACAGCAGCTCGACGGCGTACGAGCCG
Source organism: Streptomyces sp. NPDC045956 (assembly GCF_056430705.1). NCBI lineage: Bacteria > Bacillati > Actinomycetota > Actinomycetes > Kitasatosporales > Streptomycetaceae > Streptomyces > Streptomyces sp. NPDC045956. The sequence continues at coordinate 341,837 of NZ_JBWKKZ010000008.1, read as the reverse complement.
GTGCCGACGTACACGTTGTTCTTGCCCGCGGCGAGCTGCCCGGGGGCCAGGTCGGTCCGGTCGGCCACGGGCACGGCCTGCACGAGCTTGAGCCGCTCGCCCCGGAAGGTGGTCCAGGCGCCGGGGGCAGGGGTGCAGCCGCGCACCACCCGGTCCACGCGCAGCGCCGGGGCCGCCCAGTCGATCCGGGCGTCCTCGACGGTGATCTTCGGGGCCAGGGTGACGCCGTCGGCCGGCTGCGGAACGGCCTCCAGGCTGCCGTCCTCGATGCCGTCCATGGTGGCCGCGAGCAGCCCGGCGCCGGCGAAGGCGAGCCGGGTCAGCAGGTCGCCGCTGGTGTCGGTGGGGCGGACGGTCTCGGTGACCGTGCCGTAGACGGGGCCGGAGTCGAGGCCCTCCTCGATCAGGAAGGTCGACGCGCCGGTGATCTCGTCGCCCGCCATCAGGGAGTGCTGCACGGGGGCGGCGCCGCGCCATGCGGGCAGCAGGGAGAAGTGCAGGTTGACCCAGCCGCGGGCGGGCACGTCCAGGGCGACGCGGGGCAGCAGGGCTCCGTAGGCGACGACCGGGCAGCAGTCGGGCGCGATCTCGCGCAGCCGCTCCAGGAAGTCGGGGTCGCGGGGCTTCGCGGGCTTGAGCACCTCGATCCCGGCCTCCTCGGCCCGCTCGGCCACGGGAGAGGCGACCAGCCGGCGCCCGCGTCCGGCCGGAGCGTCGGGCCGCGTGACGACGGCGGCCACCTCGTGGCGCCCGGAGGCGATCAGGGCGTCCAGGGCGGGAACGGCGACCTCGGGGGTACCGGCGAAGACGAGCTTCATGGGTGGGACGGGCCTCTCGGGCGGGGACGGATGCGGGCGACGCACCAGTCTACGAGGCCGGGGACGACCAGCACCGCGGACGGCGGCGCACCCCGAGGCCGGGCCCGGTCTCCCGGCCGACCGGGGAGCGGCGGGGCGGGGCAGGTGGACTGGGTGGGGTGGGCAGGGTGGGGTGGGGTGGGCGGGCCAGGAGGACATCGGCGGCCGGCCGGAGGCCGAGGCGCACGACCCGTCCGACCAGGCGCACGCATATGCCGCCACGCCCCCACCCCGTGACCAGCGGAGCCTCCACGCGTTGGTCAAGGAAGAGTTGACCACACCGGACCGCCCGCGCGGCCCGATCCCTTTCAACGCCGGTTCGAGAGGCTTGTTCATGGCCGACCACGCAACCCACGACGCCCAGGCTCGGGCCAGCCTGCACTTGCTGGTGCGGGACATCGAGCGGGTCCGCCGGCAGGTGGACGCACTGCGCACCCTCACCGCCCAGCTGGGCAACGTCTACCGTCCGCGCCGCTCCGGCCCCTCCACGGGCTTCGTGGTGTACGGACGCGCCCCCGCGCCGACCGTCCGTCTCGCCCAGGAGCTGCGGGACAGTGTCGAGACGCTGGTCACGGCAGCCGTGGACTTCGACCGCTCGCTCGGCTTCTCGTGGGACGCGGTGGGCTCCGCGCTCGGCGTCACCAAGCAGGCGGTGCACCGCCGCTACGGGTCCCGTCGCGCCGCGGCCCAGAACGCGCCCGCCGCCGAGACCCCCGAGCACGCACCGGAGTCGGCGGGCGCCCGCACGGTCAACGTGGGCTCCGCCCTGCCCTCCGTGCCCACGGTCCCGGCCGCCCGGTCCATGCCGACCCAGCCGACCGCGGGCAGTCCGGCCCTGCGCGACGACGTCCGGCCGACCACCTTCCCCGGCCCGCGCAACGGCTGACCACACACACCCACCGGCCCACCGCCCGCACCGCACTCCGGGGGCGGTGGGCCTCTTTCTGCCTGCGCGGAGGGCGGGCCTCCGCCCGTACTCCGCAGCGGGTCTGCCGTCCGCACCCCCCGGACGGCAGACCTCCACCCGCACGCCGGGGGCAGCGAGCCTCCACCCGCACGCCCGGACGGCAGCCCTCCCCGCCCGCCCTTCCCGGGCAGCGGGCCTCCGTATGCCCTCCCCGGGCGGCAGACCTTCGCCCGCCCCCGGACGGTGAGCCGCCACCGGCCCTCCGCCGCACGCCCTCCGCCGCACGCCCGCCGCGCACGCGACGGCATGCCCATGCTCACGTCCAACCTGGCGCGGCTCACCCGATGTCGGGTGGATCGATCCGCACCCACACCGCCGTCTCGCTCCCCCGCGCCATCCGGGCCGCCTGAGCGGCCTTCAGCGCACCCGCCAGCGCCGCGCCGCGCCCCGGTGGCACCCGGACCAGCGCCCGCTCCCAGTGCTCCCCCGGCGGCGGATCACCCACCCGTCGGGGGCGCCCCGCGGACGTGACCGGCAGCGGCACCGGACCCAGCACCTCGGCCTCGGCCGGCAGCTCCACGGCCCGCAGGAAACCGGCCACCGCGTCCGGCGGGCCCGCCACCGACGCCATCCGGGACACCGGCGGGAAGCCCAGCTCGGCCCGCTCGGCCAGCTCCCGCACCGCATGGCCGACGGGGTCCCAGCGCACCAGGGCCTGCACCGGCCGCAGGGTCGGCTCGGCGACCGCGACGACGGTGCCCCCGGCGCCCTGCGACCGCACCAGCGCGGCGGCGGCCAGCCAGCGCCGCAGCGCGTCCTCACCGGCACGCAGATCGGCCCGTCCGAGCATCGCCCAGCCGTCGAGCAGCAGGGCCGCCGCGTAACCGCCCTCCGCGACGGGCTCGGCCCCCGGTGTACTCACGACCAGAGCGGGAGCGTCGGACACGGTGTCCAGCACGTGCTCGCGCCCCGAGGTGCGCACGGGCACCGCCGGGAACGCCCGTCCCAGCTCCTCGGCCGTGCGCCGGGCCCCCACGACCTGGGCGCGCAGCCGGAACGCCCCGCACTCCGGACAGTGCCAGCCGCCCTCCTCGCGCCCGCACCACCCGCAGCGCAGCGCGGCGCCGGACTCCTGGCCCTCCAGGGGACCGGAGCAGTGCCGGCACCGCGCGGGCGTACGGCAGGCGGCGCACGCCATCCTCGGCACGTAGCCCCGCCGGGGCACCTGCACGAGCACCGGCCCCTGCCGCAGTCCGTCCCGGACGACCTGCCAGGCGAGGGTCGGCAACCGCGCGGCCCGGGCCGCCTCGTCGCGTGCCAGGTCTCCGTCGCCCACGGTCCGCACCAGCGGGGCGGCGGACCGCACCTGCTCCCGCGTGGCGACCAGGGGCCGGGCCCAGCCGGTCTCCACGAGCTGGGCGGCCTCCACGGTGCAGCTCCAGGCCCCCAGCAGGAAGGCGCACCGGTCCTGGGCGGCGCGCAGCAGCAGGACGTCACGCGCGTGCGGCTGCGGGGCGTGGGGCTCGGCGTGGCTGTCGTCGCCGTCGTCCCAGAGGGCGACCAGACCCAGGTCGCGCACCGGTGCGAACATGGCGGCGCGCGTCCCGATGACGGCCCGGACCGCGCCCCGGCGCACCGCCAGCCACTGCGCGTACCGCTTCTCGGGCCCGGCGTCGGCGGTGAGCACCGCGTGCCGTCCCTCGCCGAGCAGGGCGGTCAGGGCGGCGTCGGCGCGGGCGACGGCCCGTCCGTCCGGCAGGACGACGAGCGCGCCGCGCCCGGAGGCCAGCGTCGCCGCGACGGCACGGGCCAGCTCCTCGCTCCACCGCGGGCCGGGCAAGGCGTTCCACACCGCGCGCGGCGCGCCGCCGGAGGCGAGGGCCGCGACGAAGGCCGCTCCCTGCTCGTAGCGCGTCCAGGGGCCCGGGGCGGGCACCGGCGGCGGGGGCAGCGGGTCCGGTGAGGCCCGTTTCTCGGCCCGCGCGTTGCGCGGGGGCACGGCGAGTTGCAGCACGTCGGCCAGGCTGCCCGCGTACCGGTCGGCGACCGCCCGCGCGAGTCCCAGCAGCTCCTCGTCGAGCACCCGCTCGGGCGACACCACCTGGGCCAGGGCGGCGAGGGGCCCCGCGTAGTCGGACTCGGCGAGCCGCTCGACCAGGAAGCCGTCGATGAGCCCCCCGCCCTCGCGCCGGCCGTCCCGCACCCGGTGGCGTCCGGCCCCGAACCGCACCCGCACCCGCACACCGGGCTGGGCGTCGGCGTCCAGCTCCTCGGGAACGGCGTAGTCGAAGTACCGGTCGAGGTGGAGTACGCCCTTGTCGACGAGGACCCTGGCCACGGGCAGCTCCTTGGCGAGCGCCGCTCCGCGCCAGGTCCGCGGCTTGGCACGGGGCGTCTTCGCCTGGCGCACGCTCTCCCGGATGAGCGCGAGCTGCTCCGGCGGCGCGTCCTCCGCGCCGCCGCCCCCCGGTTCGATCTCGCTGCTCACGCCTGCATTCCTACCAAAGTCCACTGACAACGCGGTCGGACCCGAGTCTCCGCCCGTGCACCGGCCGCGGCCCGCCCCGCCGCAATGCGCTCCTCCCGGTCCGGGCCCGCGACCCGCACGCACCGAGGCCCGGTGCCCCCGCCTTGGGGGGGGCACCGGGCCTCGCCGCGTAGCCGTCGGGCGGGAGCCTTACAGCCCGGCCGCCTTCCGCAGCGCGTCCACGCGGTCCGTGCGCTCCCACGTGAAGTCGGGAAGCTCACGGCCGAAGTGACCGTACGCGGCGGTCTGGGCGTAGATCGGGCGGAGCAGATCGAGGTCGCGGATGATGGCGGCCGGACGGAGGTCGAAGACCTCGTCGATCGCCTTCTCGATCTTCTCCGCGTCGACCTTGGCGGTGCCGAAGGTCTCCACGAACAGACCGACCGGCTCGGCCTTGCCGATGGCGTAGGCGACCTGGACCTCGCAGCGGGCGGCGAGGCCCGCGGCGACCACGTTCTTGGCGACCCAGCGCATCGCGTACGCGGCGGAGCGGTCGACCTTGGACGGGTCCTTGCCCGAGAAGGCGCCGCCGCCGTGGCGGGCCATGCCGCCGTACGTGTCGATGATGATCTTGCGGCCGGTCAGACCGGCGTCGCCCATCGGGCCGCCGATCTCGAAACGGCCGGTCGGGTTGACCAGGAGGCGGTAGTTCTCCGTGTCGAGCTTGATGCCGTCGTCCAGCAGCGCCTTCAGCTCCGGCTCGACGACGAACTCCTTGATGTCGGGCGCGAGGAGCGATTCCAGGTCGATGTCGCTCGCGTGCTGCGACGAGACGACGACTGTGTCAAGTCGGACGGCCTTGTCGCCGTCGTACTCGATGGTGACCTGTGTCTTGCCGTCGGGACGCAGGTACGGGATCGTCCCGTTCTTGCGGACCTCGGACAGGCGCTTGGAGAGGCGGTGCGCCAGGAAGACCGGCAGCGGCATCAGCGTCGGCGTCTCGTCGGACGCGTAGCCGAACATCAGGCCCTGGTCGCCGGCGCCCTGCCGGTCCAGCTCGTCCTCGTCGCCCTCGACCCGGTTCTCGTAGGCCGTGTCGACGCCCTGCGCGATGTCCGGGGACTGGGCGCCGATCGAGACCGAGACACCGCAGGAAGCGCCGTCGAAGCCCTTCTTCGAGGAGTCGTAGCCGATCTCCAGGATCTTGCCGCGGACCAGCGTGGCGATGTCCGCGTAGGCCTTGGTGGTGACCTCACCGGCCACGTGCACCAGACCGGTGGTGATCAGGGTTTCGACGGCGACCCGGGAGGTCGGGTCCTCACGCAGAAGCGCGTCGAGAATGGTGTCGCTGATCTGATCAGCGATCTTGTCGGGGTGACCTTCGGTCACGGACTCCGAGGTGAAAAGGCGACGGGACACAACGCTCCCTGGGGTTGCAGCGGCTGCTGGCTGATCATTGGTGGACGGCACGGGGAGCTGCACCCGGCGACGTCCGAGAACAGTTTATCGGTCGCACTCGGCCGCAGACCCACCCGTCTCAGCTCTCGGGAGGGCTGTGACCTGCGGCACGGGCATTCTGCCCAGAACGAAGCGCCGATGGCCAGGGGCGCCACGCTCGAAAGCCCGGGGTTCGCGAGGACCGCCGAACGAATGAGTCATTCAGCCGAGCCGTTCGGCCACGAGGTCCCACACGGTTTCGGCCAGCTCTTCCTTCGGACCGTGGGCCACCGGGGTCTCGCTGCCGTCGGCGCCGAGGACCACGGCCTCGTTCTCCTCGGAGCCGAAGGTCTTGCGCTCCCCCACCTCGTTCACCACGAGCAGGTCGCAGCCCTTGCGCTTCAGCTTGGCCCGTCCGTTGGCGAGGACGTCGTCGGTCTCGGCGGCGAAGCCGACGATCACCTGCCCCGGCCGGGCCCGGTCCGCGGCGATCTCCGCGAGGACGTCCGGATTGCGCACGAGGGTGATCGGCGCGGGTTCCCGGTCGTCCTTCTTCTTGATCTTGCCGGTGGCGTACGTCGCCGGGCGGAAGTCGGCGACCGCCGCCGCCATGACCACGGCGTCGGCGTCCGCCGCGGCGGCGAGCACCGCCTCGCGCAGCTCGACGGCGGTGCCCACCGGGACCACGTCCACGCCGGCCGGGTCCGGCAGCGAGGCGTTGGCCGCGACCAGCGTGACGCGGGCGCCCCGGGCGGCGGCGGTGCGGGCCAGCGCGTAGCCCTGCTTGCCCGAGGAGCGGTTGCCGAGGAAGCGGACCGGGTCGAGGGGCTCCCGGGTGCCGCCGGCGCTCACGACCACGTGGCGGCCGGCGAGGTCGGGCTCGGCCGCACCGCGGGCGAGGACCCGGCGGCACACCTCGAAGATCTCGCCCGGGTCCGGCAGCCGCCCCTTGCCGGTGTCGACGCCGGTGAGGCGGCCGACGGCGGGTTCGACGACGAGGGCCCCGCGGCGGCGCAGCGTCGCCACGTTCTCCTGGGTGGCCGGGTGCTCCCACATCTCGGTGTGCATGGCGGGGGCGAAGACGACCGGGCAGCGGGCGGTGAGCAGCGTGTTGGTGAGGAGGTCGTCGGCGAGTCCGTGGGCGGCCTTGGCGAGCATGTCCGCGGTGGCCGGGGCGACGACGACCAGGTCGGCGTGCTGGCCGATGCGCACGTGCGGGACCTGGTGGACGTCGTCCCACACCTCGGTCGACACGGGGTTGCCCGAGAGGGCGGACCAGGTGGCGGCGCCGACGAAGTGCAGCGCGGAGGCGGTGGGGACGACCCGGACCTCGTGTCCCGACTCGGTGAACCTGCGCAGCAGCTCACAGGCCTTGTAGGCGGCGATACCGCCGCTGACCCCCAGAACGACCTTGGGCTTGTCCACCGTCTCTCCCCGGTTCGGATAACGCGCTCGGACCACGCGCGCGGACCACGCGTACGACCCATCACACACCACAGGCCCGACAGTCGGACTGCCGGGCCTGTGGAAAAGTCAGCGCGAGGCTGAAAATAGTACCGCCGGTGTTACTGCGCCGGGCCTTCGATGGCCTCGGAGGTCAGCAGCCCCGCGTTGATCTCGCGCAGCGCGATCGAGAGCGGCTTCTCGTGGACGTGGGTGTCCACCAGCGGACCGACGTACTCGAGGAGGCCCTCGCCGAGCTGCGAGTAGTACGCGTTGATCTGGCGGGCCCGCTTGGCCGCGTAGATCACGAGGCTGTACTTCGAGTCCGTGGCCTCGAGGAGCTCGTCGATCGGCGGGTTGATGATGCCCTCGGGCGCGGAGATGGAAGAGGACACGCTCTACCTTCCGATGGATGGGAAAGATGAAGTCGGGGTGATCACAGGGTGCCCGTACGGACTGCGTACAGACTGACCAGTGACGATCACACGACGTTCGTCAAGGCTAGCAGCTCGCGGGCCACGTCCCCGACGGAGGTGTTGACCAGGGTCTCGTCGAACTCCGACTCGGCCGCCAGCTCGACCTTGGCCGCGGCGAGCCGGCGCTCGATGACCTCGGGCGGCTCGGTCCCCCGGCCGGTGAGCCTGCGCACCAGCTCCTCCCAGGAGGGCGGGGCCAGGAAGACCAGCTGAGCGTCCGGCATGGACTCGCGGACCTGCCGCGCGCCCTGGAGGTCGATCTCCAGGAGCACCGGCTCACCGGCCTCCAGGCGCTCCAGCACGGCCGTACGCGGTGTGCCGTAGCGGTTGCCGGCGAACTCGGCCCACTCCAGCAGCTCACCGTTGGCGATCAGCTTGTCCATCTCCTCGTCGGTGACGAAGAAGTAGTGGACGCCGTGCTGCTCGCCGGGGCGGGGCCGGCGGGTCGTCGCCGAGACCGACAGCCATACCTCGGGGTGTTCCTTGCGCATATGGGCGACGACCGTGCTCTTGCCGACCCCCGAGGGGCCGGAGAGCACGGTCAGCCGCGGACGTGCGTCCGGGGGTACGGGGGACGTCCCCCGGGGTGTTGCAGCCATGCAGCGATTATTCCAGCAATCCCGGAGTGGTCCGGACTCAGCTGCCGGTGCTGCCGAACTCGCGCTCCAGGGAGGCGATCTGGTTGGAACCGAGCCCGCGCACACGGCGGCTCTCGGAGATGCCCAGTCGCTCCATGATCTGCTTGGCACGGACCTTGCCCACGCCCGGCAGGGACTCGAGGAGGGCGGAGACCTTCATCTTGCCGATGACGTCGTTCTCCTGGCCCTGCTTGATGACCTCGTGGAGGGAGGCGCCGGAGTGCTTGAGTCGATTCTTGACCTCGGCCCGCTCCCGGCGAGCCGCGGCGGCCTTTTCGAGCGCGGCTGCGCGCTGTTCAGGGGTAAGGGGCGGAAGAGCCACGCCTACGTCACCTCGGATGTCGAACTGTCGGATACGGACCGGTGAGGAACCTAGTCGCCCCACACCTGGGGAGCCACGAGCAACACGCTCGCCCGTTGACTCTTCCCGGAGACTAGCGTCCAAGTCCTTCAGAGTCAGCGAGAACAGCGGAAAAGTCCTGGTCAGCCTCCGTCAGGACGGACATTCCTGACATACTGCCTCGGATTTGAGGATGTATCCAGGCTCAGGCGGTCGTGACCGCGCCGCGGATCTCCTCCGCGAAGCGGTCCGCGGCCGTCCGCAACGCGTCCACATCGGGCCCGTGACGGAGAACACCCCGGCTGACGTTGGGTACGACGTTGCGCGACGCGGCGCCGAAGACCCGGGGCAGGTCCGCGGGGGTGGCTCCCTGGGCGCCGATGCCCGGCGCCAGGAGCGGGCCGTTGATGTCCAGGTCGTACGACGACAGGTCGCCGAGGGTGGCGCCCACCACGGCACCGAAGGAGCCGAGCGGCTCCTCGCCCGCGTTCTCGGCCGCCAGGTGCGCCAGCATCGTCGCCCCGACGCCCCGCCCGTCCGCGCGCACCGCGTGCTGGACCTCGCCGCCCTCCGGGTTCGAGGTCAGCGCCAGGACGAACAGGCCCGCGCCGTTCTCGCGCGCCATGTCGACGGCCGGCTTCAGGGAGCCGTACCCGAGGTAGGGCGAGACGGTCAGCGCGTCGGAGAACAGCGGGGCGTCCCGGTGCAGGAACGACTCGGCGTACGCGGCCATGGTCGAGCCGATGTCGCCGCGCTTGGCGTCCATGACGACCAGGGCGCCGGCCGCCCGGGCCTCCTCGACCGCCTTCTCCAGGACGGCGACGCCGCGTGAGCCGAAGCGCTCGAAGAAGGCGCTCTGCGGCTTGAGGACGGCCACCCGGTCGGCCACCGCCTCCACGACGGTGCGGCTGAAGCGCTCCAGGCCCGCGACGTCGTCGTCGAGACCCCACTCGGCGAGCAGGGAGGCGTGCGGGTCGATGCCGACGCACAGCGGGCCGCGCTCGTCCATCGCGCGGCGCAGCCGGGCGCCGAAGGGTTCGGGTACCGCCGTGCCGCTCATCGGGACTTCCTCACGTCGGCGCCGACCGCGTCGGCGAGGGTGGCGTAAGGGCTCTGCCGCAGGCGCGCGGCGAGGCCCTTGTGGACGGCGCGGCTCCAGAAGGGGCCCTCGTAGATGAAGGCGCTGTAGCCCTGGACCAGGGTGGCGCCCGCCAGGATGCGCTGCCAGGCGTCTTCGGCGCTCTCGACGCCGCCGACGCCCACCAGGGTGATCCTGTCGCCCACGCGCGCGTAGAGGCGGCGCAGGACCTCCAGAGACCGCTCCTTGAGGGGGGCGCCGGAGAGTCCGCCGGTCTCCCGGACGAGGACGGGCGAGGAGGTGAGGTCCAGCCCCTCGCGCGCGATGGTGGTGTTGGTGGCGATGATGCCGTCGAGGCCCAGCTCCACGGCCAGGTCGGCGACCGCGTCGACGTCCTCGTCGGCGAGGTCCGGCGCGATCTTGACCAGGAGGGGGACGCGCCGTGCGGTGACCGCGCGGTCGGCGGCCTCGCGGACGGCGCTCAGCAGCGGACGCAGGTGGTCGACCGCCTGGAGGTTGCGCAGGCCCGGCGTGTTCGGCGACGACACGTTGACGACCAGGTAGTCGGCGTGGGGTGCCAGCCGCTCGGCCGACTTCACGTAGTCGCCGGCCGCCTCCTCCTCGGGCACGACCTTGGTCTTGCCGATGTTGACGCCGACGACCGTCCGGAAGACGGGCGTCCGGGAGGCCAGGCGGGCGGCCACGGCGAGCGAGCCGTCGTTGTTGAAGCCCATGCGGTTGATCAGGGCCCGGTCGCCGACCAGGCGGAACAGCCGCTTCTTGGGGTTGCCGGGCTGCGGCTCCCCCGTGACGGTGCCGATCTCGACGTGGTCGAAGCCGAGCATCGCCATCCCGTCGATGGCGACCGCGTTCTTGTCGAAGCCGGCGGCCAGCCCGAAGGGGCCGTGCATCCGCAGGCCGAAGGCCTCGGTGCGCAGCTCCTTGTGGCGGGGAGCGAGCACGGCCGCGACGAAGGTGCGCAGGACGGGGACGCGGACGGCGCGGCGGATCCAGCGGAAGGCCAGGTGGTGGGCGGTCTCCGCGTCCATGCGTCGGAAGACCAGGCGGAAGAAGAGTTCGTACATCTCTCAGGCTCTCGGTGTCCTCATGAGGGACTGCCCTCATGAAGAGGGGGACACCGTTTCCGGTGTCCCCCTCGGGGCTGTCAGTCGCGGGCCGCGGTCAGGAACTCGGCGTGTTCCTGGAGGGAGCGCACTCCCACGTCGCCGTGGGTGAGGGCGTCGATGCCCTGGACCGCCGCGGCGAGCGCCTGGACCGTCGTCAGGCACGGCACGGAGCGGGCCACGGCCGCCGTGCGGATGTCGTAGCCGTCGAGGCGGCCGCCGGTGCCGTACGGGGTGTTGACGATGAGGTCGACCTGGCCGTCGTGGATCAGCTGGACGATGGTCTTCTCGCCGTTCGGGCCGGTGCCCTCGGACTGCTTGCGCACGACGGTGGCGTTGATGCCGTTGCGCCGCAGGACCTCGGCGGTGCCGGAGGTGGCCATCAGCTCGAAGCCGTGGGCGACCAGCTCACGCGCCGGGAAGATCATCGAGCGCTTGTCGCGGTTGGCGACCGAGATGAAGGCACGCCCCTTGGTCGGCAGCGGGCCGTACGCGCCCGCCTGCGACTTGGCGTAGGCCGTGCCGAAGACGGAGTCGATGCCCATGACCTCTCCGGTGGAGCGCATCTCCGGGCCGAGCACCGTGTCGACGCCGCGGCCGTGGATGTCCCGGAAGCGGGACCACGGCATCACGGCCTCCTTGACGGAGATCGGCGCGTCCAGCGGCAGCTCGCCGCCGTCGCCGCTTGCCGGGAGCAGTCCCTCGGCGCGCAGCTCGGCGATGGTGGCGCCGAGCGAGATGCGGGCGGCGGCCTTGGCCAGCGGCACCGCGGTCGCCTTCGAGGTGAAGGGGACGGTGCGCGAGGCGCGCGGGTTGGCCTCCAGGACGTAGAGGATGTCGCCGGCCAGCGCGAACTGGATGTTGATCAGGCCGCGCACGCCGACGCCCTTGGCGATGCCCTCGGTGGAGGCGCGCAGCCGCTTGATGTCGAAGCCGCCCAGCGTGATGGGGGGCAGGGCGCACGCCGAGTCGCCGGAGTGGATGCCGGCCTCCTCGATGTGCTCCATGACGCCGCCGAGGTACAGCTCCTCGCCGTCGTACAGGGCGTCGACGTCGATCTCGATGGCGTCGTCCAGGAACCGGTCGACCAGGACCGGGCGGGACGGGCTGATCTCGGTCGACTCTGCGATGTACGACTCCAGGCGGGTCTCGTCGTAGACGATCTCCATGCCGCGTCCGCCGAGGACGTAGGAGGGCCGCACGAGGACCGGGTAGCCGATCTCGTCGGCGATGGCCTTGGCCTCGGTGAAGGTGGTGGCGGTGCCGTGCTTGGGGGCGGGCAGGCCCGCCTCCTTCAGGACCCGGCCGAAGGCGCCGCGGTCCTCGGCGGCGTGGATGGCCTCGGGCGAGGTGCCGACGACCGGCACGCCGTTGTCCTTGAGCGCCTGGGACAGGCCCAGCGGGGTCTGGCCGCCGAGCTGGACGATGACGCCCGCGACCGGACCGGCCTGCTGCTCCGCGTGGACGATCTCCAGGACGTCCTCCAGGGTGAGCGGCTCGAAGTACAGCCGGTCGGAGGTGTCGTAGTCGGTGGAGACGGTCTCCGGGTTGCAGTTGACCATCACGGTCTCGTAGCCGGCGTCGCTGAGCGCGAAGGAGGCGTGGACGCAGGAGTAGTCGAACTCGATGCCCTGGCCGATGCGGTTCGGGCCGGAGCCCAGGATGATCACGGCCGGCTTCTCGCGGCGCGCGACCTCGTTCTCCTCGTCGTAGGAGGAGTAGAAGTACGGCGTCCGCGCGGCGAACTCGGCGGCGCAGGTGTCGACCGTCTTGTAGACCGGGCGGATGCCGAGCGCGTGCCGGACCTCGCGGACGACGTCCTCGCGCAGGCCGCGGATCTCGCCGATCTGCTGGTCGGAGAAGCCGTGCCGCTTGGCCTCGGCGAGCAGGTCGGTGGTCAGCTCGGGCGACTCTGCCAGCTCGTCGGCGATCTCCTTGATCAGGAAGAGCTGGTCGACGAACCAGGGGTCGATCTTCGTGTACGCGAAGACCTCCTCGGGCGTGGCGCCGGCGCGGATGGCCTGCATGACGGCGTTGATCCGGCCGTCGGTGGGCCGGAAGGCCTCTTCGAGGAGCGCGGTCTTGTCGCCGGGCTCGCCGACGAAGGTGAACTGGCTGCCCTTCTTCTCCAGCGAGCGCAGCGCCTTCTGGAAGGCCTCGGTGAAGTTGCGGCCGATGGCCATGGCCTCGCCGACCGACTTCATGGTGGTCGTCAGCGTGGAGTCCGCCGAGGGGAACTTCTCGAAGGCGAAGCGCGGAGCCTTGACCACCACGTAGTCGAGGGTGGGCTCGAAGGAGGCCGGGGTCTCCTCCGTGATGTCGTTGGGGATCTCGTCCAGCGTGTAGCCCACGGCGAGCTTGGCCGCGATCTTCGCGATCGGGAAGCCGGTCGCCTTGGAGGCGAGCGCCGAGGAACGCGACACGCGCGGGTTCATCTCGATGACGATGACGCGGCCGTCCACCGGGTCGACGGCGAACTGGATGTTGCAGCCGCCCGTGTCGACGCCGACCTCGCGGATGATCGCGATGCCGACGTCGCGCAGCACCTGGTACTCGCGGTCGGTCAGCGTCATCGCGGGGGCGACGGTGATCGAGTCGCCGGTGTGGACGCCCATGGGGTCGAAGTTCTCGATGGAGCAGACGACCACGACGTTGTCGTTCTTGTCGCGCATCAGCTCCAGCTCGTACTCCTTCCAGCCGAGGATGGACTCCTCCAGGAGCACCTCGGTGGTCGGCGAGAGGGTGAGGCCCTGCCCGGCGATGCGGCGCAGCTCCTCCTCGTCGTGGGCGAAGCCGGAGCCGGCGCCGCCCATCGTGAAGGAGGGGCGGACGACGACCGGGTAGCCGCCGAGCTCCTCGACGCCCTTGAGGACGTCGTCCATGGAGTGGCAGATGTAGGAGCGGGCCGACTCGCCGTGGCCGATCTTCTTGCGGACCTCCTCGACGACCTCCTTGAACAGGTCGCGGTCCTCGCCCTTGTTGATGGCCTCGACGTTGGCGCCGATCAGTTCGACGCCGTACTTCTCCAGGACGCCGTTGCCGTGCAGCGAGATGGCGGTGTTGAGCGCCGTCTGGCCGCCCAGGGTGGGCAGCAGCGCGTCGGGGCGCTCCTTTGCGATGATCTTCTCGACGAACTCGGGGGTGATCGGCTCGACGTAGGTGGCGTCGGCGATCTCCGGGTCGGTCATGATCGTCGCCGGGTTGGAGTTCACCAGGATGACGCGCAGGCCCTCGGCCTTGAGCACGCGGCAGGCCTGGGTGCCGGAGTAGTCGAACTCGGCGGCCTGGCCGATGACGATCGGGCCGGAGCCGATGACCAGGACGGACTGGATATCGGAGCGCTTAGGCACGCTGGCCCTCCATCGAAGCGGTGCTCATCAAAGACGTGAAGCGGTCGAACAGGTAGGCGGCGTCGTGCGGGCCGGCCGCCGCCTCGGGGTGGTACTGGACGCTGAAGGCCGGCCGGTCCAGGAGCTGGAGGCCTTCCACCACGTTGTCGTTGAGGCACACGTGGGAGACCTCGGCGCGCCCGTAGGGGGTCTCGGAGACCTTGTCGAGCGGGGCGTCGACGGCGAAGCCGTGGTTGTGCGCGGTGACCTCGACCTTGCCGGTCGTCCGGTCCTGCACCGGCTGGTTGATGCCGCGGTGGCCGTACTTCAGCTTGAAGGTGCCGAAGCCGAGGGCGCGGCCCAGGATCTGGTTGCCGAAGCAGATGCCGAAGAGCGGGGTGCCGCGCTCCAGGACGCCCCGCATCACGGAGACCGGGTGGTCGGCGGTGGCGGGGTCGCCGGGACCGTTGGAGAAGAACACGCCGTCAGGGTTGACGGCGTAGACGTCCTCGACGGTGGCCGTGGCGGGCAGGACGTGCACCTCGATGCCGCGCTCGGCCATGCGGTGCGGGGTCATGCCCTTGATGCCGAGGTCGATCGCGGCGACGGTGAACTTCTTCTCGCCGATCGCCGGGACGACGTACGCCTCGGTGGTGGCGACCTCCGCGGAGAGGTCGGCGCCGGTCATCTCGGGGGCTTCCTGGACGCGGGCCAGCAGCGCGGCGTCGTCCTGGATCGCCTCGCCGCTGAAGATGCCGACGCGCATGGCGCCGCGCTCGCGCAGGTGGCGGGTGAGGGCGCGGGTGTCGATGCCGGAGATGCCGACGACGCCCTGGGCGGCCAGTTCCTCGTCCAGGGTGCGCGTGGAGCGCCAGCTGGAGGGCACGCGCGCGGGGTCGCGCACGACGTAGCCGGAGACCCAGATCTTCTTGGACTCCATGTCCTCGTCGTTGACGCCGGTGTTGCCCACGTGCGGGGCGGTCATCACGACGACCTGGCGGTGGTACGACGGGTCGGTGAGGGTCTCCTGGTAGCCGGTCATGCCGGTGGAGAACACGGCTTCGCCGAACGTGGCCCCCACGGCCCCGTAGGCACGGCCGCGGAAGATCCGGCCGTCCTCCAGGACGAGTACGGCGGGAGTCCTGGTCACTCCCCTGGTGGAGGTCGTCATCGTGCGCCTTCCGTTTCCGTCTTGTTGATCATGTCGTTCAGGGTCTCGACCCACTCGTTGTGCTCGGCCGCGTGGTCGGAGCGGAAGCCGGAGTCGATCAGCTTGTCGCCGTGTTCCCAGGTGACGACCAGCAGGCCGCCCTCGGTGAGCACCTTGCCGGCGATGCCCTTGTCGAGCCGGGCCTCGCGCAGCGCGGTGACGGGGACGAAGAAGTCGGTCGCGCCGGGACGTACCACGTCCAGTCCCGCGTCCGTCAGGGTGAGCTCGACCCGGCTGCGGGTGCCCAGGCCGTGCGCCACGATGCGGTCCAGCCACTGACCGGCGGTGGTGGAGCCGTGGTAGCGGCCGCTCATGCCCAGTCTCGCCGGGCCGGGGGCGTCCGGCGCGTCGAGCAGCTCCGGCAGGTCCGACTGGAGGGTGCTGCGCCACTTCCAGCCCTCGCGCATCAGCCAGTAGACGAGCGCGACGAACAGGCCGAGGCCGACGACCCAGCCGATACGGGCTGCCCAGTCGGTCACTTCCGCCGATTCCTTCTCGGCGGCCAGCAGGATTACAGGTGTCACGTGAGCTTCCCGTCGACGAGCGTGGCCTTGCCCCGCAGCCACGTGTGTGTCACACGGCCCGGCAGCTCACGCCCCTGGTAGGGGGTGTTGCGGCTGCGCGAGGCGAAGCCCGCGGGGTCCACCTGGCCACGGTATGCCGTGTCGACGAGGGTGAGGTTGGCGGGCTCACCAGCCGAGACGGGACGGCCGTGCCCGGTGGCCTGTCCGATCTGCGCGGGCTTGAAGGACATCCGGTCGGCGACGCCGGCCCAGTCCAGCAGGCCCGTGTCCACCATGGTCTCCTGGACCACCGACAGCGCGGTCTCCAGGCCCACCATGCCCATGGCGGCGGCGGCCCACTCGCAGTCCTTGTCCTCGTGCGGGTGCGGGGCGTGGTCGGTGGCGACGATGTCGATGGTGCCGTCGGCGAGCGCCTCGCGCAGGGCGAGCACGTCCCGCTCGGTTCGCAGCGGCGGGTTGACCTTGTAGACCGGGTTGTACGACCGGACCAGCTCGTCGGTGAGGAGCAGGTGGTGCGGGGTGACCTCGGCGGTGACGTCGATGCCGCGGGACTTGGCCCAGCGGACGATCTCGACGCTGCCGGCCGTCGAGAGGTGGCAGATGTGGACGCGGGAGCCGACGTGCTCGGCGAGCAGCACGTCCCGCGCGATGATCGACTCCTCGGCGACCGCGGGCCAGCCGCCGAGTCCCAGCTCCGCGGAGACGACGCCCTCGTTCATCTGGGCGCCCTCGGTGAGCCGGGGCTCCTGGGCGTGCTGGGCGACGACGCCGCCGAAGGCCTTCACGTACTCCAGGGCACGGCGCATGATCACCGCGTCGTGGACGCACTTGCCGTCGTCGGAGAAGACGGTGACGCCGGCCGCGGACTCGTGCATGGCGCCCAGCTCGGCGAGCTTGCTGCCCTCCAGGCCGACGGTGACGGCGCCGATGGGCTGCACGTCGCAGTAGCCGGACTCCTGGCCGAGCCGCCAGACCTGCTCGACGACGCCGGCCGTGTCGGCGACCGGGAAGGTGTTGGCCATGGCGAAGACGTTGGTGTAGCCGCCGCTCGCCGCCGCGCGGGTGCCGGTCAGGACCGTCTCGGAGTCCTCGCGGCCGGGCTCGCGCAGGTGGGTGTGGAGGTCGACCAGGCCCGGCAGCAGCACCTTGCCGGCGGCCTCTACGACCTCGGCGCCCTCGGCGGAGAGGCCGGTGCCGACCTCGGCGACGGTGCCGCCGTCGATCAGCACGTCCTGCGGCTCGCCGCCGAGCACCTTCGCACCGCGGATCAGGGTCTTGCTCATCGTCTTACTTCTCCTCGGTGGTGCGGAGTTCGGAGGCGGGCGCGGAGCGCCCCGTTGAAAGGGTGGTGGCGGGCGACGGGTGGGCGACGGCGGGCTCGGCGCCGCCGAGCAGCAGGTACAGGACGGCCATCCGGACGGAGACGCCGTTGGTGACCTGCTCGACGACGGTGCAGCGGTCGGAGTCGGCGACCTCGGCGGTGATCTCCATGCCCCGCACCATCGGGCCGGGGTGCATGACGATGGCGTGGTCGGGCATCTTCGCCATGCGCTCGCCGTCTAGGCCGTAGCGGCGGGAGTACTCGCGTTCGGTGGGGAAGAACGCGGCGTTCATGCGCTCGCGCTGCACGCGCAGCAGCATCACCGCGTCGGACTTGGTCAGCGTGGAGTCGAGGTCGTAGGAGACCTCGCAGGGCCAGGTCTCGACGCCGACGGGCAGCAGGGTGGGCGGGGCGACGAGGGTGACCTCGGCGCCGAGGGTGTGCAGCAGGTCGACGTTGGAGCGGGCGACGCGGCTGTGCAGGATGTCGCCGACCAGGGTGACGCGGCGGCCGTCGAGGTCCCTGCCGAGGCCGGCGTCGCGGCCGACCAGCCGGCGGCGCATGGTGAAGGCGTCCAGCAGGGCCTGCGTGGGGTGCTGGTGGGTGCCGTCACCGGCGTTGATGACGTGGGCGTCGATCCAGCCCGAGGTGGCCAGGCGGTAGGGGGCGCCCGAGGCGCCGTGCCGGATGACGACGGCGTCGACGCCCATCGCCTCCAGGGTCTGCGCGGTGTCCTTGAGCGACTCGCCCTTGGAGACGCTCGATCCCTTGGCGGTGAAGTTGATGACGTCCGCGGACAGGCGCTTCTCGGCCGCCTCGAAGGAGATCCGGGTCCGGGTCGAGTCCTCGAAGAAGAGGTTGACGACGGTACGGCCGCGCAGGGTCGGCAGTTTCTTGATCGGCCGGTCCGCGACCCGGGCCATCTCCTCGGCGGTGTCGAGGATCAGGACGGCGTCGTCGCGGGTGAGGTCGGCGGCCGAGATGAGATGACGCTGCATCTGTCAGGCTCCGTAGGGCGATTCTTGCGGAAGAGCGGGATAATTCGGGCGGCCGGGCGTGCGCGTGGGCACACCGAGCGGGCGTACGGCCCGAGGGCGCGCGTACGCGGGGTGCTAGGGGTGGGCGCCCGGGGCGGCCGGCTTGGCACCGAGCAGCACGGTGTCGCGACCGTCCTCCTCGGCGAGCTGGACCTTGACCGTCTCCCGCAGCGACGTCGGGAGGTTCTTGCCGACGTAGTCGGCGCGGATGGGCAGTTCGCGGTGGCCGCGGTCGACGAGGACGGCGAGCTGCACCGCGCGCGGGCGGCCGATGTCGCCCAGCGCGTCGAGGGCGGCCCGGATGGTGCGGCCGGAGAAGAGCACGTCGTCGACGAGGACGACCAGGCGGCCGTCGATGCCGTCACCGGGGATCTCGGTGCGGGCCAGGGCGCGCGGCGGGTGCATGCGCAGGTCGTCGCGGTACATGGTGATGTCGAGCGAGCCGACCGGCATCTTCCGCTCGGTGATCTGCTCCAGCTTGTCGGCGAGCCGCCGGGCGAGGAAGACGCCGCGGGTCGGGATGCCGAGGAGCACCACGTCGTCGGCGCCCTTGGCGCGTTCGACGATCTCGTGGGCGATACGGGTCAGGACCCGTGCGATGTCGGGGCCTTCGAGAACGGGCCTGGCGTCCGCCTGGGCGTCGGTCCGCGTGCCCGGCTCGTCGCGCTCGCCCTGCCTGCTGTGCTTGTCCATACGAAACGGACCTCCTTCTCCGCCTCACGGGACGGACCTTAAAGGACGTCGGGATGTGCGTCACCCACGGTATCAGGCTCACAGAGCGGCCCCGGTGACCCCCCGGACACTCCCCCGTCACCCTTCTGCCACCCTCACGTCACCCGCTTGGAGCAATGGAGAGCGGATACCACGGAAGAGTCGGTGCGGACCATTCGGCTTGACGCAGGAGAGTAACGCTGCGTAACCTCACAGTGAGTTACCAGCCGCGCGGCACGCACCAGCAGTCCGCGTCGACACCTTGTCCGGGGAGCCATATGTCCAGCGAATACGCCAAACAGCTCGGGGCCAAGCTCCGGGCCATCCGCACCCAGCAGGGCCTTTCCCTCCACGGTGTCGAGGAGAAGTCACAGGGCCGCTGGAAGGCCGTCGTGGTCGGTTCGTACGAGCGCGGCGACCGTGCCGTGACCGTGCAGCGCCTCGCCGAGCTGGCGGATTTCTACGGCGTTCCCGTGCAGGAGCTGCTCCCGGGCACCACCCCCGGCGGCGCCGCCGAGCCGCCGCCGAAGCTGGTCCTGGACCTGGAGCGGCTGGCCACGGTGCCGGCCGAGAAGGCGGGCCCGCTCCAGCGGTACGCGGCCACGATCCAGTCGCAGCGCGGTGACTACAACGGCAAGGTGCTGTCGATCCGCCAGGACGACCTGCGCACGCTCGCCGTCATCTACGACCAGTCCCCCTCGGTTCTCACCGAGCAGCTGATCAGCTGGGGCGTCCTGGACGCGGACGCGCGCCGCGCGGTGGCGTCGCACGAGGAGCTCTAGGCCGCGGCCGGCCCAGCAGAAACGTGGCGGGGGGGGGGGGGGGGGGGGGAGGGAGGAAAGAACACCCAGAGCGTGTTATGGGCCGCGCGCCCTTTGTTTGGCGAGTCGAGAAAAGAAAAGGCCCCAACCCC
>NZ_JBWKKZ010000008.1:289101-322015 GCF_056430705.1 Streptomyces sp. NPDC045956 | reverse complement strand
CCGACATGGCTAGCACGGCGACGGTATTTACCGCGGACGTCCCTCTCCGCACCCCGCCCAGACTGGAAGACTCTTCCGGTGGGCCCTACCACCACCCCCCCCCCCCCCCCCCCCCGGCGGCTTTGTCATGAGCCCTGTGCGGCGCGCGGCGGCCTGAAAACGCCGCAGGGCCCACAGCACACGGCCGTGGGCCCTCCGGCAGGGTGGGTGTCTCCCCCGGGGGTGCCGCTCAGCTCTCGTCGTCGCGACGCAGCGAGGGCTTGAGGTCCTTCAGCCGGCCGAGCAGGCCGTTGACGAACGCGGGCGACTCGTCCGTGGAGAACTCCTTCGCCAGCTGCACCATCTCGTCCAGGACGACGGCGTCCGGGGTCGCGTCCATCCAGATCAGCTCGTACGCGCCCAGACGCAGGATGTTGCGGTCGACGACCGGCATGCGGTCCAGCGTCCAGCCGACCGAGTACTGGGCGATGAGCTCGTCGATGCGCTCGGCGCGCTCGGCGTAGCCCTCGACCAGCTCCATCGTGTACTCGCTCACCGGCGGCTGCCGGGTGTCGGACCGGGAGTGCCGGACCCAGTCGGCGAGCACCGTCAGGACGTCGGCGCCGCGCTGATCGCCCTCGAAGAGGATCTGGAAGGCGCGCTTGCGGGCCGTGTTGCGGGCAGCCACGGTTAGCTGTTCACCCGGCCGAGGTAGTCGCTCGTGCGGGTGTCGACCTTGATCTTCTCACCGGTGGTGATGAAGAGCGGGACGTTGATCTGGTGACCGGTCTCCAGGGTGGCGGGCTTGGTGCCGCCGGTGGAGCGGTCGCCCTGCACACCCGGCTCGGTCTCCTGGATGACCAGCTCGACGGCGGCCGGCAGCTCGACGAAGAGCACCTCGCCCTCGTGCTGCGCGACGGTGGCGGTGAAGCCCTCGATCAGGAAGTTGGCGGCGTCGCCGACGGCCTTGCGGTCGACGTGCAGCTGGTCGTAGGTCTCCATGTCCATGAAGACGAAGTACTCGCCGTCCATGTAGGAGAACTGCATGTCACGCTTGTCGACAGTGGCCGTCTCGACCTTGACGCCGGCGTTGAAGGTCTTGTCGACGACCTTGCCGGAAAGCACGTTCTTGAGCTTGGTGCGCACGAAGGCCGGGCCCTTGCCGGGCTTGACGTGCTGGAACTCGACGACGGACCAGAGCTGGCCGCCTTCGAGCTTGAGCACCATGCCGTTCTTGAGGTCGTTCGTGGAAGCCACGGTTGCGGAATCTCCTGGACTGGACTGACGTGGACGACCCCGGTGCCGGCCTGCGCACAGCGTGAAGGCTAGAGCGCGAGCAGCTCCTTGGTCGTGATGGTGAGTAGCTCGGGTCCGCCGTCCGCCTCGGGGCGCACGACGAGCGTGTCATCGATCCGGACCCCGCCCCGGCCCGGGAGGTGGACCCCCGGTTCGACGGTGACCGGCACACAAGCGTCCAGTTTACCCATGGCCGCGGGGGCCAACTGCGGGTCCTCGTCGATTTCGAGTCCGACGCCGTGACCGGTGAGGTTCGGAAGGTTCTCCGCGTACCCGGCCGAGTCGAGTGCCTGGCGGGCCGCGCGGTCCACGTCACGGCAGGCGGCGCCCGGTGCGAGGGCCTCCCGGCCGGCCCGCTGGGCGGAGAAGACCAGGTCGTACAGCTCGATCTGCCAGTCGGCCGGAGAGGTGCCGATGACGAACGTACGCCCGATCTCGCAGCGGTACCCGCGGTAGGTCGCGCCCAGGCAGACGGAGAGGAAGTCCCCCTCCTCCACCCGCCGGTCGGTGGGCCGGTGGCCGCGGCGCCCGGAGTTCGGGCCGGTGCCGACGGAGGTGGGGAACGCGGGGCCGTCGGCACCGTGGTCGACGAGCCGCCGCTCCAGTTCCAGGGCGAGGTGCCGCTCGGTACGGCCGACCAGGATGGACTCCAGGAGTTCTCCGAGGGCCTGGTCGGCGATCTCGGCGCCGATGCGCAGGCAGGAGATCTCCTCCTCGTCCTTGACGACCCTGAGCTGCTCGACCGCCTGGCCGAGGTCGGTCAGGCGCAGCCGGGGGGCTACCGAGCCCATGGCGCGGTGCCGGACGACGGTGAGGTGGTGGTCCTCGGTGGCAAGGGACTCCGCCCCCTGGGCCGCGGCGAGGCCGGCGGCCGACACGGCCGGGTCGCCGCCGGGTCCGGGCAGCGCGCGCACCGGGAGGGAGTCGTCGGGCCGGCCCTCGGTGGGCCGGTCGTCGAGCGGGCCGGAGCAGACCAGCAGGTCCTCGGTCTTGCCCAGCAGCAGCACGGCGCCGCGCGGGGCGGCGCCCGCGAGATAGCGCACGTTGGCGGGCCGGGAGACGAGCGCCGCCGCGCTGCCGCCCGCGTTGCAGCGTTCTCGTAGGCGCGTCCGGCGGGCCGCGTACACCTCTGACATGAGCCGAGCGTAAGAGCTTCGCCCGCCGGGCGCCGCTCGGGAGAGGCCGAGTGGGGAAGCGCGGGTGGTCGGTCGCGGGAGCGGCGGGAGTTCGTGCGCCGTCGGGCCGCCGGTGGGGGTCGGTCGCGCAGTCCCCCGCGCCCCTTCGGTCGTCCCCGGTGCCGCTCTCTACCAGTTCGGAGGGCTCGCTATGGAACGGGCGAGGACCTCGTCCAGGACCCGGGCCGTCTCCGGTACGCCGAGCTGCGAGTTGTCGATGATCGGCAGCCCCGATCCGTACCAGCCGGCCATCCGACCGTGGATGCGGGCCACCTCCTCGTCGGTGAGGCGGCGGTTGCCGCTGCGTTCGGCGTTGCGCTCCAGGACGACGTCCAGGCCCGGCAGGAGGACGACCGGGAGCAGGCCGGGGCCCACGTGCCGCTTCCAGCCGCCGAGCCCGACGACCGGGCGGTCCGGGAAGACGGCGTCGTCGAGGATGCAGGAGATGCCGTTGGCGAGGAAGTTGCGCGCGGAGAAGCCGCAGGTGCGGCGGGCGAGGCGGTACTGGGCCTCGGAGTTCTCGTTCCACCCGGTCTGGGGGTCGGCGAAGCCGGAGCGGACCCACTCGCGGACGTCGTCGAGGCTGATGTGCGCGGTGGGGACCCGGCGGTGGTCGGCCCAGTACTTGGCGACGCTGGTCTTGCCGGCGCCCGCGGGGCCGATGAGGAGCACCGCGAGGGTGGTCGTCGTCGGGTCGGGGGCGGCGGCCGTGGCCGGGGGCACGGCGAAGGGCCCGCCGGGCGGCAGCGGTACGTGACCGGTGGTGTCCGGAGGGGGCGGGACGGGCGCCGCCTGGTGCGGTCCCGGGGCCGCGGCCTGGGGCGCCACCGGGGTCGGGGCCTGCTGGGGGGCCACGGGGGGCGGGGCCTGCATCGGGTAGCCCGGCGCCGCGGGCGGCGGCACGGGGGCGGGGCCCTGCTGCGGGCCCGGGTGGTGCGCGGCCGGGGACCAGCCGACGGCCGGTCCGTGCCCCGGCTGATGGGGCGGCGGCAGCGGAGAACCCACTGCGTGCTGCATCCGGTGCCACTCCGTCTCGTACAGGCGATGGGCGCTGACAGCAGGAGGGGTCCCCCCGCTTTCCCCCACAGCCTAAAGGCGTGGGAGGACGACCGACCGAACGGTACCGCCCCCGGCCGTCATTCGGTGAACGGCCGGGGGCGGTGCGAAGTGCCCGTCGCGCGAGGCGGATCGGACGGAAGGTGCGCCGGGGTACTACTCGCCCACCTCGCCGTAGGCGGCGAGGAGGACGGCCGGGTCGGGTCCCTCCAGCACGGTGGGCCTGCCCAGGCCGTCCAGGACGATGAAGCGCAGCAGGTCCCCGCGGGACTTCTTGTCGATCTTCATGTTCTCGACGAGCTTGGGCCACTGGTCGTAGCGGTAGTGCAGCGGCAGCCCGACCGCTTCCAGGATGGTGCGGTGGCGGTCGGCGGTGGCGTCGTCCAGCCGGCCCGCGAGGCGGCCCAGCTCCGCGGCGAAGTGCATGCCGACGGAGACGGCGGCGCCGTGGCGCCACTTGTAGCGCTCGTTCTTCTCGATGGCGTGGCCGAGGGTGTGTCCGTAGTTGAGGATCTCGCGGCGGCCGGCCTCCTTGAGGTCGGAGGAGACCACCTCCGCCTTCACCTTGATCGAGCGCACGATCAGCTCGGCCGTGTGCGGTCCGGCGGGGGTGCGGGCGGCCTGCGGGTCGGACTCGATCAGGTCGAGGATCACCGGGTCGGCGATGAAGCCGGCCTTGATGACCTCGGCGAGACCGGAGACGTAGTCGTTGACCGGGAGGGAATCCAGCGCGGCCAGGTCGCACAGGACGCCGGCGGGCGGGTGGAAGGAGCCGACGAGGTTCTTGCCCTCGGCGGTGTTGATGCCGGTCTTGCCGCCGACGGCCGCGTCCACCATGGCCAGCACGGTGGTCGGTACGGCGATCCAGCGCACGCCGCGCAGCCAGGTCGCGGCCACGAAGCCCGCCAGGTCGGTGCTGGCACCGCCGCCGACCCCGACGACGACGTCGGTGCGGGTGAAACCGGACTGGCCGAGCGCCTTCCAGCAGTAGGCGGCGACCTCGGCGGTCTTCGCCTCCTCGGCGTTGGGCACCTGGATGGCGACGGCCTCGTAGCCCTGCTCGGCGAGGTCGGCGCGCAGCGCGTCGCCGGTCTCGGCGAGGGCCTCGGGGTGGATCACCGCGACCCGCTTGGCCCTGGTACCGATCAGGCCGCCGAGCTCGCCCAGGAGCTGCCGTCCCACCAGGACCTCGTAGGGGTCGGAGCCCTCGGTGCCGCCGACCTGGATCCGGGTGACTGCCTCGCTCATGCTTCCTTCAACTCCAGTGCGTCCAGGGCGGCTCGGGTGACTTCTTCGGGTGTACGGCCGTCCGTGGCCACGACGACCGTGGCGAGCTCCTCGTACAGGTGACGGCGGGCCTCCATCAGCTCGCGCCACTGCTTGCGCGGGTTGACCGCGAGCAGGGGGCGGGCGGCGTTCAGGCCGGTGCGCCTGACGGCCTCCTCGACGTCCATGGAGAGGTAGACGACCCGCCGGCCGGCGAGCAGGGCCCGGGTGTCCGCGTCCAGGACGGCGCCGCCGCCGAGGGCGAGGACCCCGTCGTGTTCGGCGAGCGCGGTCCGCACGGCCTCCTTCTCCAGGGAGCGGAAGGCGTCCTCGCCCTCGTCCACGAAGATCTCGGCGATGGACCGCCCCTGCGTGGAGACGATGTCCTCGTCCGTGTCCCGGTAGCCGGTGCCGAGGCGCTCGGCCAGCAGCTGCCCGACCGTGGACTTGCCGACGCCCATCGGTCCGACCAGCACGATCAGCGGTGTGCTCATCGGATCGCCAGGTTGTCGAGGTAGGAGCGCACGTTGCGGCGCGTCTCCGGCACGCTGTCGCCGCCGAACTTCTCGGCCACCGCGTCCGCCAGGACCAGGGCGACCATCGCCTCGGCGACGATGCCGG
Organism: Streptomyces sp. NPDC045956; assembly: GCF_056430705.1. NCBI lineage: Bacteria > Bacillati > Actinomycetota > Actinomycetes > Kitasatosporales > Streptomycetaceae > Streptomyces > Streptomyces sp. NPDC045956. The sequence goes on along the minus strand of NZ_JBWKKZ010000008.1, from coordinate 316,622 downwards.
CGGCGGGCACCGCACACACGTCGGAGCGCTGGTGGTGGGCCTGCGCGGCCTCGCCGGTGGCGACGTCCACGGTCTGCAGGGCGCGCGGCACCGTCGCGATCGGCTTCATCGCCGCCTTGACGCGCAGCAGCTCACCGGTGGTCAGACCGCCCTCGGTGCCGCCGGAGCGGCCGGTCGCGCGCTTGATGCCGTCGGGGCCGGTCAGGATCTCGTCGTGCGCCTTCGAGCCCGGCACCCGGGCCAGGCCGAAGCCGTCGCCGACCTCGACGCCCTTGATGGCCTGGATGCCCATGAGGGCGGCGGCCAGCCGGGCGTCCAGCCGGCGGTCCCAGTGCACGTGCGAGCCGAGCCCGACCGGGACGTCGTACGCCAGGACCTCGACCACGCCACCGAGGGTGTCGCCGTCCTTGTGGGCCTGGTCGATCTCCGCGACCATCGCCTTCGAGGCGTCCGCGTCGAGGCAGCGCACCGGGTCGGCGTCCAGCTTCTCCACGTCGGCCGGGGTCGGGTACACGCCGTACGGGGCCTTGGCCGCCGCCAGTTCCACCACGTGGCTGACGATCTCGATGCCCGCGGTCTCCTTCAGGTACGACCGCGCCACGGCGCCGAGGGCCACCCGGGCGGCCGTCTCCCGCGCGGAGGCGCGTTCCAGGATCGGCCGGGCCTCGTCGAAGCCGTACTTCTGCATGCCCGCGAGATCGGCGTGGCCGGGGCGGGGGCGGGTCAGCGGGGCGTTGCGGGCGAGGCCGGCCAGCACCTCGGGGTCCACCGGGTCGGCGGCCATGACCTGCTCCCACTTCGGCCACTCGGTGTTGCCCACCATGACCGCGACCGGGGATCCGAGGGTGAGGCCGTGCCGGACGCCGCCGAGGAAGGTGACCTCGTCCCGCTCGAACTTCATCCGCGCACCGCGTCCATAGCCGAGCCGCCGCCTCGCCAGATGGTCCGCCACCATGTCCGTGGTGATCGGCACGCCGGCGGGCAGTCCCTCCAGCGTCGCGACGAGTGCGGGACCGTGGGACTCCCCCGCGGTCAGCCAGCGCAACCTGCTCAACGATGCTCCTCAGTGCTCGCGCCCCGGTATGCCCTGCGCACGCGTCTGCTCCGCGTGCGGCAACGGCCCGACCGGGTGCGCGGCCCCGGCCCGCCACCGACGATCCTCCCACGTCCGGAGGTACGGGCCGGAATCGGTCCGCTGGCCGGACAGGGCGCGGGGGGCGCCGCGGACCGCCTCCGGCGGGCGCGGACGTGCTTCGCGGTCAGCCGCCGGCGAGGGCGCGCTCCCCGGCGGACCGCATCGCCGCGAGCGGCACCGACGGGCTGCCGGTCATCTGCTCCACCTGGAGCACCGCCTGGTGCAGCAGCAGGTCGAGGCCGCTGACGACGGCGCCGCCGTGTGCCGACCAGCGGGCGGCGAGCGGGGTCGGCCACGGGTCGTAGAGCACGTCGAAGAGGGTCGCGGGCATCTCGGGTACGGCGGCGGCGAGCGCGTCGGTGGTACCGGCCGGGGTGGTCGAGACGACCAGCGGGGCGCGCAGCGCCTCCTCGGCGTCCGCCCAGTCGGCGATGCGCACGCCGACGTCCAGCCGCTCGGCCCAGCCCCGCATCTCGGCGGCGCGGGCCTCGCTCCGCACGTAGACGGTGATCTCGCCGGTGCAGATCCGGGCGAGCGCGGCCAGGGCGGAGGAGGCGGTGGCGCCGGCACCGAGGATCGCGGCGGTCTCGGTCTTCTCGATGCCGTGCTCGCGCAGGGCGGCGACCATGCCGGGGATGTCGGTGTTGTCGCCGGTCCTGCGGCCGTCCGCGGTGAGGACCACGGTGTTCACCGCGTCCACGGAGGCCGCCGTGTCACTGATGCCGTCGAGCAGCGGGATCACCGCCCGCTTGAGCGGCATGGTGAGCGACAGTCCCGCCCACTCGGGGCCGAGCCCCTCGAAGAAGCCCGGCAGCGCCGCCTCGTCGACCTCGAAGCGGTCGTACGTCCAGCCTTCGAGGCCCAGCTCCGCGTAGGCGGCGCGATGCAGGACCGGGGAGAGGGAGTGGGCGATCGGGGAGCCGAGTACAGCTGCCCGACGGGGCTCAGTTGCCCGAGCTGGCATCGAACTTTTCCTTCAGCTTCAGGAACTCGTCGTGGGTCTTGGCGAACTCGGTCTTGCTCACGCCGTCGGTGGCCACGAAGTAGATCCAGCCGTCCTTCGTGGGGTTCAGCGCGGCTTGCAGGGCCTCTTCGCCGGGGTTGCCGATGGGTCCCGGCGGCAGGCCACGGTTGGTGTAGGTGTTGTACGGGTCCATGTTGCTGTTGATCTCGGACTCGCTGATGTGGATCTTGCTCTGGCCCATCAGGTAGTTGAAGGACGAGTCGAACTGGAGCTTCTGGTTGGTCTCGGTGTTGGTGGGCTTGAGCCGGTTGTAGACGACTTCGGACATCATCCGGAAGTCCTCGTGCGTCTTTCCCTCCGCCTGCACCAGGCTCGCGACCGTGAGCAGCTGCCACGGTCCGTCCAGGCCGAGGCCCTCCGCCTTCTCCGCCAAGCCGATCCGCTCGTACTGCTCCTCGGCCCGCGCCACCATCTGCTTCAGCACCTCCGCGGGCTTCTGGCCCTTGGCCGCCGAGTAGCTGGACGGGTAGAGGAAGCCTTCGAGCGGGTCCTTGACGTTCTCGTGGTTGAGCGCCCAGTCGGGCAGACCGAGGCTCTTCCACTCCGTCTTGGCCACCTTGGCCGTGGTGCCCTGGGCCACGCCGAGCTGCTTGTCGATCATCTTGTAGACGTCGACGTTGCGTTTGCCCTCGGCGATGATCAGGTTGCTGCGGCTCTTGGGGCTGAGCAGGAGTTCGACCGCGCTCTCGGCCGACATCTCCTTCTGCAGCGTGTAGGCGCCGTCCTGGATGCTCTTGCCGCGGGGGTTGCTCTGCTGGGCGGCGATGAAGGCGTCGACGCTCTTCACCACGCCCGCGCGCTTCAGCTCCTGACCGATCGTCGAGCCGCCGGCGCCCCTGGGGATGGTGACGGTCACCTGCTCGCCGTTGCCCTCGCCCGCGTAGTCCGGAGCCGCGCCGAAACGATCCTGGTAGAACTGGTAGCCGAAATAGGCGACTCCCGCCACGCCACCGCCGAGCACCAGGCAGACCACGAGGCACGCGACTCCGTTGCGTCCCTTCTTGGGCTTGCCTCCCCGTCCGCTCCGGCGGTCACCACGCCCGCGACCGCCCGCGTCGTCGTCCTCCCCGTCCGCGGCCCCGCCCGCGAAGAAGGCGTGCTCCCCCTGGTCGGGGCCCGGGTCCCAGTCGTCCTGTTGCGGCTCGGGATCGGTGCGCCGACGGCCGGGCGGCTCGGGGGGCGGGTACGCCTCCGGGGTGCCGTAGAAGTCGGGCTGCTCCGCGCCGAAGGCGGCCGGCTGCGGACCGTAGGGGTCCGACGGGTCGGCGGGGTACTGCGCGGGCGGATGCGCGCCGGTGTCCCAGCCGCCCTCGCCGTAGCCCTGCTGCTGATGCTGCGGCTGGTGCTGCTGGGACGCGTACTGCTGTTCGTACTGCGGCCGGCCGTACTGGTCGTACTGCGGCTCGGGATGCTGCTGCCCGTACGGGTCGTACTGCGGCTGCTGACCATAGGCGGACTGACCGCCGTCACCCCAGTCGCCGTACTGCTGCTGCGACTGCTGCTGCTCCGGATACTGCTGTGGCTGGCCGCCGTAGGGGGACTGCTGACCCGTGTGGGCCTGCTGTCCGCCCCATCCGCCGTCCCCGTACAACGGGTCCTCCGGATGCCACGGTTCGGAGCCTGGGCCCCGGCCATACTCAGTCATCGATCCCCTAGAGCCGCGAGGCGACGGGGCGTGCGCGGCCTGACAGGGAGGGCCGGCTTCCGTTCCGCCTCTTGCTGTGCGGTGGCTGTTCGAATGCCTCCGCATCGCGCGGAACGTTACCGTATCGCGATCAGATGACCACTTCGACGCCCTCGCCGGGCGCTCTGCCTGACACCCGTTCGGATTCCAGTGCCTGCTGGAGGATGATCACAGCGGCGGCCTGGTCGATGACGGACCGGCCCTTCTTGGACTTCACCCCCGAGGCACGCAGCCCCTGACCTGCCGTCACCGTCGTCATCCGCTCGTCGACGAGGCGCACCGGGACGGGTGCGATGCCGCGGGCCAGTTCCTGCGCGAAGCCTCTGACCTTGACCGCGGCCGGGCCCTCGCCCCCCTTGAGGGAGCGAGGGAGCCCGACGACGACCTCGATCGCCTCGTACTCCTCGACCAGCTGCCTGAGGCGGCGGTGCGCCGCCGGGACGTCGCGGCCGGGGACGGTCTCCACCGGCGTGGCGAGGATCCCGTCGGGGTCGCACGAGGCGACCCCGATCCGGGCGTCGCCCACGTCGATGGCGAGGCGGCGGCCCCGGCGCAGCGCCGGGGTGCCCTGCTGGTCGGCGCTCACTTGGCGGTGTCCGCCACGAGGCGCTCGACGGCGTCGACGGCGTCACCGATGGCGGCCGGGTTCTGGCCGCCGCCCTGGGCGACGTCCGGCTTGCCGCCACCGCCGCCGCCGAGGGTCTTGGCGGCGGTGCGGACCAGGTCGCCGGCCTTGAGACCGCGCTCACGGGCGGCCTCGTTGGTGGCGATGACCGTCAGCGGCTTGCCGTTGACCGTCGTGAAGAGGGCCACGACCGCGGCCCGGCCGCCCTGGATGCGGCCGCGCACGTCGAGGACCAGCTTGCGCAGGTCGTCGGCGGTGGTGCCGTCCGGGACCTGGCCGGTGACCAGGGCGATCCCGCGGACGTCCTTGGCGGACTCGGCGAGACCGGCGGCGGCCTGGAGGACCTTCTCCGCGCGGAACCTCTCGATCTCCTTCTCGGCGTCCTTCAGCTTGCCGAGCATGGCGGAGACCTTCTCCGGCAGCTCCTCCGGGCGCCCCTTGATCAGCTCCTGGAGCTGGGCGACGACGGTGTGCTCACGGGCGAGGAAGTTGTAGGCGTCCACGCCGACCAGGGCCTCGATGCGGCGCACGCCGGAGCCGATGGAGGACTCGCCGAGCAGCTTCACCAGGCCGAGCTGGGCGGTGTTGTGCACGTGGGTGCCGCCGCACAGCTCCTTGGAGAAGTCGCCGATGGTCACGACGCGCACGCGCTCGCCGTACTTCTCGCCGAACTCGGCGATGGCGCCCTGCTTCTTGGCCTCGTCGATGCCCATGACGTCGGCCCGCACGTCGAGGTCGCGGGCGAGCACCTCGTTGATCTTCTGCTCGACGTCGGTCATCACGGCCGTGGGCACGGCGGAGGGCGAACCGAAGTCGAAGCGGAAGCGGCCGGGCTGGTTCTCGGAACCGGCCTGGGCGGCCGTCGGGCCGAGCGCGTCGCGCAGGGCCTGGTGGGTGAGGTGGGTGGCCGAGTGGGCCCGGGCGATGGCCGTGCGGCGGCGGCCGTCGATGGAGGCGTGGGCCTTGGCGCCGACGGTGATCTCGCCGACCTGGACGACGCCCTTGTGGACGTAGACGCCCGGGACGGGCTTCTGGCAGTCGCGGACCTCGATGACGGCGCCGGTGTCGACCTTGATCCGGCCGGTGTCGCCGATCTGGCCGCCGCCCTCGGCGTAGAACGGGGTGCGGTCCAGGACGATCTCCACCTCGTCGCCCTCGGTGGCCGCCGGGGAGGAGGCACCGTCGACGAGGATGCCGACGATCGTCGACTCGCTCTCGGTGTCGGTGTAGCCGATGAAGTCGGTGGCACCGGCCTGGTCGGCGATCTCGCGGTAGGCACCGACCCCGGCGTGGCCGGTCTTCTTGGCCTGGGCGTCGGCCTTGGCGCGCTCGCGCTGCTCCTTCATCAGACGGCGGAACCCGTCCTCGTCCACGGAGAGGCCCTGTTCGGCGGCCATCTCCAGGGTGAGGTCGATCGGGAAGCCCCAGGTGTCGTGGAGCAGGAAGGCCTTGTCCCCGGCGAGGACGCTGCCGCCGGCGGCCTTGGTGTCGCTGACCGCGGTGTCGAGGATGTTGGTGCCGGCCTTCAGCGTCTTCAGGAAGGCGTTCTCCTCGGCGAGGGCGACCTTCTCGATCCGCTCGCGGTCGGTGATCAGTTCGGGGTACTGCTGCCCCATCATCTCGATCACGACGTCGATCAGGTCCTTCACGACCGGACCGGTGGCGCCGAGCAGGCGCATGTTGCGGATGGCGCGGCGCATGATGCGGCGCAGCACGTAACCGCGGCCCTCGTTGCCGGGGGTGACACCGTCGCCGATGAGCATCACCGAGGTGCGCATGTGGTCGGTGACCACGCGCAGGGAGACGTCCGAGGCGTGGGCGTCGCCGTAGGCCACGCCGGTGAGGTCGGTGGCCTTCCTGATGACGGCCATCGAGGTGTCGATCTCGTACATGTTCTGCACGCCCTGCAGAATCATGGCGAGCCGCTCCAGGCCGAGGCCCGTGTCGATGTTCTGGCTCGGCAGGTCCCCGAGGATCTCGAAGTCCTCCTTGCCGATGCCCTCGCCCCGCTCGTACTGCATGAAGACGAGGTTCCAGATCTCCACGTACCGCTCGTCGTTGACGGCGGGGCCGCCCTCGACGCCGAAGTCGGGGCCGCGGTCGTAGTTGATCTCGGAGCAGGGGCCGCAGGGGCCGGGGACGCCCATGGACCAGTAGTTGTCCTTCTTGCCGAGACGCTGGATGCGCTCGGACGGGACACCGACGACGTCGTGCCAGATGCGCTCGGCCTCGTCGTCGTCCTGGTAGACGGTGATCCACAGGCGCTCGGGGTCGAGGCCGTAACCGCCCTTGTCCTGGGCGCCGGTGAGCAGCTCCCAGGCGTACTTGATGGCGCCTTCCTTGAAGTAGTCGCCGAAGGAGAAGTTGCCGCACATCTGGAAGAACGTGCCGTGGCGCGTGGTCTTGCCGACCTCTTCGATGTCCGGGGTGCGCACGCACTTCTGCACGCTGGTGGCGCGGTCGAAGGGCGGCTTGACCTCACCGAGGAAGTAGGGCTTGAAGGGCACCATGCCGGCCGGGACCAGGAGCAGAGTCGGGTCGTCCGCGATGAGCGACGCCGAAGGGACGACGGTGTGACCGCGCTCCTCGAAGAAGCTCAACCAGCGGCGACGAATCTCGGCCGACTCCATCAGTGGTCCTCATTCCGGTTGTACGAGTCCGTCGTCCTGACGTCGAGGACGGACTTGGGGTTGTTGCGGTTCTCGATGCTGCGGTTCTCGATGGCGGCGCGGCGCCGGGACGCGGGGAGTTCACCGTCGACGGGGGCGTTCAGCCCGAGCGCGTCGTCCAGTTCGGCCTCCCGCTGGGCCATGTTCTCCCGGACGTCGAGTGCGAAGCCCACCGCGCGGTCCCTCAGCCGGGTGCCCGCGTCGAGTGCCTTGTTCGCCGCGGTCGCGGCGAGGCTGTCGGGGGTCAGCTGCTTGAGCTTCCGGTTGACCTTGGTGGTGGCCCAGACTCCGGCGGCGACACCGGAGCCGAACCAGAAGGTACGGCGGAACATCGCTGGATCAGTCCTTCTTCCGCTTCGTCCGCCGCGCGGCCGGGATCGTACGGCCGACGATCACGGTGCGCCGCGGCTCCTTGGACGGGCCCGCGGGGCCCTCCTTGCGACCGCCGAGTGCCCGGCGGACGCCGTAGCCGAACGCGGCGACCTTGACCAGCGGCCCGCCGAAGGTGGAGGCCACGGTGGTGGAGAGCGCGGAGGCGTTCGACGTGACCTCCTGGACGTCCGAGGCGATCGCGTCGACCCGGTCGATCTGGGTCTGCGCGGAGCGCACCGCCGACGAGGCGTCGGCCAGCAGGGGGACGGCCTGGTCGGTGACGTCCGCCACCAGCTTGGTGGTCGCCCTGAGCGTCTGGGCCAGTCTCGCCAGTGCCACGGCGAGGAAGGAGACCAGGATCGCCCAGAAGACGGCCACCAGGATTCCGGCCACCTCGCCACCGGACACTGTGCACCCGCTCCCTGGAAGTCGTGCCTGAACATCGGGAAAAGTCGTGCACCGAGCCTATCGCGCCGGGCGTGAAGCTCCGTACCGGATTACCGCCCGCGTCCGGGGGCGTACGGCGGAGTCGCGTGAACCGATTGTACGCAGTGAATACGGTTCAGTACGCTCTGTGTTCCATGCGAGACCATCGACGCGAGGGCATCCCGCACGGCAACCTGCCGCTGGAACTCGACGCCTTCGTGGGCAGAGCGGCGGAACTCGCCGAACTGGCCGGTGCGCTGGACTCCGGTCGGCTGGTGACCGTGACCGGGACCGGCGGGGTCGGGAAGTCGCGCCTCGCGGCGAGGGCGGCCTCGCGGTGCGCGCCCCGGGACGGGGTGTGGCGGGTGGATCTGGCGCCGGTGCGCGACGAGGAGTTCGTCGACTACGCCGTGGTGGAGGCGCTGGGGCTGACCGACCACACGACCCGGCTGCCGCGCGAGACGCTGATCGCCCACCTCGCCGAGCGGGAGCTGCTGCTGGTCCTGGACGGGGTCGAGCACCTGGTGGACGCCTGCGCCGCGCTGACGGCGGAACTGCTGGGCCGCGCCCCGGCGCTCCGCGTGCTGGCGGTGGGCCGCAGACCGCTGGGGGTGGCCGGGGAGCGGCTGATACCGCTGGCGCCGCTTCGGCCCGAGGAGGCGGTGGAGCTGCTGACGGTGCGGGCCGGGCAGCGGCACCTGCCGTGCGGGCACGACGCCGCGCCGGCGGAGGGCGACGGGGAGGTACGCGAGCTGTGCCGGCGTCTGGACGGGATTCCGCTGGCCATCGAGCTGGCGGCGGGGCGCCTCGGCGCGTTGTCGCCCGGCCAGGTGCTGCGCCGGCTGGACGACCGGTTCCGCCTGCTGACCGGCGGCGACCGTACCGCGCTCCCCCGGCACCGGACGCTGCGCACGGCGATCGGCTGGAGCCACGAGCTGTGCACGCCGCAGGAGCGGCTGCTGTGGGCGCGGCTGTCGGTGTTCGCCGGACCGTTCGACCTGGAGGCGGCCGAGTACGTGTGCAGCGGGGAGGGCCTGGCCGCCGACGACGTGCTGGACGTGCTCTCGGCGCTGCTCGCCCAGTCCGTGCTGGCCCGTGAGGAGACTCCGGCCGGGGTGCGCTACCGGATGCTCGACACGGTGCGGGCGTACGGCGCCGACTGGCTGGAGGCGACGGGTGACACGGCGCGGCTGCGCAGGCGGCACCGGGACTGGTACGTGGGCCTGGCGACCTGGTGCGAGCTGGAGTGGTTCTCGCCGCGTCAGCGGGAGGTCGCCGTGCGGGTGGACGCGGAGCTGCCCAACCTGCGCAACGCGCTGGAGCACTGCCTGACCGAGCCGGACGAAGCGCACCTGGGCCAGTACCTGGCGGGCGCCCTCTGGTTCCACTGGGTGGGCTGCGGACGCCTGTCGGAGGGGCGGCGCTGGCTGGAGCAGGCGGTGCGGCTGGACGCGGAGGGCACGGCGGGCGAGCAGTCCCGGCTGAAGGCGCTGTGGGTGCTCGGCTACGTGGCGATCCTCCAGGGCGACACGGTGCCCGCGCTGGCGGCGTTGCAGGAGTGCCGGGAGGAGGCCGAGCGGTCGGCGAACCCGACGGCGGTGGCCTACGCGGAGCACCGCACCGGCTGCCTGGCCCTGGTCACCGACGACATGCAGCGTGCGGAGACGCTGCTGCGCTCCGCGCTCGACCGCTACCGGGAGATCGGGGAGCTGAACAGCAACGTGCTGATGGGCCAGGTGGAGCTGGCCATGACGCGGGCCTTCCAGGGCGATCTGGCGGACGCCGTACGTCTGTGCGAGGACGTGCGCCAGGTGTGCGAGGACCACGGGGAGCGCTGGGCCCGGGGGTACGCCCTGTACGTCCTGGCCTACGCCGCCTGGAGCGAGAGCCGGCCGGAACACGCCCGCGAGCTGCTCACCGACTCTCTGAGCGGCGCCCACCGCTTCCGCGACCAGCTGGGCTCGGTGCTCGCGGTGGAGCTGCTGGCGCTGGTCACGGTGGCGCAGGGCGACGCGGCGGAGGCCGCGGTGCTCCAGGGCGCGGCCGGGCGGATGTGGCCGTCGGTGGGGCTGCCGCTGTTCGGCTCGGCGCACTACAACGCGCCCCACGAGCTGTGCGAGGCGGCGGCGCGGGAGCAGCTGGGCGACGAGCGGTACGAGGAGTGCGTACGGCACGGGGCGCGGCTCGGCCGCCGGGAGGCGGTGTCGCGGGCGCTGCGGCGGCCCGGGGCCCCGCTGCCGGTGCCGCGCGGCTCGAAGCGGCGCACCAAGGCGGGCACGCGTACGGCGAAGCCCGCCGCCTCACCCACCCGCAAGGGTGAGGAGACGACGGGCTGAGTACCGCTGGTACCGCGCCGGGGCTGGGATCAGCGGGCGTAGTACTCGACGACGAGCTGCTCGTCGCAGATCACCGGGATCTCCTTGCGGTTCGGCTCGCGGTCCAGGCGGAACGCCAGGGCCTTGAGGTTCACCTGGAGGTAGCGCGGGGTCTCGCCGTCGGGGGCGAAGCCACCCTCACGGGCGATGGTGAAGAGCGTCTTCTCCTTGGAGCGCTCGCGCACCTGCACGACGTCGTCCGGGCGGACACGGAAGGACGGCTTGTCGACCTTCTGGCCGTTGACCTGGATGTGGCCGTGGACGACCATCTGGCGGGCCTGGTAGATCGTGCGGGCGATGCCCGAACGCAGGACCAGCGCGTCGAGGCGGCGCTCGAGCTCGATGACCAGGGCCTCGCCGGTCTTCATGTTGGTCTTGGAGGCACGCTCGTAGGCGCGGACGAGCTGGCGCTCGCTGAGGTCGTACTGCGCGCGCAGACGCTGCTTCTCGAGCAGACGGACCTTGTAGTCCGAGTTCTGCTTGCGGCCGCGGCCGTGCTCACCCGGCGGGTAGGGGCGGGCCTCGAAGTACTTGACGGCCTTCGGGGTCAGCGCGATGCCGAGGGCACGCGACTTCTTGACCTTGGGGCGGGGCTGGTTCGCCACTGTCTGTGTCTCTTTCCTGGATTTCCGGCTTGTCAGGGTTGAGGGAGGTCGCAATCCGCAGCCGGGGAAACCCGCCGGGTCCGTGTGGGACCTGTCGGGCAGCCGCTCCCCTGGTCTGGGCACATACGTGCAGCACGCGAGTGGCCCACCGACCGCTCCCGGAACTCCGGGTGGTGGTGGGCTGCCCGCGACACCTATCGACGGTGCGCGACGCTCCTGGAACCCGCTGGGGGTTCCGGCCGGTTGTCCCGTTCTGACTGCACGGGACTCGGCACTCCGGGCGAGTCTACAGGTTGCTCAGCTCCGCTTGCGACCGAGGTGTCCGCGGGTCCACTCGACGGCGTCCGCGTACCGGGCCTCGGCGCCGTGCCGGGTGGGCTCGTAGTAGGCGCGGTCCTTCAGCTCGTCCGGGGCGTACTGCTGGGCGGCGATGCCTTCCGGGAGGTCGTGCGGGTACACGTAGCCCTGTCCGTGGCCGAGCTTGCCCGCTCCCTTGTAGTGGCTGTCCCGCAGGTGCGAGGGCACCGGACCGGCGAACCCCTTGCGTACGTCCTCCAGGGCGGCGCCGATGGCGGTGGTCGCCGCGTTGGACTTGGGGGCGAGCGCCAGGGCGATGGTCGCGTGGCTCAGGGTGAGCGCGGCCTCCGGGAAGCCGATCATCGCGACGGCCTGGGCGGCGGCGACGGCGATCGGCAGCGCGTTCGGATCGGCGAGGCCGATGTCCTCGCTGGCGGAGATCATCAGGCGTCGGGCGATGAACCGCGGGTCCTCGCCGGCCTCGATCATGCGGGCCAGGTAGTGCAGGGCGGCGTCCACGTCGGAGCCGCGGATGGACTTGATCAGGGCGCTGGCCACGTCGTAGTGCTGGTCGCCGTCGCGGTCGTACTTCACCGCGGCCCGGTCGACCGTCTCCTCCAGCGTGGTGAGGGCGATCTCCGTCTCGCCTTTGTCCAGCGCGGCCCCGGCGGCGGCCTCCAGCGCGGTCAGGGCGCGGCGGGCGTCGCCGCCGGCGATGCGCAGCAGGTGATCCTCGGTGTCCTCGGGCAGGCCCACGGCGTCCCCCAGACCGCGCTCGTCGGTCAGGGCCCGGCGGAGCAGGCCGCGGACGTCGTCGTCGGTGAGCGGTTCGAGGGTGAGGAGGAGGGAGCGGGAGAGCAGGGGGGAGATCACCGAGAAGTACGGGTTCTCCGTGGTGGCGGCGATCAGGGTGACCCAGCGGTTCTCGACGGCCGGGAGCAGGGAGTCCTGCTGGGCCTTGCTGAAGCGGTGGATCTCGTCGAGGAAGAGGACGGTCTCCTTGCCGTACCCGCCGACCGCGCGGCGGGCGCCGTCGATGACCGCGCGGACCTCCTTGACGCCCGCGGTGATCGCCGACAGCTCCACGAAGCGCTTGTTGGTGGCCTTGGAGACGACGTACGCCAGGGTGGTCTTGCCGGTGCCCGGCGGGCCCCACAGGATGACCGAGGACGGTCCGGCGGGACCGGACGCGCCCTCGCCGACCAGGCGGCGCAGGGGCGAGCCGGGCTTGAGCAGGTGCTGCTGGCCGACCACCTCGTCGAGGGTGCGCGGGCGCATCCGCACGGCGAGGGGACTGCCGGTCGGGTCCTTCTCCTGGCGTTCTTCGGCTGCGGCGGTGAACAGGTCGGGCTCCACGCTCTGAACCCTAGATGACGGCACCGACAACGTGGCGGGCCCGGTCACCGGAACCGGGGGCCGAGGCCCCGGTCAGCTGGTCCAGAAGTCCCACCAGCGGGTCAGGATCATCATCCCGATGATGCCGATGTGCAGCACCGGCAGGACCCAGGTGAACTCGCCGAAGAAGCCCTTGAGCCAGGTCGGCGCCGGCAGGAAGCCCTTGCGGACGTTGAAGGACGTCACGTACCAGAACATGATGATCGTGGCGACCCAGGCCAGGCAGCACCACAGGCACAGCGCGTTGATCCGGTACAGGGACTGGAACTGCAGCCAGGTGCAGAATCCGACGCCGAAGAGGGTGCCCGCGTTGAAGGTCAGCCAGTACCAGCGCGGGAATCGCGCCCCGGCGAGCAGGCTCATGCCGACGCAGACGACGATGCCGTAGGTCACCAGGCCGAGCACCGGGTTGGGGAACCCGAAGACGGCGGCCTGGTCGCTCTCCATGACGCTGCCGCAGGAGACGACGGGATTGAGGCTGCACCCGGGCGTGAAGGTGGTGCCCGCGACCTTCGCCTCGAGCAGCTTGAACTTGTCCAGCGTGATGACCCAGGCGGCGAGCACTCCGGCCGCGCCGGTGATCACCAGCAGCAGGGCCAGGGCGCGGCTGCCGCCCTCGGCCCGCGAGGCTCCGGCGGTGCGTTCCGGCGCGGGCTCCGCCACGGTGGAGACGTCCTTCACTGTCGTCTTGCTCATCACGCCGATTCCGTCACTTGAGTCGGACCTGCTTCGGGCAGGGCCATTGTGCCGTACGACCCTGTATGGCCACCGTTCGATGAACATAAGAACGCACCGGCGATCGCCCCGGAGAGTTGCGTTCCGGCCGATTCCCGTTCCCCGGGGGCACACGCGGACGAATGCGCGTGCCCCGGGAGCGGCGGGGGCCCTCAGCCGAGCCGGGACTCCAGCTCCGCGACGATCTCGTTGACACCGATCGCGCTCTGCTCGCCGGACTCCATGTCCTTGAGCTGGACGACGCCCTCGGCGAGGTCGCGCTCGCCGAGGACCAGGGCGTAGCGGGCGCCCGAGCGGTGGGCCGCCTTCATCGCGGCCTTGAGGCCCTTGCCGCCGTAGGAGAAGTCGGCGGCCACGCCGTTCTTGCGCAGTTCGGTGACCTTCGAGAAGAGGACCCGGCGGGCCTCCTCGCCGAGCGGGACGGCGTAGACGGAGGTGACCGACGGGATGTCCAGCTCGATGCCCTCGGCCTCCAGGGCGAGGACGGTGCGGTCGACGCCCAGAGCCCAGCCCACGGACGGGAGGGCCGGGCCGCCGATCATCTCGGACAGTCCGTCGTAGCGGCCGCCGCCGCCCACCGCGGACTGGGAGCCCAGTCCGTCGTGGACGAACTCGAAGGTCGTGCGCGTGTAGTAGTCCAGGCCGCGCACCAGCTTGGGGTCGTCCTCGAAGACCACGCCGGCCGCCGTGATCAGCTCGCGTACCTCCTCGTGGTACGCCTTGCAGGCGTCGCACAGGTAGTCGCGGAGCAGCGGGGCGTCGGTAAGCTGCTTCTGCACCTCGGGACGCTTGTCGTCCAGGACGCGCAGCGGGTTGATGTCGGCGCGGCGCAGCGTCTCCTCGTCCAGGTCGAGGCCGCGCAGGAAGTCCTGGAGCGCGGCGCGGTAGACCGGACGGCACTCCTTGTCGCCCAGGGAGTTGAGCAGGATGCGGAAGTTCTGCAGGCCCAGCGCCCGGTACGACTGGTCGGCCAGGATGATCAGTTCGGCGTCGAGGGCCGGGTCCTCGGCCCCGATGGCTTCGGCGCCGACCTGGGAGAAGTGGCGGTAACGGCCCTTCTGGGGGCGCTCGTAGCGGTACTGCGAGCCCGAGTACCAGACCTTCACCGGCAGGTTGCCCGCCTTGTGCAGGTTGGCTTCCAGGACCGCGCGCAGCACGGGGGCCGTCGTCTCCGGGCGCAGCGCCAGACGGTCGCCGCCCTTGGTCTCGAAGACGTACATCTCCTTGGTGACGATGTCGGTGGACTCACCGACACCGCGCGCGAAGAGTTCGACGTTCTCGAATCCGGGCGTCTCGATGTAGCCGTAGCCGGAGTTGCGCAGCGGGGCCGCGATCGCCTCGCGGACCGCCAGGAACTTGGCGGAGTCCGGCGGCAGCAGGTCGTACGTGCCCTTGGGGGCCTTGAAGGTGCTCACGGGAGGTTACTCGTCACATTCCTCGTCGGGGCGCGCCGGGCGCGCCCTGGCCGGCCGCCACCTGCCGCAGATACGGGTTGGTGGCGCGCTCCTGGCCGATGGTCGTGTAGTCGTTGTGACCGGGCAGCACCACGGTGGCGTCGTCGAGAGGCAGGACCACGCGTGCCAGGGACTCGAGCATGTCGTCCATGGAGCCACCGGGGAAGTCGGTGCGGCCGATGGAGCCGGCGAACAGCAGGTCGCCCGAGAACAAGATCGGCGGGATGTCCGCCGCCTCGGGCAGACCGAAGGTCACCGACCCCTTGGTATGGCCGGGGGCGTGCGCGACCGTCAGCTCCAGGCCGGCCAGCTCCAGCCTGGTGCCGTCGGTCAGCTCCTTGACGTCGTCCGGCTCTCCGACGGTCAGCTCACCCATGAGCGGCATGCCGATGGACCGGCCGATCCCCTTTTCGGGGTCGCTCATCATGAAGCGGTCCTCGGGGTGGATCCAGGCCGGCACGTCGTGCGCGCCGCAGACCGGGACGACCGAGGCGACATGGTCGATGTGGCCGTGGGTGAGGACGACGGCGACGGGCTTGAGCCGATGCTTGGCGAGTGCTTCCTCGACCCCCTGTGCGGCCTGGTGGCCCGGGTCGATGATCACGCACTCCTCACCGGCGGCGGGGGCGACGAGATAGCAGTTCGTCCCCCAGGCCCCGGCGGGGAACCCGGCAATGAGCACGATCGTCCTTCGTTTGTGTCGGTACGGGTGGGCTTGCGAACGGGCCGCGCCCATGGTCAGAGCCTACCGGCGGTGCCGTTTCCTCAGCGAACCCATATACGGTACGGGGCTACACGCCCACGGTCGGCTCATCGCACGCACGCGTACCGGTCGGCACTCGAAGACGCATGAGGAGAGAACCCGGTGGTCACCCAGGAGCAGCGGCGGCGTCAGCTCGCCCGGGAGAAGTTCTTGCGGCAGCAGCAGCGACGTACCTCCGCTCGACGCAAGGCGCGCATGCGCAACGCCGCTATCGCGTCGGTGCTCGGCGTGATTCTGATCGGCAGTGTCGCGCTGTACACGACCGGGGTGGTCCTGGGCGACGACGACACGAAGTCGAACGCGAACGCGGAGGTCACCCCGAGCGCCTCGGCGAGCAGCAAGGCGCCGGACCCGTGCGAGAAGCCGGCCGAGGGCAAGGTCAAGACGCAGACCTGGAAGAAGGAACCTGCGATGACCGTCGACAAGTCGGCGAAGTACGCGATGAAACTGGCCACGACCTGCGGCGACATAGACATCGCCCTGAAGACGTCGGCGGCCCCGCACACCGTCAACTCGTTCAGCTTCCTGGCCGGCAAGGGCTTCTTCGACCACACGCCGTGCCACCGGCTCACCACCAACGGGATCTTCGTGCTCCAGTGCGGCGACCCGACGGGACAGGGCAACGGCGGCCCCGGCTACACCATTCCGGACGAGAATCTGAAGGACAAGAGCCTCAAGGAGAACACGTACCCGGCGGGCACGGTGGCGATGGCGAACACCGGGCAGCCGGGCTCCGGCGGCAGCCAGTTCTTCCTCGTGTACCAGGACAGCCCGCTGCCCCCCAGCTACACACCGTTCGGCACCATCTCGGACGGGGGCATGAAGGTGCTGAAGAAGATCGCCGAGGCCGGTGAGAGCACGGGAGCGGGCGACGGAGCGCCCAACGCGACGGTCGTGATCGACAAGGCGACCGTCGCCAAATCCTGACCCTCATCAGCGAAAGTTCGGTCGCGCGGGATGCGGACAGGCCACCCGCCGGTCGCCTATGTTGGCCGTGACGAAACTGTGGACGATGCCCGGGGGTAGCGAAGCCCTCCGCAGGCATCATGTGGAGGAGGCGCTGTGAGCAGCGACCCGTGGGGCCGCGTCGACGAGACGGGGACCGTGTACGTGCGTACGGCCGACGGCGAGCAGGTCGTCGGTTCCTGGCAGGCGGGCTCCCCCGAGGAGGCGCTGGCCTATTTCGAGCGCAAGTACGAAGGCCTGGTTGTCGAGATCGGCCTCCTCGAGAAGCGCGTGAAGACCACCGACCTGTCGGCGAAGGACGCCCAGACGGCCATCGACCACCTGCGGGAGCAGGTCGACGCGCACCACGCGGTCGGTGACCTGGACGCCCTGCGGACCCGGCTGGACAAACTCGTGGAGCTGGTCGACAAGCGCCGCGAGGAGCGGAAGGTCCAGCGGGCGAAGCAGTCCGACGAGGCGCGCGGCGCCAAGGAGGCACTGGTCGCCGAGGCCGAGGAACTGGCCGGGTCCGACCAGTGGCGGGCGGCCGGTGAGCGGCTGCGCTCGCTGGTCGACACCTGGAAGGGGCTGCCGCGGCTGGACCGCAAGTCCGACGACGAGCTGTGGCACCGCTTCTCGCACGCCCGGTCGGCGTTCTCCAAGCGCCGCAAGCAGCACTTCGCGCAGTTGGACGCGCAGCGCGAGGACGCCCGGCAGACCAAGGAACGGCTGGTCGCCGAGGCCGAGGCACTGTCGAACTCGACGGAGTGGGGGCCGACGGCCGCGCGCTACCGCGACCTGATGTCCGAGTGGAAGGCCGCGGGTCGCGCCCAGCGCGAGCACGAGGACGACCTGTGGAACCGCTTCCGCGGCGCCCAGGACGTCTTCTTCGCCGCCCGCAGCTCGGTCTTCGCGGAGCGCGACGCCGAGCAGACGGAGAACCTCAAGCTCAAGGAGGAGCTGGCCGAGGAGGCCGAGAAGCTCCTGCCGGTGACCGACCTGAAGGCGGCCCGCGCCGCGTTCCGTTCGGTCAACGAGCGCTGGGAGGCCATCGGCCACGTACCGCGCGACGCCCGGCCGAAGGTCGAGGGCCGGATGCACGCGGTCGAGCGG
Source organism: Streptomyces sp. NPDC045956 (assembly GCF_056430705.1). Taxonomy (NCBI): domain Bacteria; kingdom Bacillati; phylum Actinomycetota; class Actinomycetes; order Kitasatosporales; family Streptomycetaceae; genus Streptomyces; species Streptomyces sp. NPDC045956. The sequence goes on along the minus strand of NZ_JBWKKZ010000008.1, from coordinate 299,005 downwards.
GCGCTCCAGGAGGCCGAGGAGAGCGAGTGGCGCCGGACGAACCCGGAGGCACGCGCGCGTGCCGAGGGTCTGACCGGTCAGCTCCAGTCGGCCGTGGACAAGCTGCGCTCCCAGATCGAGCAGGCGCGCGCCCAGGGCAACAACGCCAGGGCCGACAAGCTCCAGCGTGAGCTGGACGGCCGGCAGGCGCTGCTGGACCAGGCCCTGAAGGGGCTGCACGAGTTCGGCGGCTGATCCGCACGACGAAAGGGGCTCCGGTACGCGTCGCGTACCGGAGCCCCTTTCGTCGTGTGCGGCGCTCTACGAGGGCCTGCGCGCCGATGTCACGCGGTACACGTCGTAGACGCCCTCCACGCCGCGTACGGCCTTCAGGACGTGCCCCAGGTGCTTGGGGTCGCCCATCTCGAAGGTGAAGCGGGAGGTGGCGACGCGGTCGCGGGAGGTCTGGACGGCCGCGGAGAGGATGTTGACGTGCTGGTCCGACAGCACCCGGGTGACGTCCGAGAGGAGCCGGGAGCGGTCCAGGGCCTCGACCTGGATGGCGACCAGGAAGACGGAGGACTGGCTGGGGGCCCACTCGACGTCGAGGATGCGCTCGGGTTCCCGGGAGAGGGAGTCCACGTTCACGCAGTCGCTGCGGTGGACGGAGACACCGCTGCCGCGGGTGACGAAGCCGATGATCGGGTCGCCGGGCACGGGCGTGCAGCACCGGGCGAGCTTGATCCACACGTCGTCGACGCCCTTGACCACGACTCCCGGGTCGGCACTGGTGCGGCGTTTGCGGCCGCGACCGTGGGCCGGCGGCACCGACTCGTCGATCTCCTCGGTGGCCGCCTCCTCGCCGCCGAGCGCGTGGACGAGCTTCTGCACGATGTTCTGCGCGGAGACGTGGCCCTCGCCGATCGCCGCGTACAGCGCGGAGATGTCGGAGTAGCGCATCTCGTGGGCGAGGGTGACCAGGGAGTCGCCGGTCAGGATGCGCTGGATCGGCAGGTTCTGCTTGCGCATCGCGCGGACGATGGCGTCCTTGCCCTGCTCGATCGCCTCGTCGCGGCGCTCCTTGGAGAACCAGGCACGGATCTTGTTGCGGGCGCGCGGCGACTTCACGAAGCCGAGCCAGTCGCGCGAGGGGCCCGCTCCGGCCGCCTTGGACGTGAAGACCTCGACCAGGTCGCCGTTGTCCAGGGTGGACTCCAGCGGGACGAGGCGGCCGTTGACGCGTGCGCCTATGGTGCGGTGGCCGACCTCGGTGTGGACGGCGTAGGCGAAGTCCACGGGGGTGGCGCTCGCCGGGAGCGCTATGACGTCGCCCTTGGGGGTGAAGACGAAGACCTCGTTGCGCGAGAGGTCGAAGCGCAGGGACTCCAGGAACTCGCCGGGGTCCTCGGTCTCCTTCTGCCAGTCCAGCAGCTGGCGCAGCCACGCCATGTCGTTGAGGTGGTCGTCCTTGCCCTTGCCGGACGACTTGGGCGCGTCGGAGCGGACCTTGGAGGCGCCGGCGACGGCTTCCTGCTTGTACTTCCAGTGCGCGGCGATGCCGTACTCGGCGCGGCGGTGCATGTCGAAGGTGCGGATCTGCAGCTCGACCGGCTTGCCGTTGGGCCCGATGACCGTCGTGTGCAGCGACTGGTACATGTTGAACTTGGGCATCGCGATGTAGTCCTTGAACCGCCCCGGAACCGGGTTCCAGCGGGCGTGGACCGTGCCCAGCGCCGCGTAGCAGTCGCGGACCGTGTCCACCAGGACGCGGATGCCCACCAGGTCGTAGATCTCCGCGAAGTCACGGCCGCGGACGATCATCTTCTGGTAGACGCTGTAGTAGTGCTTGGGTCGTCCGGTGACGGTCGCCTTGATCCGGGCCGCGCGCAGGTCCTGCTGCACCTCGTCGGTGACGATGGCGAGGTACTCGTCGCGCTTGGGGGCGCGCTCGGCGACCAGACGGACGATCTCGTCGTACATCTTGGGGTAGAGGATCGCGAAGGCGAGGTCCTCCAGCTCCCACTTGATGGTGTTCATGCCCAGCCGGTGGGCGAGCGGCGCGTAGATCTCCAGGGTCTCGCGCGCCTTCTTCTCCTGCTTCTCGCGCTTGAGGTAGCGCATGGTGCGCATGTTGTGCAGGCGGTCGGCGAGCTTGATGACGAGGACGCGCGGGTCCTTCGCCATCGCGACGACCATCTTGCGCACGGTCTCGGCCTGCGCGGCCTCGCCGAACTTGACCTTGTCGAGCTTGGTGACACCGTCGACGAGGAGGGTGACCACGTCGCCGAAGTCCCGGCGCAGATCCTCCAGGCCGTACTCGGTGTCCTCGACCGTGTCGTGCAGCAGCCCCGCCATGAGTGTGGCCGGGTCCATGCCCAGCTCGGCGAGGATGGTGGTGACGGCGAGCGGGTGCGTGATGTACGGGTCGCCGCTCTTGCGCTTCTGGCCGCGGTGCCAGCGCTCGGCGACCTGGTAGGCGCGCTCGATCTGGCGCAGGGTCGCCGTCTCGATCTTGGGGTCGTTGCCGCGCACTATCCGCAGCAGGGGCTCCAGGACCGGGTTGTACGGGTTGGCGCGCTGCACGCCGAGACGGGCGAGGCGGGCTCGGACGCGGTTGGAGGAGCCGGAGCGGGCGGGCTGGCCGGCGGGTGCGCGGACCACGGGCGCGTTCCGGCCGCGGTCGGGCGGGATCGGCTTGGGACGCGGCTGCTGGTCGGCCGGCTTGTCCACGGGCGCCGCCGGGGCGTGCTGGATCGGCCCGTGCGTGTCGTTCTTCGCCTGCGGCGCGCTCGGTACGGGCTTCGCCGCGGGCGCCGAGGCGGACTCGGGCTTGGCGGCGGTCAGTGGCTGGGCCTCGTCTGGCAAGAGGACTCCTCGTGCGCGATCCGGGTCCCCCGGTCAGGCTCCGGAGTCCCCATGGTAGCGATCCTGCACGCCAGGATCGCCTTCAGGCCACTGTGAGGGCCGTCAAGGCCGCCAACACCCGAGGCGGGCCCCGGATTCCTCCGGGGCCCGCCTCGGACGAGCGGTGCGAGCGGTCAGACCGTGAGCAGCGCCTCCAGCGGCGCCCCGGCCAGGGCCGGCTCCAGCCGGGCCCGTCCGCCGAGGAAGCCCAGCTCCATCAGGACGGCGAGTCCCGCGACCCGCGCGCCCGCCCGGCGGATCAGCTCCAGCGAGGCCTCGGCGGTGCCGCCGGTGGCGAGGACGTCGTCGACGACCAGGACCCGGTCGTCGGCGGTCAGGTCCTCGGCGTGCACCTCGATCTCGGCCGAGCCGTACTCCAGGTCGTACGCCTGGCTGAGGGTGGCTCCGGGGAGCTTGCCCGCCTTGCGTACGGGGATGAAGCCGAGCCCGGCCCGCAGGGCCACCGGGGCGCCCAGGATGAAGCCGCGGGCCTCCAGGCCGACGACCTTGGTGGCGCCGGTGCGCCCGGCGACCTCGGCGAGCGCGTCGGTCAGGGCGGCGAAGGCCGTCGGGTCGGCCAGGAGCGGGGTGATGTCCTTGAACACCACGCCCGGCTCCGGGTGATCGGCCACGTCACGGATGCGGCTGAGCAGCAGCTCCGTGATGTCGGTGGTCCCGGTCATCGGCGCTTCCCGGAGGGCCGGCCGCGTCCCCTGTTGCGGGAGGCGGGCTGGTTGCGGGGGCCGACGACCGCGGGGGCGGCGTCGTCGGGGTCCTCGGGGTCCTCGTCGGTCTCGTCGTCGTAGCGCTCCTCGTCCACGGCGTTCTCGGCCGGCACGCCCGCGGCCGCGGCCTGGGCGCGCTTGGCGAGGACGCGCTTCTTGAGCGCCTTCATCTGCGGCTCGGCCTCCTTGAGGTCGGCGACGAGCGGCGTGGCGATGAAGATCGACGAGTAGGCACCCGCGGCGAGACCCACGAACAGCGACAGCGAGATGTCGTTGAGCATGCCGGCGCCGAGGACACCGCCGCCGATGAACAGCAGGCCGCCCACCGGCAGCAGCGCGACCACCGTGGTGTTGACGGACCGCACCAGGGTGCTGTTGATCGAGCGGTTGGCGATCTCGCCGTAGGTCCAGCGGGTCTGTTTGGTGATGTCTCTCGTCTGTTCCTTGAGACTGTCGAAGACCACGACCGTGTCGTACAGCGAGTAGCCGAGGATCGTGAGCAGACCGATCACCGTGCCGGGTGTGACCTCGAAGCCCACCAGGGCGTAGATGCCGACCGTGATGGTGATGTCGTGGATCAGCGCGACGAAGGCGGCGAGTGCCATCCGCCACTCGAAGGCGATGGCCAGATAGATCACCACCAGGACCATGAAGATCCCGAGGCCCTGCCATGCCTTGTTGGCGATCTGGTCACCCCAGCTGGGGCCGACCAGGTCCGCGTTGATCCGCTCCGCCGGGACGTCCAGGTCCTTGGAGAGCTCTTCCTTGATCTGGTCCGACGCCTCGGTGTCGGTGCCCGCGATCTGGATGCGGAGGCTGCCGTCGCCGAGCTTCTGGACGATCGCGTCGTGGCCCGAGGCCTCTTCCGCCCACGTCTCGGTCTGCGAGACCGAGGCGCTCATGTTCTTCGGGGTGGTGAAGACCGCGCCGCCCTGGAACTCGATGCCCATGTGCAGGCCGCGCACCGCCAGGCCGACGATGGCCGTGATGGTGATGAGGATCGAGATGCCGTACCAGAGCTTGCGGTTCTTGACGAAGTCGTAGCCGACCTCGCCGTGGTGCAGTCGAGCGCCGAGGGTGCCGAGCTTTCCCATCTCACGCCTCCTTCGGGTCGACAGGGCCGGCGGGGCGGGCGGTACGACGGGTGCGGCGCAGCGGCGGCTTGGCACCCAGGCTCTTCGGGTCGAGGCCGGACCACTTGTGGCCGCTCGCGAAGAACTTGCGCCGGGCCATCAGCGTCAGCAGCGGCTTGGTGAAGAGGAACACCACCACGACGTCGAGCAGCGTGGTCAGCCCCAGGGTGAAGGCGAAGCCCTGCACCTTGCCGACGGTGACGATGAAGAGCACCGCGGCGGCGAGGAAGGACACGAAGTCGGAGACCAGGATGGTGCGCCGGGCGCGCGGCCAGGCCCGCTCGACGGCGGGACGCAGGGTGCGTCCTTCGCGGATCTCGTCGCGGACGCGTTCGAAGTACACGATGAACGAGTCCGCCGTGATGCCGATGGCGACGATGGCCCCGCAGACGGCCGGCAGGTTCAGCGCGAAGCCGATGGCCGGGCCGAGCAGCGACATGATCACGTACGTGAGGGCCGCGGAGATCAGCAGCGAGGCGACGGCGATGAACGACAGGCCGCGGTAGTAGACCAGCAGGTAGAGGACGACCAGGGCGAGGCCGATCGCACCCGCGATCAGACCGGCCTTGAGCTGCTCGCCGCCGAGTGCGGCGGTGACGGTGGTGACGCTGTCCTCCTTGAAGGTCAGCGGCAGCGCGCCGTAGGACAGCATGTTGGCGAGGCCCTGGGCCTCCTCCTGGTCGAAGTTGCCGGAGATCTCCGCGCTGCCGCCGGTGAGCGCCTGGCTGACGTAGGGGTCGGAGACGACCTCGTTGTCCAGGACGATGGCGAACTGGTTCTGCGGGGACTGGTTCTGCGCCAGCTTGCCGGTGATGTCGGCGAACTTCTTGGCGCCGCCGTCCGTGAACTTCATCGTCACGGTCCAGCCGGCGGCGGTCTGCGTGTTGAAGACCGCCTCGGAGCTGTCGACGTCGGTGCCGTCGACCGCGGCCGGGCCGAGGATGTACTTCTGCCACTGGCCCTGCGCGTTCTGGCCGCAGGCGACCATGGACTCGCCCTGCTTGGCGCCGGCGCCCGCCTTGGCCCGCGCGGACGCGTCGGTGCAGTCCAGCGCGGCGTACGCGGCCTGGAGCTTGGCGGTCGCGTCGTCACCCGAGGCGCTGGCGCTCGCGGAGGGGGAGGCGCCGTCGGTGGCCCCGCCGGACGGGCTGGGGTCGGCCTTCAGGGCGTCGCTGGCGGCACGGCCCTGCGGGCCGGCGCTCGCCGAGGCGGAGCCGGAGGGCGCGTCGCTCGCCTTGTCACCGTCGGTGGCCTTGTCCGGATCGGCCGCGCCGTCCGTGGCCTTGTCGGTCGCCTTGTCGGAGGCGTTGCCGGTGGGGCTCGGGGAGGGGCTGCCGGTGGCGCCCGCGCCGGACAGCTCGGTGGCGACCACCGGGCGGAAGTAGAGCTTGGCGGTGGTGCCGACCTGCTCCCGGGCTTCCTTCGAGTTCGTCCCCTTGGGGATGTTGACGATGATGTTCCGGTCGCCCTGGGTCTGCACCTCGGCCTCGGAGACACCCAGACCGTTGACGCGGCGCTCCATGATCTCGACCGCGGTGTCCATGTTGGTCTTGTTGATCGCGGACTCCTGGCCCGCCTCCGGCACCGCGCGCAGCGTGATGCTGGTGCCGCCGGCCAGGTCGATGCCGAGACGCGGAGTCGTGTGTCCGGAGGCGAACATGCCGCCGGTGAGCGCCACGATGGCGATCAGCATCAGGGCCAGCGAGCGCCCGGGCTTACTCTGAGCGCTCGCATTCTTTCCCTTTTTAGGTGCTACCACCTTTGCGTACTCCCTCTCGGGCCGCTCGCGCCGGGTAGGCGTCGCCGGCGGCCATCACATGGTGTCCGGATCCGTGCGAGCCGCGCGTCACACGGGGCGGGCGGGAACGCCCCGCTCGCCCCGGAGCACGGTTACTTCGCCTCGGAGCCGCCGTCGGACTTCTTCGCCTGCTCGTCCGTCTTCGCCTCGGCGGGCGCGGCGTCGGCCGTCGGCTCGTCGGCCGCGTCCTTCTTGCCGAGGTCGACGGGCTTGTCGTCGGAGACGGCGGCGTCGTCGGCGGGGGCGTCGGTCCCGGTGAGGGAGGAGGCATCGTCCGGGACGATGTCGGCGTCGGACTTCAGGTCGTGCTCCACGCCGTGGACGATGCGGTTGTACTCGTCGTCGGTGAGGACGGCACCGATGCTGTTCTTGGCGAAGAGCAGCTCGACACCCGGGCCGGCGTCGAGGAGGACCGTGTCCTCGTTGACCTCCTTGACCGTGGCGTACATGCCCCCGATGGTGCGGACGCCGGAACCGGGCTGCATCTGGTTCCGCATGTCGACGGCCTGCTGCTGCTTCTTCTTCGCCGACCGGGTCATCAGGAACATGGCCCCGATGAGCACGATGAACGGGAGGAGGGTCACGAGACTCACGGGTCGGTACTTCCTTCACACGACCGCGATGGTGAGCGGCCTGATGGTTGGGGGTGTGTACGCCGCCGACAAGGGCGGCATCGGCGGAGTCTAAGCGAGTCCGCGCGCATGGAACAACGCTCAGCATGGCACCGGGGTTCCTGCCCCGGCGAATGTCCTCTTCGTGACGGTGGCGTCACGCCCCGAACAGGTCCTGTTGTCCGTTTCCGGAGTTCTGGGACCGCGGTGGGGTGAGGCCGAGGTGCGCCCATGCCGCCGGGGTCGCGACCCGTCCGCGCGGGGTGCGGGCCAGCAGGCCCTCCCGTACGAGGAACGGTTCGGCGACCTCTTCCACGGTCTCACGTTCCTCCCCCACCGCGACGGCGAGCGTGGACAGGCCGACGGGGCCGCCGCCGAACAGCTTGAGCAGGGCCTCCAGCACACCCCGGTCCAGCCGGTCCAGGCCGCGGGCGTCGACCTCGTAGACCGCGAGGGCGGCCGCGGCGATCTCCTGGGTGATCAGGCCGTCGGCCTTGACCTGGGCGTAGTCGCGGACGCGGCGCAGCAGGCGGTTGGCGATGCGGGGCGTGCCGCGGGAGCGGCCGGCGATCTCGGCGGCGCCGGCCGTGTCGATGCCGACGTCGAGCAGGCCCGCCGAGCGGTGGATGACCCGCTCCAGCTCGGTGGGTCCGTAGAACTCCATGTGCGCGGTGAAGCCGAAGCGGTCGCGCAGCGGGGGCGGCAGCAGCCCCGCGCGTGTGGTGGCGCCGACCAGGGTGAACGGCGGCAGCTCCAGGGGGATGGCGGTGGCGCCCGGACCCTTGCCGACGATCACGTCGACGCGGAAGTCCTCCATGGCCATGTAGAGCATCTCCTCGGCGGGCCGCGACATGCGGTGGATCTCGTCGAGGAAGAGCACCTCGCCCTCCTGGAGGGAGGAGAGGATCGCCGCGAGGTCCCCGGCGTGCTGGATGGCGGGCCCCGAGGTGATCCGGATCGGGGCCTCCATCTCGGCCGCGATGATCATCGAGAGGGTGGTCTTGCCGAGGCCGGGCGCGCCGGAGAGCAGGACGTGGTCGGCGGTCGCCCCGCGCGCGCGGGCGGCGCGCAGGACGAGGTCGAGCTGCTCGCGGACCTTCTCCTGGCCGATGAACTCGCCCAGGTCCTTGGGGCGCAGGGCGGCCTCCACCGCCTGGTCCTCCCCGTCGGCGGACGCACCGACGAGCCGCTCGGCGGTGGCGTCGGTGTCGGTCGTGTCGTCCCAGTTCATAGCGGTGTGTGCCTCGGGGGTCGGGGTGGTGGGGCGGCGGGCGCGGTGGTGGGGCAGCGGGCTCGGTGGCGGTTCAGCGGGCGCGGTTCAGGGTCTGGAGGGCAGACTTCAGCAGCTGCCCCACCTGGGGGGTGCCGCCGGCGGCCTCCGCCTGGGGGGTCACGGCGGCGACGGCCTCGTCGGCCTCCCGGGTCGCGTACCCGAGGCCGATCAGGGCCGCGTGCAGCTGGTCGCGCCAGCCGGTGCTGACCGGAGCGCCGACGGCGGGGGCTCCGACGGGTTCGCCGAGGCGGTCCTTCAGTTCCAGGAGCAGCTTCTGCGCGCCCTTCTTGCCGATGCCGGGGACGGCGGTGAGCGCCTTCTCGTCGCCGGTGGCGACGGCTCTGCGCAGGGCGTCCGGGCTGTGCACGGCGAGCATCGCCTGGGCGAGCCGGGGTCCGACGCCGCTGGCGGTCTGGAGCAGCTCGAAGACCTGGCGCTCGTCGTCGTCGGCGAAGCCGTACAGGGTGAGCGAGTCCTCGCGGACGACGAGCGAGGTGGCGAGTTTGGCGGGCTTGCCGAGGCGGAGGGTGGAGAGCGTGTTCGGCGTGCACTGCACGGCCATGCCGACGCCACCGACCTCGACCACCGCGGCATCGGGAGCGAGGGCGGCTACGGTGCCGCTGACGAAGGCGATCATGCCGGGTGGCCTTTCGGTGCGTGCGGGGTGTTCGGGACCTGGGCCGCGTGGGGCTGCTGGGTGTCCGAGGACTGCTCGGGGGCCGGGCCGCGCCGGGCGGTCGGTGACTGCCGGGGGCTGGGGGAGAGCCGGCCGGCCGCCGTGCGCCGGGCCGGCGGCGTCCGCGGGACGGGCTGGGCGGCGCGGGCCACGGCCTGCTGGAGCCGGTTCTGCGCGGGGGCGCGCCAGATGTGGCAGATGGCGAGCGCGAGGGCGTCGGCGGCGTCGGCCGGCTTGGGGGGCGCGGCGAGCCGCAGCAGGCGGGTGACCATGGCGCCGACCTGCGCCTTGTCGGCGCGGCCGCTGCCGGTGACGGCGGCCTTGACCTCGCTCGGGGTGTGCAGGGCGACGGGGATGCCGCGGCGGGAGGCGCACAGGATGGCGACGGCGCTGGCCTGGGCCGTGCCCATCACCGTACGGACGTTGTGCTGGCTGAAGACGCGCTCCACGGCGACGTACTCCGGCCGGTGCTCGTCCAGCCACTGCTCGATGCCCTGCTCGACGGCGACGAGGCGGTGGCCGAGGTCGGCGTCGGCGGGGGTGCGGACGACGCCGACACCGATCATGGTGAGCGGTCTGCCCGCGACGCCCTCCACGACACCGACCCCGCAGCGGGTCAGCCCCGGGTCCACCCCCAGTACGCGCACGTGCCCTCCCGTTCGATCGCCTGTTTGTGCAGGCTATCGGGTGCCACCGACAACGGCGGTGGGGGGGGGGAGAGGTCTCGCACCCCCCCCCCGCCCCCGTTCCGTTCCCGGCACCCTCCATCACCCTCCCCCCCCCACCCCCCCACCCCCCCCCCCAC
>NZ_JBWKKZ010000008.1:229093-289091 GCF_056430705.1 Streptomyces sp. NPDC045956 | reverse complement strand
GGTGCAACACTTAGCCCACCCCCAGGAAGACTCCTTTCCTTTCTGTGGTAGTTTTTTTTGGGGGGGGTGGTGGGGCACCCACCAGGGGGGGGGGGGGGGGGGGGGCCCCCCCCCCCCCCCCCCCGCGGCCGTCGTGTGCGCCGCGGCGCTACGCGTCGACCTTCTCCATGACCTCGTCGCTCACGTCGAAGTTGGCGAAGACGTTCTGCACGTCGTCGCTGTCCTCCAGGGCGTCGATGAGGCGGAAGATCTTCCGGGCGCCCTCCTCGTCCAGCTCGACCTGCATGGTCGGGACGAAGTTGGCGTCGGCGGACTCGTAGTCGATGCCGGCGTCCTGGAGGGCGGTGCGCACGGCGACCAGGTCGGTGGCCTCGCTGAGGACCTCGAAGGTCTCGCCGAGGTCGTTGACCTCCTCGGCGCCCGCGTCCAGGACGGCGCCGAGGACGTCGTCCTCGCTCAGCTCGCCCTTGGGGACGATGACGACGCCCTTGCGGTTGAACAGGTACGACACCGAGCCGGGGTCGGCCATGGAGCCGCCGTTGCGGGTCATGGCGACGCGGACGTCGGAGGCGGCGCGGTTGCGGTTGTCGGTGAGGCACTCGATGAGCACCGCGACGCCGTTGGGGCCGTAGCCCTCGTACATGATCGTCTCGTAGTCGGCACCGCCGGCCTCGAGGCCGCCGCCCCGCTTGACCGCGGAGTCGATGTTCTTGTTCGGGACCGACTGCTTCTTCGCCTTCTGGATGGCGTCGTAGAGCGTCGGGTTGCCCTCGATGTCGACGCCGCCCATGCGCGCCGCGACCTCGATGTTCTTGATCAGCTTCGCGAAGAGCTTGCCGCGCTTGGCGTCGATCACGGCCTTCTTGTGCTTCGTCGTAGCCCATTTAGAGTGGCCGGACATCTGCCTGTCTCCTTCGCGTAACCCATCTCTGCAACGAACGCAGGAATCCTACAAGGACCGAGCCGCGCGGTTCGCGCGCACCATGTCGGCGAAGAGCCGGTGCACCCGGTGGTCGCCGGTCAGTTCCGGGTGGAACGACGTGGCGAGCGCGTTGCCCTGGCGGACCGCGACGATGTGGCCGTCGTGCTCGGCGAGCACCTCGACGGAGGCGCTCACGGACTCCACCCAGGGAGCGCGGATGAAGACGCCCTCCACGGGGTCGCCCGCCACGCCCTCGAGGGCGACGGCCGCCTCGAAGGACTCGTTCTGCCGTCCGAAGGCGTTGCGGCGCACGATCATGTCGATGCCGCCGACCGTCTCCTGCCCGGAACGCGGGTCGAGGATCTTGTCGGCCAGCAGGATCATGCCGGCGCAGGTGCCGTAGACGGGCAGGCCGTCGCGCACGCGCGCGCGCAAGGGATCCATCACTCCGAAGAGGACGGCCAGCTTGGAGATGGTGGTGGACTCGCCGCCGGGCAGGACCAGGCCGTCCACCTCGGCGAGTTCTTCGGGGCGCCTCACCGGCCTGGCCACGGCGTCGGCCGCGGCCAGGGCCACGAGGTGCTCCCGTACGTCGCCCTGGAGGGCCAGGACGCCGATGACGGGGGTGTCACTCATCGGATCGGGTGCCTTACCAGCCGCGGTTGGCGTAGCGCTCGGTCTCGGGGAGGGTGTCGCAGTTGATGCCGACCATGGCCTCGCCCAGGTTGCGGGACGCGTCCGCGATGATCTTCGGGTCGTCGTAGAAGGTGGTCGCCTTCACGATGGCGGCGGCGCGCTTGGCCGGGTCGCCGGACTTGAAGATGCCGGAGCCGACGAAGACGCCCTCGGCGCCGAGCTGGCGCATCAGCGCGGCGTCGGCCGGGGTGGCGACGCCACCGGCGGAGAAGAGGACGACCGGGAGCTTGCCCAGCTCGGCGACCTCGCGGACCAGCTCGTAGGGGGCGCGCAGCTCCTTGGCGGCGGCGTACAGCTCGTTGTTGTCGTAGCCGCGCAGGCGGGCGATCTCGTTCTTGATCTGGCGCAGGTGGCGGACGGCCTCGACGACGTTGCCGGTGCCGGCCTCGCCCTTGGAGCGGATCATCGCGGCGCCCTCGGCGATGCGGCGGAGGGCCTCCCCGAGGTTGGTGGCGCCGCAGACGAAGGGGGTGGTGAAGGCGAACTTGTCGCTGTGGTTGACCTCGTCGGCCGGGGTGAGGACCTCGGACTCGTCGATGTAGTCCACGCCGAGGGACTGCAGGACCTGGGCCTCGACGAAGTGGCCGATGCGGGACTTGGCCATCACGGGGATGGAGACCGCGCCGATGATGCCCTCGATCATGTCCGGGTCGGACATACGGGCCACGCCGCCGTCCTTGCGGATGTCGGCCGGGACGCGCTCCAGGGCCATGACGGCGACGGCGCCCGCGTCCTCGGCGATCTTCGCCTGCTCCGGCGTGACGACGTCCATGATCACGCCGCCCTTGAGCTGCTCGGCCATGCCGCGCTTCACGCGGGCGGTGCCGGTCTCGGGGGCCTGGTTCTCGGAGAGCGTGCTGGACACGGGGTACCTCGCTGCGGGGAAGGGGACTTGTGCAGCTCTGAGGAAACGCGACGCGACCAGGCCACAGCAAGGGCCAATGAGGAGGCGGTGGATCGTTTTCGGCGCGGGGCCGGCGGTTGCCGTCGGGCGGTTCGTCAGGCGGCCCGCTCCACCAGGGCCGCCGGCGACTCGTCGTCCATCTCGAAGGCCAGCGGGAAGGGCGCGTGCCCGGCCAGGCGGAACCAGCGCACCTTGCGGTGCTCGCGGAGCCTGCGGGCGGCGCCCACCGCGTCGTTGTGGAAGCGCCGGGCCATCGGGACGCGCCGCACGGCCTCGGCCAGTTCGTGGGCGGCCTCCACGCCACCGGGGGCCTCCCGCAGCGCGTCCACCTGCTGGGGCTCGGCGAAGACCGCCCGCAGGGCCTGGCTCAGCTCGCTCTCGGCCACCTCCCGCTGCTCCTCCTCGGCCTGCCGCGCGGCGTGTGCGGCCTCGTACAGCACGATGGAGGCGGCCGGGTCGAGGACGCCGGAGGTGGCCAGTTCCTGGGCCACGGACGCCCTGCGCAGCAGCTGTGCGTCGAGTGCGGCGCGGGCGGCGTCGATCCTGGCGTGCAGCCGGTCCAGCCGCCCTGCCGTCCAGCTCAGGTACAGGCCGATCGCGACGAGGACGACCAGGATCCAGATCAGGGTTGCGGTCACGGGCCGCAAGCCTACGGGGGCGCTCCGCGGGGAGGGCGCAGTGCCCTGGGGGCGGCGCCACGCCGGGGCGGCCCCGCGCGTGGTCCGCCGGCCGCACGTCCCGTCTCCCCCGGGACGCCGACGGGCCGTCACGGCCCGGTCGGGACGGGCTGCCCGGTCGGGACGGCCTACCCGGCCCGGTCGGGACGGCCTACCCGGCCCGGTCGGGACGGCCTACCCGGCCCGGTCGGGACAGCCTGCCCGGTCCGGTCGGGACGGCCTGCCCGGCCCTCAGTCCCTCGCCAGTCCGAAGCGCGCCCTGAGCCCCGTCGCCCGGTCGTCCGTGGCCACCGCCGCCGCGCCCGCGGTGACCGTCTCGTAGACGGACAGGATGTCGGCGCCGACGGTCGACCAGTCGAAGCGCCGTACGTGCGCGCTCCCCCGCTCCCGCAGCTCGGCCCGGCGCCGCGGGTCGGCCAGCAGCCGCACGGCCGCGTCGGCGAGCGCGTCGGCGTTCTCGTTGGGGAACAGCTCTCCGGCCGCTCCCTGGTCGAGGACCTGGGCGAAGGCGTCCAGGTCGGAGGCGAGCACGGGCGCGCCCGCCGACATGGCCTCGACCAGGATGATCCCGAAGCTCTCGCCGCCGGTGTTGGGCGCCACGTACAGGTCGACGCTGCGCAGGAAGCGGGCCTTGTCCTCGTCGCTGACCATGCCGAGGAACTCCACGCGGGAGCGCAGCTCCTTCGGCAGGCTCTCCACGGCCTCCTCCTCGTCGCCGCGGCCCGCGACCAGCAGCCGGGTCTGCGGCCGGGCGGCGAGGATCCCCGGCAGCGCCCGCATCAGCACCGGCAGGCCCTTGCGGGGCTCGTCGATGCGCCCTATGAAGCCGATCGTGTCGCCCTGCCACTCGGGCTTGGGCTCGGCGCCGGCGAAGAAGTCGACGTCGACGCCGTTGGGGATCACGACGGCGTCCCCGCCCAGGTGCTCGACGAGGGTGCGTCGGGCGTACTCGCTCACCGCGATCCGCGCACTGATCTTCTCCAGGGCGGCCTGGAGGATCGAGTACGCGGCGATCATCGCGCGGGAGCGCGGGTTGGAGGTGTGGAAGGTGGCCACGATCGGGCCCTGCGCCGCCCAGCAGGTGAGCAGCCCCAGGGAGGGCGAGGTCGGCTCGTGGATGTGGATGACGTCGAAGGCGCCGTCGTGCAGCCAGCGCCGCACCCGGGCCGCCGACAGGAAGCCGAAGTTCAGCCGGGCCACCGAGCCGTTGTACGGCACCGGCACCGCGCGGCCGGCGGAGACGACGTACGGGGGCAGCGGGGTGTCGTCGTCGGCGGGGGCGAGGACGGAGACCTCGTGGCCGAGGCGGACGAAGTACTCGGCGAGGTCCCGGATGTGGAACTGGACGCCGCCCGGCACGTCCCAGGAGTACGGGCAGACGATGCCGATCCTCACGCGGCGCCCTGCCCCTCGGCCGCCGGGGGCGCCTTGGCGGGGTCGAGGTCCTTCAGCCACAAGCGCTGGAGCATGTGCCAGTCCTCCGGGTGGTCGGCGATCCCCGTGGCGAAGGCGTCGGCCAGCGCCTGTGTCATGACGGACGTCTTCTCCGCGCGGGTGCCCGACCCGGGCACCTCGACCGGCGGGTGGACCCGGCCCCGCATGACGGGCGAGTCGTCGTACCAGAGCGTCACCGGCAGCAGCCGCGCGCCGGTCTGCAGCGCCAGCAGAGCGGGGCCGGCCGGCATCCGGGCCGTCTCGCCGAAGAAGTCGACCTCCACGCCGGAGGCGGACAGGTCGCGGTCGGCGACCAGGCAGACCAGGCCGCCGTCGCGCAGCCGCCGGGCCAGCGTGCCGAAGGCCGTGCCGCCGCTGTGCGGGAGGACCTCCATGCCGAGGCCCTCGCGGTAGGCGACGAAGCGGTCGTAGAGGGTCTCCGGCTTGAGGCGCTCGGCGACCGTGGTGAAGGGGATGCCCAGCTTGGTGGTGACCCAGGCGCCGGCGAGGTCCCAGTTGGCCAGGTGCGGGAGGGCCAGGACCACGCCCTTGCCCGCGTCCAGGCCGTCGGTGAGGTGGTGCAGGTCCTCGGGGGCGAAACCCGCCTCGACGCGCTCGCGGCTCCAGGCCGGGAGCCGGAAGGACTCCATCCAGTAGCGCAGGTACGAGCGCATGCCGGCGCGGGAGAGTGCGGCCAGCCGTTCGGGGCTCGCGTCCGGCACCACGCGCGCGTAGTTGCTCTCCAGCCGGCGCACGCCCGTGCCGCGCTGCTTCCAGGCGACGTCCGCGACCGTGCGGCCGAGCCGTGCGGCGACCGGCTCGGGCAGCTTCTTCACGGTGCTCCAGCCGGCGCCGTACAGGCCGTCGGACAGGCGGTCCCGAGTGCTCACTTGGCCGCCTCGGTGCCCTGGTCCTCCTGCGCGGCGGCGTCCGCCTCGGCGGCCTCGCGGCGGACCGTGACGACGCGCTGGACGAGCGTGACGAGACTGCCGACGGCGACGATCCACAGGGCGACGGGAAGCAGGTACTGGATGCCGGGCACGCCGAACTTGTGCAGCCCCGCGAAGCCGGCGGCGACCAGGGAGACGACGAGCCGCTCGGCGCGCTCGACGAGTCCGTTGACGGCGACGGGCAGGCCGATCGCCTCGCCGCGCGCCTTGGTGTACGACACCACCTGGCCGCTGGCGAGGCAGAAGATCGACACGGCGCACAGCACGTTGTCGTCGCCGCCACCGGCGTACCAGAGGGCGAAGCCGCCGAAGATCGCGCCGTCGGCGACCCGGTCCAGGGTGGAGTCCAGGAAGGCGCCCCAGCGGCTGGAGCGGCCGAGCTGGCGGGCCATGTTGCCGTCGACGAGGTCGGAGAAGACGAAGAGCGTGATCACGACCGTGCCCCAGAAGAACTCACCCAGGGGGTAGAAGACCAGCGCTCCCGCGACCACACCGGCGGTGCCGATCAGCGTGACCGTGTCCGGGCTGACGCCCCGGCGGATGAGAAACGCGGCGAACGGTGTGAGGACACGCGTAAAAAATGCACGCGCGTACTTGTTCAGCATGGCCTTCCCGACGGTCGGTGTGGCCGCGGCCCCTGCTGGCCACCGGCTGGCCCATCGTAGCCACGCGCGCGCGTGGGTGACGGCCGGGCACCCTGTCCCCCTGGGTGGACGGCCGGTGGACGGACGCCGGGCGGGCCGGTGGGCGGGGGGATCGGGTCCTTCGTATGGACGGCGCGTGACGGGAGTGGAAAGCTCGAAGGACCGCGGGCGTCACCGGAGCCGCCAGCACGCGGCCCCGCATGTCCGCGCCCACAGCGACCTCACCGTGCACGGGAGGCAAGGACATGGGCGACAAGGCGCACACCCACCCCGGAGCCGCCGGAAGAGCGACGGCGGCCGACCGTCCCACGTCCGTACGGAATGTGGTGCTGGTCGGCCACTCCGGATCGGGCAAGACGACCCTGGTGGAGGCTCTCGCGCTGACGGCGGGAGCACTAAACCGGGCGGGCCGCGTGGAGGACGGCGGCTGCGTCTCGGACTACGACGAGATGGAGCACCGGCAGCACCGGTCCGTACAGCTGTCGCTGGTGCCGGTGGAATGGGACGGCATCAAGGTCAACCTCCTGGACACTCCCGGGTACGCCGACTTCGTCGGTGAGCTGAGGGCCGGTCTGCGCGCGGCGGACGCGGCCCTCTTCGTCGTCTCGGCCGCCGACGGTGTGGACGGCTCGACCCGCATGGTGTGGGAGGAGTGCGCCGCCGTCGGCATGCCGCGCGCCATCGTGATCACGCACCTGGAGGCCGCCCGCGCGGACTTCGAGGAGACGACGCGGATCTGCGCGGAGGCCTTCGGCGGGGACGACCCCGACGCCGTACTGCCGCTGTACCTGCCCCTGCACGGGCCGCGGACGCCCGACGGGCACGCACCGGTGACCGGGCTCATCGGGCTGCTGTCGCGGAAGCTGTACGACTACGCCTCCGGCGAGCGCGAGGAGTCCGAGCCGGGCGCGGAGCAGCTGCCGTCGATCGACGAGGCGCGCTCCCTGCTGATCGAGGGGATCATCTCGGAGAGCGAGGACGAGACCCTCATGGAGCGCTACCTGGGCGGCGAGCAGGTCGACGTCAGGACGCTCGTCGAGGATCTGGAGCGGGCCGTCGCCCGCGGGGTGTTCTTCCCCGTCCTGGCCGCCGCCCCCGCGGCCGAGGGCGCCCGCCAGGGACTCGGTACGGTCGAGCTGCTGGAACTGGTCACGCGGGGCTTCCCGACCCCGCTGGAGCGCGCGGCGCCCAAGGTCACCACACCCGACGGCGCGCCGCGCGAGCTGCGGAGGTGCGATCCCGGCGAGTCTCTGGTCGCGGAGGTGGTCAAGACCTCCTCCGATCCCTACGTCGGCCGGATCTCGCTGGTCCGCGTCTTCTCGGGCACCCTGCGCGCCGACCAGACGGTGCACGTCTCCGGGCACGGGCTGGCCGACCGCGGCCACGAGGACCACGACGTCGACGAGCGGATCGGCGCCCTGTCGACGCCCTTCGGCAAGCAGCAGCGGCCCGTCTCGCACGTGATCGCGGGCGACCTGGCGTGTGTGGCCAAGCTGGGCCGCGCGGAGACCGGGGACACGCTCTCGGCCAAGGACGACCCGCTGCTGATGGCCCCCTGGGAGATGCCCGACCCGCTGCTGCCGCTCGCCATCGAGGCGCACAGCAAACCCGACGAGGACAAGCTCTCCCAGGGCCTGGCGCGGCTGGTCGCCGAGGACCCGACGATGCGGCTGGAGCAGAACCAGGACACGCACCAGGTGGTCCTGTGGTGCCTGGGCGAGGCCCACGCCGACGTGGCGCTCGAACGGCTGCGCGGCCGGTACGGCGTCCAGGTCGACGTCGTCCCGCACCGGGTGTCGCTGCGGGAGACGTTCGGGAGCAGGGCGGCGGGGCGCGGCCGGCACGTCAAGCAGTCCGGCGGGCACGGGCAGTACGCCATCTGCGAACTCGAGGTGGAGCCGCTGCCGAACGGTTCGGGCATCGAGTTCGTGGACAAGGTGGTCGGCGGCGCGGTCCCCCGGCAGTTCATCCCGTCCGTCGAGAAGGGCGTGCGCGCGCAGGCCGCCAAGGGTGTCGCCGCGGGCCATCCGCTGATCGACGTGCGGGTGACGCTCCTGGACGGCAAGGCGCACTCGGTGGACTCCTCGGACGCCGCGTTCCAGACGGCGGGCGCGCTGGCGCTGCGGGAGGCGGCGGCCGACGCGAGGATCCATCTGCTGGAACCGGTCGCCGAGGTGAACGTCCTGGTCGGCGACGCCTACGTGGGCGCCGTCATGAGCGACCTGTCCGGGCGGCGCGGCAAGGTGCTCGGCACCGAGCAGACCAGCGGGGGGCGGACCGTGATCCGGGCCGAGGTACCGGAGCTGGAGATCGGCCGGTACGCCGTGGACCTGCGCTCCCTGTCGCACGGCACCGCCCGTTTCGACCGCCGGTACGCGCGGCACGAACCGATGCCGCAGCAGATCGCGGACCGTGTGCGGGAGGAGCCGCGGGCCGTGTCGTAGCGCCGCCCGGTCCGGCGCGGGACTCCCCGCGCCGGTGGCGGCGACCCGGCGTGCGACGGCGCGCGTGCGGGGCCGATCCGCGCGTCCGGAGGCGCCTTCGGGCGTCCCGTGACGCATGTCGGTGCCGGCGGATACGCTGATGACCTGATCAACAGGTGTGCGGGGCAGGGAAGTCGGGAAGGCCGCAGAACGACAGTGGTGGCGATCGGGGGCGGGAATGACCGTTGACGGCGGTTACGCGGACTTCTTCGGGCCGCAGGTGCCGCGTACGGACGGCGGGGGGCAGACGGCCACCTTCGCGCTGGCCTCGGCCGCCTACCGGGACAACCCGATGGAGGAGATCAAGAAGGCCGACAACGAGTGGCACCAGACGGCCGTCAACGCGGGCCGGTCCTGGGCCACGATCTTCCGGCCCAACCTCGGGGAGGCGTTCTCCCGCGCGGTGACCGACCGGATGCTGGGCGGCGGACGCAAGCCGCTCATCCAGTCCTTCGGGGCCGAGCCCCAGGTCGTCGTCGAGCACTGCCTGGCGGCCAACGGCATCCGCAAGGCCCGCGACGCGCGGCTGGCCACGGTGATCGTGCTGTGCGGCGTGCTGTTCCTGCCCGGCATGCTGGTGTGGCTGCTCGGCTTCCAGATCCGCACCACGGTCGCCAAGGCGGAGAACAAGCAGGCCGGGGCGCTGGGCACCGCGGTGCTCGTGGCCATCGCCGCGCTGGCCGTGCTGTTCCTCCTGAAGATGCCCTTCTCGGGCTTCTGGGCCTGGTACGCGCGCGCGGCGGTCGTCCTGCCGGTCGTCGGCTGGTTCTGGGCCAAGCGGATCTGCGAGGGCACGGCGAGGGACCTGCGGGAGCGCTGGGACGGCCTGCTGTCGGGCAGCGGTGTCGGCGCCAAGGTCCCAGAGGCGGTGCCCAGCAATCCGGGCGAGACGGCGGCCGAGCAGCTGCGGCAGTCGCTGGCCAAGCTCGGCGCCGAGCAGCAGTCCAACTCGGTCTTCTACGCCGGTCCCAAGGGCATACTCGGCATGGGCACGCGCTGGGGCAGCTGGCAGCTCGCGGAGAATCTGGTGCCGGCCGACCCGACCCGGGAGATCCACCCCTTCCGCAGCTGGGACGTCGTCCGGGCCGTCCACGACCAACTGCGCATGCTGGAGCGCGGTCCGCTGAACACCGGCGGCTTCCCCAAGCCGTCCATACGGCACTGGGTGGTGACGCCGATCGGCGAGAACGCCAAGGCGGTGTCGCGTCCGGAGGGCACGGACGTCGAGGCGTACCAGGTCAAGTCGCACGCGATACAGGACATCTGCAACAAGCAGCAGTTCGGGGCCGGTGACCGGCACTACCTGGGCGTGCAGTGGACCCTGTGGGACGGCCAGTTGGTCATCACCATGCTGATCACCGTGACCGTGCTGCACGAGACGCTGCGCATCGAGGTCACCGGGCACGCGCTGGGCCCGGTGAACCCCCTGTTCACGACCAAGCCGGAAGCGCCCTCCAAGGAGGTCTCCAAGTCGTTCAAGCCGTGGGAGACCCGCAAGGTGATGCTCCCGCTGGTCACCGCGAACGAGGTGGTACGCCTCGCGGTGCGCGCGCCGCTCACCTGGTATCCGCCGCTGCTGAACTGGCTCGGCGGTTCGATCGCACTCCCCGAGCCCTTCGGGCTGCGGCACGCGTGGGCGGACCAGCCGTGGCGGCACCGCTTCATGGCCGACGACGCGCTGCGGGCGGCCGCCCCGGTGCTGCGGGTGGTGCACTCGGCGGCGATCAAGGTGCTTCAGGAGAACGGGGTGGACACGGAGAAGTTCGGGAACCGGTCGGCGTTCCTCAGCACGGCCGTGCAGGACCCGGCGCCGGGGAAGGCGGATCTGTACAACGCGTAGGCCCCTTCCGGGGCCCACGCGCCGCTACTCCCCGGAGGGCCAGGCCTCCGCCAGCATCTTGCGGGTGTCCCCCAGCAGCTGCGGCAGCACCTTGGTGTGGCCGACGACCGGCATGAAATTCGTGTCCCCGCCCCAGCGGGGCACGACGTGCTGGTGGAGGTGGGCGGCGATGCCCGCGCCGGCCACCGAGCCCTGGTTCATGCCCAGGTTGAACCCCTGGGCCCCGGAGGCCGTGCGCAGAGCCGTCATCGCCTGCTTCGTCAGCTCGGCCAGTTCGGCGGTCTCCGCCGCGGTCAGCTCGGTGTAGTCGGCGACGTGGCGGTACGGCACGGTCATCAGGTGGCCGCCGTTGTACGGGTAGAGGTTGAGCACCGCGTAGACATGCTCGCCGCGCCGGACGATCAGGCCGTCCTCGTCCGACTTGGCCGGGATCGAGCAGAAGGGGCAGCCGTCGTCGGTGCCCGGGCCGCTCGGCTTGTTCTCGCCCTGGATGTACGCCATCCGGTGGGGCGTCCACAGGCGCTGGAACGCGTCCTGCGTCCCCACTCCGATCTGCTGCTCCGGCTCACTCGTCATGCGTGCAGCATATGGCGTCGCGCACGACGACAGGGAAAGGCCCCCGGGATCTCCCGGGGGCCTGTGCGCCCGTGATCGCGGCGGACCCGCGATCAGACCTGCGCCCGCTCCTCGACGACCTTCGCGATCTTCGCGAGGGCCTCCTCGACGGGGATGCCGTTCTCCTGGGAACCGTCGCGGTAGCGGAAGGAGACGGCGTCGTTCGCCATGTCCTCGTCGCCCGCGATGACCATGAAGGGCACCTTCTGCTTCTGGGCGTTGCGGATCTTCTTCTGCATCCGGTCGGACGAGGAGTCGACCTCGACGCGCAGCCCCTGCCTGCGGGCCGCCGCGGCGAACTTCTCCAGGTGCTCGACGTGCGCGTCGCCGATCGGGATGCCGACCGCCTGTACCGGCGCGAGCCACGCCGGGAACGCGCCCGCGTAGTGCTCCAGGAGCACCGCGAAGAAGCGCTCGATGGAGCCGAACAGCGCGCGGTGGATCATCACGGGCCGGGTCTTGGTGCCGTCGGCGGCCGTGTACTCCAGGTCGAAGCGCTCCGGCAGGTTGAAGTCGAGCTGGATGGTCGACATCTGCCAGGTGCGCCCGATGGCGTCCTTGGTCTGCACCGAGATCTTCGGGCCGTAGAAGGCGGCGCCGCCCGGGTCCGGGACCAGGGGCAGGCCCTGCTTCTCGGCGACCTGGCGCAGCGTCTCGGTGGCCTCTTCCCAGGCCTCGTCGGAGCCGACGAACTTCTCCGGGTCCTTGGTGGACAGCTCCAGGTAGAAGTCGGTCAGGCCGTAGTCCCGCAGCAGGTTCAGGACGAAGGTGAGCGTCTTGTCGAGCTCCTCCGACATCTGCTCGCGGGTGCAGTAGATGTGCGCGTCGTCCTGGGTGAAGCCGCGGGCCCGGGTGAGGCCGTGCACGACGCCCGACTTCTCGTACCGGTACACGGTCCCGAACTCGAAGAGGCGCAGCGGCAGTTCACGGTAGGAACGCCCGCGCGCGTCGAAGATCAGGTTGTGCATCGGGCAGTTCATGGGCTTCAGGTAGTAGTCCACGCCCTCGTCGAGCTGCATGGGCGGGTACATGCCGTCGGCGTACCAGTCCAGGTGGCCCGAGGTCTCGAAGAGCTTCCCCTTCGTCGCGTGCGGGGTGTAGACGAACTCGTAGCCCTCCTCCTCGTGGCGGCGGCGCGAGTAGTCCTCCATGACCCGGCGGATGATGCCGCCCTTGGGGTGGAAGACCGCCAGGCCCGAGCCGATCTGCTCGGGGATCGAGAAGAGGTCCAGTTCGCTGCCGAGCCTGCGGTGGTCGCGCTTCTCGGCCTCGGCGAGGAACTCCAGGTGCGCCTTCAGCTCGTCCTTGGTCGGCCAGGCGGTGCCGTAGATGCGCTGGAGCATCGGGTTCTTCTCGCTGCCGCGCCAGTAGGCGGCGGCGTTGCGCATGAGCTTGAACGCCGGGATGTTCCGGGTGGTGGGCAGGTGGGGGCCTCGGCAGAGGTCCTTCCAGCACAGGTCGCCGGTCTTGGCGTCAAGGTTGTCGTAGATCGTCAGCTCGCCGGCGCCGACCTCGACGTCCGCGCCGTCGTCGTGCGACGCGGAGCCCTTGAGGCCGATCAGCTCCAGCTTGTACGGCTCGTCGGCGAGCTCCTCGCGGGCCTCGTCGTCGGTCACGACGCGGCGCGAGAAGCGCTGGCCGCGCTTCTGGATCTCCTGCATCTTCTTCTCGATGGCCTTGAGGTCATCGGGGTGGAAGGGCTTCTCGACGTCGAAGTCGTAGTAGAAGCCGTCCTTGACCGGCGGGCCGATGCCCAGCTTGGCCTCGGGGAACAGCTCCTGCACGGCCTGCGCCATGACGTGCGCGGTGGAGTGGCGCAGGATGTTCAGGCCGTCCTCGGAGGAGATCTCGACGCCCTCGACGGTCTCGCCGTCCCGGACCTCGTATGCGAGGTCCTTCAGCTCGCCGGCCACGCGCGCGGCGATGATCGAGCGCTGGCCCGCGAAGAGCTCGGCGGCCGTGGTGCCCGTCGTCACCACGCGTTCTTCCCGCTCGGAATCGCGTTGGATGATCACACGGACGTCTGACACCGGTCTCTCCTGACTGAAGGGGGGCCGCGGCGCCATACCGGAGCGCACGCGTGAGGGCGATCGTACCGACCCGGACCCGTGCATCGCGAAATCATTCCCGCCGCCGCACCCGGTGGTCAGTCCGCGCAGTCCCCTCCGCAGGTCTCCTCGAAGAAGGCCGCCACCTCGACGTGCTCCTGCACGGCCTTGAGGAGCCGGTCCCGTTCCGCGTCGTCGACCGGCACGGGGGTGATCTCGCAGGCGCCGGTGAGGCGGCGGAACCCGCCCCGGCTCTCCAGCCGGCCCAGCACCCGCACCGGCAGCCCGACCAGGTGGGCGTGCCCGGCGATCCGGTAGGCCTCCTCGTCGAGCGTGATCCGCACGTGCGGGACGTCCGCCCCGGCCAGTACGCGCAGCCGTACGGTGCCCGCGCCGCGCGGCCCGGGCCGGCGCATCCGGACGACGGTGCCGGTGACGCGCACCGGCACGGAGGGCTCCGCGCGCAGGTAGCGGGCGGCGGCCTCGCGCAGGGCGGGCAGGTCGCCGGGCGAGAACTCGACGGGCTCGGAGAGTGCGGAGCAGCCTTCGGGGACCCCGGCGGCCGGTGCCCAGTCGACGGCGACGCGGGCGCCCTCCGTGCCCCGGATCAGCGCGACGAGCGCCTCGGTCAGTTCGTGGCTGACGCCCGCCGCCACCGCGGCGTCGAAGGCCTCCGTGCCACCGGTGGCGCGCCGGTAGTCGACGGCCTCGCGGGCGGCGTACAGGGCGTGATGGAGGCGTACGGCGAGAGGGCGGCCGGTGGTGACGGGCACGAACGCGGTGAGCCGGCGGCCGCCGGGGGCGGGGCCGACCAGGACGCTCTCCAGGGCCTCGGTCGCGGCGCGCCGGTGCCGGGCGCCGTAGTAGCCCGCCCGTGCGCGCGTGGCGAGCGCTCCGGCGAGCAGCATCCGGCGGGCCGCGGAGCGCAGCCGCTCCTCCGCGGCCCACGAGGTGGCGTCACCGGGTCCGGCCGGCACGTCGCGCCCCCAGCGGATCTCGTCGCTGGGCACGGAGAGGGAGAGGAGGATCTCGCGGGCGGCGGGTGTGCCGCTGCGGGTCAGGGCGAGCAGCGCCTCGCCCAGCAGGTCGTCGCTGTCGGGGAAGGCGCGGCTGACCGGCACCAGCAGGCTGGTGGCCCCGGCGCCCGGTCCGGGCGGGGTCCAGCGGCCGTAGCGGCCCAGGGGGCCGCCGCGACGCCGCCAGCCGTGCCGGTGGAGCAGGGCGGCCAGCACGGCCGGGTCCACCGCGGCGGGGTCCGGCGTGTGGTCGTCCCGGCCGCTGTCGCCGGCGGCGTGGTCGGGGTGCGGTCGGAGGGGCCGCAGCGGTTCACCGGTCGGGCGGTGCGTCATGGTTTCCCTCCCGTCCCGACCCGCGTCATGATCTCGCACAGCGCCCGGTCGTCGAAGACCCGCGCGGTCGGTATCCGCACGGTGGTGCGCCGCCGGCCGGTGACCGGATGTCCGGCGAGGTTGGTCCAGTAGCAGCAGTGCCTGAGGTCGAGCCGGTCGTGGCCGGCGCGCAGCCACTGGTCCCGGGACCGGGGGACGATCATCACGACCAGGATCTTGTGCACGGAGACCGGGGTGCGGGCGAGCTTCGCCAGGTGGTCGTTGTCGAGCGTGAAGGAGAAGAACCGGCCCGGTGGGCCCGGCGGGATCTGGTACGTCGCCTTGAGCTGCACCTTGATGGTGACCTCGTCGTCGACCGTGTGCCCGGGGGCGCTGTGGCTGACGTGCCAGTCGATGCCGTTGTCCGGGAAGGGCTGCGAGAGCGAGCAGCCTGCCGCCGCGGCGACCGCGTGAAGGTAGCCGACCTGCAAGGTCTCCATGCAGGCGGTGGTGGCGAGGGAGCCGCGAGTGGGCGCGATGCGCTCAGGCAGCAGCCCGCCCCGTTCGGGCTGCGCTATGGCCATGACCAACAGCCTTCCAGAACTGGTGCGTCCCCACTGCGGGTCCCTGAACTGCAAAGACCCGTACTCCTGTTGTGTCCTTCCGGCGTACGTCGCAAACAGCCCGGGTATCACCGAACCGGGACAGAAGACGGCGCGTCAGCGGCCGTTGCAGCTGGAGGAGTTGAGTGCCCTATGACTGGCTGGTTCGAGGGGCCCCTGGCCGCCTTCGACACGGAGACCACGGGTGTGGACGTCGAGACCGACCGGATCGTGTCGGCCGCCCTCGTCGTCCAGGACGCCCCGGGCCTCCGGCCCCGGGTGACCCGGTGGCTGGTGAATCCGGGTGTCCCGGTACCGGAGTCGGCGACGGCGGTGCACGGGCTGACGGAGGAGCACCTCCAGCGCCACGGCCGCTGGCCGGCGCCGGTGATGTACGAGATAGCCGAGGCGCTGGCCGAGCAGGCCCGCGCGGGGCGCCCGCTCGTGGTGATGAACGCGCCGTTCGATCTCACGCTGGTGGACCGGGAGTTGCGCCGGCACCGCGCCTCGTCCCTGGGCCGCTGGCTGGAGCGGACGTCCCTGCACGTCCTTGATCCACGCGTGCTCGACAAGCACATGGACCGCTACCGCAAGGGCCGCCGCACCCTCACCGACCTGTGCGCGCACTACGGCGTCGAGCTGGAGGACGCGCACGACGCGGCGGCCGACGCGCAGGCCGCGCTGGAGGTCGTGCGGGCGGTGGGCCGCCGCTTCCCGGGGCGGCTGGAGCGCCTCTCGGTCGCCGAGCTGCACACGCTCCAGGCGGTGTGGCACGCGGGACAGGCGCGAGGGCTCCAGGCGTGGTTCGCGCTCAACGGGACGGAGGAGGCGGTGGACCCGGCCTGGCCGCTGCGTCCGGAGCTGCCGGCGGCGGCGTGAGCGGGCGGAAGCGCGCACGAAGAAGCCGGCCCGTCGTGCGACGGACCGGCTTTTCCCGGTGGGCGATACTGGGTTCGAACCAGTGACCTCTTCGGTGTGAACGAAGCGCTCTCCCACTGAGCTAATCGCCCGGGAACGCACTGAACCATACAGGGCCCGGCACGCTCTCTTCAAACCGCTTCCAGGCGGGCGGCGAGCCCGCGGCGCCCCGCCCGCATCATCAGCCGGTGGTTGGCCCGGAACAGCGGCCGTCCCGGTACGGCGAGGCGGCGCAGCAGCGGCTTGCGCACGACGACCTCCTGGTCGTAGCGGGCGAGGGTGCCGGAGTCCCGCGGGCCGAGCGTCCAGCGCGCCCAGCCCTCCATGTCGCCGCTCATCGCGACCTCCAGCACCCCGGCCTCGGGGTCGCGCCGTCCCTCGCGCAGGGTCGCGGTCAGGTCGTAGGGCAGGAGGGAACGGAAGCGGACGAGGCCGCTGGTGTCGTCGAGCCGGGTGACCTCGCGCACCTGCGGCCACCAGCGGGGGTAGTCCTCGATCCGTTCCAGCTCCCGGTAGACGGCGGGGACGGGCGCGGGCAGGGTCCACAGGCTGCGGAATCGGTAATGGTTCCAGTCCACGTACCGGAGTGTGCCCGTCCGCGCGTCCGTCACGTGCGTGCTACGGCATCCGGTCGCCCAGAAGGGCAAGGTTCTCGATGGCGGCGAGTCCGTAGAGCGCGGTGTCGTTGGTGGAGACCCAGGTCGCCTCGGTGCCCGGTACCAGGGCGGCCGGGCCGCTCAGCTTCTCGGTGGTCCAGGGCGCCGACTCCTTGTAGCCGTCGGAGTCGTAGAACTTCCGCCACGCGCGTGTGGCGAGCGCCTCGTCCCCGGTCCGCACGGCCGCGTAGGCGTCGAGGCGCGAGTGGCCCTGGAAGAGGAGGAGGCTGCCGAAATCGCGGCCGTAGCGGGCCGCCTGTTCGGCCTTGGTGGCGTTGAAGTAGCGGCAGTAGTCGTAGTAAGCCTCGTGGAACTCCGGCATGTCGACGAGGTCGATCAGCTCGGCGCACAGCTCGTTGAGGCCGAAGACGGCCGACAGGTGGGACACCTCGACCTTCGGGGTGTCGGCGACGGCGAACCTGCCCGTGTCGAGGTCGTACAGGCCGCTGCCCTGGACGAAGCCGTTGGGCTGGGCGGCGATGGTCTCCATCGTGGACAGCACGCGCGCGCGTGCCTTCTCCCACTGGGGCCCCCTGCGTTCCCACTCGGTCAGCCACGCCGAGACCAGGCCGCTCCAGTCGGTGCCGAAACCGATCGACAGGGCGTGCCGGTCGGGGGTGTAGGGCTCGGTGCGGATCTTGCGGAGCGGGTCGAGGGCGAGGAAGGTCTCGTCGGAGTCGACGTTGGCCCGCATGAGGTCGCCGACGCGTTCGTCGGCGGTGAGGAAGTAGTAGAAGCGCCGGTAGGTGGTGTTGGCGATGCGCTGCTGCTTGGCGCTGTCCGCGTAGTGCTGGACGCCGTGCCGGGTGCCGAGTCCGGCCCACTCCCCCAGGTGGTAGACGTCGACCTCGCCGGTGTGCCGGGTCATGGCCTCGGCGAAGCGGAAGATGTCGGCGCGGCCCGAGCGCAGGTAGGCGTACCAGAGCCAGAGGTCGGGCGACAGCTCGGAGTTGTCCCAGGCGTAGCCGCCGATGTCGTAGCGCCACTGGTGGCGGGCGGTGTCGTAGGTGTGCATGATGTCGCCGTAGTCCCAGAAGCCGTACCAACGGCGCTGCTCCACCTGGTCCTTGTAGTAGGTGAAGAGGAAGTCGAGGTGGTCCTCGATCCTGGCCTTGGCGGGGGTGGAGCGGTCGGGCTCGGAGTAGAGGCCGGGGCCGAACACCTGGGCCTTGATGAGCTGGGCCGGCGGGGCGGCCAGCTGGGGCAGGACGCGCACGGCCTCGACCTGCCGCGCGAGCCGCTGCGCGCTCGGGGTCGAGGCGTTGGCCCAGAACAGCAGTTCAGAGGTGCGGGCGATGCCGTACGGGGTGCCGAACCCGGGCTCGTAGTCCTCGTAGGTGATGTTGAGGCCCTCGATCTGCTCGGGGAAGGTGTCCTGGCCCAGGCCGTCGTGGTAGAAGCGCAGGTCCATGGGCTGGGCCTCGGGTGACCAGAGCCAGAGGGTGACCTCGGCCGCGTCGGTCCGGGCGTCGCGGATGTCCAGCTGGGCGGGGTGCTTCTCCCAGAAGTCGCGCAGTCCGAAGGAGAGTCCGCCGCTCGTTCCGCCGACGTAGCCGAAGCCGGAGGCGCGCCGCCCGCCGCCGGCGCCGATCCAGCCGTGGCCCTTCCCGGTGCGCTTGCGCAGGGTGAAGCCGTCGGCGGAGAGCTGGGAGAGGGTGTAGTCGCCCCACTCGGGGATGTACTGCAGGCGGGTGGTGACCCGCTGGTCCCAGGTGGCGGGGTCGGGCAGCTTCTCCCCCGCGTACTGCGCCGCCTGGACGGCCGCTCCGGGGTCGCGGCGCAGGCCGGTGACGCCCTTGACGGCCTCGCGCAGCAGGCCGGTGCCCTCGCCGCCGATGCGGATGTGCCGGTCGTAGGACGGGTCGCGCATCGGCACGGTGAAGCGGACGCCGAGGCCGCGGACGAAGTCGCCGCTCGCCTTCCCGGGCTCCTGCTTCCCGTCGAACGTGACGGTGTGCACCATGCGGAAGGAGTCGGCGCCGGCGTAGAAGTAGAGGCGCAGGGAGAAGGGCAGCCTGGCCCGGCGCCCCTTGCGGTGCGTGCCGTCGATGCGGACGACGGCACGGACGGGGCCCTCCTGCTCGACCTTCACCTCGTCGATCGCGCCGTCGAAGCGCTCGTGCGTCACGGTTCCCTGGTCGCCGTCCTCGATCTCCGGCTGGCGCAGCAGCACCAGGCGGCCGTTGCGGGCGATCTCGGTGGAGCCTCTGGTGACCGACTTGACGAGGGTCGATCCGGAGAGGCCGATGCGCGCGGTGATGACGCCGGTCGCTATGTCGATCGTTCCGCCGCGTCGGGTGACGGTGACCTTCTCGGCGGGCTCCGCCGGGGTGCCGGCGGTCAGGGTGAGCGCTCCGTCGCCCGAGCCGACGGCGTGCGCGGTCCACTTGAGGGAGCCGTCCGGCCAGTACGCGAGCGGCCAGGACTGCGCGGGTACGGCCTTGCCGTCCGCGTCCGTGACGGCGAACGTCTGGTCCTCCCGGTAGGTGCCCCGGGGCCAGGGGACGCCGACGGTGGAGCCGGGGGCGGCGCCCAGACCGCCGTCCTCCAGCCAGGTCAGGGTGACGGGGGCGGCCTCGCCGGTCTCGGCGGCCGGGGCGGCCTGGGCGTTGCCCGGGCCCAGGGCCCAGCTGAACTGGCCGGCGGCGCCGGCGACTGCGGCCGCCTTGAGGAGGGACCTGCGGGGGATGGGGGACATGGCCTTTCCTTCCGTTGCGTGCGGGTGCCGGGCATGTCGAGCCGTGAATGTCAGGGGCATGACAGAGAGAGGTGCGGCGCCGGAGCGCCGGACCGTGAACGGGGGACGCCGTCAGCGCCGGCGGTGGCGCTCCTCCACGGCGACGGCCGCCGCGGCGACGGCGCCGAGGACGGCGACCGCCAGCGGGGCGCTGAACCAGGCGGAGCAGACCACCACGGCCAGCCCGCCGACGATCACGAAGGAGCCGGCCGGGTCGAGCACGGTGCGCCGGCCGGCCCGCGCGAGCAGCGACCGCCAGGAGGCGCCGGGCCGCCAGGAGGCCGCCGCGCGCAGCCCCGCCACGGCCGCGCCGATCAGGGCGAGCACCCCGACGGAGCCCACCAGAGGGCCGAGCGGAACGCCCTCGCGCACGGCCCGCACGTCCACCCAGACCACCGCCAGGGCGGCCCACCCGGCGACCCCGACGATCCACCCGCGTCGCAGTGCCGCCCGGAAGTCGGCGGCGAACTCCCGCAGGCCGCCGCGCTCGTGGGCGAGCAGGCGCCCGAGGTGCCGGGACCCGGCCGCGAACGCCGCGGGGTAGCTGACCAGCGGCAGCGAGGCCACCGCGATCCACACGCCGGTGAGCAGGCACTCGGCGAACAGGGCGAACCCCTGGGCGAACCGCGACTCTCCCCGCTCGGTGCGGGCCCGCGCACGCGCCTCGGTCATGATCGGTTCACCTCAGCCCTTCAGCCCGGACGTCGCCATGCCGTCGATCAGATAGCGCTGGAAGGCCAGGAAGAAGGCGAGGACGGGCAGCAGGGCGACGAGGGACAT
The DNA here is from genome assembly GCF_056430705.1 of Streptomyces sp. NPDC045956. Classification (NCBI taxonomy): domain Bacteria; kingdom Bacillati; phylum Actinomycetota; class Actinomycetes; order Kitasatosporales; family Streptomycetaceae; genus Streptomyces; species Streptomyces sp. NPDC045956. The sequence goes on along the minus strand of NZ_JBWKKZ010000008.1, from coordinate 268,857 downwards.
GGCGATCATGCCGCCGTAGTTCGCCAGCCCCTCCTGGTCGACGAACATCTTCAGGCCGAGGGACACGGTGTACTTGCTCGGCTCGTTGAGGTAGATCAGCGGACCCATGAAGTCGTTCCACGCGTTGATGAAGGTGAAGATCGCGCTGGTGATCAGCGCCGGGCGGCACAGCGGGAGCACGATCGACCAGTAGATGCGGAAGTGCCCGCAGCCGTCGAGCCGCGCCGCCTCGTCCAGCTCGCGGGGCAGGTTCCGCATGAACTGCACCATGAGGAAGACGAAGAACGCCTCCGTGGCCAGGTACTTCCCCAGCAGCAACGGGGTGTACGTGTTGATCATGTCCAGGTTGCGGAACAGCACGTACTGCGGGATCAGCAGCACGTGGTACGGCAGCAGCAGCGTGCCGATCATCAGCGTGAAGAGCAGGTTGCGGCCCGCGAACCTGATCCTGGCGAAGGCGTACGCCGTCAGCGAGCAGGACACCACGATCCCGATGACCGACCCCACGGCGAGGAAGAGCGAGTTGAGGAAGAAGGTGGAGATCGAGATGTCGGCGATGCCGTCGGCCAGGCTCGTGTAGTTGGAGACGATCGGGTCGGCCGGGAAGAGGTCCAGGCTGCCGACGATGTCCCCGCTCTCCTTGAAGGAGCCGCCGACGACCCAGACCACCGGGTAGAGGATCACCGCCAGGATCGCCAGGGACCCGACGTGCCAGGCGAGCGAGCCCGGCAGCCTGCGCCGCAGGGCGCCCTTCGCGGACGGGGCCGGTGTGACGTCGGTGGCCTGCGCGCTCATCGGCCGCCCTCCTCGTAGTGCACCCAGCGCTTCTGGGACCAGAACAGCACCGCGGTGACCAGGGCGACCGCGACCAGCAGCATCCACGCCATGGCGGAGGCCAGGCCCATGCGGCTGTTCTCGAAGCCCTGGACGTACAGATAGCAGGTGTAGACCATGGAACCGTCGGCCGGACCGCAGGCGTTGCCCCCGGCCCCGCCACCGACGATGTAGGCGGAGCTGAAGATCTGGAAGGAGTGGATGGTCTCCAGCAGCACGTTGAAGAAGAGCACCGGGGAGATCATCGGCAGTGTGATGTTCCAGAACTGCCGCAGCCGGCTCGCCCCGTCGACGTCGGCCGCCTCGTACAGCTCGCGCGGGACCTGCTTCAGGCCGGCCAGGAAGATGACCATCGGGGCGCCGAACTGCCAGACGGTGAGGGCCACCAGGCTGTAGATGATCAGATCCGGGTCGCCGGTCCAGCCGCCGGCGTCGATCCCGAAGAACTGCTGCGCACGGTCCACGGCCGCGTCGTCCGAGAAGATCGCCTTCCACACGACGGCGACGGACACGCTCGCGCCGATCAGCGACGGTGCGTAGAAGGCGGCCCGGTAGAAGGCCTGTCCGCGCCGCTTCTGCGCCAGCAGCAGCGCCACGCCCAGCGCGGCGACCAGCTTGATCGGCGTGCCGACGACGACGTACCAGAGGGTGACCTGGACCGAGTGGCGCCAGCGCGGGTCGCCGAACATCTCGGAGAAGTTGTCCAGGCCGATCCACTTCGGCGCGTCGAACAGGTTGTAGTCGGTGAAGGCGAAGTAGAGCGAGGCGGCCATCGGTCCCGCCGTCAGCAGCAGGAACCCGGCGATCCACGGGGACATGAAGAGGTAGCCGGCCAGGTTCTCCCGGCGTCGCCGCCGCTTCAGCTCGGCGGGGCGCGGGGGCTTCTCCGGGCCGTGCCGCGGGCCGGGGACCCCGACCCGGCCCTCCCGCACGGGGGCGTGTGTCACGGCGCTTCCCATCAGCCGACGAGAGCCGTCTTCGACTCGGTGAAGAACTGCTTGACGGCGTCCCCGACGGACCGCTCGCCGAGCGCCATCTCCTCGGCGATGCGCAGGAACGCGGCCTCGCAGATGTCGGCGCCGTTCGGGTGCGGGGTGATGTCCTCCAGGACGCCCGCGTCGACGAGGGACTGCTCGTAGGCGGCGATGGCCTTGTTGACCGGGTCGGTCGGGCGGTAGGCGTCGTACTGGGCCTGCGTCGTCGGCACGCCGCGGTCGTACCCCATGATCTTGGCGACCTCGGGATCGTGGACCATGAAGTCGATGAACTGGGCGACTTCCCTGGGGTGCTCGGTGCGCTTGTAGGCGCTCAGCATCAGCGAGCCGAGGTACTGGCCGGTCCTCCTGCCGTCCGTGGTGGGGATCGGCGCGAGACCGTACTCGCTCTTGCCCTCGGAGGTGTAGCGGACGGTGAAGTTGTCCCAGGTGTACTCGCTGCCGGCGAGTTCGGCGGAGAGCGCCGACTTGGGCTTGATCTGGGCGACCTTCTTCGGGTCGGCGAAGAGACCGGACCGCACGTCCTTCTCCGCCTTGCTCCACCACGCGGTCAGATCCGCCTCGGAGAAGCCGAGGCCGTCCTCGGTGAAGAAGGCCTTGCCGTTCTGCCGCAGGTACAGGTCGTAGAGGTACATGACGCCGTACATGCCGCTGTCGCCCGCACGCCCCGTCCGGTCCCGGACCCTGGTCATCGCCTCGTGGAAGTCGTCCCACGTCCAGCCCTGTTCGGGCTTGACCCCGGCGCGGGTGTACACGGGCTTGTCGATGACGAGGGCCATCGAGTTCGAACCGACGGGCACACCGAGGAGTTTGCCGTCGATCTCACCGAACGTCTCCAGGCCCTCGCGGAAGCCGTCCATGGAGAGGTTGCCCGCCTCGACCTGTGCGCTCAGATCGAGCAGGACGTTCTTCGCGTCGTATTTGCGCAGGAACCCGATGGCATTCTGGAAGACGTCCGGTGGATTTCCGCCGGAGGCCTGGGTGTTGAACTTCTTCCAGAAGTCCGGGTACGGCTGAAAGTCGGTCTTGACCTTGATCTTCGGGTATTTCTTCTCGAAGAGGGCGATGGTCTTGTTGATGCGCTGCGCCCGGTCCTCCGCACCCCACCAGGAGTAACGGATCGTCACCGTCCCCCCTCCGGAACCACTGTCGCCGCCGCACGCGGTGGCCGTCGCCCCCAGCCCCGCGACGGCCAGCGAGGCGCCCGCCGCCTTGAGGATCGTCCGCCTCTCCATCTTGCTCCCCTGCTGCATATGAGCCTCCCCGCGACGTGGCGTCCGCTGCATGAATCGTTTCAAGTAAGCGCTTGCTGGCACAAGGTACGAAGGTCCCGGGGGCCCGTCAATGAGTCGGACGGTACGGATGTGCGCGGGGCGCAGACCGCGAGGGAGGCCCACCGTCCGCCCACTCGCGGGTGGGCCGGCCGATTCCGCAGGTGGGCGCGGCGTGACCGGTGGGCCGAACGCCGCCCGGCCCACCGGAACCGGCGGGACGGAAGGTCACGGTTGAGTGAAGCGGCCGGACGGAAGCGGTCGGGACGCGCGGCCGCCCGGCACACGACGAAGCGGCCCGGCTCACGATTCGTGAGCCGGGCCGCCTGCTGATCCGGTGGGCGATACTGGGTTCGAACCAGTGACCTCTTCGGTGTGAACGAAGCGCTCTCCCACTGAGCTAATCGCCCGGACGCAGGAAGAACATTACCCCATGTCAGGCAGTGCCCGTGACCAGCGGGGGCCGGGTGACCGCACCCCCGCCGCGGATCACTGGTCCTTGATCTTCCAGGGCATCTGCAGACCGAACTTGTACAGGTAGATCCCGGCCAGCACGGCGATGATCAGCAGACCGACCGAGGTCAGGATGATGTTCCGGCGCCGCACCCGGGGGTCGAGGGCGCGCTGCGCCGCCTCCGTGACCTTGCGCTTGGTCCAGCGCAGGACGAGCTGGGCCCAGACGAACTCGGTCGCCCAGATCGCCATGCCCCCGAAGATCACGACCCAGCCCGGCCCGGGCAGCGGCAGCATGATGATGCCGGCCACCACCACCGCGAGGCCCACGATGAAGACGCCGACCTGCCAGCTCAGGTGCAGGGCGCGGCGCGCTTTGATGAAGTCCGGTGCCCGCGATCCGAGGGCCCGCGCGGCCGCGGCCTCGTCGTCCGTCCCCGTACGGTCCTCCGCCACGGCTGCCTCGCCGGGCTTGTTACTCCCCGTGTTCATACAGCCAAACACTACCGGAGCGAAACCTGTCACCGGAATGGGCGCAGGACCCGAACGACCGCTCGGCCGGAAGAGTTACGTAAACACCCGCAAAACGCTCAGAGGGGTTTACAACGGCACCGTAGGTGGCATGTCGATTTCGCCGACGTGCGAATCCCCGAGCGCACACTGAGCGAAAGGCCCTGGCGCTTATGAACACCACGGTCAGCTGCGAGCTGCACCTGCGCCTCGTTGTGTCGAGCGAGTCCTCCCTGCCTGTCCCCGCAGGCCTGCGGTACGACACGGCCGACCCCTACGCCGTGCACGCCACCTTCCACACCGGAGCCGAGGAGACCGTCGAGTGGGTGTTCGCCCGCGACCTCCTCGCCGAAGGTCTCCACCGTCCCACCGGCACCGGCGACGTCCGTGTCTGGCCGTCGCGCAGTCATGGCCAGGGCGTCGTGTGCATCGCTCTGAGCTCCCCCGAGGGCGAGGCACTGCTGGAGGCCCCGGCGCGGGCCCTGGAGTCCTTCCTGAAGCGCACAGACGCCGCCGTGCCGCCCGGCACGGAACACCGGCACTTCGACCTCGACCAGGAGCTCTCGCACATCCTGGCGGAAAGCTAGGGCGAGGCCCCGTGAAGCCGCCCGTCGCCGTCGACTCGGGGTGACGGCACGGGCCCGGACAACCGCATACGGCACACCCGGCGTCGTCGCCGCGGATCTCCGCGGAGGCGGCGTCGGCGTGTTCCGGCTCCGTACGGCGCCCGGGACGCCCTGGGGCGGGGCGCGAGGTGCCCCACGCCCATCACACGCTCCCCGCTCCCCCGGCGCCTCACAGGGCGCTCTCACGGCTGTGCACGGGAACGAAGACCGGACGGCTCCCGTTGTACGGGCGACCGGCGGGCCGGCGCCGCCGGGGCGCGAGGCCGCGGGCGACGGGCGGGGCCGCCGGTGCCGGGGACCGGAATCGGAGCCGGTTCGCCCGCCGCGGAAGCCACTACCATCGGCCAGCATCGGCGGGCGCCCGCCCGACCCCAGGCCAGGGAGCGAAATGTGCTGATCACCCACGACACCCGGTGCGCCCTCGACACCGTGGTGGATCTGGTGAACACCGTGCCGGAGGACGATACGGCGCCGGACGGGCTGCCGGATGTCGCGGCCCTCCAGGAGTTTGTGGGAACGCACGAAATCAGCGACGTCGGTGTGCTCTCGGCGCTCGACCTCTCGGCGGTGCGCCAGGTCCGCGGCCGGTTCGCGGCGGTCTTCGCGGCCCCCGAGGCCCGTACCGCGGCGGGGCTGATCAACGATCTGGTCGCCGCCGCGGGGACCACGCCCCGGCTCACCGACCACGACGGGTACGACTGGCACATCCACTACTTCGCCCCCGGCGCCTCCGTCGCCGACCACCTGGCCGCCGACTGCGGAATGGCACTGGCCTTCTTCGTGGTCGCGGGGGAGCAGGAGCGGTTGCGGCGGTGCGAGGCCCCGGACTGCCGGCGCGCCTTCGTCGACCTCTCGCGGAACCGCTCCCGGCGGTACTGCGACAGCCGTACCTGCGGAAACCGGCTGCACGTGGCCGCGTACCGGGCACGGCGCAAGGAGGCCGCCGGCTGACGTCGCCCCGGGCCTGCCCCGGCGTCGGCACCGGGTGGTGTCCGGACGGCGACGCGGTCCCCGGCGGGTGGCGCCGGGGAACGCGGGTACGGCTCACAGCAACAGCAGATCGTGCAACGCGGCCATGAGCAGCAGACACCCGATCACCGCAAGGAAGATCATGAGCGGTGGCTGGGAAAGGGCGAAGAGGCAGCCGCGCGGTTCACTCTGCGTGGGCGCGGTTTCGCTCTGTCTCGTGTCCAGCTGGGGGTCCAGCTGAGTGGTGTCCGGCATCTCGCCGCGATGATGACGCAGTGCACGGGGCCCACGCGATCAACACGCCAGCAAGGACCGGGAGTTCGTTGAATCAGCAAGGTCGGTGGCGGAACGTGATCATTCCGGAGCACGCCTTGACGACCTCGGACCGCTGTGTCGTTTCAGTGGCGGCGGACCGTGTCAGATGCCGTGCTTCTTCAGGATGGCTTCGATGTCGCTGAAGTCCTCGTCACCCCGGGGCGCGGCCGCCGGCCGGGAGGGTGCGGGCCGGGTGGCCTGGCGGGTACCGGGTCCGAGGGACGGTTCCGAGGCCGCCGGGGCGACCGCGTCGCGCCGTGCCGCGGCCCGGGCCTCCTTGCGTTCCTTGCGGGTGCCACCACGGCGGCGCTCCACCGCGCGCGTGGTCATGAAGAGCACCCAGGAGACGCCCAGCACTCCGAAGCCCGCCCAGGCCACCGGGCTGAAGGCCGTGTCGGCCAGCCACTCGACGACACCGGTCATCACCAGGCCGACCGGGACCAGCGCGTAGGCGGCGATGCGGGTCGCGGTGAGGAAGCGCCTGCGGTACGCGGTGACCGCCGCGATGCCCAGGCCCGCCGCGGACACCGCGGAGCAGACGGTCTCGGCAATCATCCGGTCCTCCAGGCTGGGCTCGGTCGGGCACGAGTGCTTCGTCCCTTCCATCCTGCACCGTCCGGGCACCGTCGGGCCATGTTCCGGCCGGAGATCAGGGAGATCTCGGGGGTCGGCTCCTCCCCAGGTGCCGGTGAGCGGCGTCCCGCGGTGGCCGGGCGCCCTCCCGTGGGCTGGGAGAATGGGGCCATGAGCGACCTCTCCCCCGACCGTCCCGCCGCGCCCGTCCTCGACGTCTGGTGCGAGCTCCAGTGCCCGGACTGCCGCACCGCGCTGGAGGACCTCCGCGCCCTGCGCGCCCGCTACGGCGACCGCCTGGAGCTGCGGCTGCGGCACTTCCCCCTGGAGAAGCACAAGCACTCCTTCGCCGCCGCACAGGCCGCCGAGGAGGCCGTGGCCCAGGGGCAGGGGTGGCCGTACGCGGAGGCCGTGCTGGACCGGGTGGCGGAGCTGGACCGCAAGGGTGAGCTCTTCCTGGTCGAGGTGGCCCGGGAGCTGGGGCTGGACGCCGAGGAGTTCGACACGGCGCTGATCGACGGCCGGCACATCCTGATCGTCGACGCCGATCAGGCCGAGGGCAAGGCCATCGGCGTGACCGGCACCCCCACATACGTGATCGGCGGCGAGCGCCTCGACGGCGGCAGGAGCCAGGAGGGGCTGCGCGAGCGCGTCGAGGAGATCGCGGACCGGCTGCTGGCCGAACACAGCTGATTCGGGGCCCCGGCCCGTGCCGCCCCTAGAGCAGCGGTTTGTAGAAGCCGTACCGCGTGGTCGTGTAGCCGAGCGACTCGTACAGCCGCTCGGCCGGGGTGTTCCCGGCGAAGACGTTGAGGCCGATCAGCGGCCGTCCGGCGGTGATCGCCTGCGCCTCGGCCAGCAGCATCAGCGTGCGGCCGTGCCCCCGGCCCCGATGGGCCGCGTCGGCCTCGACGTCGAAGACGTAGGCCCGGTCCTCCTGAAGCGCCAGCCACAGGACCCCGACCCGCACGCCCTCCCGTTCCAACACGCTGAACAGCATGTTCTCGGTGTCCAGCCCGTGCGGCAGGAGCAGCTCGTGGTCGCGGCGCGCCTTCGCGTGCGCCTCGGCCTCGGGGAGCCCCCGCTCGATCCAGGTACGGGCGTACTCCTGTGACTCGTAGGCCTTCCAGGCGGCGAACTCGTCCCGGGTCATGGGCCGTGCGACGCTGCCCGCGGGCAGGGCGGGCGGGGTCTCGCCGAGCGGCTTGGTCATGCCGCGGCTGCGCGGGACGTAGCCGAGTGCCCGCGCGAGGCCCAGTCCGGCCTCGGCGTCGCCGGCGACGTGCGCCTCGATCTGCCGGCAGCCCCAGCCCCGCGCGACCTCCTCGGCCGCGAGCGCGGCGACCGTGCCCCGGCCGCGCCGGCGGTCCGGTGCGTCGATACGCAGCTCGTGGATGACGGCGACCGAGTCGCCGAGGGAGGGCGAGGTGCCGAGGTGTATCGCGCCGACGGGACGGCTGTTCACACAGACCTGGTAGTGGCGTGAACGTGTCCCGTCGGCGGCGCGCTGAAGCGGCTCGGTCGGCCGCAGGGTGGTGGTCATCACGGGTGTTCTACCCGCCGGGGACCGGAAGGGCAGCCGATTATCCGCGCTCAGGGATCCAGGTCGTCCCCGGACCGCTCCTCGAAGATCCGCATCGCCTTCGCGGTCACCGGTCCCGGGGCGCCCGGGAGTTCGCGGTCGTCCACGCGGTGCACGGCCTGGACGTCCCGCAGGGTGGAGGTCAGGAAGACCTCGTCGGCGCGGGCCAGGACGTCCAGCGGGAGGTCGGTCTCGCGGGCGCCGGTCCACTCGACGGCCAGGGCGCGGGTGATGCCGGCGAGGCAGCCGGAGGCGACGGGCGGGGTGTGGATCTCGCCGTCGAGGACCACGAAGACGTTGGACCCGGTGCCCTCGCAGAGCTGCCCGACCGTGTTGCCGAACAGTGCCTCCGAAGCCCCTCGTTCGCGGGCGCGGGCGAGGGCGACGACGTTCTCGGCGTAGGAGGTGGTCTTCAGGCCGGTGAGCGCGCCGCGTTCGTTGCGGGTCCAGGGCACCGTGACGACGGCCGTGGAGTCGGGTCGGCGACCGGTCTCGCCGAGGGCGACGACGAGGGTCGGGCCGTGTTCGCCGCGGTCGGAGCCGAGCGGGCCGTGACCGCCGGTGTAGGTGACGCGGAGCCGGCCCAGGGGCATCGGGTTGGCCCCGATGACGGCCGCGCAGGCGCGGCGGACCTCGTCGAGGTCGGGATCGGGCAGCCCCAGGCCGTGTGCCGAACGGGTCAGCCGGTCGAGGTGCCGGGTCAGCGCGAACGGCCTGCCGTCCACCACCTTCACCGTCTCGAAGATGCCGTCGCCCACGGTCAGCCCGTGGTCGAAGACGGAGACGCGGGCGGAACCGGTGTCCCGCAGCCCTCCGTCGAGCCAGATCTTCACGTCTGTACCGCCTCTCCGCTTCCGATCACCTCGTACGCCCCCGACGCTACCGCGAGCAGCCGGGACGCCTTCAGCTCCGTCTCCCGCCACTCCCCCTCGGGGTCGGACCCCCAGGTGATGCCGGCGCCGGTGCCGAAGCGCAGCAGTCCCGCGGACCGGTCGATCCAGAAGGTGCGGATGCCGACGGCCAGCTCCGCGGTGCCCCGGTCGGCGTCGACCCAGCCGATGCCCCCGCAGTACGGGCCCCGGGGCGCGCTCTCCAGCGCGTCGATGATCCGCAGGGCGCTCGACTTGGGCGCGCCGGTGACGGACCCGGGCGGGAAGGTGGCGTCGAGCAGTTCCGGCCAGCCGGCTCCCGCGCGCAGTTCGCCGCGCACCGTCGACACGAGGTGCACGAGTCCCGGATGCTTCTCCACGGCGCACAGGTCGGGCACCGTCACACTGCCCGTGGCGCAGACCCGCCCGATGTCGTTGCGGACCAGGTCCACGATCATCACGTTCTCGGCGTAGTCCTTCTCCAGCAGGTCGGCCTCGGTCCGTCCGGTCCCCTTGATCGGCCCGGACTCGACGACCCGGCCGTCGCGGCGCAGGAACAGCTCGGGGGACGCGGTGGCGATCTCGACGCCGTGCCCGGGCAGCCGGATCGTCCCGGCGTACGGCGCCGGGTTGCCGCGGGCCAGCAGGGCGGTGAGGGCGTCCACGTCGGCGTCCGGGGCGACGGGCGCCGAGAGCACCCGGCAGAGGTTGGCCTGGTAGACCTCGCCGGCGGCTATGTGGGCGCGGATGCGCCGCACGGCCGCCGTGTACGCGGCGCGGTCGAGGGAGGACGTCCAGTCACCGACGGCCGGCCCCCGCCACCCGCCCGGCACCGGCGCCGGCACCGCCACCGTCCGTACGTCCGCGAAGCGGGCGCAGGTCAGACGGCCCTCGAAGTCCGCGCACACGGCCCAGAAGCCCTCGGACTCCAGGGCCGCGGGATCGCTCGTGACGTCGAGGAGACCGGTGGCGAGGCGGTCGCCGAAGCGGGCGAGGGGAAGCAGGTCGAGCACGTGACCGAGTCTAGGCCGGTGTCCCCGAGGTGACCCGAACGTGTCGTTCCAGGTGCCCTGACCAGGGGCGCGAGCGTGCGCACCGCAGCACGCTGCACAAACGCGTTTTTGTGCTGGCTCCGGAATCCGCTAGAGTTCATCACGTCGCCGGGACGCGCAAGCGCACCGAACCGACAGGCGGACGTAGCTCAGTTGGTAGAGCGCAACCTTGCCAAGGTTGAGGTCGCGAGTTCGAACCTCGTCGTCCGCTCGCAGGAACAGGGGGCCTCCCGGGTCCCCTACACTCCTGGTGGAGTGGCCGAGAGGCGAGGCAACGGCCTGCAAAGCCGTCTACACGGGTTCAAATCCCGTCTCCACCTCCAAGGACGATTAGCTCAGCGGGAGAGCGCTTCCCTGACACGGAAGAGGTCACTGGTTCAATCCCAGTATCGTCCACTGGATCTTCGAGCCCTCGATCTCCGGATCTTGGTTCTCTCGGGTCCCCCGCGCGATTAGCTCAGCGGGAGAGCGCTTCCCTGACACGGAAGAGGTCACTGGTTCAATCCCAGTATCGCGCACGCAGCACTCCCAGGACGATTAGCTCAGCGGGAGAGCGCTTCCCTGACACGGAAGAGGTCACTGGTTCAATCCCAGTATCGTCCACACCCACCGAAGCCCCCGGCCGTCTCGTACGGCCGGGGGCTTCGTCGTGTCCTTGGCCGGGTGGTCAGCTGGAGAAGAGCATGCGGCCGAAGCTCTTCTGGCGGTGGTGACCGTGGTGGCCGTGGTGCCCGCCGTGGGGGGCACCCCAGGCGGGAGCCGGGGCGGCCGGGTAGGCCTGCGGGGCCGCCGGCGGGGGCGGCGGAGCGGGCTGGGACCACTGCGCCTCCAGGCGGGTCAGCGACTCCAGCTCGCCGTAGTCGAGGAAGATGCCTCGGCAGCCGCTGCACTGCTCGATCTGAACGCCGTTGCGGTTGTAGGTGTGCATCGGTGCGTGGCACTTGGGGCACTGCATGGTCGGCTCAACTCCTCGCCGGTCGGTCCTGATTCGCGTATCGCCAGGACAGACTCTGTCCGGCCGCGGGTCGGTTGCACCCTACGTCGCGCGAATTCGCCTCAACCGCGGGGGGCTCGGGGGCGGTCCGAGGGCATCCGCGCGCAGGCGTCGACCAGCGCCTGCTCCACCTCGTCCGGGGTCCGGCCCGCCGCTGCCGCCTTGGTGAGGGCCCGGGCGGCGGTCTGGACGGTGAGGGCGCGGGCCGGTACGTCCAGTGCGGTCCAGGGGTCCGCGTGGGACGGGACGGCCGGGCCGCCGGCCGTGCGGTAGGCGGTCAGGAACCGGTGCCAGTCGTCCGGCGGCAGCAGTCCGCAGGCGTACCAGGCCGCCGGTCGGGCCAGGTCCCATGCCGGGACGCCGGTGCCGAGGTCGTCCACGTCGATGAGCAGCCAGGGCCCGTCGGGGGCGGGGTGGCGTACGAGCTGGCCGAGGTGCAGGTCGCCGTGGCACAGGGTGGTCGTGTCCGGCATGGCGGCCTCCCCGCGGGCCCAGGCGGGGAGGCCCGCCCAGGCGTCCAGCACGGAGGCGGTGGCGGGGTGGTCGGGGGCGGTGGCCCGGAGCCGGGTGACCGCCCGGGCCGCCTTGGCCGGACCGCGCATCGGGGGCAGGGATGCGGGGGCCGGGGAGCGGTGGAGCCGGGCGAGGAGGGTGGCCGCGGCCTCCCACGGCGCCGAGTCCGGGTCCTGCGGGTCGACCGGGGTGCCGTACGGCCAGTAGGTGACGAGCCGCTCGTGCAGGGTGACGGGCGTCGGGCCACCCGGCTGAGCGTCCGCGGCGCGGGGGTCCGCAGCGGTGGGAGGGAGCGGGGGCAGGAGGATGCCGGGGAGTCGGGCGGCGGCGGTGACACGGCGGGCCAGCTCGACGGGGTCGGTGTCCGCCGCGTGCGCCTTGGCGACGGTGCCGGCGTGCCGGACGACGGTGGCGTCGGGGCGGTCGGCGAGCGTGGTCTCGGTGGGGGGTGCGGGCGTGGCCTCCGTGCGGGACGCGGGCGTGGCCCCGGGTCGGTCCGCGGTGCCGCAGGGGCAGGCGGGGGTGCGGGCGTGGGCCGCTTCCCTGGCCCGGGCGGTCAGGGAGGGGAGGAGGGCGTCCGTGGTCACGGGGTGAGGGTACGCAGGGGTTCGGCGCCGTCCGCTCGGAGGCTCTTGTCGCCGGGGGAGGGAGGCATGGCCTCGGCGTCCGCGCGGGGGCCGGGGCGTGCCGGTGCCGTCGGGTCGGGCGCTCCGGGGGGGGAGGACGAGAGCCGCGGCCGGTGCCGGTGCCGGTGCCGTGGTTCCGCGGTCGTGCCGGGGAAGAGCAATGCCGGCGCAGCTCCCCAGCTGCGCCGGCATTCTGCCGTCCGCCGCACCCCCGTCCCCACGGGGTTTCATGGGTGGATGTCCCCGCCCGGACCGCTCTTCCGGGCCTGGGGGTCGCCTTTCAGCGCCCCAGCATCACACCCACGGACGACGCTTGTGTGGCCACTGTCTCCCACCCGTCGAAGACGAGGAGGAGCAGAGCCGCCAGGGGCAGGGCCATGAGCGTCGCCACCACCGGGTGACGCCGCGCCTGACGGCGGTCCTGCCGCGTGCGGACCAGCGTCCGCGGTGCCGTCTGGGCCATGGTCCCTCTCCTGACCGTTCGGTTGTCCTGTGACAGCGGCGGGCGTCCGACCTCGGGGGATGAGTGCTGCACCCGCCGCTTGACCTCAAATCTAGGTGTCCCGCGCCCTCCGGTCGTCATGCCCTCGTACCGATTGCCGGGCCTCCCGGAGGATGAGCCGCCTCCCGGGGCGTACTCCCCTGGGTGGAGACCGGGTGCCCCGCCTCGGGGTCTTCCCGGAGGGGGCGTCCTCGTGACGCGCCCCGGACCCGGCGTCCGGGCACCCGGCCCGTGACATCGCTCACTTCCGCCGTGCTCCGGCGGGCCCCTGACCTCGCTCGGCAGACGTCCTCGCGCGTCAGCGCGCCGTGGCCACCGGTCGGCCCCCGGACACCCCCCTCCCCCTCCGCACCCGCCCGCTCCCCCCGTCCAAACCCCCGTCCGCGCGCGCCGGTTGGGATCACCGGCGGGCCGGGGCCGGCTCGCTCACGTGTTCCCTGACCGCCCCTCAACTCTCCCACCCCGCACTGACAATCCGTTGCCCGCGGAGGGCGCGGCCTCTGCGCGCGGGCGGCCGTGGAAACGTAAGCTGGGGCTCGTCACAGGGACCGGGCAGCGGGGATGAACATGGCGATGATGCGCCTGAGGCGCGAGGACCCGCGCGTCGTCGGCTCGTTCAGGCTTCACAGACGGCTCGGCGCGGGTGGGATGGGCGTGGTCTACCTGGGCTCCGACAAGAAGGGGCAGCGGGTCGCGCTGAAGGTCATCCGGCCGGACCTGGCCGAGGACCAGGAGTTCCGCTCGCGGTTCGCCCGGGAGGTGTCGGCGGCCCGGCGCATCCGCGGTGGCTGCACGGCGCGGCTGGTCGCCGCCGACCTGGACGCCGACCGCCCCTGGTTCGCCACGCAGTACGTGCCCGGCCCCTCCCTGCACGACAAGGTCGTCGACGGGGGGCCGCTCGGCGCGGCGGACGTCGCCGCCGTGGGCGCTGCCCTGTCCGAGGGGCTGGTCGCCGTGCACGAGGCCGGGGTGGTGCACCGGGACCTGAAGCCGTCCAACATCCTGCTCTCCCCGAAGGGGCCGCGGATCATCGACTTCGGCATCGCCTGGGCGACGGGCGCCTCGACCCTCACGCACGTCGGCACCGCCGTCGGCTCCCCCGGGTTCCTCGCGCCCGAGCAGGTGCGCGGGGCGGCCGTCACTCCGGCCACGGACGTGTTCTCGCTCGGCGCCACGCTCGCCTACGCCTCGATGGGCGACTCACCGTTCGGGCACGGGAGTTCCGAGGTGATGCTGTACCGCGTGGTGCACGAGGAGGCGCAGCTGCACGGCGTCCCGGACGCCCTCGCTCCGCTGGTCCGGGCGTGTCTGGCCAAGGACCCCGAGGAACGCCCGAGCACGCTGCAACTGTCCCTGCGGCTCAAGGAGATCGCCGCCCGGGAGGCCCAGGGCCTGGCCGACGTACGGCCCCCCGCGCCGCGCAGCGCGGAGGCCGACCTGCCCACGGGGCGGCTCGCCGACACCTATCCGGAGCGTGCTCAGCGACGTCCGCAGAGCCGGCCGGGCGTGCAGGGCACGCCCGCCCCACGGAGCACGTCGGGATCCCGTGGGCCGGCGCCCGCACGCGGCGGCGCGCCCTCGCGCGGTGCCGATCCCTCCCGCGGCGGCACGCCCTCGCGGGGCGGGTCCGCCGCACGGGGCGGCGGCGCCCCGCGCGGGGGCAACGGTGCGGGCGCCCGCTCCGGAGGGCGGCCCACACCCGCCTCCCGCAGCAACACCGGCCGCAACACCTCCCGCCAGGACAGCGGGGGCCGGCCCACGCCGCGCGGCGGCCCCGGCCGTACGGCGCCGAGGCCGACCGGGACCCGCTGGCGGCGGCCCGCCAATCCGCGGCTGCTGCGGCAGCGTCTGTTCGTGTTCGTGGTCGTGACCCTGCTGGTCGCGCTGGGTATCGCCGCCGCGCAGGGTTGCCAGGGGCCGTCCAGGGGACTGGGCGACGACCGGGGCACTGTGCGGGCTCAGCAGGAGCGGGTCGACGAACACGGCGACACGCCCGGGTGGCACGCGGCCGGGCTCTGAGGGCCGGACCGGACCGTAAGGGGCGTTGTGGGGGCCCGGTGCACAGGGCGGACTCCCGCACCGCGACGGCCGGACCGCGGCCTCACTCCGGGGGTCGGCCCGCCGTCACCGCGTAGAAGGCGACCGCTGCCGCCGCTCCCACGTTCAGGGAGTCGACACCGTGGGACATGGGGATGCGGACCCACTCGTCGGACGCCGCCAGGGCCCGCCGGCTGAGTCCGTCGCCCTCGGCGCCCAGCATGAGCGCCACCCGGTCCATCCGGTGCGGGGCGACCTCGTCGAGAGCCTTGGCCCGCGCGTCGGGAGTGAGGGCGAGGAGCGCGAAGCCCGCCTCGCGGACCGCCTCCAGTCCGGCCGGCCAGGTGTCCAGGCGGGCGTACGGAACCGAGAAGACGGCGCCCATGGAGACCTTCACGCTGCGCCGGTACAGCGGGTCGGCGCAGTCCGGTGAGAGCAGGACGGCGTCCAGTCCGAGGGCGGCGGCGGAACGGAAGATCGCGCCGATGTTGGTGTGGTCGTTGACCGACTCCATGACGACGACGCGCCGGGTGGCCGTCAGGAGGTCGGACGCCGTCGGCAGCGGCTTGCGCCGCATCGAGGCGAGGGCGCCGCGGTGCACGTGGTAGCCGGTGACCTGCTCGGCGAGGGCCGGGTCGACGACGTACACCGGGGCGGGGGCCTCGTCGATGATGTCGCGCATCGTGTCGACCCACTTGGCGGAGAGCAGCATCGACCGCATCGCGTAGCCCGCTTCGCCGGCCCGTCGGATGACCTTCTCGCCCTCGGCGATGAAGAGGCCCTCGGCGGGCTCGCGGCGGCGGCGCAGTTCGACGTCGGTCAGGTTGGTGTAGTCGTGCAGGCGGGGGTCGGCGGGGTCGTCGATCGTGAGGAGTTCGCCCATGTCACACCGTCCCCTGCGGACCGACGCCGACGACCTCGCCGACGACGATGACGGCGGGTGGCTTGACCTCCTGCGCGACGACCGTGTCGGCGACCGTCGCGAGGGTGGCGTCGACCCGGCGCTGGGCGGCCGTGGTGCCCTCCTGGACGAGGGCGACCGGGGTCTCGGGGGACTTGCCGTGCGCGACGAGGGTCTCGGCGATGCGGCCGATCTTGTCGACGCCCATGAGGATCACGAGGGTGCCGGTCAGCTTGGCGAGGGACGGCCAGTCCACCAGGGAGCGCTCGTCGTCGGGGGCGACATGGCCGCTGACCACGGTGAACTCGTGGGCGACGCCCCGGTGGGTGACCGGGATGCCGGCCGCTCCGGGGACCGAGACGGAGCTGGAGATGCCGGGGACGACGGTGCACGGGATACCCGCTTCGGCCAGCGCCTGCGCCTCCTCCATCCCTCGTCCGAAGACGTACGGGTCGCCGCCCTTCAGCCGGACGACGGCCTTGCCCTGCTTGGCGTGCTCGATGAGCGCGTTGTTGATGGCCTCCTGGGCCATGAAACGGCCGTAGGGGATCTTCGCGGCGTCGATGACCTCCACGTGCGGCGGCAGCTCGGCGAGCAGGTCGCGCGGGCCGAGCCGGTCGGCGATGACGACGTCGGCCTCGGCGAGCAGGCGGCGGCCGCGAACGGTGATCAGGTCGGGGTCGCCCGGGCCGCCGCCGACGAGGGAGACCCCGGCGGTGCGGGTGCGGTGGTGCGGGGCGACGAGGGTGCCGTCGCGCAGGCCCTCCACGACCGCGTCCCGGATGGCGGCGGTGTGGCGGGGGTCGCGGCCGCGCGCGTCCGTGGTGAGCACGGCGACGGTGACGCCCTCGCTGTGACCGGTCGCCGGTGTCCACGCCGTGGCCTCGTCGGCGTCGTCGGAGCGGACGCACCAGACGCGGTGCCGCTCGGCCTCGGCGGAGGCGGCGGCGTTGGCCGTGGTGTCGCTGGTGGCGATCAGGGCGTACCAGGCGTCCGCGAGGTCGCCCTCGGTGTACGGGCGCCGCTCCCACGCGATTTCTCCCGCGTCCGCCATGGCCTCGACCGAGGGGGTCGCCGCGGGGGAGACGAGGCGGATGTCCGCGCCCGCCGCGATGAGGGCGGGCAGGCGACGCTGGGCGACCTGACCGCCACCGAGGACGACCACGCGACGGCCGGTGAGGCGGAGGCCTACGGGGTAGGCGGGGTGTTCGGCCATGAGGGTGGGCTCCTCGTCCTGGCGGTGCGGTGGGCGCTACGGCGGTGGAGCGGCCCTGACGTGGGGATACGTGCGGATTCTAGGAGACGTGCGGGGACGGCACGAGGTCGGTCCGGCGTACGGCGGGCCGGGGCGGCGACGGATCTCCGGTCGCGCCGCCCCTGTCCCGTCCCGGCTACTTCTCGGTGACGCCCGCGGAGTCGAACGTCGCCACCTCGTGCATCGCCCGCGCGGTGCTCTGCACCATCGGCAGGGCGAGCAGCGCGCCGGTACCCTCGCCGAGGCGGAGGTCGAGGTCGACCAGGGGGCGCAGGCCCAGCTTGTTGAGGGCGGCGACATGGCCGGGCTCGGCGCTGCGGTGACCCGCGATGCAGGCCGCGAGGACCTCGGGGGCGATGGCGCGGGCCACCAGGGCGGCGGCGCCGGCGCTGACGCCGTCCAGGAGCACCGGGGTGCGCAGGGAGGCGCCGCCGAGCAGCAGACCGACCATGGCGGCGTGCTCGAAGCCGCCGATCGCGGCGAGCACGCCGATGGGGTCGGCCGGGTCCGGCTGGTGCACTTCCAGGGCGCGGCGGACGACCTCGGTCTTGCGGGCCAGCGTCTCGTCGTTGATGCCGGTGCCGCGACCGGTGACCTCGGCCGGGTCCGCACCGGTGAAGACGGAGATCAGCGCGGCGGACGCGGTGGTGTTCGCGATGCCCATCTCACCGGTGAGCAGAGCCTTGTTGCCGGCCGCCACCAGGTCGCGGGCGGTCTCGATGCCGACCTCGATGGCCTGCTTGGCCTCCTCGCGGGTCATCGCGGGGCCGGTCGTCATGTCGGAGGTGCCCGCGCGGACCTTGCGGGGCAGCAGACCGGGGGTGGCGGGCAGGTCGGTGGCGACACCGACGTCCACGACGCACACCTCGGCGCCGACCTGGGTGGCGAAGGCGTTGCAGACCGCTCCCCCGCCGAGGAAGTTGGCCACCATCTGGGCGGTGACCTCCTGCGGCCAGGGGGTGACGCCCTGGGCGTGCACTCCGTGGTCGCCGGCGAAGACCGCGACGGCCGCGGGCTCCGGGATGGGCGGCGGGCACTGCCGGGACAGGCCGCAGAGCTGGGCGGAGATGATCTCCAGCATGCCGAGCGCGCCGGCCGGCTTGGTCATCCGCTTCTGCCGTTCCCAGGCCTCGCCGAGCGCCTTGGCGTCCAGCGGGCGGATCTGCGCGACGGTCTCGGCGAGCAGGTCGTGCGGCGCCTCGCCGGGCAGGGCGCGACGGCCGTACGTCTCCTCGTGCACCACCCAGGAGAGCGGGCGGCGCTTGGACCAGCCGGCCTGCATCAGCTCGGGCTCGTCCGGGAACTCGTCGACGTAGCCCACGCACAGGTAGGCGACGACGTCCAGGTGTTCGGGCAGGCCGAGGGCGCGGACCATCTCGCGCTCGTCGAAGAAGCTGACCCAGCCGACGCCGAGGCCCTCGGCGCGGGCGGCGAGCCAGAGGTTCTCGACCGCGAGGGCGGAGGAGTACGGGGCCATCTGCGGCTGGGTGTGCCGGCCCAGGGTGTGGCGGCCGCCGCGCGTCGGGTCGGCGGTGACGACGATGTTGACCGGGGTGTCGAGGATGGCCTCGATCTTCAGTTCCTTGAACTGCTTGGCCCGGCCCTTGGGGAGGGACTTGGCGTAGGCCTCGCGCTGACGCGTCGCCAGTTCGTGCATGGCCCGCCGGGTGTCGGCGGAGCGGATGACGACGAAGTCCCAGGGCTGCGAGTGGCCGACGGAGGGCGCGGTGTGGGCGGCCTCCAGGACGCGCAGCAGCACCTCGTGCGGGATGGGGTCGCCGCGGAAGCCGTTGCGGATGTCGCGGCGTTCCCGCATGACCTTCAGGACGGCCTCGCGTTCGGCGTCGGCGTAGGCGGGGGCCGCCGGGCCGGTGGACTGTCGTGCTTCCGCCGGTGCGGCCGTGCTCACGTGGTGCGGGTCTTCCTGGTCTGCGGGGACGTCCGGGCGCGGCTGCGCGGCCGGTTCGGGGCGGGCCGCGTCGTCTTCCTGGCCGGCGCCGCGGGTGTCGAGGTCGTCGGCGTTCTGGGCGACGTCGGGGTCGGCCTCGCGCGGAGCGGGGACCGGGGGCACCGAAGCGGGCGCCTGGGCCTCCGCCGGGAGGACGAGGCCCTCGGGCGGCGTCGGCGCGAGCTGCGGGGTCGTGGGCACCTGGCCGCCGGCGACGGGCACGAACCCGGTCTCCGACCGGTCGGCGTACGCGCCTTCGGGCCGCACCGCGTGCGCGGGCTGCTCCGCGTGCGCGGGCTGCTCAGGGTGAGGCTCCGGTTCGGCGGCCACCGACGAGGCGCCCTCCGTCTCCGCGGCTTCGGGCAGGGACCGGGGCCCCTGAGCCGGCTGCGGGTCGACCGGGTCGGGCTGGAGGACCGGCGCGACCGGGGCGGCGGGCTCGGCGGCAAGGGCAACGGGCTCGGTGGGCGGGGCGGCGGCCAGGACGTCCGGCGCGGTCCCCGCCTGCGGCGCGGGCTCGGCGACGGCCTCGGCGGGCGGCGCGGCGACGGGGAGGACGTCCGCCTGCGGGGCGACAGCCGGCGGCACGGCCTGCGCGTCCGGTTCCGGGTGCGTCGCCGTGGGCTGGACGTCCGGTCGGGGCGGCTCGGGCCGTGCGGCCTGCTCGGGTCGCGAAGGCGGTTCGGGCTGCGCGAACGGCTCCTGGTGTACGGGGGCCGGCTGCTCGGCGGAGACCGGCGCCTCCGGCATCTGCCGGGCCTCGGGGGCCGGTTCGGCCACCGCGTGCTCGGGGCCGGCCACCTCGGGCGACCGGGCGTCCTCAAGTGCGTCGGACGCGTCGGACGCGTCGGACGCCTGGGCGCCCGGCACCTCGGGAGCCTCGGGGACTTCGGCGAGGGAGGTTTCCTGCGGCTCATGCGTCACGGTCGGCTCGACGACCGCGACCGTCGCGAAGGGCTCGGTGACCTCGGACGCTTCGGGTTCCCCCGGCGCCGGCTGCTCGGCGACGACCTGGAGGGGCTCGGCGGGCTGAGCGTGCGGAACGGGCTGGACGGTGTCGTCGGCATCGGGCACGGGCGCCGCGTCCGGCTCGACCACCTGTACCGCCTCGACCTCGGGGACCGAGGGCGCGGTGACGGCCGGCTCGGCCGCGGGCGCCGGGGCTTCCGGCGGAACGGACCCCTCGCCGACCGCCGCTTCGGCGACCGCCTCCGGAGCACTGGCACCGGGGGCCGGGACCGACGAACCGTCCGGCACCTCGTCACCCGCCACCGCGTCGGCACCGTCGGAGGGTCCGGGCACAGCCGCGGGCACGGCGTCGGCCCGGACGTCGACGACGATCTCGGCGTTCGGCCCGGTCTCCTCGGCCGGCGCAGCAGGCTCGGCGGGTTCGGTGGGCTCGGCGGACTCGGCGGACTCGGCCGTCGTGCCCGGCTCCCCCGGCGCCCCGCCCGTCGCCGCCACGGCCTCCGTCGCCACGCGGGTCACGAGCGCCTGCGCGGCGCCCACCGGCTCACGCACCTGCTCCGGTACCGGAACAACCGTTTCCGCATGCATCGCCCCGGCGTCCGCCTGAGTCCCCGGCGTCTGCGGAGCCGCCTGCGCGGCCCAGGGCGCCGCACCTTGCGGGGGCATCGCGACGGCCTGCGGAACGTCGAGGTACTCGGGGCCGGCGGTCGGCGGTCCGGCGTGCCGTACCGGGACGTCGGCGGGGCCGCGGTCGGCGAGGGAACGGACCGGGCTCGCCGAGGTGTCGGGGATCGGCGGACCGAGGTGCAGCGGCCTGCGCGGCGGGACCGGGGCGGACGCGGACTCCTGTGCCGGATCGGGCAGACGGACACCGCTGAGGTCGACCGAGCCGCTGTCGCGGCCGGAGATCTCGTGCGGTCCCGGCTGGTGCACGGTCTCGACGACCGGCTCCGGCGCGGGCGGCGCGACCTCGTTGCCCCAGGCGCTCTGCGCTCCCGGCAACAGCAGGAGGTCCTCGTCCTCGGCGGTGGTCTCGGAGAGGTAGGTGTACGCGCCGGGTGCGGGGACGCCCGGCTGGTCCACCATGCCTGCGTTCTCCGGCAGCCCCTCGCCCGGGATCTCGCCGGTGTCGGTCATGCGTAACCCCTCGCCCATCGGTTAGTGCTTCTACGACCAGCTCGCCCGGGACGGCGCGCCGACCGCCCCACAGTGGAGAACGAGCGTGCGTGCCCAGCGGCACGAACGACCCGCCGGAAATGACGACAAAGCCACTGAGTGGCATTGTCGCGGTCGTTCCCCCGTCACGACAGCTCGATCCGCGACGGCCCGCTGTGGACTGCGCCACGTTGCGCGTCCCTCGGTTCTGCCGTACCACACCCCGCCCGGAACGGACGGGTTTTCAGTGACTTTGACCGACGAAGTGCCGGGTGTCCCAGTGAGGTACAACAATCCGCCAGCCTACCCCGCGAGGTATGACAACCCGATCACGGGGCGCGATCCGGACGGTCCCGCCCGGCACCGCTCAACGGGGCGCTTCGCGCCGCTGGATCTCCCCGCTGAGCAGGAACACAACGCTCCGCTCCGTCTCCGTCCAGGACTGCGTGTCGAGCCCGACGGACTGCAACAGGGCGCACTCGACCCGGTAGCCGTGCTCCTTCAGGTCCCTGCCCACGAGTTCGGCCGCGTCGCGGGTCGCGGCGTGCGCGACGATGCGCTGCGGTCGCCGGTCGGCGACGGCGGAGACCACGGCCGCTCCCCCGCCACCGACGCGGACGACGTCCGGCTCGGGGAGGTTCTCCAGGACGTGCGGGGCGGTGCCGTGCACGGTCTGGACCTGGACGCCGAAGTGCCGTGCCGCGGCCTCGGTCCGGGCGCAGGCGTCCGGGTCGCGGTCCACGGCGATGACGGCGGCGCCCCCGCGGGCGGCATCCGTGGCGAAGGCGCCGCCGCCGCAGCCGATGTCCCACACCAGGTCGCCGGGGCGGGGGCCGAGCCGGGCGAGTTGGGCGGTGCGGAGCAGGTCGCTCTCGCCCTCTCCCGGATCACCGCCGTACGCCCCGGCGGGCAGCGACCAGCCGCGCGGCCCGGCGGCGGGGTCGCGTCCGGCGATCCACCCGGCGCCGTCGGCCGCGGCGCCCGGCCCGAGCGCCCCGCCGACGACGATGACGACGTTCGGGTCGCGCCAGGTGTGGTCGGCGGCCTTCTCGGAGGTGACGACGGTTACCTGTTCGCGCGTGGTGCCGAGTTCCTCGCAGATGACGAAGGTGCGGTGGATGCCCTCCATCAGCAGACCGAGTTCGGCCGGTCCGGCCCCCGGAGAGGTGAGAACGGCGACCTTGGTGTGCGCTCGGCATACGTTCACCGCCCGTCGCAGGGTACGGGGGTGGGCGACGACCACATGGGCGTCGTCCCAGGGCATACCGGCGCGCGCGAAGGCGGTGGCCACGGAGGAGACCGCGGGGACGACTTCGACCTCGAGGCCGAACTCGGGAGCGCGCAGGGTGCGTACGACGCCGAAGAAGCCCGGGTCGCCGTCGGCAAGGACGACCGCCGTGCCGCGGTGGGCGGCGATACGGCGGGCGGCGAGGGCGGCGCTGCCGAGGCGGATGCGTTCGGCGGCGGGCGGCACCTCGGGAAGTGTCAGGTGGTGGGAGGCACCGGCCACCAGCGTGGCGGCTCCCAGTGCGGAGCGTGCCGCGGCGGTCAGTGGCGAACCGTCCCAGCCGATCACCGTGACCCGGTCGGCCATCGTCGTCAGTCTCCAGGTTTCGCAGGTCGTGTCGCGGAGCCGTTCGCGGGCGCGCCCCGTGAGGGTACCCGGTGCGGCCTCGGGACGGGGTCGTGCCGGGCTGTCGGGTCCCTGTGGATCAGTTCCAGTCCGTGAAGTTGGTGAAACCGTTCTCGTCCGCCAGTTGCCCGGCGGTGCCCTCGATGTCCTCCGGCAGCAGGCTCCACACGATGAAATCGGTGCGTACGTCCGTCCAGACGTCCCCGTCGGTACGGACGCGGGCTATGCAGGCGTTGCGCAGCACGCCCTCGCTGATGCAGCCGATCTTCTGCGCGACCTGCTGGGAGGCGGTGTTGTCGGCGGCGGTGCGCAGCTCGACGCGTTCGAACTTCTGGTCGCCGAAGAGCCATTGGGTGGTGGCGAGGGCCGCCTCCGAGGCGTAGCCCTCCCCCCGGGCCCAGGGGGCGACGATGTACGACAGTTCGGTCGACCGTACGTGCCAGTCGGTGTTGGTCAGCCGGACGGTGCCGACCAGGCGCTGGGTGAGGAACTCGGTGACGGCGAGGTCGAGCCCCCGGCCCGCCGCGCGTTCCGCGGGGACGTGCTCGGCGATCCAGGTGCGGGCGGTGCGCTCGGTGTAGGGCTGGGGCACGTGGGTCCAGGCGGCGACCTGCTCGTCGTTCATCATGGCGGTGAGGGCGGGGACGTCGTCCTCGTCGAGGGGGCGCAGCACCAACCGCTCCGTGCTGATGGAGATGTTGGGGAAGGTGCTCGTCATGCGCCGCTCCGTAACCTGTGGAACCGTCGGGGCCTACTCGAACTGCCCAGCATGCAGCATGTGAGCACGCGACCGCACCACGGGGTCCGCTCCGGTGGAGCGGACCCCGTGGTGTGCGGCGGGAGGATCAGAAGGTCGGGAGCACGGACCCGGCGTAGTTGTCCTCGATGAACTTCTTGACCTCGGGCGAGGTGAGGAGCTTCGCGAGCTTCTTCACGCGCGGGTCGTCCTCCTGGCCCTCCTTGACGACGAGGAGGTTGACGTTCGGGTTGTCCTCGGCGGACTCCAGGACGAGGGCGTCCTTCGCGGGCTTGAGGTCGGCCTCGAGGGCGTAGTTGCCGTTGATGACCGCCGCGTCGACGTCACCGAGGGAGCGCGGGGTCTGGGCCGCCTCCAGCTCCTTGAACTTCAGGTCCTTCGGGTTCTTGGTGATGTCGGCGGGGGTGGCCGAGTTGCCGACGCCGTCCTTGAGGGTGATCAGGCCCTCCGTGGCGAGCAGCTGGAGGGCGCGGGCCTCGGTGACGGTGTCGTTCGGAAGGGCGATGGTCGCGCCCTTCTTCAGGTCGCCGGCCTTGTCGGCCTTCTCCGAGTACAGGCCGAGCGGCTCCAGGTGCACGGAGACGACGGACTTCAGGTGGGTGCCGTTCTTCTTGTTGAAGTCCTCGAGGTAGGGCTCGGTCTGGAAGTAGTTGGCGCCCACCGAGCCGTCCTCCGTCGCCGTGTTCGGCGTGACGTAGTCGGTGAACTCCTTGACCTCCAGGTCGAGGCCCTCCTTCTCCGCCAGGTTGTCCTTGACGTAGTCGAGGATCTCGGCGTGCGGGACGGGCGTCGCGGCGACGACCAGCGGGCCGGAGGTGTCGGAGGCGGAGTCCTTGTCCGAGCCGCAGGCGGAGAGGCCGAGGGTGAGGGCTCCGGCGGCGAGGACAGCGGTGGTGATCTTGGCAGTGTTACGCACGAAAAGTGCCTTTCCTGAGGTGGTGCGACCCGTCACGGGTGGAACGGGGGGTCTGGGGGTGTGGTCCGGCGGCCGGGTCACGCCGCCTTGCTCACGTCGGCCGCCGCGGGCTCCTTGGCCCGGAGCAGCCGGAGCCGGGGCCCGGC
This sequence comes from Streptomyces sp. NPDC045956, assembly GCF_056430705.1. NCBI lineage: Bacteria > Bacillati > Actinomycetota > Actinomycetes > Kitasatosporales > Streptomycetaceae > Streptomyces > Streptomyces sp. NPDC045956. The sequence continues at coordinate 244,456 of NZ_JBWKKZ010000008.1, read as the reverse complement.
GCCCCCGCGTCCGCCGCGGCGGTGCAGGGCGCGGGCCGCGGCGTCGCCGGCGAACTGGATGAGCGAGATGACGACGGCGAGCAGCGCGACGGTGATCCACATCAGGCCGGTCTCGAAGCGCTGGTAGCCGTAGCGGACGGCGAGGTCGCCGAGGCCGCCGCCGCCGACGGTGCCGGCCATGGCGGAGTAGCCGATGAGGGCGATGATCGTGGTGGTGGTGCTCGCGATCAGCGACGGGAGCGCCTCGGGGACCAGGACCTTGCGGACGACGGTCCAGGTGTTGCCGCCCATGGCCTGGACGGCCTCGACGAGACCGCCGTCGACCTCGCGGACGGCCGTCTCGACCAGCCGCGCGAAGAACGGGATGCCGCCGATGGCGAGCGGCACGATCGCGGCCTCGCTGCCGATCGTCGTGCCGGTGATCCAGCGGGTGAAGTTCATCAGGGCGACCATGAGGATGATGAACGGCAGCGAGCGGCCGATGTTCACGATCTGGCCGATGACCTTGTTCACCACGGTGTTCTGGAGCAGGCCGCCCTTGTCCGTCAGCACCAGCAGGATGCCCAGCGGCAGTCCGCCGACGACGGCGATCAGGGTCGACCAGCCGACCATGACCAGGGTCTCCTGACAGGCCTGCTCCAGCAGGGGCTGCATCTCGGACCAGGTCACTTGGCACCTTCCTTCACCAGCAGCGGCTGGTCCTCGTTCACCGTGTCGCCGTTCGCCGTGTCGTCGTTCACCACGTCGATCTGGAGGCCCTGTTCGCGCAGGAAGCCGACGGGTACGACGTTGTCCTCGTAGCGGCCGGGCAGTTCGATGCGCATCCGGCCGACCTGGAGGCCGCCGACGGTGTCGATGGCGGCGCCGAGGATCGAGATGTCGATGTTGTAGGTGCGGGAGAGCTGGGAGATGACGGGCTGGGTGGCGGCCTCGCCGTGGAAGGTGACGTCCAGGACGGTGCGGTCGTCCGCGGACGCCTCGCCGCCCACCGGGAAGAGCGCGGCGGCCAGCTCGGAGCCCGGGGTGGCGAGCAGGTCGCCGACGGTGCCGGACTCCACGATCCGGCCCCGGTCCATGAGGGCGGCCGAGTCGCAGACGCGCTTGACGACGTCCATCTCGTGGGTGATGAGCAGGACGGTCAGACCGAGCTGCTGGTTGAGGTCGCGCAGCAGCTGGAGGATGGAGCGGGTGGTCTCCGGGTCGAGGGCGCTGGTCGCCTCGTCGGAGAGCAGGACCTTGGGGTCGCCGGCCAGGGCGCGGGCGATGCCGACGCGCTGCTTCTGACCGCCGGAGAGCTGGGCCGGGTAGGCCTTGGCCTTGTCGGCGAGACCGACGAGGTCGAGCAGCTCCAGTGCCTTGCGGGAACGTTCCTGCCCGGACTTGCCGAGGATCTCCAGCGGCAGCTCCACGTTGTCCTGCACGGTCCGGGTGGAGAGCAGGTTGAAGTGCTGGAAGACCATGCCGATCCGGCTGCGGGCCTCCCGCAGTTCCCGGCCGGCGCGCGGGCCGCGGCCGGCGAGCGCGGTGAGGTCCTGGCCCGCGACGGTGACCGTGCCGGCGGTGGGGCGCTCCAGGAGGTTGACGCAGCGGATGAGCGAGGACTTGCCGGCGCCGGACTGGCCGATGACGCCGTACACCTCTCCCTCGCGGACGTGCAGGTCGACGCCGTCCAGGGCGGTGACCTCGCGGCCGCGGGAGCGGTAGACCTTCGTGAGGCCCGATGTGGTGATCACGTGGGTTTCCGTCACTGTCGAGTGCGCGGCGCGGTGGTGGGTGCCGGCACGGGGCGTTGTTCTGCGGAGTTCTGGGGGTCCATCGGAACGCGGCACGGTTCTCGCGGTGGCGATGCGCGGTGGTGAGCCGGGGAGAAACGTGTGCGCGGGGCGTGGCTCAGCCGGGTGCGGGGAACGCGGTGGCGGCCGTGAGCGGGCGCTCGCTTCGGGGCGCGAGGCTCAGGTGGTGCAGGGGCCCTCTAGAAGGCGCACATTCGACACATACAACGAGCACCGGGCGTCATCGTCGCCTCGGTCGCAGGGGTGCGGTCGCTCGTCGTGCTCATGCGATCAGTAAAGCAGACGGGCGGTCCCGACCGGACGCCGCTGTCCGGATGCTGGACAACGGTGGACGGTGAGCGGACGCGCCGGGCGCGGTTCAGTTCCGTACGGAGATGTCGATTCCGCCGCCGTTGACCAGTACCGACAGGGCCGACAGGTCGGGGACCACGAGATCGGCGTCGAGCTCGTCGGCGCGGTGGGTTGTGGCCAACGCCACGGTGGTCATGCCGGCGGCGCGGCCCGCCTGGAGCCCGGCCGGGGCGTCCTCGAAGACGACGCAGGCGGGTCCACGCCGAGGGCGCGGGCGCCGAGCAGATAGGGCTCGGGGTCGGGCTTGCCGCGGGTGATGTCGTCCGCGGCGACCAGCGTCTTGGGGAGGATGCCGACGGCGCCGAGCCGGGCCTCGGCGAGCCGCCGGGTGGCGGAGGTGACGACGGCCCAGCGGTCGGCGGGCAGCGCGGCGAGGAAGTCCCGCGTGCCGGGCAGCAGGTGCACGCCGCCGTTCGGCACGTCCTCGACCTCCAGCTGCTCGATCCGCGCGACGGCCTGCGGCACCACGTCGGCGGGGAGCAGGTCGGCGGCTATCTCCGCGGCCGGCCGCCCGTGCAGCTCGACCCGCCCGAACCGCTCCGCCGTGATCCCGTACTCGCCGGCCCACCGCGTCCAGCAGCGGCGCACGGAGTCGAGGGTGGAGACGAGGGTGCCGTCGTTGTCGAACAGGAGGGCCTGGGCGTGGAGGTGCATGCCCTCGACCCTACGGTGACGCCGGGTGACGCCCGGCCCCGCCCCCACGCCGGGGCGGGGCCGGGCGCGGCGAGGCTTTTGGGGCGTAATAGGGTCGCTGCCATGCTTGACGTCCTGACGCTGGTGACCGGCGTCGCCGCGCTGCTGCTCGCCGCCTGGTGCGGCTGGGCCGCCTACCGTGACCAGCCGACGAAGGACTGGCACTTCATCGGCATGGCCGTGGTCACCCTGCTGGCGCTGATCCAGCTGGTGGTCGGGATCGTGCTCCTGGCGCGGGGCGAGGAGCCGGAACAGGGCACGACGATCTTCGTGGCCTATCTGCTGGGCGCCTTCGCGTGCGTGCCGGCGGCGGGCTTCATGTCGCTGGCCGAGCGCACCCGCTGGGGCTCGGTGACGGTCGCCGCGGGCGGGATCGTCCTCGCCGTCCTCCAGGTGCGGCTGTACGACATCTGGGGAGGCTGACATGGCGGCGACGGAGCGGCGGCAGGACGGGAAGCGGCTGATCGGCGGGCCCGGCATCCTGCTGGTGTGGCTGTACGGGGTGATGGTCGTCGGCGCCGTGTCGCGGTCCGCGTACCAGATCGCGACCGAGTTCGACCGGGCCCCGCTCCCCTACACGCTGTCGGCGATCGCGGGTGTCGTCTACGGCTTCATCACGTACACCCTGGTGCGCGGCGGCGAGACGGCCCGCCGGGTGGCGCTGGTGTGCTGCGCCGCGGAGCTGGTGGGTGTGCTCGCGGTCGGCACCTGGACGCTGGTGGAGCCGTCCGCCTTCCCCGACGCGACGGTGTGGTCGGACTTCGGGATGGGGTACCTGTTCATCCCGGTGCTCCTGCCCCTGTCGGCCCTGTTCTGGCTGCGCCGGGCCCGCGCCGCGTAGCGACCGGGCCCGGTCACGGCCGGTGGCTCAGGCCGTCGTCACGTACGCGCCGGCCGGCTTCTCCAGGATGATCATGGGAATGCCGTCCGCGCCCTGCGCGGTCCCGACCGTCTCGTAGCCGACCCGCCGGTACAGCCGCAGGTTGCTCTCGCTGCGCCCGGTGTGCAGGCGGAAGCGCTTGGCGCCCCGCTCCCCGGCGAGTGCCGACTCGGCCGCGCGCAGCAGCCGGGCACCGATGCCGTGCCCCTGGAGTCGGGGGTGGACGCACAACGTACCGATGGACGCGGCCCCGTCCTCGGTCACCCTGCCGCGCACCGAGCCGACGACCTCGTCGCCGAGCCGCGCGACGAAGACGCAGTCGGCCTCGACCTCCTCGCGCACGGAGTCGAGGGTCTGGACGAGCGGGTCGATGCGGTAGTTGCCGTGCCGGGCTGCCTCGCCCTGGAAGCAGAGGTACTGAAGCCGGAAGATCTGCTCGGCCTCCTGCTCGGTCGCCGCCGAGATGGTCACGCTCATGCCCATGTGCGCATGCCTCCCGCTCACCTGATCAGTTGTGGTCCCCCACTCCTATCCCCGTCCTCAGCGGGCCGCAACCTCCGGCGCCAGCAGTCGTCGCAGACATCCGAGACATCTGGAACGTTCCGGACCGATGCTGCCCTGTGAGATACCCAACTCGCCCGCGATCTCCCGGTAGGTGAGGTCCCTGGGCGACAACAGGGCCTCCAGCAGCCGGGGGCAGCGGCCGGGCAGTCGGCGCACGGCCTCGCGCAGGGCTCGTTGGCGGGCCGCGCCGAGCGCGAGCTGCTCGGGCTCCTGCTCGGCGGCGACGGCGGGTTCGGTCGCGTAGGGGCGTTCGTCGCGGCGGGTGCGGCGGGTGCGGCGGGCCTCGCTGCGGACGGCGCTGCGCAGCCAGCGGTGGGGGTCGGGGGGCGGTCCGTCGGCCTCCAGGCGTTCCAGGAGGCGCAGCCATACCGCCTGTTCGAGGTCGCCGGCTTCGGCCCCGGAGGCATGTGCCTCGGCCGAGGCCTCGGCGGTGAGCAGGGGACGCAGGGCGGCGACCAGGTCGACTGTCATACGCAGGTCGACGCGGCCGCCCGGGCGGCGGGTTGCCCGGACGGCCGAGACTCACCCCAACCGGGGTCTCAGGCGTGACCGTTGACGAAGTCCTCGCGGGCCAGGACGCCGGTGTCCGGGTGGTCGGTGAAGACACCGTCGATGCCGGTCGCGAAGTAGGTCCGGAAAGCGGCGAAGACGTCGCCGTAGGCGTCGGGGCCGGCGCCCCTGCGGAAGTCCGCGGGGAGGAAGGGGTTCTCGTTGCGCAGCGTGTACGGGTGCAGGATCAGGCCCGCCCGGTGCGCGTCGCGGACGAGCGTGGTCGGCTCGGTGAGCCGGCCGGCGGAGTCCTTCGGGATGATCAGGTCGAGGGTCGGACCGATGCCCTGCGCGTAGCCGGCGATCTCCTTCAGGCCCCTCGGCGTGACGAGGTCGGCCGTCGTGCGCGGGTCGCCGGTCTTCACGAAGTCCCAGGGCCGGCTGTTCGCGCCGGACAGCAGGACGGCGAGGGGGTTGCCGACGAGCCGGTTCATCCGCTGGATGCTGGTGGGCTCGAAGGACTGGATGATGACGGGCGAGTTCTTGCCGTCCTTGCCGTACTTGCGCAGCAGCCGTGCGAGGCGCTCCTCGGTGCCGAGACCCAGCTCGCGGAAGTAGGTGGGGTGCTTCAGCTCGGGGTAGATCCACACCTGCTTGCCGCGCCTGCGGGTCTGCTCGTTCTGCCAGCGCAGCACCTCCTCGAAGGTGGGGATCTCCCAGCGGCCGTCGTAGAGGGTGTTGTGCGGGCGGTTGGCGGGGATGCGTTCGGTCGCGCGCAGCGTCTTGAGTTCGGCGAGCGTGAAGTCCTCGGTGAACCAGCCGGTGGTGGAGACGCCGTCGAGCAGCTTGGTGCGCTTGCGGTCGGCGAACTCGGGGTGGTCGGCGACGTCCGTGGTGCCGCCGATCTCCGGCTCGTGCCGGCAGACGAGGTGACCGTCCTTGGTGGGGACCAGGTCTCCGGCCTCGACGATGTCGGCGCCCATGTCGAGGGCGAGGTCGTAGGCGCCGAAGGTGTGCTCGGGCCGGTATCCGCTGGCGCCGCGGTGACCGATGACGGTCGGGACCGGCAGGCTCTTCACGCCGCCGCCGTGACCGCCGCCGTGCCGGGGGCCGGCGGCTCTCGCCGTGCCGGACAGGCCGAGTACGGCTCCGCCCGCGCCGAGCACGGCCGCTCCGAGGAGCGCCCTGCGTCCGGTGCCGCCCGTCCGCTCGTCCGACTCCTGCGTTCCCATGGGGCTCTCCTGCCGTCGACCGTCAGTGCGGGCCGATCGTAGGGGCGCGTACATGACCAACGGGAGACCGCGGCCGGAACACGCGGGTGCGTGGGGATGTCGTATGGGCGTGGAGGTACCGGTGGGGCGCGATGTCTGACGTCTCGTCGGCTTCGGGACGGGGTGGCGGGGTACGCGGTCGGTGGCCGCGGCCGTCGGGGCGCCACCGGACGGGCCGTGGCCGGAGAAGGGGTCGGCGGCCCGGCTCCGGCGGCGCGCCTCGCGCAGTCCGCGCGTCGCGTGTGTTTCGATCCGGGCCGTGCGCGGACCCCCGGTGGACCGGCGACGCCGGTCCCCGCGGACCGGGACGGTGACGGTGACGGCGGCATGACGACACGGAGCACGGTGGGAGAGACGAGGGCCGGCGCGGGACTCCGCGCCCGCGGACGCGACCTGCCTCACACTCCCGTTGCCGTGTCGCGCCCGCCCGACGCCGTCGCACCGCAGGTGAACGCACGTCAACACCGTGTAAGACCCGCATGACCCGACGTGCGCGACCCCCTCGGCCGCGAGTAATGTCCTCACCTGCACAGACACATACCGCATCCCCGACACCGGAGGACCCGTTGTCCCGCTTCGCGCTCATCAAGGCAGTGCTCGGACCGATCATGCGCCTGATGTTCCGCCCACGGGTGGAGGGTGTGGAGAACATCCCGGGCGACGGCCCGGTGATCCTGGCCGGCAACCACCTCACCTTCATCGACTCGATGATCCTCCCGCTCGTCTGCGACCGGCAGGTCTTCTTCATCGGCAAGGACGAGTACGTCACCGGCAAGGGCTTCAAGGGCCGGCTGATGGCCTGGTTCTTCACCGGCGTCGGCATGATCCCGGTGGACCGCGACGGTGGCCGGGGCGGTGTCGCGGCGCTCATGACCGGGCGCCGGGTGCTGGACGAGGGGCGGGTCTTCGGCATCTACCCCGAGGGCACCCGCTCCCCCGACGGCCGCCTCTACCGGGGCCGCACCGGCATCGCCCGCCTCACGCTGATGACCGGCGCCCCCGTGGTGCCGTTCGCCATGATCGGCACCGACAAGCTCCAGCCGGGCGGCGCGGGTCTGCCCCGGCCGGGCAGGGTCACGGTCCGCTTCGGCGAGGCGATGGAGTTCTCCCGCTACGAGGGGATGGACCGCGACCGCTACGTCCTGCGGGCCGTCACCGACTCCGTGATGACCGAGGTCATGCAGCTGTCCGGCCAGGAGTACGTGGACATGTACGCGAGCAAGGCCAAGGCGGCGTAGGCCGCGCGGCGCGGTGACGGAGAACGGCGGGCCGCTCGGTGAGCGGCCCGCCGTTCGTGCGCGCCGCTTTGTCAGCGGCCCGCCGTTCGTGCGCGGTGATCGTCGGGCGGGCCGCGGCCGGAGAGACGGTCCGGAGCGCGGCCCGGGGAGGGCTACGGGTGTTCCACCCCGTCCTCCAGGCGCTGGCCGCGCAGCAGGAACCAGGAGGCCGCCGCGGCGGCCAGGAGGACGGCCGCGCCCACGCCCGTGGCGAGGGTCAGGCCGTCGACGAAGGCCTGGCGGGCGGCGTCCAGCAGGGCGTCCGCCGAGGGGGCGGGGAGGCCGGACGCGATCTCCACGGCGCCGCCCAGCGACTCGTGGGCCGCCTCCGGCGTGCCGGCCGGGCCGGAGAAGTCGCGGTAGACGCCGGTCACGATCGAGCCGAGCACCGCGATACCGAGGGCGGCACCGAGTTCGTAAGCCGTCTCGGAGACCGCCGAGGCGGAGCCCGCCTGCTCCCCCGGCACGCTGGAAAGGATCACGTCGGCGGTGACGGTGAACGAGAATCCGGCGCCGACGCCGACGACGAGCAGGGCCGCGCCCAGCAGGGGGTAGCCGGTGTGCTGGCCGACGAAGCTCAGCGCGGCGAGCGAGAGGCCGACGGCGGCGAGGCCACCGGAGACCACGGCGCGGACCGAGAAGCGCCGGGCAGCCCGCCCGGCGAGCAGACCCGCCACCACGGCGCCGACGGCCGCCGGCAGTTCGGCCAGCCCCGCCTCGAACGGACGCCTGCCCTGGACCAGTTGCAGGTACTGGGAGAGGAAGAACACCACGCCGGAGAGCCCGAGGATGGTCAGCAGGTCGGCCAGGACCGCGCCACTGAAGCCGCGGCTGCGGAACAGCCGCATGTCGAGCAGCGGGACCGGCATGGTCAGCTGGCGGCGGACGAAGCCGTACAGGGCGGCGGCGCCCAGCAGGCCCGCGGCGAGCGTGGCCCAGGCGAAGCCGTGCGCGGCGGCCTCCTTCACGGCGTAGACGACACCGACCATGCCGACCAGGGAGAGGACGACGCTGACCATGTCCCAGGGGCCCGGGTTCGGGTTGCGGGACTCGGGAAGCAGCTTGACGCCGACGACGACCAGGACGGCCATCACGGGCAGATTGATCAGGAAGACCGAGCCCCACCAGAAGTGCTCCAGCAGGAACCCGCCGACGACCGGGCCGACCGCGGCGCCGGCCGAGGCCGCAGCGCCCCAGATGCCGACGGCGAGGCTGCGTTCGCGCGGGTCGTGGAAGAGGTTGCGGATCAGCGCGAGGGTGGCGGGCATCAGGGTGGCACCCGCGACGCCGAGCAGGGCCCGGGCGACGATCATCAGCTCGGGCGAGGACGCGTAGGCGTTGAGCACCGACACCGCGCCGAAGGCCGTGGCGCCGATGAGCAGGATGCGCTTGCGTCCGATGCGGTCGCCGAGGCTGCCCATGGAGACGAGCAGACCGGCGATGACGAAGGAGTAGACGTCGCCTATCCAGAGCAACTGCGTGCTGGAGGGCGCCAGGTCCTCGCTGATGTAGGGGGTCGCGAGACCGAGGACGGTCGCGTCGACGGCCACCAGCAGCACGGCCAGGACGAGGACGGCCAGCGCGAGCCAGCGGCCGGGGCGCTTCACCGCCTCGGTGGTCTGCGCCGACTGCAGGGTGCGGGTCATGTTCACTCTCTCCGAAGTGCGCCGCCGAGCAGCAGCTCGACGATCATGTGGGTGAAGTCGTTGCGGGCCACGCGGCCCTCGGCCACGGCCCAGGCGCCGGCCCCGAGCAGCCCGTAGAGGGCCTCGGTGAGCCAGGCCGGGGACAGGTCGATGCGGAACTCGCCGTCCTCCTGGCCGCGGCGGAAGACCGCGGCCATCCGGGCGTCGATGCGGGTCCAGCCCTCGTTCTGCTCCTCGCCCTCGAACAGCTGGTTCTCGGTGTAGAGGAAGCCCAGCAGGCCGGCGGCCGGTTCGATCTCGCGCACCAGCCGGCGCACCGCGTCGGCCGCCGGCCCCTCGTCCAGACGGGCGGCGTCCAGGGCGGCCTCGCACTCGGCGATGCCGAGCGACTCCAGCGCGCGGACGAGGGCGTCGCGGCCCGCGAAGTGCCGGTGCAGCGTGGCCCGGCTGAGGCCGGCGGCTCTGGCGACCTCGTCCATGGTCGCGGTGGCTTTGCGGGTCAGCAGGGCCGCGGCGCTGCGCAGTACCTGTTCTCGGTCAACGGCCATGAGACAACGATAACCCATGTGAGACACACATGTCTCACTCTGGTGGTGCGTGACTCACCTCTTCGGGCGGGCGGCGCCGCGGCTAGTGCCAGGGGAGCTGTCCGCGCCGCCCCCAGTAGGCTTCCGGCGCCTCGACCAGCGCACCGAGTCGCGCCACCTGGTCGTCGTCCAGGTCGACCACGGCGGCGTGCAGGTTGGAGCCGAGCTGGTTGACGGTCGCGGCTCCGGAGAGGACGACGCCGGCCCAGGGCTGCCGGAGGACCAGCGCGAGGGCGACCGCGTCGCAGCCCAGGGTGGTCTCCTCCGCCACGGCCTTCAGCGCGGCGGGCGCGTGGGGTTCCGCGAGGCGGCCGTTGGCCATGCCCTCCTTGACGATCACGGTCAGCCCCGCCTCGTGGGCCTCGGCCAGCGCGGGCCCGGCGGAGGTCTCCAGCACGTTGTACGTCGACTGCACGGTACGGAAGAGGGGCTCGCCGTCGACGGTCACGGCGAGCGCGGCCCTGATGGCGTCCGCCTGGGCGGGACCGCTGGTGGAGAAGCCCACGGTGACACCGCGCGCGGCGGCCTCGGCCAGCTTCGCGTGCAGGTCCTTGTCGGTCAGCGCCGGGCTGTCGGGGGTCAGCGAGTGGATCTGGTAGAGGTCGAGCCGGTCGCCGAGCAGGGCGTCCGTCTCGCCCCACTGGCGCTCGTACGTGGCGACGCCGTGGTCCTTGACCTCGTGCCGCTCGGCCTCGGCCGACCAGTCGGCGGTGTACGTGTAGCCCCACTTGCTGCCGACGACCACGTCGTCGATGTCGGGGCGGTCCCGCAGCCAGCCGGCCAGGAACTCCTCCGAGCGCCCGTAGGAGCGGGCCGCGTCGACGTACCGCACGCCCTGCGCGTAGGCCGCGTCGAGGAGGTCGTGGGTCCGCTCGCGCATCGCCTCGACGCTGCGGTCGGGCGGCAGGTCCCGGTCGCGTCCGAGGGTGATGTAGCCGGGGCGGCCGACGGCGGCGAGGCCCAGCCCGAGGTGGGAGGTGGGGGTCGTCGCGGCGGCGAGGCGGGCGAAGGGCATCGCGGGCTCCGTTCGGTCGGCTGCCGGCTCGGTCCACTGCCGGCAGCTGATGACCAACGTAACCGCGATGCCCTCCGGTCACACGGGCGGCTACCGCTTCGCGTCCGCCCACGCGTGCTGCGCGGCCACGTCCGCCTTCACCTCGGCGAGCTGGACGGCGACCGCACCGGGCGCGGTCCCGCCGCGGCCGTTGCGGGAGGCGAGGGCCCCGGGGACGTCGAGGACGGTGCGCACCTCGGGGGTGAGGTGGGCGGAGATCTTCGCGAACTGCTCGTCCGTCAGCTCGTCCAGCTCCTTGCCCTCGGCCTCGGCGGCCTTCACGCACTCGCCGGCCACCTCGTGCGCGACCCGGAAGGGCACGCCCTGCCGGACCAGCCACTCGGCGATGTCCGTGGCGAGCGAGAAGCCGGCCGGGGCCAGCTCCTCCATCCGCTCGCGGTGCACGGTGAGGGTGGCCATCATCCCGGTGAAGGCGGGGAGCAGGATCTCCAGCTGGTCGATGGAGTCGAAGACCGGCTCCTTGTCCTCCTGGAGGTCGCGGTTGTAGGCGAGCGGGAGGGCCTTGAGGGTGGCCATCAGGCCGGTCAGGTTGCCGATGAGGCGGCCCGACTTGCCCCGGGCCAGCTCGGCGATGTCCGGGTTCTTCTTCTGCGGCATGATCGACGAACCGGTGGAGAAGGCGTCGTGCAGGGTCACGAAGGAGAACTCCTTCGTGTTCCAGATGATGATCTCCTCGGCGATCCGGGAGACGTTGACGCCGATCATCGCGGTGATGAAGGCGAACTCCGCGACGAAGTCGCGGGAGGCCGTGCCGTCGATGGAGTTGCCGGCGCTGCCGCGCTCGAAGCCGAGGTCCGCGGCGACCGCCTCCGGGTCCAGGCCGAGGCTGCTGCCCGCGAGCGCCCCGGAGCCGTACGGCGAGACGGCCGTGCGCTCGTCCCACTGCCGCAGCCGCTCGGCGTCCCGGCCGAGGGCCTGGACGTGGGCGAGGACGTGGTGGGCGAAGAGCACCGGCTGGGCGTGCTGGAGGTGGGTGCGGCCGGGCATCGCCACGTCCGGGTGGGCCTCGGCGAGGCCGACCAGCGCGTCCTGGAGGTCGGCGATCAGACCGCCCACGGTCCGGGCGTGGTCGCGCAGGTACATGCGGAAGAGGGTCGCCACCTGGTCGTTGCGCGAGCGGCCGGCGCGGAGCTTGCCGCCGAGGTCCGGGCCGAGGCGCTCCAGCAGGCCGCGCTCCAGGGCGGTGTGCACGTCCTCGTCGGCGATGGTGCCGACGAAGGAACCGTCGGCGACGTCCGCCTCCAGCCGGTCCAGTCCCTCGATCATCCGGCTCAGTTCGTCCTCGGTGAGCAGGCCCGCCTTGTGCAGCACGCGCGCGTGGGCGCGCGAGCCGGCGATGTCGTAGGGCGCGAGCCGCCAGTCGAAGTGGACGGACGCGGACAGCTTGGCCAGGGCCTCGGCGGGACCGTCGGCGAAACGCCCGCCCCAGAGCCGTACGTCACCGCTGTTGCTGCTCACCTGTGTCGCTCCTCACCGTACGAACGCTTGCTGTGCATGAGTATGCAGAGGTCTGCATGTTTCGTCAATCTCGCCGGTGGCCGGGACGGGACGGACCCTTCTCCGGATAATCGTTAGACATGGGAAAGACTTACGCACGCATAGACGGCAGACTCCGCTCCTTCATCGAGGCGCAGCCCGTCTTCTTCACAGCCACCGCCCCCCTGTCGGGCGACGGCACGGTCAATCTCTCCCCCAAGGGCCTCACCGGCAGTTTCGCGGTGCTCGACGACCTCACCGTGGCCTACCTCGACTTCGCCGGCTCCAATGCCGAGACCGTCGCCCACCTGCGTGAGAACGGGCGGATCACCCTCATGTGGTGCGCCTTCCAGGGCCCGCCGAACATCGTCCGGGTGCACGGCCGCGGCGAGCCGGTCTTCCGCGACGACCCCCGCTTCCCGGAGCTGCTCGGCCACTTCCCGGACATCGACACCTCCGCGCACGGGCTGCGCGCCGTCATCGTCGTGACCGCCGAACTCGTCCGCGACACCTGCGGGTACGCCGTCCCCTTCATGGCCTACGAGGCGGACCGCGACCTGCACGGCAAGCGGTTCGCCCGGGAGGACGACGCCTCGCTCAGCGAGTACTTCGCCAAGAAGGAGCACGTGGCGACCAGCCTGGACGGCCTTCCTGGGCTGCCGTTGCCGCTGCCCCCCTCTACCGTCTGAGCCATGCGCCCCGGTGTCGTCGCCGCCCTCCTGTCCGCCTCGCTCCTCGCCCCCGGCGTCCCCGGTGTCTCCGGTGTCTCCGGTGCCGCGCCCGCCGGCGGGTCCGGGGCCCGGCCGCTCCCGGCCCGGATGGCGGACACGGGCGGCGGCACCCAGCTGATCACCGCGGTCGCGCCGGGCCCCGGCTCGACCACGGGCCGGGTCACCTGGTGGGACCGCAGGGGCGCCGGGGGCGGGCGATGGGTGAAGGCCGGGTCCGCGCCCGCCCGCTTCGGCGCCAACGGGCTGACCGACGGGGCGACGCGCACCCAGGGCACGAACACGACCCCGACCGGGCTGTACGACCTGCCGTACGCCTTCGGAATCCGGGCGGCGCCGCGCGGAACGGCGTACCGGTACCGGACGGTGGGCGCGGACTCCTGGTGGTGCCAGGACAACGACGCGCGCGCCTACAACCGCTGGACCCAGCCGCGCCCCGCCGACTGCCGCGCCACCGAGGCCGAGCACCTGATCACCTACTCGGCGCAGTACGCGCACGCCCTGGTCGTCGGCTTCAACTACGAGCGCCCGGTGCGCGGACGCGGCGCGGGCATCTTCCTGCACGTGAACGGGGAGGGGGCGACCGCCGGCTGCGTGTCGGTGCCCGCGGAGGCGATGCGGCGCATCCTTCGGTGGGCCGACCCGGCGGCCGCGCCGCACATCGCGATCGGGACCTCGGGCGGGACGACGGCGATCACGCGCTACTGAACGGCGGCACGAGTACCGCGACGGCGTGAACGCTCGGCCGGCGCGGCGCGTACCTGTGGGCCAAGGGCCACGTCCCCCGGAGGAACCCACCGTGACCACCACGCTCGCCGGCGGCCGTGCCGCACGCCGTCAGACGATGCGGCGCATCCGTCCGCGCCGCTCCCCCGCCGTCCCCCTGCTGCTCGCCGTGTGGGCGGGCGCGGCGGGCGTGTTGTGGCTGTGGTGGCGCAACACGCCCGCCATCTCCGACGACGCCGGCCGGATCATGAACGCCGGCCGGATCACCGGACTGCTCGCCGGGTACCTGATGGCACTGGTGGTGCTCCAGATGGCCCGTGTACCGGCCCTGGAGCGGCGGGTGGGATCCGACCGGGTCGCCCGCTGGCACGCCATGACCGGCCGCTACACCCTCTGCCTGGTCCTCGCGCACATCTTCCTGATCATGTGGGGGTACGCCGTCCAGTCCGGCCGGGGCATCGGCGGCATCGCCCTGCAGACGGTCGACTCCGTGACCCGGCTCCCGGACCTGGGCAAGGCCGCCATCGGCACCGGCCTGCTGGTGCTGATCGGACTGTCGTCCGTGGGCTCCGTGCGCCGCCGCATCCCGTACGAGGCCTGGTACCACGTGCATCTGCTCACCTACGTGGCCGTGTTCCTGGTCTTCTGGCACCAGCTGACCACCGGCAACGACTTCGCCGTCGAGCCGGTCGCCAAGACCGTCTGGTACGCGCTGTACGGGTCGGTGACCGCGCTCGTGCTCTGGTACCGCTTCCTGACCCCGCTGCGGCTCAACCTGCGGCACCGGATGCGGGTCGAGGCGGTCATCGAGGAGACGCCCGGCATCGTGTCGGTGCTGATCGGCGGGCGCCGCCTGCACCGGATGGGCGCGGAGGCCGGGCAGTTCTTCCGCTGGCGGTTCCGGGCGCCGGGGATGCGGTTCAGCTCCCACCCGTACTCGCTGTCGGCGGCGCCGCGCCCGGACATGCTGCGGATCACCGTGAAGGCGATCGGCGACCACAGCGCCCGGCTGCGGGAACTGGAGCCCGGGACCCGGGTGTGGGCGGAGGGCCCGTACGGCGCCCTGACCGCCCAGCGCCGCAGCCGGGGCAAGGTGCTGCTGGTGGCGGGCGGGGTGGGGATCACGCCGATGCGGGCGCTGTTCGAGACGCTGCCCGGCGCGTCCGGGGACATCACCCTGCTCTACCGGGCCAACAGCACCCAGGACCTGGCGCTGTGGGACGAACTGGCCGGGATCGCCGACGAGCGGGGGGCACGGCTGATGTACGCGGTCAACAGCCCGGACGGGGAGCGTCCGGACATCTCCGCGGAGACCCTCAGCCGCAAGATCCCCGACGTCGAACGCCACGACGTCTTCCTGTGCGGGCCGCCCGGCTTCGCCCAGTCGGTGTACGAGGCACTGCGCGGTGCGGGTGTCCCCGCCCGCCGTATCCACCACGAGTCGTTCGAGATGTGAGCGACGGACGTCAGGAGTCCAGGACAGATGAGGAAGAGCCACCCCGTCCGGCGTGCCGTGCTCGCCGGTGCGGCGACCGTGTCCGGGATCGTGCTGCTGCTGGCGCTGAAACCGGCGTCCGACCCGGGCGCCGCCTCGGCGGCGGGCGGTGCCCCGCCGGCGGCCGCGCAGTCCCCGCAGGGCGGCCGGGGCGCGGGGTCCGGCACGGTCACGGGCGACGCGGTCCGCACCGAGTACGGGCCCGTGCAGGTCCGGGTCACCGTCAGCGGCGGGCGCGTCACCGCGGCGGAGGCCGTGCAGGCACCCCAGGGCGGACGCAGCGACCAGGTCACCGCCGACGCCGTACCCCGC
>NZ_JBWKKZ010000008.1:151936-228994 GCF_056430705.1 Streptomyces sp. NPDC045956 | reverse complement strand
CCTCAACCAGGCAGCCGTCACCGCCGGCAACGCCGACATCGACGCCGTCTCCGGCGCCACCTACACCAGCGCCGGATACCAGCAGTCCCTCCAGTCCGCACTCGACAAGGCGGCCGCCGGGTCCGCCGGGCAGGGAACGGGCGGCGGTGCCGCCGAGGGAACCCGGACGCTCACCGGGGCGGTCGCGCAGACCCAGTACGGGCCCGTGCAGGTCCGGGTCACCGTCAGCGGCGGGCGCGTCACCGCGGCGGAGGCCGTGCAGGCACCCGAGGGCGGACGCAGCGACCAGGTCACCGCCGACGCCGTGCCCCGCCTCAACCAGGCAGCCGTCACCGCCGGCAACGCCGACATCGACGCCGTCTCCGGCGCCACCTACACCAGCGCCGGATACCAGCAGTCCCTCCAGTCGGCACTGGACCGGGCCGGTGGCTGACACCGTGACCGGGTCCGTTCAGGCTCCCGCCGCGGTGCGTCACGTCGAGGAGGCGATGGGGACCGTCTTCTCCTTCGACGTCCGCGGCGGGGAACCCGCGGCGGTCCGGGCGGCGGTGGACGAGGCGGTCGCGGGGCTGCACCGGGCGGACGAGGTGTTCAGCACCTACCGGGCCGACAGTCAGGTCTCGCGACTGGCCCGCGGGGAGCTGACCGTCGCCGCGTGCGCCCCCGAGGTGGCCGAGGTGCTGGAGCTGGCCGTGGAGGCCGAGCGGACGAGCGACGGCTGGTTCAGCACGTCGTACCGGGGCCGCCTCGATCCCACCGGGATCGTCAAGGGCTGGGCCGTGGAGCGGGCCGCGCGGCGGATCGCGGCGGCCGGGGCGACGGGCGTGAGCGTCAACGGGGGCGGGGACGTGCAGGTGCTCGGGGCTCCGGGCGCGGGGCGGCCGTGGCGGGTCGGGGTGGCGGACCCGCTGCGCCCGGGTGGGCTGGCGGCGGTCGTCTCCGCGGCGGCGGCGGCCGAGCTGGCCGTCGCGACGTCCGGTACGGCGGAGCGGGGCGCGCACATCGTCGATCCGCGCACGGGGCGCTCCGCGGTGACCGACCTCGTTTCGGTGACGGTGGTCGCCCCCCGGCTGACCTGGGCCGACTGCTGGGCGACGGCGGCCTTCGCGAGGGGGGCACGGGAGGGGCTGCGGTGGCTGGAGTCCCTCGACGGGGTCGAGGCGCTGCTGGTGACCTCGGAGGACGAGGTGCGCTGCACGGGAGGCCTGGCGAGGTGGCTCGGCTGAGACCCCTCGGGGGGTGGTACGGGAGCCTCTCGGAGGCGCGACCCCAACGCCCTCAGGGGCGCGGGGAACCGCGCGACCAGCCACCCACCACCCGCACCCCGAATCCGGAGACCACCCCCGGCGCAGCCCTCAGTGCCCGTTCTGGGCCAGCCGCAGCAGATGGTCCGCGAGCGCCTGCCCACCCGTCGGCTCCCGGCTGATCAGCATCAGCGTGTCGTCACCCGCGATGGTGCCCAGGATGTCGTGGAGTTCCGCCTGGTCGATCGCGGAGGCCAGGAACTGCGCCGCCCCCGGAGGGGTCCGCAGGACCACGAGGTTCGCCGACGCCTCCGCGGAGATCAGCAGCTCCGCGGAGAGCCGCCGCATCCGCTCCTCCTTCGCCGACTCCCCGAGCGGCGCCCGCGGGGTGCGGAAGCCGCCCTCGCTGGGCACCGCGTAGATGAGGTCGCCGTCGGTGTTGCGGATCTTCACCGCGTTCAGCTCGTCCAGGTCCCGGGAGAGCGTCGCCTGCGTGACGGTCAGCCCGTCGTCGGCGAGCAGTTTCGCGAGCTGGCTCTGCGAGCGCACCGCCTGCCGGTTGAGGATGTCCACGATCCGGCGGTGACGCGCGGTGCGGGTCTGCGGTACGGCAGCCCCACCGGTCTGCTCGTGCTCCTGCGCCTGGCTCATCGTCGTCTCATTCTCCGGATCGTCCGTCCCCGTGGGCCGCCCGGGCGGCCTGGTCAAGGATGCCGGGCAGGGCCCCGAGGAACGCGTCCACCACGTCGTCGCCGACGTTCAGCGGCGGCATCAGCCGTACGACATCGGGCGCGGGCGCGTTCACCAGGATTCCGGCGTCCTGAGCCGCCTGCTGCACCTGGGCGGCGAGCGGTTCGGTGAGCACGATACCCAGGAGGAGTCCGGCGCCCCGGACGTGGCCGATCAAGGGGTGGCCGAGCGCCTCGACGCCGCCGCGGATCTTCTCGCTCTGCCGCTTGACGTTGTCCAGCAGGCCCTCGTCCGCGATGGTGTCGAGCACGGCGAGTCCGGCGGCGCAGGCCACCGGGTTGCCGCCGAACGTGGTCCCGTGGTGGCCGGGACGCAGGAACTCGGCGGCCCGCCCGAAGGCGACCGTCGCGCCCAGCGGCAGCCCGCCGCCGAGCCCCTTGGCGAGGGTGACGACGTCCGGCAGGACGCCCTCGTGGGCCTGGTACTCGAACCAGTGGCCGGTGCGGCCGATGCCGGTCTGCACCTCGTCCAGGACGAGCAGCGCACCGGTCGCGGCGGTGATGGCCCGGGCCGCCTTCAGGTAGCCGGGGGGCGGGACGACGACGCCGTTCTCGCCCTGGATCGGCTCGATGACGACGAGGGCGGTCTCCTCGGTGACCGCGGCCGCCAGCGCCTGCGGGTCGCCGTAGGGCACGTGCGTGACGTCGCCGGGCAGCGGCAGGAAGGGCTCCCGCTTGCCGGGCTGGCCGGTCAGCGCCAGGGCGCCCATGGTGCGGCCGTGGAAGCCGCCCTGGGTGGCGACCATGTGCGGCCGGCCGGTGAGCCGGCCGATCTTGAAGGCGCCCTCGTTGGCCTCGGCGCCCGAGTTGCAGAAGTAGACCTTGCCGTCGCGGCCGAAGCGCTGGAGCAGCCGTTCGGCGAGCAGGACGGGCGGCTCGGCGATGAAGAGGTTGGAGACGTGGCCGAGGGAGGCGATCTGCCGGCTCACCGCCTCGACCACCGCGGGGTGGGCGTGGCCGAGCGCGTTGACCGCGATGCCGCCGACGAGGTCCAGGTACTCCCTGCCGTCGGCGTCCCAGAGCCGGGGGCCCTCGCCGCGCACCAGGGGCAGGCGCGGTGTGCCGTAGTTGTCCATGAGCGCGCCCCGCCACCGCTCGGTCAGCTCTTCGTTGCCCACGGCTCCCCCTGTGTCGCTCACGACTCCCCCTGTTCGTCCGGCACGACCATCGTGCCGATGCCCTCGTCGGTGAAGATCTCCAGCAGGATCGAGTGCTGGACCCGGCCGTCGATGACGCGGGCGGTGGTGACGCCGCCGCGCACGGCGTGCAGGCAGCCCTCCATCTTCGGCACCATGCCCGAGGACAGGTCCGGCAGCAGCTTCTCCAGCTGGGACGCGGTGAGGCGGCTGATCACCTCGTCGGAGTTCGGCCAGTCCTCGTAGAGGCCCTCGACGTCGGTGAGGACCATGAGAGTCTCGGCGCCGAGCGCCGCAGCGAGTGCCGCAGCCGCCGTATCAGCATTGACGTTGTAGACATGTCCGTCGTCCTGGGAGCGGGCGATCGAGGAGACGACCGGGATGCGGCCGTCGGCCAGGAGCGCCTCGATGGCACCGGTGTCGAGTGCGGTGATCTCGCCGACCCGGCCGATGTCGACGGGCTCGCCGTCGATCTCGGGCCGGTGCCTGGTGGCGGTGATGGTGTGCGCGTCCTCGCCGGTGAGGCCGACGGCGAGCGGACCGTGCTGGTTGAGCAGCCCGACCAGTTCGCGCTGCACCTGCCCGGCCAGCACCATCCGTACGACGTCCATGGCGTCCTCGGTGGTGACGCGCAGACCGGCCTTGAACTCGCTGACGATGCCGTGCTTGTCGAGGGCGGCGCTGATCTGGGGGCCGCCGCCGTGCACGACGACGGGCTTGAGGCCGGCGTGCCGCAGGAAGACCACGTCCTGGGCGAAGGCGGCCTTGAGGTCCTCGTCCACCATGGCGTTGCCGCCGAACTTGATGACGACCGTCTTCCCGTGGTGCCGGGTGAGCCAGGGCAGCGCCTCGATGAGGATCTGGGCCTTGGGGAGCGCGGTGTGCTTCCGCGTGGGTCCTTGGCTCATGACGAGTACGCGCTGTTCTCGTGGACGTAGTCGGCGGTGAGGTCGTTGGTCCAGATGGTGGCGGTGGCGTCGCCGGCGGCGAGGTCGGCGACGATGTGGACCTCGCGGTAGCGCATGTCGACCAGGGCGCGGTCCTCGCCGACGCCGCCGTTCTTGCAGACCTCGACGCCGTTGATGGCGACGTTGAGCCGGTCGGGCTCGAAGGCGGCGGAGGTCGTGCCGATCGCGGAGAGCACCCGGCCCCAGTTGGGGTCCTCGCCGTGCAGGGCGCACTTGAGCAGGTTGTTGCGGGCGATGGTGCGGCCCACCTGGACGGCGTCCTCCTCGGTGGCGGCGTTCACGACCTCCACCTTGATGTCCTTGCTGGCGCCCTCGGCGTCCCGGATGAGCTGCTGCCCGAGGTCGTCGCAGACGGTGCGCACGGCCTCGGCGAAGTCGTCGTACTCCGGGGTGACGCCGGAGGCGCCGGAGGCCAGCAGCAGCACGGTGTCGTTGGTGGACATGCAGCCGTCGGAGTCGATCCGGTCGAAGGTGACCCGGGTGGCGTCGCGCAGGGCGCGGTCGAGCACGGCGGTGTCGGCGTCGGCGTCGGTGGTGAGCACGACCAGCATGGTGGCGAGGCCCGGCGCGAGCATGCCGGCGCCCTTGGCCATGCCGCCGACGGTCCAGCCCGCCTTCGTGACGACGGACGTCTTGTGCACGGTGTCGGTGGTCTTGATGGCGATGGCGGCCTTCTCGCCGCCGTGCTCGGAGAGCTGCCCGGCGGCGGTCTCGACGCCCGGGAGCACCTTGTCCATGGGCAGCAGTACGCCGATCAGTCCCGTCGAGCAGACGGCGACCTCGCCCGCCCCGGTCCCGAGGACCTCGGCGACCTTCTCGGCGGTGGCGTGGGTGTCCTGGAAGCCCTGGGGGCCGGTGCAGGCGTTGGCGCCGCCGGAGTTGAGGACCACGGCGGACACCTGCCCGCCCTTCAGCACCTGCTCGGACCAGAGGACCGGCGCGGCCTTGACGCGGTTGGAGGTGAAGACGCCCGCGGCGGCGCGGCGGGGGCCGGTGTTGACCACGAGGGCCAGGTCGGGGTTGCCACTCTCCTTGAGCCCGGCCGCGATGCCCGCCGCCGTGAATCCCTTCGCTGCCGTCACACTCACGGCGCAACTCCGATCGTCGTCAGTCCCGTGGTCTCGTCGAGACCCAGGGCGAGGTTCATGCTCTGGACGGCACCGCCCGCGGTGCCCTTGGCCAGGTTGTCGATGGCGCTGATGGCGATGATGCGGCCCGCCGCGGCGTCGTACGCGACCTGGACCTGAACGGCGTTGGAACCGTGGACGGACGCGGTGGCGGGCCACTGTCCCTCGGGCAGCAGGTGCACGAAGGGCTCGTCGGCGAAGGCCTTCTCGTAGGCCGCGCGGACGGCGTCCGCGGTGACGCCGGGCTTCGCCTTGGCGGTGCAGGTGGCGAGGATGCCGCGGGGCATCGGCGCGAGGGTCGGGGTGAAGGAGACGGTGACGGGCTCGCCGGCGACCGCGCCGAGGTTCTGGATCATCTCGGGGGTGTGCCGGTGGGCGCCGCCGACGCCGTAGGGCGACATGGAGCCCATGACCTCGCTGCCCAGCAGGTGCGGCTTGGCCGCCTTGCCGGCGCCGGAGGTGCCGGACGCGGCGACGATCACGGCCTCGGGTTCGGCCAGCGACGCGGCGTACGCCGGGAACAGCGCGAGCGACACGGCGGTCGGGTAGCAACCGGGCACCGCGACACGCTTGGACCCCTCCAGCGCGGCGCGGGCACCCGGCAGTTCGGGAAGGCCGTAGGGCCAGGTGCCGGCGTGCGGGGAGCCGTAGAAGCGCTCCCAGTCGCCGGCGTCCGCCAGCCGGAAGTCGGCGCCCATGTCCACGACCAGCACGTCCGGCCCGAGCTGCTCGGCGACGGCGGCGGACTGCCCGTGCGGCAGCGCGAGGAAGACGACCTCGTGCCCGCCCAGCACCTCGGGGGTGGTCGCCTCCAGGACCCGGTCGGCCAGCGGCAGCAGGTGCGGCTGCAGGGCTCCGAGCCGCTGGCCCGCGTTGGAGTTGCCGGTCAGAGCGCCGATCTCGACCTCGGGGTGCGCGAGGAGCAGGCGCAGCAGCTCACCGCCCGCATACCCGCTCGCTCCGGCCACCGCCGCACGTACCGTCATGATGTCCTCCATCCTCGATGGCATGACTATACGTAGTGGCGCACGTTTATGCAACGCGTCCCCGTGCGTCGACCACCATCCCGGAGGCGCTCCGCCCGGCCCATTCAGTAGCCATGGCTATAGTAGCCATGTACTCTAAATGCATGAGCAAGGCTTCCCCGGGGCCCACCCCCGGCTTCCTGGTGTGGCGGCTCGCCAACAAGTGGCGGGTCGCGGTCGACCGCGCGCTGGCCCCGCTGGGCCTCACCCACGCGCAGTACTCGGTGGTGGCGTCGCTGTACGGCATGCAGGGCGAGGGCGAGCGGCCCAGTCAGCGCCGGCTCGCGGACCACACCGGCCTGGAGGCCCTGTACGTCTCCAAGCTGGCGCGCGCCCTGGAAGCGGCCGGCCTGATCGAACGCACCCGCGACCCCCGCGACCCGAGGGCCGTGCAGCTGGCCCTCACCGAGCAGGGGCGGGACGTGACACGGGAGGCCGTCACGGTCGTGCGGGACCTGCTCCAGCAGCTGCTGGAGCCGCTCGGCGGCCTGGACGCACCACGCACGCGCGCGTTCACCGAGGAGCTGGAGACCCTGCTCGACACACCTCTGGACCCACCCGTACCGCATCACCGAAGCGCACAGGGGACGAGACCATGACCACCGACGCACCCACCACCGCGCCCGTCGCGGACGCCCGGGCCCTCGCCCTGGCCCACTACGCCGCACGCGCCGTGCTGGAGCACGTCCTGGCCCGGCACGGCATCACCTTCCCGCAGCAGGTCACCCTCCGCGCGGCCGTCACCGCGACCGCGCCGCAGAGGCCGGAGGACCTCGTCGCCCAGGTCCGGCGGAGCCTCAAGGCCGACCCGGCGGGCCTCCGTACCACCGTCGACGAGCTGCTGGCCGCGCGGCTGCTCGTCGCGGACGGCCCGCACCTGCGCCCCACGGACTCGGGGCGCGCACTGCTCACGGCCGTCGCCGAGGAGGTCGCCCCCGCCTCCGCCCGCATCTGGGGCGGAATCCCGGCCGGGGACCTGGCGGCCGCGGGCCGCGTGCTCGCCCTGGTCACCGAGCGGGCCGAGGCGGAACTGGCGGCGCCGACCGCCTGACGACGCGGCGACCGCACGGGACCGCGCCGGGTGCGGGACCCGGGACGGCCTCGTGCACCGGTGAGGCCGTCCCGGGACCGTACGGACGGCTACCGCTGCCTGATCCGCAGGAAGGTGACCGAGTTCGCCGGGAAGGTGTACGTGAACTTCCCCGCCACCCCCGAGAAGGTCGACGTCACCGGGGTGACCGGCGTGTCCGTCTCGGTGTTGACCGCGTCCTGGTCGGCGGCGAGCGTGGTGACCCGGGCCCGGGAGGCGACCCGCGCGCCGCCCAGGTCGACGGCGGTGCGGGCCGCGGCGTCCTGGGCGTTGACGACCTTGACGATCAGCTCGCCCGTCCGCTCGTCCTCGGTGACGATCTGACGGAACGGCTCGGCCGGCTTGTCGTCGGTGAAGCCGCCCCACTCCTGGCCGTCGAGGTACAGGGTCACCTGGCGGCCCCGCACCTTCACGTCGATGTCGTAGGCGCGGCCCGTCTCGATCGAGCCGGCCTTCGACAGAAGCGTGGACTTGCCGCCGTCCGAGGCCTTCTCCACGGCGGACTGGGTGTTGTTCCAGCCGCCCAGGTTCCACCAGTAGTAGTTGCCGGTGTCCTTGACCCCGAAGGCGACGAGGAAGCCCTCCTTGCCGGACTTCTTGGTGGCCTTCACGTGCAGGTCGTAGTCCTGCCAGGCCGGGTCGCCGGCCGTGACGAGGGTGTTCTCGGCGGCGTCGTCCGTCTGGACGTACTCGCCGTCCCGCACGGTCCAGCTGCCCGCGCCCGTGTGGGTCCACCGCGAGGCGTCACCTGAGAAGTCGTCGGACAGGAGCGTCCGGCCGTCCGCCGACGTCACCTTCACGTCGTCGTAGGCCGCGCCGGTCGCCCAGGTCGAGAGGCCGACGGCGCCGGCGATGGGGCCGCTGACGGCCGGCGTGCCGGTCGCGCGCGAGGGGACGACGCGGTCGCCGGTGTTGTTCATGAAGAGCTTCTGGACCTCGTAGTTGGCCGAGTTCCAGGACGCGTGGTTGTTGAACCAGATCATGTCGGGGCTCCACTGCACGTAGTCCTCGTTGGCGAGCAGCGGGGCGTACGAGGCGAGCTTGACGATGTCGGCGTTGCGCTCCAGGCCGGTCATGAAGGCGGCCTCGGACAGCGCGTTCCTCCAGGCGTTGCCCTGGGAGGCGTACTCGCCGAGGAAGACCTTCGGGCCGTTCCTGTCGTACGTGTCGTAGCGGTCGTTGTTCTGGAGGAACCACTGCGGGCTGTTGTAGTAGTGCTCGTCGACCAGGTCGACGCCGGCCTCGCGGTTCAGCTGCCAGGCGGTGTCGAAGGTGGCACCGGTGTCGTCCGGGCCGGAGTTGGAGACCACCGTGATGTCCGGGTACCGCGCCTCGATCGCGGTGCGGAACTCCTTGAAGCGGGCCATGAACTCGCGGGGCAGGTTCTCCTCGTTGCCGACGCCGACGTGGGTGAGACCGAAGGGCCGCGGGTGGCCCATCTCGGCCCGCTTGGCCCCCCACTCGCTGGTGCGGGGGCCGTTGGCGAACTCGATGAGGTCCAGCGTGTCCTGGATGTGCCGCTTCAGGAGTGCGTCGTCGTCGGTCGCCCTGTTCTGGCCGCAGCCGGTGACCAGGGCGGGGACCACGGGCAGCGGCATGGCGCCGATGTCCTCGGCGAAGCGGAAGTACTCGTAGTAACCGAGGCCGTAGCTCTGGTTGTAGCCCCAGAAGTTGGCGTTGGTGGCGCGCTCCTCGACCGGTCCGATGGTGTCCTTCCACTGGTAGCTGCGCTTGCGCTGCCAGCCGCTCCGCGCGCTGTAGTCCTCCATCGAGCCGGTGTTGACCAGGCAGCCGCCGGGGAAGCGCAGGAAGCCGGGGTTCAGGGCCTCGATCTTCTCCGCGAGGTCCCTGCGCAGGCCGCCCGGCTGCCCCTTGTAGGTGTCGCGGGGGAAGAGGGAGACCATGTCGAGTGCGACGGGGGCGGTGCCGGCGACGACGAGCCGGCCGCGGTTGCTGGTGCGGGTCGCGGTGAAGGTGGCGGTGTACTTGCGCCACTCCCCCTCGGCGGTCACCTGGCGCACCTTCGCGAGGGTGCCGGCGGCGTCCCGCAGGGTGACGGTGAGCGTGGTGCCGCCCTCGGCGCGGGCCCACACCGAGAAGTCGTACTTCTCGCCCTCCTCCACCCGGACGCCGGTGTTGTAGCCGGCGTTGGTGACGGACGAACCGGCACCGAGGGAGAGGTAGTTGCGGTTGCGCTCGTTGAGGCGTCCGGCGTCGTCCACGACCTCGGCCCGGCCGTCGACCGCCCAGGAGGTGAGCGGCGTGTAGGAGGCGTGGTCGGCGGTCGTGTACTCGAAGGACCGGTTCTGCACGAGCTCGGCGTACAGACCTCCGTCGGCGGCCCGGTTGATGTCCTCGTAGAAGACGCCGTACATCGAGTCGTCGATCGCGGCGCCCTCGGCGGACGGGTCGACGGTGATCGCGTAGTCGGTGACGGCCTCCGCGTGGGCCGGCGACGGCAGCAGGGCCGAGGCCGTCAGGAGGGCGGTGACGCTGAGACCGAGTCTCCAGCGGGTGCGTGACATGGATGCTCCGCGACTCTCATAGGTCGTTCGAAATATCGGACATTGGTCAGCACTTCGAACGGCAAGATAGGGAGGGGGTGTGGGCGCGTCAATGGGTCGCGCGGCAACCAGGGGCCTGGAGACGGAAAGCGGGTGGAAATGGCCGAGCTGTGGCCGGTACCGGATGTGCTGGCGTACCTCGCGGGCCGGTGGCGCACCGAGCGGTCGGTGCGCGACCTGGCGAGCGGCGCGGAGGGCCGCTTCGAGGGGGACACGGATTTCGGTGCACTGGCCGGCGGCGGCCTGCTGAGCCGGGAGTCCGGCGCCTTCACCTGGCAGGGCGTGACCCGCCCCGCCGAGCGGACCCTGCGCTACGAGCCGGGAGCCGCTCGGGGCACCGCCGACGTGCGCTTCGCGGACGGCCGGCCCTTCCACGGCCTGGACCTGACCACGGGACGTCACGTGGCCGACCACCCGTGCGTCGCAGACCTCTACCGGGGCGAGTTCACCGTCCGGGGCCGGGACCACTGGCGGACCGTGTGGCGGGTGGGCGGCCCGGCCAAGGACCTGCTGCTCACCACGGACTACGTCCGGGCGGGTCCGCGTCCCCCGGCCACTGGGCGCGGCCCCCTTCGAAGCGGAGGTTCCAGCGGCCCGCACGTCCGGTGACGGTGCTCGCGGACAGCGGACGGACGTCCAGGTTCCAGTAGGTCGCGGGCGGTGCCCTCAGCACGTACACCAGTGCGGCCCGGATCACGGACGGTTCGGCCACCGCGACGATGCGGTCGCCGTCCTCGCCGGGACGCGTGTCGAGCCAGCCGCCGACCCGGGTGATGAACGCGAGGAGCGACTCCCCGCCGTGCGGGGCCGCGCGGGGGTCGGCGAGCCAGGCGTCGACGGTGCCCGGCTCACGCGCCATGGCCTCGCCCAGGGTCATCCCGCGCCAGCGGCCCATGTCGCATTCGCGCAAGGCGAGTTGCACCAGCGGAGCGCAGCCCAGGGCATCCCCGGTGGCACGGCTGCGGGGCGTGGGCGAGCAGTAGCGCAACTCGGCCGCCGCGAGCGGCAGCAGATCGCCCGCGGCGCGCAGCACCTCGTCCCAGCCGGCCTGGTCCAGGGGCCGGTCGTCCTCGAACCGCTCCGCGAGCAGCGGTGAGCCGCGTGCGGCAGCCACGAACGTGACCCGAAGCGCCATGCGGTGATGGTGCTGCGCACGGGTGCGCAGGTCAAGAGGTGTTACCTGCGGTCGTCGAAGAGGCCGCACCGGCCGGCCCCGGGCCCCGCCCGTCAGCCCCACACCTCGGTGCAGGCCGTACGCAGCCGTCGTACCCCTTCGGCGATCTCCCCGGTGCCCGCGACCGCCGCGAAGCTCAGCCGGAGATGGGCGGCGGGCGGTTCGGCACTGAAGTACGGGCGGCCCGGGGTGACGGCGACGCCCGCGCGCAGGGCCGCCGCGGTGAGCGCGGCCTCGTCCGTGCCCTCGGGCAGGCGCGGCCACAGGTGGTAGCCGCCGGAGGGCACGTGGGGCAGGGACACCTCGGGCAGGTACAGCCGCAGCGCGGAGGTCATCGCGTCCCGGCGGGCCCTCAACTCCGTCGAGACGACCCGCAGGTGGCGGGGCCAGGCGGGCGAGCCGACCAGCTCCAGCGCCGCTTCCTGGAGCGGGCGGGGCACGAAGAAGGTGTCGACGATCTGGATGGCCCGCAGCCGCTCCAGCACCGGCCCCCGCGCCGCCAGGGCGCTCACCCGGAAACTGGGCGAGGTCGCCTTCGTCAACGAGCAGACGTGGACGACGACGCCGTCCGGGTCGTCGGCGGCGAGCGGCGCGGGAAGCGGGCCCGCGTCCTCGTGCACCAGCCGCCGTACGAAGTCGTCCTCGACGACGAAGGCGCCGGCCTCGCGCGCGATGCGCAGCACCTCGCCGCGCCGCTCGGGGGCGAGCACGGCACCGGTCGGGTTCTGGAACAGGGGCTGGCAGACGAAGACGCGGGCGCCGGTCGCCCGGAAGGCGTCGGCGAGCAGGGCCGGCCGCACCCCGTCCGCGTCCACCGGGACCGGCACCGGGCGCAGGCCGGCCGCCCGCGCGATGGCCAGCATGCCGGGGTAGGTCGGGGACTCGACGAGGACGGGGGCGCCGGGCGGAGCGAGCGCCCGCAGGGCGGTGGTCAGGGCGGACTGGCCGCCCGCCGTGACCAGCACCTCGGCCGCCGTGACGGCCCCGCCGATGCTGCGCGCGAACCACTCCCGCAGCTCCGGCAGTCCTTCCATCGGCGGCCGGCCCCACGCACCGGGACGCCGCCCGGCCCGGGACAGGGCCGCCGCCATCGCCCGCTCCGGCTGGAGCGAGGGGTGCAGGTAACCGCCGTTGAACTCCACCACCCCGGGCGGCGGCGCGGCCAGCGAGACCAGGACCCCGGAGGCGTCGACCGAGCGCGGTACGAGGTCGGCGGCGCCGTCGGCGCTGAGCGTGACCTCCTGCCAGGAGGTGTCCCCGGCGGGTGCGGCCGAGGGGCGCGGCCCGGCCCGGAAGGCGCCGGCACCGGGGCGGGTGACCACGAGCCCCTCGGCGGCCAGCTGCGCCAGGGCACGGGAGACGGTCACCGGGCTCACCCGGAACCGGTCGACCAGGACCCGGCTGGACGGGAGCTTTCCGCCGGGCGAGTAGCGGTCGAGTTCCCGTCGCAGCTTGTTCGCCAGCTCAGAGGTACTGCTACGCTCGTGCATGAGAGCACAGAGTAGCGCTACCGCATCGTCTTCGATAGCAGTCGGCGATCCGGACCGGGCCGTGGGCGAGCCGGACCGGGCCGTCCGCACCAGGTCCCTCGGCACGCTCCAGGCCGCCCTCGGCGTGGTGGCCTTCTCCCTCACCTTCCCCGCCACCGCCTGGGGCCTGGAGGGCTTCGGCCCGTGGTCGCTGATCGCCGTACGCAGCATCCTCGCCGCGGTGATCGCCGGGGGCTGCCTGCTGGCGGTGGGCACACGGCTGCCGGAGCAGCGGCACTGGTTCGGGATCGCGGTGGTGGGCGCGGGGGTCGTCCTGGGCTTCCCCCTGCTGACCACGCTCGCCCTGCGGACCTCGACCACCGCGCACGCCGCCGTCGTGGTCGGCCTGCTTCCGCTGACCACCGCCCTGCTGTCCGCGCTGCGCATCGGCAGCCGGCCCTCGCGCGGCTTCTGGCTCGCCGCGCTGGCCGGCGCGGCGGCCGTGGTCGCCTTCACCGTGCAGCAGAGCGGGGGCGCCCTCACGGCGGCGGACGCGTACCTGTTCGCGGCCCTGCTGGTGTGCGCGGCCGGCTACACGGAGGGCGGCCGGCTGGCCCGGGTGATGCCGGGGTGGCAGGTCATCGGCTGGGCGCTGGTCCTGTGCCTGCCGCTGACCGTGCCCATGGCCGCCGTGGCCCTGTCGTTCGAACCGGTGCACCTGACCGCGCACAGCGTGAGCGGGCTGCTGTGGGTGGCGGTCGGCTCGCAGTTCCTCGGCCTGGTCGTCTGGTACCGGGGCATGGCGGCCATCGGTATCCCGAAGGCCAGCCAGTTGCAGCTGGCCCAGCCGCTGCTCACACTGGTGTGGTCGGTACTTCTCCTGGGCGAGCACCTGACGGTGGCCGCTCCGCTGACGGCCGCGGCGGTCCTCGTGTGCATCGCGGTCACCCAGCGGGCCCGGGGTTGAGCGGCACACAGGTGAGGAGGCCTCACTCATGCACGCAACCAAGGGCGACCAGCTGATCCAGCACGGCAGGGTGGTGGGTGAGCACGACAAGGTCGCGGAGATCGTGGAAGTCATGGGCGCGCAAGGCGCTCCCCCGTACCGGGTCCGCTTCGAGGACGGCCACGAGGCCGTGTGCTCACCCGGCCCCGACTCCGAGGTCCGGCACCGGGAGATCCGGCTCTAGAACCGGCCGGCCGGGATTCCCGGCCGGTGCGGCCGGTGGCGTGCCGCCGGCGTGCCGTAGTGGTCGGCGCTCACCCGCGCCATCGCCCCGATCCGGTCCTCGGCCACCTCCTTCGCCGAGAAGAAGACGTGCCCGCGCACCTCGGGATGGTTCCGCGCCAGCGTGAGGTGGCGGGACAGCTCGGCCGGATCCTGCCAGGGGGCGGGCTGCGCCGGATCGCCGGCCTTGTACAGCGCCTCGCCGATGTACAGCTGGGTGCGGCTGCCCTTGGCGACCTCCGCCCACCAGGGCACCAGCTTCGCGTAGTCGGCGGCCGCGAGGCCGGTGTTCCAGTACAGCTGCGGCACGATGTAGTCGATCCAGCCCTCGCGCACCCACGTGCGGGTGTCGGCGTGCAGGTCGTCGTAGGTCTGCACGCCGGCCCTGGTGTCGGAGCCCTTCGCGTCGGTGGCCGCGTTGCGCCACACCCCGAAGGGGCTGACCCCGAAGCGGGCGGTCGGCCGGATCTTCTTGACCCGGGCGGCCGTCTCGCGCACCAGCAGGTCGATGTTCTGCCGGCGCCAGGCGGCCTTGGTGGCGAAGTCACCGCCGTAGGTGCTGTAGGTGCCGCCGTCGGCGAAGCTCTGGCCCGCCACCGGATAGGGGTAGAAGTAGTCGTCGAAGTGGACGCCGTCCACGGCGTACTTCTCCACCGCGTCCATCATCGCGTCCTGGACGAAGGCCCGGACCTCGGGCAGCCCCGGGTTGTAGTAGAGCTTCCCGCCGTAGGGCACCACCCAGCCCGGGTTCTTCCGCGCGGGGTGGGAGGGCACCAGGTGCGCCGGGTTGTCGTGGGTGGCGACGCGGTAGGGGTTGAACCAGGCGTGCAGCTCCAGGCCCCGGGCGTGGGCCTCCTTGACGGCCGTGCCCAGCGGGTCCCAGCCCGGGTCGCGGCCCTGGCTGCCGGACAGGTACTCCGACCACGGCTCATGGGCGGACGGCCACAGCGCGTCGGCCGTGGGGCGCACCTGGAAGATGACCGTGTTGAGGCCCTGCCGGACCGCCGCGTCGAGCAGTGCGACCAGTTCGGCGCGCTGCTCGCCCGCGCGCAGCCCGGCGCGGGTGGGCCAGTCGCGGTTGGCGACGGTGGCCAGCCACATCCCGCGCATCCCGGTGACGGCGCGGCCCGCGGGCACTCCCGAGGGCGGCGCCGGCGCCGCGGGCGGGGTGGGAGCGACCGGTGAGTCCGGCGCCGCCGACGCGCGCGGCGCCATGGTGAACGCCGACAACGCCGCCACCGCGAACGCCCGACGCGAGACACGGCCCATGGGGAAACCTCCTGAACGCTGTGGATCCGTACGGTCACGGATCGTGCACGGGCCCTCAGCATGCCCGACCCGGGAGACGGATCCGTGACCATTCGGGGGTAACGTGCTCGATCGGAGCAGACGACGGGGACCCCGGCACGTCTGCTGCCACAGCCGTGGAGTCAGCGAAAGGGACGATGTGACCGGCATCTCGGGAGATATCACACGCGTCGGCGTGGTGGGCTGCGGTCAGATGGGAGCGGGCATCGCCGAGGTGTGCGCCCGCTCCGGTCTGGACGTGATGGTCGCCGAGACCACCGGCGAGGCGCTGGAGATCGGCCGGACCCGGTTGTACAACTCGCTCACCAAGGCCGCCGAGCGCGGCAAGATCACCGAGGAGGAGCGGGACGCGACGCAGGCGCGGCTGAGCTTCACCACCGACCTCGGCGAGTTCGCCGACCGTGACCTGGTGATCGAGGCCGTCGTCGAGAACGAGCAGGTCAAGACCGAGATCTTCCAGGTCCTCGACCAGGTGGTGACCCGGCCGGACGCGATCCTCGCCTCCAACACCTCCTCGATCCCGCTGGTGAAGCTGGCGGTCGCCACCTCGCGGCCGGACCACGTGATCGGCATCCACTTCTTCAACCCGGCCCCGGTGCAGCAGCTCGTCGAGCTGATCCCGGCGCTCACCACCTCCGAGGGCACGCTCAGCCGGGCGCAGCTCTTCACGGAGAAGGTGCTCGGCAAGCACGCGATCCGGGCCCAGGACCGCTCGGGCTTCGTGGTCAACGCGCTGCTGATCCCGTACCTCCTCTCCGCGATCCGGATGTTCGAGTCGGGCATCGCCAGCCGCGAGGACATCGACAACGGCATGGAGATGGGCTGCGCCCACCCGATGGGCCCGCTGAAGCTGTCGGACCTGATCGGCCTGGACACG
This sequence comes from Streptomyces sp. NPDC045956, assembly GCF_056430705.1. Taxonomy (NCBI): domain Bacteria; kingdom Bacillati; phylum Actinomycetota; class Actinomycetes; order Kitasatosporales; family Streptomycetaceae; genus Streptomyces; species Streptomyces sp. NPDC045956. The sequence continues at coordinate 213,035 of NZ_JBWKKZ010000008.1, read as the reverse complement.
GTCGCCTCGGTCGCGTACTCGATGTACGAGGAGTACAAGGAGCCGCTGTACGCCGCTCCCCCGCTGCTCCAGCGCATGGTCGACGCGGGCCGCCTCGGCCGCAAGAGCGGCTCGGGCTTCTACTCGTACGGCTGAAACGCAGAGTGACGCTGCGCGGGCCCGGCACCTGACGAGGTGCCGGGCCCGCGGCGTTCACACGGCGTGTGCGCTCCGGGCCCGCATATGCCTTTCGCACACTCTCCCCAGGCGCCCACCAGGCGGGTTGACTCGCCATGCACATGCAAGGGATGTGAGACGACTACGGAAAGGAGCGGTTTCGTGACCGCCGATCCCGAGCATTCCGTCGCCCAGGGAGAACTCGCGGAGTTACGACGTCGGCTGGACGTGGCCTATGCCCGCGTCGAGGGCGGGCTGGCTCTGCTCTCCCACCGCACCGAGGAGACCGCCAAGGAGCTGAGCGAGCTGAACGCACGGCTGACCACCCTGGAGCACGCCCGCTGGCCGCTGCCCTCGGTCGCGGTCGTCACGGGCGTGGGCTCCCTGGTGGTGGCGGTCTGGCAGGCCCTCGGACGCTGATCCCCCGGTCGTCAGGCCATGCCGTCCGGGCCGGGCGGGCCGTCCTGCCCGAGCCTGAGGTGGTGCAGCAGGAGTAACGCGGCCGCCATGTTCGCGGCCGGGACCTCCCCCCGGGCGACCAGGTCGGGAACGAGCTTGAGAGGGACCCATTCGCGGCGGTCCGACTCGAAGTCGTCCACGGGGTGTCCGACGTACGTGCCCTCCTCGGCCCAGTAGATGTGGTGCCGGGCGTCGGTGAGCCCGTTGGACGGCTCCACGCTCATGAGGTGGCGCAGCGGTCCCGGCCGCCAGCCGGTCTCCTCCTCCAGTTCCCTGGCCGCCGCCGCCGCGACGTCCTCGCCGTCCTCGACGACGCCGGCCGCGAGTTCCCAGCCCCAGCTGTCGGTGATGAAGCGGTGCCGCCACAGCAGGAGCACCTCGCCCGCGGCGTTCACGACCGTGGCCACGGCCACGGGGCGCATGCGTATGAGGAAGTGGTCGAGATGCCGGCCGTCCGGGAGCGCGACATCGGCGAGGTTGACGCTGAACCAGCGATTTGCGTACACATTTTGTTCGCTCTGTTTCGTCCACTGCACGGTTCTGCCACCTTTCCTTGAGTAGGTGGCAATATCGCAGCAGGAACGGCTCGACAGCAGGCGCACGGCGGCCGCTCGGGGCGCAGGGGTGGCGCAGCGGGCCCCGGGCAGGGGACGTCAGAGCGGTACGCGCAGGGCTCCGTCGATGAGTTCGGCGGCCTCGGCGGTGCCCGCGCCGCCGCTGCGCACCAGGTGCTCGCGCACCGCGCGGAGCCGGTCGCGCAGGCGCTGCGACTCCATGCCCCGGGCCTGTTCGGCCATCTGCACCGCGGTGGCCACCGCCTTGTCGGCGTTGCCCCGGCGCAGTTCGATGGTGCTGAGCATGGCGAGCCGGTGCACCCGGCCCCGGTCGTGCGCGGGGTTGTCGACGGCCGCCGCGGCGTGCTCTCCGGCCGCCGCGAGTTCCCCGAGGCTCAACAGGGCCTCGGCCACCTGGACGTTGACCAGGCCGGGCTGGACATAGCCGGTCTCGTCGGGTTCGTACCCGCGCCGGATGCGCTCGGCGGCCTGCTCGGCCCGCCGGATGCAGGACAGGGCGCTCGTGCCGTCGCCGAGGTGGGCGTACGCCTTGGCCTGCATCGCGTAGAGGTCGGAGGCGAGGGCGGGGGTGATGTGCCGGCCGGCGGCGCGCAGGGCGGCCTCGGCGAAGGCGACGGCCTGGCGGTACTCCCGCATGAACAGCGCCTGGTTGACCAGCAGCGCGATGACGTAGGCGCCCAGGCCCCGGTCCCCGCTGGCCTTGGCGAGCCGCAGGGCCTGGTGGAAGTAGCGCTGGGCCAGGCCGTGTGCGTCGGAGTCGTAGGCGCAGATGCCGGCGACCGCGACCAGTCCTCCGGTGGCCCGGTGGAGCTGGCGGCCGGTGGCGTCGGTGTAGCCGCCGCGCAGCAGGGGGGCGGCCTCGGAGTTGAGGAAGCCGACGATGCGGGCGCGGGTCGCTATGCCGCCGGCCTTGCGGTAGAGCTGCTCGTAGTGGGCGCGGGCGCAGCGCAGCATCTCCAGGTCGGCCGGGGTGACCCGGTGCCGGCCCCCACGGGAGACGTCCACGTCCTCGGGCGGGTTCTCCCACTCCCACACGGGCATCACGGCCGGTGTGCCGGTGAGCGCGGGGGCGCCGAGGATGTGCGGGCGCTCCTGCTGGTCGGAGCGCCACAGGGCGGTCGCGCGCTCCACGAACCCGGAGAGGGAGCCGGTGTGCGGGGCGGCCGGCTCCCCGGGCACGCCGAGCCCGATGTCGTCCAGGGTGACGGGGCGGTGCAGCCGGGACGCGAGGACCTCGCAGATCAGGTCGGGCACCTGGCCGCGCGGACGCTGGCCCTTCAACCACCGCGCGACGGCGGTGTGTTCGTATCGCAGGGCGAGCCCGCGTGCCCGCCCCGCCTGGTTGACGTGCGCGGCCAGTCCCGCGTGCGAGATTCCGGCCTCGTCCAGGATCGCGTCGAGCAGGGTGTTGGGCTGCATGGATGCCCCCGGTGATTCGGTGCCGACAGCGTAGTGCGTCGGTCCTCACACGGGGTGTGAACGGAGTACGCGCATCCGTACCGTGTGCGCGCTGTCGCGGAGAGTTCCGGGCCGGTTGACTGAGCTGCCTCGAAAGAGGCCGGCCGGGCCGTCGGCTCCCCCTCGTACAGTGCGGCGGCCCGCTACCGCCGTCCGCCCCGTTGCCTGCCCGACACTCCGTGGCGGGGCGGACGGCTCCGCCGGCCCCCGCGCCCCTCGGCGACGTTCAGGTGACGTCCCTCAAGGGGCGCGGGGAACTGCGCGACCAGCCGCCGACTGCTTGCGGCCGCCGGTCGGCAGAAACCCCCGCCCCTTGGGCGCACCGTCGCTAACTGCGCAGCGCCGCTCCGACCCGCTCGCCCGCGAGGGCGACCGCCGCGTCGCGGGCGGCCGACGCCTCGTCGACCGTCAGCGTCCGGTCCTGCGCACGGAAGCGCAGCGCGTACGCGAGGGACTTGCGCCCCTCGCCGAGCTGCTCCGCGTTGTCGTAGACGTCGAACAGCCGGATCGACTCCAGCAGTTCACCGGCGCCGTCGCGCAGCGCGGCCTCGACGTCGGCCGCCGGCACGAAGGCGTCGACGACCAGGGCGACGTCCTGCGTGGCGACCGGGAAGGTGGAGATGGCCGGTGCCTGCGGGGTGTCGTCCCCGGCCCGCTGCACCGCGTCGAGGTCGAGTTCCATCGCACAGCTGCGCGCGGGCAGCCCGAGCGTCTTCAGCACGCGCGGGTGCAGCTCGCCGGCGTGCCCGACGACCCGCTCCGCACCGTCGACCGTGAGGATCAGCTCGGCGCAGCGGCCCGGGTGCCAGGGCCCGTACTGGCCCTTGCGGGTGCCCAGTTCGGCACCGGCCTCGCGGGCGACGGTCCGGGCGGCCTCGACCGCGTCGGCCCAGTCGGCCGGACGGCCCTTGCCCCACCAGCCGGCCTGCTCACGGGCGCCGGCCAGGACGACGGCGACGTGCCGCGGCTGGTCGGGCAGCGCGGCGTCCAGCGCGGCGAGGTCGTCGGCGTCGGGCCGCCGGTCCACGGGCAGGTTCGCGGCGACGGGCCGCTCGTCGCGCGGGTGGAAGACCAGACCGGTCTCGAACAGCGCGAGGTCGTGCGAGCCCCGGCCGTCGTTGCGGCGCAGCGCGCCGAGCAGGCCCGGCAGCAGCGAGGTCCGCAGCGCGGGCTCCTCGTCGCTGAGCGGGTTGACCAGCTTCACGACGCGGCGGGCCGGGTCGTCGGCGTCCAGTCCGAGCTGGTCGAAGACCTGCTCGCTGACGAACGGGTAGTTCGGCGCCTCGACGTACCCGGCGCCGGCCAGGGCGCGTCCGACGCGGCGGTGCAGGCGCTGGCGGGCGGTCAGGCCGCGACCCGCGGAGGGCCTCGGCAGCGTGGCGGGCAGGTTCTCGTAGCCCTCCAGGCGGATGACCTCTTCGGCCAGGTCGTTGGGGTCGGCGAGGTCCGGCCGCCAGGACGGGACGGTGACGATCAGCTCGTCCTGCCCGTACACATCGCAGCCGACCTCCTGGAGGCGGCGCACGACGGTCTCGCGGCCGTAGGTCACACCCGCGACCTTGTCCGGGTGGTCGGCAGGCAGGCTGATGGTGTGCGGCACCGGCGGGGCACTCAGCTCCGTGACGCCGGACTCGGCGGTGCCGCCCGCGAGGAGCACCAGCAGGTCGACGGTGCGCTGCGCGGCGGCGGCGGCGGCCTGCGGGTCGACGCCGCGCTCGAAGCGGCGGGACGCCTCGGAGGACAGCTTGTGCCTGCGGGCGGTGCGCGCGATGGCCACCTGGTCGAAGTGGGCGGCCTCGATGACCACGTCACTCGTGGCGCTCTCGGCGTCCCCGTGGTCGGCGATCTCCGTGTTGGCGCCGCCCATGACACCGGCGAGGCCGATCGGCCCGCGGTCGTCGGTGATGACCAGGTCCTCGGCGTGCAGCTTCCGCTCGACGCCGTCGAGGGTGACGATCTTCTCGCCCTCCTCGGCACGGCGCACGCCGATGGTGCCCTGGACCAGGGACCGGTCGTAGGCGTGCAGGGGCTGGCCGAGCTCCATCATCACGTAGTTGGTGACGTCGACGGCGAGCGAGATCGGGCGCATGCCGACCTTCTGGAGCCGGCGCTGGAGCCAGATCGGGGAGCGCGCCTCGGCGCTGAGGCCGGTGACCGTGCGGGCGGTGAAGCGGTCGCAGCCGGTCGGGTCGGCGATCTTCACCGGGTAGCCGTAGGCGTTCGGGGCGGGCACGTCGAGCAGCGCCGGGTCGCGCAGCGGCAGGCCGTAGGCGATGGCGGTCTCGCGGGCGACGCCGCGGATGGACAGGCAGTCGCCGCGGTTGGCGGTGACGGCGATGTCCAGCACCTCGTCGACCAGTTCGAGCAGCTCGATGGCGTCCTTGCCGACCTCGGTCTCGGGCGGCAGCACGATGATGCCGTGGCTGCCGTCGTCGCCCATGCCCAGCTCGTCGCCGGAGCAGATCATGCCGTGGGACGTCTTGCCGTACGTCTTGCGGGCGGAGATCGAGAAGCCGCCGGGCAGGGTGGCGCCGGGGAGGACCACGACGACCTTGTCGCCGACCGCGAAGTTGCGGGCGCCGCAGACGATCTCCTGGGGCTCACCGGTGCCGTTGGCCTGGCCGACGTCCACGGTGCAGAAGCGGATGGGCTTCTTGAAGCCCTCCAGCTCCTCGATGGTGAGGACCTGGCCGACGACCAGGGGGCCCTTGAGGTCGGCACCGAGGTGCTCGACGGTCTCGACCTCGAGGCCGGCCGAAATCAGCTTGGCCTGCACGTCGCGGCCGGTCTGTGTGGCCGGCAGGTCGACGTACTCCCGCAGCCAGGAAAGCGGGACCCGCATCAGATCTCCATCCCGAACGGCCGGGTGAACCGGACGTCACCCTCGACCATGTCTCGCATGTCCTCGACGTTGTGGCGGAACATCAGCATCCGCTCGATGCCGAACCCGAAGGCGAAGCCGCTGTACTTCTCCGGGTCGACGCCGCAGGCGGTGAGCACCCGCGGGTTGACCATGCCGCAGCCGCCCAGCTCGATCCAGCCCTCGCTGGAGCAGGTGCGGCAGGGCCGGTCGGGGTTGCCGACGGACGCGCCCCTGCAGACGTAGCAGAGCATGTCCATCTCGGCGGACGGCTCGGTGAAGGGGAAGAAGTTCGGCCGCAGCCGGGTCTTCATCTCCGCGCCGAACAGCGACTGGACCATGTGGTCCAGGGTGCCCTTGAGGTCCGCCATGGTCAGGCCCTCGTCGATGGCGAGCAGCTCGACCTGGTGGAACACGGGGGTGTGCGTGGCGTCCAGCTCGTCGGTGCGGTACACGCGGCCGGGGCAGATCACGTAGACCGGCAGCTCGCGGTCGAGCGCGGAGCGGATCTGCACGGGCGACGTGTGGGTACGCAGCACCACGCCGGACTCGCTGCCGCCGTCGGGGCCCTGGACGAAGAAGGTGTCGGCCTCGCCTCGGGCCGGGTGGTCCGGGCCGATGTTGAGGGCGTCGAAGTTGAACCACTCGGCCTCGGCCTCGGGGCCCTCGGCGACCTCGTAGCCCATGGCCGTGAAGACGTCCTCGATGCGCTCGGAGAGCGTGGTGAGGGGGTGCCGGGCGCCGGCCGGTACCCGGTCGTAGGGCAGCGTGACGTCCACGGCCTCCTCGACCAGGACCCGCGCGTCGCGCTCGGCCTCCAGCTCCTCCTGGCGGGCCGCGAGGGCCTTGTTCACGGCGCCGCGGGCCATGCCGACGCGCTTGCCCGCCTCGGCCTTGGCCTGCGGCGGCAGGGCGCCGATCTCGCGGTTGGCCAGCGCCAGCGGGGAGGTGCCGCCGGTGTGGGCGACCTTCGCCTCCTGGAGCGCGTCGAGGGAGCCCGCGGCGGCGAAGGCGGCGAGCGCCTCGTCCCGCATGCGCTCGATCTCTTCCGGTTTCAACGCCTCGACCTCGACCGGGTCGTACGACTTATTCGGTGCCGACATCTCTTCCCGTGCTTCCGATTGGCTGGCTGGGACGCCCCGTCTACGGTCCGGAGACGATGGTCTGCGGAGCTGGACGCAAAGGTGCCAAAGTCCGAGTCTAACGGGGCTGTGGAACGCGACCGCGCCCGTGGGGCCGCTCAGGCCAGGTAGGCCGGGGCCGCCACGGGCAACGTAAATCGGAACTCGGCGCCGCCGCCGGGGGCGCGGCCGACCGTGATGGTGCCGCCGTGGGCCTCGACGATGCCCTTGACGATGTACAGCCCGAGGCCGGTGCCGCCGCGCTTGCTGCCCCGCCAGAAGCGGGTGAAGACGCGGTTCATGGACTCCTCCGGGATGCCTGCCCCTTCGTCGCTCACCGTGACCGACGTGCCGGTGTCCTCTCCCTCGCGGGGGGACGCCGTGGGCGTGACGTCAATGGTGACGGTTCCCTCGCCGTGGCGCACCGCGTTTTCCAGCAGGTTGCCCAGCACCTGGTCGACCTTGTCGGGGTCGGCCCACAGGTCGGGCAGCGGCTGGGAGACGCGGAGCAGGAAGCGGTCGGCCTCCTGGCCCGCGGCGACGTAGGCCTGGATGTGGCGGCCGACGGCGGCACCGATGTCGACGGGCTGGCGGCGGACCTCCAGCCGGCCCGAGTCGATGCGGGAGATGTCCAGCAGCTCGGCGATGAGCCGGGTGACACGGTCGGCGTCGGCGTCCACGGTCTCGAGCATCAGCCGCTTCTGGTCGTCGGTGAACCGCTCCCACTTGGCCAGCAGGGTGGCCGTGAAGCCCTTGACGGAGGTGAGCGGCGAGCGCAGTTCGTGGGCGACGGTGGCGATCAGCTCGGCGTGGCTGCGTTCGGTACGGCGGCGGGCCTCGGTGTCGCGCAGGGTGACGACGACGCGGTGGACGGGGCCGGTGGGCTCGGTGCGGACGTAGCGGGCGGAGACGAGGACCTCCCGGCCGGCGGGCAGCAGGAGGTTGCGTTCGGGCTGGCCCACGCGGATGGCGAGGCCGCCGTAGGGGTCGGTCAGCTGCCACCAGCGGCGGCCCTCCAGGTCCTCCAGGGGGAGGGCCTTCTCCAGCGGCTGCCCGAGGGCGTCGGCCGCGGCGACCGCCGTGATGCGCGCGGCGGCGGCGTTGAAGCAGACGACGCGGCCCCGCTCGTCCGCGACGACGAGGCCGTCGGGCAGCTGGTCGGGGTCGATGCCGAGGTCGGCGAGGTCGCCGGGCGCGCGGGGCGCGGGCGGACGCGGCGCCTGGCGTGCTCCCGGTGCGCTGCTCGTGCCGACGCTCATCCCCGTACCCCACCTCTCAACCGCTCAGGGGCCTTGAGCTGGTCACCCTACTAGTCCTTGGTGACGGAGCGGCACCCTCCGGCGGCGCGCTGTGCACGCGCCGACGCGTAGAGACATACGGCGGCGGCGGTCGCGAGGTTCAGACTCTCGGCCTTTCCGTGGATCGGGACACGCAGCACGGCGTCGGCGAGCGCCCGGGTCTCCTCCGGGAGCCCCCAGGCCTCGTTGCCGAAGACCCAGGCCGTGGGGCCGCCCATGGTGCCCTCGTCCAGTTCGGCGTCGAGGTCGTGCTCGCCCGCGCCGTCGGCGGCGAGGATCCGCACACCGGCGTCCCGGAGGCCGGCGACGGCGTGCTCGACGGGTACGCCCACGGCGACCGGCAGGTGGAACAGGGAGCCGACGGAGGCGCGGACGGCCTTGGGGTTGTACAGGTCGACGGAGGCGTCGGTGAGGACGACCGCCTCGGCGCCGGCGGCGTCGGCGCAGCGCAGTACGGTGCCGGCGTTGCCGGGGTCGCGGACGTGGGCGAGGACGGCGACCAGCTTCGGGCGGGCGGCGAGGATCTCGTCGAAGGGGGTGTCCAGGAAGCGGCAGACCCCGACCAGGCCCTGCGGGGTGACGGTGGTGGAGATGTCCTCGATCACCTGCTCGGCGGCGAGGTGGACCCGGGCGCCCGCGTCACGGGCGGCGCCGATGATGTCGGCGTAGCGCTCGGCGGCCTCGACGGTGGCGAACACCTCGACGAGGGTGTCCTCGTACCCCGCGGCCTCCCGCACGGCCTGCGGCCCCTCGGCGAGGAACAGCCGCTCCTTCCCCCGGAAGTTCCGCTTCGCCAGCCGCCGCGCGGCAAGAACCCGGGGGGAACGGGGGGAGATCAGCTCGGGGGCGGCGGGGCGCATGCGATTCTTCACCTTCACAAGTAGTCGACGCCGGGTGCGGGCGCGCCCCTCAGGGGCGCGGGGAACTGCGCGACCAGCCACGACGCACCCGCGGACGAGGACGGTGCGTCGGGCGGCAATCGAAGGACCCGCAGGCTCGAAGCCTGCGGGTCCTTCGACGTCGGCTCAGAGCCGGCGCAGCCTCACGCGGCCTTCGGCGCGTTCACGTCGCTCGGCAGCGCCTTCTGGGCGACCTCGACGAGCGCGGCGAACGCGGCGGCGTCGTTGACGGCCAGGTCGGCCAGGATCTTGCGGTCCACCTCGATGTTGGCGGCCTTCAGACCCTGGATGAAGCGGTTGTACGTGATGCCGTTGGCGCGGGCAGCGGCGTTGATGCGCTGGATCCACAGCTGGCGGAAGTCACCCTTGCGCTTCTTGCGGTCGTTGTAGTTGTAGACCAGCGAGTGGGTGACCTGCTCCTTGGCCTTGCGGTACAGGCGCGAACGCTGACCGCGGTAGCCGGAGGCCTGCTCGAGGATCGCCCGGCGCTTCTTGTGGGCGTTGACTGCCCGCTTGACGCGTGCCACTTGTTAACTCCTTGTAGCGGGGCCGCGGGGATGCTCACGCGGCCCGGTATCGATGGGGTCCCGGTCCAGACGTACGGCGCTCAGAGAGGGCGCCGTGACGTCACTTGCCGAGAAGCTTCTTGATCTTCGCGGCGTCGCCCGGGGCCATCTCGGCGTTGCCGGTGAGGCGACGCGTCACGCGGGACGACTTGTGCTCGAGCAGGTGGCGCTTGCCGGCGCGCTCACGGAGCACCTTGCCGGAGCCGGTGATCTTGAAGCGCTTGCTGGCACCGCTGTGCGACTTGTTCTTCGGCATAGCGCCGTTCTCTCCTCGTCGGTGGCGCTCCGGTGCCCGGTCGTGAAACCGGGCACGGTGGAGCGTCGCTTGTATCGGTTACGTCCTGGGGACCTGGGTCCCCCGGAGTCACGCCTCGGCGGGAGCCTCGGCCGGAGCCTCGGCGTCCACCTCGTCGACGTCGTCGGCCTCCGCGGCGTTCTGCGACTTGCCGGGGTTGGCCTTCGCGTCCGCCTTGCGGGCTTCCTGCGCCTGGCGAGCCTCGGCCATCGCCTCGGTCTTCTTCTTGTGCGGACCGAGGACCATGATCATGTTGCGGCCGTCCTGCTTCGGGTTCGACTCCACGAACCCGAGGTCGGCCACGTCCTCCGCGAGACGCTGCAGCAGTCGGTAGCCGAGCTCCGGCCGGGACTGCTCGCGACCACGGAACATGATCGTGATCTTGACCTTGTCGCCCTGCTTGAGGAACCGAACGACGTGACCCTTCTTGGTGTCATAGTCGTGCGGGTCGATCTTCGGCCGGAGCTTCATCTCCTTGATGACCGTGTGCGCCTGGTTCTTGCGCGCCTCACGGGCCTTCATGGCCGACTCGTACTTGAACTTCCCGTAGTCCATGAGCTTGCACACGGGCGGACGGGCGTTCGCCGCGACCTCTACGAGATCGAGGTCGTACTCCTGCGCAAGCTCCAGGGCCTTGGCAAGCGGGACAATCCCGACCTGCTCGCCGCTGGGACCGACAAGTCGCACCTCGGGAACGCGAATCCGGTCGTTGATGCGGGGCTCGGCGCTGATGGATCCTCCTCGGTAGCACCACGCGACGGTCTGGCGGACAGCCGCGTAACGTCTGTGTTCGATAGACCTAACCGCGCCGGCGCAACAAAAATGCCCCGGACGATCACAGGCGGGGCTCCTGGAACTACTACCGGAGCACCGCCGCGATGGCCGCGGGGCGCGATCTCGGGCTGGTCACCGCCGCTGGACGGGACCGCCTGACCGGTGACCCGCCGTCCTGAGGACGGCCAGGTGGGAGTTCGGAGCCTCCACTTGTGGGCCGGACTCGCTGCCGTGGGCGTGCGTGTCCGACCGGTCGTTACACAAGGTTAGCAGCTCGGCGGGGGAAGGGCTAACCGAGACCGGGTGGGGCCGGGTCGCGCGCTGCGCCTATCGTGGGCGCATGAGTGAGACCCCTCCTGAGACGCCCGACTTCGACGCCATGACCCGCGACATCGCCGAGGTCCCGGCGGTCGAGGTGATCGTGACGGTCGCCGTCAACCTGATGAGCGCCGCCGCCGTGAAGCTGGGGCTGACCGAGGAGGGCGACGCGCACAAGGACCTGGACGAGGCCCGGAAGCTGGTGCACGCGCTGGCCGGTCTGCTGGACGCGTCGGCGACGGAGATCAGCTCGTTCCACGCGGCGCCGCTGCGCGACGGGCTGAAGTCGCTCCAGCTGGCCTTCCGCGAGGCCTCGCTCGTCCCCGACGAGCCGGGCCAGGGCCCGGGCGAGAAGTACACGGGCCGGGTCTACGGCTGAGCTGCCCCCCGTGTGGCCCAGCTGTGCCGTACGCGGCCGGGCTACCCCCGCACGTACAAGGGCTCGCCCGGCGGCGTCGCCCCGGCCGGCAGCAGTGCCAGGTCGAGGCCGCGCACCAGGCGGGCCCTCAGCGTCTCGTCGGCGGCGAGACGCTCGGCGACGGCCCGGGCGGCCGTGGCCGGGTCGGCCCCGGGGTCCAGTTGCAGCGCGAGGGTGCCGTCGGCGCGCCCCGGCCCGAGGTGGGCCCGGAGCACGGCGGGCTCGGCGGCGACGGCGGTGCGCACCGCCTCCGCGACGGCCGGGTCGGCCAGCGGATCGGTCGTCGTACGCCCCTCGGCCAGCGCCAGCAGCACCGCGCCGGTCAGCTCGAAGGGCACCGGTCCGGCCAGGTCCAGGACCACCGTGTCCGCCTTCTCGTGCGCGGCCGCCTGCAAGGCCTGGTGCACGGGTACGGCGACGGGGCGGGCCGCGGGGTCCCAGCGGGCCAGCGACTCGGTGGAGGTGAAGGCGGGCAGGGCGGTGCGGTCGCCGGCCTTCAGCGTCGGGACCGCCATGTCGCTGGTCTTCTCCCGCCGCAGCCCGCCCCCCCGTCGCCCACCACCACCCTTCCAAGGGGCTTCGCGCCCTTCTTGACTGCCCTCCTCCACCTCACCGAGGACGGCCACGACGGGCACGAGCAGCCGGGCGCCCTTGAGGGCCTCCAGTACGGGGGCCAGGGCGGTCCGGTCCGCTGCCCAGGCGGCGAGCGCCGCGCTCAGCCGGGGGTCGGCCGAGCCGTCGTCGTCGGAGTAGCCGGAGTCGGGGATGTTCTTGTTCGCCACGGTCCCGACCCTAGTCGAGGGCCCGGACAGCTCGACGAGGCCCACCTCGCGAGCGTGCGGACCGGCCCGGTGATCATGGTTGGTAGCCTCGCCGGATGACCGCGACCTTCGACGACGCCGTCCGCGCCCGGCTGCGAGCTCCCCACATCTGGTACGTCGGCACCGTGTTCGCCGACGGAGCGCCGCAGGTCAGCCCCATGTGGGTGGACCTGGAGGGGGAGAACGAGCTGACCTTCAACACCTCGGCGGGCCGGGTGAAGGAGGAGAACCTGCGCCGCGACCCCCGGGTCTACCTCTCGCACGCGGACGCCGCCGACGCCTTCGACCGCGTGCAGATCAGCGGAGTGGTGTCCCGCTTCGTCGAGGGCCCGGAGGCGCACGACCGGATGGACCGGCTGGCCCGCAAGTACCTGGGCAGCGAGCGCTTCGAGTGGCTCATGCCCGGGGAGCGGCGGATCGCGGTGGTCGTGCGTCCGGTGAAGGTGCGGCACATCGTCGGGGTGGAGCGGTTCCGGCCCGGCGGTCCGGTCCCCGCTCCGTGAGGACGGGCGTCCGGCCGGGCGACCCGGTCGAGGACCGCGACGCGCTGCTGGCCTCGGCCATGGCGTCGGTGCCCGTGCCGGACGGCGCCGAGGTGTCGGTGGCGGTGTCCGACCCGGCCACGGGCGGGAGCGCCTCGTACGGCTCGGGCCTCTACGAGACGGCGAGCATCGTCAAGGTCGACATCCTGGCGGTGCTGCTGCTCCGGGCCCAGGACGCGAAGCGGGCGCCGACCGCCGAGGAGGAGGCGCACGCCGTCGCGATGATCGAGCGGAGCGACAACGACTCGGCGTCGGCGCTGTGGCGGGCGATCGGGGCCGCGGACGGGCTCGACGCCGGGAACGCGCGCTTCGGACTGACCCGCACCCGGGGAGGCGACGGCCCCCTGTGGGGGCTGACGCGGACCACGGCCGCCGACCAGGTCGCGCTGTTGCGGCAGGTGTTCGTGGCGGACGGCTCGGAGCTGAGCGAGGCCTCGCGGGCGTACGTGGGCGGGTTGATGGCGCGGATCACCGAAGGTCAGCGGTGGGGTGTGTCGGCCGCGGCCGACAATGCCGGTGGCTCGGCGTGGGCGTTGAAGAACGGCTGGCTGCGGCGCGGCACCACCGGGCTGTGGGTGGTCGACAGCATCGGGAGGGTCACGACGGGCGGCCGCGACCGTCTGGTGGCGGTCCTGTCCCGCGGCAGCGCGAGCCTGGCGGAGGGGATCGCGCTCGCCGAGGCGGCGGCGCGGACGGCGGTGTCCGTCTTCCGCGGGGCGGTCCCGCCCGGGGAGGACGGCGCGGCCTCCGGTCAGAAGTCCTCGTAGCGTCCGCGGCGGCCCCGCCACAGGACGACGGCCGCGACGATCATGACGCCGCCCGCGCCGCCCGCGAGGGGTGCCGCCCAGGCGGCGGTGGAGTCGTCGGAGGTGGCGGCCTCCGGCCCGGAGCCGAAGTACTCGTCACCGTGGGCCGCCGGCTTCAGGCCCCGCGGCTCCAGGCGTCCGGCCGCCTCGATGGCCGCGGCGGGGTCGACGAAGCCGTAGCCGCGGGAGTCGTCGCGGCCCTCTGCGGGGGCGTTGCGGGCCGTGTCCTCCAGGAGGGACTTGACCTGGGCGGGGGTGAGGTCCGGGTGGGCCGACTTGACCAGGGCGGCGGCACCGGAGACGAAGGCCGAGGCGGCGCTGGTGCCCCAGCCCTCGTAGTAGCGGTGGTCCGGGTCGGCGATGATCACGTCGACACCGGGGGCGCTGACCGTGGCGTACCAGCGGCGGGTGGAGAAGGAGGCGCGGGTGCCGTAGCGGTCGACGGCGGTCGCGGCGATCACGCCCGGGTAGGCGGCCGGGTAGGAGACGTGGTCGCCCTTCTCCCCTCCGTTGCCGGCCGAGGCGACGACGACCACGCCCTTCCTCAGGGCGTACTGGATGGCCTCGTCCTCGGCGGGTTCGGGGTGGGCGGAGGCGGAGTCGTCGCCCAGGGAGAGGTTGATGATGTCGGCGCCGTGGTCGGTGGCCCAGCGGATGCCCTCGGCGAGGGCGTTGCCGCGGGTCTTGCGGGCCTTGGCGCGGGAGGGGTCGCCGTCCTCCAGGATGACGCGCAGGGGCAGGATCTTCGCCTCCGGGGCGACGCCCATGGCGCCCTCCGCGTTGCCGGCGCCGTGGCCGTGACCGGCGATGATCCCTGCCATGGCCGTGCCGTGCCGGGCCCAGGCGCGGTCTCCCTCGCGCGCGCCGAAGCCGACCAGGTCCTTGCCGTCGAGGACGTTGCCCGCCAGGTCGGGGTGGTCGGCCTCGACCCCGGTGTCCAGGACGGCGACGGTGACGCCCGCGCCCCTGGTGGTGCGCCAGGCCTCGTCGGTGTGCAGGGCGTCCAGGGCCCACTGCTGGGCGCGGATGCCGTCGGCGTGCGCGGCGGGCGCCGGGACGAGGACCAGGGCGGCGGCGAGGAGGAGCCCCAGGGCGCCCTTCCCGCGGGCGCCGGTGTGCGGCACGGGGGCGGCGGGGCCCGCAGCGGGGTCGGCGGTCTTCACGACGGACGCTCCGTGGCCGGGCCGACGTTCTTGCGCAGGGCGCGTTCGACGCGGTCGGCGAGGCCCTGCGCCTCGTGGCCGAGGCCGGCCTGGGCGGGGGCCGAGCCCGCGCCGGACTCCATGGCCTCCTCGGCGGGCTCGGGCTCGTCGACGCCGCGGCCGTCGGCCCAGCCGGAGACGGCGTAGACGACGACGGGGCCGTCGGTGAGGACGGAGACGGTCCACGAGGCCCGCTGCCGCGCGCCGAAGCCGGCGGCGACGGTGCCCTCGGCGGCGTACGGCAGCGGCATGAGGTCCTCCCGGCGGCCCAGGTCCTCCTTCTCGAACCGGCCCGCCAGCGAGGTCATGGCGGCGGCGTCGGCCTTGGTGAAGAGCAGGCCGACGGTGGTGACGTGGCTCTGGGTGGCGTCGGTGTAGGTGGCGCGCAGCAGACGCCGGCAGCCGACGGGGTCGAGGAGCTTGGCCAGCAGCGGGTCGAAGGCGCCCTCGCAGCCGCTGTCCGGCGCGACGGCGACCCGCGTCCAGGTGCGGTCGGCGCCGCCGGGTCCGGCGCCCTGTCCCCGCACGGTGGGCGGGAACAGCTGGTCGACCGGCACGCTGTGCCACAGGTCTCCCGCCTCGGCGAACGCGCCGCGCGCACCGTCGTCGCCCGAGTCCCCGGCGAGCCAGCTGCCGGTGACGGCGCCCGTCACCAGTCCCAGCCCCAGCACGAGGCAGACGGCCGCGGCGAGGGCCTGCGCCCGCCCCCGGCCCCGTCCCCGCTCACCGAACGGGCGCGGGCGGGCGTGCTCGTCGTACCCCTCGGGCTCCCCGAACGACACCCGGGGCCGCCCCTCGCCGGTCGCCGTCGGAGCGCTCCAGGACCGCCCGGGGTCGGGGGCGGCGACCGTCCCGCCCGTCGGGCCGGACCCGGGGCGCGGCGCTGCCGCCCGTTCCGGTTCCGCCGGGACGGGGCGGAGGCGCCGGGTCGTCTCGGACGGGGCCTCCGGGGACGCCGAGGTGCGGTCGCGCGGGGTGTCGGCGGGTGCGCCCGGGCCGGCGGACGGGGGCGTCATCGGGCCGCGCCGGGACGGCCGCGTCGCGCCGGCGCCCGGCGAAGTCGCCGCGGAGGCGTCGGAGGCGGGTGTGCCGGGGCGGCGCGGTGCGGGCGGCGCCGGACGGTGGGCCCGCCGCACCCCGGCCTCCCCCGGGCCACCGCGGCCGACGGTGGGCGGGGTGTCGGGGAAACGGGCGGAGGCGCGGGGAGGCGGAGGCGCGGGCTCGGTGGCCCGGGGATCGCCGGGCCGCAGGCCCGGAAAACGCGGCCCGGCACCGGCGTCCGGGGCCTTGCGGTCGTCCTCCCGACGCGGGGCGGCCCGGCCTGTGTCCCGGCTGCCGGGCCCGTCTCCCGGGTCCTGCTCCCTCGCCGTGCGCGGTCCGGGGACGCCGTCGTCGGCGGCGGACGGGGACACGTCGTCGGCCGACGGGGACACGTCGGCGGCGCGGGACCCGTCGAAGCGCCGGGTGTTCGCGTCGCGTGCCTCCGTGTGCCGGGGGGCGGAGCGGGGCGGCGCGACCGGCGTACGCCGGTCCGTCCCGGCCGGGGCGCCGCCGGGCGCCGCCGACGGCTGTGCCGGCCGGGGCGGGCCCACGGGGCGCGGCGGAGCGGCGGGACGTCGCGGGACGCCCGCGTCCGGCGCGAGCGGCGGGGTGCCGGGGTGCGGCTGGGGCTCCGGGGCCGGCCGGGTGCCGGTGCGCGGTGGCGCGGACGGCGCAGGCGGCGTGGCGGGGCGGGGCGGGGTGCCGGGGGGCGGCGGGGTCTCCGGGCGGGGCGGGGTCCCCTGGTGCGGGGGGAGGGAGGCGCGGCGCGCTTCCGTGCTCATGCACCCCCCGTTTCCTCGGGCCCGGGCCGTTTCTCCGACGCGGGCCGGTGATGTGGTCTCCTGCCCCGGCCCGGCGTGGAGCGATCCGTCCCGGGCACGCATACCCGCACGGGAGGACCGCCACCCCGGCGCGGGCTCCGGAGCCCTGCCCCGGGGCCGTGCCGCCGTGCGTGCGCGTCACTCTACGGCGTGACCCCGCCCGGCGGGGAACCAGTCCGCGCCCCCGTGGCATTGGCCCGGAACGTCCCCCTACCCTGCGGTAATCCTGTCTGGCAGGCTGCGTCCATGACTGCGCGCGCCGCCGACCGGGCCCGTTACGACCGGGCCACCGCCCATCTGGACGCCCCCGTGGCGATCGTGGACCTGGAGGCCTTCGACGCGAACGCGGACGACCTGCGCCGCCGGGCCGGGGGGAAGCCGATCCGGGTCGCCAGCAAGTCCGTACGCTGCCGGGCCCTGCTCGAACGGGTCCTGGCGCGGGACGGTTTCGCGGGTGTCATGTCGTTCACCCTGGCCGAGTCCCTGTGGCTCGCACGCTCGGGTTTCGAGGACGTGCTGCTCGCCTACCCGTCGGCGGACCGCGCCCGGTACGCCGAACTGGCCGCCGATCCCAAGCTCGCCTCCGCCGTGACCGTGATGATCGACGATCCGGCGCAGCTGGACCTCATCGACGCGGCGCGCGACGGCGGCCGGGAAGTCGTGCGCGTGTGCCTGGAGTTGGACACCTCGCTGCGGCTGCTCGGCGGGCGCGTGCGGGTCGGGGCCCGGCGCTCCCCGCTGCACTCCCCCGCCCAGGTCGCCGACCTGGCCCGCGCGGTGGTCCGCCGGCCGGGGTTCGAGGTCGTCGGCATCATGGCGTACGAGGGGCATGTCGCCGGGGTCGGGGACGCGGTGGCGGGACGGCCGCTGCGGTCGCGGGCGGTACGGCTGATGCAGGGGGCCGCCCGCCGGGAACTCGCCGAGCGGCGTGCCGCGGTGGTGCGGGCGGTCCGGGCCGTGGTGCCCGGCCTGGAGTTCGTCAACGGCGGCGGCACGGGCAGCGTGCAGCACACCGCCGCGGAGGACGCGGTCACGGAGATCGCCGCCGGCTCCGGGCTGTACGTGCCGCGGCTGTTCGACAACTACACGTCGTTCCGCGGGCGTCCGGCGGCGCTGTTCGCCCAGCCCGTGGTCCGGCGTCCGGGGGTCGGCGTCGTGGCCGTGCTCGGCGGCGGCTACCCCGCGTCCGGCGCGCCCGGCGCCGACCGGCTGCCGGAGCCGTATCTGCCCGAAGGACTGCGCTACGACTCCCAGGAGGGGGCCGGCGAGGTGCAGACACCGCTGCTCGGCACGCCCGCCGACGACCTCCTCATCGGCGACAAGGTGTGGTTCCGGCACGCCAAGGCCGGTGAGCTGTGCGAGCGGTTCGACGCGCTGCACCTGGTCGAGGGGGACGCGGTGACGGCGACGGTGCCGACGTACCGGGGCGAGGGGCACACCTACCTGTAGGCGCGCCGGGTCAGTCCGAGGGGCCGATCCCGCTGCCCACGCCGCCGCCCGTGTCCGCGTCGCCGACGGGCCGGATGCCCTCGGTGATCCGCTCCATGTCGGCCAGGGGCGGACCGTCCTCGCCGGCGTCGAACACGTAGCGGACGAGGATCGGGGACTCGGTGCCCACGGTGGAGGGGAACACCATCGACTGCACGTAGCCGCCGGGGCCCTCGGCCGTCGTCACCCGCCAGCGCACGTAGTGGCCGGCGCGTCCGGCGACGGCGACCGGCCCGGCCGCGACCTCCTGGTGGGACTCGATGCCGCCGAAGGGCTTGTTGCCGACCAGGTCGCGGTCGTAGGCGTCGTCGGCCGCGTCCTTGATGTCCTGCTCGGCGAGGGTCTTCGGGGAGGACTCGGCGTTCGCGGTGACGGTGCGCGAGACGACGAGGCCGTGCCGGCACACCCCGCCGTCGGCGGGGCAGTCGTAGGTGCCGTCCGTGGTCATCACGACGTCGTCCTCGGCGACGTTCTTCGGCGGGACCCAGCCGTCCGGCAGCGGGAAGGTGACGCCGTTGAGCTGGTCCTCGACCGTGGTCGTGGACCCGGTCGGGGTCGGCGAGGGGGTCGGCGTCGCGGTCACCGGCGACGGGCCGGTGGGAGCGGCGGAGGACGGCGGGGTCCCGGTCCGCGGGCCGGCGTCGTCCTCGCCGAGGAAGAACGCGCCGCCGACGATCGCCGCGACCAGCACGGCCCCGGCGGCGGTGAGGGCGACGGCCCTGCCGCGGGCGGTGCCGTCCGCGGACCGCCCCTGCCCCGGGTGGCCGCCCGTGAGGAGCGGCACGGTCGACGGCTGCCCGGGCACCGGCTGCTGCGCCGGCGGCGCCCCGTACCCGGCGGGCCCGGGTGCCCGCCGGTGCTCTGTCCAGGCCGTTCCGTCCCACCACCGTTCCTGGTGCGGGGCCGACGGATCGGGGTACCAGCCGGGCGGCGGCGTCATGCTCATCCCGGCACTGTAGGACGCCGCCCGCGGTCGTCTACAGCGGTGTGACGTACGCCCCGGAGATCCCGCCGTCCACCAGGAAGTCGGTGGCGTTCACGAAGGAGGAGTCGTCGCTGGCCAGGAAGGCGACGGCGGCGGCGATCTCCTCGGCCTCGGCGAAGCGCCCGAGCGGAATGTGCACGAGGCGGCGCGCGGCGCGCTCCGGGTCCTTGGCGAACAGCTCCCGCAGGAGCGGGGTGTTGACCGGTCCGGGGCACAGGGCGTTGACACGGATGCCCTCCCGCGCGAACTGCACGCCCAGTTCCCGGGACAGGGCGAGGACGCCGCCCTTGGAGGCCGTGTACGAGATCTGCGAGGTGGCCGCGCCCATGCGGGCCACGAAGGAGGCGGTGTTGATGATGGACCCGCGGCCCTGGCGCAGCATGTGGGGGAGGGCGGCCTTGCAGCACAGGTAGACGGAGGTCAGGTTGACCTCCTGGACGCGCTTCCACGCCTCCAGGCCGGTCTCCAGGATGGAGTCGTCGTCGGGCGGCGAGATACCGGCGTTGTTGAACGCGACGTCGACGCTGCCGTAGGTGTCGTACGCCGCCGCGAACAGCGCCTCGACCTGCTCCGGGTCGGTGACGTCGGCCTTGACGAAGGTGCCGCCGATCTCGTCGGCCGCCGCCTTGCCGCGGGTCTCGTCCACGTCGCCGCAGACCACGTGCGCGCCCTCGGAGGCGAGCCGGCGGACGGAGGCGAGGCCGATGCCGCTGCCGGCCCCGGTGACGACGGCGGTGCGGCCGACGAGCCTGCGGCAGACGATGTCTTCGCTCACTGTGCGGGGTCCTCCGTGCTCGGCGGGACGTTACGGGGCGGTGCTGATGAAGACGTTCTTGGTCTCGGTGAAGGCGGTCAGCGCGTCCGGGCCGAGTTCGCGGCCGAGGCCGGACTGCTTGAACCCGCCGAACGGCGTCGCGTAGCGGACGCTGGAGTGGGAGTTGACGGACAGGTTCCCGGCCCGCACCGCCTGGGAGACGCGCAGGGCGCGGCCGACGTCCCGGGTCCAGATCGAGCCGGACAGCCCGTAGTCGGTGGCGTCGGCCAGGCGGACGGCGTCGGCCTCGTCCTCGAAGGGCAGGACGACGGCGACGGGCCCGAAGACCTCCTCGACCGCCACGCGCGCGTGCGCGTCGACGCCGGTGAGGACGGTGGGCGGGAACCAGAAGCCGGGGCCGCCCTCGGGGGCCTTGCCGCGGATGCCGTCGGCGTCCTCGGGGACGTAGGAGCGGACGCGGTCCAGCTGGGCCCGGGAGATGAGCGGGCCCATGTCGGTGCGTTCGTCGGCCGGGTCGCCGACGAGGACGGACTCGATCGCCGGGGCGAGGAGGCCCAGGAAGCGGTCGTACACCGTGCGCTGGACCAGGATGCGGGTGCGGGCGCAGCAGTCCTGGCCGGCGTTGTCGAGGAAGGACAGGGGCGCGGCGGTTGCGGCGGCCTCGATGTCGGCGTCGGCGAAGACGATGTTGGGGCTCTTGCCGCCGAGTTCCAGGGTGACGGGCTTGAGGAGCGCCGCGCCCTTGGCCGCCACCTGCCGGCCCACCGCCGTCGACCCGGTGAAGACGATCTTGGCGACGCCCGGGTGGGTGACGAGCGCGTCGCCCGCGACGGCCCCGTGTCCGGGCAGCACCTGGAGGAGTCCTTCGGGAAGCCCGGCCGCGAGGGCCAGTTCGGCCAGGCGCAGTGCGGTCAGCGGGGTCGTCTCGGCCGGCTTGAGGAGGACCGCGTTGCCCGCCGCCAGCGCGGGCGCGGTGCTCCAGGCCGCGATCGGCATGGGGAAGTTCCAGGGGGCGATGACGCCGACGACGCCGAGCGGTTCGAGGAGCGTCACGTCCAGGCCGGCGGCGACCGGGATCTGCCGGCCGGTGAGCCGCTCCACTCCCCCGGCGGCGTAGTCGAGCAGGTCGCGGACGTTCCCCGCCTCCCAGCGGGCGTTGCCGATGGTGTGCCCGGCCTCGCGGACCTCCAGGCGGGCCAGTTCCTCCAGGTGGTCGTCGACGGTGGCGGCGAACCGGCGCAGGAGCCGGGCGCGGTCGCCGGGGGCGAGGGCGGCCCAGGTCGGCTGCGCCCGCGCGGCCCGTGCGACGGCGGCGTCGACGTCGGCCGCGGTGGCCGCGGGGACGGTGGCGAGGACCTCTTCGGTGGCGGGGTTCAGCACCCGCAGGTCCTGTGCCCCCGTCGCCTCTGGTGCGGGTGCCTGGTGGGACAAGGGGGGCCTCACATGCGTTCGAAGGAGCGGCGCAGCTCCCAGTCCGTGACGGCGGCGTCGTAGGCGTCGAGTTCGACCCGCGCCATGTTGCGGTAGTGGGCGACGACCTCGTCCCCGAAGGCGGCCTTGGCGAGGGCGCTGGTCTCCCACAGCTCGGCGGCCTCGCGCAGGGTGGTCGGCACGTGCGCGTAGTCCGCCGCGTAGGCGTTGCCCGGGCACGGCTCGGGCAGCTCCAGCCGCTGCTCGACCCCGTGCAGTCCCGCCGCCACCATGCCGGCGACCGCGAGGTACGGGTTGACGTCGCCGCCGGGGAGGCGGTTCTCGAAGCGCAGGGACGGGCCGTGTCCGACGACCCGCAGGGCGCAGGTGCGGTTGTCGCGTCCCCAGGCGACGGCGGTCGGGGCGAAGGAGCCCGGCTGGAACCGCTTGTAGGAGTTGATGTGGGGTGCGTGGAGCAGGGCGAACTCGCGCAGCGCCACCAGCTGCCCGGCCAGGAAATGCCGCATGACCTCGGACATGCCGCCCTCCCCGTCCCCGGCCATGGCGCTGGTGCCGCTCTCGTCGGCGAGGGAGAGGTGGATGTGGCAGGAGTTGCCCTCGCGCTCGTTGTACTTGGCCATGAAGGTGAGGGACATGCCCTCCTGGGCGGCGATCTCCTTGGCCCCGGTCTTGTAGACGGCGTGCTGGTCGCAGGTGACCAGGGCCTCGTCGTAGCGGAAGACGATCTCGTGCTGGCCGGGATTGCACTCGCCCTTGGCGGACTCGACGGTGAGGCCCGCGCCGGCCATCTCGTTGCGGATGCGGCGGAGCAGGGGCTCGACGCGGCCGGTGCCGAGGACGGAGTAGTCGATGTTGTACTGGTTGGCCGGGGTCAGCCCGCGGTAGTTAGCGTCCCAGGCCTGCTCGTAGGTGTCCCGGAAGACGATGAACTCCAGTTCCGTGCCGACCAGCGCGCTCAGGCCGTGTCCGGCGAGGCGTTCGAGCTGGCGGCGCAGGATCTGGCGGGGCGCGGCGGGCACCGGTGAGCCGTCCTCCCAGGCCAGGTCGGCGACGACCATCGCGGTGCCCTCGTTCCAGGGCAGCCGGCGCAGGGTCTCCTGGTCCGGGCGCATGGCGAAGTCGCCGTAACCGCGGTCCCAGGAGGACATCGCGTAGCCGTCGACGGTGTTCATGTCGGCGTCGACGGCGAGGAGGTAGTTGCAGCCCTCGGTGCCGTGCCGGAGGACCTCGTCCAGGAAGAAGCGCGCGGCGAACCGCTTGCCCTGGAGGCGTCCCTGCATGTCGGGGAAGGCCAGGACGACGGTGTCGATCTCACCGCCGGCGACGAGTGCGTGCAGTTCCTCGACCCCGAGGGGGGGTGTGCGGTCTGGCACGGGGAGAGCCTCCTTGTGACCGGGAGCCATAAGGTATTGCGGACGACCATTGCTTGGGAAGGGGGCGCGGCCGCATGCCGGAGGGAAACGGGGGGAGCGTGACGGACCGGCTCGCGCCGGTGCTGCGGACGGTGCGGGCCGGCAACGGCTTCGAGGAGGCACTGGAGCAGATCCTCCAGGTCGTGCGGCTGGGCCTGGTGTCGGGGGGCGAGCGGCTGCCGGCCGAGCGGGAGCTGGCGGAGCGGCTGGGGATCAGCCGGGTCACGCTCCGCGAGGTGCTGCGGGTACTCCAGGACCAGGGGCTGGTGGAGGCCCGACGCGGCCGGTACGGCGGGACGTTCGTACGGGCGAGGGCGGACGCCGGCGGCGAGGACGAGCTGCGGCGCCGGGTCGCCGGGGTCGACATCGAGGACGTGCTGCGCTTCCGGGAGGTGCTGGAGGTGGGCGCGGCCGGGCTGTGCGCGGCGCACGGGCTGACGGAGCCGCAGGCGGCGCGGCTGCGCGAGGCGCTGGCCGGGACGCGGGACGCGCCGCTGGCCTCCTACCGGCGGCTGGACACGCGGCTGCACCTCACCCTCGCCGAGCTGTCCGGCTCACCGGCCCTGGCCGGGCAGTACGCCGCCGTCCGGGCCGGTCTGAACGACCTGCTGGACTGCATCCCGCTCCTGGTGCGCAACCTGGAGCACTCGCAGCGGCAGCACACCGCGCTCGTGGCGGCGGTGCTCGACGGGGACGCCGACGGGGCGCGGGAGATCGCTCGGGAGCACTGCGCGGGGACGGCGGCGCTGCTGCGCGGGTTCCTGGCCTGACTGGCCCGACTGGCCCGACTGGCCCGACGCGCGTCCGCGTCTTGCCGTGACGCCGGTGCCCGGCAAAGGTATGGGAACGAGCCATTGCGAGCCGTGACGAAGGAGGTCGGATGGCGGGCATGCCGCTGGTCGGCGTCAGTACGTACCTGGAGACCGGGGCGCGCTGGGGCGTGTGGGAGCTGGAGGCGGCGCTGTTGCCCGCCGGGTACCCGCGGCTCGTGCAGCGGGCGGGCGGACTGGCTGTGATGCTCCCGCCGGACGCGCCGGAGCGGGCCGCCGCCACCGTCGCCCGCCTGGACGCGGTGGTGATCGCGGGCGGCCCGGACGTGGACCCGGTCCGCTACGGCGCCGAACGGGACCCGCGCACCGGACCGCCCGCCCGCGCCCGGGACACCTGGGAACTGGCGCTCATCGAGGCGGCCCTGGACGCGGGCGTCCCCCTGCTGGGCGTCTGCCGGGGCATGCAGCTGCTGAACGTCGCCCTGGGCGGCACCCTCGTCCAGCACATCGAGGGCCACGCCGAGGCGGTCGGGGTCTTCGGCGGCCACCCGGTCACGCCGGTGCCGGGAACGCGGTACGCCGGTGTCGTGCCCGAGGAGGTGTTCGTGCCGACCTACCACCACCAGGCGGTGGACCGGATCGGTACCGGGCTGGTCCCCTCGGCCCACGCCGCGGACGGCACCGTCGAGGCCCTCGAACTGCCGTCCGGCCGGGGCTGGGCCCTCGGCGTGCAGTGGCACCCGGAGATGGGCGAGGACGTACGGGTGATGGCGGC
This sequence comes from Streptomyces sp. NPDC045956, assembly GCF_056430705.1. NCBI lineage: Bacteria > Bacillati > Actinomycetota > Actinomycetes > Kitasatosporales > Streptomycetaceae > Streptomyces > Streptomyces sp. NPDC045956. Next base: position 188,969 of record NZ_JBWKKZ010000008.1, on the reverse strand, counting down.
GCTGGTGAACGCGGCGGCGCCGGGCTGAGCCACCCGGCCCCGGCGCCCACGGCGCGTGCCGCACGCCCTGGCCCGCCACCGCCACCAGGTCTCCCGCCTGCCACCGGGTCCCGCGTTACGACCGCGTCCCGTGCCCGCCCGCGCGGCCTACGCCCGCGTCAGCGACAGCAGGTGCCGGGCCGGGCCGGTCGGGCGGTGGCCCGTGGGCCAGACCGCCCGCAGGTCGCGGGCCAGGGCGACGTCCGCCACCGGCACGCTCACCAGGCGCCGGGTCGTGAGTTCCTCGCCGACGGCGAGTTCGCTGAGGACGGAGGGGCCGGCCCCGCTCACCGCGGCCGCCTTGACGGCGGTGGTCGACGACAGCTCGATCAGGGGGCGGGCCAGCCCGCCCAGCGCCGCGTCCAGGACCTGCCGGGTGCCGGAGCCCTGCTCCCGCAGGATCAGCGGGGTGGCGGCCAGCTCCGTCGCCTCCAGCGGGCGCCGGCGACGGGCCCAGGGATGGCCCGGAGCCGCCACGACGAGCAGGCGGTCGTGGGCGATGACGGCCGAGTCGAGACCCGCCGGGACGCTCACGCCCTCCACGAAGCCCAGGTCGGCCTCGCCGGACAGCAGGCGCTCCGCCACCGCCGCGGAGTTCCCGGCGAGCAGCGACACCGCGGTGTCCGGCAGTTGGGTGCGCAGCGCGACCAGCCAGCCCGGCAGCAGGTACTCGGCGATCGTCATGCTCGCCGCCACCCGCAGCCGCGAGTCCCGCCGGTCCCGCAGCGCCTGCGCTCCCGCGTCGAACGCCTCGGCGGCCTCCACGATCCGGCGCGCCCAGTCCGTGACCAGTGCCCCGGCGTCGGTGAGCCGCGAGCCGCGCGGCGACCGGTCCACCAGGGCGACCCCCAGCTGGCGCTCCATCGACCGGATGCGGCTGCTGGCGGCCGGCTGGGTGATGCCCAGCTCGCGCGCCGCCCCGCCGAGGCTGCCGAGCCGCGCCACGGCCAGCAGCAGTTCCATGGCGCCGAGGTCCGGCACCCGGTGTGCCAGGGAGCCCGCCACGTGCCGCCCCCGTGCGTCCTGCCCGCCCTCCGCACCGCCCGTGTCGCCCGCGCTGCCCGTACCGCTGCTCATAACCCCAGCTTATGCCCTCATAGAGGAATGGTCCCTGGTCAGGGCTTTCGGCCACCGGGACCGTGGACGCATGGTCACCGCAGCCCACTCCCGCCCCGTCACAGCGGAGCCGCCCCTGTCCCCCACAGCCGCCGCCCGCCGGGCCCCCTGCGTCCGTCACCTCGGGCCCAACTGGTACGCCTGCGTCATGGGCACCGCCGTCGTCGGCACCGCGGGGGCCGCACTGCCCTGGCACGTACCCGGCTGGCGCACCCTGTGCACCACGGTCTGGGCGCTGTCCCTCCTCCTGCTCGGGGCGCTGCTGGTGGCCCGCTCCCTGCACTGGCTCCACCATCGCGACCAGGCCCGTGCCCATCTCCTCGACCCGGCGGCGGCCCCGTTCTACGGCTGTCTGTCGATGGCACTGCTGGCCGTCGGCAGCGGGTCCGTCACCCTGGGCCGCGACTGGATCGGCGCCTCCGCCTCGGTCGCCCTGTGCGCCGTGCTGTTCGCCGCGGGCACGGCCGTCGGGCTCACGGTCGCGGTCGCGGTGCCGTACCTGATGGCGGTGCGGCACCGGATCGAGCCGGGGCAGGCGGGCCCGGTGTGGCTGCTGCCGCTGGTCGCGCCGATGGTCTCCGCGGCCGTCGGACCGCTCCTGGTCCCGCACCTCCCGCCGGGACAGCCGCGCGCGACGCTGCTGCTCGCCTGCGTCGCCCTGTTCGGGATGAGCCTGCTGGCGACGCTGGTGACGCTGCCCCTGATCTTCGGCCGGCTGCTCACCGGCGGTCCGCTGCCGCTCGCGCTGACCCCGACGCTCTTCCTGGTGCTGGGCCCGCTCGGGCAGTCGACGACCGCGGTGGGGCAGTTCGCGGAGGTGGCCCCGGGCGTCCTCCGGGGCCCTTACGCCACGGGGTTCGAGGTGTTCGGCGTCCTGTACGGCGTTCCCGTGCTGGGCTTCGCGCTGATGTGGCTGGGGCTCGCCGCCGCGCACGTCGTGCGGGCCCGGCGCGAGGGCATGGGGTTCTCGATGACGTGGTGGTCGTTCACCTTCCCGGTGGGCACCTGCGTCACCGGCTCCGAGGCACTGGCCCGGCACACGGGACTGGCCGCCTACGACGCCCTCACCGTCGTCCTGTACGGGGTCCTCGTCGCCGCCTGGGCCGTAGCCGCCGTGCACACCGCGCGCGGCGTGGTCAGCGGCGCGCTGCTCGCAGGGCCGCGTCCAGTACCCGGGGCGCCTCGGCCAGCGACGGCCCGTACCAGGTGAGGAACCGGCCGTCGACGAGGGCGCAGGGCACGCCGGGGAAGGCCTCGGGTCCGTCCTCGGCGGTGAAGCGGTACGGCTCGTCCGGCAGCACGACGAGGTCCGGGCGGGCCGCACGGAGCTCCTCGACGGGCACCTTCGGGTAGCGCTCGGCGTGCCCGGCGTACAGGTGGTCGACGCCGAGGCGGGCCAGCACGTCGCCGGCGAAGGTGTCTCGGCCCAGCACCATCCAGGGCCTGCGCCAGACCGGGACGACGGCGCGGCGGCGCCCCTCCCGGAAGGCGCCCGGCGACGCCGCCCAGGCCGCCTCCGCCTCGTCCAGCCACCGGGGCCGGGCCGGCGCGCCGCAGGCCGTCAGCACCCGGTCCAGTTCGGTGAGGGCCTGCGGCACCGTACGCACCTCGGTCACCAGCACCTCGACGCCCGCCGCGCGCAGGGTGTCCAGGTCGGCCGGGCGGTTCTCCTCCTCGTTGGCGATCACGAGGTCGGGTGCGAGGGCGAGGATCCGGTCGGTCCTCGGGTTCTTGGTGCCGCCGACCCGGACGACGTCGAGCCCGGCCGGGTGCGTGCACCAGTCGGTGGCCCCGGCCAGCACGCCCGGGAGCGTCACGGCGACGGCCTCGGTCAGCGACGGGACCAGGGAGACCGCCCTCACCGGCACGCCCTCACCAGCACGGCCTCACCGGCGGGGCCCTTCCCGGACCGCCTCGATGTGCTCGGCCACGGCGACCACGACCAGCCGGGTGTCGGGCACCGTGGCCCGCCACCGGTGCCGCACCCCGCCGGTGAGGTACAGCGTGTCGCCGCGCCCCAGCCGGTAGGCGCGGCCCTCCGCCTCGATCTCGACGGCGCCCTCGGTGACGAACATCAACTGGTCGTTGCGGTACTGCAGTTCGCGTCCGGCGTCATGGTCGCCGGTGAACTCGGAGGCGTGCATCTGGTGGTGTCCGCGCACCAGGGAGCGCACCCGGGGCGCCAGCTCCGGATCGGGGTCCTCGGCCCGCACCACGTCCACGCTGCACGCGGGGTCGGCGGCGGCGAGCAGCTCCACGGCGGTGGTGCGCAGCGCGTCGGCCACCTTCTCCAGGGAGGTCTGACTGGGCCGCGCCCGGTCGTTCTCGACCTGGCTGAGGAAGGGCACGGACAGGCCGCTGCGCTCGGAGACGACGGCGAGGGTGAGCTCCAGGGCCCGGCGCCGACGCCGCACGGCCGCGCCCACCCGCAGGTGCTGATCCTTGTGGTCGCCCATCGCTCCGGCTCCCTCCTTCACCCGTCGCCGTACCGCCGCGGCACCCCGCACCGGACGCCGTTCTCCTGTTGAGTTCTCTGCACCCTACGCATGTTCGGCAAACCGTTTCATGCGGCCGTCACATCGGTGTCACGGTGCGGTGGCCGCGACCTCACAGTTCTCGCCATCGCGCGGCCCGCCCGTCCGCGGTCGCGGACGCCTTACCGGTTCAAGGCGCGGGCGGCCCTCCGTGTTCCCGCCAGTCCCCGCGACCCCCGCGGGCGGAGGCCAGGGCAGGGGGTGGCGCTCCGTGGTTGGCCAGATCTTTGCCGTGCCCCGGCGGACACGGCCGAGGGGTGGGTCCGGTCGCGTCTCCTGACGGAGCGCGGCGGGACCCACCCCTCGGGGCGGCCGGTTCGGCGGTGCCGGACCGGTGTCGTGCCGACGTACTACTGCGGGGTCATCCGGCCGACCATGTCCGGGTGCTCCTCGAGCCAGGCCGCGACGGCTTCCTCCTCGTGCCCCTGCCCGCGGTCCTTGATCTCGGCCTCCAGGGTGCCGAGCTCGTCCTCGGTCATGTGGAAGTCCTTGATCCACTCGGTGAGCTGCGGGTACTGCTCGGGGAACTTCTTGCTGGAGATGGTGCGGATCGTGTTGCCCTCGCCGAAGGCCTTCTTGGGGTCCTTCAGCTTGGTCAGCTCGTAGTCGCTGTAGGCCCAGTGCGGGGACCACAGGGTGACCGCGACCGGCTCCTTCTTGGCGTAGGCCCGCTTCAGCTCGGCCAGCATGGCCGGCGTGGAGCCGTCCACGACCTCGTACTCGTCCTCCAGGCCGTAGCCCGGCAGCACCTCGTTCTTGGCGAGCTGCATCTCACCGGTGCCGGGCTCGATGCCGATGATCTTCCCGTCGAAGAGGTCGCCCTTGCCCTTGAGGTCCGCGAGGGACTTGACGTCCTTCACGTAGGAGGGGACGGCGATCTCCAGGGAGGTCGGCTCGTACCAGGTACCGAGGTCGGTGAGGTTGTCCTTGTTCTTCTCCCAGTAGTTCTTCTGGGCGTGCGGCAGCCAGGCGTCGAAGTTGAGGTCGAGGTCGCCGGAGGCCAGACCGGTGTAGACCGGTCCGACGTCCATCTGCTTCAGGTTCATCTTGTAGCCGCGGCGCTCCAGGACGTTCTTCCACAGGTAGGTGACGGCGACGTCCTCCTCCCAGGGGAACCAGGCCACGTCCAGGGTGCGCTTCGCCTCGGCCGGGGTGCCGCCGGCGGCGCCCTCGACCGGGGCGAGCTTGTCGACCAGCCCCGGGTTGCCCTTCAGCCAGGTGCGGACGGCGTCCTGCTGCTTGCCCTTGCCGGCCTTGTTGATCTCGGCCTCCAGGCTGGTGAGCTGCTTCTCGTCCAGCGTGAAGTCCTTCATCCACTTCGCGGCCGTCGGGTCGTCCCCGGCGAAGCCCTTGCGGGACAGCGTGTGCACGCCGTCGCCCTCGCCCCAGGCGCCCTTCGGGTCCTTGAGCTTCTTCAGGTCCAGGTCGTTGTACGCCCAGTGCGGGGACCAGAGCGTGACGACGATCGGTTCCTTCTTGCTCATGGCCCGCTTCAGCTCGGCCAGCATCGCCGGCGTCGAGCTGTCGACGACCTTGTACTCCTTGTCGAGGCCGTACGCCTTGGCGACCTTGTCCTTCAGCAGGGCCATCTCGCCGGCGCTGGACTCGATGCCGGTGATCTTGCCGCCGAACAGGTCGGCCTTGCCCTTGAGGTCCGCCAGCGTGTTGACGTCCTTCATGTACGCCGGGACGGTCAGCTCCAGCGAGGTCTCGTCGTACCAGGAGCCCAGGTCGTCGAGCCGGTCGCCGTACTTCTTCCAGTACTGCTCGTGGGTGGTCGGCAGCCAGGAGTTGGTGACGATGTCGATGTCGCCCTGCGCCAGCGAGGTGTAGAGCGGGCCGGCGTCGAACTGCTTGGCCTCGACCTCGTAGCCGCGCTGTTCGAGGATCTCCTTCCACAGGAACGTGGAGGCGACGCCCTCGTCCCACGGGACGTAGCCGAGGGTGACCTTCTTGCCCTCACCGACGTTCTTGCCGTCGGCGACGGACTCGGAGTCGCCGGAGCCGCCGAACATCCCCATGCCGCCGGCCACCAGGGCCAGGATCACGACGCCGACCACGGCGACCTGCGGGCGGGGACGGTAGGACCAGATCTTGAGGCCACCCGCGGCCCGCGCCTTGGCGGCGGCGCGCCGGCCCAGCGGCGAGACCTGGGTGCCCAGGGCGCTGGTCATGCGGTCCAGGTAGATCGCCAGGATCACGATGGCGACACCGGCCTCGGAGCCGAGGCCCACGTTGAGCTGGCCGATGGCCTCGTTGACGTCGCCGCCGAGGCCGCCGGTGCCGACCATGCCGGCGATCGCGGCCATGGACAGGCCGAGCATGATGACCTGGTTGACGCCCGCCATCACCGTCGGCAGGGCCAGCGGGAGCTGGACGCGCAGCAGGGTGTTGCGCGGGGTGGTGCCGAAGGCCTCGGCGGCCTCGACCAGCTCCTTGTCGACCTGGCGGATGCCCAGCTCGGTCATGCGCACGCCCGGGGCGAGCGCGAAGATCAGGGTGGCGACGATGCCCGCGGAGGCGCCGGTGCCGAAGAACAGGATCGCCGGGATGAGGTAGATCATCGCGGGCAGCGTCTGCATGAAGTCCAGCACCGGCCGCACCAGGCCGCTGACCCGGTCGGAGCGGGCCGCCCAGATGCCGACGGGCACCGCGATCACGAGCGCGATGATGGTGGCCACCAGCACCAGCGCCAGGGTGATCATCGCGTTCTCCCACAGCTCCATGGAGATGATGAACGCGAATCCCAGGAAGGTGAGGACACCGGCGACCGTGCCGCGCAGCCAGAAGGCGATGATCGCGAAGATGCCGACGAGGAGCAGCGGTTCGGGCGCCTGGAGGACGGCGTTGATGCCGTCGTAGGTGCCGGTGAAGACGGTCTTGAGGAAGTCGAAGAGCCAGGAGACGTGGCCGAGCAGCCAGTCGACGGCGTCGTTGACCCAGTCGCCGAGCGGAATCCTAGGCACGGGCCATCACCTTCTCGCCGCCCTTGTCGCGCGGGGAGTCGCAGGTGCCGGCCTCGGCCTGCTCGTCGCCGAGGAAGCCGACGAGGCGCCGGGAGGGGACCACTCCGACGAGGTCGCCGTCCTTGACGACGGCCACGGCGTGCGGCACGCGCGCGCTGATGGCGCACAGCTCGGTGAAGGGCGTGTCGGGCGTCGCCGTCTCGCACGTGCAGTCGGCCTCGTCGCCGCGCACGTCGGTCTCCATGACCGCGCGGGCGGTGAGGACGCGCGAGCGGTCGACGTCCTGGGTGAAGGAGGCGACGTAGTCGTTGGCGGGGCGTATCAGGATGTCCTGCGCGGTGCCTATCTGCACGATGCTGCCGTCGCGCATCACGGCGATGCGGTCGCCCAGGCGCATGGCCTCGTTGAGGTCGTGGGTGATGAAGACGATGGTCTTCTTCAGGGTCTTCTGCAGTTCGAGCAGCTGGTCCTGCATGTCCCGGCGGATCAGCGGGTCGAGGGCGCTGAAGGACTCGTCCATGAGCAGCAGGTCGGCGTCGGTGGCGAGCGCGCGGGCGAGACCGACGCGCTGCTGCATACCGCCGGACAGCTCGTCCGGCCAGGACTTCTCCCAGCCGGCCAGGCCGCACAGGGCGAGCGCCTCGTCGGCGCGGCGTTCGCGCTCGGCGCGGGGCACGCCCTGCACTTCGAGGCCGTAGGCAGCGTTGTCACGGACGCTGCGGTGCGGGAAGAGCGCGAAGTGCTGGAAGACCATGCTGATCTGCTTCGAGCGGACCTCGCGCAGTCCGCGGTCGCCCAGCTCCGTCAGGTCCTGGCCGCCGAAGCGGACGTGCCCGGCGGTCGGCTCCAGCAGACCGTTGAGCATGCGCAGCAGCGTCGACTTCCCGGACCCGGACAGTCCCATGACGACGAAGATCTCGCCGGGCTCCACGGTGAAGGACGCGTCGATGACGGCGGCCGTGGTGCCGTCGGCCCGCAGTTCCTCCCGGTCGACCCCTTGGCGCAGTCGTTCGACCGCCTGGTCCGGTTTTCTGCCGAAGACCTTGTACAGGTTCTCGGCCTCTAGCCTCGCTGACACGCTTACCTCTTGGCTCGGGGGCAGGGACAGGGGCACGAGGACTCGTCGGCACAAGGAACCGTCGGAGCGGGCGCCCGTCGACACGGGCACCCGTCGGTCCGAAGACTCTCTGATCCGAAGACTCGCTAACAGTTGAATGCATCAACCAGCTTCGGCCCGGGAGCGCGCCTGCCCCCTTCCCCCCGACCCAAACACAACCGTGACCCAGTTCACACGGCCTCCCCCGTGCACCCGCACCGCCTGCGGCATGATGCGAGGCGTGACCGGACGACTGATGCTCCTCGACACCGCCTCCCTCTACTTCCGCGCCTACTTCGGGGTGCCCGACTCGGTGAGGGCCCCCGACGGCACGCCCGTCAACGCCGTGCGCGGCCTCCTCGACTTCATCGACCGCCTGGTGAAGGACCACCGGCCCGACCAGCTGGTCGCCTGCATGGACGCCGACTGGCGACCGCACTGGCGGGTGGAGCTGATCCCCAGCTACAAGGCGCACCGGGTGGCCGAGGAGACCCCGCAGGGCCCGGACACCGAAGAGGTGCCCGACACGCTCTCGCCGCAGGTGCCGGTCATCGAGGCCGTCCTGGACGCCCTCGGCATCGCCCGCGTGGGCGTGGCCGGGTACGAGGCGGACGACGTCATCGGCACCTACACCGCACGGGCGAAGGGCCCGGTCGACATCGTCACCGGCGACCGGGACCTGTACCAGCTGGTCGACGACGCCCGGGGCGTGCGCGTGCTGTACCCGATCAAGGGCGTCGGCACCCTCGCCCTCACCGACGAGGCCGTCCTGCGCGAGAAGTACGGCGTGGACGGCCGCGGGTACGCCGATCTGGCGCTGCTGCGCGGGGACCCGAGCGACGGCCTGCCCGGCGTCGCGGGCATCGGCGAGAAGACGGCGGCCAAGCTGCTGGCCGAGTTCGGCGACCTGGCGGGCATCCAGGCGGCGGTGGACGACCCGGGGGCGAAGCTCACGCCCTCGCAGCGCAAGCGGTTGACCGAGGCGCGGCCGTACCTCGCCGTGGCCCCGAAGGTCGTGCGGGTCGCCGACGACGTCCCGCTGCCGGACGTCGACACGACGCTGCCCGGCGCCCCGCGCGACGCCGGGGCACTGGACACCCTCGCGGCCCGCTGGGGCCTGGGCGGCTCGCTGCAACGGCTGCTGACGACGCTCGCGGCCTGAGCCGGGCCGGCCGTGCGCCCGAGCCGTCGGGGCGCACGGCGAACCGGCCCCCCGGCCTGGGAGACCGCACGCCGCGTCCGGGGTACGCGGGTCCCGGGGGCACCGTCCACGAGGCGGCGAAGAGGGTGGGGATGCTAACTTAGGTAAACCTAAGTCACGATGCCCTCACGTAGGGAGCAGGGAGGCCGTCATGGCAGACCGAGCGGGACGCAAGCCGCGCACGCCGCACACCGCCCAGGTCGTCCGCACCGAGCGGCTGACCCCGCACATGCAGCGGGTGGTGCTCGGCGGTGAAGGGCTCGCCGGGCTCCCGGCGGACACCTGCACCGACCACTACGTGAAGCTGCTGTTCGCCCCCGAGGGCGTGACCTACCCCGAGCCCTTCGACATGGAGCGGATCCGCGAGGAGTTCCCCCGGGACCAGTGGCCGGTGACCCGGACGTACACCGTGCGCCAGTGGGACGCCGAGCACCGCGAGCTGACCCTGGACTTCGTGATCCACGGCGACGAGGGACTGGCCGGCCCCTGGGCGCGGCGCGTCCAGCCGGGCGAGACCGTCCGGTTCATGGGCCCCGGCGGCGCCTACGCCCCCGATCCCGCCGCCGACTGGCACCTGCTCGCCGGTGACGAGAGCGCACTGCCCGCCATCGCGCGGTCCCTGGAGGCGCTGCCCGACGGCACCCGCGCCTTCGCGTTCATCGAGGTCGAGGACGCCGAGGAGGAGCAGAAGATCGACTCCGACGTGGAGGTCGTCTGGCTGCACCGCGGGGGCCGTCCGGTGGGGCAGGCCCTGGTCGAGGCCGTACGCGGCCTGGACTTCCCCGAGGGCCGGGTGCACGCGTTCGTGCACGGCGAGGCGGCCTGCGTGAAGGAGCTGCGCAAGTTGCTGCGGGTGGAGCGTGAGATCCCCCGCGAGGACCTCTCCATCTCCGGCTACTGGCGCCTCGGCCACAACGAGGACGGCTGGCAGGCCTCCAAGCGGGACTGGAACGCCCGTATCGAGGCCGAGCAGGAAGGCGCCGCACCGGCCGCGTGACACCCCGCCGGCACGCACCGCCTCGGCGCGTCCGGCGGTGCGGGCGCGCGGCGTCCGGCGCGCAGGCGTGCGGCGTGTCCGGCCCGCGGGCGTGCGGGCGTGCGGAGAGTCCGGCGCACGCCCGGCGCTCAGTCCCCGCGTACGCGCGCGTGCAGGTGCATGTCGTGCCAGCCGTCGGGATGGAGCAGGGCGCTGCGCTTGGTGCCCTCCAGGGCGAAGCCGGCCTTCCGGGCGACCGCGCAGGAGGCCTCGTTGGCGACGGCGTGGCTGAGTTCCAGGCGCTGGAAGCCGATCCCGTCCAGGGCCCAGCGGGCGAGCGTCCGCGTGGCACGGGCGGCGACGCCCCGGCCGCGGGCCGCAGCCGTCGTCCAGTAGGCGACCTCGGCCACCCCGTCGCCGAGCTGTATCTCCCGCAGCGCGACCCGGCCGAGCAGCCGTTCGCCGGCCGCGTCGGCGACGGCCCACTGGACGGCCCGCTCGTGCTCCCAGGCCTGCTGCCACTCGGCGATCCAGCCGCGCACCTCCTCCTCGGAGTCGGCGGTACGGATGTGCCACTGGTGCATCACCGGGTCCTGGAACGCCGCGTGGACGGCGGGCGCGTCCTCGGCGCGCCAGGGGCGCAGCACCAGTCCGTCGCCGGTGGGAAGGGTGGGCTGCGGGCCACGGGAGAGGGTGCCGACGGGCAGTACCGGGCGGGTCAGATAGGGCATGGCCGCATCCTGCCAAGGCTCCGGACGCCTGGCCCGGCATTTTCCGGTGCCGCCCGCCGCCTCGTACGCTGGCAGACGATGAGACGCCGTACCCCTCCCCCGCCCTCACCCCTTCCGCAGCGCGACGGAATCGATCCGGTGCGGGTGCGGCTGCCCCCGGCCGGACCGTGGGCCACGGTGCGCGAGCACCTGGCCGAGCGGCTCTCCGGTGCGGGCGCCGACGTCGTGGACGGGATGTTCGACGCCGGGCTGTTCGTGGGGGCGGACGGACGGGCGGTGCCTCCCGACGCGCCGTACGAGGCGGGGCTGTTCGTCTGGTTCCACCGCGACCGGCCGGCCGAGGTACCGGTCCCGTTCCCCCTGGAGATCGTCTACCGCGACGAGCACATCGTCGTCGTCGACAAGCCGCACTTCCTGGCCACCACTCCGCGCGGCGGCCACGTCACCGAGACCGCGCTCGCCCGGCTCCGCAGAGAGCTGGGCATCCCGGCGCTCGGCGCCGCGCACCGCCTGGACCGGCTCACCGCCGGCCTCGTCCTGTTCACGGTGCGCCCCGAGGAGCGCGGCGCCTACCAGGGCCTCTTCCGTGACCGGCGGTTGCACAAGGAGTACGAGGCCGTCGCGCCGTACGAACCCGCGCTCGCCCTGCCCCGGACCGTGCGCAGCCGCATCCTCAAGGTGCGCGGGGTGCTGGCCGCACAGGAGGTCGAGGGGGAGCCGAACGCCGTGAGCCGCGTCGAGCTGGTCGCCCACCGTCCGGCTCCGGACGGGGAACTGGGGCGGTACCGGCTGGTGCCCGGCACCGGGCAGACCCACCAGCTGCGCGTCCACATGACCTCGCTCGGCGTGCCGATCCTCGGCGACCCCCTCTACCCCGAGGTGACCGCCGCCGTGCCGGCCGGTGACTTCCGGCGCCCGCTGCAACTGCTGGCGCGGGAACTGGGCTTCACCGATCCGGTCACGGGGCGCGAGCACCGCTTCCGCAGCGCACGGTCCCTCGGCGCCTGGACCGCGTACGGGGACTGGGCGGGCCGTCAGTAACCGCGCCACCAGAGCAGGAAGCGCTGCCAGGCACCGCGCGGCCGGGCAGGCACCGGCTGGGGCTGCGCGGCCGCCACCGACACGGGCTCGGGCGGTCGCGGCGGGGCCTGCGGCGCGGGCCGCTCCTCCGCGCGCGGGGTGCCGACCTGCCAGGCGGTGCGCTGGGCCGGGGCCGGGGCGTGGCTCGGCTGCTGCCTGATGTCCTGCTGCGCCTTGGGCTCGAACCGGACCGGCAGCTCCACCAGGTGCCGCGACGCGATCGACGACCGCCACTGGAGCTCGTCCTCGGCGCAGTCGAGCTGGACGTCCGGCAACCGCATCAGCAGCGCGTCGATGCCGGCGTCGGCGATGGCCCGCCCGATGTCCTGGCCGGGGCACTCGTGCGGGCCGCCGCCGAAGGCGAGGTGCGCGCGGTTGCCCTGCATGCTCGCCGCCAGGTCGGGACGGATGCGCGGGTCGACGTTGCCGGGCGCGATGCCGAGCAGCAGCCCGTCGCCGGCCCGGATGCGCTGGCCGCCCAGCTCGGTGTCCTGCTTGGCGAAGTAGGCGAAGACGGTGCTGAACGGCGGCTCGTCCCACAGGGACTGCTCGACCGCCTCGAACACCGTCATCTGGCCGCCGCTGAGCTGGGCGCGGAAGCCCGGGTGGGTGAGCACCACGCGCAGCACGTTGCTGATGAGGTTGACGGTCGCCTCGTAGGCGGCGAGGAGCACCAGCCGCAGGTGCTCCCTGACCTCGTCGTCGCTGAGCCCGGCCGGGTGGGTGACCAGCCTGCCGGCGATGTCGTCCTCGGGCCGCTCCCGGCGCTCGAGGCTGAGCCGCCCCAGGGACTCCATCAGGTAGGCGTGGCTGGCGATGGCGGTGTCGGTGCCCTTGAGCGTGTCCCGCGCCGCCTCCACCATCCGGTCGTTGTACTCCTCCGGCATGCCGAGGAGGTGGCACATCACCCCCATCGGCAGGTGCTCGGCGAACTGGCCGACGAGGTCGGCGTGGCCCTCCTCGCAGAACCGGTTGACGAGGCGCTGGGTGTGGCGCTTGATGTGGCGGCGCAGTTCCCGGTAGTCGAGGCCGGACATGGCGCCCATGACGGCACCGCGCAGCCGCTTGTGCTCCTCGCCCTCGGCGTGCGAGCAGATGGGCTGCCAGGCGATGTGCGGCATGAGCGGGTGGTCGGGTTTGACCATGCCCTCGTTGAGCGGCGTCCAGATGCGGCTGTCGCGGCAGAACTGGGCGGGTGTGCTCACCATGTGCAGGTTCTCGGCGTGGCCGAGCACCACCCACATCGGCACGTCGTCGTGGAGCAGCGCCGGCGCCACCGGTCCGTGCTGCTCGCGCAGCTTCTCGTACAGTTCCTCCAGGTCGTCCGACTCGTGCAGCCGGTGCAGTCCGCCCGGTCCGAGGCCGTGCGCGGGACAGCCGGGCGGCGGTTCGAGCAGGGGTTCGCCCGTTCCGGTCGGGGAGTGGCGTTCAGGCGTCACAGTGTCGCTCCGCAACAGAAGTATGGGTTCAGGGGTGGGGGTCCGGGTGGGGTCGGCCGCGCCCGGTCAGGTGAGCGCGCCCTTCATGGCGAGGGCGTGCAGGAGGCGCATCAGGGTGAGCAGGACGTCGCGGCTGGAGGCCCGGCGCCGTACGTCGCAGTCGAGGATGGGGATCTCCTCGGGCAGGTCCAGGGCCGTCCGCAGCTCGGCGACGGGGTAACTGGGTGCGTCGGGGAAGGTGTTGACGGCCACCACGAAGGGCACGCCGCGCTCCTCCAGGCGCCCCATGACGTCGAAACTGACCTCCAGGCGGCGGGTGTCGACGAGCACCACCGCGCCGAGGGCGCCTTCGAACAGGCCGTTCCACAGGAACCAGAAGCGCTCCTGGCCGGGCGTGCCGAAGAGGTACAGCACCAGTTCGTCGGTGATGCTGATGCGGCCGAAGTCCATGGCCACCGTGGTGGCCGTCTTGGACGCGGAACCGTAGTTGTCGTCCACCCCGATGCCCGCCTGGGTCATCGTCTCCTCGGTGGTCAGTGGTCTGATCTCACTGACCGAGCCGACCATGGTGGTCTTGCCGACTCCGAAGCCGCCCACGATGACGATCTTCACGGCGGCCTCGGCCGTGTGCGGCAGCCGGTCCTCCGTCCGCGGGCCCGGGACCGTGTCAGAGTTTTTGAAGTCCATGCATCACCGCTTCGAGGAGGGTTCGGTCGGCGACCTTCTGGCGGACGATCGGGGCGCGGGCCTGCACCAGTTCGATGGCCAGGAGGTCGGTGAGCAGCACGGACACCACACTGAACGGCAGGTTCAGGTAGGCCGACAGCTCGGCTACGGACAGCGGGGCGACGCACAGCCGCAGCAGGGCGGCCTGTTCCGGGGTGGCGGACACCGGCGGTTCGGCGCGTGCCACGATGAGCGTCACCAGGTCGAGGTCGGCGCGCTCGCCGCCCCCCTCGCCGCCGATGACGAACAGCCGCTCGGGGTTGGGTGTCGCGCCTTGCTCGGGAGGCGGGTCGGGGGCGGAGGCCGCGGCGGACGGCTGCTGACCCGGGGATCGCCTCTGGCGTCGGGGAGGCGTCATACGGTCTGCCCGTTGCGCCGGGCGGGACTGGTGAGATGGGGTCCGATCCGGGCGACCAGGTCCGCCATGCTGAGGCCCATCCGGCCGGGCTCGCAGCGGACGTCGGAGAGCACGGCGAGGTAGGCGTTGGGGCCCGCGGCCATCAGGTAGAAGTAGCCGCCGTTCATCTCGATCAGGACCATCTTCATGTCGCCGTCGCTGGTCGGGATCTCCTGGGCGACCGCGCCCGCCAGGCTCTGCAGGCCCGCGCAGGCGGCGGCGACCCGGTCGGCCGCGTCCGGGTCGCCGGAGTAGCGCGCGATGCGCAGCCCGTCGGCGGACAGCACCACGATCATCTCGATGCCCGGAACACCGTCGTAGAGATCCTTGAGCATCCAGTCGAACTTGCCTTGCTGCTCGATCACTTGAGGTTCCCCTCGTCGTCGGCCGGGGCATGGGCCGGCTCGTTGCTGCTGGACTGCTGGTGGGCCTGGGTGATGCCCGGGTACTGCTTGAGGCCCTCCCAGAAGGCCCCGATCCAGTGCCCCGGCGGGAGCTGCTCGGTCTCCTCCTGCGCGGGCTCCGGGGCCGCGGGTGCCGGGATGCCCTTGCGGGCCCGCTCGGCGGCCAGCCGGGCCTCGCGCTCGGCGTCCTCCCGCTCCCACTGCGCCTGTTCGGCGAGGCGCTGACTGAGCGGCATCTTGACCCGGCTGCGGCGCTGCGGCAGGCCGCCCGCGGTCCACTCGGTGACCTCGGGAACGTCGTCCTCCAGGGAGACGCCGGCCGGGATACGGGGGCTGGTGGGGCGGCGCTTCTTGGGCCGCCGCTCGGGGCCGGGCAGGGCGTCCGGGCCGGGGGTGGGGATCGAGGTGGCGCCGATGCCGTGGGCGAGTCCGACGCCGGGCTCGGTCGTCATCATCTTGCTCGGCACGATGAGGATGGCCCGGACCCCGCCGTACGCGGAGGCGCGCAGCGAGACGTCCATACCGAACTGCGTGCACAGCCGGCCGACGACGGACAGGCCCAGGCGCGGGTGGTGGGCGAGGTCCTGCACGTCGGTGCCGCGCTTGGCGTCCTCCAGCAGGCCCTCGATGCGGGCCCGGGACTCCTCGCTGAGGCTGACGCCGGCGTCCTCGATCTCGATGCACACGCCGCTCTGCACCTCGGTCGCCGTGACGTGCACCTTGGCGCCGGGCGGCGAGTAGCGGGTGGCGTTGTCGAGGAGCTCCGCCGCGGCGTGGATGACCGGCTCGACGGCGGTGCCCTTGATGTTGACCTTGGCGATGGAGGCCAGGTTGATCCGGCCGTACTGGAGGATCCGGGACATCGCGCCGCGCAGCACGCTGTAGAGCGCCACCGGCTGGGGCCACTGGCGTCCGGGCCGGCCGCCGCCGATGACGGAGATCGAGTCGGCGAGGCGGCCGATCAGCGCGGTGCCGTGGTCGATGCGCAGCAGGTCGTCGAAGACCTCGGGGTTGCGCCCGTGGTCCTCCTCCATCTCGCGGAGTTCCTTGTTCTGCTGGTGGACGATCGCCTGGACGCGTCGGGCGATGTCGACGAAGGAGCGCTCGGCGGACTCGCGCATGGAGTCCTGGTGGTCGACGATGTCGCACACCATCCGGATCAGCTTGCGCTGGGGCTGGCCGAGTTCGACGTAGGCCGGGTTGACCTCGGGGAGGCGGCGCATCACCTCTTCGGGTGTGCTCCCCGTGCGCATGAAGTCCAGGATGTCCGGCAGGACCACCTCGCCGAGGTACACCATCTCCTCGTGGTGGCTCGCCGCCCGGTGTTCCAGATACGCGGTGTGACGGGCGTGCTCGGCACGCAGGGTGCGCAGCGCACGGCCCCGGCGCACCGCCTCCGCCGCCGCCACGATCACCAGCAGCGTGGCGAGGACGCCGCAGAGGCCGACGGCGAGCCGGGCCGGTTCCGTCACCAGGGCGACGGCGGCCCCGGTGGCCGCGGCCATCAGTATGGCCGGCAGCAGGAGCGTGCGCGCGTACGGAAGTTCGCTGCGACCTGGAGGGGAATCGACACTCACCATGTAGGCCCTCTGAAAACGAATCGGCGGGGATGGGGGAGCTTGCGGCGGGGTATCTCTGGGAGTTGTCGGTACCTTCGGTGCATTGGGAACAAGCACGCGAATACACCTCAACTCGGTGCGCTGCGGGCGAGCTTAGTCCGGGGGGATCATCGCCGTGTCATATTCAGCAAGCACCTGAAACGGGCACCGGAGCTGGAGTAGCCTCGGACCCATTTACACGCCCCGACATCATTCGAACACATGGAGTAATGCCCTCCCGGTGTGCGAAGGCGACTCACCGTGACAGGTGAAAGAGGTGTCGCGGGGCCTTGCCCGGGACGCGAAGAGGCCCGGCGGAGAACCGCCGGGCCTCGGATGCGCTTCGGCGCTTCGGTCAGCCCACGGACGAGTAGGCGACCACCCCGCGCAGCAGTTCGTCGACCGCCTTGCGCGCGTTCTTCGGCACCGTCGAGCCCTCCCGGGGCGCGGCGGCCGAGATCTGGCCGAGGACGTCGATGACCTGCTTGCACCAGCGGACGAAGTCACCGGCGGGCATCTCCGCCTCGCGCAGCACCTCGTCCAGGCCCTTGCCGGACGCCCACATGTACGCGGCCCAGGCGAAGCCGAGGTCGGGCTCGCGCTGGCCGACGCCCTCGGTCTGGCTGATCCGGAAGTCCTCCTCCAGGGCGTCCAGGCGACCCCAGATGCGGACGGTCTCGCCGAGCGCGGCCTTGGCCTTGCCGGAGGGCAGCTTCGGAGCCGTGGCGTCGTCGGCGGCCCGCGACTCGTAGACCAGCGCGGAGACGCAGGCGGCCAGCTCGGCCGGAGAGAGCCCCTCCCAGACGCCCTCGCGCAGGCACTCGCTCGCGAGCAGGTCCAGCTCGCCGTAGAGCCGGGCGAGGCGCTTGCCGTGCTCGGTGACCTCGTCGCCGCGCAGGTAGTCCATCTCCGTCAGCAGCGCCACGATCCGGTCGAAGGTGCGGGCGATGGTGTTCGTCCGGCCCTCGATGCGGCGCTCCAGCTGCGAGGTGTCACGCATCAGCCGGTGGTAGCGCTCGGCCCAGCGGGCGTGGTCCTCGCGGTCGTCGCAGCCGTGGCAGGGGTGGGCGCGGATCGCCTTGCGCAGCTGGGCGATCTCCCGGTCGTCGGCTGCCTGGGCGCGCTTCTTGCGGGCGCGCTCCGGCGGGATGTGCCCGGCCTTGGTGCGCAGCGCGGAGGCGAGGTCGCGACGGGACTGCGGCGAGCGCGGGTTGAAGGACTTCGGGATGCGCATCCGCTCCAGGGCCTCGACCGGCACCGGGAAGTCCATCGACGCCAGCCGCTTGACCTGGCGCTCCGCCGTCAGCACCAGCGGGCGGGGCCCGTCGTGGTGCTCGAAGCCGCGGTGGCCGTTGGACCGCCCGGCGGGCAGCCCGGGGTCCAGCACCAGGGCGAGGCCCGCGTACTTGCCGGTGGGGACGTGGATGACGTCGCCGGGCTTGAGCTTCTCCAGCGCGACGGCGGCCTCGGCGCGCCGCTCGTTGGCACCCTGCCGGGCCAGCTCGTTCTCCCGGTCCTTCAGCTCCCGGCGCAGCCGCGCGTACTCCTCGAAGTCGCCGAGATGGCAGGTCATGGAGGCCTTGTAGCCGTCGAGTCCCTCCTCGTTGCGCTGCACCTGCCGGGAGATGCCGACGACCGACTTGTCCGCCTGGAACTGCGCGAAGGACGTCTCCAGCAGCTCCCGGGAGCGGTGCCGGCCGAACTGCTCGACGAGGTTGACCGCCATGTTGTACGACGGCCTGAAGCTGGAGCGCAGCGGGTACGTGCGGGTACCGGCCAGTCCGGCGAGGTGCTCGGGGTTCATGCCGCGCTGCCACAGCACGACGGCGTGGCCCTCGACGTCGATGCCGCGCCGCCCGGCCCGGCCGGTGAGCTGCGTGTACTCGCCGGGGGTGATGTCGGCGTGCTGCTCGCCGTTCCACTTGACGAGCTTCTCGAGCACCACCGAACGGGCGGGCATGTTGATGCCGAGGGCGAGGGTCTCGGTGGCGAAGACGGCCTTCACCAGACCTCGGACGAACAGCTCCTCGACGACCTCCTTGAAGGTCGGCAGCATGCCCGCGTGATGGGCCGCGATGCCCCGCTCCAGGCCCTCCAGCCACTCGTAGTACCCCAGGACGTGCAGGTCCTCGGCCGGGATGGAGGACGTGCGCTCCTCGACGAGGGAACGGACCCGCTCCCGGGCGTCCTCGTCGTTGAGCCGCAGCCCCGCGAAGAGGCACTGCTGGACGGCGGCCTCGCAGGCGGCGCGGCTGAAGATGAAGGTGATCGCGGGCAGCAGCCCCTCGGCGTCGAGCCGCTCGATGACCTCCGGCCGGCTCGGCGTCCAGATGCGGGAGCGCTGCCGGCGCTCGCGCTCCCGGTCGGCCTCCTTCATGGCGCGGCCGCGCCTGCGGTCCTGGTAGGACGGGCGGCTCGCCTCCAGACGCGCCATCCGCGTGAGGTCGGGGTTGACGGCCCTCTTGCGGCCCTCGCCCTCCTCGAACAGGTCGTACATCCGGCGGCCGGCGAGCACGTGCTGGAACAGCGGCACGGGCCGGTGCTCGGAGACGATCACCTGGGTGTCGCCGCGCACGGTGTCGAGCCAGTCGCCGAACTCCTCCGCGTTCGACACGGTCGCCGACAGGGACACCAGGGTCACGGATTCGGGGAGGTGGATGATCACTTCCTCCCACACGGCGCCGCGGAAGCGGTCGGAGAGGTAGTGCACCTCGTCCATGACCACGTACCCGAGACCGAGGAGGGTCTGGGAACCGGCGTACAGCATGTTCCGCAGGACCTCGGTGGTCATCACGACGACCGGGGCGTCGGAGTTCACGCTGTTGTCGCCGGTGAGCAGGCCCACGCGGTCCGCTCCGTAGCGGCGGCACAGGTCGGCGTACTTCTGGTTCGACAGGGCCTTGATGGGTGTCGTGTAGAAGCACTTCTTGCCCTGCTCCAGGGCGAGGTGGACGGCGAACTCGCCGACGATCGTCTTGCCGGAGCCGGTGGGCGCGGCCACCAGCACGCCCTTGCCCGCCTCGAGCGCCTGGCAGGCCTCGATCTGGAAGGGGTCGAGGCCGAAGTCGTACATCTCGCGGAAAGCAGCGAGCGCGGTGGCCTGCTCGGCGGCCCGCTGACGGGCTGCCGCATACCGCTCGGCCGGAGAGAGATCCTCTGTCATCGTGCTTTCGAGCGTACCGGGCCGCACTGACAACAGGACGATCATTATCGGGATCGGTCCTGTGAGGGGTTCCGGGGGAGATTCCGCAGGCCGTGCCGCGGGGCGGCGACGCGCGCCGTCACCGCCCCGGTGTGCCTCAGGTCACGTCGTCGTAGCCGTTGACCCGGTCCTTCGTCGTCTGCTCGGGCAGTGCGCGGGCCGTGGTCACGGGCTCGATCTCACCGATCGCCTCGGGGGTGAGGTCCAGCTCGGAGGCCTCGTCGTCGTCGGGCTCCAGCGCCTCGCGGCGGGCCCTGCGGCGGTCGTTCAGCAGCGAGACGGCGACCGCGACGAAGTACAGGACCCAGATCGGCCCGGCCAGCGCGATCATGGTCAGCGGGTCCGTGCTGGGCGTGGCGATGGCGGCGAACAGCGTGATGCCCATGATCATGCCGCGCCACCAGCCGACCATGCGCTTGCCGGTCAGCACGCCGGTGAAGTTGAGCATCACCAGCAGCAGCGGCAGCTCGAAGGAGAGGCCGAAGACGACCACCATGCGCGTGACGAGGTCGAGCAGGTCGTCCAGCGGGAGGAGGTTGTCGACACCGAACGGCGTGAACTCGATCAGCACCTTCGCGGTGGTGGGCAGCACCACGTAGGCGAAGTAGGCGCCGAAGAGGAAGAGCGGGGCGCCCGTGGCCACGAAGGCGTAGGCGTACTTCTTCTCGCTCCTGTGCAGGCCCGGGGCGACGAACGCCCAGAGCTGGTAGAGCCAGACCGGCGAGGCCAGGACGACGCCGGCCATCAGGGACACCTTCAGCGCCAGTGTGAAGGGGCCCAGCAGACCGTTGATGGTGATCTGCGCGCACGGCTCGGAGTCGGCCGACGACCTGGCCAGCTCTTCGAAGGTCTTCGTGCAGCCGACCGAGTCGAGGACCGGGTCGGTGAAGAAGTTGATGATGTCGTTGTAGAAGAAGGCGGCGACGACGGTGACGGCGACGATGGCCAGCAGCGCCTTCGCGAGCCGGTTGCGGAGCTCACGAAGGTGCTCCGCGAGGGGCATCCGCCCCTCGGGGTCCCTCTCCTTGGTGGTGCGGGCAGACTTCAGCAACCCACGATCCCATCTCGTGCGGCGGGCCGGAGGTCACCGGCCCTGTGTCAGCGCTTGGTCGTGTCCGTCGGCTCGGTGACCGGCCGGGAGCTGGTCACGTCGCCGGGGGCGGCCTGGATGGTGCGCTGTGCCGCGGCCTGCTCGGGGGTGGGCGGGTCGGCGGGGGCGGCGTCGTCGGACTTGCCCTCGCTCTTCATCGCCTTGGCCTCGCTCTTGAGGATGCGCGCCGACTTGCCGAGCGACCGCGCCATGTCCGGAAGCTTCTTCGCGCCGAACAGCAGGATGATGACGACGAGGATGAGAATGATCTCGGGGGCGCCGAGCCTTCCGAACATAAGTCTTTACCTTCTCACCGAGGCGGCTGGGTGGGGGTGCTGTCCGACCGGTCGGACATACGTCCGATCGATCGCCTTGTGCAGCGATCGTAACGCTCCGGGGTAAACGTGAGGCAATCCCCGTGCGTACTCCCGTCCGCGGCCGGGCCTCGTTTTCCGGACCGCGACCAGCAGCGTACCTCCCGGTACCTGTGGGGTGACAGGGCGAAGTGCCCCGAAACGCGACGCGCACGCGTCCGTCCGGCCACCCCCGCGGGTCCTCGCCGGCGCTCAGCGCCTCACAGCGCGTCCACGGCGCGGGCGGCACTCTCGGTCGCGCGCTCCAGGTCGTCGGCGGCCCGTCCGATCCGGCGGGCCGAGTCGGTCACCTGCCGTCCCAGGCGCTCCGCCTCCACGAACACCTGCACGGCGAGCACCGCGAGAACGGCGAGACCCAGGAAACCCACGGCAACCGCGAACATCGGCCAGAACATGGAGTCGAGCCTAGACCGTCGCGCCTCGGGTCCCGAAACGCCGGTACCGGAGCCGCTAGACCCTGGGATGCAGTCGCAGGGTCCTGACCCCGCCGCCCGTCAGCAGTTCCACGACCCGCTCCCCCGCCGGCTTGCGGACCGAGGAGCCGCACTCGGGGCACGTGAACGAGTAGAAGGTGGTGCGGCTCGTGGCGCCGATGGCGAGGCGCAGGGCGCTCGCGGCGAGTTCGAAACGGCCGCGGCAGTCGGGGCAGCCCGCCTTGAACACGACCGGGGACACCCGCCGCATACCGGCGAAGGCGGACGCCGCCGTGATACCCGGCACCGCCGGCCCAGCGGACTCGCTCACAGCGCTCGCTCCTGCCTGTCGTGGTCCCCGGCCCCCGGTCCGTCGTGCACCCCGGCCGCCTCGATCCCGTCGTACGCCGCCAGCGCCTCGCGGGCCACCCGCCGGGCACTGTCGGCCAGCTCGGGCGGGGAGACGATCCGCCCCTCGCGCCCGAGCCGCAGCGCCAGCCGCCGCAGGGACGCCGGGTCGGGGGTGCGCAGGGTGATGCGCAGTCCGCCGTCGGCCAGCTCCTCCGCACTGTCGTGGGGGTAGTACTCGGCGACCCAGCGCCCGCCGGGGCCGACCTCCACCACGACCTCCGGGTCCTCCGCGGCGGGCTGCACCAGGCCTTCGGAGAGGTCCCGCAGCTCCACCTCGGGCGGCGCGGACGGCTCGTCCAGGATGCGGATCTCGGCGACCCGGTCGAGCCGGAAGGTACGCCGGGCCTCGGACCGGCGGCACCAGGCCTCCACGTAGGTGTGCCCCACACTGACCAGCCGGATCGGGTCGATCTCACGCTCGGTCAGCTCGTCGCGCGCCGGTGAGTAGTAGCGGATCCACAACCGGCGGCGCTCGGAGATCGCCCGGTCCACGTCGGCGAAGACACCACCCTCGGACTCGAAGGTGACGGACAGCCGCGAGCTGGCGCCCGCGGCCTCACCGGCCGAGGTCTCCACCTTGGCGGTCGCCCGCAGCAGCGCCTGCCGGTCGCTCTCGCGCAGGCCGGGCAGGGTCGTCACCGCCCGGGCCGCGACGAGCAGCGCGGTGGCCTCGTCCGCGGCCAGCCGCAGCGGCTCGGCGGCGTCCGCCCCGAGGGCGGCGGGGTTGTGCCACCAGATGCGCTCGCCGTCGGTGTCGATGTCCAGCAGGTCACCGCCGCGGAAACTGGTGCCGCACATGGGCAGCACGTCGAGGTCGGAGACCAGCTCGTCCTCGGTGATGCCGAAGGCGCGCGCGACGTCCTCGACGCGGGCGCCGGGGCGCTCCCGCAGATACGTCACCAAAGACAGCATCCGTCGGGTCTGGTCGATGGCGTTCACGGGCCTGACCGGTTTGCCTGCCACTGTGTTGTCCGCTCCCCCTCAGCCCTTGGCCACGGCACGCAGCCGGTCCACCACGTCCGCGCGCAACTCCGCGGGCTCCAGCACCACCACGTCCGGCCCGAACTCCACCAGCCAGGCGTCCAGACCGTGCCCGTACGGGATCTCCAACTCGTCCCAGCCGTCGCCGAGTTCCCGCACCGCCGTGGCCTTCGCCCGAAGGGGGTAGCCCGCGCCCGCGCGCAGCCGGATCCGCGCGGAGCGGTCGGCGGTCTCCCCCGCCCAGCTCGCGACCGTCTCCCGGACGGTGACGACGTCGGGCACGGGGGCGGTGAACCGCGCGCCGCGCGAACGGACCTTGCCGGTGATCCGGGACAGCCGGAAGACCCGCTCGGCGCCGCGGTCGCTGTCGAACCCGGCCAGATACCAGTGACCGCGCCAGCACTCCAGCGCCCAGGGCTCCACGTGCCGGACCTCGGGCTGGGCCGCGTTGGCCTTGCGGTAGTCGAAGACGACCGGACGGCGGTCCCGACAGGCCAGCATCAGCGGCTCGAAGGCGGCCTCGTGCACCGGGATGCGCGGCTCCAGCGCGCTGTGCGCCTCGTACGGGTCGACGTCCTCGGGCAGCCCGGCCGCGCGCAGCTTCTGCAACGCGCCGCTCGCGGCGCCGGCCAGCCTGGCCTGCTGCCACACCTTGGCGGCCAGACCGAGCGCGGCGGCCTCCTCGGCGTCCAGGGTGATGGGCGGCAGGCGGTTGCTGTCGCGGCGGGCCAGATAGCCGACCTCGCCGTCGAGGCTCTCGACGGTCTCGATGACGAGCCCCAGCTCCCGCAGGTCGTCCTTGTCCCGCTCGAACATGCGGTTGAAGGAGTCGTCGGAACCCGCCGTGCCCTGGCCCGACCGGGACGCCTCGACGTAAGCCTCGATGGAGTCACGCAGCTCACGCTTGCTGAGGGGCCGCCGCGTCCCGAGCAGACACAGCGCCAGGTTCATCAGCCGCTCGGCCTTGGCAATGGCCATCGACGCCCTTCTCCCTATGGTGCTTACGACGGATGACCGTACCGCCCCGGAGCGGCGCGGCAAAAGCCGAGGGCCCATGCCCGAGCAGGCATGGACCCTTGATGACCGGCTCTGATCACCGTCCGTTCGGACGTGGATCAGACTCCGAGCAGATCGACCACGAAGATCAGCGTCGAGCCGGGCGGGATCGCCGGGGTCGGGCTCTGGTCGCCGTAGGCGAGGTGCGCCGGGATGGTCAGCTGGCGGCGCCCGCCGACCTTCATGCCCTGCACGCCCTTGTCCCAGCCCGCGATGACACGGCCGCCGCCGAGCGGGAAGCGGAACGGCGCACCGCGGTTCCAGCTGGCGTCGAACTCCTCGCCCGTGCTGAAGGTCACGCCCACGTAGTGGACGGTCACGGTCTGACCGGCCTCGGCCACCGGGCCGTCGCCCTCCCAGATGTCCTTGATCTCGAGGTCCGCCGGCGGCTCGCCGCCCGGGAAGTCGACCTCGGGCTTGTCGATGCTCACGTGTTCAGCTCCTGCTTGTGTACGGAAAGGCAACGGGCCAAGTCTTACATCACCGAGGGGTCACATCTTCGCCAGGATGTCGACGGAGAAGACCAGCGTGGAGTCCTTCTCGATGCCGCTGCCCTGCGGCGGGTTGTCGCCGTACCCCAGGTCCGGCGGGATGACGATGAGAACGCGGCTGCCGACCTTCTTGCCGGTCAGACCCTGCGACCAGCCCTTGACGACCTGCTGGAGCGAGAACGACGTCAGCTGCTTCCTGGCGTACGTGGAGTCGAACTCCTTGCCGCCGTCCCACACCACACCCTTGTACTGCACGAGCACACTGTCCTGGGCGCCGACCTCGGGTCCGTCGCCCTCCAGGACGTACTCGGCCACGAGCTTCTTCGGCGCGTCGGCCTTGGGCACCTCGATCGAGGGCGCCTTGCCGTCGGTGTTGGTGCCCACCTGGGGCAGGGCCGCGTCGTCCTGGGGGACCTTCTCGCCCTTGGCGGAGCTGTTGGCGTTGAAGGTGTCCTGGACGTCGACCACGAACACCAGGGTGTCGGTGCCCTTGATGCCCGCCTCCTCGTTGCCCTGCTGGCCGTAACCCCAGGTGGGGGGCACGGAGAACTGGACCCGGCTGCCGGTCTTCCGGCCCGCGAGCGCGTACCGCCAGCCCTCGATGATGCTGCCCTGGGCGAGCTGGATGACCAGCGGCGTCTTGCGGTCGTAGGAGTTGTCGAAGACCTTGGCGCTGCTCCAGATCTGGCCGAGGTAGTTGGCGATCACGAAGTCGTTCTCGGCGACCGCCTTGCCGCCGCCGGCGATGACGGTCTTCACCGCGAGGTCCTTGGAGGGGTCGCCGCTGCCCTTGGCCACGATCGGCTTCTCGCCGAACTTCGTGCCCGCGGTGATCGCCGGCAGCGGGCCGTCGACGATCTTCGGGGACGGTGGTGCCGACGTGCCCGAGGCCTCGGGCGAGGCGCTCTCGCCGGTGCTGCTCGAACCGGAGTCGTCGTCGCCGCACGCGGCGAGTGTGACCAGTCCGGCGGGGACGGCGATGAGGAGTGAGCGTCGGCGCACGGTGGGGGCCTCGTAATCGGTGTCGGGTCGATCCTGCGGGACGGGGTGCGCGCAACTCTACGACGCGAGAAGGGCACCGTACGGTTAACGTACGGTGCCCGTGTGGCGTTCCGCTGGCTCCCGCGGGGTGCCCGCCTCGCCCTCGTCCGGCCTACATCCCGGCGATCAGCTTCTCCACCCGGTCGTCCACGGAGCGGAACGGGTCCTTGCACAACACGGTGCGCTGCGCCTGGTCGTTGAGCTTGAGGTGGACCCAGTCGACGGTGAAGTCCCGGCGCTGCTCCTGGGCCCGCCGGATGAAGTCGCCGCGCAGCCGGGCCCGAGTGGTCTGCGGCGGGACCGACTTGCCCTCGAAGATCTTCAAGTCGTTGGCGACCCGGGCCGCCTGGCCCTTCTTCTCGAGCAGGTAGTACAGCCCACGACGCCGGTGGATGTCGTGGTAGGCGAGGTCTATCTGCGCCACCCGGGGGTGCGACATGGTCATGTTGTGCTTGGCCCGGTACCGCTCCAGGAGCTTGTACTTCATGACCCAGTCGATCTCGGTGCCGATGCGGTCGAGGTCCTCGGCCTCGATCGCGTCCAGCGTGCGGCCCCACAGCTCCAGCACCCGCTCGACGGTGCCGGTCCGGATGCCGCGGCGCTCGCAGAAGTCCACGGCCTTCTCGTAGTACTCCCGCTGCACCTCCAGCGCCGACGCCTCCCGGCCGCTGGCCAGGCGCACCTTGCGCCGGCCGGTGATGTCATGGCTGACCTCGCGGATCGCCCGGATCGGGTTCTCCAGGGTCAGGTCGCGCATCACCGTGCCCGCCTCGATCATGCGCAGCACCAGGTCGGTGGCGCCGACCTTGAGCAGCATGGTCGTCTCGGACATGTTGGAGTCACCCACGATGACGTGCAGCCGCCGGTAGCGCTCGGCGTCCGCGTGCGGCTCGTCGCGGGTGTTGATGATCGGACGGGAGCGGGTGGTCGCGGAGGAGACGCCCTCCCAGATGTGCTCGGCCCGCTGGCTGACGCAGTACACCGCACCGCGCGGCGTCTGCAGCACCTTGCCGGCCCCGCACAGCAGCTGCCTGGTCACCAGGAACGGAATGAGGATGTCCGCGAGGCGGGAAAACTCCCCGTGCCGGGCCACCAGGTAGTTCTCGTGGCATCCGTAGGAGTTTCCCGCGGAGTCGGTGTTGTTCTTGAAGAGGTAGACGTCGCCCGCGATTCCCTCCTCGTGCAGGCGTCGTTCGGCGTCCACCAGGAGTCCTTCGAGAATGCGCTCGCCCGCTTTGTCGTGGGTGACGAGCTCGATCACGTTGTCACATTCGGGTGTGGCGTATTCCGGATGCGATCCCACGTCGAGATAGAGGCGGGCGCCGTTGCGCAGGAAGACATTGCTGCTGCGGCCCCATGACACGACACGGCGGAAGAGGTACCGCGCCACCTCGTCAGGCGACAGGCGGCGCTGTCCCCTGAACGTGCACGTGACGCCGTACTCGTTCTCCAGCCCGAAAATGCGGCGGTCCATGACTGAACATTACGCCTGATGACCCGAACTGAAACGGGGTTCGACGGCACGGTTTGGATCATTTTCCGATGAAGCCGCAACCACCGCCTGCCGGGCGGGAACTGCGAGGACCCGCCCGGTGCACGCCAGGACGAGCAGCGAGACGACCCCGGCCGCCCCGGGCAGGGCGAAGCCCCACACCGCCCCGCCGTGCTCGACCACCGGCCCCGCGAGGCCCGTCCCCACCGACGCGCCCACGGTGAAGGTCGTCACCAGCCAGGAGAAGGCCTCCGTCACCGTGCCCCGCGGCGCGTGCCGGTCGACCAGGACGAACGCGCAGGCGATGCACGGCGCGAGGAAGACACCGGCGACCACCGTGAGCAGCACCATGGCGACCGCGCCGGGCATCAGCAGCAGCGGCAGGTAACACACCGCCAGCAGCGCCACCAGCACCCGCAGTCGCCGCGCCGGGTCACCGGTCCACTGCCGGGCCCCGTACACCGCCCCGCCCACGAGCGCGCCGAGCCCCAGCGCGGCCATCAGCCAGCCGTAGACCGCGTCCCCGCCGTGCGTGTCCGCATAGGACACCGAAGCCACCGTGATGGACCCCAGCGCCATCCCGACGAACAGGAAGGCACCCAGCAGCGCCAGCAACCCGGACGAGCGCAACGCGCCCAGCCAGTGCGCCTCGCGCGGCGCCGACCGCCACGCGCGCGAAGGCGGCGAGACCACCACGGACAGCGCGCCGAGCACACCCACCGCGTTCAGCACGAGCAGGGCCACCAGCGGCGACCACAGCGACACGCACACCGTCACCAGCAGCGGCCCGACGGTGAACATGACCTCCTGCGCGATGGCGTCCATGGCGTACGCCGTGTGCACCTGGCCCTCCTTGCCGAGCACGCTGGGCCACAGCGCCCGCAGCCCGCCCTCCAGCGGCGGTGTGAACAGCCCCGACACCCCGACCGCCGCACAGGCGAGCCAGGCCGTCCCGGTACCGACGAAGGCGAACACCCCCATGGCGAGACCCGAGACCACGGCGGCCGGCAACTGCACCCGCGGCTGCCCGTGCAGGTCCACCAGCCGCCCCAGCACGGGCTGGCCGACGGCGTTGGCCACCCCGTACACGGCGGCCAGTGCTCCCGCGAGGCTGTACGTGCCGCCCTCGGCCCGCACGAACAGCACGATCGCGATCGCCGCGGTGGCGTTGGGCAGCCGCCCCACCAGCGTGCCGACGAGCAGCCGCACGGCGTGCCGCGCCCGGAGGATGTCCAGGTAACCGGCGACCACGGCCGCCCCCCTTCCCAGGAACCCGCGAGGCCCTGCCCCAAGC
Organism: Streptomyces sp. NPDC045956; assembly: GCF_056430705.1. Classification (NCBI taxonomy): domain Bacteria; kingdom Bacillati; phylum Actinomycetota; class Actinomycetes; order Kitasatosporales; family Streptomycetaceae; genus Streptomyces; species Streptomyces sp. NPDC045956. The sequence goes on along the minus strand of NZ_JBWKKZ010000008.1, from coordinate 160,821 downwards.
AGGTTTTACGTATAACTACCTGTGCCATACGTACCATGTCGCCTGTCCACGAGTCCAGACGAACAAGTCCAGACGAACCAGTCCACACGAAAGCGCAGGCGCACGGTGGCACGAGGCAGCACCCGCCCGACCAGCCGGGACGTCGCCCAGGCCGCGGGCGTCTCCCAGGCCGCGGTCTCCCTGGTGCTCGGCGACAAGTGGCGCGGCCGCGTCTCCGAACCCACCGCCCAGCGCGTCCGCGAGGCCGCCGCCGAACTGGGCTACCGCCCCAACCTCGCCGCCCGCAACCTCCGCCTCGGCCGCACCCGCACCGTCCTCCTGGTCGTCCCCGCACTCACCACGGAGTTCTTCGCGGAGGTCTACACGGGCGCCGCACGGGTCGCCGCCGAACACGGCTTCGGCGTGGTGCTCTACCCCTCCCCCGAAGGCGTGGGCCCGGCCAGGGACCCCTTCGCCTCCGCCCCGGCGGCCCTGGACGGCGTCATCGCCTCGTCCATGGCGGCCGACGCGCTCACCGCGATCCGCGGCGACCAACTGCCGCTGGTGATGCTGGACAGCGACCCGCAGGGCAGCCTGGGGGCCGCGACCGTCAACCTGGACATCGCCGACGGCATCCGCCAGGTCACCGAACACCTGGTGTCCCTCGGGCACCGCCGCTTCCTCCACCTGGCGGCCGACGTACCGTCCTGGACCTTCGAGATCCGCGCCCGGGAACTGGCCGCACGCCTGTCCACCGTCACCGGCACCGAACTCCGCACCGCGCACGCCCCCATCTCCATCGAGGGCGCCCTGGCCGCCACGCAGGCCGCTCTGACGACGCCGGGCCCCCGGCCCACGGCGCTCGTCTGCGACGACGACAAACTGGCCGTCGGCGCCTACAAGGCAGCCCGGCGTGCCGGACTACGCGTCCCCGACGACCTCTCGATCACCGGCCTGGACGACCTCGGCCTGGCCACCGCCGTCGACCCCGAGCTGACCACCGTCCGCCTGGACGCCGAGCTGTTCGGCGAGCGCGGAATGCGGGCCCTGCTGGCGGTGATGGAAGGCCACACCCCCGAGGAGGGGGACATCCCGGTGCACCTGGTGGTACGGGGCTCCACGGCACCGCCACCGGAGAAGAACTGAGCGGCGCCGGGGCCCATGGCACCCGGCGCCGCTCGAAAGGTCTCGCGCAGCGGCAGCCCGCTACTTCTCGCCCTCGTCCCCGCTCTCGTCCTCGTCCGGCAGAGCCAGGTCCTCGGCACCCGCCCCCGCATCCAGCAGCCGCGAGAGCTGACCGCCCACGATGCGCTTGAACTTCCGCTTCTGCGGACGGGTACGGTCCAGCACCGCCACCTCCAGCCGCTCCGCCGGGATCTCCCGCTCGCTGCCATTGGTGTCCCGGGACAGCGCCTGGACCGCGAGCTTCAGCGCCTCGGCCAGCGTCATGTCATCACGGTGCCGCTGATCCAGGTAGCCACTGATCTGCTCGGCGTTGCCACCGACCGCGACCGAGCCGTGCTCGTCCACGATCGAGCCGTCGTGCGGCAGCCGGTAGATCTGATCGCCGTCGGCACTCTCGCCGACCTCCGCGACCACCAACTCCACCTCGTACGGCTTCTCCGCCTGGCTGGAGAAGATGGTGCCCAGCGTCTGGGCGTACACGTTGGCCAGGCCCCGTGCCGTCACGTCATCGCGGTCGTACGTGTAACCGCGCAGATCGGCATAGCGCACGCCGCCGATCCGCAGGTTCTCGTACTCGTTGTACTTGCCGGCGGCCGCGAAACCGATCCGGTCGTAGATCTCGCTGAACTTGTGCAGCGCACGGGACGGGTTCTCGCCGACGAACACGATGCCGTCGGCGTACTGCAGCACGACCAGGCTGCGACCACGGGCGATGCCCTTGCGGGCGTACTCCGCCCGGTCGGCCATCGCCTGCTGGGGTGAGACATAGAACGGCGTCGACACCGGTTATCCATCCCTTTCTGAAGAAGTCACCGCACCACCTGACAACACGACCGACCGCGCCCGCTACAGCAGCGCGGCCCGCGGACCGTCGGGCTGCTCCAGCCGCCGCTCCAGCACCGACCGGGCCAGCTCCGCGGCCTCGTCGTCGCCGAGCCGGCGGAAACCGTCCTCGGTGATCACAGTGATGATCGGGTAGATCCGGCGGGCGACATCGGGACCACCGGTCGCCGAGTCGTCGTCTGCCGCGTCGTACAGCGCCTGGACCACGAGAGTGGTGGCCTGCTCCTCGGTCAGGTCCTCACGGAACAGCTTCTTCATCGCCCCTCGGGCGAAGATCGACCCCGACCCGGTGGTCGCGTAGCTCTGCTCCTCGGAACGCCCACCCGTCACGTCGTACGAGAAGATGCGCCCCCGGCCGCGGTCCACGTCGTACCCGGCGAACAGCGGCACCACCGCCAGCCCCTGCATCGCCATGCCCAGGTTCGAGCGGATCATCGTGGACAGCCGGTTCGCCTTGCCCTCCAGCGACAGCTGCGCACCCTCGACCTTCTCGAAGTGCTCCAGCTCCAGCTGGAACAGCTTCACCATCTCCACCGCCAGACCCGCCGTACCCGCGATACCCACCGCGGAGTACTCGTCGGCCGGGAAGACCTTCTCGATGTCGCGCTGGGCGATCATGTTGCCCATCGTGGCCCGGCGGTCACCGGCCAGGACGACACCGCCCGGGAACGTCACCGCCACGATCGTCGTGCCGTGCGGCGCCTCGACGACCCCCTGCACCGGCGGCAGCTGCCGGTTGCCCGGGAGCAGCTCCGGCTGGTGCTCACCGAGGAAATCCATGAAGGAGGCGGATCCGGGCGTCAGGAAGGCAGCTGGTAGACGCCCGGTGCTACGAGTGTTGGCTTCCACGCGATTCCTTCCACGTAAGCGGCAGCCCGCCTTATGGCATCGGGCCGATCCTTGAACTGCCCCAGCGCTGCGTTGCAGCTGAAGCACAGTACGCCACGGACCCTACCCGTCTCGTGGCAGTGATCCACATGTGCGGCGGGAGCCGCAAGACATATGCAGCAGACGCCGCCCTGGTCGGCGACCAACTGATCGCGCTCAGCTTCGGTGAGGTTGTACTTGCGCTTGAAGTAGCTCGCCCGGTTGCGTTCCGCACGACACTCACGGCAGTAACTCGACCAACCGTCGGAGGTGGTCTTGTTTCGCTCCCACTCGGCGTGCGGCTTTATCTCGCTGCACTGCGGACATCGCTTGTGCCCCGGGGGGACGGGAACCTTGACGCGCACCTTCTTGCCCTTGGCCTCCTGACGCCGCCGGTAGTACTCGGCGGAGCACTCTCGGCAGTACGCCTGGAGACCATCGAACACGGACTTGTTGCTGGCGAACGCCGCCCGCGGCAAGTGTTGCTTACACCGCGAGCAGCGCTTCACCGCCACTTCTTCAATCACTCATCCGCCCCCGATTTCACCTTCACTTCGAAGGTGAAATCACCTCATTCCCCACCCTTCTGCACGAACGACCTCACGAAATCCTCAGCATTCTCTTCGAGTACATCATCGATTTCGTCGAGGACGGAGTCCACATCGTCGTTCAGCTTTTCCTGGCGTTCCTTGAGGTCCTCCGATGCCTGCGCGTCCTGCGCCTGCTCCTCGACCTCCTCGGTGGAACGCGTGGCCTTCTGCTGCCCGCCGCCGGTGTCCTTGGTCGCCATAACCCTCACCCCGCTCGGTTCGCCCGACACAGTTGCTCGGTCAAGATCAGACCCTACAAGCCGGGTCCGACATCGGCCCCGCGTTTCTCCAACGAACGGGGGCCATCTCGATGGTTCCCGGACCGGGTGGCTTTCCACCCTGCCCGGCGGTCTCCTCCGTGTACCCGCTCGCCGCGCCTATTGGCCGGCCAGGACCTTGACCAGGTCTTCCGCGGTCCGGCAGCGGTCCAGGAGCTCCTTGACGTGATTACGCGTTCCGCGAAGCGGTTCCAGGGTTGGCACCCGCTGGAGCGAGTCCCGGCCCGGCAGATCGAAGATCACCGAGTCCCAGGAAGCCGCCGCGACGTCGTCCGCGTACTGCTCCAGGCAGCGTCCGCGGAAGTAGGCGCGCGTGTCCTCCGGCGGCTTCGTACGGGCCCGCTCGACCTCCGACTCGTCCAGCAGCCGCTTGATGCGCCCGCGGTCCACCAGGCGGTTGTAGAGACCCTTGTCGGGCCGTACGTCGGCGTACTGGAGGTCCACGAGGTGCAGGCGGGCCGCGTCCCAGTCCAGGTCGTCGCGGCGCCGGTAGCCCTCCATGAGCTCGCGCTTGGCGACCCAGTCCAGTTCGCCGGCCAGGCTCATCGGGTTGTTCTCGAGCCGGTTGAGGGTGTCCTCCCAGCGGCCCAGGACGTCCTTGGTCTGGTCGTCGGCATCCGCGCCGTAGCGATCCTCGACGTACTTGCGGGCCAGCTCGTAGTACTCCATCTGGAGCTGGACCGCGGTCAGCGTCCGGCCGCTGCGCAGCGTGACCAGGCGCTTCAGCGTCGGGTCGTGCGAGACCTGGTGCAGCGTCCGCACCGGCTGGTCGACGGCCAGGTCGACGGCGATGAAGCCGTCCTCGATCATCGAGAGCACGAGCGCGGTCGTGCCCAGCTTCAGATAGGTCGAGATCTCCGACAGGTTCGCGTCGCCGATGATCACATGGAGGCGCCGGTACTTCTCGGCGTCCGCGTGCGGCTCGTCGCGGGTGTTGATGATGGGCCGCTTCAGCGTCGTCTCCAGGCCGACCTCGACCTCGAAGTAGTCCGCGCGCTGACTGAGCTGGAAGCCGTGCTCGTGCCCGTCCTGGCCGATGCCGACGCGGCCGGCTCCGGTGAAGACCTGGCGGGAGACGAAGAAGGGCGTCAGGTGGCGCACGATGTCCGAGAAGGCGGTCTCCCGCTTCATCAGGTAGTTCTCGTGCGTGCCGTAGGAGGCGCCCTTGTTGTCGGTGTTGTTCTTGTAGAGGTGGATCGGTTGTGCGCCGGGAAGCTGGGCCGCGCGCTCGGCGGCCTCGGCCATGATCCGCTCGCCGGCCTTGTCCCACAGCACGGCGTCGCGCGGGTTGGTGACCTCCGGAGCGCTGTACTCGGGGTGGGCGTGGTCGACGTAGAGCCGTGCCCCGTTGGTGAGGATGACGTTGGCCAGGCCGATGTCCTCGTCGGTGAGCTGGCTGGAGTCGGCGGCCTCGCGGGCGAGGTCGAAGCCTCGCGCGTCCCGCAGCGGGTTCTCCTCCTCGAAGTCCCAGCGGGCCCGGCGGGCCCGGTGCATCGCCGCCGCGTAGGCGTTGACGATCTGGGACGAGGTGAGCATGGCATTGGCGTTCGGGTGGCCGGGGACGGAGATCCCGTACTCCGTCTCGATGCCCATTACTCGCCGTACGGTCATGCGGCCCTCCTTGCCCGGCGGCGCCCGTCCTGGGTGCCGCTCGCGTACCGCTGGCGCTCCGATGCGTGTGCGGTGCCCGTCCCCGCACTGCGCGACTCGGCGGTACGGAAGAGCCTAGAACGCCTTTGCGCTGGTGGGGAGATCATTTGCGGCATTGCCTTGCTCCAGTCGGGGCTCCGGAAAACAGTCGGCTGCGGGTACCCGGTGAGGGCACCCGCAGCCGCCCCGCCTTTTAGAGGTATTGACCGGTGTTCGCCACCGTGTCGATGGAGCGTCCGGTGTCCGCGCCCTGCTTTCCGGTGACGAGCGTACGGATGTACACGATCCGCTCGCCCTTCTTTCCGGAGATGCGGGCCCAGTCGTCCGGGTTGGTGGTGTTGGGCAGGTCCTCGTTCTCCTTGAACTCGTCCACGCAGGCCTGGAGGAGGTGGGAGACGCGGAGGCCCTTCTGGTTCTTGTCGAGGAAGTCCTTGATCGCCATCTTCTTGGCACGGCCCACGATGTTCTCGATCATGGCGCCGGAATTGAAGTCCTTGAAGTAGAGGACTTCCTTGTCACCGTTGGCGTAGGTGACTTCCAGGAAGCGGTTCTCCTCGGATTCGGTGTACATGTGTTCCACCGCCGTCTGGATCATGCTCTGGACGGTGGCCGCCTTGTCCTTCTCGTGTTCCGAGAGGTCGTCGACGTGGAGCGGGAGGCGCTCGGTGAGGTACTTGCCGAAGATGTCCTTGGCCGCCTCGGCGTCCGGACGTTCGATCTTGATCTTCACGTCGAGCCGGCCGGGCCGCAGGATGGCGGGGTCGATCATGTCCTCGCGGTTGGAGGCTCCGATCACGACCACGTTCTGCAGGCCTTCCACACCGTCGATCTCGGCCAGCAGCTGCGGGACGATGGTGTTCTCCACGTCCGAGCTGACACCGGAGCCGCGGGTGCGGAAGAGGGACTCCATCTCGTCGAAGAAGACGATGACGGGGGTGCCCTCGCTGGCCTTCTCACGGGCCCGTTGGAAGACCAGGCGGATCTGCCGCTCGGTCTCACCGACGTACTTGTTGAGAAGCTCCGGGCCCTTGATGTTGAGGAAGAAGCTCTTGCCGGCGGCCTGGCCGGTCACCTCGGCGACCTTCTTGGCCAGTGAGTTGGCGACCGCCTTGGCGATGAGTGTCTTGCCGCATCCGGGGGGCCCGTAGAGCAGGACGCCCTTGGGCGGGCGCAGCTCGTGCTCCTTGAAGAGGTCGGGGTAGAGGTAGGGGAGCTCGACGGCGTCGCGGATCATCTCGATCTGTCCGCCGAGGCCGCCGATCTGCTCGTAGCCGATGTCGGGGACTTCTTCGAGGACGAGTTCCTCGACCTCGCTCTTGGGCACGACCTCGTAGACGTAGCCGGAGCGGGGTTCGAGCAGGAGGGCGTCGCCGGGGCGGATGGTGATGCCCCGCAGCGGCTCGGCGAGCCGCACCACCCTCTCCTCGTCGGTGTGACCGAGCACGAGGGCCCGCTCGCCGTCCTCGAGGATCTCCTTGAGGGTGACGATGTCACCGACGCTCTCGTACTCCATGGCCTCGACCACGTTGAGAGCTTCGTTGAGCATCACTTCCTGGCCGCGTCGGAGCTCCTCGAGCTCGACGCTCGGGCTGACGTTCACCCGGAGTTTGCGGCCGCCGGTGAAGATGTCGGCGGTGCCGTCCTCGTTGGCCTGCAGGAAGACGCCGAAGCCCGCCGGTGGCTGGGCCAGCCGGTCGACCTCCTCCTTGAGGGCCACGATCTGGTCGCGGGCCTCGCGGAGCGTACCGGCGAGTCGCTCGTTCTGGGCGGACACGCCGGCCAGATTGGTCTGCAGTTCGACGATCCGCTCTTCGAGGATCCTCGTGTGCCGCGGAGATTCGGCGAGCTTGCGTCGCAGGACGGCGATCTCCTGCTCAAGGTAGGCCACCTGCCCGGCCGGGTCCTCGGACCCGCGTCCCGGGCGGATGCCGCGGTTCATGTCGTCGTCGTGGGCTGCCACGGTCCTCACCTCCTCCAAGGGGAGCTGGACGCTTCCAGACCCTACCTGGGTGGGTGTCGATTGAAACCCCTAGATCACAAAGACTGTCGGGGTGTGTCCGATCTTCACCCTTGCGCTCTCCCTCACGCCAGGGGAATACCCACCGAACGTGAATGGAACCCAGCCGGAGGTAGGGTCGAAGCGTTCAACACCCGTCAGAGCTGGCCGGATTCCCGAAGGGCTCGACGCAGCAAACGGCAGGAGAGATGAGCGTGCAGCAGGAGGCCGGAGTCCACGGCGAGGCGCTCGAGGTCTGGATCGACCAGGATCTGTGTACCGGTGACGGCATCTGCGCGCAGTACGCGCCCGAGGTGTTCGAGCTGGACATCGATGGTCTGGCCTACGTCAAGGGCGCGGACGACGAGCTTCTCCAGGCCGAGGGGGCGACAACGCCCGTGCCGTTGCCGCTTCTCACCGACGTGGTCGACTCCGTGAAGGAGTGTCCGGGCGAGTGCATCCATGTGCGTCGCGTTTCGGACAGGGTCGAGGTCTACGGCCCAGACACAGAGTGACCGAACCGTTACTCGTTCTGCACGCTGCGTGACCGGCGACGGTCGGGGCGCACCCTGCGTCGCGGGGTCGCCGGTCAGACGGTGCGCGCCTGGGACGGCGTGTCGCGGACGAACGTGCCGTTCTTCCACTGCCACTTCACGTCCTGCGTGACGTCGGGGCAGCAACTGGGCACGTCGGCCGAGGAGTAGCCGAGGAGCGTGGCGCGGACGACACCGGCGCGCACCGTGAAGTCGGTGACCGTCCGTCGGTCCCCGGGGTCGACGAGGGTGGCGACGACGCGGGGCGGGCCGTCGTCGGCGCCGGGCGTGACGACGTACACCCCGTCGGGCGGGGTGCCCATGGGCGCGTCGCAGTGGACGACGGTCACCGTCTCCGGTCGGCCGTCGCCGTCGAGGTCGCCGGAGGCCTTCTTCTGCACCACCGCCTTGACCGGTCCGCACTCCAGGGGGAAGGCGACGGCGGCCGGGTCGGGGGGCGTGCTGTGGGCCGGCGCGTTCTTCTTCTCGGGCACGGCGGTCTGTGCCGCGGTCGCGGCGTCGGGTTGCAGGACCGAGGACAGGGCGACCACCCCGGCGAGGGCCGTGGCGGTGGCGACCCAGTGGATGGGGCGGGTGTGCGTGTGCGACAGGTCCGGAACGGCGGGGTGCTGCACGAGGAGTGTCTCCTGTGAGGGCTGTACCGGCGGGTGTGGCCAGCATCGTGCCACACGTCACAGTGCGGGGGAACGGTGGGGTGGGTACCGGGTGGGGTTGCGCTGTTCCGCGGGTCCTGTCCGGTTCGGTCCACCGGCGCGGCGGTGGGTTTCGTGCGTCCCGTGCCGCGTGGCCCCGGCCCCCGTTCGCGTCGCCTCGGTGGGCCAAGACGACGGCGCCGGGGGGGGGGGGGGGGAGGGGGGGGGGGGAGGGCACCAACAGATGGGGGGGGGGTGGGGGGGGGGGGGGGGGGGGGGGGGGGGAGTGGGGGGGGGGGGGCTACCCCTGA
>NZ_JBWKKZ010000008.1:122724-151926 GCF_056430705.1 Streptomyces sp. NPDC045956 | reverse complement strand
TTTTTTTTCCCTTCTATTTCCCCCTTCCCCCCTCCCCTTTTTTTATTTGGGGGAGAGACCAGCACCCCCCCCTCCCCCCCCCCCCCCACCCCCTCCCCCCCCCCCCCCCCCACGGCGCTGGTGCGTTGTAGGCGGTACTGGGCCGCTCCTGGCCGGCCTCTAGCGGCCGGCGCCTCCGTCGGCGTTGGGGCCGTCGTAGTCCTCGCCGTACGCGCCCTTGGCGGGCCGGCGGCGGCGCATGGGCGGCTCGACGCCGTCCGCGAGGCGGCGGGCGGTGAGCAGGAAGCCGGTGTGGCCGATCATCCGGTGGTCCGGGCGGACGGCCAGGCCCTCGACGTGCCAGTTGCGGATCATCGTTTCCCAGGAGGTCGGCTCGTTGAAGCAGCCGATCTCGCGGATGGACTCGACGGTCCGGGCGAGCTGGGTGGTGGTCGCCACGTAGCAGCACAGGATGCCGCCGGGCACGAGCGCCTTCTTGACGACGTCCAGGCATTCCCAGGGGGCGAGCATGTCCAGGATGACGCGGTCGACGTCGGTGTCGGAGAGGTTGTCCTGGAGGTCGCCCACGGTGAGCTGCCAGGCGGGGTGCGGGCCGCCGAAGTAGCGCTCCACGTTCTGCCGGGCGATGTCGGCGAAGTCTTCGCGGCGCTCGTAGGAGTGCAGCATGCCCTGGTCGCCGATGGCGCGCAGCAGGAAGCTGCTCAGGGAGCCGGAGCCGACTCCGGCCTCCACGACGCGTGCGCCGGGGAAGATGTCGGCGAAGGAGAGGATCTGCCCCGCGTCCTTCGGGTAGACGACGGCTGCCCCGCGGGGCATGGACAGGACGTAGTCGGGGAGCAGGGGGCGCAGCGCGAGGTAGGCGACGTTCCCGGTGGTGCGGACAACGCTGCCCTCGGGAGCACCGATCAGTTCGTCGTGGGGGAAGGAACCCTTGTGGGTGTGGAAGTTCTTCCCGGCCTCGAGCGTGAACGTGTAGTGGCGGCCCTTGGGGTCGGTCAGCTGAACCTGGTCCCCGACCTTGAAGGGCCCGCGCCTGCGGGCGGCACCGGTCGGTTCGGACATGTGACCAGCCTACCGGTACCGGGCGGGGCCGCCGACCACCGCTGGGAGAGGCCGGTGGTCAGGAGGGGCGGGCCATGGCCTTGACGAAGGCGCGCTCCACGTCGGCGGCGGACAGGACCCCGTAGATCTCGCCGGTCTCCTCGACGACCAGGTACTCGGTGGCCGGGTTGGCGCGCAGCGCGTCCAGGAGTTCCTCGCCGGAGAGCTCGGCGGAGACGCGCATGCCGTCGGTGAGGTCCTGGGCGAGGCCGCTGACCGGCACCCAGGGGCGGCGGTGCTCGGGCACGCCGACGATGGCGGCCTCGCGGACCAGGGAGACGGGAATGCCGTCGGCGTCCACGACGACCAGGGCGCGGGCGCCCGAGGCGTTGGCGCGCCGCAGGGCTTCGGAGAGCGGGGTGTCGGCCGGGACGGGGACGGCGCGCCGGGTGAGGGCGCGGGCGCGCAGCTCCGGCAGGTGCTCGCGCAGGCGGGCCATGCGGAGGCTGTTCCCGGCGCCGGTCCAGATGATCGCGGCGAGGATGGCGGCGAGCAGGGCGTCCATGACCGTGTCCATGCCGACGTCGTCCACGGCGCCGGAGCCGAGGGCGTTGGTGACCAGCGGAAGCCCGATGAGGACGGCGATGGCGAGGGCGCGGCCGACCCAGGCCGCGGCGACGGTGCCGCTCATCGGCTTGCCGGTGATCTTCCAGACGACGGCGCGGAGCATCCGGCCGCCGTCGAGGGGGAGGCCGGGCAGGAGGTTGAACGCGGCCACGAGGAGGTTGGAGATCATCAGGCCTGCCAGCAGCACGCCGGGGACGGTGCCGGGCTCGACGGGGAGCAGGGCGAGGTAGAAGACGCCGGCCAGGACGAGGGAGAGCAGTGGGCCGACGAAGGCCAGGACGAACTCGCGGCCGGGGGTCTCGGCCTCCTTCTCGATCTCGGAGACGCCGCCGAAGAACTGGAGCTGGATGCGGCGGACCGGGAGCTTGAAGCGGAGCGCGGCGATGGTGTGCGCCAGCTCGTGGACGAGGACGGACGCGTAGAAGGCGACCGCGAAGAAGAGGGAGACCAGGTAGCGGGCGGCGCCCAGCTCGGGGAGGACGCGGTCGAGCTGGCCGCCGAACACCCAGGTGATCAGGGCGGCGACCAGGAACCAGCTGGGCGCGACGTACACGGGGACGCCGAAGGGCCGGCCCATCAGCAGGCCGCCCCCGGGCTCCGGCCGCCGCTGCGGGGGCCGTCCCGGCGCGGTCCCCCCGGTGTGGGCGTCGGCACGGGGACGGTCGGGGTGGGCGTCGTACGGGCTGTGGCCCGGCTCCACGGGCGGATGGGCGGGGCGGTCGCCGCCGGGTGTGCGGGGCGCCGGTGTCTCGGGGGCCGGTGTCTCGGGGCCGGGTGTGTGCGGCTCCGGTGTCCCGGGGCTCGGTGTCGGCGTGTTCCGCGTCTTCGGGCCGGGTGTCGGCGTGCCCGGTGTCCCGGGGCCCGGTGGCGGCGCGTTCCGCGTCTCCGGGCCCGGTGTCGGCGTGCCCGGTGTCCCGGGGCCCGGTGTCGGCGTGCCCGGTGTCGGGGTGTGGTCCCCGGCGGCCGGTCCGGGGTGTTCGCCGGGGGCCTCGCCCGTCGGCCGGGGCGGCCGGGCCCCGGGGCGGTCCCCGGGGGGACCGGAGTCCGCGGGTTGCGGCCGTGCGGAGCCGGTGGCCGGGGCCGTGGAGCTCGCCTCGGGCTCGGCCGGCTCGTCGCTGCCGGACCGCGGCTGCCCGTTCCCGCCGCTCACGTCCACGGTGTCCCCTCGTTCGAAGCGTCTCCCGCGCCTGCCGGACGGGAGGTCTCGTCTCGATGGTATGCGTCCGTCGTGACCCGTTCCGCTCCGGCACCCCCGTGCTTCCCTTCTGTCGCACGGGTCGGGGCCGTGGGAGGGGGCACTGTCAGTCGCGGGCCGTAAGGTCTGTGGGCATGGAGACGAGCATCGAGGATGTCGCGGCGGACGCCGGCGAGGGCGCCCGGCCGGCGGTGACGGCGTCGGGCCCCGCGGCCACGGCGGCGGACTCGGCGGTGGTGGACGGGGCCGCCACCGGGGCCGCGCCCGCCCCTGTGGCCTCGGCGCCCTCCTCGCTCTCGCCCTCCCGGGCCGGTGACTTCATGCAGTGCCCGCTGCTGTACCGGTTCCGGGTCATCGACCGCCTCCCGGAGAAGCCGAGCGAGGCCGCGACCAGGGGCACCCTGGTGCACGCGGTGCTCGAGCGGCTCTTCGACGCCCCGGCGACCGAGCGCACCGCACCGCGGGCGAAGGCCCTGGTCCCCGGTCAGTGGGACCGTCTGCGGGAGAGCAGGCCGGAGGTCGGGGAGCTGTTCGCCGACGATCCGGAGGGCGAGCGGCTGGCGCGGTGGCTCTCCGAGGCCGAGCGACTCGTCGAGCGCTGGTTCACCCTGGAGGACCCGAGCCGGCTGGAGCCGGCCGAGCGGGAGCTGTTCGTGGAGACCGAGCTGGACTCGGGGCTGCGGCTGCGCGGCATCATCGACCGGGTCGACGTGGCCCCCACCGGCGAGGTGCGGATCGTCGACTACAAGACGGGCAAGGCGCCCCGGCCGCAGTACGCCGAAGGCGCCCTGTTCCAGATGAAGTTCTACGCGCTGGTGGTGTGGCGGCTGAAGAAGGTCGTCCCGCGCCGCCTCCAGCTCGTCTACCTCGGCAGTGGCGACGTGCTCACCTACGATCCGGTCCGCGCCGACCTGGAGCGGGTCGAGCGCAAGCTGCTGGCGCTGTGGGAGGCCATCAGGCTGGCGACCGAGACGGGCGACTGGCGCCCGCGGCCCACCAAGCTGTGCGGCTGGTGCGACCACCAGGCGCACTGTCCGGAGTTCGGCGGCACTCCCCCGCCCTATCCGCTGCCCGTGAGGGCGGCCGATCCCGGCGACGGCGGACAGGGCAGAATGGGGCCGGACTAGCGAAGGAGACTTACGTGGCCATCCGCGTCCTACTGGTCGACGACCAGCCGCTGCTGCGCACGGGCTTCCGGATGATTCTGGAGGCGGAGCAGGACCTCGCGGTCGTCGGCGAGGCCGGAGACGGCCTCCAGGCTCTCGACCAGGTGCGGGCGCTCCAGCCCGATGTGGTGTTGATGGACATCCGCATGCCGCGGATGGACGGTGTCGAGGCGACCCGGCAGATCACCGGCCCCGAGCGGGACGGCCCTGCGAAGGTGCTGGTGCTGACCACCTTCGACCTCGACGAGTACGTGGTGGAGGCGCTGAAGGCGGGCGCCAGCGGCTTCCTGCTGAAGGACGCCCCGGCCAACGAACTGGTGCAGGCCATCCGCGTGGTGGCGAACGGCGAGGCGATGCTCGCGCCGAGCATCACCCGGCGGCTGCTCGACAAGTACGCCACGCATCTGCCCTCGGGGGACGACCCCGTGCCCAACACGTTGCACACCCTCACCGAGCGCGAGGTGGAGGTGCTGAAGCTGGTGTCACGCGGCCTGTCGAACGCGGAGATCGCCGCCGACCTCTTCGTCAGCGAGACCACGGTCAAGACCCACGTGGGTCATGTGCTGACCAAGCTGGGCCTGCGCGACCGCGTACAGGCCGCGGTGTACGCGTACGAGAGTGGTCTGGTCCGTCCCGGCGCGCAGTAGCGGGCGGGTCGGCGCTCGCCGGCTCGGGTCCGTGCGCGACCTGACCCGTGCGAGCGCGGCGCTCGCCCCGCGGCGCACCCGTCCGGCACGAAGGGCGCCCTCCTCCCGTGGGAGGAGGGCGCCCTTCGTCGTGGTGTCCGGCGGGGACGTCAGCCGCTCACGCCCCGGCCCAGCTCCCAGACCTGGAGCGTGGAGGAGGAGTTGAGGACGTAGGCCGTGCCGGTGATGTCGTCGCGTGCGGCGACGTACTGCTTGCCCTGCCACAGCGGGATCACCGGGACGTCGTCGGCGGTGATGTCCTGGATCTCGTTGAGGCTGTCCACGGCGGAGAGCCGGTCGGCCTCACGACGGGACTCGGGGATCAGGGTGTTGCGGATCTGCGTGTTCGCGTACGGCGAGTTGAGGGTGTTGTCCTTGTCGAGGAACGGCGCGATGAAGCTGTCGGCGTCGGGGAAGTCGGGGAACCAGCCCATGCCGAAGACGTCGTACTCGCCCTTCAGCTCCGCCGGGCGGAACTTGTCCCAGGGAGCGCCCTGGATGTCGACGTCGAAGAGGCCGCTGTCGTTCAGCTGCTTCTGGAGCTGCTCGAACTCCTGCTTGGTCGCGGCACCGTAGTGGTCCGTCGTGTAGTGCATCGTGAGCTTGACGGGCGTGTCGACGCCCGCGTCCTCCAGCAGGCCCTTGGCCTTGTTGGCGCTCGGGTCGCCGTACTTGTTGAAGAACGAGTTGGAGTGGCCGGTGATGCTGGCCGGGACCATCGAGTACAGCGGTTCGGCCTGGGAGCCGTAGACCGCGGAGACGAGTTCGCTGCGGTTGATGAGCTGGGCCATGGCCTGTCGGACGGCCTTGTCCTTCACCGTCGCCGCGTCCGTGTTGAAGCCCAGGTAGCGGATCTCGAGACCGGCCACCTCGACCAGGTCGACGTCGGAGTCCGTGGCGTTGGAGAGCTTCTGGATCTGGTCCGGCGTCATCGCACGGGTCATCACGTCGATGTCGCCCTGGTCGAGCGCCTTGCCCATGGCGTCGGCGTCCTCGAACGACACGACCTCGACCTTGTCGTTGTTCACCGTGAGACTCCCCTTGTAGTCGGGGTTCTTGGTGAACACGGCCTTGGTCATCTCGTCGCCGTCGACCTCGGCCTTCATCGTGTACGGGCCGGAGCCGTCCAGGGCGAAGCCCTCGCGCAGCTTGCCCTTCTCGTAGTCGTCGGGGTTGACGATGCCGGCGACCGGGGTCGACAGCTTGTACGGGAAGGTGGCGTCGGCGGTCTTGAGGTGGAAGATGACCTCGCGGTCGCCCTGCGTCTCGACGGTGTCGACGGTCGAGAGCAGACCGAACACCTGGCTGTCCGCCTTGATGGACAGGGCGCGCTCGATGGAGTACTTGACGTCCTCCGCGGTGACGGCGTCGCCGCCCGCGAACTTCAGGCCGTCGCGCAGGGTGCACGCGTAGCGCTCGTTGCCGGTGTCGGTGAAACCGCACTTCTCGGCGGCCTCGGGCACGGGTTCACCGTCGCCGCGGGGCTGGATCATCAGGGTCTGCGTGGTCTGACGCAGGATGTTCCAGGTGCCGACGTCGTAGGCGAACGCCGGGTCGAGGGGCGCGGGTGCGTCCTCCGAGGCGGTGAACCGGTCCGTGGTGCCGACGACGATCGCGTCCCCGCCGCCGCTGCCGCCGTCGGACCCGCCGCAGGCGGCGAGCACCGGCGCGAGCAGGCCCACGACGGCCGGCAGCACCAAAGTCTTGCGGTTCATGCTCGAGTTTCTCCAGAGCTGTCGGTCCGTGTATCCGGCATGCAGGGGTGTCGCGGCGGATCACGGGGGTAGTGGCCGATGTTCTCGCGACGAGATTAGTCCGCGGCCGCACGGGGGCTCGCAGCCAGTGGAGTTGGGACCTCATCACGGAGCGAAACCGGGTGCGGACACACCGAAAACCCGACAGTGGAAGGATTAGTGCAGGGTTTCACCAATCAGGACACAAAGGCGCCTCGACAACGTTCGCCAAGCCCGGAACAGCACACCTACGCCCTCGTGTCGACCCCACGCAAGGTGGCGAACGTCACACTTCGGCCTGGGGCGGCGAGCGCTCTTATTCAGCCATCCGGAGCGGCCGCAATTCCCCGTTCACGCCCCCCTGTTGACGTGGGCACGCGGTTCCCGGAATTACCGCGTTATCGGTGCCGCACGCTCGGTGAACACCTAGTGCATTCGTGGCATCAGGCCGCGCAGAAATGCCAGGTCGACCTCTTCCAGCGAGTCGACCACGGTGCGCCGGGCCGCCGGGGTGATGGGTGCCACCGAGGGCACGGCCACCACGTGGCAGCCCGCCGCCTCGGCGGCGGCGACCCCGGTCGCGGTGTCCTCCACGACGGCGCACCGGGCCGGGTCCACCCCGAGTCCGGCCGCGGCGGCCAGGTACGGGTCGGGGTACGGCTTGGTGCGGGGCACCTCGTCGCCGGCCACGGTGAGGGCGAAGTGCTGGGGGCCGAGCGAGGTCAGTACGCGGTCGATGATGCGTCGGTGCGAGGCGGAGACCAGGGCCGTGGGGATCTCGTGCGCGGCGAGTTCGGCGAGCAGGCGGGCGGCGCCCGGCATGAGCGGCAGGGTGCGGGCGATGCGCTGCTCGAAGCCGTCGTTGAGCAGCACGCTCAGCTCGGCGAGGGTGATGTCGGCCCCGGTCGCCTCGATCAGGAAGCCGGCGCTGCGGCTCATGGGACCGCCGACGACGACATGGCGCCACGAGTCGTCCAGGGTGTGGCCGAGGGAGGCGAAGACCTCCACCTCGACGTCCCACCAGAAGCCCTCGGTGTCCACCAGGGTGCCGTCCATGTCGAGCAGCACGGCCTGCAGGGCGGAGCCTTCGGCCGTACGGGTTCCGAGCGCGGGGACCGTACTGGTCATCCACGTACCTCCTTGAGGGACGATCAGGCCGGTTCCCGGGAAGGGAACCGGCCTGCGGTGGACCGACCAGTGTACGTCGTGCGGGTCGAGAACGCCTGGTGTGGCCTGCGGAGCGGTAGCGGGAGGCCTCAGCGGGCGTTGAAGTACTTGGCCTCCGGGTGGTGGATCACGATGGCGTCGGTGGACTGCTCGGGGTGGAGCTGGAACTCCTCGGAGAGGTGGACGCCGATCCGTTCGGGCCGGAGCAGGTCGGCGATCTTGGCGCGGTCCTCCAGGTCCGGGCAGGCGCCGTAGCCGAGGGAGAAGCGGGCGCCCCGGTACTTCAGGGCGAACATGTCCTCCATCTCGGCGGGGTCCTCCCCCGCGAAGCCCAGCTCGGAGCGGACGCGCGCGTGCCAGTACTCGGCGAGGGCCTCGGCGAGCTGGACCGAGAGACCGTGCAGTTCGAGGTAGTCGCGGTAGGCGTTGGCCTCGAACATCCGGGCCGTCTCCTCGCCGATCCGGGAGCCGACGGTGACGACCTGGAAGCCGACGACGTCGGTCTCGCCGGACTCCTCCGGGCGGAAGAAGTCCGCGAGGCACAGCCGCCGGCCGCGCCGCTGGCGCGGGAAGGTGAAGCGGGTGCGCTCGTTGCCCGCGTCGTCGAGGACGATCAGGTCGTCGTCCTTGGAGACGCAGGGGAAGTAGCCGTAGACCACGGCCGCCTCCAGCAGGTTCTCCGTCTGGAGCCGGTCCAGCAGGCCGCGCAGGCGCGGGCGGCCCTCGCTCTCGACCAGTTCCTCGTACGACGGGCCCTCGCCGGTGCGGGCCTGCTTGAGGCCCCACTGGCCCTTGAAGAGGGCGCCCTCGTCGAGCCAGGAGGCGTACTCCTTGAGCTGGATGCCCTTGACGACGCGGGTGCCCCGGAAGGGCGGCTCGGGGACGGGGTTGTCGACGGCGACGTCGGAGCGGACGTGCCCCTCCTCGGGCCGTTCCTCGACCTCGACGGTGGCCGCCCGCACGCGGCGCTGCCGCAGCTCGGGCAGTTGCGCGCCGGGCACGCCCCGCTTGATGCCGATCAGCGCGTCCATCAGCCGCAGGCCCTCGAAGGCGTCGCGGGCGTAGCGGACCTCGCCGTCGTAGATCTCGTGCAGGTCCTGCTCGACGTAGGCCCGGGTGAGGGCCGCGCCGCCGAGGATCACCGGGTAGTCGGCGGCCAGCTTGCGCTGGTTCAGCTCCTCCAGGTTCTCCTTCATGATCACCGTGGACTTGACCAGGAGCCCGGACATGCCGATCACGTCGGCGCGGTGCTCCTCGGCGGCCTCCAGGATCGCGGAGACCGGCTGCTTGATGCCGAGGTTGACGACGGTGTAGCCGTTGTTCGACAGGATGATGTCGACGAGGTTCTTGCCGATGTCGTGCACGTCGCCGCGGACCGTGGCCAGCACGATCGTGCCCTTGCCGTCGTCGTCGGTCTTCTCCATGTGCGGCTCCAGGTGGGCCACCGCGGTCTTCATGACCTCGGCGGACTGGAGCACGAACGGCAGCTGCATCTGCCCCGACCCGAACAGCTCGCCGACGACCTTCATGCCGTCCAGCAGGGTCTCGTTGACGATGTCCAGGGCCGGACGCTCCTGGAGGGCCGCGTCCAGGTCCTGCTCCAGGCCGTTCTTCTCGCCGTCGATGATGCGCCGCTTGAGCCGCTCCTCCAGCGGGAGCGCGGCCAGTTCCTCGGCCTTGGACGCCTTCAGGGACTTCGCGGTGGCGCCCTCGAAGAGCTGCATGAGCTTCTGGAGCGGGTCGTAGCCCTCGCGGCGGCGGTCGTGGATCAGGTCGAGGGCGGTGGTGACCTGCTCCTCGTCGAAGCGGGCGATCGGCAGGATCTTCGAGGCGTGCACGATCGCCGAGTCCAGGCCGGCCTTGACGCACTCGTCCAGGAAGACGGAGTTCAGCAGGATGCGGGCGGCCGGGTTGAGGCCGAAGGAGATGTTCGACAGGCCGAGGGTGGTCTGCACGTCCGGGTGGCGCCGCTTCAGCTCCCGGATGCCCTCGATGGTGGCGATGCCGTCCTTGCGGGACTCCTCCTGGCCGGTGCAGATGGTGAAGGTCAGACAGTCGACGAGGATGTCGGACTCGTGGATGCCCCAGTTGCCGGTCAGGTCCTCGATCAGCCGTTCGGCGATCTCGACCTTCTTCTCGGCGGTGCGGGCCTGCCCCTCCTCGTCGATGGTGAGCGCGATCAGCGCGGCGCCGTGCTCGCGCGCCAACCGGGTGACCTTGGCGAAGCGGGACTCGGGGCCGTCACCGTCCTCGTAGTTGACGGAGTTGATCACCGCGCGGCCGCCGAGCTTCTCCAGACCGGCCCGGATCACGTCGACCTCGGTGGAGTCCAGCACGACCGGCAGCGTCGAGGCGGTGGCGAACCGGCCGGCCAGCTCCTCCATGTCGGCCACCCCGTCGCGGCCCACGTAGTCCACGCACAGGTCCAGCATGTGGGCGCCCTCGCGGATCTGGTCGCGGGCGATCTCCACACAGTCGTCCCAGCGGCCGTCCAGCATGGCCTCGCGGAACTTCTTGGACCCGTTCGCGTTGGTCCGCTCGCCGATCGCCAGGTACGAGGTGTCCTGGCGGAAGGGCACCGTCTGGTACAGCGAGGCGGCGCCCGGCTCCGGGCGCGGCTGCCGCTCGGTCGGCGCGGTGCCGCGGACCCGCTCGACGACCTGCCGCAGGTGCTCGGGGGTGGTGCCGCAGCAGCCGCCGATCAGGGAGAGGCCGTACTCGCGGACGAAGGTCTCCTGGGCGTCGGCCAGCTCCGGCGCGGTCAGCGGGTAGTGGGCGCCGTCCTTGCCGAGGACGGGCAGTCCGGCGTTGGGCATGCAGGAGAGCGGGATGCGGGAGTGCCGGGCCAGGTAGCGCAGGTGCTCGCTCATCTCGGCCGGGCCGGTGGCGCAGTTCAGGCCGATCATGTCGATGCCGAGCGGCTCCAGCGCGGTCAGGGCGGCGCCGATCTCGGAGCCGAGGAGCATCGTCCCGGTCGTCTCGACGGTCACGGACACGATCACCGGTACGTCGAGGCCGAGGGCGTCCAGGGCGCGCCGGGCGCCGAGCACGGAGGCCTTGGTCTGGAGCAGGTCCTGCGTGGTCTCCACCAGCAGCGCGTCGGCTCCGCCTGCGACCAGTCCCTCGGCGTTGCGCTGGTAGGCGTCGCGCAGGATCCGGTAGGGGGCGTGGCCGAGGGTGGGGAGCTTGGTGCCGGGGCCCATGGAGCCGAGCACCCAGCGCTGCCGGCCGTCCCGGGCGGCGAACTCGTCGGCGACCTCGCGGGCGACCCGTGCGCCTGCCTCCGACAGCTCGTGGACGCGCTCGGGGATGTCGTACTCGCCGAGCGCGGAGTGGTTGGCGCCGAAGGTGTTGGTCTCCACGCAGTCCACGCCGGCCGCGAAGTACTCCTCGTGCACCGAGCGCACGATGTCGGGCCGGGTCAGGTTCAGGACCTCGTTGCAGCCCTCCAGCTGCTGGAAGTCGTCCAGCGAGGGGTTCTGCGCCTGGAGCATGGTGCCCATCGCGCCGTCGGCGACCACCACGCGGGTGGCGAGCGCCTCGCGCAGGGCGGACACACGGGTCCGGGTGTCGGCGGAAGGGGTGGACGGCGACGAGGCCATGAAGGGGCTCCCTAGGATGCGACGGCTGTCGGCTTTGCGCTGCCCGGGGCCGTCCGCAGGGGACGTCCCGGGGAGGACGCACGCCGCCAGCGTAGCCGGGACCGGAGGCGGACGGTCAGGGCGTCCACGACACGGACGCGGATGGCGGGGCGGAGCGCCGCCGATGGAGTGAGCCTCCGGCACCGGGACCGGCCGCCGTCGCGCCCGGCGGCGGTCCGGCGACGGCCCCGCGGCGCCCCGGCGACCGCTCCGCGACGGCCCCGCGACCGCCGTGATGGCGGTGTGCGGGGTGAGGGGCGGGCCACCGTGGCGTGGCGGAAGTGCAACAGTTGCCCACCGACCATTAGCGGGAGGTCGGCAACGGACGGTAGTGTTCGGCATTGCCGAACGACGTCAGCGTCACCGAGGTCGGCAGTCGAAGGGGACGGAGGCAGTACGTCGATGGCACGGAACATCCAGTCGCTCGAACGGGCGGCCGCGATGCTGCGCCTGCTCGCGGGCGGCGAGCGGCGGCTCGGCCTGTCGGACATCGCCTCGTCGCTGGGACTGGCCAAAGGCACCGCCCACGGCATCCTGCGCACCCTCCAGCAGGAGGGCTTCGTGGAGCAGGACGACGCCTCCGGGCGCTACCAGCTCGGCGCGGAGCTGCTGCGCCTGGGCACGACCTACCTCGACGTGCACGAGCTGCGGGCGCGCGCCCTGGTGTGGACGGACGACCTGGCGCGCTCCAGCGGCGAGAGCGTCCACCTGGGCGTCCTGCACCAGCAGGGCGTCCTGATCGTGCACCACGTCTTCCGGCCGGACGACAGCCGGCAGGTCCTGGAGATCGGGGCCATGCAGCCCCTGCACTGCACGGCGCTGGGCAAGGTGCTGTCGGCGTACGACCCGGTCGCGCACAGCGAGGCGCTGGAGGCCGACCGCAAGGCGTTCACGGACCGGACCGTCTGCGAACCGGACGCCTTCGAGAGCATCCTGGACATCACCCGCGCGCGCGGGTACGCGGCCGACGTCGAGGAGACCTGGGAGGGTGTGGCCTCCATCGCCGCGCCCATCCACGACCGCAGGCGCATGCCGGTCGGCGCGGTCGGCATCACCGGGGCCGTGGAGCGGCTGTGCCGGGACGGTGAGCTGCGGCCCGAGCTGGTCGCGGCGGTGCGCGACTGCGCCCGCGCGGTGTCGCGGGACCTGGGCGCCGGGCGCTTCTAGGGCCTTTCGGCCGCGGACACGAGGATCAGGACCGGGGCGCCGGACGGCGCCCCGGTCCTTTCGCGCGCCCTGGGACGCCCCCCGTCCGCCCGGCTTCCGGGACCGATAACCCGCGACGATCAATAACGATCGTGCTTTCGATTACAGAGCTCTTGACGCATGTGTGAGGGCGAAGCGAGACTCGCGTCCATCGGTCGGCATTGTCGAACACCTACCGGCAATACGCGTTAGAGTGTGACAACGCCAAGGGCCGCCATCGCTCTCACACCGAGGGCGCCGGAACACCCGGAGGGACCCGGGGTTCGGCTTCCCCTGGACGAAGGACAAAGGAGTCGCGGGTGTCCAGCTCCGACATCTTCATCGGCGAGACCATCGGTACCGCCATACTCATCCTGCTCGGCGGCGGTGTCTGCGCCGCCGTGACGCTCAAGGCCTCCAAGGCCCGCAACGCCGGCTGGCTCGCCATCACCTTCGGGTGGGGTTTCGCCGTCATGACGGCGGCGTACATCTCGGGTCCGCTCTCCGGTGCCCACCTCAACCCGGCCGTCACCGTCGGCATCGCGATCAAGGACGGTGACTGGAGCAACACCCCGACCTACTTCGCCGGCCAGCTCCTCGGCGCCATGATCGGCGCGGTGCTGGTCTGGCTCGCCTACTACGGCCAGTTCCAGGCGCACCTCACCGACCGGGAGATCGTCGGCGGTCCGGGCGCGCAGGACACCACGGCCAAGGCCGTCGAGGCCCAGGAGAAGGCCGCCGGCCCCGTCCTCGGCGTCTTCTCCACCGGCCCGGAGATCCGGCACACGGTCCAGAACCTCGCCACCGAGATCATCGGCACCTTCGTCCTGCTGCTCGCCATCCTCACCCAGGGCCTCAACGACGAGGGCAACGGCCTCGGTGTCCTGGGCGCCCTGGTCACCGCGTTCGTGGTGGTCTCGATCGGCCTCTCCCTCGGCGGCCCGACGGGCTACGCGATCAACCCGGTCCGCGACCTCGGCCCGCGCATCGTGCACGCCCTGCTGCCCCTGCCGAACAAGGGCGGCTCCGACTGGTCCTACGCCTGGATACCGGTCGTCGGCCCGCTGATCGGCGGTGCGATCGCCGGAGGTGTCTACAACGTCGCGTTCGCCTGAGCGGACCTCCGCTCGGCCATCATCGAGCCGCAGTACACGCGCCGTACGCACCGGCCACCACACCACGGAACCCAGGAGCACACAGTGACCGACGCTCACACCGCAGGCCCCTTCATCGCCGCGATCGACCAGGGCACCACCTCCTCGCGCTGCATCGTCTTCGACCGCGACGGACGCATCGTCTCCGTCGACCAGAAGGAGCACGAGCAGATTTTCCCCAAGCCCGGCTGGGTCGAGCACGACGCCACCGAGATCTGGACCAACGTCCAGGAGGTCGTCGCCGGGGCGGTCGAGAAGGCCGGCATCACCCGTGACGACATCAAGGCCATCGGCATCACCAACCAGCGCGAGACCACGCTGGTCTGGGACAAGAACACCGGCGAGCCCGTCCACAACGCCATCGTCTGGCAGGACACCCGCACCGACGCCCTCTGCCGGGAACTCGGACGCAACGTCGGCCAGGACCGCTTCCGCCGCGAGACCGGCCTGCCCCTCGCCTCCTACTTCGCCGGCCCCAAGGCCCGCTGGCTGCTCGACAACGTGGACGGCCTGCGCGAGCGCGCCGACGCGGGCGACCTGCTCTTCGGCACCATGGACACCTGGGTCATCTGGAACCTGACCGGCGGGGTGAACGGCGGCAAGCACGTCACCGACGTCACCAACGCCTCGCGCACCATGCTGATGAACCTGCACACCATGCAGTGGGACGAGAAGATCGCCGAGTCGATCGGCGTGCCCACGCAGATGCTCCCCGAGATCCGCTCCTCCGCCGAGGTGTACGGCGAGATCACGGGCGGCCGGCTCGGCGAGCTGCTCGGCGGCATCCCGGTCGCCTCCGCACTCGGCGACCAGCAGGCGGCCCTGTTCGGGCAGACCTGCTTCTCCGAGGGCGAGACCAAGTCGACGTACGGCACCGGCACCTTCATGGTGATGAACACCGGTGACAAGCTCATCAACTCCTACTCGGGCCTGCTCACCACCGTCGGCTACAAGATCGGCGACCAGGACACGGTCTACGCCCTGGAGGGCTCGATCGCCGTCACCGGTTCGCTGGTGCAGTGGATGCGCGACCAGATGGGCCTGATCTCCACCGCCGCCGAGATCGAGACCCTGGCGATGCAGGTCGAGGACAACGGCGGCGCCTACTTCGTGCCGGCCTTCTCCGGCCTGTTCGCCCCGTACTGGCGCTCCGACGCCCGCGGTGTGATCGCCGGCCTCACCCGGTACGTCACCAAGGCGCACCTCGCGCGCGCCGTCCTGGAGGCCACCGCCTGGCAGACCCGTGAGATCGCGGACGCCATGACGAAGGACTCCGGGGTGGAGCTGACCGCCCTCAAGGTCGACGGCGGCATGACCTCCAACAACCTGCTGATGCAGACCCTCGCCGACTTCGTGGACGCCCCCGTGGTGCGCCCGATGGTCGCCGAGACCACCTGCCTCGGCGCCGCCTACGCCGCCGGCCTGGCCGTCGGCTTCTGGAACAGCACCGACGACCTGCGCGCCAACTGGCGGCGGGCCGCCGAGTGGACCCCCCGCATGGACGCGGAGACCCGCGACCGTGAGTACAAGAGCTGGCTCAAGGCCGTCGAGCGGACCATGGGCTGGATCGCCGACGAAGACTGACTAGGAGCAAGACCGCAATGACCACTCAGCCCGCCCTGCAGTCCGTGCCTGCCCTGGGGACGCACTCGGCCTCCGGCTCCAACCCGAGCCGGGCCGAGACCCGGGAGCAGCTCTCCAAGGCGTCGTACGACCTTCTCGTGATCGGCGGCGGCATCCTCGGCATCTCCACCGCCTGGCACGCCGCGCAGTCCGGCCTCAGGGTGGCCGTGGTCGACGCCGGCGACTTCGCCGGCGCCACCTCCTCAGCCTCCTCCAAGCTGCTCCACGGCGGACTGCGCTACCTGCAGACCGGCGCGGTGAAGCTGGTGGCGGAGAACCACTTCGAGCGCCGTGCGGTCTCCCGCCAGGTGGCCCCCCACCTGGCGAACCCGCTCACCTTCTACCTCCCCGTGTACAAGGGCGGGCCGCACGGCGCGGCGAAGCTCGGGGCCGGCGTCTTCGCGTACTCGGCGCTGTCCGCCTTCGGGGACGGCGTCGGCCACCTGCTCTCCCCGGCCAAGGCCGCGCAGGACGTGCCGGAGCTGCGCACCGACAACCTCAAGGCCGTGGCCGTGTACGGCGACGACCAGATGAACGACGCCCGCATGGCCCTGATGACCGTCCGCGCGGCGGTCGAGTCCGGCGCGGTCGTCCTCAACCACGCCGAGGTGACCGGCCTGCGGTTCACCCGGGGCCGGGTGACCGGTGCCGAGCTGAAGGACCGGATGACCGGGGACGAGTTCGGGGTGAACGCCCGCCTCGTGCTCAACGCGACCGGCCCCTGGGTCGACCACCTGCGCCGGATGGAGGACCCGGCCGCGGCCCCGTCCATCCGCCTGTCCAAGGGCGCGCACCTGGTGCTCAAGCGCACCGCGCCCTGGAAGGCCGCGCTGGCGACCCCGATCGACAAGTACCGGATCACCTTCGCCCTCCCCTGGGAGGACATGCTGCTGCTCGGCACGACCGACGAGGAGTTCGAGGGCGACCCGGGTGACGTCTCGGTCAACGACAAGGACATAGCCCAGATCCTCGACGAGGCCGCGTTCTCCATCCGCGACCAGCAGCTCGACCGGGACCTGATCACGTACTCGTTCGCGGGTCTGCGGGTGCTGCCGGGCGGTCCCGGTGACACCGCGAAGGCGAAGCGCGAGACGGTCGTCACCGAGGGCCGCGGCGGCATGCTGTCCGTCGCCGGCGGCAAGTGGACCACCTTCCGCCACATCGGCCGTACGGTCATGAAGAAGCTGGAGGCGCTGCCGGGCCACCCCCTCGGCGACGACTTCGAGCCGATCGCCTCGCTGCCGAAGAAGCTGCCGCTGCCCGGCGTCGCCAACCCGCGCGCCGTCGCGCACCGGCTGCTGGTGGACAACCCGGCGCCCGGTCCGCGGATGGCGGCGGACACCGCCAGGCACCTGGCCACGCACTACGGCTCGCTGGCCTTCGACATCGCCCGGCTCGCCAACGAGAACCCGGAGCTGGCCGCCCGCGTCCACCCGGACGCCCCGGAGATCTGGGCCCAGGTCGTCTGGGCGCGCGACAACGAGTGGGCCCAGACTCCGGAGGACGTGCTGCGCCGCCGGACGACGCTGACCATCCGCGGCCTGGCCACGGACGAGGTCCGCGCGAAGGTACAGGACCTGCTCGACGGGAAGTGAGACCCCGCGTCCGCCGCCCACCGCCACCCCGGCCGGTGGGCGGCGGACGGCGGGCCCCGGGACCGCCATAATGTCCTGAGACATCGGATGTCTGAGCGGCATCCCGGACCCAGGGAGGTCGGCCGTGGCGGTCACCGACGAGGCGATCGAGAAGATCAAGGACATGATCGTCTCGGGCGCGCTGCGACCGGGCGACCGGCTGCCCAGGGAGAGCGAGCTCGCCGCCGGCCTCGGCCTGTCCCGCAACTCCCTGCGCGAGGCCGTGCGCGCGCTCTCCCTGATCCGCATCCTGGACGTGCGCCAGGGCGACGGCACCTACGTCACCAGCCTGGATCCGCAACTCCTGCTGGAGGCCCTCAGCTTCGTCGTCGACTTCCACCGCGACGACACGGTGCTGGAGTTCCTCGCCGTGCGCCGCATGCTGGAGCCGGCCGCGACCGCGCTGGCGGCCTCCCGGATCAGTGAGCGGGAGCTGGACGCCCTCGGCGCCCGGCTGGACGCCCTGGGCACCGAACCGTCGGTGGAGGAACTGGTCGCCTGCGACCTCGAGTTCCACCGGAGCATCGTCGGAGCGTCGGGCAACTCGGTCCTGTGCTCCCTCCTCGACGGCCTGTCCGGTCCCACCACGCGGGCCCGGGTCTGGCGCGGGCTCACCCAGGAGGACGCGGTCGGCCGCACCCTGCACGAGCACCGCGCGATCCTCGCCGCGCTGCGCGACCGGGACGCGGAGGCGGCGCGTTCGTGGGCGACGGTGCACATCGCGTCCGTGGAGCAGTGGCTGCGCGCCAGTCTCTGACCGTCCCGGCCGGTGGTGCGGCGGCGCGGCGGGTGTCCGGGCGCCGGGAACGGGGCAGTGATCCGTTCACCACCCCGCGCAAGGGGGCTGCGGAGGGCCCCTCGGCACGCCGTAAGGTTGTGGGGTACACGAGGGCACGTCGGAAGGAGGCGCTGGGTGATCGAGCTCGAGGGGGTTCCCGAGCTGGTCGACCCGGTCATGGTGGCCGCGTTCGAGGGCTGGAACGACGCAGGTGACGCCGCCTCCACCGCGGTCGCGCATCTCGACCGGGAGTGGAAGGGCGAGGTGTTCGCGGCGCTGGACGCCGAGGACTACTACGACTTCCAGGTCAACCGGCCCACGGTGTTCATGGAGGACGGCGTCCGCAAGATCACCTGGCCGACGACCCGGCTCTCGGTGGTCCGCGTCGGCGGCGACAAACCGCGCGACCTCGTCCTGGTCCGCGGGATCGAACCGTCCATGCGCTGGCGCTCGTTCTGCAACGAACTGCTCGGCTTCGCCCATGAGCTGGGCGTCGAGCTGGTGGTCGTCCTGGGCGCCCTGCTGGGCGACACCCCGCACACGCGTCCGGTTCCGATCAGCGGGACCACGTCGGACGCCGACCTGGCCCGGCGCATGGACCTGGAGGAGACCAAGTACGAGGGGCCCACGGGCATCGTCGGCATCCTCCAGGAGGCCTGCACCCACGCGGGCGTGCCGGCCGTGTCCCTGTGGGCCGCGGTGCCGCACTACGTGTCGCAGCCGCCCAACCCGAAGGCCACGCTGGCCCTGCTGAACCGGCTGGAGGACCTGATCGGCGTGCGCGTGCCGCTGGGCGAGCTGCCCGAGGACGCGCGTGCCTGGCAGACGGGCGTGGACCAGCTCGCCGCCGAGGACAGCGAGGTCGCCGAGTACGTCCAGTCGCTGGAGGAGGCCCGGGACACCGCGGAGCTGCCGGAGGCGTCGGGTGAGGCGATCGCCCGCGAGTTCGAGCGGTACCTGCGGCGCCGGGACGGCTCCGGACCGGGCGGCCACGCCACGGCGGACGGCGGCGACGGCACGCCCCAGACACCGTTCCTCCGGGACAACCCGAGCGGGCGGGCCCGTCCGCCGAGACCGCCGAAGACGAGCGGCGACGACGAGGAGTCCTCGGAGGACTGAGTCGACGCGCAGACACACGGCAGGGGGCGCTTCCCGCGGGAAGCGCCCCCTGCCGTATGCGGGGCGGGCCCTACAGGGCGACGCCGAGCAGCGCGTCGACGGCCCGGGAGACGACACCGGGTGCCCCGATGTCCGTGCCGCCGCTCTCCTGCTGGAGCGCGGCCCAGCGGTCGACGGCCTCCAGCGCGGCCGGGGAGTCCAGGTCGTCGGCGAGAGCCGCGCGGATCTCCTCGACGAGGGCGTCGGCGGGCGGGCCGTCGGGCCGGGAGACGGCGGCGCGCCAGCGCTCCAGGCGGTCCACGGCGTCGGGGAGCACCTGGTCGGTCCACTCCCAGTCCGAGCGGTAGTGGTGGGCGAGGAGCGTCAGCCGGATCGCGGCCGGGTCGACGCCCTCGTGCCGCAGCTTCGACACGAAGACCAGGTTGCCCTTGGACTTCGACATCTTCTCGCCGTCGAGCGCGACCATGCCGGCGTGGACGTACGCCTTGGCCATCGGGAACTCGCCGGTGAGCGCCTGGGCGTGCGAGGCGCCCATCTCGTGGTGCGGGAAGGCGAGGTCGGAGCCGCCGCCCTGGACGTCGAAGCCCATGCCGAGGTGGTCGAGGGCGATGGCCACGCACTCGATGTGCCAGCCGGGCCGTCCGCGGCCGAGCGAGGCGCCGTCCCAGCTGGGCTCGCCCTCGCGGGCGGCCATCCACAGCATCGGGTCGAGCGGGTTCTTCTTGCCCGGCCGGTCCGGGTCGCCGCCCCGCTCGGCGGAGAGCAGCCGCATGGCGGCCGCGTCCAGGTGGGAGACCCCGCCGAAGTGCGGGTCCGCCTCGACGGAGAAGTAGGTGTCGCCCTCCAGCTCGTAGGCGGCCCCGAGGTCCCGCAGCCGCTCGACGAGCGGGACGATGCCGGGTATGGCCTCCACGGCGCCTATGTAGTGCCGCGGCGGCAGCATCCGCAGCGCCGTCATGTCCTCGCGGAAGAGGGCGGTCTCCTGCTCGGCGAGGGCGGTCCAGTCGACGCCGTCGCGCACGGCACGCTCCAGGAGCGGGTCGTCGACGTCGGTGACGTTCTGGACGTAGTGAACCTGCCGCTTGTTGTCGAGCCACACGCGCTGCACGAGGTCGAACGCGTTGTAGGTCGCCGCGTGTCCCATGTGGGTGGCGTCGTACGGCGTGATGCCGCAGACGTAGAGGCGGGCGACGGGACCGGGGTCGAGGGTGACCGGGCCGCCGGTCGCGGTGTCGTGGATCCTCAGGTCGCGACCCTGACCAGGCAGGGCGGGGACCTCGGAAGCGGGCCAGGCATGCATGTCATGAGCGTAACCGGACTGATGTTGCCTGCACGAACCGGACCGGTCCGGACGGCCGGTAAGGCGCTCTTGCGCGACGCGCGCCGGTGTGCGACCCCGGGGAGGACTAGACCGGCGGCCAGGGGATGGCCGGCCACTCCCCGCCGGGCTCGGGGTGGCGTCCGGAGGCCAGCAGGGCGGCGACCCGCGCGCGCGTGGCGTCCAGCTCGGCGGGGGTGATCAGCGCGGCGAGCCGGCCGGCCAGGGTGCCGCCGTCCTTCAGCGCCTCGCGGAGGGTGTCCAGGACCGTCAGGGCCTCTCCGGTGAGCGGGTCGCCCGCCCAGCCCCACAGGAGGGTGCGCAGCTTGTCCTCGGCGTGGAAGGTGACCCCGTGGTCGATGCCGTACAGCCGTTCGCCGGCCGCGGGCAGCAGGTGGCCGCCCTTGCGGTCGGCGTTGTTGAGTACGGCGTCCAGGACGGCGAGCCGACGCAGGCGTGCGTCGTCGGCGTGCACCAGCAGTGCGGTGCGGCCCTCGTCGACCTCGGCGAGGCCGACGGCCTTCCAGCCGGGGCCGGGCTCCTCGGCATCCACCAGGGCGAGCAGCTCCGTCCCCGGCACGGCCTCGATCCACAGCTGGACCATGCCCTCCCCGTACGGCCCCTCGCGCAGCACGGTGGGGGGTACGAGGCCCCAGCCGGTCGCCTCGGCGACCTCGTAGGCGGCGACCTCGCGCTGGGCGAGGGTGCCGTCGGGGAAGTCCCACAGGGGCCGCTCGCCGGCCACCGGCTTGTAGATGCAGGCCGCCTCGCGCCCCTCGTGCGTCACCGTGCAGTACAGGGCCGCGTTGGAGGCGTCACGGATGCGTCCGCGCACGGTCAGCTCGCCGCGGGCGAGCAGCTCGGCGGCCGCGGTGTCGGCGGTCACGCTCCGCGGCGGTATCCGTTCTGGCGCGGACATACGTGTCCTTCCGGGTCGAGCGGGAGGCTGCACAGCGGGCACGGCGGCCGCCCGGCGTTGACGACGTCGAGGGCGCGCTTGGCGAAGGCCCTGGCCTGCGCGCCGGTGAGGCGGACCCGGAGCATCGGCGGGCCGTTCTCCTCGTCCTGGAGGAGCCGTTCCTCGGCCTCCGCCAGGTCCTCCTCGGACTCGGCGTCCAGCTCGACGAGGGCCTGCGCCTCGACGATCATGCGCTGGTCCTCGCCGTCCCAGGCGAGCGCCATGGTGCCGACCCGGAACTCCTCCTCCACCGGAGTGTCCAGCGGGGCGGTGTCGGCGGGTTCCGTGGGCGCCACGGCGGGGACGGCGGTGCTGCCGCCGCTGCGCCGCACGACCTCGTCGAGGAGTTCGTCCATGCGCTCGGCGAGAGCGGCGACCTGGGTCTTCTCCAGGGCCACGCTGGTCACCCGGGAGCCCGCGGTGGCCTGGAGGAAGAACGTACGGCGCCCGGGCAGCCCGACCGTGCCGGCCACGAAACGTTCCGGTTGGTCGTAGAGGAACACCTGACGGGACACGTCCTGTCTCCATGAGAAGTCGTAAGAAGCGGAATGACCGAGTCGGTCACTGCTGCGATCGCCTCACCCTACTGCGGCCGACGATCACGGTGCGCCCGCACCACCACCGACCGTGGCCTCGTCGCCCGGCGGCTCCTGCCGCGGGGCCAGGGAGGCGAAGTCGCCGGTGTCGCCGAGGCGCACCAGGAACGGGCGCAGCCGGGTGTAGCGGATCGCGGTGACGGAGCAGGGTTCGACGGAGATCCGCTGGAAGAGGTCGAGATGCAGGCCGAGTGCCTCGGCGACGAGGGACTTGATGATGTCGCCGTGGGAGCACATGAGGTAGACGGCGTCGGGGCCGTGGTCGCGCTCCACGCGCGCGTTCCACTCGCGCACCGCCTCGGCGGCGCGGGTCTGCATCGCGCGCATGGACTCGCCGCCGGGGAACGCGGCGGCGGAGGGGTGCGCCTGCACCACCTCCATCAGGGGCTCGTCGTTCAGCTCGGCGAGTTTGCGGCCGGACCAGTCGCCGTAGTGGCACTCCCCGATCCGCTCGTCGGTGTGCGCCCGCAGTCCGGGCCGGGCGTCGAGCAGGGGCCGGACCGTCTCCTGGCAGCGCTGGAGCGGGCTGGCGACGATCTCGGAGAGCGGCAGGGCGGCGAGCCGCTCGGGCAGGGCGGCGGCCTGTGCGGCGCCGCGTTCGTCGAGGGCGACGCCGGGCGTCCAGCCGGCGAGGAGCCCCTCGGTGTTGGCGGTGGAACGTCCGTGCCTAACCAGGATCAGCGTGGGCATGCGGCCAGGGTAGGCGTACGGCGCGGCACGAGGGCGCCGGGGCGAAGGGAGAATGCGTTCGGTGATCGTCGACTGTGCCATCTACCGGGACGGACACCGCGCGGACGGGCCCGAGGACTTCTCCGACGCGGTCGGCGAGGCGCGCGCCGCGGGCGGCTTCGTCTGGATCGGGCTGCACGAACCGACGGAGGAGGAGTTCGACCTGGTCACCCAGGAGTTCGGGCTGCATCCGCTGGCGGTGGAGGACGCCTTGAAGGCGCATCAGCGGCCCAAGCTGGAGGTGTACGAGGACTCGCTCTTCGCCGTCCTGAAGCCGGTGGTGTACGACGCGGCGAGCGACGCCGTGTCCACCGGTGAACTCATGCTCTTCATGGGCGACGCCTTCGTGGTCGTCGTCCGGCACGGCGAGGGCGCCCCGCTGAAGGCCGTGCGGCAGCGTCTGGAGCAGGAGCCGGAGCTGCTCGGGAAGGGCCCCACCGCGGTCCTGTACGCGGTGGCGGACGCCGCCGTCGACCACTACCTGGACGTGGCCGTCGAGCTGCAGAACGACCTGGAGGAGCTGGAGGCCGAGGTCTTCTCCCCGGACGGCGGCGGCTCGCGCCACACCGCGTCCCGGATCTACAACTTCAAGCGGCAGATCCTGGAGTTCCGGCGGGCGACCGGTCCGCTGGCACCGCCCCTGGCCCGGCTGTCCGGGACGGGCGCGGCCGGCGCCGGGGTGCCGTTCGTGAACGAGAGGGCACGGCCGTTCTTCCGGGACGTGAGCGACCACCTCACGCGGGTGAACGAGTCGGTGGAGGGCCTGGACCGGCTGGTCTCGGACATCCTGTCGGCGCACCTGGCGCAGACGAGCGTCCGGCAGAACGACGACATGCGGAAGATCTCCGCGTGGGCGGCCATGGCGGCGGTCCCGACGATGGTCGCGGGGGTGTACGGCATGAACTTCGAGCACATGCCGGAGCTGCGCTGGGAGTGGGGCTATCCGGCGGTGATCGTGGTGATGGCCGTTCTGGAGGTGCTGCTCTACCGGACGTTCAAGAGCCGGGGCTGGCTGTAGCGCGGAGGGCGGCTCCGGCCCGTCAGGCCGGCTCCGGGGCCACGGTCCCCGGCCCGCCGAGCGCGTCGCGGCGAGCGGGTGTGCGCAGCGTCACCATGCGGCGCCAGCCGGCCAGCCGCTCGTACGCGTACACGGCGTGGATGCCCGCCGCGAGCATCGCGGACCGGGGGCGCGACCACCCGAGGAGGTGCCCCATGCGGGCCATCACGGCGAGGCTGACGTCCCGGTGGACGCGGATCTCCGCGAGGGCGCACTCGCGGAGCGTCCGCTGGATGTACCGGCCGTGTCCGGCGGCCGCGTAGCGCAGCAGTTCCTCGTGGGAGTAGGCGAGGTGGTTGTCCTCGTCGGCCGAGATCATCCGGACGGCGCGGCCCAGCTCCGGGTGGTCCCCGAAGTACTTGAGGAGCATCGCCATCTGCTCGGCCGCGCGCTGCTCGGTGACCCTGCTGTGCGCGAGGTAGGTGATGATGTCCCGCACCGTGAGCTGCTGGTCGGCCTTGAGCTTCTCGTGGGCGAGGCCGATGCCGTGCCGCTCCAGGAGCATGGTGTAGTCGGTCGCGGGAGGCACTTCGACGGGATCCAGTCCGCGCTTCTTCAGCAGGGCGCCGAAGATGCGGCCGTGCTTGTCCTCGTCGGCGCCGTGCCGGGTGATCTTGGGGGCGAGGGCGCGCTCGCTCTCCGGCACCAGGGCGGCGATGCGCGCGTTCTCCCAGCCGCCCTGCGACTCACCGCTGGCCGCGATCGAGCAGAAGAGACGGAACGACTCGTCGTTGTCGAGGATCTCCTGGAACAGACTCCTGGCCGAAAGCATCGTTGGCCCCTCTCCTGCCTCTGCCGCGGTTCCGCGTGCTCCGCAGAGCACGAGTCAAGTGCGGGTGGCGGGGCGCGGCAACAGGTGCGGCGGACAACTGCGCCGAACGAGGGAGGGCCGGGGACGGGAGAAGGCGTAACCACACGGGCGCGGGCGCGTTGATCCCCGTGACGGCCGTGGCGGGGAAGACCCCCGAGCCCCCACCACGGCCGCAGAATCCACGGCAGGCCCCGGCCCCTCTCCGGTGCACCGGATCGAGGGCGGGGCCGTACGGCTACTGGGCCAGCCCGGCGCGGTCCAGGGCCTCCGTACCGGCGCGGAGCGAGGCGATCCGCTCGTCCAGGGTGAAGCCCGCGGGCGCGAGGGTCAGCGTGGTGACGCCGGCGGCGGCGTAGGCCTTCATCCGGTCCGCGATGCGGTCGACGGAGCCGAGCAGGGTCGTCCGGTCGATCAGGTCGTGCGGTACGGCCGCGGCGGCCCCCTGCTTGTCGCCGGCCAGGTACTTGTCCTGGATCTCGGCGGCCTCCCGCTCGTAGCCCATGCGCTGGGCGAGCTGGTTGTAGAAGTTCTGCTTGCGGCTGCCCATGCCGCCGACGTACAGCGCGGTGTAGGGGCGGAAGGTGTCGGCGAGTGCGGCGACGTCCTTGTCCTCGCCGAGGGCGAGCGGCACGGTCGGGCAGACGTCGAAGCCGTCGA
The DNA here is from genome assembly GCF_056430705.1 of Streptomyces sp. NPDC045956. Lineage (NCBI taxonomy): Bacteria > Bacillati > Actinomycetota > Actinomycetes > Kitasatosporales > Streptomycetaceae > Streptomyces > Streptomyces sp. NPDC045956. The sequence continues at coordinate 127,051 of NZ_JBWKKZ010000008.1, read as the reverse complement.
GGGTCTTCCCCGCCTTCTCACGGCCGGCGCGCAGGTGCCGGATCGCGGTGTCCTCCAGGTGTTCGGCGGACGGGAAGATCAACAGGGCGCCGTCGGCGATCTCGCCGGTCTGCTCCAGGTTCTTCGGGCCGATGGCGGCGATGTACAGCGGGATGTGCTCGCGCTGCGGGTGCACGGTCAGCTTGATCGGCTTGCCCGGGCCGCCCGGCAGCGGCAGCGTCCAGTGCTGCCCCTCGTACGACAGGCGCTCGCGGGTCATCGCCTTGCGCACGATCTCCACGTACTCGCGGGTGCGGGCGAGCGGCTTGTCGAACTTGACGCCGTACCAGCCCTCGGAGACCTGAGGGCCGGAGACGCCGAGGCCGAGGCGGAAGCGCCCCTGGGAGAGGGAGTCCAGGGTGGCGGCCGTCATCGCGGTCATCGCGGGCTGGCGGGCCGGGATCTGGAAGATGGCCGAGCCGACGTCGATGCGCTCGGTCTGGGCGGCGACCCAGGTGAGCACGGTGGCCGCGTCGGAGCCGTAGGCCTCGGCGGCCCAGCAGACGGCGTAGCCGAGCCGGTCGGCCTCCTGGGCGACGGCCAGGTTGTCCGCGTCCATTCCGGCACCCCAGTAGCCGAGGTTGATCCCGAGCTGCATGGCCGATTCCCCTTACCGATCAGTAACGTTGTGTGCGCCCCGACCATAGCGCGGTAATTCGGTTGTCCACAGGCCCCCACAGCGCAAGCCGTGGCCAGTAATGTCGCCGTTCATGGAGCAGAGGCATCTCGGCCGCACGGGCCTGCGCGTGTCCCGTATCGGTCTCGGCACCCTGACCTGGGGCCGGGACACCGACGAGCACGACGCGGCCGACCTCTTGAAGACCTTCTGGGAGGCGGGCGGGACCCTCGTCGACACGGCGGACGTGTACGGCGACGGGGAGGCGGAGTACCTGCTCGGCCGGTTGATGGAGGGCCTCGTGCCGCGCCGGGACCTGGTGATCTCCACCAAGGCGGGCAGCGTCCCGGACCCCGACCGCCGCTTCGACGGTTCGCGTGCGCATCTGCTCTCGGCGCTGGACTCCTCGCTGGCCCGTCTCGGCACGGACCACGTCGACGTGTGGCATCTGCACGCCTTCGATCCGGACACCCCGCTGGAGGAGACGCTGCACGCCCTCGACGTGGCGGTGAGCAGCGGCCGGGCCCGGTACGCGGGCGTCTCGAACTTCTGCGGCTGGCAGCTGGCCAAGGCGGCGACCTGGCAGTTGGCGGCGCCGGGCGTGCGCAACCGGCTGGCGAGCACGCAGATGGAGTACTCGCTGCTCCAGCGGGGCATCGAGCGCGAGGTGCTGCCGGCCGCCCTGGACCTGGGCATAGGCCTGCTGCCCTCCTCCCCGCTGGGACGCGGGGTCCTCACCGGCAAGTACCGCAAGGACGCCATGCCGCCGGACTCGCGGGGTGCCTCGGACCACCTGGCCCCGTTCGTCGCGCCCTACCTCGACGAGGCGGCCGGGCACATCGTGGACGCGGTGGCGACGGCGGCGGACGGGCTCGCGGTGACGCCGCTCCAGGTGGCACTGGCGTGGGTCCGGGACCGGCCCGGCGTGGTCGCCCCGATCGTCGGCGCGCGCAACGCGCGGCAGCTCACGGCGGCGCTGTCAGTGGAGACCCTTAGTCTTCCTGACGAGATCTGCCGGGCGCTGGACGACGTGTCGGCGCCGGTGCACCGCTATCCCGATCACGACTGGAGCACGCTGTGAGCACGGAGCCCGAGGCCGCCTCTGAGGACACCGCGGAAGCCGCGGAAGCCGGGCCGGGGGCCCAGGGCACCGCGCCCGGGGCGGCCGCCGGACCGTCGGAAGGCGACGGCGCCGGGCCGGCAGCCGCGGGTGGCGGCGGCTCGGACGACCCGGTCACCGGGACGGACGCGAGCGACGGGGACTCGGGAGATCCGGGCCGCGCGGCGGAGGCCGGGACGACCGGCCCGGCGGCCGACGGTCCCGGCGGCGAGGGGACCGGGGAGCCGGGCGGTGCGGATGCCGGCGGTGCCGGTGGCGCGGATCGGCTCTCCGAGGCCGAGGCCGAGCTGGCCGCGCAGCGCCTGGAGCGGGAGCGGATCGAGCGGCGCAAGGCCGAACGGCAGGGGACGATCGCCGCCGGGGGCAAGCTCAGCGGCACGGCGGCCGACCTGCTGGCCGCCGTGCGCGCCGTCGAGAGCGGCGAGAAGCCGACGGCCACGGTCTTCGACGATCCCTCCCCCGCCCCGCGCCGGGCCGCCCAGGAGCCGGTGCGGCGACCGCATCCGGCGCCGGCCGAGCCCGCCGGCCCCGCGGGGCCCGCACCGGAAGCCGTCGAGGCCGTCCGGCGCGTCCTGACCGAGGGCGGCGCCCCCGAGGCGCTCGCGCCGCAGACCGCCGCGCTCCTCGGCGAGGCGGCGGAGGAGGCGCTGCGCGCGGACCCCTGGCAGTTGCTGAGGGTCGGCGGGGTCCGGCCCGAGCAGGCCGACGGGTTCGCCCGGGCGCTGCTCGGCGCGGAGTGCCGCCCGGACGACGAGCGGCGCGGCCGTGCGGTCACCGTGTGGCTGCTGGAGCAGGCGGCGCTGGCCGGGCACACGGCCCTGGAGCTGCCGCGGCTCACCGCGACCCTGGCCCAGCGGGGTGTGCCGGACCCCGACGCCGCCGTGCAGAGCACGCTGGCCGAGGGTGAGGCGCTCGCCTTCCAGGACGCCCTGGAGCAGGCCGGCACCCACCCCCAGCCCGCCCCGGGCGGGACGGCTGGGACGGACGAGGCGGACGAGGCGGACGGGACCGATGAGGGTGAGGGCCCCCCGGTCCGGGTCCTGATCGGTCTGGAGCGCTACGCCCTCGCCGAGGAGAGTCTGGCCGACGGTCTGGCCCGGCTGGTCAACTCGACCCCGAAGCAGGACGGTTCGGCGGCCGACTGGGAGCGGGCCGCCGCCGGCGCGCCGGGTTCCGCGGCCGAGCTGGTCCGAGCCGTCGCGGACCACGGGCTGGTCCTGCACACCGGCGGGGAGGCGTCCCTGGCCGAACCGGCCGCGCTGCTGCACGCGGCGCACACCCTGGGCCTGCGTGCCTGGGCCGCCGCGCACGGGCCGCTGGGGCGCGACCGCTTCGCCGCCCTGGCGGCCCACCGGGCGGCCGGGCCGCACTCCGAGGACCCGACCGCGCCCGTCTCCACCGCACCGGACCCTGCCGCCTCCGACGGCTCCGTCCCGGCCGGTCCGGGCGCGGCCGAGCGGGCCGTCGTCACCGTGAGCGGGCTGCTCACCGGGGCGGAGGGGCCGGGACGGGACGCGGACGGCGCGCTGGACCTCGACCTGCTCGTCGTGCTCGACGCGCCGCAGCTCGACGTCGAGGCGGGCGCCCTGCTGGCGGAGTCGCTGCCGGACGGTGCCCGGCTGGTGCTGTCGGGTGACCCGGCGGTGCTGTGGTCGGCGGGGCCCGGGCGGGTCTTCGCGGACCTGCTGGCGGCGCAGATCTGCCCTCGTATCGCCTCGCGGCGCCCGGACCCCGGCCCGCTCGGCGAGTTGGTCTCCGGCATCGGGATCGGCGAGCTGGGCCAGGTGGAGTCGCCCGGGAAGGAGGTCGTGATCGTGCCGGTGCGCGACGCCGGCGAGGCCGTCCACCGCACCGTCCAGCTCGTGGCCGACTCGGTGCCGCGCGCGCTCGGCGTTCCCGCCGAGGAGACCCAGGTGATCACGCCGGGCCACGGCGGCGCGGCGGGCACACGGGCGCTCAACGCGGCACTGAAGCAGCGGCTGAACCCGGGGCCCGGCCGCTTCGGCGGCTTCGACCCCGGTGACCGCGTCGCCTACTCCCCCGCGCCCGGCCGTGTGCTGCCGGGCCGGGTGGTGCGGGCGGACACCGAAGGCCTGCACCTGACCTGCGCCGACGAGGCCGTCGTCGTGCCGAAGGAGCGGGTGGAGCAGACCGTACGCCACGGATGGGCGCTGACCGCTCACCAGGCGGTGGGCGGCCGGTGGCCGGCGGTGGTCGTGGTGCTGCCCGGGGACGCCGCGCAGGCCCTCAGTCGTCCCTGGGTGTACACGGCGTTCGGCCGGGCCGCGCGTCATCTGTCCGTGGTGCACGGCGTGGAGCAGGCGCTGCCGCGGGCCGTCGCCGAGGTTCCCGCGAAGCCGCGCACGACCCGGCTGCCGGTGCTGCTCGCGCCGCAGGTCCCGGTGGCCGACTGAGCGTCCGGCCGGGCGCCCGGCCGGCTCCGGCATGAGCGACGGCGGGGGGGGGGGGGGGGGGTCAGAGGCGGAGCGACATCGACCCACCTTCCTTGCCTCGCTGCGTCGTCGGCTTGAACCTCACATCCAACATCCGCA
>NZ_JBWKKZ010000008.1:120356-122714 GCF_056430705.1 Streptomyces sp. NPDC045956 | reverse complement strand
TGGGGGTTGGAGGGGGGGTGGGGTGGGGTCGCTGGGGGAGGCCGGGGGGGGGGGGCCGGGTGCCGCATTTTTTGTCCCCCCCCCCCCCCGCCGCCGTCATGCCGTTCCGCGACTCGCGTCGTTCAGCGGTCCGAATCCAGCCGCGCCGGTTCGCCGTCCCGGCCCCGGAGGGGCTCCAGGTCCTCGTCCGCTTCCAGGTCGGCGTCCAGGTCCTCGTCCAGGTCGAGGTCCTCCTCCAGGTCCTCCAGGTCGGCGCCGCCGCCGGCGGCGTCCTCGTCCTCGTCGACGCCGTCCATGCCGTCGTCGAACTCCTCGTCGAACACCGCGCTGACGTCGAAGCGGCAGACCACGTGCTGAGCGTCGACCTGCTCGAACGGGGCCTCCAGCCACTCACCGGCGTCGGGGGTCTCCTCCGCGGCCGTGACCCAGAGCGTGGAGTCGCCTTCCTCCAGGCCGAACTCCTTGTGCCGGGAGGCGATCTCGTCCGGCTCGAACTCACCGAACAGCAGACCGAGCGCCCCGTGCACCGTGCCCGAGGCCGCCGCCCCCACGCCCTCGTCGTCCGCCGCCTCGATCCGGCGGGCCTGGGCCATCAGCCGCTGCGGCTCGGCCACGGCGTAGTCACGGCGGATCAGGACGCTCAGCGCGTTCGGCTCCTCGGGCCCCGTGTACGGCGGCAGCGAGTCCTCCGCGTCGGGGATCTCGAAGGGGGTGACCTCGTCGTAACGGTCGTAGAGCAGTTCGTCGTACGCCTCCGCGGCCGCGGCCAGCTGGTTGAACGCGTCGTAGACGGCCGGGTCGTCCTCCCCCGACCGGCGTTCGACCGCGGCCAGGTGGCGGTCGAGCGCGGTCTTGACCGCCTCGGCGGCGGCGCGTACCTCGGCAGCGGTGGGCTGCGCAGCATCAGACATAGTGCAGACGCTATCCGTACCGGACCCCAGCCCGCACAATAGATGCGATGCCGGAATACGAATTTGTCGACGTGTACGTGCCACGCGGGGTCTCCCGCAAGGAGACGACGCGTCTGCTGACGGACCACGCCGAGTACGGACACTGGGAGCTCTACCGCCTGAGCCTGCTGCGCGACGGCAGCCGCAGGGTGCGGTTGCGGCGGCGGATCATCCGCCAGGTGCGCGCCACCTGGTGAGCCGGGTGACCGGCTCGACCGGGCGGAGTGGCGCGGACCGCGGTGACGGACGCCGCGGTGACGGAAACGGAGCGGGCCCCGCCGGTGCGGGGCCCGCTCGACGTGCCGCTCCTGCGGCCCCGGTCACGCCGAGGCGCGCGCCTTGCGGTAGAGCACCGTACCGGCGAGCAGCGCGCCCGCTCCGACGGGGAGGGCGAGGCCCAGGGGCAGGCCGCTGCCGGTCTCGGCGAGCTGCGCACCGCCGGAGGGCTGCGCGACGGCCTGGGCACCCGGCTGGTTGCCGCCGGGGGAACCACCCGGCGTCTCGTCGCCCGGACCGGGCGGGGTGCCGGGGTTTCCGGGGGTGCCCGGGTCACCAGGGTTACCCGGATCACCAGGGTTACCCGGATCACCCGGGTCTCCAGGGTTACCGGGGTCACCGGGGTCTCCAGGGTTACCCGGGTCTCCAGGGTCGCCCGGGTCACCGGGGTTACCCGGATCACCGGGATTGCCGGGGTTACCGGGCTCACCGGGGTCCCCCGGGCCGCCCGGATCACCCGAGCCCCCGTTGTCGCAGTCGTTGCCGGTGGTCGGATTGAGGACGCCGATGACGGAGACGCTGTTGCCGCAGACGTTCACCGGCACGTGGATCGGCGCCTGGATGTGGTTGCCGGAGCCGACGCCGGGCGAGTCCGTGGCGTGTCCGCCCGCGTGCGAGCCGCCGTGCGAACCGCCCTGCCCCCCGTAGCCGCCCTGGTCCCCGTAGCCGCCGTCGTCGCCGTACCCGCCGGACGGACCGCCGCTCCGGTTGGCGCACGAGTTGCCCATCGCGGGGTTGAGGACGCCCACGACGTCGACCGTGTTGCCGCAGACGTTCACCGGCACGTGCACCGGTGCCTGCACCGTGTTGCCGGACAGAACGCCGGGCGACCCCGAACTCGCTCCGTGCGCGCCCGAGTCCGCGTGGGCGGTGCCGCCCGCGGCGGCGATCACGCCGGTGGCCGCCGCCATCGTCATCAGGCCCTTGCGGGTGACCTGTCGCATTTCCTGAATCCCTGCCTTGCCCTGGTCCCGTGGATACGGGAATGCCGAGAATTCCGACGCTGCCGTCGTTTCCCCGCCCCCTGTGGCCGCACAGTCCGTCGGGCCCAGAGAGCTTGGGGTGTGCTCCCTGTGCCGCAGGACCCCACCCCCCCCGGGCGAGGGACAACCTCCCCTTTTTTCTTCGACGT
>NZ_JBWKKZ010000008.1:788-120346 GCF_056430705.1 Streptomyces sp. NPDC045956 | reverse complement strand
GAGGCGCCCTCTTCTTGTTTCGTTTTTGTGGTGTTTGGGGTTTTTTTTTTTGTTGGGGGGGGGGGGAGGGGAGGGCTTTCTTGTTTTTCTTTTTTTCCCCCCCCCTTGTTGTCCCCGCCTTCTTTCCCCCTGGGCCTTGTTTCCCCCCCCCCTGGCCCCGACGGACTCAGACCCTCAGGGGGCGAGGAGCAACGTCACTTGTTGATGCAGACGTTGCCGAAGGCGGGGTTCAGCAGACCGATCACGGAGATCGTGTTGCCGCAGACGTTCACCGGCACGTGGACGGGCACCTGAACGACGTTGCCGGAGAGGACGCCGGGCGAGTGCACAGCGGCACCCTGGGCACCGGAGTCGGCGACGGCCATGCCGGCGCCCGCGAGAACCAGACCACCGGTGGCAGCCGCGGCGGCGACGACCTTCTTGAACATTGTTCCTCCTAGTTGGCAAAGCGATCCAGGTTGCTGATCGCATCACCTGTAACGAGGAGGGAGTAATGAGGCTACGAGCTTATGAGCGCATTCACCCGTCCCGGGCGCCTCCCGCACGCGCGGCCGAATAGCGCCGGGTGCGGAAGACGCGTTTCTCCGGGCGATTCAGGACGCGTCGATGAAACGGTCGAGCACCCGCACGCCGAACTGCAGTCCCTCCACCGGCACCCGCTCGTCCACCCCGTGGAACATGCCCGCGAAGTCCAGCTCCGGCGGCAGCTTGAGCGGCGCGAAGCCGAAGCCCCGGATGCCGAGGTCGTCGAAGGACTTCGCGTCCGTACCGCCGGAGAGCATGTACGGGATCGCCTTGGCGGCCGGGTCCTCGGCGAGCAGCGCGGACTGCATGGCGTCGACGAGCGCGCCGTCGAAGGTGGTCTCGACGGCCTTGTCGGCGTGCACGTCCTCGCGCCGCACCTTCGGGCCGAGGATCCGGTCGAGATCGGCGAGGAACTCCTCCTCGTGGCCGGGCAGGAACCGGCCGTCGACGTGCGCGGTGGCCTCGCCGGGGATGACGTTGACCTTGTAACCCGCGCCCAGCTGCGTCGGGTTGGCGGTGTTGCTCAGGGTCGCGCCGATGAGCTTGGCGATGCCGCCGAGCTTGGCGAGGGTCCCCTCCATGTTCTCCGGGTCCAGCTCGGTGCCGAGCGCGTCGCCCAGTTCGTCGAGGAAGGCCCGGGTGGTCTTGGTGACCCGGACGGGGAACTGGTGGCGGCCGAGGCGTGCGACGGCCTCCGACAGCTCGGTGATGGCGTTGTCGCGGTGGATCATCGAGCCGTGCCCGGCGGTGCCGGCCACGGTCAGCTTCATCCAGTGCATGCCCTTCTCGGCCGTCTGGATCAGGTAGAGGCGGCGCTGCTCGCTCACCGTGAAGGAGAAGCCGCCCACCTCGCTGATCGCCTCGGTGACGCCCTCGAAGAGGCCGGGGTGCTTGTCGACGAGGTACCGCGCCCCGTACGTCCCGCCGGCCTCCTCGTCCGCGAGGAACGCCAGCACGATGTCGCGCGGCGGCCTGCGCCCGCTGCGCAGCCGGTCGCGGACGACCGCCAGGGTCATCGCGTCCATGTCCTTCATGTCGACCGCGCCGCGCCCCCAGACGCACCCGTCCGCGATCTCGCCGGAGAAGGGGTGGTGGGTCCAGTCGTCCGCGTTGGCCGGGACGACGTCGGTGTGGCCGTGGATGAGCAGTGCGGGCCGGGACGGGTCCTCGCCCTGGATCCGGGCCACCGTGGACGCGCGTCCGGGGTGGGACTCGAAGATCCGCGGTTCGAGTCCGACCTCGGCGAGCTTCTCGGCGACCCACTCGGCCGCCTTGCGCTCGCCCGGGCCCGAGTGGTCCCCGTAGTTGCTGGTGTCGATCCGGATCAGCTCGCGGCAGAGGTCGACGACCTCGTCCTCGCCGGTGACGCTGCTGGCCGTGCCCGAGTCGCTCACGTGGTTCCTCCCGCTGTCACTGCTGGTGTCCCTGCTGGTTTCCCTGCCGGTGGGTCCCTCTCATCCTCCTCCCTGGACCGTCCGGGCCCAAGGAGGGGGTGATCGGCCACCCCGGAAAGCCTGGTAATGTTTACGTCGTCGCCGCGGGCAACGCCCCGCACGACAGACACCTTGTCCGGGTGGCGGAATGGCAGACGCGCTAGCTTGAGGTGCTAGTGCCCTTTATCGGGCGTGGGGGTTCAAGTCCCCCCTCGGACACCAGTGAGGACCCCTGCTCGCCAGGGGTCCTCTGCTTTTCCGGGGTCCGCTCCGACCAGGCACAATGGCCGCCATGACCACCCCCTCCTGCCCGTGCGGGCTGCCCGGTCCGTACGAGAAGTGTTGCGGCCGCTTCCACTCGGGTGCCGCTTCCGCGCCGACCGCCGAGGCCCTGATGCGCTCGCGCTACAGCGCCTTCGTCCGGCTGGACGCGGGTTACCTGCTGCGGACGTGGCATCCGCGGACGCGCCCCGAGCGGCTCGATCTCGACCCGGGTACGCGGTGGGCCGGACTGGAGATCCTCGCCACCGCCGACGGGTCCGCCTTCCACTCCGCCGGGACCGTGACGTTCCGGGCGTCCTACCGCGGTGGGTCGCTGCACGAGCGCAGCCGGTTCGAGCGGGACGGAGGGGCGTGGGTGTACGTGGACGGGGAGTTCCTGGAGTAGTCCGCGTCAGGGCGCCAGGATGTCCAGCTCCTGGAGCGCCCCCACCGTGATCTCCCGGGTCAGCCGCTCGGCGCGCTCGGCGTCCCGGGCGCGCACCGCCTCGGCGACCTGGACGTGCAGGGTGACGGCGGCCGGGTCGGGGTCCTCGAACATCACGTCGTGGTGGGTGCGGCCCGCCAGGACCTCGGCGACGACACCGCCGAGACGCGCGAACATCTCGTTGCCGGAGGCGGTCAGGATGACGCGGTGGAAGGCCACGTCGTGGAAGAGGTACTGCTCCAGCCGGTGGCCGCTCGAGTTCGCGACCATGCCGAGCGCGCACTCGGTCAGCTCGGCGCACTGCTCGGGCGTGGCGAGGCGTGCCGCGAGCCCCGCCGCCACCGGCTCGACCGCCGAGCGCAGCACGGTGAGGGAGCGCAGCTGCCGCGGGCGCTCGGAGCCGGCCAGGCGCCAGCGGATGACCTGCGGGTCGTAGACGTTCCACTCGCACTCGGGCAGGACGGTCACGCCCACGCGGCGGCGCGACTCGACGAGGTGCATGGACTCCAGGACGCGGACCGCCTCGCGCATCACCGAGCGCGACACCTCGAAACGCTGGGCCAGCTCGTCCGTGCGCAAAACGCTGCCCGCGGGGTATTCGCCCGCTGTGATCGCGGGGCCGAGGGTGTCCAGTACGCGGCCGTGCAGCCCTCGGCCCGGTGTGCTCATGCACTCAGCGTACGGGGCAGGTCACGGGAACAAAAAGTCAGACTTATATGTCACAGGCTCTTGAATTTGTCGTACCTAATGGGTTTCAGTTGCGTCGACATCACGTGTCGACGAAGACAGCAGACAGCGAGAGTGCGATGCAGCGACTGCACACCCCCCATGTCGTCGTGGTCATGGGCGTAGCGGGCACCGGGAAGACCACGATCGGTCCCCTGCTCGCGGCCCGCCTCGGCGTTCCCTACGCCGAGGGCGACGACTTCCATCCGCCGGCCAACATCGCCAAGATGACGGCCGGGACCCCGCTCTCCGACGAGGACCGGTGGCCCTGGCTGGACGCCATCGGCGACTGGGCGCACGGGCGGGCGGGACTCGGCGGGGTGGTGAGCAGCTCGGCGTTGAAGCGGTCGTACCGCGACCGGCTGCGGGCCGCCGCTCCCGGGGTCGTCTTCGTGCACCTCACGGGCAGCCGCGAGCTGATCGAGGACCGGATGTCGCACCGGCAGGGGCACTTCATGCCGACGGCCCTGCTCGACTCGCAGTTCGCCACGCTCCAGCCGCTGGAGCCGGACGAGGCGGGGGTCGCGGTGGACGTCGCGGGCTCCCCCGAGGAGATCACCGAACGGGCGGCGACCGCCCTGACCGACCTTCCCGAGCCGGTCCAGTAACCCCTCTCCCCTCTTCGCGGGGTCGTGCCGCCACCCGCGGGCCCGGCCCCGGAGCCCCCCGAACCCCCATCACCGCAAGGAAACCACCGTGACCAGACTCAGCGCCGAGATGCTGGCAGCGGACACCGTCGAGCCCATCACCTCGGCCGGCCACGCCCAGCTGGGCATCGCCGTGCTCCTGGGCATCGCCGTCATCGTCCTGCTCATCACCAAGTTCAAGCTGCATGCCTTCCTGTCGCTGACCATCGGGTCGCTGGCGCTCGGCGCGTTCGCCGGGGCTCCGCTGGACAAGGTCATCACCAGCTTCACCGCCGGGCTCGGCTCCACCGTCGCGGGCGTCGGCGTACTGATCGCGCTCGGCGCGATCCTCGGCAAGATGCTCGCCGACTCGGGCGGCGCCGACCAGATCGTGGACACCATCCTCGCCAAGGCGAGCCCGCGTTCGATGCCGTGGACGATGGTCCTCATCGCCTCCGTCATCGGACTGCCGCTCTTCTTCGAGGTCGGCATAGTCCTGCTGATCCCGGTCGTGCTGATGGTCGCCAAGCGCGGCAACTACTCGCTGATGCGCATCGGCATCCCGGCCCTGGCCGGACTGTCCGTCATGCACGGCCTGGTCCCGCCGCACCCCGGTCCGCTGGTCGCGATCGACGCGCTGGGCGCCAACCTCGGCGTGACGCTCGCGCTGGGCGTCCTGGTCGCCATCCCCACGGTGATCATCGCCGGCCCGGTCTTCTCCAAGTACGCGGCCCGCTGGGTGGACGTCCCGGCTCCCGACCGCATGATCCCGCAGCGCGCCTCGGAGGAGCTGGAGAAGCGCCCCGGTTTCGGTGCCACGCTGGCCACCATCCTGCTGCCGGTCGTGCTGATGCTGGCCAAGGCGCTCGTCGACATCATCGTCGACGACCCGGAGAACCTGGTGCAGCGCACCTTCGACGTGATCGGCAACCCGCTGATCGCCCTGCTCGCGTCCGTGATCGTCGGCATCTTCACACTGCTGCGCCCGGCCGGGTTCGGCAAGGACCGCCTCTCGGGGCTGGTCGAGAAGGGTCTCGCGCCCATCGCGGGCATCCTGCTGATCGTGGGCGCGGGCGGCGGCTTCAAGCAGACGCTGATCGACTCCGGTGTCGGCCAGATGATCCTCGAGATCTCCGAGGACTGGTCCATCCCGGCGCTGCTGCTGGCCTGGCTGATCGCGGTGGCGATCCGGCTGGCGACCGGTTCGGCGACCGTTGCGACCGTCTCGGCGGCCGGTCTGGTCGCACCGCTGGCGGCCGACATGTCGACCACGCACGCGGCCCTGCTGGTCCTGGCCATCGGCGCCGGCTCGCTCTTCTTCAGCCATGTCAACGACGCCGGCTTCTGGCTGGTGAAGGAGTACTTCGGCCTGAACGTCGGCCAGACCATCAAGACCTGGTCCGTCATGGAGACGATCATCTCGGTGGTCGCCGGTGCCCTGGTCCTGCTGTTGTCCCTGATCATCTAGCGCCGCCGGCCCGGAGCCGGCAGAGAGCGGCCGTTCCCCGGAGTGGGGGGGGGGCGGCCGCTGCGCTGTGTGCGGCAGGCCGGGAGGTCCGCCCTGCGCGGGAGGCCGGGGAGCCTCCGGTGCGGCTCAGGAGGACGCGGCCTTGTCCAGCTGGAACGCCTCGTTGCCCTGGCCGATCCGCGCGTGCCGTTCGGGTGCCCGGGCCCGCAGGACCAGGCCCTGCACCAGGCCGGCGAGCGCCGCGAGGCCGATGACGCCGGGCAGCAGCCGGCTCAGGGCGGAACCGGGGCCCGCGCCGACGAGGACGTCGAAGTCCCTGACCGTGTACCCGGCGATGACCAGCAGGGCGAGTCCCGCGACGGTGGAGGTGGCGAGCCGTGCCTTCTGGGCACCGGCGGCGCCGCGGCGGACGAAGAAGGCCACCACGGAGAACGAGGCGGCGGCCATCAGCACGATGACGCCGAAAGCGCCGATGTTGCCGCCCCAGGTGAACAGATGCAGGACGGGCTGGGTCGGGTCGCCGTGGGGCTTGTCGTCGGCGACGGCGAAGCAGATGACCACGACCGCGGACACCGCGGTCTGGAGCAGCGACCCGGTGCCGGGCGCGCCGCTGGAGCCGCTGGTCCGCCCGAAGGCGGCGGGCAGCAGCCCCTCCCGGCCCATGGCGAAGGCGTACCGGGCGACGACGTTGTGGAAGCTGAGCAGGGCGGCGAACATGCCGGTCACGAACAGGATGTGCAGGACGTCGGTGAAGGTGCCGCCCAGCCGGGACTCGGTGAGGAAGAAGAGCAGCCCGGCGCTCTGTTCCTGAGCGGTTGCGACGATCCTGTCGGGGCCGGTGGCGACGGTCAGGGCCCAGCTGCTGAGCGCGAAGAACACCGCGACCCCACCGACTGCCAGGAACATGACACGCGGCACCAGGACATGCGGGCGGCTGGTCTCCTCGGCGTACACGGGTGCCTGCTCGAAGCCGAGGAAGGCGGCGACGCAGAAGCACAGCGCGGTCCCCACGCCCGCCCCGGTCAGGGTGCCCGGGTCGAAGGCGTGCAGCGACAGCCCCTCGGCGCCCGGGTCGGCGACGGCGGCGATGTCGAACACGACCACGAGCGCGACCTCGATCAGCAGCAGCACGCCCAGCACCCGGGCGTTGACGTCGATCTTCAGCCAGCCCAGGGCACCGACCGCGAGCACGGCCAGCAGCGCCGGTATCCACCAGGCGACCTCCAGGTCGGCGTAGGTGGCCAGGAGCCCGGAGACCTCGAAGCCGAGGATGCCGTAGATGCCGACCTGGAGCGCGTTGTAGGCGACCAGCGCCACGAGCGCGGCGGCGGCGCCGGCGGTGCCGCCGAGCCCGCGGGAGATGTACGCGTAGAAGGCCCCGGCGTTGTGGACGTGCCGGCTCATCTCGGCGTACCCGACGCTGAAGAGGATCAGCACCACGCCCAGGAGCACGAAGAGCAGCGGCTGCCCCACGATGCCCATCACCGCGAAGGTGGTGGGCATGACGCCCGCGACCACCATCAGCGGGGCGGTGGCGGCGAGGACGGAGAGCAGCAGGCCCCCCGTGCCCAGCCGGTCGGCGCGCAGCGCCCGCTCCTGCCCCTTGAAGGTGCTGATGGCGGCTCCGCTCGCGGATCGGCTCGTGCTCGAACTGCCCCTGGTCATCGCAGGACGTCCTTCTTTCGTGTGCGTCGGGGGGTCAGGCCGTGCCCAGCGCCCTGGCACGGGCGGCACGGAAGGCCGGGTAGGGGTCGCGGTCCGGATACGACCACGGGGCGGGCGTGACGTGCTCGCCGATGCGGTGGAAGAGGGCGGCGGCCTCGGCGCCCCGGCCCTCGCAGCTCTTGGCGTGCGCGAGGAAGTTGAGGTCGATCAGGCGGCGGGGATGGCCGTCCTGCTCCCACTCCAGCCACCAGTCGAAGGCGGCCTTCATCACGAGCCGGGCGCGCCGGCCGACCCAGTGGCCGGAGGCGCTCGGGTGGGCGGAGCCGTGGCCGGCGGCGGCCAGCACGCGGTAGCGCTCGGCGTGTGCGACGACCGGGAGGACTGCCAGCGGGGAGTCCGCGGGGGCCTGCTCGGCGGCCCAGTTCGCGAAGTCGTACACCTCGTGCAGCGGGTCCGCCTCGCCGTCGCCCACGCGTTCGGCGAGCCGGGCCACCATCAGGTGGTGGGCGTGGTGGTGGTCGGCGTACCGGCCGCGCACCGCCTCGAAGACGCGTATGACGGCGTCGTCCACGCCCAGCGAGCGCTCCAGGACGAGCAGTCCGAGCCAGGGGGTGGGGTCGCCGGGGACGAGCGCGGCCGCGTCCCGGCACGCCTGCCGTGCCCGGTCCGCCTTCTCCTTGCCGCGCAGGGCGCGGTGGACCAGGGCGAAGGCGAGCAGGACCGAGGCGTCGGCCGAGTCCGGTTCGGCGAGGAGCCACTCGCGGACCCAGGCGGCGCAGTAGGGCTCCTTGGCGAGGACGGACACCCGGTGCCCCCGGCGGTCCCAGTCGTCGCCCGTGTGGACCAGCAGGGAACGCGCGGACTGCCAGCGCCCCTGGGCCAGCGCGGCCCGGGCGGCGACGAGTTCGGCGTCGTCGAGGGCCTCGTCGAAGGCCTGGGCGGCGCGCCCTCGGCCGCGGCCGAGGGGAGGCGGAGGTGGGGACACCGCGGGAACTTCCTCACGCGACGCGGTAGGTCGTCGTAGCCGGTCTGCCATGGACTGATCACGCACAGCAAACCGGCCGCCACGGCTTGACGTCAAGGGGAACCGAGCCGTTACACGCGTCAACTCGCTTATTGAAAAGGGGACTTGTCGGTCGGCATCCCCCGCCCTTCCACCCGGATGCGGCTCCCGCCCGGCACCCCGTGCGCGCCCGCACCGGAGCCGGCCTACGCGCCGGTGGCCCGAAACGACGACCGACGTACGTTCCTCGGCGACGGGCCGCGGACCGACACCGGGGCCCTCGCCCGGCAGGCGGGCGGCCTCGCGGCGGGTCGTGACCGGCATCGTCCCGCCGGGCCTGCATCCCGCGATGCCGCGAGGCACGGGCGCCCGACCGGCGCGCACCGGACCTGCACCGGCGCCGACCACGCGGCGCTGCTTGGATGGAGGCATGAGCGCTGCTGACGAGATCCTCGACATCGTCGACGGGAACGACCGGGTCGTCGGGCAGGCCCGGCGGGGCGAGGTGTACACGCGGGGACTGCGCCACCGCTGCGTGTTCGTGTACGCCCGGGACCCCGGGGGCCGCGTCTTCGTCCACCGCCGCACACCGACGAAGCTGGTGTTCCCGTCCCTGTACGACATGTTCGTGGGCGGTGTGGTGGGCGCGGGTGAGTCCTACGACGACGCGGCGCTGCGGGAGGCCCGGGAGGAACTGGGGGTGACCCGGCTCCCCCGCCCGGAGCACCTCTTCACGTTCCTCTACGACGACGGTGCCGGCCGGAGCTGGTGGTCGGCGGTGTACGAGGTGCGCTGCGAGGGGCCGGTCGCCCCGCAGGCGGAGGAGGTCGCCTGGCACGACTTCCTGACGGAGGCGGAGGTGGAGCGCCGGCTCCGGGAGTGGGAGTGGGTGCCGGACGGTCTGGCGGCGTACGAGCGGCTGCGCGCCCGGCGCGCCTGACGCCCCGCCCTCCCCATGCGCTCCCCGGCTCCCGCCCTCCCGTCGTGGGTGCGGGTGCCTCCGGCGGTCGGGCGGGGTGCCCGCGGCGGCGCCCGCCCGGCACCCGCCGGATAGGCTCGCCAAGTGATCGAATTCGTGCGGAACGTCCGGCTCTGGTTCGCCCCCGAGGAGGTCCGGCAGGAGGGCGGCACCCCCGACTACCGCTTCTCGCTGGCCAACGAGCGCACCTTCCTGGCCTGGCTGCGCACGGCCCTCGCCCTGATCGGCGGCGGTTTCGCGGTGGACCAGTTCCTGCCCGACCTGCGCTGGGGCTGGCGGGTGGGGCTCGCCCTCGCCCTGCTCGCCGCCGGCGTGCTCTGCTCGCTGCGCGCCGTGAACCACTGGGTGCGCTGCGAGCGGGCCATGCGCCGCGGCGAGGACCTCCCGGTCTCCCGCTTCCCGGCGCTGCTCGGTCTGGTGGTCGCCGTGGTCGCCCTGGTCATGGTCGTCGTGGTCCTCGTCGGCTGGGAAGGCTGAGCGTGAGCACCCGGGACCCGGGCCTCCAGCCCGAACGCACCCGGCTCGCCTGGCGCCGCACGACCCTGTCGGGCACCGTCGTCGCCGTACTCGCCGCGAAGGCCGCCCTGCACGGGGGCGCGACCCCGGCCTCGGTGGTCGCCGCCGCCCTGTGCTGCGCCGTGTGGACGGCCTTCCTGCGCCTCGCCCACGTCCGCATCCGCACCCTCGCCGCGACCAGCCGGCCCCGCGCGCTGACCCCGCCCTCGGCCGCGGCGGCGGCCCTGTGCACGGTCGCGCTCGCGGTGTGCGGCGCCTTCCTCGTCCTCTAGCTCCCGGCGCCCTCGGCTCCCGGCCCGGACCCGTGCGTCACCGCGGCTCCTCCCGGTCCACCGTGACCACGATCTTCCCCCGCGTCCGGCCCTCCTGGTTCCGCCGGTGGGCGTCCGCCGCCCGCTCCAGCGGGAAGGTCTCCGACACGTGCACGCTCACCACCCCCTGCTCCGCCAGCTCGGTCAGCCGCAGCAGGTCCCCCGCGTCGGGCCGTACGAAGCAGTACCGCCCGCCGTGGTCGACGACGTCCGCGTCGGCGATCGACGCCAGGCGGCCCCCGGCCGCCAGCAGCTCGGCCGAGGTCCTCAGCGTCTCGCCGCCGACCGTGTCGAACACCGCGTCCACGCCCTCGGGCGCCAGCCCCCGCACCCGCTCCGCCAGCCCCTCCCCGTACGCGACCGGTTCCCCGCCCAGCCCCCGCACGAAGTCGTGGTTGTGTTCGCTCGCCGTGCCGATGACCCGCGCCCCGGCGTGCCGGCCCAGCTGGACGGCGATCGAGCCCACCCCGCCCGCCGCGGCGTGCACGAGCACGGTGTCGCCCCGGCCGACGCCGAGCGCCCCGTTCATCACCTGGTACGCGGTCAGCCCGGTCAGCGGCAGCCCGGCCGCCTCCTCCCAGCTGAGGTTGCGCGGCTTGCGCGCGAGGGTGCGCACGGGCGCCGCCACGTACTCGGCGAAGGTCCCCCGGGAGAGGAAGTCCTCGCGGACGTAGCCGATGACCTCGTCCCCGGCCGCGAACTCCGTGACGGCCGCCCCGGGCCGCACCACGACCCCCGCGACGTCCCACCCGGGCACCACCGGGAAGACGGGCTGGAGGACCGCGTCGAGGTGTCCGTCCCGGCACTTCCAGTCGACGGGGTTGACGGCGGCGGCCCGCACCTCCACGAGCACCGAGTCGGGGCCCACCCGCGGATCGCGGACCTCCCCGTACTCCAGCGCCTCGGGACCGCCGTACTGTGCGTAACTGATCGCCTTCATGGCTCCGACCCTCCGGGGTACCCGGGCACCACGCAACCCACATGTCCGCATATGCACCCTTAAGGTGAGCGCCATGACCACACTCCACCAGGAACACACGGCCCACGAGCACGACCACGGCCCGGCCTGCGGGCACGACGAGGTGCCGCACGGCGACCACGTCGACTACGCGCACGACGGGCATCTGCACCGCGCCCACAGCGGCCACTGGGACGAGTGCGAGCCCGCCGGGCACACCGCGCACGGGAGCCACGAGCACCGCCACGACGAGAACTGCGGGCACGCGCGCGTGCGCCACGGCGACCACGTCGACTACCTCCACGACGGCCACCGGCACGCCGCGCACGACGGCCACTGGGACGACCACTGACCGACGGGCAGTACGCCGCCCCCGGGCACCCACGGACCGGCGGTCCCCCGCGAGCAGGGCGCGGGGGGCCGCCGGTCCGCCGTGGCACCGATCACGTTCCGTCCTCCCACTGGACGGCATACCGACTGGTCGGCATCATGACTCGGGTACTGTTCGCCTGCCCGTAGGAGCGATGATGAGCCCCGACCACCCGCCCGGACTCGATCTCGACCGGCTGCGCGGCCTGCTCGATCGCGAGCGGCCCGGCCTGGTGACCGGCCCGCTGTCCGGCCGGCTGATCGAGGGCGGACGGTCGAACCTCACCTACGCGGTCTCGGACGGCACCGCGCGCTGGGTCGTACGGCGCCCCCCGCTCGGCCACGTCCTGGCCACCGCGCACGACATGAAGCGCGAGCACCGCGTGATCAGCGCGCTGCACCCGACGAACGTGCCGGTGCCGCGGACCCTCCTCCTCTGCGAGGACGAGGAGGTCCTCGGGGCGCCGTTCTACGTCATGGAGTTCGTCGAGGGCACCCCGTACCGCACCGCCGACCAGCTCGCCCCGCTCGGACCCGAGCGCACCCGCTCCGCCGTGCTGAACCTGGTAGACACACTCGTCGAACTGCACGCGGTGGACCCCGCCGAGGTGGGCCTCGCGGACTTCGGCCGCCCCGAGGGCTTCCTCGACCGGCAGCTGCGCCGCTGGTCCAAGCAGCTGGACGCCTCCCGCAACCGCGACCTGGCCGGCATCGACGAACTGCACGCCACCCTGGGCCGGGAGCTGCCCGCCTCCCCGGCCCCGGCGGTCGTGCACGGCGACTACCGCCTCGACAACGTGCTGATCGGCGGCGACGACGAGATCAAGGCGATCCTCGACTGGGAGATGTCCACCCTCGGCGACCCGCTCACCGACCTCGGCCTGCTGGTGATGTACAGCATGCCGCTCGGCATGCCCGACTCGCCGGTCTCCACCACCGCCCAGGCCCCCGGCCACCCCGCCCCGTCCGAGCTGATCGAGCGGTACGCCGCGCGCTCGGGGCGCGACGTGTCCGCCGTGGCCTGGTACACGGCCTTCGCCTGGTTCAAGCTCGCCGTGATCCTGGAGGGCATCCACTACCGCTACACGCTGGGCCAGACGGTCGGCCGCGGCTTCGACCGCATCGGCGATCTCGTCCCCGTCTTCATCGAGCACGGCCTGACCACCCTTCAGAAGGGCTGACCCGTCATGGACTTCGCGTACGACGCACGCACCGAGGAACTCCGCGCCAGGCTGCTCGCCTTCATGGACGAGTACGTCTATCCGGCCGAGCCGGTCGCCCACGAGCAGCGCGCCCGCCTCGCCTCCCCGTGGGACACCCCGCAGGTCGTCGAGGACCTCAAGGCCGAGGCCCGCCGCCAGGGCCTGTGGAACCTCTTCCTGCCCGACGCCGAGCACGGCGCGGGCCTCACCAACCTCCAGTACGCCCCGCTCGCCGAGATCACCGGCCGCAGCCCGCAGCTGGCGCCGACGGCGGTGAACTGCGCGGCGCCGGACACCGGCAACATGGAGGTGCTCGCCCAGTTCGCCGACGAGACGCAGCGGAAGCAGTGGCTCCAGCCGCTGCTCGCCGGCGAGATCCGCTCGGCCTTCGCGATGACCGAGCCGGACGTGGCCTCCTCGGACGCCACGAACATCACCACGCACATCGAGCGGGACGGCGACGAGTACGTCGTCACGGGCAAGAAGTGGTACATCTCCGGGGCGATGAACCCGGACTGCCGGATCTTCATCGTGATGGGCAAGACCGACCCGGGCGGCGAGGACATCCGCCGCCAGCAGTCGATGGTGCTGGTCCCCCGCGACACGCCCGGCGTCACCGTCGACCGGGCCATGCAGGTCTTCGGCTACGAGGACCACTACCACGGCGGCCACGCCGAGGTGACCTTCGACCACGCGCGCGTGCCGGTGGCGAACCTGATCGGCGAGGAGGGCGGCGGCTTCGCCATCGCCCAGGCCCGCCTCGGACCGGGCCGCATCCACCACTGCATGCGGCTGATCGGCATGGCGGAGCGCGCGATCGAGCTGATGTGCCGCCGGGCGGTGGACCGTACCGCGTTCGGCAAGGCGCTGGCCCAGCAGGGCGTGGTGCAGAACTGGATCGCGGACGCGCGGGTCACCGTGGAGCAGCTGCGGCTCCTCGTGCTGAAGACGGCGTGGCTGATGGACACCGTCGGCAACCGGGGCGCGCACACCGAGATCCAGGCCATCAAGATCGCCACGCCGCGCGCGGTGGTCGACATCATCGACCGGGCCATCCAGCTGCACGGCGCGGGCGGCGTGAGCCAGGACTTCCCGCTGGCCGAGCTGTACGCGGGTGCCCGGACGCTGATGATCGCCGACGGTCCGGACGAGGTGCACCAGCGCTCGCTGGCCCGCCGGGAGATCAAGAAGTACCTCTGAACGGGACGGCGCCCCCCGGGACCCGGGGGGCGTCACCTCAGGGGCGCAGCGCGCGCAGCAGCAGGTCGGCCAGGTGGTCGGCCACCTCCTGCGGGGTGAGCGGTCCGTCGGGGCGGTACCAGGTGGACAGGTGGTGGACCGAGCCGAAGTGGTAGTCCACCACCAGCGAGGCCGGTGCCTCCTTGGTGAAGACGCCGGTCTGCTGGCCCTCCTCGATGAGCGCGCGGAAGCGTTCGTGGTAGCGCCGGCGCTCCGCGCGCACCTGCTTGTTCTTCTCCGGGCTCAGCTGGTGCATGGAGCGGAAGAAGATCGACGCGTCGTCGAGGTTGTCGATGGTGGTGACGACGACGTCGGCCGCCGCGTCCCGCACCCGCTTCTCGACGGGGTCGTCGGAGGCCGCGAAGGCGTCCAGGCGTTCCTGCTGGAGGCGCAGCACGCGCGCGTAGACCTCGTGCAGCAGGTCGTCCTTGGAGCCGAAGTAGTGGTACAGGGCCCCCTTGGTGACGCCGGCCGCCTCCACGATCTCCTGTACCGAGGTGCGGTCGTAGCCCTGCTCGGCGAAGAGCCGGGTGGCGGCGGCCAGGAGCCGCTGCGGCACCGGAGTGCCGTCCCCGTCCGTGGTCCTGGGCACTGCCGTCACCTGCCTTTCCGTTTTCAGTGTCCGTTCACTGTCCGTCCTGGTGCGTTCGGGAACGCAGTTCCCGACGGAGGATCTTCCCACTCGCCGTCTTCGGCAGCTCGGGCAGGATCTCCACCTGGCGCGGGTACTTGTACGCGGCCAGTTTCTCCTCGCAGTACGCGGCGAGTGCCGCCGGGTCCGCCTCGGCACCCGGACGGAGGCTGATGTACGCCTTGACGGTCTCGCCGCGGTACCCGTCGGGCACGCCGACGACGGCGGCCTCGCGTACCGCCGGGTGGGTGTAGAGCACGTCCTCGACCTCGCGCGGCCAGACCTTGAAGCCGGAGGCGTTGATCATGTCCTTCTTGCGGTCGACGACGTAGAGCCACCCCTGGGCGTCCATGAAGCCGATGTCCCCGGTGCGCAGCTCGCCGCCGGGGAAGGTCTCGGCGGTGGCGTCGGGGCGGCGCCAGTAGCCGGGGACGACCTGGGGGCCGCTCACGACGATCTCGCCCTGCTCGCCGAAGGGCACCTCGGCGCCCTCCTCGTCGACGATCCGGACGACGGTCTCGGGGCCGGGCACGCCGACGGCGAGGGTCCCGGAGACCGGGTCGACGGGCGCTTCCAGGTGGGGCGGTACGGAGGCGCAGGGGGCCGTGCACTCGGTCAGCCCGTAGCCGTTGCGGATGTACGGTCCGAAGCCGGCCCGGAACTTGTCGACCAGGGCGGGCGGCAGCGGGGCGCCGCCGGAGGAGATGTTCGCGAAGGACGCGAAGTGCTCGCGGGTCACCGACGGGTGGGCGGCCAGCGCCATGAACGCGGTGGACGGGCCGACCGTGTAGTGCGGCCGGTGCTCCGCGAGGGCGTCCAGCACGACGCCCGCCTCGAAGCGGTAGGCCAGCACGAGCGTGCCCGCGCTGTTCAGGCAGGCGCCGAACTCGCAGACCATGCCGGTGATGTGGAACAGCGGCGCCAGCGCGAAGTAGACCGGCGCCTCGGGCAGGCCGAGCCCGGTGCGCTGGCGCTCGGCGTTGTACATGATGTTGCGGTGCGTGTTGGTGGCGCCCTTGGGCGTGCCGCTGGTGCCCGAGGTGTAGCTGATGAGGGCGGTGTCGGCGGGGCTCGGGTCGCGTCCCTCGGGGGCCTGGTGGCCGCCGCGGGCCACCTCCGCGAGGTCGTCGGCGTCGGCGGCCCGCGGCAGCCGCTCGAAGGTCAGGACGCGCTCGTCCCGGCGGCTCTGGAAGTCCAGCTCGCAGCCGGTGAGCACGATCCGCACCGGCGAGTCGGCGGCCGTCCGGCGCAGGTACGACTCCCAGGCCCGGTCGGAGCAGATCAGGGCGGCCACCTCGCCGTCCCGCAGGACGTGCCCGACCTCCCCCGCCTTGTACATGGGGTTGACGGGCACGACCACCGCGCCGGCCTTCCAGGCCCCCAAAACCGCGAGCACGAAGTGCGGCGAGTTCTGCAACAGGACCGCGACCCGGTCGCCGCGCTCCAGGCCGCGTGCGGCGAGGTGCCCGGCGACGGAGTCGCTCAGCTCGTCCACCTCGCGGTAGCTGAGGCGGCCGTCGAAGTAGGCGAGGAAGGTCCGGTCGGGGGCGGCGGCCGCGGCCCGGCGCAGGGCGTGCACCAGGGAGGGCTCCGGGCTCAGCGGCGCCTTCTGGGCATCGGTCAGCAGGTCCAGCCAGGGCTTGGCCGCGTAACGGGAGCCGGTCATCGGGCCGCCGCCTCCTCCCACTGCCGCTG
Source organism: Streptomyces sp. NPDC045956 (assembly GCF_056430705.1). Classification (NCBI taxonomy): domain Bacteria; kingdom Bacillati; phylum Actinomycetota; class Actinomycetes; order Kitasatosporales; family Streptomycetaceae; genus Streptomyces; species Streptomyces sp. NPDC045956. The sequence continues at coordinate 104,294 of NZ_JBWKKZ010000008.1, read as the reverse complement.
GAGCCTGTTCATGCCGTGCAGCCAGCGGTCCGGCTCGACGGCGCGGGCCTTGTAGTACTCGGCGACCTCGGGGTGCGGCAGGATCAGGAACCGGTCCTCCTCGATGCCCCGGAAGAGGGCGTCCGCGACGTCCTCGGGCTCGATGGCGGTCGGGGCGAGCACCAGGTCGCCGGCGCTGCCGCTCGCGGTGAGCATGTCGGTGCGCACGCCCTGCGGGCAGATGGCGTGGACCTTGACGCCGCGGTGGCGGTACGTCAGGGAGAGCCACTCGGCGAAGGCGTAGGCGCCGTGCTTGGTGACGCTGTAGGGGGCGGCACCGATCATGGTGAGCAGTCCGGCGGCGGAGACGGTGGAGACGAAACGGCCGCTGCCGCGCTCCAGCCAGTCCGGGATGAGTTCGTGCGCCGCCCGCACGTGCGCCATCACGTTGACGTCCCAGGCGAGCGCCCAGACGGTCTCGTCGGCCGCCTCGGTGCCCCCGGAGCCGACGCCCGCGTTGGCGCAGTACACGTCGACCCTGCCGTCCAGCGCCTCACGCGCCGCGGAGACGATCGACGAGGCGTCGCCCGGGACGGCGACGGCGCCGATCTCGTCGGCCACGGCCTTCGCCCGGTCGGCGTCCAGGTCGTTGACGACGACCCTGGCCCCCTCGGCCGCGAAGCGGCGGGCCAGCGCGGCACCGATGCCGCCTCCCGCCCCGGTGACCACGACTCCGGCATCCTGCACGGCTTCCACCATCGGTCTCCTTCGACACGGCTCGGGCACTGCTGGCTCCCCGTTGCAGCGCCAGACTAACCAGTCGGTATGTGCGGCGGAAGGGGCGAACCGCGGTCCGGTCCGTTCCGCCGGGCACTCGGCGCGGGTTAGCGTGCGTGCGCATGACACCCGCCGCGATCACGGAGGTCACCGCATGACGCTGTCCAGACGGTCCCTGCTCGCCACCACGGCCGCGGTCGCGGCCACCACCGGAGCCGCCGCGACCGGCACGGCGCAGGCGGCGCCCGGGGGGCACGGCGGCCGCCGGCTCCGTACCGGCTTCGAGCGCCTCGCCGACGACGGCTACGCCCTGCTCGACGGGCAGCGGGTCGGCGTCGTCACCAACCCGACCGGCATCACCCGGGACGTACGCCACATCGTCGACGTCATGCACGCCGACGACCGGGTGGACCTCACGGCCGTCTTCGGCCCCGAGCACGGGTTCCGGGGCACCGCGCAGGCGGGCGGTTCCGAGGGCCGGTACGACGACCCCGCGACCGGGCTGCCGGTCTACGACACGTACCTGAAGAGCGGGCAGCCGCTGGCGGACGTCTTCACCGCGTCCGGCGTGGACACCGTCGTCTTCGACATCCAGGACGCGGGCGCGCGCTTCTACACGTACATCTGGACGCTGTACGACTGCATGGAGGCGGCCCGGCTCGCGGGGAAGCGGTTCGTGGTCCTGGACCGGCCCAACCCGGTGACCGGGCGGGCGGCCCTCGGGCCGGTGCTGCACGAGGAGTTCGCGACCTTCGTCGGCCGCAAGCCCATCGCCCAGGCGCACGGGATGACGGTGGCCGAACTGGCGCGGCTGTTCAACGGCGAGTTCCTCGCCTCGCCGGTGCCGCTGGAGACCGTGGCGATGTCGGGCTGGCGGCGCTCGGATTTCTACGACGCCTCCGGGCTGCCCTGGGTGCCGCCGAGCCCCAACATGCCGACGCCGGAGTGCGCGCTGGTGTACTCGGGGACGTGCCTGTTCGAGGGCACGAACCTGTCCGAGGGGCGCGGCACCACCCGGCCCTTCGAACTGCTCGGGGCCGAGGGGATCGACGGGAGCTGGGCCGCCGCCGCGAACGAGCTGGGGCTGCCCGGGGTGCGGTTCCGCGAGGCGTACTTCGCGCCCACCTTCTCCAAGTTCCAGGGGAAGACGGTCGGGGGCGTGCAGCTCCACGTGCACGACCGGGCCGCCCTGGACCCGGTGCGCACCGGGATCGCGCTGCTGGTGACGGCGAAGCGGAGCTGGGACGGCTTCGCCTGGCGGCCGGACAACTGGATCGACAAGCTCACCGGCTCCACCCAGGTCCGGACCATGATCGACGCCGGTGCGGACACCGACGAGGTGGTGGGCGGCTGGGAGAGGGAACTGGCGGCGTTCCGAAGGACGCGCCGCCATTACCTGCTCTACAGGTGACCGCGGGGCCGGCTCCACAGGTGACCGCAGGTGACCGCGGGGCCGGCCGGTCGGGTCACCGGTGGGACGTGAACTCCACGACCTGCTGGTAGGTCGGACGGTTCTGCCAGCCGATCCCGCCGTGCTTGATGCCTCCCAGGGTGCGGTGGATCACGGAGTCGGCGCACCACTGGTCGCCCGCCGAGCAGTGGTCGTCGCCGGGGTAGACCTGGGCGGCGGTGCGGCCCGCCGCCTCCTTCAGGGTGGTGACCAGGGTGTCCCGGCAGGCGGCGAGGTCGCCGCCCCCGCAGTACGCGCGCGCGAGGGGTCCCTTCACGGGCTCGCCGAGCACGGCCCGGACGTCCTTGTCGACATAGCTCCACCAGCCGTACTGGAAGGCGCTGCCGGCGTGCGCGCCGGTCGGGCCGTGGGCGGCGGACGGGGCCTCGTCCACGGGGATGCTCCGGGTGATGGCGGTGTACAGCTCGCTGCCGAGGCCGGGTTCGAACGCGGCCTTCACCAGCAGCGGCCACCAGGCGTCCAGCGTGCGGATCGCGTCGGCATGGGCGTACTTCCTGGAACCGGCCGACGTCTCCGTACGCAGGGCGCCCGCCCCGGTCCATGCCCGCAGGCCGTCCACGGCCGCCTTGGCCGCGGGGTCGGTCACCGGCGCGGAGTCGATCACCTTGAGCAGGTCGGGCAGGACGGCCTCGGCCCGCAGGTCGGCGAGGCCCGCCTCGGCCATCGCCCGCACCAGCGCGGCCCGGGTGACACCGCCCTCGGCGACCAGCTTCCGCACCCGCTCGTCGAGGAGGTTGCCGCGGTGGACGGAGCCGTTGCCCCAGGGGGCGGTGGTGTAGTCCTTCGCCAGCTTGTTGTTCCAGGAGACGTAGTAGTCCTGGTCGACCGAGCGGGGGTGGGCGGACGCGGGCGTGTAGCGGGCGGTGTTGGCGGCCGGGTCCCAGTCGGCCCACTCGTGGGACGGGCGCGCCCACACCGGGAAGTCGGCGTCGACGCCGGTCGCCCGTACCGGGTTGTCGCCGCTGTTGTAGTACGCGGTGCGCTCGGAGTCGGCGTAGAACCAGTTGAAGGTGTAGTTGATGTTCTGGACGGCGCTCTGGAAGCGCTCGGGACCGGTCAGGTAGTCCGGGTCGTTCAGCATCTGGAAGCCGATGATCGAGTCGGCCTCGTGCAGGTACGAGGAGCGCAGCGAGGTGTAGGCGACCTTCTTGCCGCCGACGGTGGCGCGGTACTCGACCGGGCCGTACTTCGTGCGCCAGACCCGCATCGTGTAGGAGCCGGCCGCGGTGGAGTCGGCGACGGTCGGTTTCCAGGCGTTCTTGCGCTCGATCTTCTCCATCGGCGTGCAGGTGCCGCGGTACAGGTAGTGGTGGTCGTCCTGGCACAGCTCGACGGCGTAGGTGTCGATGATGTCCTGGCCGGAGGTGGTCGCGCTCCACGCGTAGTCCTGGCCGCGGCCCAGTTCCACGTACATGCTCAGGCCGGCGAAGGAGGCGCCGCGGGCGCTGATGCCGGGCCCCTGGATCTCCTGGAGCATCAGGAGCTGCGGGGCGAAGTAGCCGGTCTGCGGGCCGAAGACGGCGACCGGGTGACCGCTCGCGGTGTGCTCGCCGCTGACGACGAGGGCGTTGGACATGCCGCGCCGGGCCGAGGTGACGGCCGTGTCCGCCGCCGTCGCCGAGGCGCCGGCCGCGTCCGGGCCGGCCGCGCTGCCCGTGCGGTCGTGCACGAGCGGCTCGGAGGTCACCGAGCCGGCGTCGGGCAGGGCCCGGCCCTGGGGGGCGTCCGGCTTGGGCAGGTACGGGAAGCTGCCGTCCTGCTGGGTGAGGAGGGCCTCGGGGTCGTTGCGCTGGCGGAAGGACTCCCAGACCTTCGTCCCCTCGGCGACGCCGTGCTTCTCCTGGGCGGCGAGCAGGGAGAGGGCGTTGTTGACCTCGCCGCCGCCGCCCGAGCCGAAGAGGGAGCCGATCACGGAGGCCAGGGCGATCAGGTCGGTGCGCTTGAAGCGCTCGATGGTGCCCGCGTTGGTGAGGGCGTTCTTGTGGCCGGTCAGGACGTACTCGCCGGGGAAGTAGCGTCCCTTGTCGGAGGCGTCGATGTAGGCGTTGATGCCGGCGACGTAGGCGTCCACGTCGGCCAGGGCCAGCTCGCCGCGCTCGCCGGCCTTGGCGGCGGCGCTGAGGATCTGTGCCTCCAGGTCGGCCTCGGTGTACGGGGCGCTGCGCCAGAACTGCTGCTCCAGGCCCTGGTTGGCGGGGGCGCCGCCGGCGAAGGGCGTCAACTGGCCGCGTCCCACGTGCCGGAAGAGGTCCATCAGCCACAGCCGGTCCTGCGCGGCCGCGTACCCGGCCCCGAACTCGGTGCCGTAGCGGGTGGTGCCGGTGATGTGCGGCACCCCCGTCCTCTTGTCGCGGACGATGGTCACGTCATCGCGCCCGGCGGGGCGGACGGTGGAGGCGACCTGGCCGGCCGGGACGCCGAACGAGGCGTCGTTGAAGAACGTGTTGATCTTGTCGTTGGTGAGGCCGGAGTAGCCGGTGGCGAGGTTCGCGTAGGGCCCGAGCTGGTCCTCGGCGTGGGCCGGCTGGGTGCCGAAGGCCTGGTTGAGGAGGATCTGGGCGAGGGTGGCGTTGCCGTTCTGTCCGGGCGGCAGGATGTCGGAACACTGGCCGCCGCAGTGGTCGTTCGCCGCTGCCGCGGTCGCCGGTTGCGTGGTCCTTTCCGGGGCCGGGTCCGTTCCGGCGGCCATCGCGGGGGAAAGCGGTGACAGAAGACCGGCGATGAGGGCGCATACGGAAGCGCCCTTCAGGAACCCGTGGAGGCCGCGGGGAGTTCTCAGTCTGTCGAGGGCGTTGCGTGGGGTGCGCCGTGGCATGGCAGCTCCTCCCGACGGGGGTGGTGGCGGGACGTTACCGCCGGTATCGCCGACTTGGAAGATGAACATGCGTCACTTTTTGGAGTGGGTGGATCGGCTGATGAGGGGCATCGGAAATCGGATGGAGCCGAATCGCGTGTCGATACGTCTATTCGGCGACGTCCGTACGACGACGCCGAAGTGACCGAAGTGCAGGTGCAGGTGTGACGGAGGTGCAGGGCGATGGCCGGTTTCCGAAGTCTGGCGAGACAGGTCCGCGATCCACGGTGCGACCTGGCGCTGCGGCGCTATTCACTGCGCAAGTGTCTTGAGCGGTTCGCCCCCTACGGGCACAGGGCGACCTGGGACCATCTGTGCTCCCGGGCCGGGTTCGGCCCCGAGGACCGCTCTCCCGAACCGGCGCGGCTCGTGGCCGCACTGGAGGAGCTGGAGGCGGCGCGCTCGGTGTGGCTGGCCTACGAGGGCGAGTTCGCCGAGCGACGCAGGAAGGAGAAGCACGACGGGCTGCGCAGGCCGGGCAGCGTGGACGACTGGCACCGGCTGACCTGGGGCGGATTCGGGGTCGCCTGGTGCGACGACCCCCGCGTCCACCCCGACGGACCGCTGGCCGAGGTGCTGCGGAACCTCATCTCCGCGCTGGAGCGCGCACCCGGGTCCGTGTGCCCGGTGTGCGACGGGGAGCGTCTCGTCTGGAAGTACGACCTGGATCACGAGCCCTCGACCGGGCCCGTCTGCACGGACTGCGGAATACTCGTCCCGCGGCCCGTCCTCACCCCCGACGCGCTGGCGGACGCCCGCCGGGGGCGACTGCTGATGTCGGCGTAGCCGACCGGGGGTGCGCAGGGGATGCCGCACCCCCGACGGACCGCGGAGAGCCGCGGGCGACGCGTGTCGTCGCCGGCGCCGGGCACCATGGGGAGATGGTGCAGGTGTGCGCGAACGGCAGCAGGGCGGGCGTCGACGGGGCGGTGGTGCCGCTGTCCCCGGAGGCGGTCGCCGAGTCCGTGGCCGCGGCGGTCACCGCGGGGGCCACGGACGTCCACGTCCACCCCAAGACGCCGTGCGGGCGCGACTCGCTGTCGCCCCGGGTGCTCGCGGCCACCCTGGACGCGGTACGGGCACGGGTACCGGTCCCGGTCGGCGTCACCACGGGCGCCTGGGCCGAACCCGATCCGGCCGTCCGCGCGGCGCGGGTGCGCAGCTGGACGGTCCTGCCCGACCACGCCTCCGTCAACTGGCACGAGCCCGGCGCCGAGCAGGTCGCCGCGGCGCTGATCGAGCGCGGGGTGGGCGTGGAGGCCGGCCTCTGGTCGGGCACGGACGGTCCGGCCCTGTTCCGGCGCTCGCCCCTCGCACCGCGGGTGCTGCGCGTACTGGCCGAGGTCACCGACACCGACCCGGCGACCGCCCGGGAGACGGCGCGCGAGCTGCTGTCCGCCGTCGGCACGGCCCACGGACGCCCGGTCCTGCTCCACGGCGAGGAGGCCGGCACCTGGCCGGTCCTGCGCCTGGCCGGCCGCCTCGGTCTGGCGACCCGCGTCGGTCTGGAGGACACCCTGTGCCTCTCGGACGGCCGGCGGGCCGCGTCCAACGCCGAGCTGGTCACCGCGGGGCTGGCCGAGTGGGCGTCGGCCCGGCGGAGCGGACGGGCCTGAGGTCCCGGCTCCGCAGGGGCGGTCCGGGGCGGGCCTTGCGTCGCGCGACCGTACCGTCGCCGTGCGGCCCCGGGAGCGGGCGAGCACCTCCCCGGTGACGCGCCGTCAGGCAGGGGCGCGGACGGCGGCCCTGCCCGACCTCAGTCGCAGCACTCCGCCTGCGCGCGACGCCCGCGCCGCGTGCCGCCGCCCCGGGTGACGGGGTCCCGGCGCTCCACCAACAGGCGGGAGCCGGTGCCGCGTTGGCCGAAGGCGTCGTCGGGGTTGGACAGGACGCAGGTGTCCAGGGACAGGCAGCCGCAGCCGATGCAGTCGGTGAGGTGGTCGCGGAGCCGGTTCAGCTGCTTGATGCGCTCGTCCAGTTCGGAACGCCAGGACTCGGAGAGCCGGGCCCAGTCCTCCTCGGTGGGCGTGCGCTCCTCGGGCAGCTCGGCGAGCGCCTCGCGGATCGTGGCGAGCGGGATGCCCACGCGCTGCGCCGCGCGCACGAAGGCCACCCGGCGCAGCGTGTCACGGCTGAAGCGGCGCTGGTTGCCCGAGGTGCGGCGACTGCTGATCAGGCCCTTGGCCTCGTAGAAGTGCAGGGCGGAGACGGCGGCGCCGCTGCGCGCGGCGAGCTGGCCGACCGTGAGCTCGTGGATCTTCTCGGGAATCTGGGGCACTCCCCCAACCCTACCGACCCCGCCACGTCGCCGGTCCGTTGACATGGGCTCCGCGGGCGACCATGCTAAGCAGTCGCTTAGAGTCGCGGGAACAGGTCGAGCGAGCAGAGAGGCCGGGACATGGCAGAGCCCAGGATCTTCACATCCACCGACGAGGTGAAGGCGGCAGTCGGCGAGCAACTGGGGTACACCGACTGGCTGGAGGTCGACCAGAAGCGGATCGACCTCTTCGCGGAGGCGACCGGCGACCATCAGTGGATCCACGTGGACCCGGAGAAGGCCGCCGCGGGCCCGTTCGGCACCACCATCGCGCACGGCTACCTCACCCTGTCGCTGCTGCCGCTCTTCGGACCGCAGCTCATCCGGGTCGAGGGCGTGACGATGGGCGTCAACTACGGCACCAACAAGGTGCGCTTCCCCTCCCCCGTCCCGGTCGGCTCGCGGCTGCGCGCCACGGCGACGATCACCGGCGTCGAGGACGTCAAGGGAGGGATCCAGGTGACCGTCGCCTTCACCGTGGAACGCGAGGGCGGCGACAAGCCCGTGTGCGTCGCCGAGTCCGTCTCGCGCTACTACGTCTGAGCGGCGCCCGGCGCCCGGGCCCCCACCATCCGCAGTACGAGGTCGGCGTAGAGCGCGCCGACCTCGTCGGGCGTGCGGGGCCCGTTGACGTTGAACCAGCGGGCCACGTCGATGCAGAGCGAGAGCACGGCCAGCGTCGTGCCCTTGACGTCCGGCACGTCGAACTCGCCCGACAGCACACCGTCGTCGATGATGCCGCGCACGGCGGCGTCGCACTGCCGGCGCAGCGCGAGGATCTCGTCACGGGCCTCGGGTCCGAGCGCGTCCAGCTCGTACTGGACGACCCGCGCGGTGGTGCGCCGTCCGGCGTGCCAGCGTACGAAGGAGCTGACCGCGTCGGCGAGCCGCTCGGCGGCGTTCCCCTCGCCCTGGGCCGCGGCGCGCAGGATGGCGACCGCCCGGGCGTGGCCGATCCGGCTGATGCGGTGGAGGAGCTCCTCCTTGGTCTTGTAGTGGATGTAGAGCGCGGCCGGGCTCATGCCGGCCCGCCCGGCGATGTCGCGGGTCGTGGTCGCGTGGTACCCGCGCTCCGCGAAAGCCTCCACCGCGGCGACCAGGAGCCGCCGGGCCGCGTCCGGGGTGACCTCTTCCCACGGCTCGGTCTCGCCGCCCGTCTTCTCGGCCGCCGTACTCATCGCTTGTTCGCCCCTCTCGGTGACAGGAGCACCACCATACCGCCGAAGCTGAGCGGTCGCTTAGGGGCGCTGCTGTGCCGGGGTGCCGCCCGGCTTCTGGAAGGGGTCGTGCTCGACGAGGATCTTGTCCAGCCGCGCCTGGTCCACCCGGCTCACGATCTGCCCCACCTCCTGGCGGTCCCGGATGATCTTGGCCAGGGTGAAGGCCGAGGTGACCAGGTACAGGACGGCTATGGCGAGGAAGGCGCGCACCCAGGGGTCGGCCTCGAGCTGGTAGATGCCGATGGCGGTGGCGGCCATGGCGACCGAGAACGACGCGACGGCCTGACCGTAGAAGGCCGCCGTGCTCTGCTGCTTGACCGATGTGTCATTCATGGGAACAGGATCGGCGGACGCGGCCCCGGCCACATCCGCCCGCGTACTCAGCCCCGGTACTCAGGGCCGGGGCTCAGGGCCTGGGGCCCGGAGTCCGGGGCCCGGAAGGCCGGGGCTCAGAAGGCCGACACCCCCGTCAGCGCCCGTCCGATGACCAGCTTCTGGATCTGGCTGGTGCCCTCGTAGAGGGTCATCACACGGGCGTCGCGCAGCAGCTTCCCGGCCGGGTACTCGTCGATGTAGCCGTAGCCGCCGAAGACCTGGAGGGCGTTGTTGGCGGCGCGCACGGCGGCCTCCGAGGCGAACAGCTTGGCCTTGGAGGACTCGACGGTGAAGGGCTGTCCGCGGTCGATCAGGTCGGCGACCCGCCACGTCAGCAACCGGGCCGCGTCCACGTCGAGGGCGATGTCGCTGATCAGCTCCTGCACCAGCTGGTGGTGGGCGATGGTCTTCCCGAACTGCTCGCGCTCGCCCGCGTACCGCACGGCGACGTCCAGCGCGGCCTGGGCGATGCCGACACAGCCGGCCGCCACCGACATCCGGCCCTTGGCGAGGGCCGACATGGCGACCGAGAAGCCCTTGCCCTCGGGGGCCAGCATCGCGGAGGCGGGGACGCGCACGTCCTCCAGGACCAGCTCGGCGGTGGCCTGGCCGCGCAGCCCGAGCTTGCCGTGGACGGCGCGGCGGCTGAGGCCGGGCGTGTCGGTGGGCACCAGGAAGGCGGAGACGCCCTTGTGGCCGGGGGCGTCGGTCGAGCGGGCGAAGAGCAGCACGACGTCGGCCCAGGTGCCGTTGGTGATGAACATCTTGGTGCCGTTGATGACGTAGTCGCCGCCGTCGCGGACCGCGCGGGTGGACAGGTTCCCGGCGTCCGACCCCGTGCCGGGCTCGGTCAGTCCGAAGCAGCCGACGTACTCGCCGGAGGTGAGCCCAGGCAGCCAGCGCCGCTTCTGCTCCTCGTCGCCCCACGCGGCGACGGTCTTGGCGACCAGGCCGAGGGAGACGGAGACGATGCCGCGCACCGAGCTGTCACCTCGCCCCAGCTCCTCGGTGACCAGGCAGTACGCGAGGTGGTCGCCGCCCGAGCCGCCGTACTCCTCGTCGACGGTGAGCCCGAGGAAGCCGACCTCGCCGAGCTTCTTCACGATCGACCGGTCCACCTCCTCGGCACGGTCCCAGGCGACGACGTGCGGGGCGATCTCGCGCTCCACGAAGTCCCGCGCGAGCTGCCGTACGGCGCTCTGCTCCTCGCTGAGCTCCAGGTTCATGCCGAGTCACCCCACAGGAAAGACGTCTTGGAAGCCGTACACCTTGAAAGCCGTACATTTAAATTAGCACTGCTAGTTTCTGTACGCAGCCCTACTATGTGCGCCATGGCCCGACCGCGCAAGCCCCTGCTCAGCACCGACCGGATCGTCGAGACGGCCCGCGCGCTGGTGGACGCGGAGGGCCTCGCGGCCGTCTCCACCCGCCGGCTCGCGGCGGAGCTGGGGGTCAGCGGGCCCTCGCTCTACAACCACTTCCGCACCAAGGACGAGATCCTGGAGGCGGTGGCCGACTCGGTGAGCGCGCAGGTCGACCTGTCGATGTTCGAGGACGGCCGGGAGTGGCGGACCGCGCTGCACGACTGGGCCGTCTCCTACCGGGCGGCGCTGCGCGACCACCCCAACATCGTCCCGGTCCTCGCCCACGGCCCCGGCCGCCGCCCGGCCGCGCTGCGCCTCGCGGACGCCGTCTACGGGGCGATGGTCGACGCGGGCTGGCCGCCGGCCCAGGCCACGTCCATCGGCGCGCTGATGCGCTACTTCGTCATGGGTTCCGCGCTCGGCTCCTTCGCCCGGGGCTTCCCGGACGACGCGAGCGCGTACGACCCCGCCGACTACCCGCACCTCGGCAAGGCGCACCTGCTGGCCGAGCAGCAGGAGAAGATCGACGAGCGCGCCTTCGAGACCGGGCTGGCGGCCCTGCTGGACGGGCTGGCGCAGCAGTACCGGCAGGCCGCGGGGGACGCGTGAGGACACGTGCCGTGCGGACACTTCGGCGGGGGCCGAACGGTGCGTGACGCATCCTGGGACGCATGACCACCAGGGAAACCGGGGCCTCCGGACTCGCCCGGCTGGCCGGGCTGATCGCCGACGAGACCCGGGCCGCCTGTCTGCTGGCACTGCTCGACGGCCGGGCGTGGACCGCCGGCGAACTGGCCCGGCACGCGGGCGTCGCCGCGTCGACCCTCAGCGAGCACCTGGGCAAGCTCGTCGCGGGCGGCCTGCTCTCCGAGGAGCGGCAGGGGCGGCACCGGTACGTGCGGCTGGCCGACGAGCGGACCGCCCAGCTCGTGGAGGACCTGGCCGCGCAGGTCGCCCCCGAGGCCGCGGCCCGGCGACCGCGTACCCTGCGGGCTTCGAGCGCCGGGTCGGCGATGGCGCGGGGACGCACCTGCTACGACCATCTCGCCGGGCGGCTCGGGATCGCCGTCACCGACGCGCTGACCGGACGCGGACTGCTGCGCCAGGACACCGGCTTCGCCCTCACGGACGCGGGCCTGGGCTGGTTCGCCACCGCCGGGATCACCCTGCGGCCCACGGGGCGCAGGCCGCTGGCCCGCGGCTGCCTCGACTGGACCGAACGCCGCCCCCACCTCGCGGGCGTCGCGGGCGCGGCCCTGTGCCTGCACGCCCTGGAGACGGGCTGGTGCGTACGCATCGGCTCCGAACGGGCGGTGCGGGTGACGGCGGCGGGTGAGCAGGCGCTGACGGAGCTGCTGGGCATCGACCCGGTGGTACTGCGCTGAGTGCACCGTCCCCGTCCTGGACCGCCGCGTCCCCGTCCCCGGACCGCCGCGTCCCCGTCCCCGAAACCGCCGCGTCCCCGTCCGGAACCCGCCGGTCGACGAACCTCTTCCCTTCTAGCCTCGGGAGCATGATGAGCACCACCCCACGCGCCACCACCCCGCGCGCCGCTTCCCGCCGCCCGCAGCTGCTCGCGGCCGGCGCCGCCACCGTCACCGTCGTGCTGTGGGCCTCCGCCTTCGTCTCCATCCGCAGCGCGGGTGAGGTCTACTCCCCGGGCGCGCTGGCGCTCGGCCGGCTGCTGTCGGGCGTCCTGGCACTCGGCGCGATCTGCCTGCTGCGCCGGGAGGGGCTGCCGCCGCGGGCCGCCTGGCGGGGCATCGCGATATCGGGGGTGCTGTGGTTCGGCTTCTACATGGTCGTCCTGAACTGGGGCGAGCAGCAGGTGGACGCCGGTACCGCCGCCCTGGTGGTGAACGTCGGGCCGATCCTCATCGCCCTGCTCGGCGCCCGGTTCCTCGGGGACGGACTGCCGCCGCGGCTGCTGGCGGGGATGGCGGTGTCGTTCGCCGGTGCGGTGACCGTGGGCCTGTCGATGTCCGGCGAGGGCGGTTCCTCGCTGTTCGGCGTCGTGCTGTGCCTGCTGGCCGCAGGGGCGTACGCGGGCGGGGTCGTGGCCCAGAAGCCCGCGCTGGGACACGCGAGCGCGCTCCAGGTGACGACCTTCGGGTGCCTGGTCGGCGCGGTGCTCTGCCTGCCGTTCGCGGGGCAGCTGGTACACGAGGCGGCCGACGCGCCCGTCTCCGCGACCCTCAACATGGTGTACCTGGGCGTGTTCCCGACCGCCCTGGCGTTCACCACGTGGGCGTACGCCCTGGCCCGTACGACGGCCGGCCGCATGGGCGCGACCACGTACGCCGTGCCCGCCCTGGTCGTTCTGATGTCGTGGCTGGCGCTGGGCGAGGTGCCGGGGCTGCTCACCCTGGCGGGGGGCGCGCTGTGCCTGGCGGGCGTGGCGGTGTCCCGGTCGCGGAACCGGAAGGGGACGGCGGCTCCGAACGGGACGGCGGCTCCGGAGCCCGAGGGGGCCACGGAGCCGCACGCGGGACGCGGGGGCCGGGTCTAGAACACCACCAGCGCCCGTCCGCCCTTGCCCGCCAGCATGTTCTCGAAGGCCGCCGGGATGCCGTCCAGCGCGATCCGCTCCGTCACCAGGGCGCCGAGGTCCAGCCGCCCCGCGCGCACGTGCTCGGCCAGGACGGGCAGGTCCCGGACGGGGTCGGCGTCGCCGTAGACGCAGCCGGTGAGGGTGCGGCCCCAGTGGAAGATCTCCAGGGCGTTGAAGGTGACCTGCTGGTCCTTGCCGCCGATGCCGACGACCGTGGTGCGGCCGCCGCGCCGGGTGGACTCCCAGGCGGTGCGGATGGTGACGGCCCGGCCCACGCACTCGACGGCGACGTCGACGCCCTGCTTGCCGGTGAGGGCGCGGATCTCGCGGGCGGTGGTGTCGCCGGCGACCAGGTAGTCGGTGGCGCCGGCGGAGCGGGCCAGCTCCTCCTTCTCCGGGGACACGTCGACGGCGACGATCTTCGAGGCGCCCGCGATCCGGGCCGACTGGAGCGCGGCGAGCCCCACTCCGCCGACGCCGAACACCGCGACGGTCTCGCTCTCCCGGACCTTCGCCGAGTGGTGGACGGCGCCGTACCCGGTGAGCACGGCGCAGCCCAGCAGGGCAGCGTCGGTGAGGGGGATGCCGTCGGGGACGGGCAGGACGCAGGACGCGGAGACCACCGTCTCCTCGGCGAAGGCGGCGACGTTGAGCCCGGGGTGCAGGTCGGTGCCGTCGTCGGCACGGCGGGCGTGCACGTTCGCCGCGCCGGACAGGGCGTTCGCGCACAGCCAGACCTCGCCGAGCGAGCAGGCGTGGCAGGCGCCGCAGGACGGGGCCCAGTTGAGGACGACGTCGTCGCCGGGGGCGACGTGGGTGACGCCGTCGCCGACGGCGAGGACCGTGCCGGCGCCCTCGTGGCCGAGGACGGCGGGGACCGGGACCCGCATGGTGCCGTTGGACAGGGACAGGTCGGAATGGCAGACGCCGGCGGCGGCGAGCCGCACGTGGACCTGGCCGGGGCCGGGTGCGGGCAGCTCGATCCCGGTGACCTCCAGCGGGGAGCCTACGGCGGGTACGACGGCGGCACGGACAGCGGTACGGACGGCCATGACGTGGGCAACTCCCCTGGAGCTAGAACTGGAGGGACTTGGTCTGGAGGTACTCGGCCAGGCCGTGCGAGCCCAGCTCGCGGCCCACGCCGGACTGCTTGTAGCCGCCGAAGGGCGCCAGCGGGTTGAAGCGCCCGCCGTTGATGTCGACCTGGCCGGTGTCCATGCGGCGGGCGAAGGCGACCGCCTCGGCCTCGTCCCCGGCCCAGACGGCGCCGGCGAGGCCGTACACCGTGCCGTTGGCGATCCGCAGGGCGTCGTCCTCGTCCTCGTAGCGGAGGATGGTCAGGACGGGGCCGAAGATCTCCTCCTGGGCGACGGTCATCTCCTCGGTCACGTCGGCGAAGACCGTGGGGCTGACGAAGTACCCCTTGTCCCGCGGGGCTTCGGGGCCGCCCGCGACGAGACGGGCGCCCTCGGCGGCACCCTTCTCGATGTATCCGCGCACCCGCTCCTGCTGCTTGGCGTTGACGACCGGGCCGATCCGGTCGCCGTACTTCGCGGCGGCCTCGGCGGCCAGCTCCACGGCCTCGTCGTACCGGTCGCGGTGGACCAGCATGCGCGTCCAGGCGCTGCACGTCTGGCCGGAGTTGGACATGACGTTGGCGACGCCCACGTTCACGGCCTTGGCGAGGTCGGCGCTGGGCAGGATGACGTTGGCGGACTTGCCGCCGAGTTCGAGGGCGACCTTCTTGACGGCGGCGCCGGCGAGGGCGCCGATCCGCCGGCCCACGGCCGTGGAGCCGGTGAAGGAGACCAGGTCGACACCGGGGTGCTCGGCGAGGGCCTGTCCGGCGACCGGGCCCAGGCCGGTGACCAGGTTGAAGACGCCCGCCGGCACACCGGCCTCGTGCACGGCCTCGGCGAAGAGCTGGGCGGTGAGCGGGGTGTCCTCGGCGGGCTTCAGCACGATCGTGCAGCCGGCCGCGAGCGCCGGGGCGACTTTGGCGACGATCTGGTGCAGGGGGTAGTTCCAGGGGGTGATGGCGCCGACCACGCCGATCGGTTCGTGGTGCACGACGGAGTTGCCGACCTTCTCCTCGAAGGCGTACGTGGCCGCCAGCTCGGCGTAGGAGCCGGCGACGGCGATCGGCGCGCCGGCGTGCACGGCCTGCGAGAACTTCAGCGGGGAGCCCAGCTCGGCGGTGACCGTCTCCGCGATCTCGTCCTTGCGGGCCACCAGCACGTCCCGCAGGGCGGCCAGGCGTGCGGCCCGCTCGGCGGGCGGGGTGGCGGCCCAGCCCGGCAGGGCGGCCCGGGCGGCCCGCACGGCGTTGTCGACGTCCAGGGCGTTGCCGGCCGGGACCTGGCCGATCACCTGCTCGTCGGCCGGGTTCACGACGTCGATCGTGTCCCGTCCGTCGGCGGACCGCCAGGCTCCGTCGATGTACATGCCGTCGTGTGCCTTCATCGCGTTCCTTCCGGGCGGGCCTCGTCGTCCGGCCCCAAACTAGCGCCGATAGTTTTACGGCACCAGGGGCGGCCACCATGGTGGCGCGGGTCACCCTCCCGGTGGGGCGGCTTCCCGTGGGCTCACTCCTCCAGGTCCGGCAGCCGGGCGGGGGCGGGGCAGATCCGTTCGCCGTGCTGGTCGAAGACGAACAGGTGGGCCAGGTCGACGAGGAGCGGCACCTGCATGCCGTGGCGCAGGTCGATGTCGGGGGTGGTCCGGACGATCAGGTCGCCGGGCAGGCGGCCGTCGGGCGGGGCCACCGCGGGGCCGGCCTCCTCCGGTTCGTCCATGACCACCACCGGTCCGGCGCGCAGGGCGCCCGCCCGCTCCTTCAGGCGGTGCAGGACCGTGCCGTCGCGGCGACGGCGCCGGGCCGGGCGGGTGAGGGGGCGCGGCGCCTCCAGGTCGGGCACGACGGCCGGCCGTGAGCCGGTGTCGAAGTGCACGAGGATCTCGTGGCCCTGGAACTCGACGTGCTCCACGAGGCCGGTGAGCAGCACCTCGCCGGGGCGGGCGGAGGACGGTTGCGCGATCCTGACCGCCTCCGAGCGCAGGCCGACGATGACCTCACGACCCTGCTGGACGCGGAGCAGCTGGTGGTCCAGGGAGAGCGGTTCCGGCAGGCGCAGGAACTGCTTGCCCAGGCTGATGGTCATCGCGCCGTCCAGCGGGGCGCGCACCAGGCCGCGCAGCAGGTTGATGCGCGGGGTGCCGATGAAGGCGGCGACGAAGACGTTGCGCGGGAGCGCGTACACCGCGCGCGGGTTGTCCACCTGCTGGAGGACGCCTCCGCGCAGGACGGCGACGCGGTCGCCGAGGGACATGGCCTCGGACTGGTCGTGGGTGACGTAGACGGTGGTGACGCCCAGTTCCCGGGTCAGTCGGGTGATCTCGGCGCGCAGGTGGTTGCGGAGCTTGGCGTCGAGGTTGGACAGCGGCTCGTCCATGAGGAAGGCGGTGGGGTGGCGGGCGATGGCCCGGCCCATGGCGACGCGCTGGCGTTCGCCGCCGGAGAGCTGGGCGGGGAAGCGGTCGAGGAGGTCCTCGATGCCCAGCATGCGGGCGGTGGCGTCCACGCGGGGGCCGTGGTCGGCCTGCGGGGCCTCGACGCGCAGCGGGAAGCCGATGTTCCCGCGGGTCGTCATGTTGGGGTACAGGGCGAAGTTCTGGAAGACCATCGCCATGCTCCGCTCGGACGGCAGCAGGTCGTTGGCGTACGCGCCGTCCAGCAGCAGTTCGCCGTCGGTGATCTCCTCCAGGCCGGCGATCATGCGCAGCACCGTGGACTTGCCGCAGCCGGAGGGGCCGAGCAGGACGAGGAACTCGCCGGGCGCGACGTCCAGCGACAGCCGGTCCACCACGCGGACGCCTCGCGCGTAGGTCTTGCTCACGTCGTGCAGGGAGATGGCGCGTGTCATGGCAGGTGCCCCCGGGGGCTCACTGAGCGCTGGTGCTCCGCGGTCGGACGCCCTCGTGCGGGTCGTACGGGGCGTGTGAGTCACGGAAGTTAACGGACTGTACGCGGGCGGGGGAAGACACCGGACCCGAATTCCGTGCCGGCGTCCATCTGGTGAGAAAGCGGACGGCCGAATTCAGCCGCCGGGCCGCTCACGGAGGGGCGGCCGGCGGCGCGGCGCCGGGGGTGCCCGCACTGGACCGCCGGGGCACGGCCGCCGGGCCCTAGCCGGGACGCCGGACCCGGCACCCCGCCGCTGCCCCGGCCCCTGCCCCTGCCCCTGCCCCTGCCCCTGCGGCGCAGTTCCGCAGCGGGCCCCGGGACACGGGCGGCGGAGCCGTCAGCGGGCCGTGCGGCGCGGTGCGCGCCGGTTGCGGGGTGCCGCTGCCCCGGGGGGCGGCTCGTTCCCGGGCGGGCCGGAGGAGGAGCGCAGGGCGACGCCCGAGGACAGGAGGAGCAGCGCCCCGAGCATCACGAAGGGCGCCGCCACACCCGCGACACCGGCGATCAGTCCGGCCGCGGCGGGCGCGGCGACCTGGCCGAGGCGGTTGCCGGTCAGCCGGAGGGCCAGGGCGGTGGAGCGGGCTCCGTCGGGGGCCGCCCGGACGACCGTGGTCATGGACAGCGGCTGGCCGACGCCGAGGCAGAAGCCCAGGACGACCAGCATCAGCGCGAGCCCCCACACCGGCACCGGCAGCGCGACACCGGCGCACAGCAGGGCGGCCAGCAGACAGGTCACCGTGAGCAGCACGGTGCGGCCGAGCAGCCGCAGCAGGGGCGTCAGCACCAGCCGGCAGGCGATCGTGGCCGCCGCCCGCAGGCTGAGCAGTACGCCGATCACCGCCGGGGAGATGCCCCGGTGCTCGCCGACCACCGGGAGGTAGGCGGTCAGGATGTCGGTGGCGGACAGCACGGACAGGCTGATCAGGATGCCCGCGGGCACGCCCCGGGCGCGCAGGATGCTCCCCACCGGGACCCGCGTGCCCGCCTCCGGGCGGGAGCCGGCGGCCGTCGGGTGCTCTATGCGCCACAGCGACGTGAACGCCACCGCCGCGCCCGCTCCCGCCACCACCAGGGCCAACGCGCTGCTGCCCGCCATGTCGTGGCCGCCGATCAGCGCGCCCGCCGCGACCGGGCCGATCAGCTGGCCGAGCGAGGCGCCGATCGTGAAGTGGCCGAAGTTGCGGTCCTGTTCGTGCGGCGCGGACTGCCGGGCGACCAGCGACTGGGCGCCGATGACGAAGCAGAGGTGGCCGAGGCCCATGACGCCGCTCCACAGGGCCATCGCCCACAGCGAGCCCGCGACGCCGCTCAGCGCGCAGCCGCCGGAGATGAGCACCACGCCGACGGGCAGCAGCGGCGCGCAGCGGCCGTGGTCGGTGCGGCGGCCGAGCGGGACGGCGGCGAACAGCGGCAACAGCGCGTACACACCGGCGATGACGCCGATCGCCCGCTCGTCCGCGCCCAGCGCGAGGGCCCGGTAGGAGACGGCCGGCCGGGCCATCGACACCGCCCCCTGCGCGAAGCCGAAGGCGATGACGAGGCGGAGCAGCCAGCCGCGGTTCCCACCGGGCGCCATGGTCGTGTCCTTCCCGGACTGCCGTGTCCGTGAGCCGGTCCCCCGGTCGAGCCCGCGGAAGCCGGTCCGATGATCAGATGATGCCGAACAGGATGCCCGCCGCGAGGATGACCAGGCTCGTCAGGACCGCCCACTTGACCACGAACCGCGTGTGGTCGCCGAACTCGACCTTGGCCATGCCGACCAGGACGTAGACGGCCGGGACGAGCGGGCTGGACATGTGCAGCGGCTGGCCGACGATCGAGGCGCGGGCGATCTCCAGTGTCGACACCCCGTGCGCCTGACCGGCCTCGGCGAGCACCGGCAGCACGCCGAAGTAGAAGCCGTCGTTCGACATGAAGTAGGTGAGCGGCAGGCTCAGCAGGCCGGTGACCAGGCCCATGTGCGGGCCCATGCCCTCGGGGATGGTGTCCACCAGCCAGTTGGCCATGTGGTCGACCATGCCGGTGCCGGAGAGGACGCCGGTGAAGACGGCGGCGGCGAAGACCATGCCGGAGACGTTGAGCACGTTGTCGGCGTGGGCCGCGATCCGGGCCTTCTGGTCGGGGATGTGGGGGAAGTTGACGGTGAGCGCGAGCGCGGCGCCGAGCAGGAAGAGCACCGGGATCGGCAGCAGTTCCATGATCATGGCGGTGAGCAGGGCGACCGTGAGCAGCGCGTTGAACCAGTACAGCTTGGGCCGCAGGGTGGCCCGGTTCGGGTCGAGGCCCTGGAAGTCGTCGTCCGGCTCCCCGTCCCCGGCGGACGCCTTCTCCGCACCGGCACCGCCATCCGAAGCCGCCCCCGCCCCCGCACCCGAAGCCGCACCGGCACCGGAAGCCGCACCCGCACCCGCGCGGGCCCCCGCCCCGGCGCCGACCAGCACCGTCTCGCTCTCGCTCTCCGGCTCCCGCACCAGCGCCTCGTCCAGCGTCAGCGTGCCCACGCGCCGGCGCTCGCGCAGCCCGAGCACGTAGGCGAGGACGACGACGGCGAGCAGACCGACGGCCAGGGCCGGGATCATCGGGACGAAGATGTCGGTGGCGTCGACCTTCAGCGCGGTCGCGGCGCGGGCGGTGGGCCCGCCCCACGGCAGCGTGTTCATCACACCGTTGGCCATGGCAGCCACACCGGTCATCACGACCAGGCTCATCTTCAGGCGCTTGTACAGCGGGTACATGGCCGAGACCGTGATCATGAAGGTGGTGGAGCCGTCGCCGTCCAGGGAGACGATCGCGGCCAGCAGGGCCGTGCCGACCACGATCCGCATCGGGTCCGCCCGGCAGAACTTCAGGATGGCCCGGACGATCGGGTCGAAGAGCCCAACGTCGATCATCACCCCGAAGTAGACGATCGCGAACATGAGCATCGCCGCGGTGGGGGCGAGGCTGGACACGCCGTCGATGACGTAGTCCCCGAGGTGGGCGCCCTTGCCGACGAACACGCAGAACAGCGCGGGGATCAGCACGAGCGCCGCGATCGGCGACATCTTCTTCATCATGATCAGGACCAGGAAGGTCGCGATCATGGCGAAGCCGAGGATGGTCAGCATGAATGAGTACCTAACGTTCGCCCTTGAACATCCCACCGGGGCAGGCGGTGCGAGCGACGTTAGGTGCCGTGTACGCGCGTTAACAAGACGTGGACACGCGAGCAATAAGCGCAAAACTCCAGGTCACGGCTTTGCTCAGCTGACGGGGCTGACCTCCACGGGCACGCCGTTGAGGACCGCGTTGCCGGAGAGCGGGTCGAGCGCGCTGCCGTCGAGGAGCTGGTTGACGTTGACGCCGGGGTCGGTGGCGGCGTGGGTCAGCCGGGTGCCCGGCCGGTCGTGCCCCCAGCCGTGCGGGAGGCTGACCACGCCCGGCCGGACGGCGTCGGTGACCTCGGCGGGGGCGGTCAGCTCCCCGCCGGCGCCCTTCACGCGCACGCTCGCCCCGGTGCGCACGCCGAGCCGTGCTGCGTCGTCGGGGTGGAGGTGCAGCGTGCAGCGGTTGGAGCCGCCGGTGAGGGCCGGGACGTTGTGCATCCAGCTGTTGTTGGAGCGCAGGTGGCGGCGGCCGACGAGGACGAGTCCGTCGGGCCGCTCGGCCAGGGCCCGCCGCAGCCGCGGCAGGTCGTCGGCGATCGGCCCAGGCAGCAGCTCCACCTTGCCGCTGGGGGTCTTCAGCGGCTGCGGCAGCCGCGGGCGCAGCGGTCCGAGGTCGATGCCGTGCGGGTGCTCGAGCAGCCGCTGGAGCGACAGCCCGTCCGGGTCCGCGCCGAAGCCGTCGCCGTAGGGGCCGAGGCGCAGCATCATGTCCAGTCGTCGCTCGGGGCCGTTCTCCCCGGTGAGCAGGGCGGCCAGTTCGAGGGGGTCGCGGCCGTGCACGGGCGAGTGCGGGTCGCGGACGGACCTGGAGAGGGTCTGCTCGATCACCAGGGCGTCGACGGCGGCCGGGTCGGTCCCGTGCCGGCCGGAGGCGGCCAGGGTCAGCCGGGCCAGGATCTCGGTCTCGGCCATGCGGCCGGGCTCCAGCGGGACGGCGGGGCGGGTGTAGCGGACCTGGTGGCGCACGGCGAGGGTGTTGAGGGCGAAGTCGTGGTGCGGGCTCTGGGCCGGCGGGGGCGGCGGCAGGACGACGTGGGCGTGGCGCGAGGTCTCGTTGAGGTAGGGGTCGACGCTGACCATGAAGTCCAGCGAGTCCAGGGCCCGGTCGAGCCGGTTCCCGTCGGGTGCGGACAGGACTGGGTTGGCGGCGACGGTGATCAGCGCCCGGATCGGTTCGCCCTCGTCGGTGGCGGTGTCGATCTCCTCGGCGAGGACGGACAGCGGCAGCTCGCCCTTGGCCTCGGGGTGTCCGCCGACCCGGGAGCGCCAGCGGCCGAGCGCGAAGCCCCGGCCGGGCCCGGCGGGGCGAGGCGTCCGGTCGGTGGCCGCCTGCGGGAAGAGGGCGCCGCCGGGCCGGTCGAGGTTGCCGGTGAGGAGGTTGAGGACGTCCACGAGCCAGCTGGCGAGGGTGCCGTGCGGGACGGTGCAGCTGCCGATGCGGCCGTAGACGGCGGCGGTGGGGGCCGCGGCGAGTTCACGGGCGAGGGCGCGCGTCACGCCGGCCTCCACGTCACAGGCCGCGGCGACGTCCTCGGGCGTGAAGTCCCGTACCGTGGCGGCCAGTTCTTCCACGCCCTCGACGTGCGGGGCAAGCTCGCCGAGGTCCACCAGCTCCTCCTCGAAGAGCACGTGGGCCATCGCGGCGAGCAACAGGGCGTCGGTGCCGGGGCGGATCGCCACGTGCCGGTCGGCGAGCTTCGCGGTGCGGGTGCGGCGCGGGTCGATGACGGTGAGGGTGCCGCCGCGGGCCCTGAGGGCCTTGAGGCGGCCGGGGAAGTCGGGCGCGGTGCACAGACTCCCGTTGGACTCCAGCGGGTTGGCGCCGATCAGCAGCAGGTGGTCGGTGCGGTCCAGGTCGGGCACCGGGATGGCGTTGGCGTCGCCGAAGAGCAGGCCGCTGGAGACGTGCTTGGGCATCTGGTCGACCGTGGAGGCGGTGAAGAGGCTGCGCGTGCCGAGGGCGGCGAGCAGGACGGACGGGTAGAGGGCGCCGGCCACGGTGTGCACGTTGGGGTTGCCGAGGACGACGCCGACGGCGTGCGCGCCGTGCCGTTCGGCGACGGTCCGGACCCCGGCGGCGACCGCGTCGAACGCCTCCTCCCAGGTGGCCTCGCGCAGTGCGCCGTCCCTGCGCACCAGGGGCGTGCGCAGCCGGTCGGGGTCGGAGTCGACGGCGCCGAAGGACGCGCCCTTGGGGCAGATGAACCCACGGCTGAACACGTCGTCGCGGTCGCCGCGGGCGGCGGTGACCGTGGTGCCGTCGATGGTGAGGGCCAGGCCGCAGGTGGCCTCGCACAGGGGGCAGATACGCAGGGCGGTGCGGGACACGGGTCCTCCCGGGGCGGCGGCAGCGGCGCTTCCTCGCGGTGAGCATACCGACCGGTAGGCATGTTGGGGAGACCTGTGCGGGAGGCCGTACGGCACCGGCCCGTCACTCCAGTACGCGCCCCAGGTACGCCCGCAGCAGCTCCCTGGCCTCCTCGATGATCCTCTCGTCCCCGTCCGGCGCGACCCGGAAGGCGAGCTGGACCAGGGAGTCGGCGGTCTCCACGGCGACGAGGAAGACGCGGCGCAGATCGTCGTCGGGGCTGCGGCCGAGGTAGCCGGAGAGCAGTTCGGTGAGCCGGTCGGCGACCCGGTGGTTGGGGACGGCGTGACGGCCGCCGACCGGGATCTGGTTGCCGAAGTCGATCAGGGAGAAGCCGGGCGCGGTGCGCTTCATCGCCAGGTACTCGTCGAGCACCGCGTCCAGCGCCCCGCGCCAGCCGCCGTCGCCGGTCTCGGTGAGCCGTTCGGTGACGCGCTCCGCGTAGCGCTCCAGGTTGCGCTGGGCGAGCGCGTCGACCATCTGCCGCTTGTTGCCGAAGAAGCGGTACACCGAGCCGATGGGGACGTCCGCGCGCAGCGCGACGGCCCGGGTGCTCAGGGCGTCGTAGCCGGCCTCGTCGAGGAGGTCGGCGCAGGCGTCGAGGATCCGGGTCAGCCGTTCGGCGCTGCGCCGCTGGACGGGGGCGCGGCGGAGCGAGGTCGCGTGGGACACGGGTCTCATGATGCCCTTCCGCCGCGGTCCGGTGAACTGTGACCTTCAGTACGGTGCGGGCCGGCGCCCCCGTTCACCGGCCCACCGTGTCGGCGGCGCGCACTCGCACCCCCGTACCCACCGGCACCACCGCACCGGCGGAGCGGCCCCCTCCCCCGCTCTCACCGGCCCACCGCGTCGCCGGGCGGGCCCTGCCCCCCGATCTCCTCCGGCCCCGTCGCCTCCGTGGGCTCCGCCTCCGACGCCGTGATGTCCGCGGTGCTCTCGACGGGCTCGCCGTCGACGGCCCAGACGGTGCCGTCGTCCGCGTACAGGCGGACCGTGACCTGGTGCGTGCCGCGCGGGACGAGGCCGGCGGCGAGGTGGTGCTCCGGGCCGCGCAGGCGGGTGACGAGGTCGCCGTCGAGGAAGAGGTGGGCGACGCCGCGGCCGGCCACCGGCTTCGCCTCCGTGCCGGGCGGCGAGAACCTGAAGTGGCGGGCGGTCAGGCGTACGTCCCAGCCGCCGTCGCTCTCGGGCTGCACCTCGATACCGACCTCGGGCGCCCGCGCGCCGTCCACCTCCCGGTAGCGCCGGCCCTCCTCGTCGGTGGTGTCGAGCAGTCTGCCCACCGGGGTGGCCGAGGCCCGGGTCCCCGGTTCGTCCTCGGCACCGGAACCGCAGCCCGCGGATCCGGTCAGCAGCAGGACACAGACCGCGAGCACGGTGCGCACTCCCCGCGTCCACGACATGACGGGAGACTAGAACACAGGTCCGACCCGGCGAATCCCCCTGGGGTCCGGTTCCGGTCATCCTCCTCAAGAGGGACCCGTACGGGTCCGGAAGAACCCGTGCGCCCTCTTGCGCGGGGGAAACCGCAATCCTACGGTGTCCCATAGGAATCGGGTGGCGAGGGAGCGATCAATGAGCGGGGACGCGCGGAAGACCGCGGAGGGGCCGGCCTACCTGTCCGGCTTCGGCAACGAGCACAGCTCGCAGGCCGTGCCGGGCGCGCTGCCCGAGGGCCGGAACTCGCCCCAGCGAGCACCTCTCGGGCTGTACGCGGAGCAGTTGAGCGGCACCGCGTTCACGGAACCGAGGGCGGACAACCGGCGTTCGTGGCTGTACCGCATCCGTCCGTCGGCCGCGCACCCGGCGTTCACCCGCACGGGCAACGGCGCGATCCGCACGGCCCCCTTCACCCAGGCCGTACCCGACCCGAACCGCCTGCGCTGGAGTCCGCTCCCCGCCTCCGAGGCCGGTACGGACTTCCTGGCGGGCCTGTGGACGCTCGGCGGCAACGGCGACGTCACCCAGCGCGCCGGCATGGCCGTGCACCTGTACCACGCCACCGCCTCCATGGACCGCGTGTTCAGCGACGCGGACGGAGAGCTGCTGATCGTCCCGGAGCGCGGCGGCCTGCTGCTGCACACCGAGTTCGGGCTGCTGCACGCCGAACCCGGCCATGTGGCGCTGATCCCGCGCGGGGTGCGCTTTCGCGTGGAGCTGCTCGACGAGGACGCGCGCGGGTACGTCTGCGAGAACTACGGCGCCCCCTTCCGCCTCCCCGACCTCGGCCCGATCGGCGCCAACGGCCTGGCGAACGCGCGGGACTTCAAGGCACCCGTCGCGGCCTTCGAGGACGACGAGAGCCCCACGGAGGTGGTCAACAAGTTCTGCGGCAACCTCTGGACCGCCGTCTACGACCACTCCCCCCTCGACGTGGTCGCCTGGCACGGCAACCATGTGCCGTACGTCTACGACCTGCGCCGTTTCAACGTCATCGGCACCATCTCGTACGACCACCCGGACCCGTCGATCTTCACGGTGCTCACCTCCCCGTCGGACACCCCGGGCCTCGCCGGTGTGGACTTCGTGGTCTTCGCGCCGCGCTGGCTGGTCGGCGAGGACACCTTCCGGCCGCCGTACTTCCACCGGAACGTGATGAGCGAGTACATGGGCCTGATCGAGGGCGCCTACGACGCGAAGGCCGAGGGATTCGTGCCCGGCGGCGGTTCGCTGCACAACATGATGTCGGCGCACGGGCCGGACCGGGAGACCTTCGACCGGGCGAGCGCCGCCGAGCTGAAGCCGCAGCGGATCGACGACGGCCTGGCGTTCATGTTCGAGACGCGGTGGCCGGTGACCCTCACCCCCCAGGCGGCCCGCGCCGAGCACCTGCAACCGCGCTACGACGATGTCTGGCAGGGCATGGAGCGTCACTTCCGCCCCTTGCACTGAGCAATGCCTACCGGTACGGATGGCCCGTGACCTCCTTCGCCCCGGACTCCATCGTCCTGAACCGCAAGCTGCCGCTCTGGTACCAGGTGTCGCAGTCGCTGCGCGCCTCGATACTCGGCCGCTCGCCGCGGGACCCGCTGCGCCTGCCCACCGAGGAGCAGCTGGCCGGACACTACGGGGTGAGCGTGCTGACCATGCGGCAGGCCCTGAAGGAGTTGGAGGACGAAGGGCTGATCACCCGGCACCGCAGGCGCGGCACGTTCATCGAGCCGCACGCCCGGCGGGGCGCCCCGGTGCGGCTGCTGGGCTCGGTGGACGCGATCGTGGCCCAGCAGTCCGGCATGCGGACCGAGCTGCTCGACCACGGCACCGGCCCGGTCCCGGCCGAACTGGCCGAGCACTTCCCGGACCTGGCCGAGACGGCGACGTACCACCGGCTGCGCCGCGAGGAGAAGACGGGCGAACCCACCAACCACGCCCGCAACTACGTCCGCCCCGAGATCGCCGCCCGCGTCGACCCGGCCGACCTGGCCCGCTGGCCGATGACCAAGGTGCTGCGGGACGTGGTGGGCGTGGACATCAGCCGGATCACGGACACCGTCGAGGCCCGGCTCGCGGACCCGGAGACCGCCCGGCTGCTCGACGTCCCGCTGCTCAGCCCGATCCTGCACTACACCGGCATCACCTACGACACCGCGGGACGGGTGCTGGACGTGGCCGTCATCCACTACCGGGGCGACCGCTTCTCCTTCACGGTCACCCTGGACGCCACCTGAGGTCCGGGTGCCCCGTCGTACGATGCCCAGCGTGACGCACGACGACGCTCCGCCGCTGGCGGACCTCCTGCCGTGGTCCGTCGCACCGCCGCGGCTCGGCCGGGGGTGGCCGGCGGCTCCCGACCCGGCTTCCCTGAAGGCCCGTTGGGACGCCCTGGTGAAGGCGGAGGGCCCCGACCGCGAGGCCCTGCTGGAGCCGACGCGGTCCCGCACGCTGCACACGGCGGTCGGCCGGCTGCCGGGCGCGTCCGGCGGCACGGAGAAGCTGCTGCGCGCCCACGGGCCGTGCCCGGAACCGGTCCGCGTGCTGCGCGCGCCCTTCGACGAGCAGTGGCTGATCCCCGACCACCGGCTGATCGACGCGGCCCGTCCCGAGCTGTGGCGGGTGGCGGACGAACACCAGGTCTTCGTGACCGAGACCGCCGAGGCGACGGGCCCTCCGCTGCTCCTGGCGACCTCCCGGCTGCCCCTGCTCGGCGGCGCCCGGGTCCGCCCGCTGTTCCGCCGCCCCGGCGGCACGGAACCCAATCTCGCCCCCGGCCTCCTGGACCACCTGGCCGCCCGGCTCGGCGGGCGCCCCGAGCCGCTGGACGTCCTGGCCTGGACGGTGGCGGCCGTGCGGGAGGGCTCCCGGGTCCCGCTCACCGCGGACCCGGCGCTGTGGGAGTACGGCGTCGGGCTGGGCCGGCGCGCCCTGTGGCTGATGCGCCGCGACGGCGAGCGCCCCAAGCTGCCCGGCGGCCGCCGCCCGTACGTCCGTGCCCCGCTGCCCGCGCGCCCGCTGGCCCTGCGCTACGACCGGGACGAGGAGGCCCTGTATTTGGACGAGGGCCGGGTCTCCCCCGTGCCGCCCGGCGCCTGGGACTTCGAGGCGGGCGGGGTGCGGGTGCTGGAGCAGTGGTTCGCGGCCCGCACCGCCGAGGGCGAGCCGGGCACGCTCGCGGCGATCCGTCCGGCCGGCTGGCCGCAGACCTGGACGTCCGAGCTGCTGGAGCTGATCACGGTCCTCGCGCTGCTCGCCGAGGTCCGGCCGCGGTGCCGGGAACTCACGGTGTCGGCGGAGATCACAGCGGCCGAACTGCGCGCGGCGGGCGTTCTCCCGGTGCCCTCGGCGGCCCGTCGGCCGGCTTCCGTCCTGGACGGCCGGGAAGAGGGCCCGGAGGGCCAGCTGGCACTGCTGTAGCCCGGCCGGGGGGCCGGTGGGCGTCACCGCCGGGCGGGGAAACGGCGAAGCGAGGAGACGAACCGGGGCACGGGACGAACCGGCCGGACCAGCGGACGCAGCCGGGCGCGCCAGGCGGACCTACGACGTCGGGCGCGCGAGACGGACCGTCGCAGTCGGGCGTACGGGTCGGGCGTACGGGTCGGTCAGGCGTACGAGCGGGGCGTACGAAATCGTGCCCGCGCTCGGGAACACACCGGGGCGCCGCTGCGTGCCGTGGGGATGACGGACGTGTGCGGCGGCGCCGCGCCGGGGACGGTGTGCGGCCGGAGCGCGGGCCTCAGTTGCTGCCGAACAGCGAACGACGCAGTCGGCGCAGCGGCGCGAACAGCGAGACCCGGCGCACCCTGGCGCCCCTGCTGCTGCGCTTGTGCGCGGGCTCACGCGCGGTCAGCTCACGCATCAGCGACGTCGCCTCCACCGTCTCCCGCTGTGGAAGGGCAGGCCCTCCCAGCACCGCGAGATGGCGGTCGAGACGCGAGCTGGTCGCGCTGCTCCCGCAGGTGATCGCAGGGACCCTGGCCCTGCTGCGCACTGTTATCTGTTCCATGTCACTCCCCACCCGTACGAGTCCACCCGGCCCGGGCAGGGTAACCCTATCGCCCCGGTGCGGCATGCGTGTATCGCGGTCACAGGATTCACCTTCCCCGTAAGGGGGTTGACGATTACTCTCCGAATCCAACAGATTCCAGGGTGAGTTGGACAACCGGCCTGCTCGTCGGCCGGTCGGAGCCGCCACCGGGTTCGACGGTCACGGCCAGTGACGTGCCGGACGGCCGCAGACCGGAGGCGATCAGGGGCGTGTCGCCGTCGAGGAGCCCCAGGGAGCGCGGCCCGGCGCCGGGGCGCACGAGCCACAGCTGGTGCACGCGGTCGCCGGACGGCTCGCCGTATCCGCTCAGGGTGACGACCGCGCGCCCCTCGGACGCGGAGGCGACCACGGCGAGGGTGCGGCCCCGGTCGTCCGTGTCGGACGCCGCGCGGACGTCCGGAGCCGCGAGAACGTGGGCCATCTCACGTGCCCGGTCCCCCGCGGCGTCCAACTCCCCCAGCGTCCGGTCCGCCTGTACGGCGAAGAGCGAGGCCACCACGAGGGCCGCCGCGGCCGTGACCGTGGCGAACGGCACGCGCAGGGGGCGCGGCCGGGAGGCGCGGGAGCGGCCCGGCGGCAGCCTCGGTACGGCCTTGGGCGCGGGCTCCTGCGGGGTGGTGCGTACGGCGGCCAGGACACGGTCGCGCAGGGCGGCCGGCGCCGGGGCGGCCGTGGACCGGGCCAGCCGGACGGCGTCCTCGGTCAGGACCCGCACCTCGGCGGCGCACCGGCCGCACCCTCGCAGGTGCCGGTCGAAGCGGACCCGTTCGGCGCCCTCCAGGGCGTCCAGGGCGTAGGGGGCGGCGAGCGAGTGGAGGTCGCCGCGGCGCGACAGCCGGCCGAGGGCGCTCATGCCGCGCCTCCCAGGCAGTCGCGCAGGCGGGTGAGGCCGTCCCTCATCCGCGTCTTGACGGTGCCCAGGGGAAGGGAGAGGCGTTCGGCCACCTCCCGGTAGGTGTAGCCGTCGTAGTAGGCGAGGGTGACCGACTGGCGTTGCAGGGCGGTCAGCCGGTCCAGGCAGCGGCGTACCCCTTCGCGTTCGAGACCCGCCTCGACCTCCTCGGACACCTGGTCGAAGGCGGGGAGGCGGGCGCGGCGGGCCTCGCGCCGTTCGCGTTCGCCGGCCGCGCGGGCGCTGCGGACCCGGTCGACGGCGCGGCGGTGCGCGACGGTGAGGATCCAGGACAGGGCGCTTCCCCGGCGCGGGTCGAACCGCGCGGCGGACCGCCACAGTTCGAGCAGCACCTCCTGCGCCACCTCCTCGGACTGGCCGGGGTCGCGCACCACGCGCCGTACGAGTCCGAACACCGGCCCGGACACCAGTCCGTACAGGTCCTCGAAGGCCTTCTGGTCACCGTCCGCCACGAGCACCAGCAGCTCGTCCGCCTCCACGGGTCCCCCCTCTCCGCGGGCCGCGCCGGCCCGTCGTCATCACCGCGGGGCGCGCACGGCGGCGCGCCCTCGGGCGGAGGTACGGATCCGCGGGCGGAAAACGCGGGTCGGCGGCTCGACCCGGAAGCGGGAGGGGGGAGACCCCGACCGGCGGGGCCTCCCCTCCTCTTTTCCGCTTTCTCCTTCTGCTTCCGTTTCCGGTCAGGCGGCGCTGTTGAGGACCGGCAGGTAGCCGCCGGACTGGCCGGCCGCGGTCGGGTGGTACGACTCGCCGATGTTCAGCCAGTTCACGCTGTGCAGCCAGGAACTGCCGGAGCAGATCTCGTGCCCGGTGAACGTCGTCCGCACGTCGCCGAAGGTGAAGCCGTGGTCGGCGGCGCGCTTGGCGATCGCGGTGTTGAGGTGGTCGGCGGCGTCGTTGATCGCCTTCCGCTTGGTCTCGGAGAGGCCGAGGCAGGAGGCGCCGAGCCGGTAGAAGCGCGGGTAGCCGATGACGACGACCTCGGCGTTCGGGGCCCTGCCGCTGATCGCCGAGTAGACGCCGTCGAGGTTGCCGGGCAGCGTCGAGTCGACGTACGCCTTCGCGGTGGCGATCCGCGACAGGCAGGAGCTGTCGGACTGGAGGACGCAGGTCATCATCACGTCGGCGAACCCCGCGTCGTTGCCGCCGACGCTGATCGAGACCAGGCCGGTGGCGGTGGTGAGCGGGCCGAGTTGTCCGGCGAGAACATCACCCGTACGGGCGCCGGAACAGGCCGTGAAGTCGAAGGTCGAGGGTGAGTTGGCGGCCGCCCAGAGGTAGGGGTGAGCCTTCGTGCTGCGCTTGCAGTCGCCGCTGGAGGCGATGTAGCTGCCCGCTCCGACGCCGGAGGAGTAGGAGTCGCCGAGCGCCACATAGCCGCCGGACACTGCGGGTTGGGCTGCCTGGGCGGTCGCGGCCCCGGTGAGGGCGGCGCCGGCGGCGAGGAGGACGGAAGTCAGGAAGCCGACAAGTCGGGAACGTCTCATGGAACCTCCTTTAGCAGGATCTCTGCCATGAACCGTGGTAGCAGCTACGCGTGTTGACAGGAAGTGTCCATGCCAATAAATGGCTGACGGTCGTTCAAAATCGGACGAAAAGCAGCGGGAACACCTGTGCCGTCTTGACGGTCTCCTGAGAGCTGCGCCACATTGAGGCCCGGCATCTTGGGCTTCGGGGGGCAAAGCGGAACGGTCCGGGGGACCGGTTCCGCACGAAATCGCCCCGTGTGAAGAACAGATGGCGGCAAACCGACAAAAACGTGAGTCCTGCTTCCAGGTCTTGCCATACAGCTTCAATCGTCAATACCGTCATACATCTCTCGCATCGGAACGTCGGCAAGCGGCTCAGGGGAGGGCTCGAGGCCGCGGCGGACCGGGCGGGAGGCGCGGTAGGGGGGTGCCGTGCTCGGTGGCCGCACAGGCGACCGGGCCGTGCCGCGCGGTCGGCTGCCGTTTCTTTCCGGCGCCGGCAGGCCATGCCAGCTCGTCCGGCACGTACGGAGTTCCACTCCGCCGTGCCGTGGGGCGAGAACCCCCCTTTCGAACCGGACACAGAGCCGGACCGCCCCTGGGGCGGGCGGTCCGCCGGACGAGAGGGACCAGACTCATGAGCTCAGTTCTGCAGCCGGCGTCGACGGGCAACGATCCGTCACCCGATCCGTCAGCGGCCGAGAAGTACCGGCCCGTCTCCTCGCACCTGGCGATAGCACCGCCGGTGAGCGTGGTCATACCCGCCATGAACGAGGCGGAGAACCTTCCCTACGTCTTCAAGACGCTGCCCGACTGGATCCACGAGGTCGTCCTCGTGGACGGCAACTCCACCGACGACACGGTGCGGGTCGCACGGGACCTGCGGCCGGACGTCAAGGTGGTCGAGCAGCGCGGCAAGGGCAAGGGGGACGCGCTGATCACCGGCTTCGAGGCGTGCACCGGGGACATCATCGTGATGGTCGACGCCGACGGCTCGGCCGACGGCCAGGAGATCGTCTCGTACGTCTCCGCCCTCGTCTCCGGCGCGGACTTCGCCAAGGGCTCCCGCTTCGCCAACGGCGGCGGCACCGACGACATGACGTTCATCCGCAAGCTCGGCAACCGCGCCCTGTGCGCGGTGGTCAACCGGAAGTTCGGCGCCCGCTACACCGACCTCTGCTACGGCTACAACGCCTTCTGGCGGCACTGCCTGGACAAGATCGATCTCGACTGCACCGGCTTCGAGGTGGAGACCCTGATGAACATCCGGGTCGTCAAGGCCGGCCTGAAGGTCCAGGAGATCCCCAGCCACGAGTACCTGCGCATCCACGGCGTCAGCAACCTGCGCGCCGTCCGGGACGGCCTGCGCGTCCTCAGAGTCATCCTCGACGAGCGCTCCAACCGGCGTGCCCTGCGCAGCC
The DNA here is from genome assembly GCF_056430705.1 of Streptomyces sp. NPDC045956. NCBI lineage: Bacteria > Bacillati > Actinomycetota > Actinomycetes > Kitasatosporales > Streptomycetaceae > Streptomyces > Streptomyces sp. NPDC045956. The sequence goes on along the minus strand of NZ_JBWKKZ010000008.1, from coordinate 72,623 downwards.
GTACGCACTCGCCCACGCTCGGCCCGGTCGGCGCCGTCGGCCCGGTCGGCCCGGTGGGTGCGGTCGGCCCGGTCGGCGCGGTCCGGAGGAAGGCGTCTTGAGCGGTTCCGGCGCCCCGCTCACGATCTCCGTCGTGATCTGCGTCTACACCGAGGACCGCTGGGAGGACATCCTCGCGGCGGTCTCCTCGGTGCGGGCGCAGTCCCGCCCGGCCCGCGAGACGCTGCTGGTCGTCGACCACAACGAGGCGCTGCGGGAACGGCTGTCGCGGGAGTACGACGAGAGCCGGGAGGTGCGGGTGCTCGCCAACGCGGGCCCCCGGGGCCTGTCCGCCGGCCGCAACACCGGCATCGCCGCCTCCCGCGGAGAGGTGATCGCCTTCCTCGACGACGACGCCGTGGCCGAGCGCGACTGGCTGCGGCACCTCACCGAGGGATACGCCGACCCGCGCGTGATGGCCGTCGGCGGGCGCACCGAGCCCGTCTGGGCGTCGGGGCGCCGGCCCGTCTGGTTCCCGGAGGAGTTCGACTGGGTGGTGGGCTGCACGTACCGGGGTCTGCCGCCCGGCCGGGTCCGGGTGCGCAACGTGCTGGGCGGCAACGCCTCCTTCCGGCGCGAGGCGTTCGAGGCGGCGGGCGGCTTCGCCACCGGCATCGGGCGCGACGGCGACAAGCGGCCGCTGGGCTGCGAGGAGACCGAGCTGTGCATCCGGCTCGCCCGCGCCCGCCCCGACGCCGTCCTGCTGATCGACGACCGCGCGGTGATCCACCACCGGGTGCCCGGGGTGCGCGAGCACTTCGGCTACTTCCGCACCCGTACCTGGGCCGAGGGGCTGTCCAAGGCGCTGGTGGCGCGCAGCGTCGGCGCGGGCAAGGGGCTGGAGTCCGAACGCCGCTACGCCACCCGGGTGCTGCCGGCCGGGGTGGCGCGCGGGCTGCGCGACGCGGTGCTGGCCCGGCCGGGCGGCGCGGGTCGGGCGGGCGCGATCGTCGCCGGGGTGCTCACGGCGGCGGGCGGCTACCTGGTGGGGACGGTACGGGCGCGGCGGGGCGGGAGCACCTTCTCCGTGGCGCCGGTGGAAGGGGGTGCGCGTGGCTGACGACCCGGGGGACGACGCGCGCGTGCCGGTCCTCATGTACCACGCGGTCGCGACCGATCCCAGCGACGCCACCCGCGCCCTGTCGGTGGCCCCGCGGGCGTTCGCCGAGCAGATGGCGGCGATCGCCGACCGGGGCCTCACGCCCCTCGGCACGGCGGAGCTGGCCGCCGCGTGGCGCTCCGGGCGCCCGCTGCCCAGGCGGCCCGTCCTCATCACCTTCGACGACGGCTACGAGGGCGTCCACCGGCACGCCCTGCCCGTCCTGGCCGCGTACGGCTTCCCGGCCACCCTGTTCGTCTCCACGGGCTGGCTGCGGGGGCCGTACGACACCGGCGGGGCCCTGGACACCATGCTCGACTGGGACCAGGTCAGGGAACTGGCCGCCGCCGGTGTGGAGATCGGCGGGCACAGCCACACCCACCCGCAGCTCGACCAACTCGGCGAGGAGCGGCTGCGGTTCGAGCTGATCCACTGCCGGGAGATCGTCACCGACCAGGTGGGCGCGGCGCCCGGGTCCTTCGCCTATCCCTACGGGTACTCCGACCGCCGGGTGCGGCGGGCGGTGCGCGAGACGGGATACGCGCAGGCGCTCGCCGTCGGCAACGGCCTGGCGCGCCGTGCCCAGGGCCCGTACGCCCTGCGGCGGGTCACCGTGCGGCGCGGCACGGGGCCGGACGAGTTCGCCCGGCTGGTCGAGGGCCGGGCGATCGCCCGCACCTTCGCGCGGGACCGCGTGCTCACCAAGGGGTACGCCGTGCTTCGCGGGGCACGGCGGGCGCGGGGGTGGTCGAGGGCCGGCGCCTGAACCGCCGGCCGTCGGTCCGCCACGCCGCGCCACGCCTTGGGTGCCGCGTGTCCCCGGGAAAGCGGGTGCACGCGGCGGCCGCGTGCCGGATCATGGCGGCATGTCCGTCAACCCGCACGACGCCCTGCCGATCAGGCTCAACGTCGACGACAGCGACTCGCCCTCCGATGTCGTCGACGCGCTGTTCCTCGGCCGCTTCGCCACGGGTGAGCAGCCCTTCGCCCACGCGGCCAACATCGACCGGGTGCGGTCCGGCGCGACCCTGCTGCCGCCCGGCGCGCGCGTCCTGCGGCTCGCCCGCGACGACGACCGCAGCGCGACCCTGGCCGAGGGCGACGGCTGGACGCTGCTGATCTCGCGCTGGAGCCGGGGCGCCGACGTCACGGTGACGGCGACCAGCGCCGAGCTGGCCGAGAAGGTGCTCGCCGACGCCACGGACGGCGCCGCGGACGAGCCCGAGCCGCAGCCGGAGAACGTCACGATGGGCTTCTGGTACGTCTCCCCGCGCCGCGGCCCGCACCGCACCACCCGGCAGATCTCCGCGGGCACCTGGGACGAGGTCCGGGCCAACTACACCGCCCCGGTCGCGGAGGCGATGGACGGCCTGATGAAGACCACCCCCGAGGACATCGCGGGCCGGCTGCTCCTCCTGCACGGGCCGCCGGGCACCGGCAAGACGTCGGCGCTGCGCACCCTGGCCCGGTCCTGGCGGGACTGGTGCCAGGTGGACTGCGTGCTCGACCCGGAGCGGCTCTTCTCCGACGTGGGCTACCTGATGGACATCGCCATCGGCGAGGAGGACGCGGCGGGCAAGGCGCGCTGGCGGCTCCTGCTGCTGGAGGACTGCGACGAGCTGATCCGCGGCGAGGCCAAGCACACCGCGGGCCAGGCCCTCTCCCGGCTGCTGAACCTCACGGACGGGCTGCTCGGCCAGGGCCGCAACGTCCTGGTCGGCGTGACGACCAACGAGGACCTGGAGCGTCTGCACCCCGCCGTCGTCCGGCCCGGCCGCTGCCTGGCCCGTATCGAGGTCGGACCGCTGACCCGCCGGGAGGCGGTGGGCTGGCTCGGCAGCGAGGAGGGCGTGGGCCGCGAGGGCGCCACCCTGGCGGAGCTGTACGCGCTGCGCCGGGGCACCTCGCCGACCGCGCTGCCGGAGCCGCGGGCCGGTGCGGACGCGGGACTCTACCTCTAGCTGTTTGATGGGGGTATGACCCTGTTCATCGGCACGTCGGGCTGGCAGTACCGGGACTGGCGGGACGTCCTGTACCCGGCCGGGCTGCCCGTGCGGCTGTGGCTGGAGCGGTACGCGGCCCATTTCGCGACGGTCGAGATCAACAACGCGTTCTACCGGCTGCCGACGCGGGAGACCTTCGAGGCGTGGCGCGAGCGGGTGCCGGCCGACTTCGTGGTCGCGGTCAAGGCGAGCCGCTACCTCACGCACATCAAGCGCCTGCGGGACCCGGCGGAACCGGTGGACCGGCTGATGACCCACGCGGCCGGCCTGGGTGACCGCCTCGGTCCCGTCCTGCTGCAACTGCCGCCGACGCTGCGGGGCGACGCGGGGCTGCTGGACGCCTGCCTCGCGTGCTTCCCGCCCGGCACGCGGGTCGCGGTGGAACCACGGCACGCGTCCTGGTGGACGCCCGAGGTGCGCGGCGTCCTGGAGTCCCGGGGCGCGGCGCTGTGCTGGGCCGACGTCCGGGCCAGGCCGGTGGCCCCGCTGTGGCGCACCACCGACTGGGGCTACGTCCGCTTCCACCAGGGGCGTGCCGCCGCCTGGCCGCACTACGGCCGCCGGTCCCTGGCGACCTGGGTCGGGCGCATCCGGGACACCTGGCCTCACCAGGACGTGTACGCGTACTTCAACAACGACCCGGACGGGGCGGCCGTGCGGGACGCGCGGGTCTTCGCACGGCTGGCGCGGGCGTCGGACCTCACGGTCACACGCACGCCCTGAGGGCGGGGAACGGCGCGACGCGCCGCGGCCCCCGCCGGCGCTCAGCCCCCGTAGGCCGCCCGCAGCGCGTCCCGCACGGCCGCCTCGGCGTCCTCCTGGGTGATCCCGAGCCTGCGCGCCCGCGACGCGTACTCCTGCGCGGCGGACGCCGCCTCCCGTTCCGCCGCCGGGCCCGCGGCGGCGACGAACGTGCCGTTGCGCCCGCGCGTCTCGATCACCCCGTCCCCCTCCAGCGCCCGGTACGCCTTGGCGACCGTGTTGGCCGCCAGGCCCAGGGACTCGGCCAGTCCGCGCACGGTCGGCAGCCGGTAGCCGACCGGCAGCACCCCCGACCGCGCCTGTTCGGAGATCTGCGCACGCACCTGCTCGTAGGGCGGGGCACCGTCGTCGATGTCGATCCTCAAGGTCACGCGGCGATTGTCCCGCACCCACGGAAAAATGAGAGGCAGCCGCACACCCGGCCGCCGTAGCGTGCGCTCACATGACCGTTCTCGTACGCGACCTGCGCGGCGACGATCCGGCCGACGTCGCGGCCTTCGCCCGGGTCCGCCACCTCGCCCTGCCGTTCCTCCTGTGGACCCCCGAGGCCGTCGTCCATCACCTCCGCCACGCCCACCCGCACGCCCGGAGCCGGTCCCTCGTCGCGGAGGAGGACGGGGAGGTGATCGGCACGGCCCAGATCGGGCTGGTGCACGACAGCCCGGAGCCCGGGCAGGCGTACCTGAACGTCTACGTCCACCCGGACCGGGTCCGGCGCGGCGCCGGCGGGCTGCTGGTGCGCACGGCCGAGGAGCACCTCGCCACCGAGGGCGCGCGGAAGCTGTTCGCCTGGGTGCTGGACGAGCCCGCCAACCTGGTCTTCGCCCGGCGCCACGGCTACGAGCGGCGACGGTCCGCGCACTTCCTGCGCCTCGGCCTGGCGGACGGCGCCCTCCCGCCCCTTCCGCCCCTGCCCGCGGGCGTCGAACTGCGCACCGCCGCCGACTTCGCCGACGACCCCCGCCCGATGTTCGAGCTGGACGCGCTGACGCTGGTGGACGAACCGAGCGACGTCTCCATGGAGTTCACCGACTACGAGGCCTGGCTCGCCGAGACCTGGCGGCATCCGCTGCTGAACCGTGAACTGACCTCGGTCGCGGTGGCCGACGGCCGTCCCGTCGCCTTCAGCGTCGCCCACACCGACGGCGGCAGCCGCTACGCGAGCGCGATGACCGGCACGGTCCGCGCCCACCGCGGCCGGGGCCTCGCCAAGCTCACCAAGACCGACTCCCTGCGCCGGGCCCGGGCCGCCGGGTACACGGAGGCGTTCACGGGCAACGACACCGGCAACGGCCCGATGCTGGCGATCAACAAGTGGCTCGGGTACGAGGTGTGCGCGACGGAGGTGCGGTATGTCCGCGAACTCGGCTGAGGCACCGGCCGGGGTGACGGTCGTCCTGGTCAAGGCGGGCCGCACGAAGATCCGTTACGCGAGCCGGCTGCTGCACGACGACGGCACCCGTATCGCCGTCCGCGCCCCCTGGGCCGGCGCCGGCGTCCGCGACTTCGGCTTCGTGCGCTTCGAGGCGGGCGACGTGTTCACCGAGTACTACTGGCGCGACCGCTGGTACTCAGTGAAGGAGGTCCGGACCGGCACCGGCGTGTTGAAGGGCTGGTACTGCGACATCACCCGCCCCGCCGTGCTCACCGGCACGGAACTGGTCGTGGAGGACCTCGACCTGGACCTGTGGCGCTCCGCGGACGGCACGGACGTACGGCGGCTGGACGAGGACGAGTTCGCCGGGAGCGGTCTGGCGGAGCGGGACCCCGAGGCCGCTGCCGCCGCCGTGGCCGCCCTGGACGAGCTGGAGCGGCTGGCCCGCGGGGAGGGGTTCACCGACCTGCTGTCATCAACCGAGCGCCCACAGTGACGTCCGGGGGTGACGGCACGGGTGTGACACGGGAACGTGACAACCGCCACTGACAGGAATGCATCGATGAGCAAGTCTCGGGGAAAGGGTCTACCTCCGTGACAACGCGGAACCCGGTGGATCCGTAAGGAGGCAGCCATGCGCCGTCTGACCGTGCAGAAGCCCCTGAAGAAGTCCGACGCCCGCCGTGTCCGCGAGGAGTCCGACGAACGCCCCTCGGGGCGCCCGGAGGTCCGCAAGGACGTCGCGCGCACCTGGTGGCCGGACAGCTGACCGGGGCCGGTCACGTCATGAGACGCCTCGGGGCAGCCGCTTGCGGTAGTGGAGGCGGTCGTAGGGCCCGTCCGTCCGGCGCTCCACGAGTTCATAGCCGTACTTCGGATAGATCTTCTGGTTCTCCCACATCAGGGCGTTGGTGTAGAGCCTGACCTCGGGCAGGCCCAGCGCTCGCGCGCGTGCGTCCGCGAAGCGCAGCAGCCGCCGTCCCACGCCCCTGCCGTGTGCGTCGGGGTGGACGGCGACGCTGTCGAGGAAGAGGTGGTCCGCGCGCGCCTCCAGGACCACGACGCCCACCACTCCCCCGCGTCCTCCGGGCTCGTCCGGGGCCGTCGCGACGAAGACCTTGCCCGCGGCCACGTCCGCCGCGTGGTCCGCCTCCATGGGCTGCGGGACCACGGCGATGCGTTCGATGCAGGGGCGGTAGGCGGCGTCCGTGACGGCCTTCACCGCCGGCAGGTCGGCGGGGACCGCCTGCCGGATCTGCTCTTCTGCCATGCCGTGAACGGTAGCTACCTGAGCCCAGCCTGAGCACTCCCTTAACGCGACCATAAGGATCTCCTTCACCCGCCTCCAGCAGGCGATTTCGCGGTTCTTCGGGGCTAGCTTGCTGATCACCCCCACGGGTTCCGGCCCGGATTCCACGTCCCCTGTGACCGTTTCGAGGAGTTCCCCATGCCCGCATCGTCCGTCTCCCGCAGGGCCGCCGCCGTCGCCCTCGCCGGTGTCGCCCCGCTGGCCCTGACCACGCTGGCCGCCACCCCCGCGGCCGCGCACGGTTCGATGGGCGACCCGGTCAGCCGGGTCTCGCAGTGCCACGCCGAGGGGCCCGAGAACCCTCGGTCCGCGGCGTGCAAGGCGGCCGTCGCGGCCGGCGGCACGCAGGCGCTGTACGACTGGAACGGCATCCGCATCGGCAACGCCGCCGGCAAGCACCAGGAGCTGATTCCGGACGGCAAGCTGTGCAGCGCCAACGACCCGGCCTTCAAGGGCATGGACCTGGCGCGTGCCGACTGGCCCGCGACCGGCGTGCGCAGCGGTGCGTACACCTTCAAGTACCGGGTGACGGCTCCGCACAAGGGGACCTTCAAGGTGTACATCACCAAGCCCGGGTACGACCCGTCGCAGCCGCTGGGCTGGGGTGACCTGGACCTGTCCGCCCCGGTGGCCACGGTCACCGACCCGGTCGCCTCGGGCGGCTTCTACACCTTCTCCGGCGCCCTTCCCGAGCGCTCCGGCAAGCATCTGCTGTACGCGGTGTGGCAGCGCTCGGACAGCCCGGAGGCGTTCTACTCCTGTTCCGACGTCTCCTTCGGCGGTGGCGGTGGTGCCGCCGCGGGCGGAGGTGCGGCGGACGACGCGGCGTCGGACGGGGAGACCGCGGAGGGTGCCGCCCCGGCTCCCGTGGCCTCCGCGCCGTCCGAGGAGCAGATCGCCGCCGCGGCCGACAAGTCGACCATCGAGCACCACGGCCACGGCGACCAGGACGCCGAGACGACGACGGACCCGGTGGACCCGGCAGGCCCGGCCACCCCGGAGGCGGCTCCCGAGGCGGCCACCGAGGCGGCCGCGGGTGAGCCCAACGAGGTCAGGGCCGCCGGCGCCGGCACCGAGAACCTCGCCGAGACCGGCGGGGACAGCACCACGCCCTACATCGCCGTCGGTGGCGCCGCCGCCCTCGCGGTGGGTGCCGCGGCACTGTTCGCGTCGGTCCGCCGCCGCGCGCAGACCGGCGGCCGGCACGGTCGCTGACCCGGGACACGGGGGGGGGCGCGGGGCCTGTCGGGCGGCTCAGGCCGGACAGGCCCCGCGCGGCGTACCGGCGGCGGGGTCAGTCGAGGACCGAGGCGCAGGTGGTGGGCTCGGCGTGCGCAGGGTCGAGGGCGCCCGCCACCGCGTGGAAGGCGACGCGGTCGAGGAGCCCGATCGCCAGGTGCTCGGACAGGTCGAGGGGGCACAGGTCCTGCAACAGGATGTTGCGCACCCCGGGGCCGCTCAGGAACTGGCTGCGGTGCGGGGTGACCACCTGGTCGTACCGGGTGGCGAGGACGGTGTAGCGGACACCGGGCACGGTGTCGCCGCCCTCGTTCAGCCTGGTGAGGACGTCGGAGCCGACGACCTGGTCGGCGAGGGCGGGCGTGTGCTCGTTCAGCAGGTCCTCGGCGCCGGGGAAGTACGGCAGCAGCCGGGTGAGGCCGGACAGGGTGGTGCCGTGGTTGCTGGGCGCGATGCCGACCAGGGCGTTCACCTCGTCGGCTCCGCCGAGGAACTTCAGGTAGTAGCGGGGCATCATGCCGCCCTGGGAGTGGCCGACGATGTCGGTCTCGGCGGCGCCCGTCGCGGCGAGCACCTTGTCGACGTGGGCGGCGAGCTGCTCCGCGGACTTCTCGACCGGGCCGAGGCCGTGGAAGAACGGGACGCCGGGCAGTTGGCCGTAGTCGAGGGAGAAGACGCAGTAGCCGCGGTCCACCAGGTAGGGCGCGAGGCCCAGCCAGTTGTCGACGGAGTTCCCGAAGGTGCCGTGGACCAGGACGACGGGGCGCGGGTGGGCGGCGGAGGGCCGGCAGGACCAGTCGTTCCAGCCGGCGCCGGGCCGCGCGTCGGCGGCGTGGGCGGTGGTGGCGGGGACCAGGACGGCCGCGGCGGTCAGCAGCAGCGCGGCCAGGGGTCTGAGCACTCGCCTGAAGGGCAGCATCGGGTGATCTCCTTGCGGCTCAAGGGGGACGTGCGGCGGCAGGACGCCCTGTGATCCGGATCACGGGATGCTGGTTCACTCATCAAGTTACGGACGAGTAGCGCAGGCGTGAAGTTACGCGTCGGTAAAAACTTCCAGCGACAACCGGCGCCGATTGCGGCGCAGGTGATAGAGGGTCACCAGGCGGGCCGCACGGGCCCATTGGGGGCGACCCGCGCCAGCAGGCCGTGCAGCGCGCACACCTCGCCCTCGCCGATGACGTCGGCCCACGCGCGCACCGCCTCGGCCGCCGCCTCCTCGGCGGCCCGCGTGCAGTCCCACCCCCGCTCGGTGAGCACGATCAGCCGGGCCCGCGCGTCGACGGGGTGCGGCCGGCGTTCGGCGAACCCCTTGCGGACCAGTTCCTCGACGAGCTGACTGGCGGCCTGCTTGGTCGTGCCGAGGTGGGCGGCGAGGTCGGTGACCGTGGCGCCGTCCGGGGCGAGCCGGGCGAACGCGAAGCCGTGGGCGGGCCGCAGGCCCTCGAAGCCGCGGGCGACCACACCCTCGTGGATGCGCTGCGTGAGTCCGCCGGCGGCGGCGAGCAGGGCGGCGGACAGGGCCATGGCGTCGGAGTTCTGCACGGGGGAATTGAAACACCCTTGACGGCATGGTCAAGCAGCTTGACCATAGAGAGGTAGTCAAGAAACTTGACCATTTCGTGCGAGGAGTCCACCATGCCCGTCGTCCGCTCGTCCGAGGCCGTGATCCACGAGATCCACGGCGTCCGTTTCGTCTCGTACGCCGCTCCCCGCACCGGCAGCAGGGAGCTGTGCGCCTGGCGGGGCGAGATCCCGGCCGGGACGAGGGCGCCCGCGCACACCGTCACCCGGGAGGAGATCTTCCACCTGCTCGCCGGCGAGCTGCTGATCACCCTCGACGGCCGCACCGAGCGCGTCACCGCGGGCGACACGGTGATCATCAACTCGGGGGCGACCCTCGCCGTCGAGAACCCCACCGACCGGACCGCGACGTCCTGGGTCACCACCTCGGTGGGCCTGGAGGCCGAGCTGGCCGACGGCACCCGGCTCACTCCCCCGTGGGCCAACTGACCCGCGGGGGCCTCACGCCGCCAGCGACCCCGGCATCACCGCCCTCGGCCCGAACTTCGCCCGCGCGCGGTCCGCGACCTCCTCGATCCGGCGGACCTTCTCGTCCACGGGATCGAAGGTGAGCTGGTGGGAGGCCTGCTCGGCGGGGGCCAGGCCCTCGGCGCGCAGGGCGACCGAGCGGACCCGGGCGCGCTGGAGGCCGAGCGCCTCGTACAGGTCGTAGGCGGTCCGCGTCAGGGCCGCCGAGTGCGCGGTCGGTTCCTTCAGGGTGCGGCTGCGGACGGTCGCGGAGCGGTCGGCGTAGCGCACGGTGAGGGTGAGGGTGCGGCACACCTTGTCCACCGCCCGCAGCCGGGAGCCCAGCTCCTCGGCGGCCGAGAGCAGGGCGCGGCGGTGCCGCCCGGGGTCGAGTTCGTCGCGGGTGAAGGGGCGTTCCGCGGCCAGGGAGCGCGAGACACCGTTGGGGACCACCCGGCCGCGGTCGACGCCGTTCGCCTTCTCGTGCAGTTCGCGGCCGGTCTTCGCGCCGACCAGCCGCTGGAGCGTGGACAGGGGCGCGGCGGCGACCCGGCCGAGGGTGTCGAGGCCGTACTCGCACAGGGTGCGGGCGGTCGCGGGACCGACGCCGGGCAGCGCGGCGACGGGCTTCCCGGCGAGGAAGTCCCGCTCCCCGCCCTCGGGCACCGCGCGGGTCAGCCCCGGCCGGGCGTCCCGCAGCGCCACACGGGCGAGCATCGGGCCCGGTCCGGCGCCGATCACGCAGTCGACGCCGTACAGCGCGAGGGCGCGGACGCGGATCACCGAGGCCAGTTCCACGGCGTCCCGCCCGAAGTACCGCTCGGCGCCCCGCAGATCGGCCAGCGCCCCGTCCGGCGGCAGCGCCTCGACGACCGGTGTGAACTCCTCCAACAGCCCCAGCAGCCGGGGCAGGGCCGCCTCGTACATGGGCGGCAGGTGGAAACGTACGCAGAGGATCGTCATCCCGCACTCCCCGGACTCCGGTGCCACAACTTCCTTCCCACCGCGGGCCCTTCGCCCGCGGGGCGCAGATCGGCCCAGGGGTGCATCTCGTACCCCGTGGGCATGCGGATGGTCCGCTGCCGTTCCATCGCGTCCTGGGCCGCGGACCCGGCCGGCGCGGGCAGCCCGTCCGACCCGGCGAGCCGGCGGCGCGCGGGTCCCGAGTCGCCCTCCGGGGGCCCGCCCTCCGGGGGCCCGCCCGCTCCGGCCAGCCGGGCCGCGACGCCCTCGAGTCCCTCCTCGCGGCGCACCTCCAGCAGGTCGGCGAGGTTCCAGGCGGCGGAGCCGACCACGCTGAAACTGCGCGGGCCGCGCCGCTGCACCACCCCGCGCACCAGCAGCAACCAGGAGTGGAAGACGGTGTGCGCGCAGGTGTCGTGCGAGTCGTCGAAGAAGGCGAGGTCGACCAGGCCGGTGCCGTCGTCGAGGGTGGAGAAGATGACCCGCCGCCCGGAGCGGACCGGCGGGGTCTGCGTGGCCGCCTTGGCGCCCGCGACCAGCACCGTCTCCCCGTGCCGAAGCTCGCGCAGCCGCTTGGCCGACACCACGCCCAGCTCGTTCAGGAAGGTCCGGTGGTCGTCCATCAGGTTGCGGGAGGCGTCCATGGACAGCACGCCCAGCTCGGCGCTGAGCTTCTCCGCCGAGGTGAGGTCGGGCAGCCCGGCCGACGCGGTCCTGCGCCCGCCGGCCAGCGGGAGCTGGTCGCCGCGTCCGCCCCGGGCGCCGCGGTGCAGCTCGGTCAGGTGCAGTTGCAGGTCGCGGCGGTTGGCGCCGAACGCGTCCAGCGCGCCGACCTGGGCGAGCCGTCCGGCCAGCGGCCTGCTGGGGCGGGCCCGTTCCCAGAAGTCGAGCAGGGAGGCGTAGGGCTGCCCCTCGGCGATCCGCTCCGCCTCGGCCTCGCTGATGCCGTGCACGTCCAGGAGGGCGAGGCGCAGGCCCCATGTCCCCGGTCGACGCCGCTCACCTGATTCAGACACCAGTTCGATCCTGTGTGCGGCCCCCGACGCGTTGACGTCCAACGGCAGGATCGGCACCCCGCGCCGCCGCGCGTCCGCCAGCAGCAGCCGCTTGGGGTACATGCCGGGGTCGTGGGTGAGCAGACCGGCGTAGAAGGCGGCCGGGTGGTGGGCCTTCAGCCACGCCGACTGGTACGTCGGCACCGCGAAGGCGACCGCGTGCGCCTTGCAGAAGCCGTACGACCCGAAGGCCTCGACGATCCCCCAGGTCCGCCCGATCGTCTCCGCGTCGTACCCGCGCGCCGCCGCGTGCTGGGCGAACCACACCTTGATCCGCCCCTGCGACTCCGGGTCGGACAGCCCGCGCCGCACCCGGTCCGCCTCGCCGCGTCCGCAGCCGGTCATGACGGCCACGATGTCGATGACCTGCTCGTGGAAGACGACGACCCCGTAGGTGCCCGCCAGCGCTTCCGCCAGGTCCTCGTGGGGGTAGCGCACCGGCGCCCGCCCGTGCCGGGCCTCGATGAAGGGCCGCACCATGTCGGCGGCGACCGGACCGGGCCGGAAGAGCGAGATGTCGACGACGAGGTCGTGGAAGGTCGACGGCTGGAGCCTGCCGACCAGGTCCCGCTGACCCGGCGACTCGATCTGGAAGCAGCCCAGCGTCTCGGCGGAGCGGATCATCCGGTACGTCGCCGGATCACCCTCCGGCACGGAGTCCAGGTCGACCTCGGCGCCCGTGGCCCGCTTCACCTCGGCCACCGCGTGCGCCATCGCCGACTGCATCCGCACCCCGAGCACGTCCAGCTTGAGCAGCCCGAGGTCCTCGACGTCGTCCTTGTCGAACTGCGCCATGGGGAAGCCCTCGCCGCTGGTCGGCACGACCGGCGTCCGGGAGAGCAGGGAGGCGTCGGAGAGCAGTACCCCGCAGGGGTGCATGGCGACCCCGCGCGGAAGGGCGTCCAGGCCCTCGACCAGCTCCCAGAGCTTCCCGTACTTCTCCTTCTCCCCCGCCAGCTCCCGCAGCTCGGGCAGTTCCTCCAGGGCGGCGCGGGCGTCGCGGGCGCGGATGTGCGGGAATGCCTTGGCGACGCGGTCGATCTCCGCCGGGTCCATGGACAGGGCGGCGCCGACGTCGCGGATGGCGTGCCGCACCCGGTACGTCTCCGGCATCGCGACCGTGGCGACCCGCTCGGTGCCGAAGCGGCCGATGATCGCGCGGTAGACCTCCAGGCGGCGCGCGGACTCCACGTCGATGTCGATGTCGGGGAGCACGACCCGCTCCTTGGACAGGAAGCGCTCCATCAGCAGCCCGTGCTCGACCGGGTCGGCGTGCGCGATGCCGAGGAGGTGGTTGACGAGCGAGCCCGCGCCGGAGCCGCGCGCGGCGACCCGGATGCCCATGTGCCGTACGTCGTCCACGACCTGGGCGACGGTGAGGAAGTACGAGGCGAAGCCGTGGTGGGCGATGATGTCCAGCTCGTGGTGCATCCGCTCCCAGTACTCCCGGTGGTCCCGGCGCCGGTCGTAGCCGCGCCGCACCATGCCCGCCGCCACCCGGGAGGCCAGCGCCCGCTGGGCGGTGCGGCGCCCGGCGCCGACCAGGTGCGGCTCGGGGAAGTGGACGGCGCCCATGCCGAGGTCGTCGTCCGGGTCGACCAGGCACTCGGCGGCCGTGGCCTGCGTCTGCTCCAGCAGGCGGTGGGCCGTGTCGCGCCGGAAGCCCGCGGCCTCGACGATCCGCTCGGCGGCGTGGTGCATGGCGCCGGCGTCCTTCAGCCAGGCCTCACCGGAGTCCAGTTCCTTGGTGGCGTCGATCGGGACCAGGCGGCGGGCGGCGTCCAGGACGTCGGCGACCGGGCCCTGGCCGGGGTCGGCGTACCGGACGGCGTTGGCCAGCACCGGCCGGACGCCCTGCTCGGCGGCGAGGCCGACGGTGCGGGCGGCCAGGCGCAGGGAGCCGGGGCCGGTCCCTTCGCGGCCGTGCCAGACGGCCTCCAGGCGCAGGGCGTCGCCGTAGACCTCGCGCCAGGGGGCGAGGAGCTTCGCCGCGCGGTCGGGGCGGCCGGCGGCGAGGGCGCGGCCGACGTCGGAGGAGGGACCGAGCAGGACGGTCAGGCCGGCCCCGTGGTTGTCGGCCCAGGACAGCAGCGGGGTGCCCTCGGCGGTGTGGGCGGCGGACACCAGCCGGCACAGGTCGGCCCAGCCGCGGGCGCCGTCCCGGGCGAGGAAGGTCACCCGCGGGGCCGACTCGTCGACGAAGGCTCCGCCGCGCACGGGGGTCCGGCGCCGGTCCCGGCGTACGGAGGTCTCCGTGCGGTCCGCCTCGGGCTCGGGGGCGGCCACCGCCAGCTCCGCGCCGAACAGCGGACGGACGCCCGCCTTCGCGCAGGCCTTGGCGAAGCGGACCGTCCCCGCAAGGGTGTCGCGGTCGGTGAGGGCGAGGGCGTCCATGCCCCGTTCGAAGGCACGCTCGGCCAGCCGCTCCGGGTGGGAGGCGCCGTAGCGGGCGGAGAACCCGGAGACGGTGTGCAGATGCGTGAAACCCGGCACACGCACCTCCCGATCCTTTGAACCCGACGCCTTATCGAACGTCTGTTCCCAACCACTTCACCCCCACCATACCCCCATCCTCGAATGTTTGTGCGACATCCGTTCGGCCCCTCCCCACCTGCGCAAACGTCCGTCGGCCCGGACCGTGGGGACATGTCGCACACCCCAGGCACCGGCACCCGGAGCGGCTCCTTCCTCGATGGGGTGAAGGACGCCGTCACCCCACGGGCCACCCTGCTCGTACTCGGGGTGATCGCGCTCCAGCTGCTGTTCATCGCCTCCTACGTGGGAGCACTGCACGACCCGAAGCCGAAGGACGTGCCCTTCGGCGTGGTCGCGCCGCCCGCGGTGGCCGAGCGGACGGTGAGCGGACTGGAGCGGCTGCCCGGATCACCGCTGGACCCGCGCACGGTGGCCGACGCGGCGAGCGCCCGGAAGCAGATCGAGGACCGGGAGATCGACGGCGCCCTGATCGCCGACCCCTCCGGCCGCACCGACACGCTGCTGGTCGCCTCCGGCGGCGGCACCGTCCTCGCCACCACCCTGGAGGGGATCGTCGCCCAGGTGGAGCGGTCCGAGGGCCGCACGGTGCGCACCGTCGACGTGGCCCCCGCCTCGGACCGGGACTTCGACGGACTGTCGTCCTTCTACCTGGTCGTGGGCTGGTGCGTCGGCGGCTACCTGTGCGCCTCGATCCTCGCGATCAGCGCCGGCGCCCGCCCGGCCGACCCGCTCCGCGCGGCGATCCGGCTGATCGTGATGGCGCTGGTCGCGATCGTCGGCGGTCTCGGCGGCGCGGTGATCGTCGGCCCGGTCCTGGGCGCGCTGCCCGGCAGCGTGGTGGACCTGTGGGGGCTGGGCGCGCTGGTCATCTTCGCCGTGGGCGCCGCCACGCTCGCCCTCCAGGGCGTCTTCGGGATCGTCGGCATCGGGCTGGCGATCCTGCTGGTGGTGATCGCGGGCAACCCGAGCGCGGGCGGCGCCTTCCCGCTGCCGATGCTGCCGCCGTTCTGGAGGGAGATCGGCCCGTGGCTCCCGCCGGGCGCCGGCACCTGGACGGCCCGCTCGATCGCCTACTTCAAGGGCAACGACACGACCGTCTCCCTGCTGGTGCTGTGGGTGTGGGCGGTCGCGGGGACGGTGCTCACGGTGCTGGCGGCCGTGCTGCGCCGCACGCGCCGGGAGGCGGAGTTGCCCACCCAGGCGGGCTGACACCGCCGCGGACACGCAGGCGCGGGCCGACACGCAGGCGCGGGCCGGCACTCGCCGCGGACACGCCGAAGTCCCGCCCCTCGCGCGCGGGACGGGACTTCAGCGGCACCTCAGAGGTGCCTCACCGTGCGGGTGCCGCTCAGCCGATCTGCGTACCGGTGGCCGACAGGGCCTCCGTCACCGGCTGGAAGAAGGTCTCGCCGCCCGAGGTGCAGTCGCCGCTGCCGCCGGAGGTGAGGCCGACGGCCCGGTCGCCCGAGAAGAGCGAACCGCCGCTGTCGCCGGGCTCGGCGCAGACGTCGGTCTGGATCAGGCCGTTGACGATGTCGCCGTTGCCGTAGTTGACGGTGGCGTCCAGGCCGGTGACCTTGCCGGAGTGCACCTGGGTGGTGGAGCCGCTGCGGGTCACCTCCATGCCGACGGTGGCCTCGGCGGCACCCGAGATGGCCTGCGAGGAGCCGTTGTAGAGGTTGACCTCGCTCGGGTGGTCCACCTCGCCGGAGTACTTGACCAGGCCGTAGTCGTTGTCCGGGAAGCTGGACGTCACGTTGTCGCCGAGCTGGTTGCCGGAGGAGTCCTGCCAGCTGGTGATGCCCTCGGTGCAGTGACCGGCGGTGAGGAAGTGCGGCTCCCCGCCCTTGGTCACGTTGAAGCCGAGCGAGCAGCGGCCGCTGCCGTCGGTGATGGCGTCGCCACCCGCGATGAAGGGCCGGTACTCCCCCTTGGTCCGCTGGAGCTCCGCCTTGGCGCCGAGCCCTTCGACCACCTTGGTCAGCTTGGCCCATTCGGCCTCGGAGACCGTGCGGTCGGCGGTGACGACGACCTTGTTGGTGGTCGGGTCGGTCGCCCAGGCGGTGCCCGGGACGGCCGCGTCCGCGGCGAGGGTGGTGCGCGCGCTCTTCAGCTCGGCGAGCGAGTTCTCGACGACTCTGGCCTCGGCGCCGGCCTCCTCGACGGTCCGCGCGGCGTTCTCGTCGAGCACGTTGACGACGAGGCTCTTCGCCTCCGCGTCGTAGTACGTGCCCGCCGCGTCGGTACCGAGGTCGCCCAGCAGCGTCGAGGCGAGCTTTCCGGCCGCCGTGACCGACAGGGTCTCGGGGGCGGAGGCCTTCGGGGCCTCGCTGGCGTTCGCACTCTGGAAGGTGACTCCGGCGGCGACCAGTGCGGTGATGCCCGCACCTACGACGGCGGCCCGTCGCCTGGGTATGCGTCGGTGCTTCAACTCATGTCCTCCTGTGGGGGGTCGGCCCGGGAGGTTGTGGGGACCTCGCGAACCGGAAGGCTGGTTGACGAGCGCTCACTCTTCCGAACACACAGGGGGCACACAAGGTCGACTTCAGGACGTGCGCACGACAACACCGGTGCGGGCACAGGACCTTCACCTTTCATGTCCCTTCCAGCAGGATTCGTGCGGCGAACGCACCAGCAAACGCTACGGGCGAGTAACAGAGGTCCGGCCGACCGGATCTTGCCCTGTCCGGAATTCGCCCCTTGCACATCCGGCCACGCGTGTGCGTCTACACGCGGTGGCGAACCCCGGGACCGTCCACGCACTCCCGGGACCGGACAAGGACACCCGGCACCGGACCCGGGCAACGGAGAGCCCCCGCACACCTGTCGGTGTGCGGGGGCTCGTGTACCGCCGGCTGCGATCCGGGGACCGGCCTAGTAGACGCTGACGCCGTAGGCGCTCAGGGCCTCCGTGACCGGCTGGAAGAACGTCGTACCGCCGGAGGAGCAGTTGCCGCTGCCGCCGGAGGTCAGACCGTACGCGGTGCCGTTGCTGCCGTAGAGCGCGCCGCCGGAGTCACCGGGCTCGGCGCAGACCGTGGTCTGGATCAGCCCGCCGACGACGTCGCCGCCGCCGTAGTTGACGGTGGCGTTCAGAGCGGTGACCCGGCCGCTGTGGGTGCCGGTGGTGGAACCGTCGCGGATGACCGTGGTGCCCACGCTCGGGGTGGCCGCACGGGTGATGTCCACGCCGTTCGCGGTGCCGGGCCGGCTGACGGACCCGGAGTACCGGACGAGACCGTAGTCGTTGCCCGGGAAGCTGGAGCCGGCCGTGGAGCCGATGACCGAGGTGCGGCCGGAGTTCGAGTACCAGGTGCCCGCGCCGTCGGTGCAGTGACCGGCGGTCAGGAAGTACTCGGTCCCGTTGCTGGCCCGGACGTTGAAGCCGAGGGAGCACCGCCAGCTGCTCGCGTAGATGGCGTCACCGCCCTGGATGAGCTTGTTGAACGTGCCGGGGGTGCGCTTGATCGTGAGCGCGTCGGCCTTGTCGCCGGCCTGCTCCTTGATCTTCGCGATCTCGGCCTGGGAGACCGTGCTGTCGACCGTGAGAAGCACCCGGTTGCCGTCGACGGCCCAGGCGGTGCCGGGGACGTCGGCCTTGAGCACCGCGCTGCTGGCGCTGTTGAGCTCGGCGGCGCTGAAGGTGGCCGGGGTCGGTGCTGCGGTCGCGCTGGGGATCGCGATCGCGGCCGCGGCCACGAGGCCGGAGGAGACGGCGATCAGCCGAGTCCGTCTCGTGAAACCGCTGCGGGGGGTGGTGCGCTTGTTCCTCACTTTTCGTTCCTCCACGGGGGAAGTCGGGGGCCCCTCCTGTGGGGTTGGGGGCCCGTGAGGCGCAGCCAGGGGCAAGGACGTCCGGGTTCCGGACGCGTCGTGCTCCTGACAAGCGCTGAGGTTGGAGTATTCGGCCGAACGACCGGTCGGCGCAAGAGTGCCTTTCGGCCGTCGCCCTTTGAACCACCCGCCTCCGCCCCCCGGGGGCGGCGTTCAGCGCGGTTCGCGCTCCCCCGCCTCGACGCGGACCTCCAGGGTGTTCCCGGGTGGGGGGAAGGGACAGACGAAGTGGTCGGCGAAGGCACACGGCGGCAGCAGCGCGCGATTGAAGTCGACCGTGGTACGGCCTTCGGCGTCCGGCGCGGCCGGCCGCAGGAACCGGAAGCGGTAACTGGTGCTCCCGCTGGTGGCGTCGGCGAAGACGGCCCACAGCGAGCCGTCCTCCTCGACGCTCACCTGGAGCGTGAGGTCCCGCCCCTCCAGCGCGAAGGCCAGCTCCCCGCCGAGGCCGAGCCCGCGCTCCCGCCCGTCCGCGTTCGGCACCCGCACGCTGCGCCGCCCGGTGCCGTACGGCGTGAAGCGCCCCGGCACCGACCAGCGCGGATCGTGGGGCGTGGCCGCGATGCCGCGGAAGGCCCGCCGCGCCCCGGTGGCCGGGTCGAAGTCACGCACACCCCAGGAGCCCTCGCGCACCAGGACGACCAGGTGCCGCTCGCCGTGGGCCACCCGGGAGTTCGCCGGACCGGGGTCGGCCGTGAGCCGCACCTCCCCGTCGAGGGGCCGGCCGTCCACGGTGAGCCCGTCCGTCCCGGCGGCCCGCAGCAGTACCGCGTCGCCGTCCGCCGTCCACCTCCCGGGAACGCCCGGCAGTCGCCCCTCCGGGTGGTCCTCCAGCCAGTACGTACCGGTCAGCGCGAGCGGCCCGTAGGGCGCCGACACCGCCGCGACGCGCTGCGCGTGCCACTGCTTCCACTGGTCGGATGCGTCCGTCGTCATGCGGACCACCCTCCCACGGCGGGCAGGTCAGCAGCTGCAACCGCAGTCGCAGCCGTCGCACCCGCACCCGTCGTCGCCGCAGCAGTTGCCGCAGCAGTCGCAGCACTCACAGCAGTTGCCGCAGTCGCTGCTGGAACAGGGCGACTGCTTCTCCTCCCCGCTCCACGGGTCATGGTACGTGCCGCAGCACATCTGGCACGAACACGCCAGCCCCAGCCACACCGCGCACCCCGCGAGCAGCCCTCGGCGGTCCCGGCGCGGCGGCTCCGGAGGCGGCGGCGCACCGGGACCACCGGGGGCACCCGGAGGGGCGTACGGATGGCTGCCGTGGGCGCACGCGACGGTGCCGAATGCGCGGTCGACCGAATTGCCGAGCTCGTGCACGAGCAGCCGGTGCACCAGCCGCCCGTCGTCGAACTCCGCCTCGCGCAGCGCGAGCCGCACCCCGTGCACGGCGTCGTCCGCCAGCCGCCGGGCCTCCGTGAGCGGGGTCCCGGTGGCGGTGAGCGGGTTCCAGGCACCCGACGCGGCGTCAGCTTCCCTGTCCTCCACGGCGTCGAGCAGGTGGGCGAGCCGGCCGAAGAGCCGCCCGGCCTCGGCGAGGGGCTCGGCGTTGCGCGGCCGGCCGGCCAGGTGGGCGGTGTGCGCGAAGGCGGCGGCGGTCGCGGTCTCGGTCGGTTCCGTGACGGTGAGCAGCGGTGTGCCGGGCCCGGCGAGCGCCTCGATGCCGCCCTGCCGGTCGACGGCGTCGACCAGTACGGCGGTGTCGAAACCGACGGCACCGCCCCCTCGGGCACCGGCGGCGTCCCAGCCCGCGGCGACCCGGCGGGCGGCCCGGGCCAGCGGACGGCGGGCCAGCATGCCGTCCCCGTCGGCGACATGGTCGCGCACCTTGGCCGAGGCCAGCACCAGGGAGACGGCCGCGGCGAGCCGGGCCCCCTCACCGTGGGCGACGGATGCCGTGCGCATCCCGCGCAACGGACAGGGCCCGGCGGTACGCCGTCCGGCGCCTGCCCCCTTTTCCCCCGACTGAGCCTCCGTCAAAACCGATATGAGCAATCCGTCATAGTTCGTCACGATGCGCGCGAACTGCCCGTGGTCCTTGCGCAGAGCGAGGCACAACCCGCACAAATGCGCCATCCACTGACTCGTGAGGCTCTCCCCGAGCCGGTGCCTGCACGGCCTGACTATTCCGAACACGACGTTCCCCCGTGGTTCGTACGACGCTGAGCTGCGGCATCGTACCCACCGACGGGTTCACCCGTACGCACCCGCCCTCACCCGTCCGCCGCGAAGAATCATATTTCACTCACAGTCAGCATCCGTTTGGGAAACGGCCCTTGGGACACAAGGACTCTCGACGGATTCGCTGTGCACCAGTACCGTCACAAACCCCCCGCGCGGCGTCTATCCACTTGGCGCGACGTCCGCATCATGGATGACCATAGGGATGCGGAAGCACGAAAGACCGCTGTGAGAGGAGGCGTCCATGGGATCGGTACGCAAGGCGAGTGCGTGGCTCGGCCTCGTCGACGACAACGATGACGAGCGCTACTACGACGACGACTACACCGAGGGCACCGAGCCCGGGGACGCCTGGGTCACGGACCCGCGGGTGAAGGTGGCCTCGGACGTGGCCGAGGAGAAGGGCCGCCGTATCGCGACCGTCACCCCGGACAGCTTCCGGGACGCACGGTCCATCGGCGAACTGTTCCGGGACGGGGTCCCGGTCATCATGAACCTGACGGCCATGGAGGCCACCGACGCCAAGCGGGTGGTCGACTTCGCGGCCGGCCTGATCTTCGGCCTGCGCGGCTCCATCGAGCGGGTGTCCACCCGCGTCTTCCTGCTGAGCCCGGCCGACACGCAGGTCATCAGCGGCGAGCCCGCCGCGCACCGTTCCGACGGATTCTTCAACCAGAGCTGAGGCGGGGCCACGCACCACGGCCCCGCCCCCCGCCGGACGCCTACCGGAAGGCGTCGAGTCCGGTGAGC
Source organism: Streptomyces sp. NPDC045956 (assembly GCF_056430705.1). Taxonomy (NCBI): domain Bacteria; kingdom Bacillati; phylum Actinomycetota; class Actinomycetes; order Kitasatosporales; family Streptomycetaceae; genus Streptomyces; species Streptomyces sp. NPDC045956. Next base: position 51,490 of record NZ_JBWKKZ010000008.1, on the reverse strand, counting down.
GCCTTGCCCAGCACCAGTTGGTGCATCTCGACGGTGCCCTCGTAGGTGAGCACCGATTCCAGGTTCGTCGCGTGCCGCATCACGGGGTATTCGAGGGAGATCCCGTTGGCGCCGAGGATCGTGCGGGCCGTACGGCAGATGTCGATGGCCTCGCGGACGTTGTTGAGCTTGCCGAAGCTGACCTGCTCGGGACGGAGGCGGCCGGCGTCCATGCGCCGCCCCAGGTGGTGGGCGAGCAGGATCCCCTTGTGCAGTTCGACCGCCATGTCGGCGAGCTTGGCCTGGGTCAGCTGGAAGCCGCCGATCGGCCGCCCGAACTGCTCCCGCGACTTCGCGTACTCCACCGCCGCCTCGAAGGAGCTGCGGGCCGCGCCCATCGAACCCCAGACGATGCCGTAACGGGCGTGCGTGAGGCAGCTGAGCGGCCCGCGCAGACCGGTGACCTCGGGCAGCACGGCGTCGGCGGGCAGCCGTACGCCGTCCAGGACCAGCTCACTGGTGACGCTGGCCCGCAGCGACCACTTGTGCTTGATCTCGGGCGCGGAGAAACCGGGGCTGTCGGTGGGGACCACGAACCCGCGGATGCCGTCCTCCGTCTGCGCCCAGACCACGGCGACGCCGGCCACCGAACCGTTGGTGATCCACATCTTGCGTCCGTCGAGCACCCAGTCGCCGCCGTCCCGCTTGGCACGGGTGCGCATGTGCGCGGGGTCGGAGCCGTGGTCGGGCTCGGTCAGCCCGAAGCAGCCGATGACCTCGCCGGCCGCCATCCGCGGCAGCCACGTCCGCTTCTGCTCCTCGCTGCCGAAGCGGTGGATCGCGTACATGGCCAGGGAGCCCTGCACGGAGACCAGGGAGCGGATGCCGGAGTCGGCCGCCTCCAGCTCAAGACAGGCCAGCCCGTACTGCACGGCGCTCGCGCCGGCGCAGCCGTACCCCTTCAACGACATGCCCAGGGCGCCGATGCCGCCCAGCTCGCGGGCCAGCTCCCGGATGCCGGGCAGCTCGCCCTTCTCGTACCAGTCCGCGACGTACGGCAGCACCCGGTCCTCGGCCCACTCCCGCACGGTGTCGCGGATCGCCACGTCCTCCGGCTCCAGGAGGTCGTCGACGCCGAGCGGGTCGGCGGGGTCGAACGCGGGCGGCTTGGGGGACGCGGCCATGGAACACCCTCCGGGACAGGAAAACTAGCGCTGCTAGTCGCGGTTCTCCTGCCCGACGTTACGGTGCGGCGTCCCGCACGTCCACCATGCTCGCCCGGGGCTCACACGGAGACCCGGGACTCCACCGCGTCCCGGGGCGCCGGCACGGAGACCGCCTCCTCCTCGCAGCTCATCACCCGCGGCAACCGCAACGCCATCGCGGCCCCCAGCAACAGCAGCCCCGCGCTCACCACCAGCGTCACGTGCAGCCCGTGCACGAACGCGTCGGCGGCGGCCCGGCGCAGGACGGCCCCCGTGGGCCCGCCGAGCTGCGCCGCGACCTCGTAGGCCTCCCCCAGCGAATGCCCCGCCGCCGCCGAGGCCGACGCCGGCACCCCGGGCACGCCCCCGGTCACTCCCGGGGCGTACGCCACGTTCATCACGGTGCCCAGCAGCGCGATCCCGATCCCGGCGCCCAGCTGGTACGACGTCTCCCCGATCGCCGCCGCCCCACCGGCCTGGGCCTGCGGAGCCTCGCTCAGCATCGACTCGTACGCCCCGAACAGCGTCGTCTCCAGTCCGAAGCCGAGCAGCACGAAGCCCGTCAGCATCAGCGCGCAGTTGTCGGTGCGGCCCATCGCCGTCAGCAGCACCACCGCGAAGGCCGTCAGGCAGAAGCCCGCGCACACCATCCGCCGCGGCCCGAACCGCCGCAGCATCCGGGCGCCCGCCAGCCCCGCCGCCATCGCCGCGAACGTCAGGGGCACCAGGCGCAGCCCGGTCTGCAATGGGGACAGTCCGAGCACGAGCTGCAGGTACTGCGCGGCGATCAGCTCCAGACCCACCAGCGCCAGCATCGCCAGCACGATGCAGCCCACCGACGTGCTGAACGCCGGCCGGCGGAACAGGGTGAGGTCCACCAGCGGATGCGTGCGCCGTCGCTGCCGCCGGACGAACGCGGTCAGCAGGGCCGCGCCCACCACCAGCGGCACCACGGTGAGCAGGCTCGCCACCGGCTCCCCACCGCCGAGCCGCTTCACGCCCAGGACGGCCCCGAACAGGCCACCCGCCGCCATCAGCGCGCCGACCACGTCCCAGGGACCGCGGCCGTCGCCCTTCGACTCGGGCAGCAGCAACCGCCCCACCGGCAGGCTGACCAGCATCAGCGGGATGTTGACGAGGAAGACCGAGCCCCACCAGAAGTGCTCCAGCAGGAACCCGCCGAGCAGTGGCCCGACCGCCGCGCCGACCGCGGCCACCGCGCTCCAGACGCCGATGGCCAGCGCCCGCTCCCGCCGGTCGGGGAAGACCTGCCGCAGGATCGACAGCGTCGCCGGCATGATCATGGCCCCGCCGACACCGAGCAGCGCCCGGGCGAGGATCAGGACCTGGGCGTTGTCGGCGAGCGCCGCGAGCGCGGAGGCCACGCCGAAGAGCGCGTACCCCAGAAGGAGGATGCGTCTGCGGCCCACCCGGTCACCCAGCGTGCCGAAGAGGATCAGCAGCGCGGCGCAGACGAGGGGGTAGACGTCGACGATCCAGAGCAGTTCGATCGCGCCGGGCCGCAGGTCCTCGGTGACGGCGGGGACCGCCACGTGCAGCACGGTCGCGTCCACCGCGACCAGCAGCAGGCTGACGCAGAGGACGACCAGGACGACCCAGCGGTTGGCACCGGCCCCGGTCGTCCGACGGCGCAGCGCGGTGGCAGCCGTGGTCGTCCCGGACATGCACGTACCTCCAAGATGTTCCCTCGCGTCCGGCGGGCATCGCGGGGGTGGGGACTCCCCTGCGGCTCGGCCGGAGCGGAGCGGGGCCTCCGGGCCGTGCAACGGAACGCGAGTGACTGGCCAGAGTACGCGAGACCGTCCACCGCGCACGTGGCGGGCCTCACACCTGCCGCGTCACACGTGTGGCGTCCGCCACTGCGCCCGCCTCCCCGCCCGCCCCGGCGGAAGGGCCGTTCCCGCACCCGGCCGATAATCGGGTCCGTGACCGATCTTGAAACGCCTGCGGCGAGCCGTGGGGCCCTGCGTCGGGCCGCCCCGGCGCTCCTCGGCTACGCGGCGGTACGCGCCCTGGGCCTGCTCGCCCTCGCCCTGTGGAGCGCCGCACGCGACAAGAGCGCGTACACCCTGCTGACCGCCCGCTGGGACTCCCTCTGGTACACCAGGGTCGCCGAGCTGGGATACGGCTACGAGGTGCGGCTGCCGAGCGGCGACGTGCACTCCAACCTGGCCTTCTTCCCGCTGCTGCCCTGGCTGGAGCGGCTGGGCGCGGCGGTCTCGCCGCTGTCGTACGCGGACGCGGGCTTCGCCGTGAGCCTCCTCGCGTCGCTCGCCGCGGCCTGGGGGATCTTCGCCGTGGCGGAGTGGCTGTACGGCCGCCGCGCGGGGGTGTGCGCGGTGCTGCTGTGGGCCGTGCTGCCGGTCGGCGTCGTGCAGTCGATGGCGTACAGCGAGTCCCTCTTCACCGCGCTGGCCGCCTGGTCGCTGTACGCGGTGCTGACCGGACGGTGGGTGACGGCGGGCCTGCTGGCCTCGCTGGCCGGGCTGACCCGCCCGGTGGGGCTCGCGGTGGCGGCCGCGGTGTGGGTGGCCGCGATCGCCGCACACGTACGCGGCCGGGAAGGCGCCGCCCCGGAGCCCGCCCGCGGTGACGGCGTACGGCGCGTCCTGGGGATGCTGCTGGCGCCCCTGGGCGCCGCCGGTTACGTGCTGTGGGTGGGCCACCGCACCGGTGGGGGCCCGCTCGGCTATCTCGACGTCCAGGCCGGCTGGCGCAACGGCTTCGACGGGGGCGCGGCCTTCGCCCGCTTCGTCGCCGGGAAGTTCACGTCGTTCCCGTCGGCCCTGGCGGGCGTCGGCCTCGTCGTCGGGGTCGCTCTGCTCCTGCGGCTGTACGTCGCGTGCGTACGGCAGCGCCAGCCGCTCGCCCTGCTGGTGTACGCGGGGACCGTGATCGCCCTCGCCCTGTGCGCGTCGAGCTACTTCGGCTCCAAACCGCGGCTGCTGCTGCCCGCCTTCCCGCTGCTGCTGCCCCTCGCCCTGGCCCTGGCCCGGTGGCGAACCTCCAGGTCGGCGCTGGTGGTGGGGGGTGTCGCGGTGGCGTCGGCGGTGTACGCGGCGTTCTGGCTGAACGGCTCCGGCCCGCCCTGACCGGTCCGGGACACCCGATGACCGCCGGGAGAATTCCGTACCAGCATTCGGTTAACGAATTCATAAGCACGATAAAACCGCCGACCGGACCGATCAAAAGAATTGAAGTCCGCCGTACACCCGGATTGCGGATTCCTCGAAAATAAACCGCCCGCTGAGAGCAATCCCACATCACATCGTCATCACAAAGCCGTTGATTCGGCCGGGATCACTCCTCACTCGCTGTAACGTCGATTGGGTGCGTACCGAACGGAAGCTCACCCGTCTGGACCGGGTGTTCGCGAGACTGGACCGGGAGCCGGAACGACCGGCGCTCCTGGACGTGCCGGAGATGAGCCGGCACAGGTTCGCGCTGTTCGCCGGAACCCTCGCGTTCTACGTCGCGATCGTGTGGGCCGTACTGATCACCTCGTGGCTGGTCCGCCTCGACTGGCAGGTCATGTTCTTCCGGCCCTACCAGCAGTGGCCCGGCATCCACGCGTTCGTCGACTACTACGTGGTGCTGGGCCAGCGCGGCCCCACCGCGGTGATGGTCGCGGCCTGGCTGGGCTGGCGGTCCTGGCGGCAGCACACCCTGCGCCCGCTGATCGCGCTCGGCGTCTCCCTGCTCCTGCTGAACGTCACGGTCGGAGCCGCCAAGTACGGCATGGGGCGGCTGGGGCCGCACTACGCGACCACGATCGGTTCGAACGAGATGTGGCTCGGCGGCGATATATTTCCGAGCGGTCACACCGCGAACGCCGTCGTGACCTGGGGCATCCTGGCCTACATGGCCTCGACGCCCAGGGCGCGGCGCTGGCTGTCGGCCCTGTCGGCGGTCACCTCGCTCGGGGTCGGCATGTCCACCGTCTACCTCGGAACGCACTGGCTCAGCGACGTCCTCCTCGGCTGGGCCGCGGGACTGCTGATCCTGCTGGCGCTGCCGTGGTTCGAGCCGCTGATCACCCGTACCGAGGCCTGGGTCCTCGGTCTGCGCGACCGCTGGTACGCCCGCCGTCCGGGAGGCGCGGGGCGGCCGGTCGGCCCGCCCGTGGTCGTCACCCCGCCCGCCTCCGTCCAGGAGAAGGCCCCGGCCCGCGAGCCGGTGGCCGCGCCCCGCACCCGGGCCCCGGCGTATCTGGCCCCGGGCCCGCACACGACCCGCTCGGACCGCACGCCGGTGACCCCGGCGGGCAGCCGCCGGCCGCCGCACGCCGACCGGCATCCGCGCAACACGGCCCCCGCCGCACGCCCGGTCTCGGGCGGCTGACCCGTCCGGACCCGCGCCTCAGCCCTTCCAGGAGCGGGTCACGCGGCCGGCCTCCACCTCGAAGTTGAGGCGGCCCACGCGGTACTCCATGGTGATGATCGTCCCCGGTGCCAGTGACCGCACCGTCGACCAGCCCCGCTCCCGGGCGAGCCGCTCGGCCGCGTCGGACGCGAGGCCGACATACGTGTCCGGACTGTCCTGGGGTTCGGCCGGTGGTGTCGGAATCGGTGCCATGCCGCCACGCTAAGCCCTGCCCCCCGGGCGGGGAAGCCCAGGCCGGTAAGAGGATCGCGGATGCCCCTCCGGTCACACTTCTGTCACAGGATCACGGACCGCGTTTTGACGGGACCGCGCCACTCGGAAGGATGGTTCCGGGATGGTTCCGCACTCCTTCCGTGCGCCTTCCGCGCTCCTTCCGCGGTCGTGAAAGGTGAATTACCGCGCGTCGCGGCACTCCGTCGAATAAACGCACGGAAAAGACCCGCAGCGCGCCCCGGGGCTCCGCCTCGGTCACGGCGCATTCCGGGTCCGAACGCCCCTGAACCCGCATGCGGACAGGGGTCACCGGCACAGCGAACACATCCGCTTCTCACAGGTTCTCCACACCCGCTCCGGGCCGCTCGGCCCGGGACAGGGCACGGGTGAGCCGGTCGCGTGCCGCCTCGATCGCCTCCGTCAGCCCGTCCGGCTCCAGCACCTCGAACTCGAAGCCCAGCAGCATCAGGTGCACCACCATGACGTCCAGGCTGCCCGCGCCGGTGCGCAGCAGGCAGCCGGTGGGCCCCTCCGGCTCCAGGACCCCGGCGGTGGGCGAGATCCGCTCGGCGGCCTCCTCCAGCGGGACCAGCAGCCGTACGAGCGCGTGCGTGGCGTACGCGCGCGTGGAGACGCCCTCGGAGACGTAGGCCGCCAGGTCCTCGGCCGGCGGCTCGCGCGGGACGAAGCGGGGGCCGTGCGGCGGCCTGGGCCTGACGCGGTCCACCCGGAAGGTGCGCCAGTCGGCCCGGTCGAGGTCGAAGGCGACCAGGTACCAGCGGCGCTCGGAGCACACCAGCCGGTACGGCTCCACGGTGCGGCGGCTGTCGGTTCCGTCGTGGCCCCGGTAGGCGAAGCGCAGCCGCTCCCCGTCACGGCACAGGTGGGCCAGCTCGGTCAGCACCGCCGGGTCGACGGGGGACGGCCCGGGCTCGCGCAGCATCGGCACGGTGTAGGCGTTGAGGGCGCCCACCCTGCGCCGCAGCCGGCTCGGCAGCACCTGCTCCAGCTTGGCGAGGGCGCGCACGGAGGTCTCCCCGATGCCCTCGACGCCCTGTCCGGCCGCCGTGCGCAGTCCGACGGCCACGGCGACCGCCTCGTCGTCGTCCAGCAGCAGCGGGGGCAGCTCGGCTCCGGCGCCCAGCTGGTAGCCGCCCCCGGTGCCGGGGCTGGCGTTGACGGGGTAGCCCAGCTCGCGCAGCCGGTCGACGTCCCGGCGCACCGTGCGCGCGGAGACGCCGAGCCGGTCGGCCAGGTCGGGGCCGGACCACTCGCGGTGGGCCTGGAGAAGGGAGAGCAGGCGCAGCAGTCGTGCCGAGGTCTCGAGCATGGCACCGAGTCTGCCTTCCGTCGCGGACAGGATCGGTCCGCGATCCTCAGCGGATCGAGTCGGGCAGGGCGGTGACGGACACCGACAGGTCGTTGTCCCGGGTGTGGAACGGCCCCGCCTCCACGGCCCCGTGCGGCGTCCGCACGCGCGTGGGCGGACAGGCGGGGACCGGATGCTTGTCGGCGACGTCGTCCAGCAGCCTCGCGAGGCGCACGACCGGGCCGGACTCACCGGCGGGCCGCAGCCACAGGTCCCACACGCCGGGCGCCAGCGCCTCGTAGGGCAGGGTGAAGCCGAAGTCCGCCCGGTCGCCCGCGACGTCCACCCGCAGGACGTCGCCCCCTCCGGTGCCGGGTCGGGGCCGCAGCTCGGCGTGGGCGCCGGGGGCGAGCCGCGTGCCGTACACCCGCCCGCGCACGCGCAGCCCGTCCTCCGTGGGGTGCAGCTCCCCCGCCTCCGCGTGCGGGGCGCGCAGCCAGGAGCGGACGGTGAGGTTGCCCTGCCGGTCGGCGTACGGGATGCGGACGGCGACGTGGCCGAGCAGTCCGCCGGGAGTGCGGTCGGCGAGCGGGCGCAGGTCGGTGACGCCGGGCACCAGGCGCCGCGGCGCACCGTCGGACACGCGCGCGTAGGCGTCCCAGCGCCCCTCGGGCAGGGACACGCTGCTGGGCAGCGCGGCGCGCAGCCGGCCCTCCGCGGCCGGCGCGAGCGGCAGCCCGACCTCGTCGGCGGCGCCTCGCGCGCCGCGGCGGCGCAGGACGAGGAGGGCCGCCCGGGGGTCCCCCAGCGCGGCGACGTCGAAGGTGAGGCCACCCGCGGAGTCACCGACGCAGTCGGCACGGAGCGGAGCGGCCGGCGGGGCCGGGGGCGTCATGCGGTGCGGTTCCTCCCTGGACTTCTCGTCGTCCGGTGAGACCCGGAACCCGGCCATTTGGTTGTCCGTGTCCGATTGCGATGTGGTCACGGCCACAGCACTTCCGGTCACCCGGTTCATTCACTGATTTCCTGATATGTCGACTGTGGAACGCCGTCACCGACCTCACTCCCACCAGCCCAACACCCCTCCATGACATGCCACTTGGCCGTGTCGGAGCGCTCCGTGCCGTGCGGTGGCCGCCCGTGTCCCGCGGCTCGATTCCCTTGGCCATGGGCGTGACTCCGGCCACGGATCGCCCGTTGTCTCTGCATGAGCCGGGGACCGCCCGGACCACGGCCCGGGAGCCACCCGGTCCGGCCATGCACCGCATCCCGAGGGAGCCACCCGTGCCGCGCATGCTCGACGTCAGCGACGACGTACGCGCCGAGATCGGCGACGAAGAAGCCGACCGCCTGCTCGCCGGGGAATCCGCCCCCGGCAGCTACGACTGCACGTCCTGTCGCACCCCGGGCGACTGCGAGCAGGAGCGCACCAGCACCGTCCTCTTCATCGGCGAGGAGACGGCCGTGCTCGCCTTCGCGCATGCCGGCTGCCTGCCCTCGCAGGTCGTCAAGGTGACCGAGGAGCAGCTCCAGGGGGCGGTGCGCTCAATCAACGCCGACCACGCCCGCCCCGAGCCCCAGCGGGCCGCACCTGAGCGGGCCGCACCCGAGCAGGCGGCGCCCGAGCAGGCCGTGCTCGGGGTCACCAGCGGACTGATCCTGATCGCCGGGGAGCTGCACCCGGCCCTGGTGGTGGAGCCGACCGCCCCCATCGCACGGCCCGGCACGACGGGAGCCGGCGACGACTTCCTGCCGCTCCTCATCGAGCAGGGCTTCATGCCGGTCATCGAGCTGACCACCGCGCCGGGCGTGCTGCACGGCTGGTCGGTCCTGCTCGCGATGGGCCAGCTGCACGCGGTGCTCCAGCCGGGGACGAACGGCGGCCGGCCGGTGGCCTGGTGGCAGGCGCACCAGCCCCTCCAGGTCACCGAGGGCTGGCGCACCGCGGCCAACAAGCACCAGCAGGTGCTGATGTTCGCGGCGCCCGTGGGATCGATCGGACGGCAGCCGCGCGAGGACCTGCTGCGGGACGCGCTGGACAAGGCGGCGGCGAACGGGCAGCTGGTGGCGGCCGCGCTGCCGCTGGCCGGGACCTGACCCCGGCCCCCCGGGCGCCGGACGGGCACCGTCCGGGCCGCATCCCTTCCCGCGCGGTGTCGTTTGGACATACGTGTACGCATACGACGCCTTCCACCGCCAGGGCCCTTCGGCCACACCGATCTACGACGCGCTCTACGCCGAGTACGTCCGGTCCTTCCGATCGCTGCCGGGCGATCGCAGCGGCGAGGAGGAGCTGGGGTTCACGTCGTTCAGGAGCATTCCGCGCAGCAGGGGCACGTACAGCGCCTACAGCGCGGGGGCCCACAGCGCCCGTGTCGGCCAGCAGTCGGTGTGGCAGCGCGTCGGCACGCACCACGTACCGGCCGCGCTGCCGCCGGCGCCCCGCAGAGGCGCCTGACAGCAGCCTGAGTGACGAGAGAGGGCGCCCCCGGTCGGGGGCGCCCTCTCTCGTACGTGCTTCTGACCGCTACTTCTTCTTCGCGCCGCGCTTCTCGCGCACCCGCACCGAGATGTGGATCGGCGTGCCCTCGAAGCCGAACTCCTCACGCAGCCGGCGCTCGATGAAGCGCCGGTAGCCCGCCTCGATGAAGCCGGAGGCGAAGAGCACGAACCGCGGGGGCTTGGTGCCCGCCTGGGTGCCGAACAGGATGCGGGGCTGCTTGCCGCCCCGGACCGGGTGCGGGTGGGCGGCGACCAGCTCGCCGAGGAAGGCGTTCAGCCGGCCCGTCGGGACGCGGGTCTCCCAGCCGGCCAGGGCCGCCTCGATCGCGGGGACCAGCTTCTCCATGTGGCGGCCGGTCTGCGCCGAGACGTTGACCCGGGGCGCCCACGCCACCTGGCCGAGCTCCGTCTCGATCTCCCGCTCCAGGTAGTAGCGGCGCTCCTCGTCGAGGGTGTCCCACTTGTTGTAGGCGACGACGACCGCGCGCCCCGCCTCCACGGCCATGGTGACGATCCGCTGGTCCTGGACCGAGATCGACTCCGAGGCGTCGATGAGGATGACGGCGACCTCCGCCTTCTCCACGGCGGCGGCCGTGCGCAGCGAGGCGTAGTAGTCGGCGCCCTGCTGGAGGTGGACGCGCTTGCGGATGCCCGCCGTGTCGACGAACTTCCAGGTCACGCCGCCCAGCTCGATCAGCTCGTCGACGGGGTCGCGGGTGGTGCCGGCCAGCTCGTTGACGACGACGCGCTCCTCGCCGGCCACTTTGTTCAGCAGGGAGGACTTGCCGACGTTCGGACGGCCGATCAGCGCGATGCGGCGCGGGCCGCCGACGGCGGTGCCGAAGGTCTGCGCCGGGGCCTCGGGGAGGGCCTCCAGGACCTTGTCCAGCATGTCGCCGGTGCCGCGGCCGTGCAGCGCGGAGACCGGGTGGGGCTCTCCGAGGCCCAGCGACCACAGGTAGGAGGCGTCGGCCTCGCCGCTCTGGCCGTCCACCTTGTTGGCGCACAGCACCACGGGCTTGCCGGCCTTGCGCAGCAGCCGGACGACCGCCTCGTCGGTGTCGGTGGCGCCGACCTTGGCGTCCACGACGAAGACGACCGCGTCGGCGGCCTCGATCGCGTACTCGGCCTGCGCGGCCACGGAGGCGTCGATGCCGAGGACGTCCTGCTCCCAGCCGCCGGTGTCGACGACCTTGAAGCGGCGGCCGGCCCATTCGGCCTCGTAGGTGACGCGGTCGCGGGTGACGCCGGGCTTGTCCTCGACGACGGCCTCGCGGCGGCCGATGATCCGGTTCACCAGGGTCGACTTGCCGACATTGGGGCGGCCCACGACGGCGAGGACGGGGAGCGGGCCGTGCCCGGCCTCCTCGATCGCGCCCTCGACCTCGTCGACGTCGAAGCCCTCTTCCGCGGCGAGCTCCATGAACTGCGCGTACTCGGCGTCGCCGAGCGCCCCGTGGTCGTGCTCCCCGCCCGAGCCCTCGGAGTGGATGTGGTCGTTCATGAAGTCCGTACCTCGTTCATCGTGGTGATCGGTGGAAAACCCCCAGTTCCGGGTGATCCACTACTCAAGTGTCGCCTAGCGCCCGGTGAGGCGCCTGGCGTTTTCCAGGTGCGCGGTGAGCTGCTTCTGGATGCGTTCGGTCGCCTCGTCCAGTGCCTTGCGGGTGCGCCGCCCGCTGCCGTCGCCCGCGTCGAAGGGGTCGCCGAAGACGACGTCGATGCGCGAGCGCAGCGGAGGCAGCGCCTTTATCAGCCGTCCGGGGCGGTCGGAGCTGCCCAGCACCGCGACCGGGACGATCGGCGCGCCGCTGCGGACCGCGAAGTACGCGAGCCCGGCACGCAGCGCGGCGAAGTCGCCCTCGCCCCGGGTGCCCTCCGGGAAGATGCCGAGCACACCGCCGTTCTCCAGGACGCCCAGCGCCTGGGTGATGGCGGTGCGGTCGGCGGTCGAGCGGTCCACCTTCAGCTGACCGATGCCGAGCAGGAAGGGGTCCAGCGGACCGATGAACGCTTCCTTCTTGATCAGGAAGTGCGTCGGCCGGGGCGCCACGCCCATGACCATCGGGCCGTCGACGTTGTGCGAGTGGTTGACGGCGTAGATCACCGGGCCGGAGGCGGGCACCCGCCAGGCGCCGAGCACCCGCGGCCGGAAGAGCCCGTACATCAGGCCGACGCCGATGCGTCGCCCGACCTCGGCGCCCTTCTCGGACGGGACGGAGACTGCGGTCACTTCCCCGCCCGCTTCTCCTCGACGAGGGTGACGACGCACTCGATGACCTGCGCGAGGGTGAGGTCGGTGGTGTCGACCTCGACCGCGTCGCCGGCCTTCGCCAGCGGCGAGGTCTTGCGGCTGGAGTCGGCCGCGTCCCGCTTGATCAGGGCCTCGCGGGTGACGTTGACGTCGGCGCCCTTGAGTTCGCCGCTGCGGCGGGCGGCGCGGGCCTCCGCGGAGGCGGTGAGGAAGATCTTCAGGTCGGCGTCCGGCAGCACGGTCGTGCCGATGTCGCGGCCCTCGACGACGATGCCGAGCGGGGCGGCGGCGGCGATGGTGCGCTGCAGCTCGGTGATCCGGGTCCGCACCTCGGGGACGGCGCTGACCGCGCTGACCTTGGAGGTGACCTCCTGGGTGCGGATCGGGCCGGCCACGTCCGTGCCGTCGACCGTGATGGTCGGGGCGGCGGGGTCGGTGCCGGAGAGGATCTCGGGCTTGCCGGCCGCGGCGGCGATCGCGTGCGGGTCGTCGGTGTCGATGCCGTTGGTCACCATCCACCACGTGATCGCCCGGTACTGGGCGCCGGTGTCCAGGTAGCTCAGGCCGAGCTGGGCGGCGACGGCCTTCGACGTGCTCGACTTGCCCGTGCCGGAGGGGCCGTCGATGGCGACAATCACGGCCGGGACGGTCGGGGCGGCGCCGTTTTCCACGAGGGGACACCTTCCTGGTGCGGTGCGGTGAGTGGTGTGCGGGACACGAATGCGCCCCGCACCAGGTTACTGGCTCCCCGGGACCCCTCCGACAGGCGCCCGATCCCCGGGATCACTGCCGGATCGCCCAGCCCCGCTCCCTCAGGGCCGCCGTCAGCGCCGGGGCGGTCTTCGGCTCGACCATCAGCTGGACCAGACCCGCCTGCTGCCCGGTCGCGTGCTCGATGCGGACGTCCTCGATGTTGACCCCGGCCCGTCCCGCGTCCGCGAAGATGCGGGCCAGCTGGCCCGGCTGGTCGTCGATGAGGACGGCCACCGTCTCGTAGAGCCGGGGGGCGCTGCCGTGCTTGCCCGGGACCCGCACCTGCCCGGCGTTGCCGCGCCGCAGCACCTCGGCGATGCCGGTGCCGCCCTCGCGGCGCTTGTCGTCGTCCGAGGACTGCAGGGCGCGCAGGGCCCGCACCGTCTCCTCCAGGTCGGCGGCGACGTCCGTGAGCAGGTCCGCGACCGGCCCGGGGTTGGCGGAGAGGATGTCGATCCACATCCGGGGGTCGGAGGCGGCGATGCGGGTCACGTCGCGGATGCCCTGCCCGCACAGCCGTACGGCGGCCTCCTCGGCGTGCTCCAGGCGGGCGGCGACCATGCTGGACACCAGGTGCGGCATGTGGGAGACGAGGGCCACGGCGCGGTCGTGGGCGTCCGCGTCCATCACCACGGGCACCGCACGGCAGTGCGAGACCAGCTCCAGGGCGAGGTTCAGCACCTCGGTGTCGGTGTCCCGGGTCGGGGTCAGCACCCAGGGGCGGCCCTCGAAGAGGTCGGCGGTGGCGGCCAGCGGGCCGGACTTCTCCCGGCCGGACATGGGGTGCGTACCGATGTAGGCGGAGAGGTCCAGGCCACGGGCCTCCAGCTCGCGCCGGGGGCCGCCCTTGACACTGGCCACGTCGATGTAACCGCGGGCGACGCCGCGGGCCATGGCGTCGGCGAGCACGTCGGCCACCAGGGCGGGCGGGGCGGCGACGATCGCGAGGTCCACGGGTCCGCTCGGCGCCGCGTCCGTGCCGGCGCCCAGGGAGGCGGCCGTCCGGGCCTGCTCGGGGTCGTGGTCGGTGAGGTGCACCGTGACGCCCCGCTGGGAGAGGGCGAGGGCGGCGGAGGTGCCGATGAGGCCGGTGCCGATGACGAGTGCGGTTCTCACTGGGCGATGTCCTTGCGCAGGGCCGCGGCGGCGCCGAGGTAGACGTGGGTGATCTCGGCACGGGGCCGGTCCGACTCGATGTGCGCGAGGATCCGGACGACCCGGGGCATGGCGCCCTCGATGTCCAGCTCCTGGGCGCAGATCAGCGGGACGTCGGTGATGCCGAGCTTGCGGGCGGCGGCGGCCGGGAAGTCGCTGTGCAGGTCGGGGGTGGCCGTGAACCAGATGCTGATCAGGTCGTCGCCGGTCAGGTCGTTGCGCTCCATGACCGCGGTCAGCAGGGCCGCGACCTGCTCGTCCATGTGTCCGGCTTCGTCCCGCTCCAGTTGGACGGCGCCCCGGACCGCTCGTACCGCCACGGCGATGCTCCTTGCTGACGTGCGTATCGGTTTGTGGTCCGTCCAGCGTAGTCAGCCCGCCGCGTACCGGCCCGGGCGCCCGTGTCCTGAGACGCTGGGCCCGGCCCGGCACCCCTCTTCTTCTCTCTCCCCGCGATCCCCGGAGCGACGACATGCCCCACAGCCCCACCCGCCGTACGGTCCTCCTCTGCTCGTGCGCGGTCCTCGCCGTCGGCTGCGGCGGCGAGGACGAAGACGGCTCCTCGACCGTGTCGCCGGGGCAGGAACTGGCGGCGACGAGTGACATCCCGGTCGGCGGCGGCAAGGTCCTCACCGCCGCGAAGATCGTGGTGACCCAGCCGCGGCAGGGCGAGTTCCGGGCCTTCTCGGCGGTCTGCACGCACCAGAACTGCCTGGTGTCGGAGGTCCGGGACGGCACCATCGACTGCCCCTGCCACGGCAGCAGGTTCAGCGTCACCGACGGGGCGGTGGAGCAGGGCCCGGCGACCGAACCGCTGCCCGCGAAGGAGATCACGGTGGAGGGGCATTCGGTGCGCCTGGCGTGAGGCCGCCGCGTACGCTCCCCCGCATGCGCCCCGAGACCCTGGTACGCGACCACACGATCTACGCCTGTGTCATGGGCTCGCGCGCCTTCGGCCTGGCGACGGAGGAGAGCGACACCGACCGCCGGGGCGTGTACCTCACGCCCACTCCCCTGTTCTGGCGCTTCGACAAGCCGCCGGCGCACGTGGAGGGACCGGCCGAGGAGCAGTTCAGCTGGGAGCTGGAGCGCTTCTGCGAGCTGGCGCTGCGCGCGAACCCCAACATCCTGGAGTGCCTGCACTCCCCGCTCGTGGAGCACGTCGACGACACCGGCCGCGAACTGCTCGCCCTGCGCGACGCGTTCCTCTCCCGCCGGGTCCACGAGACGTTCACCCGCTACGCCCACGGCCAGCGCCGCAAGCTGGACGCCGACGTGCGCACCCACGGCGCCCCGCGCTGGAAGCACGCGATGCACCTGCTGCGGCTGCTGACGTCCGCCCGCGACCTGCTGCGCACCGGCACCCTGACGATCGACGTCGGCGACCACCGGGAGGCGCTGCTGGCGGTGAAGCGCGGCGAGGTGTCCTGGCCGGAGGTCGGGTCCCGGATGGCCCGGTTGACGCGGGAGGGCGAGGAGGCGGCCCGGTGCAGCCCGCTGCCCGAGGAGCCGGACCGGCGCCGCGTCGAGGACTTCCTCGTCCGCGTCCGCCGCGCCTCAGCCCTCCAGCCGGATCCGTACGACGACGTCGTGCAGGGCGTCGTACGCGGTGGGGGCGTCGGGCAGGTCTGACGCCGCCTCGGTCTCGTCCAGGACGCCGTGCAGCCTCTCCACGTCGGCCCGCACGCGCGCGTGGGCGACACCGGCTTCCCCGTGCTCGCGTTCGGCCTTGGCGGCGATCAGTTCGGGCAGGTAGCCCGGCGCCGCGTCGACCTCCCCGAGGAGCGTGGGAAGGTGCGGCTGCACCTCGCCGGCGCGCATCAGGTGGATGCCCGTGAGCAGCACCCGGAAGGTGTAGAGCAGCGGCTTCAGCTCACCGGTCTTCTCGAACAGCCGCCACTGGGTGCCGGCGAACCCCCGGTAGTGGTGGGCGTGGTGGCTGGTGAGGACGCCCGGCGCGAGCGCGGCCAGCTCCCGGTGGGCGTCGGTGGTGTGCACGACCAGCGGGGAGAGCAGCTGCTCCAGCACGTAGCCGTTGCGCCGCAGCATCAGCCGCGCGAACTTGCGCAGGTCGTGTGTGACCAGGTCCATCTCGACGCCGTCCCGGTACCACATCCGCGACCGTGTCTCCTCGGGCTCGCGCAGGCCGACCAGGTCGGCGGCGGGCAGCAGGTGGACGCCACGCAGGTCGACGTCCGAGTCGCGGGAGGGGAAGCCGTAGAGGTGGGCGCCGGAGACGGTGGCGAACAGCAGCGGGAAGGGCTGTTCGGCCACCACGGGAGCCAGGTCGATGTCGAGGGCGTCGATCATGCGTTCAAGCGTCCCAGAGCGCTCCGAGCGCCAGCAGGCCGGTCCGGTACTCGATGCGGTCGGCCCACTCGGCGGGCCAGGCGTCCGCGCCCAGGTACGCGCCCGCGAAGGCGCCCGCGAGGCAGGCGATGGAGTCGGAGTCGCCCGAGGTGCAGGCGGCGCGGCGCAGGGCGGTCAGCGGCTCGTCGACGAAGAGCAGGAAGCAGAGCAGCCCGGCCGCCATGGCCTCCTCGGCGATCCAGCCCTCTCCGACGGCGAGGCACGGGTCGGTCTCCGGCGAGACGGTGCGCACGGCCCGTTGCAGCCGGTCGAGTATCGCCAGGCACTCGTCCCAGCCGCGGGCGATGAAGTGCTCCGGCGTGGGGTCCTGGGCGCGGGTCCACAGGTCGCCGAGCCAGCGCTCGTGGTAGCGGGTGCGGTTGTCGTAGGCGTACGACCGCAGCAGGCCGACCAGCCCGGTCGGCTCGGCGCCCTCGGCGAGCAGCCGCACGGCGTGCGCGGTGAGGTCGGAGGCGGCGAGCGCGGTGGGGTGCCCGTGGGTGAGCGCGGACTGCAACTGGGCGGCGCCTGCCCGCTGTTCGTCGCTCAGGCCGGGGACGAGTCCGACGGGCGCTACGCGCATGTTGGCGCCGCAGCCCTTGGAGTGGATCTGGGAAGCGTCCTGCCAGGGGCGGTCCCCTCGTTCCAGGAGCTCGCAGGCCCGGAGGCAGGTGTTGCCCGGAGCGCGGTTGTTCTCCGGTGAGCGGTTCCAGGCGATGAACTCCTGTCGTACGGGATCCGCCATCCCTTCGGGCGCGAGGACACCCCGTTTCATGGCCGTCCGCAACCCCTGCCCCAGCGCCAGCGTCATCTGTGTGTCGTCGGTGACGATCGCCGGCCGGGGCAGCGCCATCTCCCGCCAGGGGCCGCACTTGGCGAGGATCGACGGGACGTCGTTGAACTCGGTGGGGAAGCCCAGCGCGTCCCCGAGGGCGAGCCCGGTGAGCGCCCCGGTGGCGGCGCGCTTGGTGACGGTGGTCGTGGTCATGCGGGGCGTCCTTCCCGAGGGGTGCGGAGCAGCGGCGGGTGCAGGGCGGTGGCCGGACCGGCGCGGTAGACGGCGGCGGGCTTGCCGCGGCCTCCGGTGAGACGGGCGGCGCCCGGGACGGGCTCGACGAAGCCCGGGGTGGCGAGGACCTTGCGGCGGAAGTTCGGCCGGTCCAGGGGATTGCCCCACACCGTCTCGTAGACCCGCTGGAGCTCGCCGAGCGTGAATTCGGGCGGGCAGAAGGCGGTGGCCAGGCAGGTGTACTCCAGCTTGGCGCCGACCCGGTCCCGGGCGTCGGCGAGGATCCGGCCGTGGTCGAAGGCGAGGTCCACGGCCGCGTCGTACGGCACCCAGCGGGCCTCGGCCGCGTCACCGCCGCCCTGCGGTTCGGGAGGGTCCGGCAGCAGCGCGGCGAAGGCCACGGACACGACCCGCATGCGCGGGTCGCGGTCCGGCTCGCTGTAGGTGCGCAGCTGTTCCAGGTGCAGTCCGGTGACGTCCGCCAGCCCGGTCTCCTCGGCCAGCTCCCGCCGGGCCGCCGCCTCCGCCGACTCCTCGGGCAGCAGGAAGCCGCCGGGCAGGGCCCAGCGGCCGGCGTACGGCTCCTGCCCCCGCTCGACCAGCAGCACGTGCAGCGCGCCCGCGCGGAGCGTGAGGACGGCCAGATCGACGGTGACGGCGAAGGGCTCGAAGGCGTACTTGTCGTAGCCGTGCACGAACACCCACCCCCTTAATAGTCAGTACGACTATAAAGAGAGCGGGTGTCCGGAACAACCCCTAGAGCTCGACCTCCTGCATCAGCATCCCGACCTCCGTGTTGGAGAGCCGGCGCAGCCAGCCCGACTTCTGGTCGCCCAGCGTGATCGGACCGAAGGCGGTGCGCACCAGCTTGTCGACGGGGAAGCCCGCCTCCGCCAGCATCCGGCGGACGATGTGCTTGCGGCCCTCGTGGAGGGTGACCTCGACCAGGTAGTTCTTGCCGGTCTGCTCCACGACCCGGAAGTGGTCCGCGCGCGCGTACCCGTCCTCCAGCTGGATGCCGTCCTTCAGCTGCTTGCCGAGGTCGCGCGGGATCGGGCCCACGATGTGCGCGAGGTAGGTCTTCTTCACGCCGTACCGCGGGTGGGTCAGGCGGTGCGCCAGCTCACCGTGGTTGGTGAGCAGGATGACGCCCTCGGTCTCGGTGTCGAGCCGCCCGACGTGGAAGAGCCGGGTCTCGCGGTTGGTGACGTAGTCACCGAGGCACTGCCGGCCGTCCGGGTCCTCCATGGTGGAGACGACACCGGCGGGCTTGTTGAGCGAGAAGAACTGGTACGACTGCGTGGCGACGGTCAGGCCGTCGACCTTGACCTCGTCGTTCTCCGGGTCGACCCGCTTGCCCTGCTCGAGGACGATCTCGCCGTTGACCTCGACGCGCGCCTGTTCGATCAGCTCCTCGCAGGAGCGCCGGGAACCGTAGCCCGCGCGGGCGAGGACCTTCTGGAGCCGCTCGCCCTCCTGCTCGGCGCCCGGGAAGGTCTTGGGGAGCTTGACGTCCTTCTTGCCCGCGTACCGCTCCCGGTTGCGCTCCTCGGCCCGCGCCTCGTACTCGCGGGACGTGGCCGGGACCCAGCGTCCCCGCTGGAGAGGCTTCTTCGGCCCGCCCTTGGCGCCACCGCGGGCCGAGGGGCCGCGGCCCGACTTCGGGCCGTCCTGGGTGGCGCCGGGGCCCACGTCGTAGCGCCGCTCCTCCGGGCGCGGCTTCTTCGGACGGCCGCCCTGCTTGTCGTCACGGTTGCCGCCGGCACCGCGGGGGTTCCCGCGGCCACCGCCGCTCCCGCCGCGGCCGCCGCTGTTGCCACCACGGCTCCCGCCGTTGTTTCCGCTGCTGTTCCTGCCGCTGCTGCTTCGCATCAAAGTTCCGTCTTGTCGTCTGCGTCCTCGGAATCCGGGGCGTCCGGATCGAACGACGGGACCCCTTCCAGTGTCTCCGCCTCGATCGCCGCGGCCTCCGGGAGGAACGGCGCGAGCTCCGGGAGCTCGTCCAGGCCGCGCAGGCCCATCCGCTCCAGGAAGTAGTTCGTCGTCACGTACAGGATCGCACCTGTTTCGGGTTCCGTGCCCGCCTCCCCGACCAGACCCCTCTGGAGGAGGGTGCGCATCACACCGTCGCAGTTCACGCCGCGCACGGCGGAGACACGGCTGCGGCTGACCGGCTGGCGGTAGGCGACCACGGCCAGGGTCTCCAGGGCGGCCTGGGTGAGGCGGGCGTGCTGGCCGTCCAGGACGAAGCCCTCGACGGCCGCGGCGTACGCGGGGCGGCTGTAGAAGCGCCAGCCGCCCGCGACGACCCTCAGCTCGAAGCCGCGGCCCTGGACGGTGTACTCGTCGGCCAGCTCGCGGAGCGCGTCCGCGATCTGCCGCCGCGGCCGCCGGAGTATCCGGGCGAGGTGCTCCTCGGTGGCGGGCTCGTCCACGACCATGAGGACGGCTTCCAGGGCGGGCTTGAGTGCGAGGCCGGCGACGGCCTCCGGCCCGCCCGGGGCCTCGGTGGTCTCGTCGCTCACGCCTTCCGCTCCTCCTCGGCCTCCGGCGGCCGGTCGAACTCGTCGGTCACCACCGGCTCGGCGTCCCCGTCCCCGCCGGTCCAGCGGACCAGCAGGTCGCCCAGCGCGGTCTCCTGGTCCAGGGCGACGGCCTTCTCCCGGTACAGCTCCAGCAGGGCCAGGAAGCGGGCCACGACCGTCAGCGTGTCGTCGGTGTCCTCGACCAGCACCCGGAAGCTGGTCTCGCCCAGCTCCCGCAGCCGGGCGACGACGATCCCGGCCTGCTCCTGCACGCTGACCAGGGGCGCGTGGATGTGCTCGACGTACACCTGCGGCCTGGGCCTGGGCTGCATCGCCTTCACGGCGAGCTTGGCGAAGCCCTCCGGCCCGATGCTGATGACGACCTCGGGCAGCAGCTCGGCGTGATGGGGCTCCAGGCCGACGGTACGGGGGTAGCGGCGGGCCTCGGCCTCGAGCCGCTCGTTGAAGATCTCCGCGATCTGCTTGTACGCGCGGTACTGGAGCAGCCTCGCGAAGAGCAGGTCACGGGCTTCCAGGAGCGCCAGGTCGGCCTCGTCCTCGACCTCGGCGGCGGGCAGCAGCCGGGCCGCCTTGAGGTCGAGCAGAGTGGCCGCGACCACCAGGAACTCGGTCGTCTCGTCGAGGTCCCAGTCGGGTCCCCGCGCGCGGATGTGCGCCATGAACTCGTCGGTCACCTTGGAGAGCGCGACCTCGGTGACGTCCATCTTGTGCTTGGAGATCAACTGGAGGAGCAGGTCGAAGGGGCCCTCGAAGTTGGCGAGCCGCACCTTGAAGACACCGTCGCCTCCGTCCGGCTCGCCCTCCGCGGGGGCGGGGGGCGCCTCGGCCGGTCCGGCGAGGCTCTCGGGGCTCTCGGGGCTCTCGGGGCCGTACCGCGGCCCGACGGCCTCCGAGTGGGTGCCGGCCGGCTCCGAGGGGGCCGCCGGTCCGCGGGCCGCCCGGGCGGGGTCCTCGGGAGGCCTGCTCGCCAGCCGGTCCTCCGCCGCCGGAACGGCTTCCTCCGCCCCGGCGGGGACGGGGCTCACGGAGCCCGGCGGCGCCTCGTCGGGCACCACGGGGGGCGGCGGGGCCGACGTGGTCCTCCGGGGCGCTCCCGGGCCCGTCCCCAGCGCACGCCGACGGCCGGCGCGGGCACCGGGGCGGGGGGCGTCGTTCGAGGTCATGGCCCCCGCAGGCTACCGCTACCGCCCGCGCAGCCGTCGTACGAGGATGCTGGCGTCCCCGCGGGTCTCCAGGTCGGCGAGGACCACGGCGACCGCCTCGCGGACGATGCGGCCGCGGTCGACGGCCAGTCCGTGCTCGCCCCGGAGCACCAGCCGGGCGTGCTCCAGGTCCATCAGCTCCTCGGCGGAGACGTACACGGTGATCTTCTCGTCGTGGCGCTCACGGCCGCTGGGACGGCGTGCGGCGGCCCGGCCGCGCTTGCGGGACTGGGCGGCAGAACCTTCCTGCGCGCCCGCGTCGGGGCCGGAGCCCCGTGGGGAGCGCTCGGCGCCCCGGCTGCGCGACTCGCCCGCCGAGCCCGGTTCCGCGTCCGCCGCGGCGTGCTCGGCGCCCTCGCCGTCACCGCCCCGCGCGGGCACCGCGTGCGGTGTGTCCTCGGCGGCGGCCTGGTCGCTCTCCCCCGCCGGCGCCGGCACCCGGGCTTCCCCGTTGGCCGGTCGCCGCGGGGAGGACGCCTGGAGCGCCGTTCCCCCTGTCGTGCGGAAGAGTTCGTCGGCCCCCGGCAGACTCACTCGGCGTGACACCGGGCGAGCACCTCCCTGGCGAGCTGGCGGTAGGCGGCGGCACCGACGGAGTTCGAGGCGTACGTGGTGATCGGCTCACCGGCGACCGTGGTCTCCGGGAAGCGGACCGTGCGTCCGATGACCGTGTGGTAGACGTGATCGTCGAAGGCCTCCACCACACGCGCGAGCACCTCACGGCTGTGCACCGTGCGCGAGTCGTACATCGTGGCGAGGATGCCGTCGAGCTCCAGGTCGGGGTTGAGCCGCTCCTGGACCTTCTCGATCGTCTCGGTCAGCAGTGCCACTCCACGCAGCGCGAAGAACTCGCACTCCAGGGGCACGATCACCTTGTGCGCGGCGGTCAGCGCGTTGACCGTGAGCAGGCCGAGCGAGGGCTGGCAGTCGATCACGATGTAGTCGTAGTCGTCCATCAGCGGCTTCAGCGCGCGCTGGAGCGTGGACTCGCGCGCGACCTCGCTCACCAGCTGCACCTCGGCCGCCGACAGGTCGATGTTGCTGGGCAGCAGGTCCATGTTGGGGACCGCCGTCTTCAGCAGCACCTCGTCGGCCGCCATGCCCCGCTCCATGAGCAGGTTGTAGACGGTGAGGTCGAGCTCCATCGGGTTGACGCCGAGACCGACCGACAGCGCGCCCTGCGGGTCGAAGTCGACGAGCAGCACCCGGCGCCCGTACTCGGCGAGCGCGGCACCCAGGTTGATGGTCGACGTGGTCTTGCCGACGCCGCCCTTCTGGTTGCACATCGCGATGATCTTCGCGGGGCCGTGATCGGTCAGCGGGCCCGGGATCGGGAAGTACGGCAGCGGGCGTCCGGTCGGACCGACGCGCTCACGGCGCTGGCGCGCCGCGTCGGGCGCGAGCGTGGCCGCGTACTCGGGATCGGGCTCGTACTCCGCGTCCGGATCGTAGAAGTGCCCCTCGGGCAGTTCGTCGTAGTCGGCGAAGTGGTTGCGGGGCGCGCCACTTCCGTCGCCGGCCATGGCGTTCACGTGTTGGCCATCCATACTCATGTGTGCTGTCTGAGTTGCCTGCGGACTCTGGTGGGCTGCGAAGGTGCGTACAGCGACGGAGCCGACAGCCTCGAGACGCCCGGGGCTCTCGGCCCGTACAGACATTCCTGGTTGACCACCCCCGGGAGTAAATGTCGACTCATTCACAAGTCGTCTTACCTCCTTGGTGACCAGGAAACTTCTAGACAGGTCAGCGTGGCACCATGCCGACGTTCGGCGACTCTATGGCGTGTCGGGCGTCCGCAGCAACACAATCCGCCGGACCCGGCCCGATGTGTCGGCAATGAAACAACCCTCTGTCAAGGGCGTACGGCCGTCGCACAGCAGGTTTCACCGGTGCGCGAATCGGTTGAAGCGTTACGTTCGAGGCGAGTTGGCCAGGAATCGCAAAGTGACCATACACACACCCGGCCGGACCTTGTCGGGCAAGGTCCGGCCGGGTGTGTGGGGTTGACGGCGACTGTTGACGTATCGCCTTTGCCGGTCACCGACTTGGCCGATTTACCGGCCTGGCCGTCGGCGGGCGGCCTCAGGCGAGGAGGGTCGCCAGCTCGACGTGCTCCAGCCCGTGCGCCTCGGCGACCTCCTTGTACACGACCTTGCCGTCATGGGTGTTGAGGCCCTTGGCCAGCGCGGGGTCGCGGCGCAGCGCCTCGGCCCAGCCGCGGTTCGCCAGCTCGACGATGTACGGCAGCGTGGCGTTGGTCAGCGCGTAGGTGGAGGTGTTCGGCACCGCGCCGGGCATGTTGGCGACGCAGTAGAAGACCGAGTTGTGGACCGGGAAGGTCGGCTCGGCGTGCGTGGTCGGGTGGGAGTCCTCGAAGCAGCCGCCCTGGTCGATCGCGATGTCGACAAGGACACTCCCGGGCTTCATCCGGGAGACCAGCTCGTTGGTGACCAGCTTCGGGGCCTTGGCGCCGGGGATCAGCACCGCACCGATCACGAGGTCGGCCTCCAGGCAGGCCTTCTCCAGCTCGAAGGCGTTGGAGACGACGGTCTGGATCTTCGTACCGAAGATCTTGTCGGCTTCCTTGAGCTTGTTGATGTCCTTGTCGAGCAGGGTCACGTGGAAGCCCATGCCGATGGCGATCTGCGCCGCGTTCCAGCCGGAGACACCGCCGCCGATGACGACGGCCTTGCCGGCCAGCACGCCGGGGACACCGCCGGGCAGCACACCGCGCCCGCCGTTGGCGGCCATCAGGTGGTAGGCGCCCACCTGGGGGGCCAGCCGGCCCGCGACCTCGGACATCGGGGCGAGCAGCGGCAGCGCGCGGTTCGGCGTCTCGACGGTCTCGTAGGCGATCGCGGTGGTGCCGGACCCGATGAGCGCGTCCGTGCACTCCTTGGAGGCGGCCAGGTGCAGGTAGGTGAAGAGCGTCTGGTCCTTGCGGAGGCGGTGGTACTCCTCCGCGATGGGCTCCTTGACCTTGAGCAGCAGGTCGGCGGTTGCCCAGACCTCGTCGGCGGTGTCGAGTATCCGCGCGCCGGCGGCGACGTACTCCTCGTTGGGGATCGAGGAACCGACACCGGCGTCGCGCTCGACGACGACCTGGTGACCGTGGCGCACCAGCTCGTGGACGCCGGCGGGGGTGATGGCCACCCGGAACTCGTTGTTCTTGACCTCGCGGGGGATACCGACCTTCACGTCGATCACGGTCCTTGGCTCAGAGGATGGGTCTATTACTACACATACCCGCGCACACGGGAGCACAACGGGAGGGACCGCAAGAACGTGCGGCAGAGCCAGTCTAATGAAGGTGTTCCCGCTGTCTAGCCTTTCAAAGCATCAATCTTCAGTCGAAGCGCTGCGGATTTCGCAGGCCTCGGCGGGATCTTCCCTCAACATGCGATCGGCAGCGCTCCGCTCCAGGCCCGCCGCCGTGGGGTCGCCGAGCCGGTCGAGGGTGTCGGCCAGCCGCAGGTGCAGCGCGGCCTGGAGCCGGTCGTCCTCGGCCCGGCGGGCCCAGTCGACGGCTTCCCGGCAGGTGCGCAGCGACTCCTCGGGGCGCCCCGCGTACTCCTGGACGCGGGCCAGTTCGCTCAACGCCCGCGCGTGCGCGGCCACATCACCGGACCTGCGGTACCCGGCGGCCGCCGCGCGCCAGCCCCGCAGCGCCTCGCCGTAGCGGCCGGCGTAGGTGTGGGCGGTGGCGAGGCGGCCGTAGACGCGGGCGGCGTCGGCGCGCTCGTCCCGGGCGAGCCGCTGGGCGAGGGCCCGGCCGAACCAGTCGGCGGCCCGGTCGTAGTCGCCCAGCTCCAGGTGGGCTCCGCCCACGGATTCCATCGCGCGGGCGGTCGCGTACGGGTCCTCCGCCTCCCGTCCGGCGTCCAGCGCGGCCCGGTAGCGCGCCAGGGCCTCGGCGGTACGGCCGGTGCGGGCGTCCAGGTCGGCCAGGTTGAGCAGGGCCGCCGCCTTCTCACGGGGCAGCTCGCGCCGCTCGGCCACGTCGAGGACGAGGCGGTGGATGCCGTACAGGTCGGGGGCGGCCGCCTGGGTGCCGAAGTGGGCCACCATGGCACGCACCAGCTGGGACATCAGCCGCCGGGCCAGGGTGTCCAGCTCCCCGTCGGCGACCGCGAGGCGGGCCGCGGCCAGCAGCGCGGGCCGCCGGACGCCCAGCCATTCGGCGGCGGCCCTCGGGGTGGGGAAGCGCAGGGCGGGGGGCAGGGTCAGCAGCTTCTCGCGGGCCTGGGGGCTGTCGGTCTCGGTGACCGCCCGGCAGGACTGGAGCAGGCGTACCGTCCGCTCCAGCATGCGGGCGCGGGCGAGCTGGAGCTCGGCGGGCCGGTCGTGGGTGGTGGCGAGTCTGCGCAGGAAGGCGTGCAGGCAGCCGGGGACCACGTACTCGGGCAGCGGGGAGTCGACCGCGCGCAGCACGCCGAGGGCGACGAAGTCGTCCAGGGTGGTCCGCGCGCCGTGCACCGAGCAGCCGGCCAGCGCGGACGCGGTGTGCGGGTCGACCAGGCCGGCCGGGGCGAGGGAGAGCAGCCGCAGCATCCGGGCGGCGGTGCTGGGCAGGGACGCGTAGACCAGGCGGAAGACGCGGCCGAGCGGTGTCCCCTCGTCGCCCTCGGCGTGCACGTGCTTGGCGAGGTCGGCGACGGCCGCCTGGGGGCGGGCGGCGAGCCAGCCGCCGGCCAGGGTCAGCGCGGCGGGCTGCGCCTGGCAGACCTCGACCAGCTGCTCGGCGGCCCGGGGGTCGACGGTGATGCGGACCGAGCCGGTGTGCCGGGACAGCAGCTCCATGGCCGACTTGGTGTCCATCCCGCCCAGCGTGCACGGCCGGACGTCCGCGATGCCGGTCAGCGGGCCTTCGGCGACGGTGACGGCCAGGCAGTGCGGGCTGTCCGGCAGCAGGGCGTCGACCTGCTCCGCGTCGGCCGCGTCGTCGAGCAGGAGCAGCACCCTGCGGTCGGCGAGGGCGGCGCGCAGGGCCTCGGTGAGGTCGTCCTCGTCGGCGCCGGGCGGGGCCGGCCGGTCCAGCTCGGTGAGCAGTTCCCCGGCGAGCCGCGCGACGGGCACGCGCGTGCCGTCCGGCTCGCTCAGGCGGGCGCGCAGCACACCGTCGGGGTAGGCGTCCGCGACCCGGGCGACCAGTTGCTCGGCGAGCGAGGTGCGGCCCGAGCCGGGACGGCCGGCGATGAGCAGCACGCGCGCGCGGGGGGCCTTGCGGCCGGAGAGGGTGTCCAGGCCCGCGCGCTCGATGTCGGCGCGCAGCGCCTTCAGCTCGCGGTCGCGGCCCAGGAACCGATTCTCCTCGGCCACGTCCTCCGACAGCCGTACACCGTCCGTGTCCACCGCCTGATCCGTCACGGGCCACACTCCCGATCCCACCGCACGTCGGCGCCCGCCGGAACCCCGGTTCGGGCGTTTCCCGAGCCTAGTTCACGCTCTGCTACGTTCCCGGCGGAGCGCGGCGGGCACGTCCCCCGATCGGATCAACCGATGGTCACATTACGGAGGGCGCCTCGGCTGCGGCTCCGGGCATCCGGCGGGTGGGTCCGGGCCTCCGGCGGGTGGGTCCGGGCCTCCGGCGGGTGGGTCCGGGCCTTCGGCGGGTGGGTCCGGGCCCCGGGGCCGGGGAGGGCCGACCCCGGGAGCGGCTGGGTGTCAGGCCTCGAACGGCCGCGCCGGCCACGGCGCCTCCGCCGGGCGCAGGGCGTCCAGCCCGTCCCCCCGCTCGGCCGCGACCAGCGACAGCACGCCCACGACCAGGCAGTTGTTGTGCAGCTCGCCCGCGAGCACCCCACGGACCAGGTCCGCGACGGGCACCCGCGCCAGCTCCATGTCGGCCTCTTCGTCCTCGACCTCGAAGCGCGCGCCCTCGGCCTCGGACAGGTTCCGGGCGAGGAAGATCCGCACGGCCTCGTCGCAGCCGCCGGGGGTGGTGTAGACGTCGGTCAGCACCCGCCAGTCCTCGGCCTTGACGTGGGCCTCTTCGTACAGCTCGCGCTGGGCGGCGTGCAGCGGGTTCTCGCCGGGGACGTCGAGCAGGCCCGCCGGGATCTCCCACAGCTTCTCGCGCACCGGGTGGCGGTACTGCCGCAGGACCAGCACCCGTCCCTCGTCGTCCAGGGCGAGGACGGCCACGGAGCCGGGGTGGACCTGGTAGTCGCGGGTCGCCACGGAGCCGTCGGGCATGACCACGTCGTCCTGGCGGACGGCGGTCTTGTTGCCCTGGAACGGGGTCCGTGTGCCCCGGACCTCCCACTCCTCGGGGATGTCCTTGATGCTGCTGCCCGTCATGCCTGACCTGCCCTTCCAGACGTACGCGAAAAGCCGGGGCACGCGCCGCTGAATGCGCGTGCCCCGGCCACCGTACAACTGGTGTGTTACTTCGACGTCTTCCGCTCGACCGCGGCCTTGACCAGCCCGGCGAAGAGCGGGTGCGGGCGGGTCGGGCGCGAGCGCAGCTCCGGGTGCGCCTGCGTGGCGACCAGGTAGGGGTGGACCTCGCGCGGGTACTCGACGTACTCGACGAGCTTGCCGTCCGGGGAGGTGCCGGAGAAGACGATGCCCGCCTTCTTCTCCAGCTCCGCGCGGTAGGCGTTGTTCACCTCGTAGCGGTGGCGGTGCCGCTCCTCGACGTACTCCTTGCCGTCGTAGACCTCGCGGACGATGGAGCCCTCGGCCAGCTTGGCCGGGTACATGCCGAGCCGCATCGTGCCGCCCATGTCGCCCTCGCCGGCCACGATGTCCAGCTGCTCGGCCATGGTCGAGACGACCGGGTGGGCGGTGGCCGGGTCGAACTCGGTGGAGTTGGCGTCCGCGACACCGGCCAGGTTGCGCGCGGCCTCGACCACGATGCACTGCAGCCCGAGGCACAGGCCCAGCAGAGGGATGCCGTTCTCGCGGGCGTACCTGATCGCGCCGACCTTGCCCGTGACACCGCGCTCGCCGAAGCCGCCCGGGATGCAGATCGCGTCGACGTCGCCGAGCTGCGCCTGGGCGCCGGCCGGGGTCTTGCAGTCGTCGGAGGTGACCCACTTGATCTTCACGCGGGCCTTGTTGGCGAAACCGCCCGCGCGCAGCGCCTCGGTGACCGACAGGTAGGCGTCGGGCAGGTCGATGTACTTGCCGACCAGCGCCATGACGATCTCGTGGTCGGGGTTGTGGACGCGGTCGAGCAGGTCGTCCCAGGTCGTCCAGTCCACGTCGCGGAACGGCAGGTCCAGCTTGCGGACGACGTAGGCGTCCAGGCCCTCGCCGTGCACCGTCTTGGGGATGTCGTAGATCGAGCGGGCGTCGGGGCATGCCACCACCGCGGCCTCGTCGACGTCGCACATCAGGGAGATCTTGCGCTTGATCGCGGTCGGCACCTCGCGGTCGCAGCGCAGCACGATCGCGTCCGGCTGGATACCGATGTTGCGCAGCGCCGCCACGGAGTGCTGGGTCGGCTTGGTCTTCAGCTCGCCCGAGGGGCCGATGTAGGGCAGGAGCGAGATGTGGACCACGAAGACGTTGTCGCGGCCGACCTCGTGGCGGACCTGACGGACGGTCTCCAGGAACGGCAGCGACTCGATGTCGCCGACCGTGCCGCCGACCTCGGTGATCACGACGTCCACCTCGTCCGTCGCCATGCGGCGGATGCGGTGCTTGATCTCGTTGGTGATGTGCGGGATGACCTGGACCGTGTCGCCCAGGTACTCGCCGCGCCGCTCCTTGGCGATCACCGTGTTGTACACCTGACCGGTGGTGACGTTGGCGGAGCCGTCGAGGTCGCGGTCGAGGAAACGCTCGTAGTGGCCGATGTCCAGGTCGGTCTCGGCGCCGTCGTTGGTGACGAACACCTCACCGTGCTGGAAGGGGTTCATCGTGCCAGGGTCGACATTGAGGTACGGGTCGAGCTTCTGCATCACGACGCGCAGACCCCGTGCCTTGAGCAGCATGCCGAGGCTGGAGGCGGTCAGCCCCTTGCCGAGCGAGGAGGCGACACCCCCGGTGACGAAGATGTGCTTGGTCGTCGATGATTTGGGCGGCATGGCCAAGAGGGGGCTCCCGTGGTCGCGGTCTGGGGTGCGGTGCGTTCGTCGTCCGACCCGGTCGTACCGGGGTGTCGTCGGCGGCGCCGTCGCTGCGGTTCCGGGGTTTTTCTCC
This sequence comes from Streptomyces sp. NPDC045956, assembly GCF_056430705.1. Classification (NCBI taxonomy): domain Bacteria; kingdom Bacillati; phylum Actinomycetota; class Actinomycetes; order Kitasatosporales; family Streptomycetaceae; genus Streptomyces; species Streptomyces sp. NPDC045956. Next base: position 22,459 of record NZ_JBWKKZ010000008.1, on the reverse strand, counting down.
CACCGGTCCACGGGCTACCAGCGTAACAGCGCCTCGGGGCGATGGCTTCCGGCCACGCTCCGCGCACGACCGGACACGCAGGCGCGCGGCTCACCGTTTCCTCACCCGGCGGTCACCCCTTCGGCGGACCCGGGTTGCCCGGAGCGGCACACAGATCATCTACGTGCGTCGTATCCTGCTCGGACGTTCGCTGCCGAGACCGCCCCGGTGACACGGCACCACCCCCCGCCCGACAGCACCGGAACAACGAGAGCTCGTCAGTCCGTTGAGAAACGGTTGACGTCTGCGGCACAGCGTTTGGCTTCCCGGCCGAACGGCTGCTTTGCTTCATGGCTCAACGACGATGACACAGACCCCTGACCCCACCCTTGACCGCACTAGCGACCGCCCCCACGCGGGGTGACGTGGCCGTTCGACTGGAGTTGCACGTGGCCGGGCGCATCGAAGACTACGCACTCATCGGAGACATGCAGACCGCTGCCCTGGTCTGCCGGGACGGCACAGTCGACTGGCTGTGCCTGCCCCGCTTCGACTCGCATGCCATCTTCGCCGGTCTGCTGGGTACCGGAGAACACGGGTTCTGGCGGATGGGCCCCGCCTACGCCCCCGGCGCCGAGCCGCCCACCGCGGCCCGGCGGACCTACCGCGGCGACTCGCTGGTGCTGGAGTCCGAGTGGGACACGCCGCGCGGCACCGTCAGGGTGATCGATTTCATGCCGCCGCGCGACGGCGCGCCCCAGCTGATCCGGATCGTGGAGGGCGTCTCCGGCCGGGTGCCGATGCGCTCGGAGCTGCGGATGCGGTTCAGCTACGGCCGCGTGGTCCCCTGGGTGCACAAGCACGAGGGCCGCACGGTGGCCGTCGCGGGCCCCGACTCCGTGTGGTTCGACACGGAGGTCGAGACCTACGGCAAGGCGCTGACGACCTACGCGGACTTCACGGTCGCGCCGGGTGACCGGATCGCCTTCACGATCTCGTGGGAGCCCTCGCACAAGGAGCCGCCGGCGCTGCCCGAGCCGGAGCAGTCCCTGGAGGCGACGGAGGAGTTCTGGCGCGACTGGGTCGAGCACTGTACGTACCACGGTCCCTACCGGGAGGCCGTGGTCCGCTCCCTGATCACGCTGAAGGCCCTGACGTACGCCCCCACGGGCGGCATCGTGGCCGCGCCCACCACCTCCCTGCCGGAGGACATCGGCGGCGTCCGCAACTGGGACTACCGCTACACCTGGCTGCGCGACGCGGCCATCACCCTGTCCTCGCTGCTGCGCACCGGCTACCGCGAGGAGGCCCGCGCCTGGCGCGAGTGGCTGCTGCGCGCGGTCGCCGGTGATCCGGAGAACCTCCAGATCATGTACGGCATCGCCGGTGAGCGCGAGCTGGGCGAGGCGGAGCTGGACTGGCTGCCCGGTTACGAGGGCTCCACCCCGGTGCGGGTCGGCAACGGCGCGGCCCACCAGCTCCAGCTGGACGTCTACGGCGAGGTCACCGAGGCGCTGCACCTGGCCCACATGACGGGCCTGTCGCGCAACGACTACGCCTCGGTGCTCCAGCTCAAGCTGATCCGCTACCTGGAGGACCACTGGCAGGAGCCGGACGAGGGCATCTGGGAGGTGCGCGGCCCGCGCCGCCACTTCGTGCACTCCAAGGTGATGGCCTGGGTCGCCGTCGACCGCACCATCAAGCTGATCGAGTCCGGGGACGCCGACGGCCCGCTGGAGCGCTGGAAGCAGCTGCGCGACGACATCCACCGGGACGTGTGCGAGAAGGGCTACGACAAGGAACGCAACACGTTCACGCAGTCCTACGGCTCCCAGGAGCTGGATGCCTCGCTGCTGCTGATCCCGCAGATGGGCTTCCTGCCGCCGGACGACAAGCGGGTCATCGGCACCATCGAGGCCATCCAGCGGGAGCTGTCCACCTCGGACGGCTTCATCCTGCGCTACCCGACGGAGGGCGGCGACGAGGGCGTGGACGGCCTGCCCGGCGACGAGGGGGCCTTCCTGGCCTGCTCGTTCTGGATGGCCGACGACCTGGCGATGATCGGCCGGGTGGACGAGGCGCGCAAGCTCTTCGAGAAGCTCCTGGCCCTGCGCAACGACCTCGGTCTGCTGGCCGAGGAGTGGGACCCCCGCCTCCAGCGCCAGGTGGGCAACTTCCCGCAGGCCTTCAGTCACGTCCCCCTGATCGACACCGCCCTGCGGCTCACGGCGAGCGGGGCGTACGGGGGCTGACGGACGCCGCCGCGGACGGTCGTGCCTCCCCGCGGGGCCTGAACGGCCCGGGGGTGCCCCCAGGGGCGGCACGGGCGGGCGCGGCGGCATCCCCCGGGGCCCACGGGCTCCCTCGGCCGTCGCCGGACGCCCGAGATGTACCCGCAGGCCACCCCCGGGTACCGTCCGCTGCATGAACAGCCCCAGCGCACCCCCGCCGTCGGGGATCACCGTGCAGCGCGCCCTGGAACTCCCCGGTCTGCGCAGCGGCCTGCCGGAGATCCTCGCCGGTGCCGACCGCCTGCACCGCACCGTGCGCTGGGTCCACGCCGGGGAGGTGCCCAACATCGCCTCCCTGCTCAAGGGCGGGGAACTCCTGCTGACCACCGGTTACGGCCTCGGCACCCGCCCGGCCGAGCAGCGCGCCTTCGTCCGCACGCTCGCCGAGCGCGGTATCGCGGCCCTCGTCGTGGAGCTGGGCCCGCGTTTCACCCGGCTGCCCGCGACCCTCGTGGACACCGCCCGCACGGCCGGGCTGCCCCTGGTGCAGCTCCACCGCGAGGTGCCCTTCGTGACGGTCACGGAGGAGGTCCACACCGAGATCGTCAACGGTCACTACGCGCTGCTCCAGCGGGCCGAGGAGGTGCACCGCCGCTGCACGGAGGCCCTGCTGGGCGGTGGCGGGGTGCCCCAGGTGCTCGGCATCCTGGCCGGCTTCGGGGACAACCCGGTCTTCCTGGAGACCACCGACGGCCGCCTGCTGTACGCCGCCGGCTCCGGCCCCGAGGGCGCCGACCCGCTCCAGGTGTGGGAGGGGCTGCGCGGCCCGCACAAGGACGCCCCTCCCCCGGCGGGCTCGGTCCTGGTGGACGTGCCCGGCGGCGGCCCGGGCGCCGGTTCGGTGCGCGCCCGGCTCGTCCTGCTGCCCGTACGGTCCCCGCTGGCGCCGGTGCACCGGATGGCGGCGGAGCGGGCGGCCGGCATCCTCGCCGTGGTGCTGATGCAGGCGCGGCAGGAGGAGGAGCTGGCGGCGCGCGGGCGCGGCGACTTCCTCACCGACCTCGCCGAGGGGCGGATCACCGCGGCGGATGCCCCGGCGCAGGCACGCGTCCTGGGCTTCAAACCCGGCGACGGTCCCCTGCTCCCGGTGGTGATGCGGCTCGGCGACGCGCTGTCCCCCTCCGGCGGCGGCTGGGCGGTGCTGGCGCGTGCGGTGGCCGAGGAGCTGGCGTCCGTCGGGGTGCCGGTCCTGCTGGGCGTACGTCCGGTCGAGGGCCGGGTCCCGCTCCTGGTGGGCCTGCGCTCGGAGTCGGAGCGGACGTCGGTCGCGGACCGGGTCGCGGCGGCACTGCGGGCAGGCGTGGAACGGGCCGGGATGCGCCGGCCGGGGGCACAGCCGCCCGTCGTGGTCGTCGGGGTGGCCGGCGGCTGGACGGCGGCGTCGGCGGGCCTGCGGCACGCGGCGGAGACGGCGACCGCGGCCCAGGGGCTCACCGACCGGCCCTGGTACGACGCCCGGCGCCTCGACATCGACCTGCTGCTGTGGCGGCTGCGTGACCATCCGGACCTCGCGGCCTTCGTGGACCGGGCGATCGGCCCCCTCCGGGACCACGACGAGCGGTCGAGGCCGCCCCTGCTGCCCACGCTCCAGACGTATCTGGCGCACGCCGGGCGCAAGGCGGAGACGGCACGCGAACTCCACCTCAACCGGCAGACGCTCTACAACCGGCTGGCGCGTATCGGGGAGTTGCTGGGCACGGACCTCGACGACCCGCAGACCGTGCTGGCGTTGAGCCTGGCCCTGCGCGCCCGCCGGCACCTCCCGTGAGCGGGTCCGGGTCCTGGGCCGGGCCCGTTCAGAGCATCGGCGTGGGCTGCGTCAACTCGTCGTAGACGCTGAGGACCTGGGCGACGGTCTCGTCCTCGGTCGGCCAGGTGGCGGCCTGCCGCACACCCCTGTCCCTCAGCTCCTCGCACCGCCGGGGGTCGTCCAGCAGCCGGACGACTGCGCGGGCGAACGCGTCCGCGTCCCCGGCCGGGACGATCTCGGCGGCGTCGCCCACGAGTTCGGGGGTCCCGCCCGCGTCGCTCGCCACGAGCGGCAGCCGCGCGGGGAGCGCCTCCTGGGCGAGGACGGAACGCGCCTCCCGGCGGCTCGGCAGCAGCGCGAGGTCGGCCGCGGCCAGCAGGTCGCCGACGTCGTCACGGCTGCCGATGAGGACCACCGGCAGCCCTTCGTCCTCGATCCGCCGCTGCAACCGCGGGCGCGCGGGACCCTCACCCGCGACGACGACCAGCGGCACCGGGTCGAGACGGCGCCACGCGCGCGCCGCGTCGAGCAGGACGTCGTACCCCCGGTGCTCCTCCAGGGAACCGACGGCGATGAGCAACGGGCGGCCGGTCGCACCGAGTTCGGCCCGGGTCTTGGCACGGCGCCGGTCCGGGTCGTCGGGCTCGGCCGGCCCGCAGGGGCGGGCGGGCAGCGCGACGGGTCCGAGCCGGGCGTCCCGCGCACCGGCCCCCCGTGCCGCGTCGACCAGCTCCGAGGTGGCGCCGAGCACCACGGCGGCGGCCTTCATCACCCGGCGTTCCAGGACGCGCAGCAGATGGGCGCGCGCACCCTCGGCGTGGGCCCGGTCGTGCCAGGTGACGACCAGCGGGGTGCGGACGCGGCGCCCGCCGAGGGCCAGCGCGGCACGGAAGGAGGCGTGCAGCCCGTGCGCGTGCACCAGGTCGGCGTCCGCGCAGACCGCCCGCAGCGCGGCCACGGAGACGGGATCGCTGCTGCGCGGTACGTGCACATGGTCCGCTCCGGCGCCTGTGAAGTCGTAGATGCGTTCCGCATCGGTGGGGGCGCACACCGTCACTTTCACGCCCCGTGCGACGAGCCCCGCGGCCAGGGAGCGCACATGCGCGCTGCTGCCGGCGTTGCCGCCGCCCAGCACCTGCACGGTGCGCAGCGGCGACTGGCCGTGCGGGGCGTGGCTGCTCACGGGGGTCACGTGGCCGGGGCTCCTGGTTCGGCGGGGGGCGGTCACGAAGAACGTACAGAACGATGGTGCGGGGAGGGCGTGCAGCGCGGTCTCCCGTGCGGCACACCGTCAAGGATGCCAGGCCGTACGGGTGTTCCGGGAACGACGACCGTCGCGCGCGGGCGGCCGGCGGGGCAACGAGACAGGGCCAATTCACTCACACGAGTGAACGAGCCGCCTCGCTGTGTTTCGCCGGTGGACCTCGGCCCGTCGGGTCACGATCCCTGGTCGGAGCGCGCCTGGCCGTCGGGCTGCCGAGCGCGGCGGACACCCTCCGCCTCCGTGGAGGCAGGGGACTCGGCGGACGGTGCGGGCGCGAAGTACTCCAGGGTGCCGGTGACTTCCAGCAGGCGGCCGAGGAAGTGGGGGCGGCCGTCCATCCGGAGCGCGGCTCCGATGTCCCCGGCGAGCCGCTCGATCATCAGGAGCGTGGCCAGGCCCATCGAGTCGCAGGTGGTGAGCCGCGCGCAGTCCAGCCGCACCACGCGGGGCACCGGTTCATGCGCGAGCCGGTCGCGGGCGGCGGCCAGCAGCTCGTCGGCGCTGTCGTAGTCGAGGTCGCCGCTGAGCCGCAGCAGTACCTCCCCGGATTCCAGGGGGGTGACGGTGACGTGGAAGTCGTTCTGGGGGCGTGTCGTCATGCGGTCATTCCGGGTCCGGGGATGGTGTGACGGGGGTGGCGTGCGTCGAGCACCGCTCGGCCTCGCTCGAGGAGGCGCAGCGCCCGTGGGAAGTCCTTCACCTCGTCCGCCAGGACGACGAGCGTGGGGCGCAGCACGGTGGCCGGTACCCCGCGGGCCTCCAGGATGTCGGCGGTCCAGTCCAGGAAGCCGGTGAACAGCCGGACGTCGTCGGTGTAGAGGGCGGCGGAGAGGAAGTCGACGACGTGGGCGACGTCCTCGGCGGTGCGCTCGCGCTGGGCGTCGGTGTAGGCGCGCATCGCGGGCAGACGTGCGTCGAGGCCGGCCAGGGTGTTCCTGACCAGCTGTGCCTTGCTCCGGACGACGAGGGTGTATTCCTGGTCGGTCAGGTGCGGCAGGTCGTCGACCGTCAGGTGGGCCGCGCCGGCACGTGGCCGGGGGACGCCGCGGCCGAGGAGGTCGGCGGCGGCGCGCGCGTTTGGTGCCCAGGCGTCCGCTCCCAGCAGGCGGGCGTGGCGGCCGTCCTCGCCGAAGGCGGCGCCCCCGGCCAGGACGGGGATGCCGAGGGCCTGGACGGCGGTGATGGCCGTGTGCGCCGCGGGGAGCCGGGTGGGCAGCGACGAGGACAGGGCCAGGACGTCCGGGGCGGTGCGGTGCATGTGGGCCACCAGGTGCGGGGTGGGGACCTGGGCGCCGAGGAAGTCGACCTCGTAGCCGCGGCCCCGCAGTACCTCCGCGAGGATCCGCGCCGGCAGCGCGTGCCACTCCCCGTCCACACAGGCGACGGTCACCGTGCCCGCCGTGCGCGGTGCGGCGTCGGCACCGGCGGTGCTCCGGTGCGCCATGGCGGCGATGATCCGGTCGTGTATCGCGGTGGCCGCGTGTTCCTGCGCGACACTGATCCGCCCCGCGGCCCACTCCGAGCCGACCCGCACCTGGACGGGGACGATGACGTCCAGGAGCACCTCCTCCGCGGAGAAGCCGCTGTCCAGCGCGCCGAAGACGACCTGCCCGGCCGCCCGCTCGTCGCGTTCCGTGACCGCCCGCCACAGCGCGGTGCGCAACTCCGGCACGGGCCGGGGTCTGCCGCCTCTCGGTTCGGCTCCCGTCGCGTCGGAATCGGAGTCGGTCCCGGTGCCGGGATCCTTCCCGGTCTCGGAATCGGTCCCAGCCTCGCTCTCGGTACCAGCCTCGGTCTCGGTCTCGGTCTCGGTCTCGGTCTCGGTGTGGATCATGCCGTGTACCTGCCCGGTGTGTGACCGTCCACCGCTGTCAGGTGCGCCAGCTGCGGCGCGGTGATCGCCACCAGGGCCATGTCGTCGTGCCGCTGGTCGACGATCCAGTCGGAGGCGAGCAGCTGGACGCGTTCGACCACGGCTTCCGCCGGCATCCCGGCGCAGTCGGCGACGGCCGCCCGCAGCCGTGCCTCCCCGAACATGGTGTCCCCCAGCGGCCCGCCCCTGGCCTCCGTGATGCCGTCGGTGTACATCAGGCACGTCTCCCCCGGAGCCAGGTCGACGTGCGCGGTGCGCGCACGGATCCGGGGCAGCGCGCCGATGAGCGTCCCGGACGTCTCGGCTTCCTCCACGGCCCCGCTGTGGCGCACGATCAGGGGCGGCGGGTGACCCGCGCTGGTCAGCCGCAGGCGGACCTGCCCGCCACGCCGGACGACCGAGGCCAGGACGAGCGTCGCGAACCGGGTGTGACTGCCGTTCAGGAGCGCGCCGTTGAGGAGGCGCAGCATGTTCTCGTGGTCGTCCGCCATGGGCAGCAGCGCCTGGAGCGTGTTGCGGATCTTGCCGGTGAGGACGGCGGCGTCCAGTCCCTTCCCGCACACGTCGCCGAGGACGGCGAGCGTCTCCTCCCCCGGTCCCGCTCCGGGATGCACGTCGTAGAAGTCGCCGCCGACCCGCTCGGTGTCGCGGGACGCTCGGTAGCCGCCCGCGAACTCGACACCGTGCACCTGCCGCAGCGAGGGCGGCAGCAGGTCGGCCATGAGGGTCGCGGTGATGCTCGTCTGCTCCGAGTACAGCCGGGCGGCCGAGAGGGCGGACCCGGCGCGCGCGGCGAACAGCCGGGCGACGGCCTCCTCGCTCTCGTCGAACGCCGCGTGCTCGCTGTGCCGCAGCAGGATCAGCGCCCCGGCAGGCACACCGTGCCCGGGCAGCGGGCAGACGACGACGGAGCCCACCTCGCCCGCGAAGCCCTCGGGCAGTGCCCAGTCCGGCAGGGCCGCGGGGTCGATCCACCGCGACGGCACCGGCGGGAACCCCTGGAGCGCCTCGCCGAGGCCGGGCACGGACGCCGGGTCGATCCGGGCGGTGGTGTGCCTGGCCGGGGCACCCCGCACGCTGCCGGCGAGCGGGTGCTGCCGCCCGTTGGCGGGGGCCACGAGGAGCGCGGCGTCGGCCAGGTTCTCGGCCGCCAGCTGGACCGTGACGTCCATGCAGCGCCGTACGTTCAGCGACGCGAGCAACTGGGTGGAGGTCTCGGCGAGGAAGGCGGTGCGCTGCTGCTCGCTGCGGAGCGCGCTCTCGGCCTGCAACCGGTCGGTGTCGTCGACCAGCCACCACACCACGTCACCGTCGGCCCCCGGAGTGGGGTGCGCCTCCAGTGTCAGGTTCCGGTGCGGTCCCCGGACCGACCGCGCCGGGACGGCGAGGTCGCGTCCGGCGGTGTGCCGGTGGGCGTCGGCGAGCCAGGGGGGCGCCACGTCGTCCAGGGCCACCCCGGGGGCGGCGCCGGGGAACAGGGCGGTGGCGGCGGCGTTCGTCCGCGCGATCCGGCCGTCCGCGTCCGCGACGACGACCGGGTAGGGCGCGCTCATCCACGCGGCCCCGATACTCGGAGGGGAACCGTGCGGCTGCGCCGGAGCGTCCTCAAAAATCGTCATCTTCGCGAGACCGCACGCTAGGGGCCCCATCACCTTCCCTGAAAGACACGTTCCGTCCCACCATGTCCCAACGCCTCCGCGTCTTCAACCCGTCTTCCCCGTCCCGGGCTTCTCGTGCCTGCCCGGGCCGGTCTGTCACAGGTCGGCCCGGGGCTGCCACAATGCCGTGATGAGCGAAGATCAGGAAGTGCGGACGACCCTGGAGGGCGGCGTACGCATCGTGAGTGTCAGCGGGGAGTTCGACCTCGAGACGATCGACACCCTCGCTCATGCTCTCACCCACGTCCCCGAGGGCAGCACCGGCACCGTACTGGACCTCGCCGGGGTCGTGTTCGCCGACTCGGCGTTCCTGCACCTGCTCCTACGGGCCAGGCGGCACCACGGTACGGTCGGCACCCCCCTCGTCCTCGCCCGGCCGAGCACGACCGTCTCCCGGCTGCTGCACGTCACGGACACCGCGGACGCCTTCACCGTCGCCCCCTCCGTACCGGTCGCCACCGCGGGCGTCCGTGCCGCGGAGACCGGCGGGAACGTGATCCGGTGACCGGCCTCACAGGCGAGGCTCCGGCGCCGGGATGGGGGACGAACGGATGACCGGGGGAAGGACGACGGTCTCCGGCACGGCCGACGACCGGTCCTCGCTGCCGACGACGGCCGCGGAGGCACGCGCGCGGGTGCAGGACGTACTGGACACCCACCCGGAGACACTGTCCCCGACGGTGGTCAACGACATCCTGCTGGTCACCTCCGAGCTGGTGACCAACGCGCTGAGGCACGGCGGGGGCCTCACGGCCTTCCACGTCGCCCTCACACCCGAAGGGCTGCGCGTCGCGGTCAGCGACCGGTCCGACGACCGTCCCCGCACCGCGGCGTCGACTTCGTCACAGGACCCCGCGGGCCGGCTGGGCGGCTTCGGCTGGCCGCTGATCCAGCGGCTGAGCCGGTCCGTCACCATCACCCCGGCTCCACCGGGGAAGACGGTCGAGGCCGTTCTGGCCTACGAGGCCCCGGCCCTCTGAACCACCCGGCACGGGCCGAGACCGCCCCCCACCCGGGGAGCGGCCCCCGCCCGACGCCCGCGATGCCCGGGTCCGAGCCGCCCGCGGGACAGCCTCGGCGCGCGGGTCCGGGCGTCACCGCGGGGACGGGCGGCCCGGCTACGCGTCTGCCCTGGCCGTCGCGAGCAGTTCCTCGGCGTGCGCCCGGGCCGTCTCCGAGTCCTCCTGGCCGGCCAGCATCCGGGACAGCTCCCGGACGCGCTCCTCGCCCTCCAGCACCTTGACGCCCGAGCGGGTCACCGAGCCGTCGTTCGTCTTCTCCACCAGCAGCTGCCGGTCGGCGAACGCGGCCACCTGCGGGAGGTGGGTGACGACCACGACCTGCGCGCTCTTCGCCAGCCTCGCCAGGCGCCGCCCGATCTCGACGGCCGCCTTGCCGCCGACACCGGCGTCGACCTCGTCGAAGAGGTACGTCGGCACCGGGTCCGTACCGGCGAAGACGACCTCCACGGCGAGCATCACGCGTGACAGTTCACCACCGGAGGCCCCCTTGGCGATCGGCCGCGGCGGGGCGCCCGGGTGCGGGGCGAGCAGCAGCTCGACCTCGTCGGCGCCCGACGGCCCGTAGGCGACCGTGCGGCCGCCCACCTCCACGCCCTCGGGGTCCTCGGTCTGCCGGATCTCGAAGGACACCCGCGCGTGGGGCATGGCCAGCGAGGCCAGCTCGGCGGTCACCGCGGCGGCGAACCGCTCGGCGGCCTCCGTCCGCGCGTCCGTGAGCGCCTGTGCCAGCCCGCCCAGTTCGGCCCGGAGCGCGTCCCGTTCGGCGGTCAGCTCGCCGATCCGCTCGTCGTCGCCGTCCAGCTCGGTCAGCCGCGCGGCGCCCTGCTCGGCCCAGGTCAGCACGGCGGCGACGTCCTCGCCGTACTTGCGGGTCAGCGCGGTGAGCGCGGCCCGCCGCTCCTCGACCGCCGCCAGCCGCAGCGGGTCGGCGTCCAGGTCGTCGGCGTACCCGGCGAGTTCGCCGGCCACGTCCCGCAGCAGGATGCCGACCTCACCGATCCGCTCGGCGAGCGCGGCCAGCGCCGGGTCGTGCGACCGTACGGCGTCCAGGGCCCGCTGCGCGCCCGCCACCAGCGTCGACGCGTCGACACCCTCGGGGTCCTCCGGGTTGCCCGCCAGCGCGGCGTGCGCGACCGTGGCGGCCGACGCGAGGGCCTCGGCGTGGCCCAGGCGCTCCGCCTCCTCGGCCAGCTCGGCGTCCTCACCGGCGAGCGGCTCCACGGCGGCGATCTCGTCGAGGCCGTAGCGGAGCAGATCGGCCTCCTGGGCGCGTTCGCGCGCGCGGGTGGTGATCTCCTCCAGCTCGCGGGCGACGGCCCGCAGCCGCCGGTAGGCCTCGGCGTACTTGGCGAGCCGCCCGGTGACCGCGTCCCCGGCGTACCGGTCCAGTGCCTGCCGCTGGCGGGTCAGTTTGAGCAGCCCCTGCTGATCGGTCTGCCCGTGCACGGCCACCAGTTCGTCGGCCAGCTCGGCGAGCACGCCCACGGGCACGGACCGCCCGCCCAGGTGCGCCCGCGAGCGCCCCTCGGCCGACACGGTGCGGCTGATCAGCAGCGCCCCGTCGTCCAGCTCGGCCCCGGCCTCCTCGGCCCGGACGGCGACCGCCGCGTCGCCGGGTACGGCGATCCGCCCCTCGACCACGGCGTGCTTCGCGCCGATCCGTACGAGGGCGGCGTCCGCGCGCCCGCCCAGCAGCAGCCCCAGGCTGGTGACCACCATGGTCTTGCCGGCACCCGTCTCACCGGTGACAGCGGTGAACCCGGGCGACAACTCGACCACGGCGTCGTCGATGACCCCGAGCGACCGTATCCGCATCTCCTCAAGCACGGACCGACCATACGAGGTTTCGCCCGCGGTGTGCGACGCCACCCCACCCGACCGGGGCAGTCGCAGGCCGTCACCTGCGGACGGGTCGCTCGTTGCACGGGTACTGCTCCCCGCTGCCGCGGGGATGGTCCGGTCGTGTCCGTGCTCGACGAGCTCCGGATACGGTGCTCCCCGCGAACGCGGGGATCGGGGCGCCACGCCGGGTCAGTCCTAGTGCGGCGCCCCGCGCCACCCGGACACCGGCAGCGCGAACTTCGCGACCAGGCGGTCGGTGAAGGAGGCGTGGTGCAGCCGGGCCAGCCGTACCGGCACCGCCCCCCGCCGCACCTCGACCCGCGCGCCCGGCGGCAGCTCCACCGTCCGCCGCCCGTCGCACCACAGCACTCCCGGCGGGATGTGCGGCAGCACCTCCACCGCGAGCACCGAGTCCGGCGAGGTCACCAGCGGCTTCGCGAACAGCGCGTGCGCGCTGATCGGTACCATGAGCAGCGCCTCGACCTCGGGCCACACCACCGGCCCCCCGGCCGAGAAGGCGTACGCCGTCGATCCGGTCGGCGTGGACAGCACGATGCCGTCGCAGCCGAAGCCCGTCACCGGCCGCCCGTCGATCTCCAGCACGACTTCCAGCAGCTTCTCGGCGCCGGCCTTCTGCACGGCGGCCTCGTTCAGCGCCCAGTCGGTGTGCACGATGTCCCCGTTGCGGTGCACGACGACGTCGACGGTCATCCGCTCCTCGACCTCGTACGCCCGGCTCACCACCCGGTCGACGACCTTGTCCAGGTCGTCGCGCTCGGCCTCGGCGAGGAAGCCGACCCGGCCCAGGTTGACGCCGAGCATGGGCACCCCGGAGGCGCGGGCGAACTCGGCGCCGCGGAGCAGCGTCCCGTCACCGCCCAGCACGATCAGCAGCTCGCACCCGTCGAGGCACTGCGGGGTGGCCTCTCCGACCAGCTCCACCTCGCTGGGCAGCGGCAGGTCACAGGCCTCCGCCTCCAGGACACGCACCCCGATGCCGGCGTGCAGCAGGCCCTTGACCACGAGCTCCGCGCTGCGGATGGCCGCCGGCCGCCCGGTGTGGGCGAGCAGGAAAACAGTACGAGCTCGGTTCTGTGTCAACGCGGCCCCTCCGCCACTGCACGGTCAACGTCGGCCGGGTCCAGTTCACCGGCCCCGGCCCGCAGCCACAGAAAGTACTCGACGTTGCCGGAGGGTCCGGGCAGCGGACTGGCCGTGACCCCCCTCACACCGAGCCCCAGTTCCCAGGCCCTGCGGGCGACACCCCGCACGGCCTCGGCCCGCAGCTGCGCACTGCGTACCACTCCCCCGCTGCCCAGCCGCTCCTTGCCCACCTCGAACTGCGGCTTCACCATCATCACCAGGTCGGCGTCCGGTCGCGTGCACCGCACCAGCGCGGGCAGTACCAGTCCGAGCGGGATGAAGGACAGGTCCCCCACCACCAGGTCCACCAGCTCCCCGTCGATCGCTTCCGGCGTCAACTCCCGTACGTTCGTACGGTCCTTGACGGTGACGCGTTCATCCTGCCGCAGACTCCAGGCGAGTTGCCCGTATCCGACGTCCACGGCGACGACGTGCGCCGCGCCGGCCCGCAGCAGTACGTCGGTGAAGCCACCGGTGGACGCGCCGGCGTCCAGCGCCCGCCGCCCCTCGACGACGAGCCCCTGCGGCAGGAACGCCGACAGGGCGCCGGCCAGCTTGTGGCCGCCGCGCGAGACGTAGTCGGGGTCGCCGTCGTCGGCGGTCACCACGATCGCGGCGGCGGTCTCCACCTGCGTGGCGGGCTTGGTCGCGACGGTCTTGCCGACGGTGACCCGCCCGGCGGCGATCAGCTGGCTCGCGTGCTCGCGCGAGCGCGCCAGGTTGCGGCGGACCAGCTCCGCGTCGAGACGGCGGCGTGCGACTCCTGCCACGTTCGGTTCAGCTCCTGTGTTCGTGCGGCCGGTCGGACCCGTGGTCCGAAGGGCCTCGTTGAGGGGTGGTGGTCGGGTGACGGGTGGGAACCGGAGGTCCCGGGCGGGCGTCGAGCGCGGTGAGCGCGTCGCGCAGCCCCCGGTGTACATCCTCGTACACCTGGACGTGTCCGTCGGTGGCCAGGTGGTCGACGTCGGCCAGCCGGGCCAGCCCGGCGTCCACCTCGGCGTTTCCGGTGAGTGGGCGGGGCACGTCGAGAGGGGCTGGGGCCACGGGATCACGACCCGGCAGGTCCCGGGCCCCGGTCCCGTCCGCCTCGCTGTCGTCGGCCACGGGCACCGGCACTGCGTCGCTCATGCCCCGACGCTACCGCGTGCCGCTGCGGTACGGTCGGTGCCGATGGCGACGATCGAGGAGTGCCGCGCCGCACTCGAGAAGCTTGCGGACAGCATGGGGAACGCCGAGGGCGACGTGCGCTCGGCCGCCGAGCTGGACCGCTCGGTGAGCTGCCACATCACCGACCTGGACGTCACGTTCGCGGGCCGCATGGCGGACGGGCGGATCGACGTGCGCGAGACCCTCGAGGGGCCGCCGCGCGAGAAGGCCGAGATCAGGCTGGCGATGACCGGGGACGACCTGGTGGCCCTGGTCGAGGGCGAGCTGCACTTCGCCAAGGCCTGGGGCTCGGGCCGGGTGAGGCTGGAGGCGGGGCTGCGGGACCTGTTCCGTCTCAGGAAGCTCCTGTAGCCCGGGAGACTCCTGCAGCTCAGGAAGCTCCTGCGACCGAGCCGCTTCGCCGCCTCCGCGAGTCGCCGACGACCCGGCGAAGCCCTTGCCGCCGTCTCAGGAAGCCTTGGAGACCACCGCCTTCTCGGGCCGCCCCGGCGCCGTCACCCGTGCCTTGCGCGCGGCCGGCACCACCAGCGGGGTGCCCGTCTCCGGGTCGTCGATGACCTGGCAGCGCAGTCCGAAGACCCGCTCGACGAGTTCCGCGGTGACGATGTCCTTCGGCGCGCCCTCCGCGATGATCTCCCCGCCGCGCAGGGCGATGAGGTGCGTGGCGTAGCGGGCGGCGTGATTGAGGTCGTGCAGGACGGCCACGAGGGTGCGGCCCTGCTCCTCGTGGAGTTCGGCGCACAGGTCGAGGACGTCGATCTGGTGCTGGATGTCCAGGTAGGTGGTCGGCTCGTCGAGGAGCAGCAGCGGGGTCTGCTGGGCGAGCGCCATGGCGATCCACACCCGCTGGCGCTGGCCGCCGGAGAGTTCGTCGACGTAGCGTTCGGCCAGCTCCGAGATCCCGGTCTGGGCCATCGACTCCTGGACGACCCGCTCGTCCTCCGTGGACCACTGGCGCAGGATGCCCTGGTGCGGGTAGCGGCCCCGGCCGACGAGGTCGCCGACGGTGATGCCGTCGGGCGCGATGGACGACTGCGGGAGCAGGCCGAGGGTCCGGGCGACCTGCTTGGCCGGCATCGACTGGATGACGTTGCCGTCCAGCAGCACCCGGCCCTCACTGGGCTTGAGCATCCGCGACAGGGCCCGCAGCAGGGTGGACTTGCCGCACGCGTTCGGACCGACGATCACGGTGAAGGAGTTGTCGGGTATCTCCACCGACAGCTTCTCCGCGATGACGCGCTGGTCGTAGGCGAGGGTGACGTTCTCGGCTGACAGGCGGTTCACGTTGCTCCTTTGGTTGTTCAGCCCGCTGCGGATACCGGCGCCGGTGCTCAAATCCGCCCCGCCTTGCGCTCGGTGACCAGCAGCCACAGCAGGTAGATACCGCCGAGGACGCCGGTGACCACGCCGACGGGCAGCTGTTCGGCGCCGAAGGCCCGCTGCGACACCCAGTCGGCGCCGACCAGCAGCGCGGCGCCCATGCACAGCGACGCCACCAGGTTGGGGCCCGGCGCACGGGTCAGGCGCCGGGCCAGCTGCGGCGCGGTGAGCGCCACGAAGCTGACCGGCCCCGCGGCGGCGGTCGCGGCGGCGGTGAGCAGCACGGCGGCCACCATCAGCAGCGCCCGCACGCGCTCGACGCGCACCCCGAGGGCGTACGAGACGTCGTCGCCCATCTCCATCATCCGCAGCGCCCGCCCGTTGGTGAGGACGAGCGGCACGAGGACGGCGCACAGGGCGAGCAGGGGCCAGACCTGGTCCCAGTCACGGCCGTCGAGGGAGCCGGTCATCCAGACGACCGCGCGGGACGCGTCGACGATGTCGGCCCGGGTGAGCAGATAGCCGTTGACCGCGGTGACGATCGCGGACATGCCGATACCGACCAGGACCAGCCGGTAACCGTGCACGCCCTGCTTCCAGGCGAGCAGGTAGATGGCGAGACCGGTCACCAGGCCGCCCACCAGCGCACCGCCGGTGACCTGGGCCGAGCCCCCGGAGAACAGGACGATCATCGTCAGGGCGCCGGCCGTCGCGCCCTGCCCGAGGCCGAGCACGTCCGGGCTGCCGAGCGGGTTGCGGGAGATGGCCTGGAACAGCGCGCCGCCCAGTCCGAGCGAGGCGCCGACCAGCAGGCCGACCAGGACCCGGGGCAGTCGCAGTTCGTTGACGATGAACTCCTGGCCCGGGTTGCCCTGCCCCACCAGGGTCCGCAGTACGTCGACGGCCGGGATCTCGAAGTCGCCGGTGCCGATCAGCAGGACGCTCGCGGCGAGGGCGACGACCAGCAGCAGGACGACGACGACGGCCGCCCGGACGTCCAGGCGGAACGACAGCCCGCCCGGGCTGCGCACCGCGCGGTTGGTCTTCACGGTCTTCACAGCTGGGCCGTCCTCCGCCGTCGTACGAGATAGATGAAGACCGGCCCGCCGAGCACGGCGGTGACGATCCCCACCTGGAGTTCCGAGGGCCGGGCCACGATCCGGCCGAGCACGTCCGCGCCCAGCAGCAGCACGGGCGACAGGATTGCGGCGTACGGCAGGATCCAGCGCATGTCGGGGCCGGTGAAGGAGCGCACGATGTGCGGGACCATCAGGCCGACGAAGACGATGGGCCCGCAGGCGGCGGTCGCGGCGCCGCAGAGCACGGTCGCGGCGAGCATGGACAGCGCGCGGGTGCGGTTCAGGTTGGCCCCGAGGGCCTTGGCGGTGTCGTCGCCCATCTCCATGGCGTTGAGCGGCCGGGAGAGCGCCAGGGCCAGGACCGTGCCGACCAGGAAGAAGGGCAGCACCTCCCTGATGGTGCCGTCGGTCGCCGAGGAGAGCGAACCGACCGTCCAGAAGCGCATCCTGCCCAGCGCCGCGTCGTCCATGATCATGACGGCCTGGAGGTAGCCGAAGAGCGCCGCGCTGATGGCGGTGCCGGCCAGGACGAGCCGCACGGGCGTGGCCCCCCGGCTGCCGCCCAGGAACCAGACCAGCGCGCCGACCCCGGCCGCACCGGCGAAGGCGAACCACACGTACCCGGTCAGGGAGGTGACGCCGAAGAAGGAGATGGCCGTGACCACCGCGGCGGAGGCCCCCGCGTTGATGCCGAGCAGGCCGGGGTCGGCCAGCGGGTTGCGGGTGAGTGCCTGGAGCACGGCTCCGGCGAGGCCGAGCGCGGCTCCGGCGAGCAGGCCGATCACGGTCCGCGACAGCCGCTCGCCCACCACGACGTCACCGTAGGTGCCGGAGTCGTGGAAGAGGCCGTGCCAGACCTGTGCCAGCGACAGGTCCTTCGCGCCGATCGCGATACTCGTCAACGCGACGAGGACCAGCACGGCCGCCGAGACGGGCAGACCGACCGCGCGCAGGACACGGCGCTTCGGGGGCGGCGCGGGGGCGGTCTCCGCGCGCTGTTCGGGGGGACTGTCGACCAACACCCGGTTAGGTTAGCCTACCCTGCCAATCGATCACGATCTCGGCAACCGGCAACCGGCAACCGGCAACCGGCAACCACAGTCTGCCTGCTCCCGTACGCCGCATCACAGCCCCAGTCGTGCCAACGCCTTCCCCGAGTCCAGTCCGCAGCCCGCGTCGCCACCCGCCGTCCAGGCCGCCGCGCACAGCGCGCGCAGCCCGTCCAGCGCCGCTCCGTCACCCTCCAGCTCCAGCCGCTCCGCGCCGACCGTGGCCGTCCACCCGCCGCAGCGGAAGCGGGCGTTCCCGTCGCCCTCCTCCACCACCTCCGGTTGCCCGGTCAGCAGTCCGCGCAGGTCGGCGTCGACGTACGTCGGCCGGTGCTGCGGCGGCGCCGCCAGCAGTTGCGCACCGTCGGTGACGCCCGTCAGGACGAGCAGCGAGTCCACCTCCCCGTTGAACGCGCCCTCGATGTCCGTGTCCAGCCGGTCCCCGACCACCAACGGCCGCTGCGCGCCGGTCCGCAGGATCGTCTCCCGGTGCATGGGGGGCAACGGCTTGCCCGCGACCTGCGGCTCGGCGCCGGTGGCGATCCGGACGACCTCCACCGCGGCGCCGTTGCCGGGTGCGATGCCCCGGGCGCCCGGGATCGTCAGGTCGGTGTTGGAGGCGTACCAGGGCACACCGCGTGCGACGGCGTAGCAGGCCTCCGCGAACCGCCCCCAGGGGAGATCGGGGCCGCCGAAGCCCTGCACGACGGCCGCCGGATCGTCCTCCGCCGACTCCACGGGTTCCAGCCCGCGCTCGCGCAGCGCCACCCGCAGCCCCTCGCCGCCGATCACCAGCACCCGGGCGCCCGACGGCACCTGGTCGGCGATCAGCCGGGCCACTGCCTGCGCCGAGGTGATGACGTCGTCGGCTCCTGTCGGTATCCCCAGCTCGGTCAGGTGCTCGGCGACCGCGTCCGGGGTCCGGAGCGCGTTGTTCGTGACGTACGCGAGGTGCATGCCGCCCGACCGTGCGGAGGCGAGCGACTCGACGGCGTGCGCGATCGCGTTCCCCCCGGCGTAGACCACGCCGTCCAGGTCGAGCAGTGCCGTGTCGTACGCCTCGCTCAGGTCCCGCCCACTGCCCTCGGGCCTCGTCCTGACGCTCCGGCTCATGTACATCGCTCCTCGTTCGACGCCTTTCCCCCGATCATCCCCCATGCCACCGACACACGTACGATGCCGGGATGAACACAGCAGGTCACCCGGAAGCAACGGCGCCCCGGGGCCTGGAACTCGTCCCGTTCCGAGGCCTCCGCTACGACCCCGACCGGGTCGGCAGCCTGGCCGCCGTGACGTCCCCGCCCTACGACGTCGTGGTCCGCCCGGACGGCCTGCTCCACCTCGAGTCCGCCGATCCGCACAACATCGTCCGCCTGATCCTGCCTCAGGCCGCCACGCCCGAGGCGCGCAACGAACAGGCGGCCCGCACCCTGCGACGCTGGATCTCCGAGGGCGTCCTGACCGCCGACCCCGAACCGGGCCTGTACGTCTACGAGCAGCGCGACGGCGAGGGCCTGCTGCAACGCGGCATCATCGGCGCGGTGCGCGTGTCGGACCCCTCCGAGCGGATCGTCCTGCCGCACGAGGACGTGATGCCGCACGTCGTCGCCGACCGCGCGGCCCTCATGCGCGCGACCTGCGCGAACCTCGAACCCCTGCTCCTCACCTACCGCGGCGGCGACGCCACCGCGGCCACCACCACCGTCGTGGAGCGCACCGCCGAGCGGCCTCCGCTGCTCTCGACGACCACGGAGGACGGTTTCTGCCACCGCCTGTGGTCGGTCACCGCACCGGACGACGTGGACCGCGTACGCGCCGAGCTGGCCGGCCACCAGGCCCTGATCGCCGACGGCCACCACCGCTGGGCGACCTATCGCACGCTCCGCGCGGAGCACCCCTCCCCCAGCCCCTGGGACCACGGCCTCGTCCTGCTGGTCGACACCGTCCGCTACCCGCTCCGCGTCCGCGCCATCCACCGCCTGCTGCACGGCCTTCCGGTCGCGGACGCCGTGGCCGCCCTGGCCGGCCGTTTCCGCGTCCGCCGGGTGAGCGCTCCCCTGCCGCGGGCCATGGACGCCCTGGCGGAGGCGGCCGAAGCGGGCAACGCCTTCCTGCTCGCCGGTGACGGTGCCTTCCACCTGGTCGACCGGCCGGACCCCGATCTGCTCGCCGACACGGTGCCCGCCGATCGCCCCGAGGCTTGGCGCACCCTGGACGCCACCGTCCTGCACGCCACGCTCCTGGCGCACGTCTGGCACGTCCCCGACGACTCGGCGGCGCACGTCTCGTACATCCACGACACGGCGGCCACGGTCGACAAGGCGGAACGCGACGGCGGTACGGCGGTGCTGATGCACCCGGTCCGCGAGGAGGTCGTCCGCGACCTGGCCCGCCAGGGTGTCACCATGCCCCGCAAGTCGACGTCCTTCGGCCCGAAGCCGGCCTCGGGCCTGGTCCTGCGTGCGCTTGATCTGTGACCCGGCATGACGAAGGGGCGGGACCGTGCGCCGGTCCCGCCCCTTCGTCATGCTGTCGTGGACGTCAGTCTTCCTCGCCGTCCTCGGCGGAGGGCTTCACCACGTCGTTCTCGCGCTCGTCCGCGCCTTCACGCTCGTGCCCGCCCTCGTGCTCATCCTCGTCCTCGTCGAGGGCGTCCGTGAACTCGACGCCCTCCAGCTCGGCGAGCCGGTCGGAGGCGTCGGTGCTGCCGTCGCGGTCGGACTCCACGGCCTTCGCGAACCACTCCCGCGCCTCCTGCTCCCGGCCGGCGGCCAGCAGCGCGTCGGCGTAGGCGTACCGCAGGCGCGCGGTCCAGGGCTGTACGGAGCTGGAGGCCAGCTCGGGGCTCTGCAGCGTCACGATGGCCGCGTCCAACTGCCCCATGTCCCGGCGGGCCCCGGCCGCGACGAGCCGCATCTCGACCTGACCGGCCTTGTCGAGCTTGTGCACCTCGGGCGCACCTGCCATGTCCAGCGCCTTCTCCGGGCGGCCGAGGCCGCGCTCGCAGTCGGCCATGACCGGCCACAGCTCGACCGACCCGGTCATCCGGCGGGCCGCGCGGAACTCGGCCAGGGCCTCGCTGTACTTCTGGTTGGCGTAGGCCGCGAAGCCACCGGCCTCCCGTACGGCGGCGACCCGGGATGCCAGACGCAGGGCGACCTTGGAGTAGGCGTAGGCCGTCTCCGGGTCCTCGTCGAGGAGCCGGGCGACCATCACCAGGTTCCGGGCGACGTCCTCGGCGAGCGTCTTGGGAAGACTCTGCAGCTCCTGCCGCACGTCCTGGTCGATCTCGTAACCCGTGACCTCCTCGGGGATCGGCAGGCGCTTGATCGGCTCCCGGTCACGGTCACGCTCGTCGCGGAAACGGCCACCGCCGCCCTCCCGGTCGTCGCGTCCACGGAATCCACCGGGCCGCCCACCGCGGTCGTCACGACGGGGCCCAGGCCCACGTCCACCGCGGTCGTCCCGACGGTCGTCACGGCCGCGGAACCCACCCCGGTCGCCACCCCGGTCGTCACGCCGACCGAAACCACCGCGGTCACCACGGTTGTCGTCACGCCGGAAGCCACCGCGGTCACCGCGGTCGCCGCGGTCGTCCCGCCGGAAACCGCCCCGGTCACCGCGGTCGTCGCGTCGGAAGGGGGGACGGTCACCGCCCCGGTCATCACGTCGGTCGTCACGACGGAACGGAGGACGCTCGCCGCCACGGTCCCCGCGGTCGTCACGACGGTAGGGGGGACGGTCACCGCCCCGGTCGCCACCACGGTCGTCGCGGCGGTCGTCCCGCCGGTCGTCACGGCGGAAGGCGGGGCGCGCACCCCGGTCGTCACGTCGGTCATCACGACGGAACGAAGGACGCTCGCCGCCACGGTCGTCACGGCGGTCATCACGTCGGTCGTCACGACGGAAGGGGGGACGGTCGCCACCACGGTCATCGCGACGCGGTCCACGGTCCCGATCGTCACGACGCCCGTAGCCTCCACCACGGTTGTCATCACGACGGTCGTCCCGGCGATCGTCGCGACGGAAACCGCCCCGCTGCCCGCCACGGTCGTCACCACGCCGCTCATCGCGCCGGCCGAAACCGCCCCGGTCGTCACGTCGGTCATCACGACGGAACGGAGGACGCTCGCCGCCACGGTCGTCGCGGCGGTCGTCCCGCCGGTCGTCACGGCGGAAGGCGGGGCGCGCACCCCGGTCGTCACGTCGGTCATCACGACGGAACGAAGGACGC
>NZ_JBWKKZ010000008.1:0-698 GCF_056430705.1 Streptomyces sp. NPDC045956 | reverse complement strand
GGACGGTCGCCACCACGGTCATCGCGACGCGGTCCACGGTCCCGATCGTCACGACGCCCGTAGCCTCCACCACGGTTGTCATCACGACGGTCGTCCCGGCGGAAGCCGTCACGCTGGCCGCCGCGGTCATCACGGCGGAACCCGCCACGGTCGCGGTCGTTGTCGCGACGGAAACCACCACGGTCTCCGCGCTGACCACTCCGGTCACCGCGGTCGCCACTGTCCCGTCGCCGCTGGTCGCGCTCCGGTCGGTCGTCGGGAGAGTTGGGGGACATCGGTGACTCCTGTCTTCGGTACTGCAAGTCATTCTCGCGCAGCCGGGTACCCGGTGCGCCCTGGAAAAACGAAAGGACCCTTGGTCCCCAGCTGAACGCTGGGGACCAAGGGTCCTTTCCAAAGATTGTTCGGCGGCGTCCTACTCTCCCACAGGGTCCCCCCTGCAGTACCATCGGCGCTGTAAGGCTTAGCTTCCGGGTTCGAAATGTAACCGGGCGTTTCCCCTACGCTATGACCACCGAAACCCTAATGGTTTCGAGCGAACAAGCACACTCTTTAATTGTCTGTTCAGCTCGAAAGCCGGCAACTGTTCGTTGCCTCAGAACTAACACAGTGGACGCGAGCAACTGAGGACAAGCCCTCGGCCTATTAGTACCGGTCACCTCCACACCTTGCGGTGCTTCCAGATCCGGCCTATCAAC
>NZ_JBWKKZ010000007.1:345779-480380 GCF_056430705.1 Streptomyces sp. NPDC045956 | reverse complement strand
TCGCTACGAGCGCAAGCCCGAACACTTCCTCGCCTTCACGGCCATCGCCGCAACCCTCATATGTCACCGCCGCCTGGCCAAGTGAAATGGCGTCTAAAGCCGCAGGCAGACGGACGACGGGCCGAATTGATGGCAGCCCTGCGGGACCAACAGCAGATCGACTCCGAAACGGGCCTTCCCGCGCGTGAGTTGATGGCTCTGACCTCCCCCTCCTGGTACGAGCACGTGACGGAGTACGTCCTCATGAAGTGGCCGCGCGCCGCCGCCAAGCACCGGGCGAGCATCGCGGAATCCCTCGCGGTCGTAACGCCCGCGCTCGTCACGAGCAAGCGGGGAGCGCCCCGCCCCTCAGTGCTGCGCGACGCCCTCTATCAATGGGCCTTCCGCGCGGTTCGTGGGCCGGAAGGTACTTGGGTGCCGCGCCACGTAGCCGAGGAACCTCCGGCGGAGATCCGTTCTGCTCTGGAATGGGTCGCCGCCCGCTCCATCAAGGTCAAGGATTTGGAGGACCCGGCCCTACTCCGTCCCGCTCTTGAAGCCCTTTCGCTTCGCCTGGACGAGAAGAAGGCTGCGGAGAACACGGCCAGGCGTAAGCGCATGGTCCTGAGCAATGTCCTGCGCTACACAGCCGAGGAGAAGGGCCTACTCACGTCCAACCCGCTCCCACGCGTGGACTGGACCGCACCCGAGAGTGACGATGAAATCGACTTCCGGTACGTGCCGGACCCTCGTTTGGCGCGCTCCCTGCTCGGAGCCGTTCGGGACTCCGGCCCCCGCGGCCAACACCTCCACGCGTTCTTCGGATGCCTCTACTACGCCGCCATGCGCCCCGGCGAAATCGTCGCGCTCACGGAATCCGACTGCACCTTGCCACCTAACTCGTCTGAATCCGTGAAGAAATGGGGCGAACTTCTGCTCGGGGAAAGCCGCCCGGAAGTCGGCGGCGGCTGAACGGATGAGGGCACGTCGTACGAGAAGCGCGGGTTGAAGCGGCGCAGGCAGGGCGCGACGCGGACCGTGCCCATTCCGCCCGTGCTCGTTCATCTTCTGCGCCAGCACATCGAGCGCTACGGCGCCGCCGAGGACGGTCGGCTGTTCCGGGCTTCACGGGGCGGGCGCGTCCCCTCCACCGAGTACTGCGACCTCTGGGAGAAGGCGCGGAAGGCGGTCCTCTCCCCCCGTGAGGTGAAGTCGGATCTTGCCGCCGTGCCGTACTCGCTACGGCACGCAGGAGTGTCCCTCTGGATCAAATCGGGAGTGGACCCGGCGGAGGTAGCCGCGCGCGCCGGCCACAGCATCGCGGTGCTGTACCGCTTCTACGCGAAGATCCTGAAGGGCGGTGAGCAGCACTCCAACGACCTGATCTTCCGCGCGCTCGACGAGGGGGAAGAGTCCTGACTCTGGCCCACAGATGGCCCATACGTACTGGTCAACGCTGGGATATGGGCGAGAAAGGGTGAGACAGGGGCAACGCGAAAGGGGTGCTCCGGAGACCGGGGCACCCCTTCTGACCAGCACCTAAGCTGACCTGCATGCGGTGGGTGTGGGATTTGAACCCACGGTGACATCGCTGCCACGACGGTTTTCAAGACCGTTCCCTTAGGCCGCTCGGGCAACCCACCCGTGCACCGTCCACCTGGGGCGGAGCGGCTACAGCCTACCGGGCGCGGGCCGCGTGCGGGGCCCGTGGGCCGGGCGGGGTCAGTCGTCGCCGACCTTGGAACCGAGGGTGAGTTCGGTGGTGCGCTCCTTGCCGCCGCGCTCGTAGGTGACCGTGACCTTGTCGCCGGGCTTGTGGGTCCAGATCTCGCCGATCAGGGTCGGCCCGCTGTCGATCACGCGGTCGTCGAGCTTGGTGATGACGTCACCGGGCTTGAGGCCCGCGGCGGCGGCGGGGCCGCCCGACTCGACGGGATCGGAACCGTTGACACCCTGCTCGGTGAGCTTGGCGCCGTTCGCCGTCTCCTCCAGGGAGACGGACGCGCCGATCTTCGCGTAGACCGGCTTGCCGCTCTTGATCAGCTGCTTGGCGACGAACTCGGCCTGGTTGACCGGAATGGCGAAGCCCAGGCCGATCGAGCCGGCCTGGCCGGTGCCGAAGCCGCCGTTGCTCGTGGACTGGATCGCGGAGTTGATCCCGATGACGTTGCCCTGGGCGTCCAGCAGCGGGCCGCCGGAGTTGCCCGGGTTGATCGACGCGTCGGTCTGGAGCGCGCTCATGTAGGACGCCTTGTTGCTGCCGCTGCCGTCGCTGGAGGCCACGGGACGGTTCTTGGCGCTGATGATGCCCGTGGTCACCGTGTCGGACAGGCCGAAGGGGGCGCCGATGGCGATCGTGGAGTCGCCGACCGCCACCTTGTCGGAGTCACCGAGGGGGAGCGGGTTCAGGTCCGAGGGGGCGTTCTCGAGTTTGATGACCGCCACGTCGTAGCCCTGGGCGTGCCCGACCACCTCGGCGGCGTACTTCTTGCCGTCGGGGAAGGTCGCGCTGAGCTTGCCTCCGTCGACGGCCTCCGCCACCACGTGGTTGTTGGTGACGATGTGGCCCTGCTTGTCGAAGACGAAACCGGTGCCGGTGCCGCCCTCGCCGTTGCTGCCTTCGGCCTGGATGGTGACCGTGCTGGGCAGCGCCTTGGCGGCCACGCCTGCGACCGTGCCCGCGTCGCGCTTGAGCGAGCCGCCGGTGTCGGAGGCGGAGACCGTCGTCGAACCGCTCTCGTCGTTGTTCTTGGCCAGGGTGTAGCCGAGGCCGCCGCCCAGACCGCCCGCGACCAGCGCGGCGATCGCGAGCCCGGCGACCAGTCCGCCGCGACCGCGGCCCGGCTTCGGCGCGGGCTGCTGGTACGAGGCGCCCCAGCCGCCCTGGCCGCCACCGCCTCCACCGCCGTACGTCGGAGTGCCCGGCGGCGGGGGCGGCGGCCAGGAGGCGTCGGGCGCCGTGTGCCCGTAGGGCGCGCCCGTGGCCTCGGGCGCGGGCTGCTGCGGCGCGTGGGCGGCGAACGGCCCGTGACCCTCGTGCGGCGCGGGCGCCGGTGCCTGCGCCGGCGGCTGCTCCGGGTGCGGCGCGGCCGGCTGGGGGGAGGCAGCGGGAGTGTCCACCGGCGCGGGGGGCGCGGACGGGGCCGGGGGTACCGCGGTGCCCTCGTTCTCGGTGCTCACAGCTTCTCTCCTCGTTCCACGGCTTCCACGGCTGTTTCTCGGTCACTGGGGTCGCGCTCGGCCGTACTCACGCGTCGTTCCCTGGGCCGGCGCGATGCGGACGTGCGGTGTTCTTGTATGCCATCAGCTTTTCCCACGGGCCGTCAGAGCACCATAAGCGGTTGCTGTGGGTTCGCGGTCGACCTTTATATCGGTCAAGCAAGACTAAACGGACGGACGGTCGATGCCTCCGGTGGCACGTCTACCCGCGCGCGGTGGCACCATGACGCGGTGACCCACGCACGACAGCACCGGACTCAGGTCGTCGCCCACCGGGGAGCCTCCGAGGAGGCCCCCGAGCACACCCTGGCCGCGTACCGGAAAGCGATCGAGGACGGCGCGGACGCCCTGGAGTGCGATGTCCGCCTGACCGCCGACGGCCACCTGGTCTGCGT
Organism: Streptomyces sp. NPDC045956; assembly: GCF_056430705.1. Taxonomy (NCBI): domain Bacteria; kingdom Bacillati; phylum Actinomycetota; class Actinomycetes; order Kitasatosporales; family Streptomycetaceae; genus Streptomyces; species Streptomyces sp. NPDC045956. Next base: position 476,787 of record NZ_JBWKKZ010000007.1, on the reverse strand, counting down.
CCACGACTGGCGGGTCAACCGTACGTCCAACGGCCGCGGCGCGGTCTCGGCACTGGAGCTGGCCGACCTGGCCGCCCTGGACTTCGGCACGCGCAGGACCAGGGAGTTCTGGCGCACGCGTGACGAGCAGCCCGACTGGGAGCACCGGCCCGAGGACCGGGAGGAGACCTCCGTACTGACCCTGGAGCGCCTGCTCCAGCTGGTGTCCGACGCGGGACGCCGGGTGGAGCTGGCCATCGAGACCAAGCACCCCACGCGCTGGGCGGGGCAGGTGGAGGAGCGGCTGCTGCTGCTCCTGAAGCGGTTCGGGCTCGACGCCCCGGCCTCGGCCGCGGAGTCCCCGGTACGCGTGATGAGTTTCTCGGCACGCTCGCTGCACCGGGTACGGGCGGCGTCACCGACGCTGCCGACGGTCTATCTCATGCAGTTCGTCTCGCCCCGCCTGAGGGACGGACGACTGCCCTCCGGTGTCCGGATCGCGGGCCCCTCGATCCGGATCGTGCGCAACCACCCCACCTACATCGAGCGCCTGAAACGAGCCGGCCACCAGGTGCACGTGTGGACGGTGAACGACCCCGCCGACGTGGATCTCTGCGTCGACCTGGGCGTGGACGCCATCATCACCAACCGGCCACGGGCCGTACGCGACCACCTCGGCCGCTGATTCGTCCGCAGCCCTTGACCCGGCGGGCCGGTTGCCGCATTCTCCGGTCTCGGCCACACCGACGAAATCCAGCCACGCGGTCACGGGGAGTGCTCCGGCGCGTTCGGTACGTGTTCGACCGTGTCGAATGCGTCACTGCACGAGGAGCGGCCGGTTTCCGGTCCAGGCCAGAAGGGCATCCACACCGTGGCGTGGGGCGAAGGAGGTCTCGGGGGTGGCGTTGGTGGTGGCACAGGAGGTGCCCACGTCGTCGAGCATGGCCGTTCCTCATGGCCCTGCGGGCGTGGGGAAAGCGAGGCACCGCATGCGGGCGCAGCTGCGCGGCGGCGGTGTGGCGGAATCGGTCATCGACGATGCCGTACTGGTCCTTTCGGAGCTGTTGAGCAACGCGTGCAAGCACGGCCGGCCACTGGGCGGCGCCCTGGCCGGGGACGGTGACGTCCGTGCCGCGTGGCAGGTGGACGCGGGCGGCCGGCTGGTCGTGGAGGTCACGGACGGCGGCGGTCCGACCCGCCCGGTGCCGGCGACCCCCTCGATCACGGCACACGGCGGCCGCGGGCTGAACATCATCACCGCGCTCGCCGACGACTGGGGTGTGCGGGACGACGCCCGCGGAGAGGTCACCGTCTGGGTCGTCGTCCACGACGCCGTCCACGACGACGTGCACGACCGGGACGCCACGCACCGCCGCGAGGACTTCGCCACCCGCATCTCGGCGCCCGCGGTCTCCGAGATGCCCGGCCTGGACTTCGCCGACGCCTTCGACGACCTCGGCTGACCCTCCCGTCCCGGCGCGAGCCGACCCGAGGGATCGCGCGGGGACCCGAGGGATCGCGCGGGGACCCGAGGGATCGGCAGGGGCCCGAGGGGATCGGCAGGGACCACCCGGAGCGGCGGGAGCGGGGAAGGCGCGGCGCGGATCGCCCCGTGCGCGGGCACCCGGGGCGCCCGGCCCCGGCCAGGGGCTCCGCCCCGGACTCCGGCCGTCCACAGGGCGGCCCGTTGTCCACAGGGCCCCGTCGGCCACGGTGTGAACGGCTAGGCTCGCGCCGTACGGATTGAGCCGCAACCGGGAGACACCCACGATGGCCAAGAAGCGACCCCAGACGAAGGCCAAGCGGCCGCAGCTCACCGACGGAGAGATCCCGGTCGTCGGCGCCCGCGAGCCCTGCCCCTGCGGCAGCGGCCGCCGCTACAAGGCCTGCCACGGCCGGGCCGCCGCGCACGCCACGACCGAGCTGGTGCAGCGCCCGTTCGAAGGGCTGCCCGGCGAGTGCGACTGGGTGGCCCTGCGCGAGCTGGTGCCGGCGGCCACGGTCGAGCTGACCCTGAAGGAGGGCCTCCCCGAGGGCGTCCCCTCCGTCACCCTGGCCACGGTGCTGCCGATGGCCTGGCCGGCCCTGCGCCGCGACGACGGCACCGTCCTCCTCGGCCTGCAGAACGACACGGCGTCGGGGGACATCAGCCGCGACCTCGCCGACACCCTCCAGCAGGCGCTGACCGCCGCGCCGGGCTCCCCGGTGCAGGGCCGCCGCGCGCCGGCCGACGGTCCCCGGTTGCAGGACCTGCTCGCCCCCGAGGGGTCGTTCGAGCCGACGGTGCACTCGGGCTTCGAGTTCTGGGTCCCGGACGCGGAGAACGCCACGCCGGAGGTCGCCGCCTCCCTGGAGCGGGCCAACGCCGCGGCCATCCCGACCGTCCGGTTGCAGAGCGTGGACGCCGCCTACTGGTGCGAGACGCCGGAGAAGAACCACCTGCGCTGGGTCATGCCCCACGAGGAGGAGCACCTTCTGGACGCGCTCGCCCGGCTGCACGCGGCCGGCCGGTCCTCCTTGGGCGAGGGCACCCGCCTCGTCGGCTCCTTCCGTGCGCACGGGCTCACGGTCCCGGTGTGGGACCTGCCGAGCGGTGTCACCGCGCAGGACGTCGAGAAGCCGGCGGCGGAGTTCGCCGAGCGGCTCGCCGAGGCCCTGGGCACGGACGCCCCGCTCACGCCCGACGAGCGCCGGGCACGGGGCGGCCTGACCAACCGGCAGGTCACCCTCAGCTGACGTACCGTCACGGAGGCGCTCCGGCTGACCGACCGGTCAGCCGGAGCCCCGGTCCAGGAATGCGTGACTCCGGTCACAACTCCCAGTGGGGACAAGCCAGTACGTGACCGGAAAACAAGAGATCGAATTTGCTAACCGCCGATCTCTTGTTACCGTTCGAGTAGCCCGGTTGCTGGTGCATCCCCCGTCGCCAGCAACCGGGTCTTTCCATGCGCCCGGTCGCGCACGCACCGCAGTCGCTTCTCAACTCCCCGTTCTCGTACGGGAGTCGGCCGCTCCGGCCTCCTCGGCCCCGGCCCCGCACCCTCCGTCGCCACGCCGCCCGGCCGCTCCCGCCACCCCGGCCGCTTCCGTCGCCGAACCGCCGCCGCTCAGTTGCCCCCGCCACCCCATGCCCCGCCACCCCACGCTCCGTCGGCCCGGGGTTCGCCGTCGGCCCGGGGGCTTCCGTTGCTCCCGGTGCGCAGCAGCAGCGGCCCGTACCCGGCCCGGCCCGCGAACTCGGCGACCGCCGTGTACTCCGCCGGCCCGCCCCGGAGCGGCTCCCTGGGCGTCTCGCAGGTGCCGGGCTCGTCCTCGGCACCCACCGCGCAACGCATCCGCACACTGCGCCCCTCGGGCCCCATGAGGCTCAGCAAGGACTCCAGCGGGCCGCCGGTCGCGTTGCGGTAGTAGGTCCGCGCCCAGGTCTGTGACCCCTGGGTGAGGACGCAGGTCTGCGCCTCGACACCCTCGGGCGAGGTGAGCGCGGGACCGCAGCGCACCGCGGTGGCCGTCCCGGGCGGCAGCGCGGAACGGACGGGCCCGGCCTGCGACGGGACGCGGCCCGCCCCTGAGAGCACCTTGCCGTCACCGCCCTGCGGGAGGATGCGCACCGTCGGCGGGTCGCCCGGGCCCTCCTCCGAGCCTCCCGGAGGCCCCGCGGACGCCACCGCGAACGGCAGCACGACCGCGGCCACCGCGACGGCGACGAGCCCGTACAGCCGGACCCGTCGGCGGTCCGGACCGCGGCGGCACGGCCCCGTGCGGCGGGACCCGGCGGCGCGGTGCTTCCCAGCATGAAGCGGCATGGGCGGACGATAACGACCACGGACGGGCGCGGACTCCCCGCGCGCCGGACACCCCTACAACTCGGGCGCGCTCACACCCGTACGAGTGAGGGCGTCGACCGCCGCGTCCACCACTGCCTCGACGTCGGGCACCCAGGGCGAGGCGGAACCGGGCAGCGGAGCCCGCTCCCAGCGGACGCCGCCCCGGCCCGACTCGGACGGCGGCAGCGCGAGATAGCCGCCCTCGCCGTGGAACCGCAGGGAGCCGGGGACGAAGTCCTTGGCGTAGAGCAGCTCGCCCAGCTGCTCCATGGAGTACGGCCTGACCAGCAGCGACCAGCGCGTGGACGAGGCGACGACCGGACCGAGCCTGAGGCCGGCGCGGTCGAGCGCGGCCAGCGCGTGGGCGGCCGGCAGCGCGGGCAGGGAGACCGCGCACGGAGCACCGCCCCCGGTCGCCATGACGATCGGCGCGGCGGGCCGGTTGCTCCACCACCAGCGCACCATGCGCGCGTCGGTGGTGGCCGCGAGGAGGCCCGGGTCTAAGGGGTGCGCGCCGGGCACCGTGCACTCCGGTTCGGGGCAGCCGCAGCGCGAGGGCGCCTGCGGGTCCGCCGCCACGCCCGGGAGCACGGGCCACTGCCATTGCGTCGCGTAGGTCAGGGCCGCGCCGATCAGCTCAGGCCGTCCGTCGTCGTGCCGGGACAGGAGCCTGCGTCGCCTTCCGAGGATCTCGCGCATGAGCGCTCGTTCCTTTCCGTTGCACGCCTGGCAACACCGTGGTCACATCACCATGTGTCGATCTCTTCGCTGTGCGTAGCTGGTGGCGCATCACACCCCCGCCGAAGGCAAGGGGAACCCCTCTGGGCCGAGCACTGACTGCGTCTGCGGCGGTTCCGTCCACACTGCGTCCATCACGAGCATGGGCGTGGCGCGGGGGTGGCGAAGTCTGGCGTTTTGCCGTCCCGAGTATTTCTCTCCGCCTCCACCACGGGAGGATGGGGCACGGTCGTCGGTGGATAGGACGCCCGGGTCCACCGCCAGGTTCCGGGTGGTCCCCAACCACCCCTGGCCTTCTCCGAGTACGTACCCATCACGACCGCTGTGACGCTCCGTGAAGCACCCCCAGTCGACCGCAACAAGCCGTCCTCCGGGGCAGTTTCAAGCCAATTTCGCATTTACGCAAGAGGCCGGGAAGGAAGCCGCCCAGACCGCACGGACACCAGGAATCCCAGCAGGACAATGCTGGACATCTCCTTACGAGTGCGTGTACATGTGGAGACACTGCTGGCGGCGCAGAATGACATGGGGGTTTGCGATGCTATCGAGCAGTAAGCGCCGGTCGGGAGGCCGGACGTCATGAACGCCCCGCACCCTGCGAAAGTGGCCGGAATCGATTCAGCGGTTCCGTCCCCCGCACACACTGTCGCGTCCGCCGCCCCGGCCACCGCTCCGGATATCACGGACGCCGCGGACACCGCGGACTGTGAGGACGCCCCCGCGGCCACGGACACCGGTGCCGCGCTCTGCGCCCCCGGCACCCTGCTCCAGGACCGGCTGGCCGGCTGGGTCTCGGATCTCACGACCCTGCACGAGCTGACCGAGCGCCTGGTCCGCACGGACTCCCTCGCGGAAGGCCTCCAGGAAGTGCTGCGCGCCGGTGCCGCCCTGGTGGGCGCCCGGCGCGGTCTCGTCGTCCTGGAGCCGGCCGACGGTCTCGGACCGGACACCACCGTCGGCCTCGGGCTGGCCCGCGCCGACCTCGGGCACCTCGAGACCGTGCCCCGCAGCTCCCTGTCGTACGGGCGGATCCTCGACGGACTGCCGGTGGGCGAGGGCGGGATCGCCGAACCCGACCTGTTCGCCGAGAAGGGGCTCGATCCGCGCCACCGCGAGGTCGCCGCCCGGCTCGGTTACGCCGCCAGCTACACGCTGCCGCTGGCCGCCGAAGGCGCAGGGCGCCTCGGCGCCGCCGTATGGCTCTACGACGAGCCCGCCGAACCGGGCGAGCGGCCGCGCCACCTCGCCGGCCTCTACGTCCGGTACGCCACCCAGCACCTGGCCCGCCTCCTGGAGGTGGAGCGCACGCGCGCGTCCATGGCGACGATGGCCGAGGAGCTGCTGCCGTCCCGCCTGCCGCGGGTGCCCGGCGTCCAGCTCGCCGCGCGCCACCGCACCGGTCCGCGGGGCGGCGGCGACTGGTACGACGCGCTGCCGCTGCCCGACGCCGCGCTCGGCCTCGCCGTCGGGTCCGTCACCGGCTCCGGGCCCAGCGCGGTCGCCGCGATGGGCCGGCTGCGCGCCTCCCTGCGGGCGTACGCCGTGATGGAGGGCGAGGACCCCGTCGCCGTCCTGTCCGACCTGGAGCTGCTGCTGCGGCTCACCGAGCCCGCCCGCTCCGCCACCGCCCTGTTCGGCTACTGCGAACCCGCGCTGCGCCGGATCACCCTGGCCGGCGCCGGCCACAGCCCGCCGCTGCTGATCGGGGAGCGGCGCACGGAGTTCGTCGAGACGTCCGTCTCCGCGCCGCTCGGCATGCTCGCCTGCTGGGAGGCGCCGAGCGTCGAGTTCCAGGTCGACCCTGGCGAGACGGTTCTGCTGTATACCGACGGGCTGCTGCACCGCACCGGCGACCCCGCCGACCGCGCCTTCGCCCGGCTGCACGCGGCGGCGGCCGGCGTCCCCCGCGCGGAGCGCCGTGATCCGGCCGCGGTAGCCGAGCACGTGCTGCGCACGATGCTGCCGGACGGGAAGGGTGAGGAGGACTCCGAGGAGGACGTGGTCCTGCTGGCGGTCAGGTTCGAATAACGGACACCGGCGCCCGCCCCGTCACCCATAGCGGACGGGCGCGCCGCCGCGCAACGGGCCCTTCTGCCCTGGGCCCCCTTCCGTACGACCGTACGATGGGGGGTGGTCCAGTGCCGTATCAAGGAGGATGACCGTGGCGGAGGAGCTCAACCCGGAGATCTCGGAGAACCCGCAGACCCCGGAGGCCGCGCTCGAGGACGCCGCTGACGCGGCCGGCGACGAGCCGGTCAAGCAGCGCAAGAACGGCCTGTACCCGGGCGTGTCCGACGAACTGGCCGAGAACATGAAGTCCGGCTGGGCCGACACGGAACTGCGCGACCTGGAGCCGATCCCCCAGGCCGCCGAGACCGCCGCCCGCCGCGCCGCCCTGTCCGCCCGCTTCCCCGGCGAGCGCCTGGTGATCCCCGCGGGCAACCTGAAGACCCGCTCGAACGACACGGAGTACTCCTTCCGCGCCTCGGTCGAGTACGCCTACCTCACCGGCAACCAGACCGAGGACGGCGTCCTGGTCCTGGAGCCCGAGGGCGACGGCCACACCGCGACGGTCTACCTCCTGCCGCGCTCCGACCGCGAGAACGGCGAGTTCTGGCTGGACGGCCAGGGCGAGCTGTGGGTCGGCCGCCGCCACTCCCTCACCGAGGCCCGGAAGCGGTACGGCATCCCCGCCTCCGACGTCCGCGAGCTGACCGGCTCGCTCCGCGAGGCCACCGGGCCGGTGCGCGTCGTGCGCGGGTACGACGCCGGCGTCGAGGCGGCCCTGACCGACAAGGTCACCGCCGAGCGCGACGAGGAACTGCGCGTCTTCCTCTCCGAGGCCCGCCTGGTCAAGGACGAGTTCGAGATCGGCGAGCTGCAGAAGGCCGTCGACTCCACCGTGCGCGGCTTCGAGGACGTCGTGAAGGTCCTCGACAAGGCCGAGGCGACCAGCGAGCGCTACATCGAGGGCACCTTCTTCCTCCGCGCGCGCGTGGAGGGCAACGACGTCGGATACGGCTCGATCTGCGCCGCCGGCCCGCACGCCTGCACCCTGCACTGGGTCCGCAACGACGGCCCGGTCCGCTCCGGCGACCTGCTGCTGCTCGACGCGGGCGTGGAGACGCACACGTACTACACCGCGGACATCACCCGCACGCTGCCGATCAACGGCCGGTACAGCGAGCTCCAGAAGAAGATCTACGACGCGGTGTACGACGCCCAGGAGGCCGGCATCGCGGCCGTGAAGCCGGGCGCCAAGTACCGCGACTTCCACGACGCGTCCCAGCGCGTGCTGGCCGAGCGGCTCGTGGAGTGGGGCCTGGTCGAAGGCCCCGTCGAGCGGGTGCTGGAGCTGGGCCTGCAGCGCCGCTGGACGCTGCACGGCACCGGGCACATGCTCGGCATGGACGTCCACGACTGCGCCGCCGCGCGCGTGGAGTCCTACGTCGACGGCACGCTGGAGCCCGGCATGGTGCTCACCGTGGAGCCGGGCCTGTACTTCCAGGCCGACGACCTGACCGTGCCCGAGGAGTACCGGGGCATCGGCGTGCGCATCGAGGACGACATCCTCGTCACCGAGGACGGCAACCGGAACCTGTCCGCCGGGCTGCCGCGCCGCTCGGACGAAGTAGAGGCGTGGATGGCGTCCCTGAAGGGCTGACCGTCGCCGCGACGGCCGGGCACCGCACCAGGTGCCCGGCCGTCGTCATGCGTCGTCATGCCTGCACGGGCACTCGCGTGGTCACACCGCCACCAGCGGGGCGTCCTCGCGCCACTTGAGGACCTTGTCGAAGCTCACCACGGCACCCGCCCGGCCGGGCGCGCTGCCGATGTGGACGTGGTCGGCGAGTTCCCGGATGAGGCACAGGCCGCGGCCGTGCTCGGCGTCGGCGGACACCGCGCGGGCCGTCCCGTGCGGCCGGCCCGGGGCGGCCGCGGGAAACCCCGGGCCCGTGTCGGCGACCTCGATGCGACAGCGTTCGCCGTCGAGGTAGGCCGTGACGCGGTACGCCTCCGACGGGTCGCCGCCGGCGCCGACGTCCCCGCCGTGCTCCACGGCGTTGGCGCAGGCCTCGCTCAGCGCCACCGAGAGGTCGAAGGAGATGTCGGGGTCGACGCCCGCTGTCTCCATGGTGCCGATCAGCAGGCGGCGGGCCAGGGGCACGCTCGCAGCCTCGCGCCGCAAATGGAGTGACCACCAGATGCTCATGCTCCAGCCTCCCGGCCGCGGCTCGACATACCGTTACGTATTGCCCTCCGTGCCCCTGCGTAAGCGCGCAGTGCGTAGGAGACCGCCCATATGGCGGATGTGACCCCGCCGCCGATCGGTGTATGTGGGGCGGCTCGCACCAGAGAGTGATCTTCCGGTCGTACGGCATCTTGTGGACCTGCCGTACGGCGCGAGGGGTGCCAGTGCGATGATGAGCCCGCCATGACTGCCCCCCACCCGCCAACGGCGCGCTCCGGGAACACGACCCGGGTCCTGCGGGCCGCGGTGTTCGCCGCGGTCTGCGTCGTGCTGGCCGCGGCGGGGCACACACTCGCCTCCTGCGCCACGGTTCCGTCGTGGTCGCTGGGCGTGGGATTCCTCGGGGCGGTCGTGGTCGCCGCGCCCCTGGCCGGGCGGCGGCGCTCGCTGCCCTGCATCGTGGTGCTGCTCACCGTCGGCCAGACGGCACTGCACCTCCTGTTCGGACTCGGCCAGCACGGCACCGCGGCGAGCGCGGCGTCCGGCACGGCCGTCGGGGCCGCCGGCGCACCGGACGCGCTGTCCACCGGCGGAGCGGGCGCACTGGCCGACGCCTCACTCGTCGAACAGGCCGCACGGCTGGTCTGCGGGACCACCGCGGCGGCGATCTCCCCGGCCCAGGCCCAGCGGATCCTCAGCGACGCGCGGATCGCCCCGAGCACCGGCGCGCACGCCGAAGCCGCGCACCACCCCGCCGACCTCCTGTCGGCCACGGGCTCCTCGGCCTCGCTGGTGCCCTCGCTGCCGATGCTGCTCGGCCACGTGCTCGCGGCCCTGGCCGCCGGCTGGCTGCTGCGGCGCGGGGACCTGGCCCTGGCCCGGCTGGTGGAACTCTCCACGCACTCGGCCCACTCGGTGGCCGAGGCGGCGCTCGTCCGCGGGCTCCGCGCGGTCCTCTCCCTGGTGCGCGCCCTGCACGCCGGGGTGGCCGGCAGCCCCGGCACCGGGCCCCGGCTGCCGCACTCCGCGCTGCCGGCGCCGCCGCGGCCGCACACCACCGCGCTCCTGCACACGGTGACCCGGCGCGGCCCGCCCGGCGACGCGTTCCTCCTCGCCGCCTGACACGACGCGACCACCGCTCCGTTCCGGCCCCTCGGCCCTTGCCCACCGGCTCCGCCCGTCGGCAGGCGACCGTCGGCCGGTCCGTCGGCCATGCCCCTCGGCCTGCCCATCGGTTCACGACCGCCGGTTCCGACCGCCGGTCCGCGACCGCCGGCCGCGCCCTCGGCCCTGACCGCCGGCCCGCCTCCCGGCCGGAGCGTGGAGGGACGCCGTCGTGCGGCACGCGCGTGTGCGCGCACCCTCCCGTCATCCCGTCTCCGGTCCAGCACCGGTGACCCACTCGAAGCGGAGTGTTCCGTCCATGAAGGTCTCTCGTATCGCCGCCGCCGGCGCCGTCTCCGGCATCGCCGTCCTCGCCCTGTCCGCCCCGGCCTTCGCGCACGTCAGCGTGCAGCCGGAGGGCGTGGCCGCCAAGGGCGGCTACGCGACCGTGAACTTCAAGGTCCCCAACGAGCGCGACAACGCCTCCACCACCAAGCTGGAGGTCAACTTCCCCGCCGACCACCCGCTGGCGTCCGTGATGCCGCAGCCGGTGCCCGGATGGAAGGCGGTCGTCACCAAGTCCAAGCTGGACAAGCCGCTGGAGTCGCACGGCAGGCAGCTCACCGAGGTGGTCAGCAAGGTCACCTGGACCGCCGAGGGCAAGGGCGTCGAGCCCGGCTACTTCCAGAAGTTCCCGGTATCCGTCGGCGCGCTGCCCGAGGACGCCGACGAGCTGGTGTTCAAGGCGATCCAGACGTACTCCAACAAGGAGGTCGTGCGCTGGATCGAGGTGCCGCAGGAGGGCCAGGAGGAGCCCGAGGCCCCGGCGCCGGTGCTCAAGCTGTCCGCGGCCGAGGACGACGCCCACGGCGCGTCGGGTGCCGAGGCCGACGACGACACCGAGGCCGCCGCCCAGAACACCGCCGCCGACACCGCCTCCGACTCCGGTTCGGGTGACAGCAGCGACACCACCGCCCGGGTCCTCGGCGTCGTCGGCATCGTCGTCGGTGCCGCGGGCGTCGCCTACGGCGTGCTGGCCGGCCGCCGACGCACCACCGGTGCCTCGGCGTAACGACGCCCGCGCCGGTGCGTCGGCCTGACAACGCCGGCGCATCCTCTCGTCCGGTGCGCGCCGGGTGCCCTCCGCCGACCCGGCGGACCACCCCGGCGCGCACCGGAGCACCTCACATCTGGGACATTTTTCTATGCGCAAGAAGACATTCGCCGCGGCCGCCCTGCTCACCGCCGCCGCCCTCACCCTGTCCGCCTGCGGCGGCGGCTCCGACAGTGACAAGCCCGTCACCATGGTCTCCGAGGAGTCCGGCCGGCAGGCCGCCACCGTCCTCGACAAGCCCTTCGAGAAGCCCGACCTGGTCCTCACCGACACCCGGGGCAAGAAGTACGACCTCCGCGAGCAGACCGCCGGCGCGCCCACCCTGGTCTACTTCGGCTACACGCACTGCCCCGACGTCTGCCCCCTGACCATGAACAACATCGCCGTGGCCAAGAAGCAGCTGTCGCAGGCCGAGCAGGACAAGCTCCGCGTCGTGTTCGTCACCACCGACCCGGAGCGCGACACCCCGGCCGCCCTCGGCGAGTGGCTCAAGGGCATCGATCCGCAGATCGTCGGTCTCACCGGCGACTTCGCCACCATCCAGGCCGGCGCCCGCACCCTCGGCATCTCCATCGACCCGCCGACCAAGGACAAGGACGGCAAGGTCGTCTCCACGCACGGCACCCAGGTCGTCGCGTTCTCCCCGAAGTCCGACGCGGGCTACGTCCTCTACGGCGAGGACGCCGGCGTCGAGGACTACACCGCGGACCTCCCCAAGCTCGTCGAGGGGAAGAAGCCGTGAGGGGCCGCCCCGCCCTCGCCGCCGTGACGGTGATCGGCGCCCTGGTCCTCGCGGGCTGCGGCGGCTCGGACTCCGGGTCGGCCTCCTCGGCCTCCTCGGCCTCCGGTGCCGAGCTTTCCGTCGGCGCCGCCTACATACCGCGGCCGGTCTCCGCCTCGATGGCGGCGGGCTTCCTCACCGTCACCAACAAGGGCGACTCCGACGACGAACTGACCTCCGTGACCAGCGACGCCGGTGACGTCACCGTGCACGAGACCGTCGACGGGACGATGAAGGAGGTCGACCGCCTCCCGATCCCCGCCCACGGACGGCTGGTGCTCGAGAGCGGCGGCAACCACCTGATGTTCGAGAACCTGAAGCGGCAGCCCGAGGAGGGACAGACGGTCTCCGTCGAGCTGCGCTTCGCCCACTCCGACCCCGTCACGGTCGAGCTGCCCGTGAAGGCGGCCACCTACCGGCCCGACGCCGATCACTCCGGACACTGAGGGAGGGACCACCTTGACGCAGACCATCGCCCCACGCGTCCGGACCCTGGTGCTGCTGCTCCTGGCCGCAGCCTGCGCGCTGCTCGCCGGCGCCGGTCCGGCCTCCGCACACGCCGCGCTGACCGGCAGCGACCCCCGGCAGGGGGCGGTGGTCGACAAGGCGCCGGCCCACGTGTCGGTCACCTTCTCCGAGTCGGTCTCCATGGACGACGACTCGCTGCGCGTCTTCGACCCCCAGGGCAAGCGCGTCGACGACGGCGGGCCGTCCGGCACGGGCGGCACGACGTACACGGTGAAACTGCACGCCGGGCTGCCCGACGGCACGTACACCGTGACGTACCAGGTCGTCTCCGCCGACAGCCATCCCGTCGCCGGCGCCTACACCTTCTCCATCGGCGCTCCGTCCGAGACCTCCGTCTCGGTCTACGGCACGGAAGCCGGCGGCGGGGTGGTCGGCTGGCTGTACGGCATCGGGCGGTACGTGTCCTACGCCGGGTTCGTCGTGCTGGTCGGCGGTGCCGCCTTCGTCCTGGCCTGCTGGTCGCGGGGTTCGGGGGTACGGGTGGTGCAGCGGCTGGTGGTCGCCGGGTGGCTCGCGCTGACCGCCGCCACCCTGCTGCTGCTCCTGCTGCGCGGTTCGTACACCGGGTCCGGGAAGGTCGGCGACGTCTTCGACCTGAGCCTGCTCGGCGAGGTCCTGCAGACCAAGACCGGTGCCTCGCTGGTGTCCCGGCTGCTGCTGCTCGCGGCGGCCGCGCTGTTCGTCTCCGTGCTCTTCGGCGCCTACGACAAGCGGGAGGACGAGGAGAAACGGGACCTCACCTTCGGGCTCGCGGTGGGCGGGGCGGTCGTGGCGGCGGGCCTAGCGGCCACCTGGGCGATGTCCGAGCACGCCTCCGTCGGCCTCCAGGCCGGACTCGCCATGCCCGTCGACGTCGTCCACCTGCTCGCCGTCGCCGCGTGGCTCGGCGGTCTCACCACCCTGCTCGTCGCCCTGTACCGGGCGCCCGCGGATACCCCCGTCCCCGCCTCGGCCGTACGCCGGTTCTCGCGCGTGGCCTTCAGCAGCGTGGTCGCGCTGGTGGCGACGGGTACCTACCAGTCCTGGCGTCAGCTGGGCTCCTGGTCGGCCTTCACCGACACGCGGTACGGGCAGCTGCTCCTCCTCAAGATCGGGCTCGTGGCCGTACTGGTGGGCGTCGCCTCCTTCTCGCGCCGGTGGACGGCGCGGCTGGCGGGGGTGGCGCCCGCGGTGGTCCGTCAGCGGGAGAAGGAGCGGGTGGAGGCGTCCGCCGGCCGTAAGACCGACGAGGCGCGGGCCTCCGCAGCGGCATCCGGGGCGTCGAAGAGCGGCGAGGCGGCGTCCGCGGTGGCGAAGACGGCCAAGACGTCCGCCGGGTCCTCGAAGCCGGCCGAGCAGGAGCGGGCATCCGGCACGCCGGAGGACGCCGGGCGGCCGGCCGCGGCGCCGAAGGGCAGTGGGAAGACGTCGGGGACGTCGTCGGAGAAGTCGAAGGGGACGGCGAAGGGGCCGGGTGCCTCGCAGCGTGCCGCCCAGCTGGCGCGGCAGCGTGCGGCCGTGGACGCCGCCCGGCAGAAGCGGCAGCGGGACGCCGATCCGGACCGCTTCGGACTGCGGCGCTCCGTGCTCGCCGAGGCGGGCGTCGCCGTCGTCCTGCTCGTCGTGACCACCATCCTCACCCAGACCGAGCCGGGCAGGACCGAGCAGGAGGCCGCGGCCAGTACCGCCTCCTCCACCTCCGCACCGGTCCCCTCCACCGGAGCGGTGACCCTGGACATGCCCTTCGACACCGGCAGCCGGAACGGCAAGGGCGTCGTGCGCGTCGAACTCGACCCCGCGCGCGTGGGCGCCAACGACCTGCACCTCTACGTCGAGCGGTCGAACGGCAGCGCCTTCGACGTCCCCGAGGTGAAGGTCGCCTTCACCCTGAAGGACAAGGGTGTCGGGCCCCTGCCTGTCGCCCCCGACCACATCACCACCGGACACTGGTCGGCGAGCGGAGTGCAGGTTCCGATGGCCGGCGACTGGGAGGTCGCCGTCACCGTACGGACCTCCGACATCGACCAGGTGACCGTCTCCAAGAACGCGCAGATCGGCTGAACCGCACCATGGCTGACCAGTCCACCCCGGAGACCCGAGCCCCCGGCGCGCCCCGCGAGGCGTCCGGCGGGCCCGAGTCCCCCGGCTCCGCGAACACGGCTCCCCACGACGGCATCTCCCGGCGGCGGCTGCTCGGCACCGCCGGTGCCACCGGGCTCGTGCTCGGCGCGGCGGGCGCCGCCGCGGGATACGCCGCCGCTCCTTCCTCCGCGGCCACGCCGCTCACCTCGCTGGGCAGCGGGGAGGTGATGTTTCACGGGAAACATCAGCCCGGCATCACCACGCCGACGCAGGCATGCGGACACCTCGTCGCCTTCGACCTGACGGCGGGCGCCGGCCGCAAGGAGGCCGCCGCGCTGCTGCGCCGCTGGTCCGACACCGCCCGGCGCCTCATGGCGGGCGAACCGGCCGGAACCCGTGACACGGACGTGGCCCGTGACGCGGGGCCCTCCTCGCTGACCGTCACCTTCGGATTCGGGCACAGCTTCTTCGGCCGGACCGGCCTGGAGAAGCAGCGTCCGGTCGCCCTCGACCCGCTGCCCGACTTCTCCTCCGATCACCTCGACAAGAACCGCAGCAACGGCGATCTCTGGGTGCAGATCGGCGCCGACGACGCCCTGGTGGCCTTTCACGCCCTGCGTGCGATCCAGCGTGACGCCGGCTCGGCCGCCCGCGTCCGCTGGCAGATGAACGGCTTCAACCGCTCGCCCGGCGCCACCGCCCGTCCCATGACGACCCGCAACCTCATGGGCCAGGTCGACGGCACCCGCAACCCGAAACCGGACGAGCCCGACTTCGACGAGCGGATCTTCGTCCCCGGACAGCCCGGCCGGACCGGACAGGCCGGGACGACCGAGCAGGCGTGGATGGCGAACGGCTCCTACGCCGTCGTACGCCGCATCCGGATGCTCCTCGACGACTGGGAGCAGCTCTCGGCCAAGACCCAGGAGGACGTCATCGGGCGCCGCAAGTCCGACGGGGCGCCCCTGTCCGGGGGCACCGAAGCGACCGAGATGGACCTGGAGAAGACGGACCGGAACGGGAACCTGGTCGTGCCGATCAACGCCCATGCCCGTATCACGCGCCCCGACCAGAACGGTGGCGCGGCCATGGTCCGCCGACCCTTCTCGTACCACGACGGATTCGACGCCGACGGCGTACCCGACGCGGGCCTGCTCTTCGTCTGCTGGCAGGCGGACCCCCTGCGCGGCTTCGTGCCGGTGCAGCGCAAGCTGGACCGGGGGGACGCGTTGTCGCCGTTCATCCGGCACGAGGCGAGCGGGCTCTTCGCGGTCCCCGGCGGTGCGGCGGAGGGAGAGTACGTGGGGCAGCGGCTCCTGGAGGGGTGAATCCGGCCCGGCATCACCCCGGGGGAGGGTGTGCGCGAGACGCGTGAGCCCGCTCTCCCCGGGGCCATTAGGGTGAGGACATGCCAGCCAGTTACGCGTATCTCGGCCCTGAAGGCACCTTCACCGAAGTCGCCCTGCGCACGCTTCCGGAGACGGCGACCCGGGAGTTGGTCCCGTACGTGTCCGTCCAGTCCGCGCTCGACGCGGTGCGCACCGGCGAGGCCGAGGCCGCGTTCGTGCCGATCGAGAACTCCGTCGAGGGCGGCATCACCACCACCCTCGACGAGCTGGTCGCCGGCCAGCCGTTGATGATCTACCGCGAGGTGCTGCTGTCCATCACCTTCGCGCTGCTGGTCCGCCCCGGCACGAAGCTGTCGGAGATCAAGACGGTCACCGCCCACCCGGCCGCCCAGCCCCAGGTCCGCAACTGGCTCAAGGCGCACCTCCCGGACGTCGCGTGGGAGTCGGCGGCCTCCAACGCGGACGGCGCGCGCCTGGTGCAGGAGGGGCGGTACGACGCGGCCTTCGCCGGCGAGTTCGCCGCGGAGCGCTACGGCCTGGAAGTCCTCGAAGCCGACATCCACGACGCGGAGAACGCCCAGACCCGGTTCGTCCTGGTGGGCCGGCCCGCCAGGCCCGCCGCACCGACCGGTGCGGACAAGACCTCCGTCGTGCTCTGGCAGCGCGACGACCATCCCGGTGGCCTGCGTGACCTGCTCGGCGAGTTCGCCACCCGGGGCATCAACCTGATGCTGCTCCAGTCCCGGCCCACCGGTGCCGGTATCGGTCACTACTGCTTCTGCATCGACGCCGAGGGACACATCTCCGACCGCCGGGTCGCCGATGCCCTGATGGGCCTGAAGCGGACGTGCCTCCAGGTGCGCTACCTGGGTTCCTACCCCCGGGCGGAGGTCGAGGCGGCGGATGTGGACGCGCTACGGCCGGGCACCTCGGACGAGGACTTCGTGGCCGCGGCGGACTGGGTGGCGCGCTGCCAGGACGGCCGGTTCTGACGGCTGAGCCGGTTCTGACGGATGTGCCGGTTCTGACGGCCGTGCCAGTTCTGACGGCCGTGCCGGTTCCGTAAGCAGTGCCGGTTCCCGTCAGCTGTGCCGGCTGTGCCGGCTGTGCCGGCCGGTGGTACCTGCTGATTTTCGTTGTCCACAGAAGTTATCCACAGGTCCGCTTCTCGACCTGGGGACAAGTCGACAACCCAGGGGGATTCAGTCGACAAATCCGCCTTCGGCCTCTTTGCCCCTCCACAGGTGCCCAGGTCACCCTTCGTCCATCTGTTTCTTGCCCGCCATCCTCCGGAGTGACGCCGAGCGCCCCGTTTCCACTCGAAAGTGGGGACGGGGAGGGTTTGGAGTACTCACCTCCGCGATGAGGAACGACCACTTCCGTGCAGTCCACAGATCTTTCGCACAGCCTGTGGATAACTTTTCCCGACTGCGGATCCCTGTGGACAGCGGCTCCGCCAAGTCCCTTTCCTCGCAAGGGAATCCGGTCAACCGTGGCCCCGACGACTGCCTCGTTCCAGGGACCCCGGCCACTTTCCTTGACCAGGTAAGACACAAGGAACACAAGGCACAATTCCCTCATTGCGGGACGTGAGAACCGCGATCGGCGATAGTGAGTCGAGAGCCGTCACCGCACACCGGTAGCCTTGAGCACGTGATTGACCTTCGCCTGCTCCGTGAGGACCCCGACCGTGTGCGCGCGTCGCAGCGCGCCCGTGGAGAGGATGTCGCGCTCGTCGACTCCCTCCTGTCTGCCGACGAGCGGCGCAGGTCGTCCGGCGTCCGCTTCGACGAGCTGCGCAACGAGCAGAAGGGCCTCGGCAAGCTCATCGGCAAGGCCTCCGGTGACGAGAAGGCCGAGCTGCTGAAGCGGGCGAGCCAGCTCGCCGCCGACGTCAAGGCGGCCGACGCCGAGCGTGACGCCGCCGACGCCGAGACCCAGGAGCTGCTCCAGCGCCTGGGCAACCTCGTCCACCCCGACGTCCCCGTCGGCGGCGAGGAGGACTTCGTCACCCTGGAGACGCACGGCACGCACCGGGACTTCGGCGCGGAGGGCTTCGAGCCCCGGGACCACCTGGAGCTCGGCCAGCTGCTCGGCGCCATCGACGTGGAGCGCGGTGCCAAGGTCTCCGGCTCGCGCTTCTACTTCCTCACCGGCGTCGGTGCGCTGCTGGAGCTCGCGCTGGTCAACGCGGCGATCGCCCAGGCCACGGCGGCCGGCTTCACGCCGATGCTGACGCCGGCCCTGGTCCGCCCGCAGTCGATGGCCGGTACCGGCTTCCTGGGCCAGGCCGCCCAGGACGTCTACCACCTCGACAAGGACGACCTGTACCTGGTCGGCACGTCCGAGGTGCCGCTCGCCGCGTACCACATGGACGAGATCCTGGACGCCGACCGCCTGCCGCTGCGCTACGCCGGTTTCTCCCCCTGCTTCCGCCGCGAGGCGGGTTCGCACGGCAAGGACACCCGGGGCATCTTCCGCGTCCACCAGTTCGACAAGGTCGAGATGTTCTCCTACGTCCTCCCCGAGGACTCGCAGGCGGAGCACCAGCGCCTGCTGGAGTGGGAGAAGCAGTGGCTGACCTCGCTGGAACTGCCGTTCCGGGTCATCGACGTCGCCTCGGCCGACCTGGGCTCCTCGGCCGCCCGCAAGTACGACTGCGAGGCCTGGATCCCGACCCAGGGCAAGTACCGCGAGCTGACCTCGACCTCGGACTGCACCGAGTTCCAGTCGCGCCGGCTGTCCATCCGAGTCCGTGAGGACAAGAAGGTGCGTCCGCTGGCCACGCTGAACGGCACGCTGTGCGCCGTACCGCGCACGATCGTGGCGATCCTGGAGAACCACCAGCAGGCCGACGGTTCGGTGCACGTGCCCGAGGTACTGCGCCCGTACCTGGGCGGCCGAGAGGTCCTGGAACCGGTGGCGAAGTGACCGACACCGCCTCCGCCACGGGTACCGGCACCGGTTCCGCCGGCGGCTTCCCGTACCGCCTGGTCGCGACCGACCTGGACGGCACGCTGCTGCGCAGTGACCACACGATCTCGCGCCGCACCCGGGACGCGCTGGCCGCGGCCACCGAGGCCGGCGCCGCCCACATCGTGGTCACCGGCCGTGCGGTCCCGTGGACCCGGCACATCCTCGACGACCTCGGCTACGACGGCCTGGCCGTCTGCGGACAGGGCGCCCAGGTCTACCACGCCGGAGAGCACCGCCTGCTGACCTCGGTCACGCTGGACCGCCAGCTGGCCGGGGTGGCCCTGGCCAAGATCGAGGCGGAGACCGGTCCGCTGTACCTGGCGGCGAGCCGCGACGGGCTGGACGGCGACGTCCTGGTCGGCCCGGGCTACGCGGTCGGGGGCGATCTGCCGGCGGTGCCCTTCACCGACGCCTCGGACCTGTGGTCGGCGCCGCTGAACAAGATCTACATCCAGCATCCGACGCTGTCCGACGACGAACTGGCCGAGGCCGCCCGGCGCACCGCGGGCGGCTTCGTCACGGTCGTCATGGCCGGCGCGGGCATCGTCGAGCTGCTCCCCCTCGGACTGTCCAAGGCCACCGGCCTGTCGCTGGCGGCGCGCCGACTCGGCCTGAAGGCCGCGGACACGATCGCGTTCGGCGACATGCCCAACGACGTACCGATGTTCGGCTGGGCCGCCCGGGGCGTGGCGATGGCCAACGCCCACGCCGAGCTGAAGGCGGTGGCCGACGAGGTGACGTCCTCGAACGACGAGGACGGCATCGCGGTGGTACTGGAGCGCTTGGCGGCCTGAGCCCGCCCGCGCTGAGTCGGCTCGGGGTCGGGTGGGACCGCGGCGTCACTCTTCGGGTCCGCCGCCCAGCTCCGAAGTCGGTGACCGCGCGGTCGCGGCCCTCGTCGCACGGTCCGGGCGGCGCCGACGTCCCCGTCGGTCGGCCCACGCGAGGCGTCTCGCGTGCTCGAAGCGGCCATCCGATGCGCCGGTGCCGCCCGGCCTCGTGCAGGCACCACAGTGCCGGTACGGAAAGCGGGGCGCCACCGATTAAAACCGGACGTACGCCGCCTTACCGCCTGCGCCACCGGCGGCGCCGTCCCTTGCTGAAGAACCGTCCGGCGGGCTCCTCGTCGGAACGCCACGGCTGCGGCTCCGGTTTCTCACGGCGCCAGCGGGCGGCGAGCATACGGGCGCGTGCCGACGGCTCGGAGGCCCCTGCGCCGCGGACGAACTCCTCGTCCAGGGCCAGGCCGTCCCAGGTGTCGTCACCGGCGCCGGTCCCCGTACCGTCCCCGGTGATGTCCCGGCCGGTGTCGCGGGACCCGTCCCTCGGTTCTCCGCGACCGTCCTGCTGAGGTGTCTGACTCGCCATCCCGGCCCTCCCGGCCCTGCGTCGCGTCGCCGTGTGTCCTGCACGATGGGTCCCGCGCGGCGTGTCCGCGTGGCGTTCTCCCGCGGGCGTCCCCGGCCCCGTGTGCCCGGGCCGGGGTGAAGGCCCCGTCAGGAGCAGGGGCCGGTCACTCCTCCCCGGCGAGCGTCAGCGTCCGCAGCTTCTGGCCGGCGTACCAGGTGGCGAGCACGGTGACCCCGGCCAGCAGCACCGTCGCGGTCAGCAGGCCGACGTCGGAGGTCACCAGGTTCCCGTCGGCGACCTTCTGGGCCACGGCCAGCGACCACTGCTGGACGCTCAGGGTGCGGGCACCCGGTACCAGGGAGCCGAACAACGCCTCCCAGACGAGCGCGTAGACGAGCCCGAAGACCACAGCGTGCCGCGACACGGTGCCCAGGAGCAGGAAGAGCGCGGCGTAGGCGATGGAGGCGACCAGCGCGGCGATCGTGTAGGCGACGGCGATCTGCTGGCCGTTGCCGTTGAGGATCAGGCCGGCCAGCAGGGTCGGCACGGCGGAGAAGACCATCGTCACCGCTATGGCGACGATCAGCTTGGTGAAGACGATCGTCGGGCGCTTGATCGGCTTGGACAGCAGGTACACCACCGAGCCGTCGTCGATCTCGGGGCCGATGGCGCCGGTGCCGGCGATGACACCGATGATCGGCACCATGGTGGCGAGGGCAAACCCGCCCAGCACGTCCGCCGCCGTCTGGTCGTCGGCTCCGGCGAGGGCGCGCACCGCCACGGCGATGACGAGCAGCAGCAGGGGCAGCACGCCCAGGATGAGGGCCCGGCGGCGGCCGAGCAGGGCTCGGTAGGTGAGCCTGGCGACTGTGGGGTCGTACATTCTTCGGCCTCCTACGCCGCGACGAGATACGAGAAGACGGACTCGAGCGACTCGTCGGACGGCGAGACCGTGAGCAACCGGATGCCGTGGTCGCGGGCGACCTTCGGCAGCAGGGCCGTGAACCGGCCGAAGTCGACGGCCTGGATGCGCAGGGCACCCTCGGCGAGATCGACCTCGATACCGGACGTCGACGGGTCCGCGATCAACGCGGCCGCGAGGGCGCGGTCGTCGCTGGAACGCACCAGGTAGCGGTGCGGGCGGTCGGTCATCAGGCGGCGGATCTTGCGGAAGTCGCCACTGGCCGCGTGCCGTCCGGCGACGATGACCTCGATGTGCCAGGCGAGTTGCTCGACCTCTTCGAGGATGTGCGAGGAGAACAGCACCGTGCGGCCCTCGTCGCCCATCCTCCGCAGCAGGTCCATCAGCTGCATCCGCTGGCGGGGGTCCATGCCGTTGAACGGCTCGTCGAGCAGGAGCAGCGACGGGTTGTGCACGAGGGCGCTGGCCATCTTCACGCGCTGCCGCATGCCCTTGGAGTACGTGGCGATCTTCCGGTCCTGCGCGTACTCCATCTGCACGGTGGCAAGGGCCTCCTGGGCCGCCTTGTCGCCCAGACCGTGCAGTCTGGCGTTGGCGAGGACGAACTCGCGGCCGGTGAGGAAGTCGTACATCGACTCGCGTTCGGGCACGACGCCGATGTGCCGGTAGATGTCCTCGTTGCGCCAGACCGGTTGGCCGTCGAGGGTGACGCTGCCGGTGGAGGGGGCGAGGAAGCCGCCCATCATGTTGATGAGGGTGGACTTGCCCGCGCCGTTGGGGCCGAGGAGCCCGGTGACTCCGGGGCCGATCGTCATCGTGATGTCGTTGACGGCGACCACGTTGCCGAACCAGCGGGAGACGTGGTCGATGTTCAGCGTGGTCACAGTCCCACCTTCGAGTAGCGGCGAACCAGCAGTCCGTAGGCGCCGGCGATCAGGCCCAGGGTGACGAGGACGTAGACCGCGCCTTCGCCGCTGCTCGGGCCCACTCCGCCGGGGAACGACGAGGTGGCACCGAGGAAGGCGGACTGCACGCCGTCGATGAGGGTGATCGGCGAGAACAGGCCGATCCAGGCGACGGCTCCGGAGCTGCCCTGGACGTCCGCGATGGCCTGGAGCGTGGAGACCGCGCCGTAGGTGATGGTCAGGACTGCGATGACGGCCGCGATGCCGAACCCTCGGCGCGGGGTGACCGACGCGACGACCAGGCCGAGGCCGGCGAAGAGCAGCGAGAGCAGTGCCACGGAGACGAGTCCTTGTGCGAAACCCTTGGTCTGGTCTGCGAAGTCGAGTTTGGCGAGCAGCGCGCCCACGTACAGCACCAGCAGGGGTGCGGCGGTCAGGATGAACAGGGCCGAGGCCAGCGACGCGTACTTGGCGCGGACGTAGTCGGAGGTCTCGATCGGCCGTGAGAAGTACAGCGGCACGGTCTTGAAGCGCAGGTCGCGGGAGACGGACTGGGGGGCCTGCGAGGCGACGTAGAGGCTGATGACCGCCTGGAGGACGACCGCGTACCGCGTGTAGTCGAGGGGCAGGTCGTTCGCCTTGGTGACGACGGAGACGGCGACCAGGATGCCCGCGACCAGGCACATCACCGCCAGCAACAGCATCGGCAGCACCTTGGACTTGGCCGAGCGGCCGAGTCCGTAGGCGCCGCGCAGGGACTGCGAGTACAGCGAGCGACGGGCGTAGGCGCGGCCGAGGCGGGGGCCGTCGTAGCTGCGGTACCCGATGTTGTGGATGCGGGTCTGGTCGACCGGCACCGCGACCGGTGCCTGCAGGGGCTGCTCAGTTGCCATGGCCGACCGCCTCCTTCCGTTCCGCGTCGCTGTCCGTGAAGACCTCCGAGATGTGGTGCCGGCGCTGCTCCATCCGCACCAGGCCGATGCCCAGGTCGGCGATGACGTCCCGGACCAGGTCGTAGGTCTCCTCGCCCGCCGCGGTGAGCAGCAGGACGTGGCCGGCGCCGGGCAGGCCGCTGCCGTCCTGGACCGTCACCCCGCGCGCGTGGAGCGCGTCGCGCACGGCGCGGGTGCCGTCGGGGTGCGCGTCGGTGTCGGTGACCTCGATCGCGAGGGTCGTCGTGGTCTGGGTGAAGTCCGTGGTGGAACTGGAACGCAGCAGCTTGCCGCCGTCCACGACGACCACGTGGTCGCAGGTGCGTTCCAGCTCGCCCAGGAGGTGCGAGGTGACCAGGACGGAGATGCCGAAGTCGGTGTGGATGCGGCGGATGAGGCCGAGCATCTCGTCGCGGCCGACCGGGTCGAGGCCGTTGGTCGGCTCGTCGAGGAAGACCAGCTGCGGGTCGTGGACCAGGGCCTGCGCGAGCTTCACTCGCTGCTTCATGCCGGTCGAGTAACCCCCGATGGGCCGGTAGCGCTCCTCGTACAGACCGACGTGGCGCAGGGTGTCGGCCGTCCGTTCGCGGGCGGCGGTGGGCGGCAGGCCGGACATGCGCGCCATGTGGACGACGAACTCGGTGGCCGAGACGTCGGGCGGCAGGCAGTCGTGTTCCGGCATGTAGCCGACTCGCTCGCGGATGTCGGCGCCCTTGGTGGCGACATCGAGTCCGAGCACTTCGGCCCGGCCCTCGGTGGCGGGAGACAGACCCAGCAGGATCTTGATCAGGGTGGACTTGCCGGCGCCGTTGGCGCCCACGAGTCCGGTCACACCGGGTCCGACGTCCACGGAGAGCCGGTCGAGCGCGGTCACCCGGGGGTACCGCTTGCTCAGGCTTTCGGTCGCGATCACAGTCACACCGACGACAGTAGTGACGCCCGCCACTCAAGTCGTCAGACCGCAGAGCCGTCTTGACGTCAGACTCGAGTAGTACGGACCCGTAGGGGGTCCCGTACCTGAGAGCCACCTCCCGGCGCCGACGCCGCGCACACCTCCCTATTGACGCCGGGTCTAACGACTGGGAGATTCGGCGACGTCACGTCACGTCATGAGAATGCAGCGAATGCAGCACCCCCGCGGTGACCACGATCTGCCGCAGTTGCGGCGCTGGGCGGAGGAGGAATGACCGTGCTGGAGGGCGCGCGAGAGCGCTGGGTGCACACGGGCGGGGTCGAGCTGTGCGTGGCCGAGCTGGGTGACCCGCTGCGGCCCACGGTCGTCCTGGTGCACGGCTACCCGGACAGCAAGGAGGTCTGGTCCGAGGTGGCCGTCCGCCTCGCCGACCGCTTCCACGTGGTCCTCTACGACGTGCGGGGCCACGGCCGGTCCACCGCGCCCAGCCCGCTGCGCGGCGGGTTCACGCTGGAGAAGCTCACGGACGACTTCCTGGCGGTGGCGGACGCCGTCAGCCCCGACCGGCCCGTGCACCTGGTGGGCCACGACTGGGGCTCGGTGCAGTCCTGGGAGTTCGTCACGGTCAAGCACACCGAGGGCCGCGTCGCCTCCTTCACCTCGATGTCCGGCCCGTCCCTCGACCACTTCGGGCACTGGATCGGCGAGCGCCTCAGGCGCCCCACCCCGCGCCGGGTCGGCCAGGTGCTCGGTCAGGGGGCCAAGTCCTGGTACGTCTACCTGCTGCACACGCCCGTACTGCCGGAACTGGCCTGGCGCGGCCCCCTGGGCAAGCGCTGGCCGGGCATCCTCCGCCGCGTCGAGAAGGTGCCCGGCGGTGACTACCCCACCCCCTCCCTGCCCACGGACGCGGCGCACGGGGCCTGGCTGTACCGCGACAACGTACGGCCCCGGCTGCGCCGGCCGCGCGACGACGCCTACGCGCACGCGCCCGTGCAGCTGATCACGCCCCTCGACGACGCGTTCCTGTCGGAACGGCTCTACGACGGACTGGAGCTGTGGGCGCCGCGGCTGACCCGCCGCACGCTGCCCGCCAAGCACTGGGTGCCGCGCACCCGGCCCGACCGGCTGGCGGACTGGATCACGGAGTTCGTCGACGCCGTCGACGGCGGACGGCCCGCCACCACGGCGGACGGACCGCACACCGATCGCTTCGCCGGCCAGTTGGTGCTGGTCACCGGCGCGGGCAGCGGCATCGGCCGAGCCACGGCGCTCGCTTTCGCCGAGTCCGGCGCACGCGTGGTGGCCGTCGACCGGGACCCCGAGTCGGCCGCCCGCACCGCGGAGCTGGCCCGCCTGATCGGTGCGACGGCGGCCTGGGCGGAGACCACCGACGTCTCCGACGAGCGGGCCATGGAGAAACTCGCCGACAAGGTGGCCGCCGATCACGGCGTGGTGGACGTCCTGGTGAACAACGCCGGGATCGGTCTGTCGGGCTCCTTCTTCGACACCACGCCGGAGGACTGGAAGAAGGTCCTGGACGTCAATCTGTGGGGCGTGATCCACGGCTGCCGCCTGTTCGGCAGGCAGATGACCGAGCGCGGAGAGGGCGGCCACATCGTCAACATCGCCTCGGCCGCGGCCTTTCAGCCCTCCAGGGCCCTGCCGGCCTACAGCACCTCCAAGGCGGCCGTGCTGATGCTGAGCGAATGCCTGCGCGCCGAGCTGGCCGGGCAGGGGATCGGGGTCACGGCGATCTGCCCCGGTCTGGTCGACACCGGCATCACCTCGACGGCACGCTTCACCGGTGTCGACGCCGCCGAGGAGCGACGGCTGCAGCGGCGCACGGCTCGGCTGTACCGTCTGCGCAACTACCCGCCGGAGAAGGTGGCCGACGCCGTCCTGGACGCGGTCGTGCGCGACCGGGCCGTGGTCCCGGTGACGCCGGAGGCGCGGGGGGCCCACCTCGTGTCCCGTTTCCTCCCGGGGGCGTTGAGGCGGCTCGCCCGGGTGCAGCCGCCGCTGTAGTTTCCACAGGAGAGGCCAATCAGCCTGTGGATAACCGCACTTGGCTGTGGATCAAACCTCGATGGCAAAATCGATCGCGTGATGTGTGTCGCTGTCGGCAGGCTGGGTCCATGTCACAGGAACACATGGACGACAGACGCACCGTGAAGGTCTCCAAGTATCTGTCCAGGCATCTGCGCCATCAGCCGGAGAGGATCGGGCTCGTCCTCGACGACGGCGGGTGGGTCGAGATCGACACGCTGATCGCCGCCGCGGCCGCGCACGGCTTCCGCTTCACCCGCGAAGAGCTCGACCACGTGGTCGCCACCAACGACAAACGGCGCTTCGCGACCGAGGGCACCCGCATCCGCGCGAGTCAGGGCCACAGCGTCGACGTGGACCTCGGACTGGCCGCGGCGGTCCCGCCGTCGTACCTCTACCACGGGACCGTCGCCCGGCACCTGGACGCGATCCGCGCCGAAGGGCTGAAGCCCATGGACCGGCACGACGTGCACCTGTCGGCGGACCGCGAAACCGCGACCCGGGTCGGCGCCCGACGCGGCAGGCCGATCGTGCTGACGGTGGACACCGGCGCCATGCAACGCGACGGCCACGTCTTCCACCTCAGCGCGAACGGTGTCTGGCTGACGAAGCACGTGCCGCCTCGATATCTGCGTCTTCCCGCTCCGCACTGATCCCGTGCGACCGGCGTCGACCGTGCCCCGCCGCCGCACCGCGGCGACGCCGCGGACATCGACGACCTCGCCCCGTCGAAGATCCGTCGCCCACGGTGACGCCCACCCCTGTTTCACGTGAAACAGGGCCGCTCCGCATAGGCTCGGAGACATGAGTCTGCGCCTGAGCACCGTGATCCTTCCCTACCGCCGCTGGCACGACGGCGGCCGTTCGACCTGGACGCGTGCCGAGCAGCTCGGTTTCCACACGGCCTACACCTACGACCACCTTTCCTGGCGCAGCTTCCGGGACGGCCCGTGGTTCGGCGCCGTGCCGACGCTCACCGCCGCCGCGTCGGTCACCGAGCGGCTTCGCCTGGGCACGCTGGTGACCTCGCCGAACTTCCGGCACCCGGTGACGCTCGCCAAGGAGCTGATCTCCCTGGACGACATCTCCGGCGGCCGGGTCACCCTCGGCATAGGAGCGGGCGGCACCGGTTTCGACGCCACCGCACTCGGCCAGGAACCGTGGACGCCGCGCGAGCGGGCCGACCGGCTCGCCGAGTTCCTCCCGCTGCTCGACCGGCTACTGACCGAGGACGCCGTCTCCTACGAGGGCGACTTCTACTCGGCGCACGAGGCGCGCAACATCCCGGGATGCGTGCAGCGCCCGCGGCTGCCGTTCGCGGTCGCCGCGACCGGGCCGCGCGGGCTGCGCCTCGCCGCGCGCCACGGCCAGGCCTGGGTGACCACCGGAGACCCGAAGCTGTACGAGGACGGCACCCCGGAGCAGTCGGACCGGGCGCTGCGGGGACAGGCCGACAAGCTGGCCGACGCCTGCGCCGCGATCGGCCGCGAGGCGGGCGAACTCGACAGGGTCCTGCTCACCGGTTTCACACCGGACCGCAGTCGCCCGCTGGAGTCCGTGGACGCCTTCGTCGACTTCGCCGGCCGCCACCGGGACCTGGGCTTCACGGAGCTGGTCGTCCACTGGCCGATCCCGGACTCCGACTTCACGGCGGACGAGAAGGTCTTCGAGCGGATCGCCATGGAGGCCCCGGCCCAGCTGAAGGGATGAGAGCCATCGCTCACAGATGCGCGGACTCTCGCACGGACGTGCAGGCATATGCGTGACAATGAGCCGGTGACCTCAGCGACCCGACAGCCCGAGCCCTCCGCCGCCGCCACCCGCCCCCGACTCATCGCCACCGACCTCGACGGCACCCTGCTGCGCGACGACAAGTCGGTCTCCCCGCGCACGGTCGCCGCGCTGGCCGCCGCCGAGAAGGCGGGCATCGAGGTCTTCTTCGTCACCGGCCGCCCCGCCCGCTGGATGGACGTCGTCAGCGCCCACGTCCACGGGCACGGCCTCGCCATCTGCGGCAACGGTGCCGCCGTGGTCGACCTGCACGGAGGCCCCGGCACCCACCGCTTCGTCAAGGTGCGGGAGCTGGCCCGGGAGACCGCGCTGGACGTCGTACGGCTGCTGCGCGAGGCGGCGCCCGGCACGGTGTACGCGGTCGAGCAGACGTACGGCTTCCATCAGGAACCGGCCTACCCGAAGCTGCACATGGAGGTCCCCGACGACCTCCTGCCCGCCGAGGAGATCCTCGCGCCGGACGGGCGCGCCGCCACCGAGCCGATCCTCAAGATCCTCGCGTTCCACCCAGAGCTGGACCCCGACGGATTCCTCACCCTGGCCCGTCTCGCCGTCGGCGACCGCGCCAACGTCACCCGCTCCAGTCCCAGCGCCCTGCTGGAGATCAGCGGACCGGAGGTGTCCAAGGCCAGCACGCTCGCCCTGTGCTGTGCCGAGCGCGGCATCTCGCACGAGGAGGTCGTCGCCTTCGGCGACATGCCGAACGACGTGGAGATGCTCACCTGGGCAGGGCAGTCGTACGCGATGGGCAACGCGCATCCCGACGTGATCGCCGCCGCCTCGGGACGGACGGTGGCCAACAACGAGGACGGGGTGGCGGTCGTCATCGAGCGGATCCTGGCGGGCCTGCCCCGGTAACCGTCCCGCACCCCGCATCCGTCCCGTCAGAGCGCCACCCCGCGCCGCGCCAGCCACGGCACCGGGTCGAGCGCCGAGCCCGTCTCCGGGGTGACCCGCACCTCGAAATGCAGGTGGGGGCCGGTGGAGTTGCCCGTGCTCCCCGACTGACCGAGCCACTGGCCGGGGCGCACCCGCTCACCCTGGTCGACGGCGACCGCGGCGAGATGGGCGTACTGGCTGTAGTAGCCGCCCGCGTGCTGGACCACGACCTGCATTCCGAAGGCGCCGCCGCACGTCACGGTCACCACCCGGCCCGTGCCGACCGATCGCACCGGAGTTCCGACCGGCACCGCGAAGTCCTGGCCGGTGTGCCGGTTCGCCCACCTCGCCCCGCCGCTGCCGAAGGACGCCGACAGCTCGTACGTCTCCACCGGCGCGACCCAGGACCGGCGGAACCGCGCGTCGGGCTGGTCGAGACGGATCGCGCCGGGACAGGAACCGGCCGCCACCGAGGCATCCGCCTGCCCCTCCAGGCGCGAACGGGCCGCCTCCAGCCGGCCCTCGATCCCCCGCTTCAGCTCCGCGAGCCGTGCGTTGCGCCCCTCCAGAGCCCGCCGGGCCGACCGCGCCTCGGCCTCGTCCGCGGCGAACCGGGCCTCGGCCCGCAGGCTCTTGCCGATGGCCCTGTCGACGGCCTGATCAGCGCGGGACAAGACACGCCGGCCTCGCAGCAGCTCGTCCGGATCGTCCGCGAGGAGCATCCGCACGGTGTACGGGAGCCCACCGCCCGCGCGGTACTGGGCGCGGGCGATCCGGCCCAGATCCTCGTGCCCGGCGTCGATCCTCTCCCGCTGCCGGTCGAGCCGCTTCTCGTACGCCAGCGCCTTCGTCCGCTGTGCCTCCGCCTCGCGCCGCCCGTCCTCGTACTGCTCGGTGGCCCTGGCCGCGTCCTCGTACAGCCGCGCCACCTGTGGGCCGAGACCGGTGCCGGGGCCGCCGTCCCCGGCCATGGCGTCGGTGGGGCGGGCGGCGAGCACGGCGAGCGCGCACAGCAGCACCGGAACGAGCAGCGGATGCCGACGACGTGAGCGCATGCCGGCGATCGTGGACCGGAGGCCGGCGCGCGGCCCCCTGCGACTCGTACGACGGGGGGACCGGTTACCGCACACGGAGCAGTGCGCCTGCTGCATCCGGGGGAGCGACGACGGGCGACCGTGCTCAGTACGGTGCCTCCCACAGCACCGTCGTGCCGTCTCCGTCCCGGCCGATGCCCGGGCCCAGCCGGCTGGCGCCACCGACGGCCTCGGCACGGCGCTCGAGGTTGTGCAGGCCGCTGCGCCGCCCGCCCTCCGGGACCCCGACTCCGTCGTCGGCGACGGTCAGCCGCACCCCCGGACGCCCGTCCGGCAGGACCGCCGCCGCGTCGACGACCACCTCGATCCGGGTGGCGTGCGCGTGCCGGAACGCGTTGGACAGAGCCTCGCGCAACGCCGCGATGAGGTTCTTTCCGGTCACCTCGCCGACGGCGGTGTCGACGGGGCCGGTGAAACGGTGCGAGGGCGTGAATCCCAGCGGCACGGCGGCCAGCTCGACCTCCCGCAGCACTCGGGTGCGCAGCCCGGCGGGTGCCTCGGCCGGCTGTCGCAGCGCGAAGATCGCCGAGCGGATCTCCTGGATGGTGACGTCGAGTTCGTCCACGGCCCCTCCCACCCGCTCGCGCACCTCGGGGACGGTGGAGCCGCGCCGAGCGCTCTCCAGCATCATCCCCGTGGCGAACAGCCGCTGGATGACGAGGTCGTGCAGGTCCCGCGCGATGCGGTCGCGGTCCTCGTACACCGCGAGCCGTTCCCGGTCACGCTGGGCGTCGGCCATCATCAGCGCCAGCGCGGCCTGTGCGGCGAACCGTTCGCCGAGCGCTCGCTCCGTGCGCGTGAAGGGGTGCTCGCCCCGGGCGCGGGGCATGACGAGGGCTCCGAGCACCCGCGCGTCCCGGCGCAGGGGCAGCAGCATGATCGGCCCGTAGGCGCGTACCGGTCCGGCCTCCAGGCGCCGGTCGGTGGCGGCGTCGTCCACGAACACGGACCGTCCGGCAAGGAGTTCACCGACGACGCCGTTGTCCGCCGGGATGACAGTGCCCAGGACGTCCGCGGGACGCTCCGCCGACACGGCCACGATCTCCAGGCCACTCCCGTCGGCCGGCAGCAGCACGATCCCGGCCGCCGCTCCGGACAGCCGGCGTGCCTGTTCGGCGACGGTCTGGAGGGCCTCGTCGCCGTCACCACCGGACAGCAGGGCGGTGGTGACGGCGACCGACCCGTCGATCCAGCGCTCCCGCCGCTGGGCGGCCTCGTACAGCCGCGCGTTGCCGATGGCGATGCCGGCCTCCGTGGCCAGGACCCGGACCATGGCGAGGTCGTAGTCGTCGAACGGCGCTCCGGCCCGCTTGTCGGTCACGTACAGGTTGCCGAAGACCTCGCCCTGGACGCGGATGGGCACACCGAGGAAGCCGCGCATCCGCGGATGGTGCTCGGGGAAGCCACAGGAGCGCGGATCGTCGGTCAGGTCCGTGAGCCGGACCGGCGCCGGGTCGCGGATGAGTGCGCCCAGCAGGCCCTTGCGGCCGTCGGGCAGATGGCCGATCCGCCGGGCGGTCGCCTCGTCGACGCCGTGGTGCACGAACGCCGCGAGGCCTTCACCGTCCTCGTCCACGACGCCGATGGCCGCGTACCGGGCGTCGGCCAGGTCGGCCGCGGTCTCGCAGATCCGGTGCAGGGTGGAGTGCAGTTCCAGTCCGCTGCCCACCGACCGCATCGCGTCCAGCAGTCTCGGTACCCGCGCCAGGAACTCGGCCGTGGCTCCGTGCCGGGGCTGCGGGGTGCCGGGAGAGGGTCCTGAGGGCATGACCCGAGCCTAATGAGACCTTTTTGTTCGGGAAAGTCGGATTCCTGGAGTGCTCCGGAGAATCGGCACGGACCGTTCCTCACCGCGCTCCGACCAGAAGCTCCGACGCCGCCTCACGCTCGGCCATCGCCCGCAGCGGCCCCGGCACCGCGGCCAGCTCCGCGTACGTCCCCCGCTGGACCACCCGGCCCTCGTCCAGCACGATCACCTCGTCCACGGCCCCCAGGCCCGCCAGCCGGTGCGTGATCAGCAGGGTCGTACGGCCCTCGGTGGCGGCCAGCAGATCGGCGGTGAGCGCGTCGGCGGTCGGCAGGTCCAGGTGCTCGGCGGGCTCGTCCAGCACCAGGACCGGAAAGTCGGCGAGCAGCGCACGAGCCAGCGCCAGTCGCTGCCGCTGCCCGCCGGACAACCGGGCGCCGTGCTCCCCGACCAGTGTGTCCAGGCCCTCGGGCAGGCTGTCGGCCCACTCCAGCAGCCGGGCTCGCGCCAGGGCGTCGCGCAGCTCGTCCTCGGTGGCCTCCTTCCTGGCCAGGAGCAGGTTCTCGCGCACCGAGCTGTCGAAGAGGTGCGCATCCTGGGCGCACAGTCCGACGAGCCGCCGTACGTCGTCACCGGCCAGGGCGTAGGCGTCGACACCGGCCAGCGTGTAGGAGCCCGCGTCCGCGTCGAGGAACCGCAGCAGCACCTGGGCCAGCGTCGTCTTGCCGGACCCGGACGGCCCGACCACGGCGACCCGGCGTCCCTCCGCCAGGGTCATGTCGAGCTGCGCCACGGCGTCCCGGTCCTGCCCGGAGTGGCGCGCGGCCAGCCCTTTCAGGACGACCGGGAACGGTGACGCGGGCGCCTGCCGTGGCGTCTCCGGCTCCCGTACGGGCTCGGGGGCGTCGAGCACCTCGTACACCCGCTCGGCGCTCCGGTGCACGCGCTGCCGGTACTGAACGGCCAGCGGAAGCCCCAGTACGGCCTCGAAGGCCGCCAGGGGAGTCAGCACGACGACGGCCAGGGCCACCCCGGCGAGCCGCCCGTCGGCAACCGCCTGGACCCCTACGACGGCGGCGCCCGCGACGGTCAGCCCGGACACCAGGGCCGTGAGCCCGTCCCCCACCGCCGTGGCGGTGGCGGCGCGCGAGGCGATCCGGGTGAGCGCGCCGTCGGCCCGGCGCGTCTCGGCGGACCGCGCGGGCAGTGCGCCGGCGACAGTCAGCTCGGCGGTGCCGCTGAGCAGGTCGGTCACCCGGGTGGCGAGCAGGCCACGGGCGGGCGCCAGCCGGCCCTCGGCCCGGCGCGAGACGAGGCCGGTGACCATCGGGACGCCGACTCCGGCCGCCAGCAGCCCCACCGCCAGCACTGCGCCGGCCTCCGGCAGCAACCAGGCCGTGAAGCCGACCGACGCCGCCGAGACCACCACCGCGGACGCGGCGGGCAGGAGCCAGCGCAGCCAGTAGTCCTGCAACGCGTCGACGTCGGCGACCAGCCGGGACAGCAGGTCACCCCGTCGGCTGCGGCGCAGCCCCGCGGGCGCGAGCCGCTCCAGGCGCCGGTACACGGCGACCCGGGTGTCGGCGAGCATCCTCAGCACCGCGTCGTGCGACACGAGCCGCTCGGCGTACCGGAAGACGGCCCGCCCGATGCCGAAGGCACGCGTGGCCGTCACGGCCACCATCAGGTAGAGCACGGGCGGCTGCTCGGAGGCCCGTGAGATCAGGTATCCGGAAGTGGCCATCAGGCCGACGGCACTGCCGAGGGCCGCACTGCCGAGCAGCAGGGCCAGGCCGAGCCGCCCGCGCCGCGCCGCGGACATCGCGCGCACCCTGGCGAGGACACCGCCTCGGGGCACCGGCGCAGAGGCCGGCGCGCCGGGGGACACCGCAGCCGCGCTTCCGGATGCCTCGTCGAGAGCGCGCGCGGCCGGTGCCCCTCGAGAGCCGTCGGCCGCGACGGCGGGGACGGGCTCCTCCAACCGCACCACGCGGTCGGCCACTTCCAGCAGGGCCGGGCGGTGCACCACCAGCAGGACCGTCCGCCCCTCGGCCAGCCTTCGCACGGCGGCCACGACCTCGGCCTCGGTGGCCCCGTCCAGAGCGGCCGTCGGCTCGTCGAGGAGCAGGACCGGCCGGTCCGCGAGGAACGCCCGGGCCAGCGCCAGCCGCTGTCGCTGTCCGGCGGACAGCCCGGCCCCGTCCTCCCCGAGCACCGTCCCCGTCCCCTCGGGCAACGCGTCCACGAACGTCAGCGCGCCCGCGTCCCGCAGCGCGCGCCGTACGGCGTCGTCGTCGGCGTCCGGCCGGGCCAGCCGTACATTCTCGGCGATGGTGCCGGCGTAGAGGTGCGGATGCTGCGGCACCCAGGCGACGCGGGCGTGCCACTGCGCCAGGTCGAGGCTGTCGAGCTCGGCTCCCCCGATACGGATCCGCCCCCCGGCCGGTCGCACGAAGCCGAGGAGGGCGTTGAGCAGCGTCGACTTTCCCGCCCCGCTCGGACCGACGAGGGCGACCGTCTCCCCGGGCCGGACGGTGAAGCGCACCCCCGTCACCGCGTCCGCGGCGCGTCC
The DNA here is from genome assembly GCF_056430705.1 of Streptomyces sp. NPDC045956. Taxonomy (NCBI): domain Bacteria; kingdom Bacillati; phylum Actinomycetota; class Actinomycetes; order Kitasatosporales; family Streptomycetaceae; genus Streptomyces; species Streptomyces sp. NPDC045956. The sequence goes on along the minus strand of NZ_JBWKKZ010000007.1, from coordinate 442,984 downwards.
GGGATAGCGCACCGTCACATCCTCGAAGGACAAGGCGGTGTCCGCCGGTACCCGGCCGGTCCCCCTCGCCGGTACGGGGCGCTCCAGTACCTCGAAGATCTCCTCGGCGGCGGCGAGCCCCTCGGCCGTCGCGTGGTACTGCGCCCCCACCTGCCGCAGCGGCAGATAGGCCTCGGGCGCGAGCACGAGGACCACCAGACCGTCGTACAGGGCCATGTCACCGTGGACCAGCCGCATGCCGATGGTGACGGCGACGAGCGCCACGGAGAGCGTGGCGAGCAGCTCCAGCGCGAAGGACGACAGGAAGGCGATCCGCAGCGTCCGCATGGTCGCCTGCCGGTACTCGCCGGTGATGCGCTTGATCGACTCGGCCTGTGCCTTGGCCCGTCCGAAGACCTTCAGCGTCGGCAGCCCCGCGACCACGTCGAGGAAATGCCCGGACAGCCGGGACAGCAGACGCCACTGCCGCTCCATACGGGTCTGTGTGGCCCAGCCGATCAGCACCATGAAGAGCGGGATGAGCGGCAGGGTGCCGACGATGACGGCCGCCGAGACCCAGTCCTCGGTGACGATGCGGGCCAGCACCGCCACGGGCACGACGACCGCGAGCCCCAGTTGCGGCAGATAGCGCGAGAAGTAGTCGTCGAGGGCGTCGACTCCGCGGGTGGCCAGCGCGACCAGCGATCCGGTCCGCTGCCCGCTGAGCCAGCCGGGACCGAGCGCGGTCGCCCGCTCCAGCAGCCGGCCCCGCAGCTCCGACTTCACCGCCGCGCTCGCTCGGTGCGCGGCCAGTTCGGTCAGCCAGCCGACCAGGGCCCGCCCGCAGGCGACGGCCACCAGGAGCAGCACGGGCGTGCGGAGTTCGGCCACCGTGAGGCCGTGCTGGAAGGCACCCACCACCACCTCGGCGATGAGCATCGCCTGGGCGACGAGGAGCCCGGCGCCGATCGCGCCCAGGACGACGACCGCCATCAGGAAGAACCGGGTCGCGCGGGCGTACCGCAGAAGACGTGGGTCGATGGGTTTCACGTGAAACATGCCCTCCCGTCCCGAGGGTGCGTTTCACGTGAAACATGATGCTGTGCCACGTGATGCACCCCTTCGGACTCAGTGCGCGGCTTCGGCGAGGTGCTGCGTGCCGATCCGCTTGCGGAACACCCAGTAGGTCCAGCCCTGATAGAGCAGGACGACCGGTGTGGCGACCACGGCCAGCCAGGTCATGATCTTGAGGGTGTAGGGACTGGACGAGGCGTTGGTGACGGTGAGGCTCCAGTCCGCGTCCAGGGTGGACGGCATGACGTTCGGGAAGAGCGTCAGGAAGAGCATCGCCACGGAGGCCACGATGGTGAGGCCGGAGAGGGCGAACGACCAGCCCTCACGCCCGGCCTGGTTGGCCAGCAGCGCGACGACGAGCGCGGCGACGGCCACCACGAGAGCGACCAGGCTCTTGCCGTCACCGTTGTCGAACTGCGTCCAGAGCAGGAAGGCCAGGGCCAGCACCGCCGCCACGAGACCGACCCGCAGGGCCAGCGCCCGTGCCCGCACCCGGATCTCGCCGACGGTCTTGAGTGCGGTGAACACCGTTCCGTGGAAGGTGAACAGCGTCAGCGTGACCAGGCCGCCCAGGAGGGCGTACGGGTTGAGCAGCTCCCAGACGGAGCCGACGTACTCCAGGTCCCGGTCGATCTTCACGCCCCCGACGATGTTGCCGAAGGCCACGCCCCACAGGAAGGCCGGTATCAGCGAGGCCCAGAAGATCGCTGTCTCCCAGTTGCGCTGCCAGCGCTCCTCGGGGCGCTTCACCCGGTACTCGAAGGCGACGCCCCGGACGATGAGGCAGACCAGGATGACGAGCAGCGGAAGGTAGAACCCGGAGAAGAGCGTGGCGTACCACTCGGGGAACGCGGCGAAGGTCGCGCCGCCGGCCGTGAGCAGCCACACCTCGTTGCCGTCCCACACCGGGCCGATGGTGTTGATCAGCACGCGCTTCTCGGCCCGGTTCCGGGCGAGCAGCCTGGTCAGCACACCGACCCCGAAGTCGAAGCCCTCCAGGAAGAAGTAGCCGGTCCACAGGACGGCGATCAGAACGAACCAGACGTCGTGCAGTTCCATGACGATGCGGCTCCCTCGGCCTAGTAGGAGAAGGCCATCGGCTTGTCGGCGTCCCGCAGGTCGCCGCCGATCTTCGTGGGCGGGTTGAGGTCGGCCTCGGTGAGTTCGGGCGGGCCCGCCTTGACGTACTTGGCGAGCAGCCTGACCTCGATGACGGCGAGGATGGCGTAGAGCGTGGTGAAGACGACCATCGAGATGATGACCTCCGCCTGGGACACACCGGGGGAGACCGCGTCGCGGGTCTGCATCACGCCGTAGACGACCCAGGGCTGCCGGCCCATCTCGGTGAAGATCCAGCCCCAGGAGTTGGCGATCAGCGGGAACGCCATCGTCCACAGGGCCAGGAGCCAGTACAGGCGGGTGAGTCTCGCGCCGAGCGGCTGGCGGAAGAGCACCAGATGCGGCACCTCGTCCTCACCGGTGCGCAGAGCGGCCGGCAGCAGGAACTTCTTCCGTGTCAGCCACAGGCCCAGCAGACCGAGGGAGAAGGACGCCATGCCGAAGCCGATCATCCAGCGGAAGCCCCAGTAGGCGACGGGGACGATGGGCTTGTAGTCACCCGGGCCGAACTTCTCCTGAAGGGCCTTGTTGGTGTCGTTGATGCCGGGCACGTACGAGTCGAAGTCGCTGTGGGCCAGGAAGGACAGCAGGCCGGGGATCTCCAGGGCGACCTTGTTGTGGCCCTCGTCGACGTCCCCGTAGGCGAAGACCGAGAAGGGCGCCGGTTCCTCACCGTCCCACAGGGCCTCGGCTGCCGCCATCTTCATCGGCTGCTGCTCGTACATGACCTTGCCGAGGGTGTCGCCGCTGATCGCGGTGAGCATGCCGCCGACCGCCAGGGTGACCAGACCGAGCCGGAGCGAGGTCCGCATCACCGGGATGTGCTTCTTGCGCATCAGGTGGAAGGCGGCGATGCCGACCATGAAGGCGCCGCCCGTCAGGAAGGCCGCCGAGAAGCTGTGGAAGACCTGGTTGAGGGTGGTGTTCTGCGTCAGCACCGCCCAGAAGTCGGTCAGCTCTGCGCGGCCCTTCTCCTCGTTGATCCGGTAGCCGACGGGGTGCTGCATCCAGGAGTTGGCCGCGAGGATGAAGTAGGCCGACAGCAGGGTGCCGATCGAGACCATCCAGATGCAGGCCAGGTGGATCTTCTTGGGCAGCTTGTCCCAGCCGAAGATCCACAGGCCGATGAAGGTGGACTCGAAGAAGAAGGCGATCAGCGCCTCGAAAGCGAGCGGGGCTCCGAAGACGTCACCGACGAAGCGGGAGTAGTCCGACCAGTTCATGCCGAACTGGAACTCCTGCACGATGCCGGTGACGACACCCATGGCGATGTTGATCAGGAAGAGCTTGCCCCAGAACTTGGTGGCCCTGAGGTACTTCTCCTTCTCGGTACGGACCCAGGCGGTCTGCAGACCGGCCGTGAGGGCGGCCAGCGAGATCGTCAGCGGGACGAACAGGAAGTGGTAGACGGTCGTGATGCCGAACTGCCATCGCGCCAGCGTCTCCGGCGCCAGAGCCAAGTCCACGTCGTCACTCTCCTTGCGTTGCCACTCGCCGTGTCAGCGGCAGTTTGAGCGTGTATGTCACACCTATCTCGGGCGCAACCGGGACACGCTTGTGAACGCGTTCACATTCACAAGCAATTATGACTTACAGCTTTTCGGCACCGGAAGGGGGGCCCCCTGTGACGTCAACCCCTTGGCAAGGACTTCAACATCTTGTTGAATCCGCCGCATGAAGCTACGGATCTCATGGCCCGCGGGTCACCTCACCGCGGTACTCGACGACACGCCGACCGCGCAGGCCCTCCTGACGGTCCTGCCGCTCACCGCCTCCGCCCATACCTGGGGCGAAGAGGTGTACTTCGACACAGGCATGTCGGTTTCACGTGAAACGGACGCCCGGCAGGTCGTAGAACCGGGCACGGTCGCGTTCTGGACCGACGGCGACGCTCTGGCGCTCCCGTACGGGCCCACGCCGATCTCGCTGGGCGACGAGTGCCGCCTGGCGAGTCCCTGCAACGTGCTCGGGCGCCTCGACGGCGACCCGCGCCTGCTGGCCACCGTGCGCAACGGCGACCCGGTACGCGTCGAACTCGTCGACGCCTAGGACTGTGCAGCGCACCTGACCGCCGCACAGTCCGACCGGCCGCACGACGGCCTACATCTCCTGGCGGAACTCCTCCGACACCTTCAGGAAGATGTCGTTCGCCTCGCTCTCCCCGACCGTCACCCGCACACCCTCGCCCGGGAACGGTCGGACCACCACACCGGCCCGCTCGCACGCGCCCGCGAAGGCGACCGTCCGCTCCCCCAGCCGCAGCCACACGAAGTTGGCCTGGGTCTCCGGCACCGTCCAGCCCTGCGCGCGCAACGCGTCGACCACGCGCGTGCGCTCGCACACCAGCGAGCCGACCCGGCCGATCAACTCGTCCTCGGCACGCAGCGAGGCGATCGCCGCCTCCTGCGCGATCTGGCTGACCCCGAACGGCACCGCCGTCTTGCGCAGCGCCGCCGCCACCGGCTCGTGGGCGATCGCGAAGCCGACCCGGAGGCCGGCGAGGCCGTACGCCTTGGAGAAGGTCCGCAGGACGCAGACGTTGGGCCGCCGGCGGTAGATCTCGACGCCGTCCGGGACCTCGGGGTCGCGGATGAACTCGCGGTACGCCTCGTCGAGGACCACCAGGACGTCACTCGGCACCCGGTCGAGGAAACGCTCCAGCTCGGCCCTCCGTACCACCGTGCCCGTCGGGTTGTTGGGGTTGCAGACGAAGATCAGCCGGGTCCGGTCGGTGATCGCGGCCGCCATCGCGTCCAGATCGTGCACGTCGCCGGCCGTCAGGGGCACCTGCACGGAGGTCGCGCCACTGATCTGCGTGATGATCGGGTACGCCTCGAAGGAACGCCAGGCGTAGATCACCTCGTCACCCGGCCCCGAGGTCGCCTGGATCAGCTGCTGGGCCACGCCCACCGATCCGGTACCGGTGGCCAGGTGGGAGAGAGGAACGCCGAACCGGTCCGACAGCTCGCTCATCAGGGCCGTACAGGCCATGTCCGGGTACCGGTTGAACGACGAGGCCGCGGCCGTCACCGTCTCCATCACGCCCGGCAGGGGCGGGTACGGGTTCTCGTTGGAGGACAGCTTGTAGGCCACCGGGCCGTCGGCCGCGGCGGGCTTGCCCGGCTTGTAGGTGGGGATTCCCTCCAGCTCGGCACGCAGCTTGGGGCTCGTCTCACTCACCGCAGTCCTCCTCATGACCACCACCGTCGAATACTCCTCACCTTAAGAGGATTCGGCGCCCCTGCGTATAGGGGAGGCCGGACCTCCTCCGTCACACTGGCATCAGGGGCATCAGTGCACGAAGGCGCACGATTCGGGGGGCGCGCCGCACATATATCTACGCGCCGGTGGCTCGCGCCGTGGCGCGCATCCCCCGTGCAGGTGAGTTGAGACCTCTTCGCAACATCCGCCACGGGGCAGGCCCTCGGTGGTCGACACGTCAGATACTGGGTCGGTATACGCCAACTGGCGTGCTTTCCATGGCTGTTCGCCCTTGATGATCATGCAGAAACGTGACTGTCAACGCGTGCATATGCGTCCGCCCTACCCCGCCCCATGAGCCCTACTATCGGCTCGCCATGACAGCAGCAGGGAAGCACCAGGTGAGCCGCGCGGAAACCTCCCGTCGAGGCAGCCGGCCGGGTCGGGCGGGCATCAGGGACGTGGCCGCCGCCGCCGGAGTCTCCATCACGACCGTCTCCGACGCCCTCAACGGCAAGGGCCGACTCCCGGATGCCACCCGGCGCCACGTGCGCGAGGTCGCCGACCGACTGGGCTACCGGCCCTCGGCGGCCGCCCGCACGCTCCGCACCGGCAAGTCGGGACTGATCGGCCTGACCGTGACGACGTACGGGGATGAACCTTTCACCTTCACCGAGTTCGCGTACTTCGCCGAGATGGCGCGCGCCGCCACGTCGGCCGCGCTCGCCCGCGGCTACGCCCTCGTGATCCTCCCGGCGACCTCCCGTCACGACGTGTGGTCCAACGTCGCGCTCGACGGCACGGTCGTCATCGATCCCTCCGACCACGACCCGGTCGTCAGCGAGCTGGTACGGCAGGGCTTACCCGTCGTGTCCGACGGCCGTCCGGCCGGCACGCTCCCCGTGACCGCCTGGGTCGACAACGACCACGAGGCCGCCGTGCTCGGCATCCTCGACCACCTCGCGGACGCCGGCGCCCGCAGGATCGGCCTGCTCACCGGCACCACGACCGACACGTACACCCACCTGTCGACCACCGCCTACCTCCACTGGTGCGAGCGTGTCGGGCAGGACCCGGTCTACGAGGCCTACCCGGCACACGACCCGTGCGCCGGCGCCGTCGCCGCCGACCGACTGCTGGCCCGCCCGGACCGGCCCGACGCCGTCTACGGCCTCTTCGACCCGAACGGCACCGACCTGCTCGCCGCCGCCCGCCGCTACGGGCTGCGTGTCCCCGAGGACCTGCTGCTCGTCTGCTGCAGCGAGTCCACCGTCTACGCCAGCACCGAGCCGCCGATCACCACGTTGTCGCTCAAGCCCCGCCGCATCGGCACGGCGGTGGTCCAGGTCCTCATCGACGCCATCGAGGGACTCGACTCGGAGCAGCCGGTCGAGCAGGTGATACCGACCGAGCTGATCGTCCGTACGTCGTCGCAGCGCCGTCCGCCCCGCACGACGGTCAGTCCCCCGCGGTCACCCGAGCGCGAGTAGCAGCGCCGGGCCGGCACGGCCGGAGCGTGACCGCGTCACCTCTGCGGATGACCAAGACCGGCCCAATCGGGGCGAAAGCCGCGGTGAAGCGGAGTCCTGTTCCGATTCACCACCCCTGGGTCATCACACAGCGCGATCCGCATTCCTATGATGGGCCCACACACCGCGGGCCGCTGCGACCAGGCAGTCCGAAGCGGTGCAGATGCGGCGCGATGGTGGAGGGGTCGATGACTCAGGGGGCCAGTCAGGGACCCGAGGTGGAGCGGACGGCGACGGTGCGCGACTTCCGGGTGCCCGCGTACGTCCACGAGACCGCTCCGTACGCCGGCTCCGGCGCGCAGGTGAGCGAGGTCGCGCCGCCTTCCGAGGCCAGGGACGCGGAGCCCTATCCGGAGGGGTACACACCCACTCAGCGGGATCTGCCCGTCATCCGCCGGGGTGACACGGTCCAGGTGGCCGTGGATCCCGAACCGGTGGTGGTGCAGCAGGCCGCCACGGGGCAGGGGCCGCTGTTCGTCGTCGGTGACGTGCACGGATACCTCGACGAGCTGCTGGCCGCCCTGCGGGAGAAGGGCCTCGTCGACGAGGCGGGCCAGTGGTGCGCGGGGACCTCGCGCCTGTGGTTCCTCGGTGACTTCACCGACCGCGGCCCGGACGGGATCGGCGTCATCGACCTGGTGATGCGGCTGTCCGCCGAGGCCGCCGCGGCCGGCGGCTACTGCAAGGCGCTGATGGGAAACCACGAGCTGCTGCTGCTCGGCGCCAAGCGGTTCGGCGACACCCCCGTCAACTCCGGTGCGGGCACCGCCACCTTCCAGGCAGCCTGGCTGCTGAACGGCGGGCAGAAGACCGACATGGACCGTCTGCAGGACCACCACCTGCAGTGGATGGCCCGCCTCGACGCCCTCGAAGAGGTCGACGGGCACCTGCTGGTCCACTCCGACACCACCACCTACCTCGACTACGGCCGCTCCATCGAGGAGGTCAACGACACCGTCCGCGAGGCGCTCACGCGCAACGACGCGGAAGAGGTGTGGGACCTGTTCCGCAAGTTCACCAAGCGCTTCTCCTTCCGCGACGAGGGCGGCGCCGACGCCGTGCGCTCCCTGCTGGACACGTACGGCGGCACCCGCATCGTCCACGGCCACAGCCCCATCCCCTACCTGCTGGGCGAGGTCGGCTCCGAGGACGGCGAGGACGACACGCGTACCGCTGTCGAAGGACCTCACGTCTACGCGGACGGATTGGCCATCGCGATGGACGGCGGGGTGACCATGGCCGGAAAGCTGCTGGTCCAGCAACTGCCGCTCGACGTCTGACCGTTTCCCGGGCGCTCCGGGCGGCAGTGGCGCGTGTACAGGTCGGCACCCAATTTCTGGAAACCCCCTGTCACCCGCCACCGTCACCGCTCTACCATCGGCTTATCCGTAGCAGGCTCCCCTCCGTTTCTGCCCGACGGCTCGTTGGCATGCGAGCCCCAAGCCCTACGGAGCATCGGGGGATGCACATGAACAGCGTTCCGCAGCACCTGCCGAACGAGGACCGCCAGGAGTACGAGCGGATCCTCGACGAGGCGCTGCGCTCCGCACCACACCGCCCGGAACTGGCCGCACTCGGACAGCGGCTGAACACCGAACAACTGCGCACCATGGCACTCAACGCGACCGCCCTCATCACCGCGGCGGCCACGACCGAGTACCGGCACTACGTGAAGGCCCGCGAGGAACTGCGCCGGCCGGCGCCGTCCACCGGGACGCCCGCCACGCGCGAGTCCGGCTCCGAGGAGTCGGGCACGGGCGCGGGGGGACTGGCCGCCACCGTGGGCGAGGTCGCCGAGGCGACCGGCGCGGGTGCCGTCGCCGTCGTCGCCGTCCTGGCGCCGGTCCTGGCCGGTACCGCCGCGGCGATCTTCCTGCTCGTCGGGTACATCCTCAAGATGCTCGATCCGGGGCAGGCCTTCGCGCAGACCATGCTCACCACCGGCTGGGTGTTCGGCGCCATGACCGCGGTGGCGATCCTCGTCGCCGCGGTGGGGCTGCTGCTCACCGCGCTGCGCAACCACTCCTCGACCGAGCCCGGCCCGTACGGCGAACTCGACGAGGAGGTGGCCCGGGCCCGGGACGCCTGGCGCGAGGCCCTGCTGGAACGGGGCATCCTGCCGTTCCTGCGGGAGGCGCTGGCGGCCCCGGGTAACACGGCCCTGCACCCCACGGGGCCCGCGGCACCCACGAGCCGCATGCCGCACCTGGGTTACGGCCGACCGGGGTTCACGAGTCCCGGGGAGGGCCGAGGCGCGTCGCAGCGTCCGAGCTATTCGAGTCCGGACTTCAGCAGCCCGGACTTCGGCGGCCCGGATCACCGGCCCGAGTAGCCTCCGGCCTGGGCGGGCAACGGGTCAGAGGATGCCCGCCCGGCCGGCGGCAGTGATCCACGACGGGAACTCCGACAGCAGGCGGTCGTACAGCTCCGGATCGGGGACGGTGCCGATGTCGTCCACGGCGAAGAAGCCCACGTTGTCGACGCGTCGGCCCGGCAGGGTGTCGAACCGTTCGAGGACCCCGTAGTCGGACCGCCCGAGCCCGACGAACTGCCAGAAGACGGGTTCCTCCACCGCCTCCCGCAGCTCCCGCTCGATCTCGGCGTTGCGGTAGACGCCGCCGTCGGAGAAGAAGAGCACGAGCGTGGGAGCCGACGCCGGGTTGTCGCGGACGAAGGCACGCACCTCGGCGATGACCTTCTGCTCCTCGTTCTGGATGCCGACGGCGCGCATGTCGACCTGCTCGGGGTGCAGGCCCTTCTTCCTCCCGCGGCGGAAGAGGCTGATCTCGCCCACGCGTACGTGCAGCCGCAGCCACTCGGGCAGCTCACCGAGGCGGAGGTCGGGCAGGCGTGCCGGGTTCGACGCGAAGGTCCAGGCCTGCATCTCGCCGTCGTCGTCGAGTTGCGCCGCGACGGCGGCCATCCGCTCCACGACGTCGGCGACGACGCCCTTGGAGTAGAGGAAGGACATGGACCCCGACGCGTCGAGGACGAGGACGACGCGCGCGGTGGCACCGGCGGCCCCGTGCTTGCTCAGGCTGACCGCGACCTGCTCCTTGCGCAGGGACAGCCGCTTGCGCATGTCGACGGGCAGGCGTTCCTCCCCCTTCGTCAGGCGGGGTCCTGCGCTGCCGGCTGCCGGTGCCGGTGTCGCGGGGGGTGCCGGCGGCGTGGAGACCGGAGGGGGCGGGGGAGCCGGGGGCGTCTGCGTCGTGGGCCGGGCGGCGGCGGGCGCGGAGACGGGCGGCGCGTCGTCGACGGTGATGCCGAAGTCGGTGGCCACCCCGGCCAGCCCGGAGGCGTACCCCTGACCGACCGCGCGGAACTTCCACTTCCCCTGGCGCCGGTACAGCTCACCGCCGACCAGGGCTGTCTCCGTCCCGGCCGTCATGTCGAACCGCGCCAGCTCGGCACGGGTGCCCGCGTCCAGCAACCGCAGGGACAGCCCCGGCACCTGGCCGAAGGTCCCACCGTCCGCCGAGGCGCACAGGACGATCCGGTCGACGGCCGCTTCGACCTCGCGCAGGTCCACTTCGACGGCGTCGGTGGTCACGTCCGCGGCCGTGCCTGCACCGCCCTGTTTGCCCAGATGCCGCACCGCGTCGGACGTGTGGCGGGGCTGGTTGTAGAAGACGAAGTCCCCGTCGTCCCGGACCCGTCCGGCCGCTGTGAGCAACAGCGCGGACGCGTCGACCTCGGGCACGCCCGGCCCGGCGGACCAGACGAGCTCGACGCGCACCGCGGGGGAGTCGACGGCGAGATTGGCACCCTTGCTCAGGGATGTGGCTGTCATACGCCCAGTCTGCCGAGGCGGGTCCCCGGTGGGGAGGGGGCAGGCCCGGCGGTCCGCCCCCTTCGTCACCGGAGCCGTCGGCTCAGTCGACTCAGTCGACTCAGTCGGCGATCGGCAGGTAGACCCGGTTGCCGGCGGCGGCGAACTCCTTCGACTTCTGGGCCATGCCCTCCTCGATCTCGGACTTGCTGCCCCCGTGCTCCCGTCGGATGTCCTGCGAGATCTTCATCGAACAGAACTTCGGCCCGCACATCGAGCAGAAGTGGGCCGTCTTGGCAGGCTCGGCCGGCAGGGTCTCGTCGTGGAACTGGCGGGCCGTGTCGGGGTCGAGGGCCAGGTTGAACTGGTCCTCCCAGCGGAACTCGAACCGGGCGTCGGACAGCGCGTCGTCCCACTCCTGTGCACCTGGGTGCCCCTTGGCGAGGTCGGCGGCATGGGCGGCGATCTTGTAGGTGATGACGCCGGTCTTGACGTCGTCACGGTTGGGCAGGCCCAAATGCTCCTTGGGCGTGACGTAGCAGAGCATGGCCGTGCCCCACCAGGCGATCATCGCGGCACCGATGCCGGAAGTGATGTGGTCGTACGCCGGCGCGACGTCCGTCGTCAGCGGGCCGAGCGTATAGAACGGAGCTTCATCGCAGATCTCCTGCTGAAGGTCGATGTTCTCCTTGATCTTGTGCATCGGGACGTGGCCCGGGCCTTCGATCATGGTCTGTACGTGGAAACGCTTGGCGATCGTGTTGAGTTCCCCGAGCGTACGCAACTCCGCGAACTGCGCCTCGTCGTTGGCGTCCGCGATCGAGCCCGGCCGCAGTCCGTCGCCGAGGGAGTAGGTGACGTCGTAGGCGGCGAGGATCTCGCAGAGTTCCTCGAAGTTCTCGTACAGGAACGACTCCCTGTGGTGCGCCAGACACCAAGCCGCCATGATCGAGCCGCCGCGCGAGACGATGCCGGTCTTGCGGTTCGCCGTGAGCGGTACGTACGCCAGGCGCACTCCGGCGTGGACCGTCATGTAGTCCACGCCCTGTTCGGCCTGCTCGATGACCGTGTCCTTGTAGATCTCCCAGGTCAGCTCCTCGGCGCGGCCGTCGACCTTCTCCAGGGCCTGGTAGAGCGGCACCGTTCCGATGGGGACGGGCGAGTTGCGCAGCACCCACTCGCGGGTGGTGTGGATGTTGCGGCCGGTGGACAGGTCCATGACCGTGTCGGCGCCCCAGCGGGTCGCCCAGGTCATCTTCTCGACCTCCTCCTCGATGGAGGACGTCACCGCCGAGTTGCCGATGTTGGCGTTGACCTTCACCAGGAACCGCTTGCCGATGATCATCGGCTCGATCTCCGGGTGGTTGACGTTGGCCGGCAGGACGGCGCGGCCCGCCGCGATCTCCTCGCGGACCACTTCCGGGGACACGTTCTCCCGGAGGGCCACGTACTCCATCTCCGGGGTGATCTCGCCGCGCCGTGCGTACGCGAGCTGCGTGACCGCGCCGCCGTCCCGGCCGCGCCGCGGCTGACGCGGGCGGCCGGGGAAGACGGCGTCGAGGTTGCGCAGGCCACCCCGCGGAGAGGTGTGCTTGATCCCGTCGTCCTCGGGACGGACGGGGCGGCCCGCGTACTCCTCGGTGTCTCCGCGGGCGATGATCCAGTTCTCCCGCAGCGGCGACAGCCCCCTGCGGACGTCGGTGTCGACGAGCGGATCGGTGTACGGGCCGGAGGTGTCGTACAGCGTGACCGACTGCCCGTTGGTGAGGTGCACCTGACGGACCGGCACCCGCAGGTCGGGGCGCGAGCCCTCGACGTACGCCTTGTGCCAGCCGATGGACTTCCCGGTCTCCGCGGGCTCCTCCTGGGAGGAGTTCTGCGCGGAGGCAGGCGTGCGTGCGTCCTTGATGGTCATGAGACCTACTCCCTACGCCGGCATTACCCGGTAACAGGTTCGGCGGTCGACGCAGCGGCTTCCGTCTGCGGATGCTTCGTGGCAAACATCACTCGGTGTCGGTGACGTTTCCCGTGAAACATCGCTGGGACGGAGGTCAGCGCCCTCTCAGCCCGGTGCTCCGAGCTCCCGCGTGTACAAAGGTGCCCCCACGCTAGCGTCAATTCGGGCGCGGTGAACAGAGGGCCCCCCTCGTTCTTGCGATGATCGGTCGGTGACCACACCGCAGCATCCTCCCTTCCCGCCGCACGAGCCCCGCCGCGGTCCGGGCGCCGAGAACGGCGACGGCCGCGCGGCCGGATCCGCCCCGCACGGCCCTCACGCCGCACCGGGCGCGGGAGACGGCAGATACGACACGGGCGGCGGGCACCTCGCTCACGGCGGTCACGGCGGTCATGGCGGTGACGGAGGCCATGGCAGTCACGGCGATGGCGGAGGCCACGGCGGTCCCGGCAGCGGTGGAGGCCACGGAACCGGTGGCGGCCACGGTCACTCCCACAGTCACGGCCCGGCCGCGCCCGTGTCCCGGCATCTGCGGAAGGTCATCGCCGCGATCCTGATCCCCTTCACCGCCGCGGTGCTGGTCGGGCTGGCGGTGCTGTGGCCGGGCGGTGCGCCCCCGCACGAGCGCACGGGCGTCGGCTTCGACCGGCAGACCCAGCAGGCCACCGTCACCAAGGTGGTCGGGCTGAGCTGCCAGGCCGCCGGCAACTCGGGCGTCCCGCCGACCGGTGACACCTCCACCGCCGAGGGCTCCTCCGCGGTACAGCGGGCGAACGGCGAGTGCAAGCGAGCGACGATCCGCGTCGACACCGGCAAGGACAAGGGCCGTACCTTCACCGAGATCGTGCAGCCCGACCAGTCGCGGCAGCTGCACCAGGGCCAGGAGGTCGTGGTCGCCTACGAGCCCTCCGCCCCCGAGGACCTGCAGTACTCGGTGACCGACATCAACCGCCGACTGCCGCTGGCCCTGCTCGCCGGCATCTTCGCGCTCGCCGTCGTGGTCGTCGGGCGGCTGCGGGGACTCATGGCCCTCGTCTCGCTGGCCATCAGCTTCCTGCTGCTGAACTTCTTCATCCTGCCCGCGATCCTTCAGGGGTCGAATCCGCTGGTCGTGGCGGTCATCGGGGCCAGCGCCATCATGCTGATCGCGCTGTACCTGTGCCACGGCCTGTCGGCCCGGACGTCCGTCGCGGTGCTCGGCACCCTCATCTCGTTGCTGCTCATCGGCGTTCTCGGATCGCTGTTCATCGGCTGGGCCGCGCTCACCGGCAACACGGACGACAACACCGGGCTCATCCACGGGCTGTACCCGACGATCGACATGAGCGGTCTGCTGCTCGCCGGCGTCATCATCGGTTCGCTCGGCGTGCTCGACGACGTGACGGTCACCCAGACGTCGGCGGTGTGGGAGCTGCACGAGGCCAACCCGACGATGGGCTGGCGCGGGCTCTACCGCGCCGGCATCCGTATCGGCCGTGACCACATCGCCTCGGTCGTCAACACACTCGTCCTCGCCTACGCGGGCGCCGCGCTGCCGCTGCTGCTGCTGTTCTCGATCGCGCAGAGCGGAGTGGGGACGGTCGCCAACAGTGAACTGGTCGCGGAGGAGATCGTGCGCACCCTGGTCGGATCGATCGGCCTGGTGGCGTCCGTGCCGGTGACCACCGCTCTCGCGGCCCTCGTCGTGTCGGCCGACCGGCCGGCGGCGCAGGTGGCCGGAGCGGCACCGGGTGCGGGGGCTGCTCCCGTACGCGGCGGGCGGGGCCGCCGCCGCAAGCGCTGACCTGTTCCGGTGAAGCGTTACGCCACTCCCCGTCGAGCTGCGGGAACGGTTCAGCCCGCGCTCTGTTCCTCCGCCAGGATGCGGTCCAGCGCCTCGTCGAGGTGGGCGTCGAAGTCGGCGAGCGCGCCTTCCTGCCCCAGCGGCACCAGCTTGTCGGTCCGGTCGAGGAACGCCACCAGGGGGGCCGCCGACGAACGGAACAGCGCCTGGTCGGTGCCGACCTGAAGTCGGATCAGCACCTCGGCGAGCGGCTCGGGATCGACGGGCGCGATGCGCACGTCACCGTCACCGCACGGCCGGCCCACTCCGTCCACCAACAGCTCCCGGCCGAAGGCCCATGTCACCGGGGCGTCCCCGGGCAGATGGAAGGTCAGTCGCACGGCATAGGGATCACAGGTCTCGTACCCCAGCTCCACCGGGATGCGGAACGAGAGCTCCTCTGACACGAGAAAGCTCATCATGACCTCTGCCTGTACGGACTCGCCCATCGCCTACCCCGTCATTCGCCGTCGACTGTCCGGGAATCAAACCTCTAACACTGGTGGCATCTTGCTCAACGTACACACCAGATCACAAGGAGTGAGTTTTCAGATACTGATAGAGAGGGCGAGTGACCCCAGAAACCGTCCCACTTCGTCCTGCAATCGCTGCGCCGCGGGCAGCAGCCGATCGGCCTGATGGACAGGCAGGGACAAGGCCATGGTCGCGGCGGTGGTGCCGACGGTGATCGGGATCGCGGCACAGACGGTCCCCAGTGCGTACTCCTGGCGTTCGACCACCGGCGTCATCCGGCGCATGCGTTCCAGGCGTTTGAGCATGGCATTGCCATCACGCACCGTGTACGGCGTGACCGGCTGCACCGGGTAGCGGTCGAGGTGGTCCCGGCGGGCCTCCTCGTCCAGCTGCGACAGCAGACACTGGCCGATGGCATGGGCGTGCCCGGTCTCGCGGAAGTCCGCCCACTCCTCCACCGCGGGGTTGGCCGGGGTGTCGGAGACGCACAGGACGTCGATCTCGCCGTCCCGGTACATGGCGTAGTACAGGGGTACGCCGATCGCGTCCCGCCAGCGCGCCAGCGCGTCGACCACCGTGCTGCGACGTTTCTGCGCGGCCCCGCTGCTGCCCAGCCGCTCGGCGGCCTCACCGAGGAAGAACAGGCCCTTCTCCCGGCGCAGATAACCCTCGTGCACCAGCGTGCGCAGCAGGTGGTATGCCGTGGGCAGCGCCAGCCCGGTCTCCCGGGCCAGTTGCTTGGCGGGTGCCCCGTACGCGTGCTCGGCGACGCACTCCATCAGGCGCATCGCCCGCTGCACGGAGCCGATGAGGGTCGCTGAGGGAGCGTCCGCGGGAGGGACGGCGGGTGGCCGGGGCGTCGAGTGGGGCTGCGCGGGCAGGGTGAGCGGGACGGACGCGGTGTCAGCCGTGGCCAAGGGGGCACTCCCGGGGCGCGAGGGATAGCCCGTGCGGGGAACACGGGTGGGGGTGGACGCCACTCGCGGGGTCGCCCCCGCGTGGAGTTCCGGACTCTAACCGCCGGTCATCGACCGCCGACGGCCCGTCCGGCAAACTTCCCCCTCGCGAGGGAACCGGTGGTTCCTGTTACCGCCACCGGTGTCCCACCACTCTCACCAGTCGCTGCGCGACGACGAACTCGACATGAACTTGCGTACGACGTAGATCAGTCCGCCGACGAGCGCGACGAAGACCAGCAGTTTGAACAGAAGTTCGACCACGAAGCCGACCACGCTGGCGATCAGCCCGCCGAACACGACCAGGGCGATGACCGGCACCGCGATCCACTTCACCCACCACGGCAGTCCCGTGAAGATCTCTCGCATCGCCCTCGTCCTTACCTTTCCGCCCGTTCGAGTGCCGGGACCTCCAGCGGCCCGGGATCCCTCGGGGAATCACCTGTTGCACTGCACTCGATGCTAGGACCGCGAAGGCGCCGGCGGGGCCCTCGCGGCCCTTGTCTCACCCTGACCGATCCCCTAGGGAACCCCGAGGGCGCGGCTCAGCTCTCGGGCGGAGAGAACACCACCAGGACCCTCAGATCCTCGCTGATGTGGTGGAACTTGTGGGCGACCCCGGCCGGCACGTACACCACGCTGCCGCGGGCGACCTGCGTGGTCTCCATGCCCACGGTGATCGCGGCCCGTCCGCTCACCACGAAGTACACCTCGTCCTGCGCGTGCGGCTTCTGGGGGTCGGCCGTGCCCGCGTCGAGGGCGTACAGACCGACCGACATGTTCCGCTCCCGCAGGAACTGAAGGTAGGCACCGTCGTTGGCGGCACGCTCCGCCTCCAGTTCGTCCAGCCGGAATGCCTTCATCGCCTCGTCCGCCCCTGCCTCACCGTTCGTTTCCGATCGCGTCTGCCACGATCAGACACATGAAGAATTTCCTAGTCAAGACGATCGCCAACGCCGGTGCCCTCGCGGTCGCCGTGTGGCTGCTCGACAAGATCACACTGACCGGGGGCAGTACCGGCGAGAAGGCCGCCACGCTGATCGTGGTCGCCCTGCTGTTCGGCCTGGTGAACATGCTGGTGAAGCCGGTCGTACAGGTGTTGACCTTCCCGTTGTTCATCCTGACCCTCGGCCTGTTCACGCTGGTGGTCAACGCGCTGATGCTGCTGCTGACGTCATGGGTCGCGGACATGCTCGACGTGAGCTTCCACGTCGACGGGTTCTGGACCGCCGTCCTGGGCGGCCTGATCATCTCGATCGTCTCCTGGGCCCTCAACGCGTTCCTCCCCGACGGGGACTGATCCCGATGACCTACCGCGTCTGCTTCGTGTGCACGGGCAACATCTGCCGCTCCCCGATGGCCGAAGCCGTCTTCCACGCGCGCGTGGCGGACGCCGGGCTGGACGGCCTGGTCGAGGCCGACAGCGCCGGCACCGGCGGCTGGCACGAGGGCGAGGGCGCCGACCCGCGCACTCTGGCCGTCCTGGAGGAGAACGGCTACCACCTCGACCACACGGCCCGCCGTTTCCGGCCGGCCTGGTTCTCCCACCTGGACCTGGTGATCGCCCTCGACGCGGAACACCTGCGGGAACTGCGCCGCCTCGCGCCCTCGGAACAGGACGCGGCCAAGGTACGGCTGCTGCGGTCCTACGATCCCGCCGCCGACCGTGCCGATCTCGACGTGCCGGACCCCTACTACGGGGGCGCGGACGGCTTCGAGGAATGCCTTGAGATGGTGGAGGCGGCGAGCACCGGACTGCTCGCCGCGGTACACGAGCAAGTGGAGGGACGGGCGGCATGAGTGATTCCGCTACCAACGACGGGGCCGGCACGGGCGAGGACGGCCGTCCGTACACCGGGGACGGTACGCGCGCCGTACGGGCCGGGCTGCCCGAGCCCGTCAAGCACGAGCCGACCTTGCCCGGCCCCGTGTTCGCCGCCCACTTCCATCTGCCGGGTGAGCCGACCGGCCCGTACACCTACGGCCGGGACGAGAACCCGACCTGGTCCCGTCTCGAGAGCGCCATCACCGAGCTCGAGGCGCCCGGGCGGGACGACGTCGAGACGCTCGTGTTCGCCTCCGGCATGGCCGCGATCTCCGCGGTGCTCTTCTCGCAGCTGCGCGCCGGTGACGTGGCCGTTCTGCCCGCCGACGGCTACCAGGTGCTGCCCCTGGTCCGCGCCCAGCTCGAGGCGTACGGCATCGAGGTGCGCACCGCGCCGACCGGCGCGGACGCCCAGCTCGACGTCCTGGACGGGGCGAAGCTCCTGTGGATCGAGACCCCCTCGAACCCCGGGCTCGACGTCTGCGACGTCCGGCGGCTGGCCGAGGCGGCCCACGCGCACGGCGCCCTGGTGGCCGTCGACAACACGCTCGCCACGCCCCTCGGGCAGCGTCCGCTGGAGCTGGGTGCCGACTTCTCGGTGGCCAGCGGCACCAAGCAGCTGACCGGCCACGGCGACGTTCTCCTGGGTTACGTGACCGGCCGCGATGCCGCCGCGATGACCGCCGTACGGCGCTGGCGCAAGATCGTAGGCGCGATTCCGGGCCCCATGGAGGCCTGGCTCGCGCACCGCTCGATCGCCACCCTCCAGCTGCGCGTGGACCGGCAGAACGCCACCGCGCTCAGGGTGGCCGAAGCCCTGCGGACGCGCCCGGAGATCACCGGGCTGCGGTACCCGGGGCTGCCGGACGACCCTTCGCACAGGATCGCCTCGCAGCAGATGCTGCGCTATGGATGCGTCGTCTCGTTCACGCTGCCCTCACGCGCGCGTGCGGATCGTTTCCTGGAGACCTTGCGGCTCGTGGAGGGCGCGACGAGCTTCGGCGGGGTGCGGTCCACGGCCGAGCGGCGCGGCCGCTGGGGCGGGGACGCGGTACCGGAGGGCTTCGTCCGGCTCTCGGTCGGTGCGGAGGACCCCGAGGACCTGGTGGCGGACCTGCTGCGCGCGCTGGAGGAATCGGCGGACTGATCGCCGCCGCGCTCCTGCGTGCCGTGTGGACCCGATACGACGGACGGTCCGAGCCTCCCCCCTCGTGGCTCGGACCGTCCTCCGGTTCCGCGCGCGAAGAACCGCGCGTTCAAGGCTAGTTGACTCTGTGTCAGTGTCCAATCACCCTAGCGACAGCGACCTATCGACATATTTATAGTTGGGCGCGGGCCGAAGGGCTGGAGGAGAACAGCAGAGGGGGGCCGCCGTGGATCTGGCCTTGCTGCGCACTTTCGTGACCGTGCACCGAGCCGGTTCCTTCACGCGCGCGGCAGCCCTGCTCGGCCTCTCCCAGCCGGCCGTCACGTCGCAGATCCGCACGTTGGAGCGGCAGCTCGGCCGTCCTCTGTTCCTGCGCCAGGCCCGGGGCGTGACGCCGACGACCATCGGGGACGAACTCGCCCACAAGGCCGCACCGCACCTGGACGCACTGGTGGAGATCGCCGAGACCGGGCTGGAGATCGACTCGTCCCTGCGTTCCCTGCACCTCGCCGGACCACCCGAGTTCATCGCCGAGCGAGCGCTGCCCGCGCTCACGCGGCTCACCGGCGAGGACGGACTGGCGTTCGCCCTGCGTGCCTCGTTCGGGAACGCAGAGGCGATCATGGAGGGCCTGGCCGCCGGGCATCACGATCTGGCCATCGGCACGGCCCGTCCGCGCGGCGCGCTGCTCACGGCGACCCCGCTCTGCGACGAGGAGCACGTCCTGGTCGCCGCGCCCCGCTGGGCGGTGCGGTCCGGTGACGGAAGGCCGCCCCACCGCACCACCGCACTCGCCCTGCAACGCATCCCCGTGGTCGAGGTGCATGAATCGCTGCCCTTCGTCGCCCGTTACTGGGCGTCCGTCTTCGACGCCCGTCCGGCCTCTCCGGGCACGGTCGTCGTCCCCGACCTGCGGGCGGTGCTCGCCTGCGCGGTCGCCGGCGCCGGGCTCGCGGTCCTGCCCCGCTATCTGTGCGCCGACGCGCTGGAGCGCGGTGACGTCGTCGCCCTGCACGATCCCGTGGTGCCGCCGCTGCGGACGTACTTCCTGATCGTGCGGACCGGCACGTTGGCGATGTCGCACATCGCCCGAGCCCACGAGTGGCTGATGCGCGCGGCCGCCGACTGGAACTGAGCCCGTGGAACCGAGAGGCGCCCGTGATGTTTCACGTGGAACCAGCCGGGCCACATTTCTCCCATGACCGTCCGACCCGTGGTCAAGCGCACCGCCCGCGCCGTTCTGCTGGACGGCGACCACCTGATCCTGATCAAGCGCACCAAGCCCGGTGTCGATCCCTACTGGGTCACTCCCGGGGGCGGGGTCGAGCCGGACGACACCACCGTCGTCGACGCCCTGCACCGTGAGGTGTACGAGGAGCTCGGCGCCAAGATCTCCGACGTGGTCCCCTGCTTCGTCGACACGGTGGAGCACATCGGCGAGGACGAGGGCACGACCGGCGTGAAGGTGCAGCACTTCTTCGTCTGCCGCCTGGAATCCATGGACCCGTCCCTGCGGCACGGCCCCGAGGTCGACGAGCCCGCGGGCGAGTACGAGATCGTCCGGGTGCCGTTCACCAGGGTCGGGATCGCCTCCGTCCACCTCGTACCGCTGTCGTTGCGGCACTATCTGGACGGCAACATCGAAGGCGTGCGCGCGATGCACGCGCCCGACCTCGGCTGACCGACTGCCGGGCGGCGAGAGGCGGTCTGCCGGTCCGCAGGCCGGCCGGCGCGTCACGGGCCACTGTGCGCTCTCTCACGACGTGGCCAAAAGCTCGCCCGTTCCAGCGGAAAGTGGTGGACGCGGAGGGCTCCTGTCGGACAGCCTGACCTGCGTGCCGACACCTTCCCTCGCCTCGCTGCCGATCCGCCGTCTGACGCTCCGCGACCTCACCGCGTGCGCCGACCTGTCCGAGGACCGGGGGTGGCCCCGCGAGGAGCACAAATGGGGGTTCCTCCTCACCGCCGGGAAGGGCTACGGCATCGACGATCCCGGTGGCGGCCTTGTCAGCGTCTGCGCGGTCACCGAGTACGGACCGCACGAGCGTCCCTCCCTCGCCGCCATCGGCATGGTGCTGGTCGCCGAGCGGCACGCCCGTCAGGGCGTCGGACGGCGGCTGATGCGTCATGTCGTCGCCGCACTGGGCACGACGCCCCTGACACTGCACGCGACCCCGTACGGCCGGCCGCTCTACGAGGAGCTGGGCTTCAAGGTCACGGGCCGGGCGGAGATGGTGCGCGGGCGTTTCACCCCGGGAGGGTCGGAGCCCGGCGTGCCCACACGCGCGGCCACGGCCGAGGACCTCCCCGCGATCCTCCGGCTCGACGAAGAGGTGTTCGGCGCCGATCGCACCCACATCATCACCCGGCTGCCCGCCTTCGCGGACCAGCTGCGGGTCGCCGAGGAGAACGGCCGTCTCATCGGGTACGCGGCGGCCTGGCCCAACATGGACACCCATGTGGTGGGCCCGTTGATCGCCCGTGACACCGAGACCGCGAAGGCGCTGCTCGCCTCCCTCGCCGCCCGCACGGACCGTCCGCTGCGTACGGACATCGACGTACGGCACGAAGAGCTGCTGGGCTGGGCCCGTGAACGCGGACTCGCCTCCGTCGCTTTCAACTCGGTCATGACGTACGGCATCACCGAGCTGCCCGGGGACTGGAACCGGCGGTTCGCCCCGCTGACGGTGGCGGCGGGCTGACTGGCCGGCGGTCCCTGCGGTGCGCCGCCAGACGGCGAAGCCGGTCCCCGGGGCATCCCAGGAACCGGCTTGGTGTGCGCGTGGCTGCCGTCAGGCGAGGGCCCGTACGGCTGCGGTGGCGAAGGAGTGGTCCTGTTCGGGCGCTCCGCCCCCCACCCCGACCGCGCCGATCAGCCGACCGTCGCGGTGCACCGGTACGCCGCCCGCGATGAACAGCAGCGGCCGGTCGAGGGCGGTGGGCAGGGTGTGGAAGAGGCCTCCGGGCTGGACGGCGTCGACCAGGTCTGCGGTGGCGGCGTTCAGCTGGAGCGCCGTGTAGGCCTTGCGGGTGCTGGTCTCGCCGGAGATCAGCACGGCCCGGTCGTCGCGCCGGAAGGCGAGGAGGTGACCGCCCGTGTCGAGGACGGTGACGCTGACGACGACTCCGGCGGCCTCAGCGGCACGGTGGGCCGCGGCGACCAGGGCCTCGGCGTCCTGGATGGTCAGCGGGGCGACAGCGGTGGTGCTCATGGGGATGCTCCTGGATCGGTACTCGGTGGTGCGGTCAGGTCGGCAGGCGGTGGTGCCGTCAGGCCGGTTTTCGGTGGTGCGGTGCCTCGGTGGTCGATGCGGCGGGGAGCCACAGGGGAGGGAGACGGCCCTGGCCCCGCCCCCTGCGGCCGGTGGTTCAGTGGTGGGCGACGGCCCGCTGCTCGACGGGCGCGGTGCCCGCGGACCCCGGCCGGGAAGCGGCGTCACGCCGTTCCAGCGCGGCCGAGAGGAAGGCGAGGACCAGAGCGGCGCCGGCGAGCACGGCACCGACCCAGTTGGGCGCGGTGTAGCCGAAGCCGGCGGCGATGACGACACCTCCGAGCCAGGCGGAGAGCGCGTTGCCGAGGTTGAAGGCACCGATGTTCACGGCCGACGCCAGGGTCGGGGCGCCGTGTGCGTGGTCCAGGACGCGCTTCTGCAGCGGCGGGACGGTGGCGAAGCCCAGGGCGCCGATCAGGACGATGGTCACAGCCGAGGCGATCTTGTTGTGCGCGGTGAGTGTGAACAGGGCGAGCACGACGGCCAGTGCGCCCAGTGAGACGTACAGCAGGGGCATCAGGGCGCGGTCGGCGAACTTGCCGCCGACGAGGTTGCCACCGACCATGCCGAGGCCGAAGAGGACCAGCAGCCAGGTGACCGAGCCGTCGGCGAAGCCCGCGACATGGGTCATCATCGGCGCGATGTAGGTGATGGCCGCGAAGACGCCGCCGAAGCCGAGGACCGTCATGGCCATCGCCAGCAGCACCTGCGCGTTCTTGAAGGCCGCCAGCTCGTGGCGCAGCCGCACACCCTCCGCCCTGGGTACGTCGGGAACCAGCTTCGCGACCCCCGCCAGGCCGACGACACCGAGCGCGGCGACGAGGGCGAAGGTGACGCGCCAGCCGACGGACTGGCCGACGAGCGTCCCCAGCGGGACACCGACGACGTTGGCGACGGTCAGTCCGGTGAACATCATGGCGATCGCGCCGGCCCTCTTCTGCGGAGCGACCAGATCGGCCGCGACCACCGAGCCGATGCCGAAGAAGGCACCGTGGGCGAGCGAGGCGACCACACGGCCGACCAGCATGACGGAGAAGGCGGGGGCGAGGGCGGAGAACAGGTTGCCGACGATGAACAGGCCCATCAGCAGCATCAGCATCCGCTTGCGCGAGACCTTGGTGCCGAGCACGGTCATCAGCGGGGCGCCGAACATGACGCCGAGCGCGTATCCGGTCACCAGGAAGCCGGCGGTGGGGATGGAGACCCCGTAGTCGCTCGCGACCTCGGGCAGCAAGCCCATGATCACGAACTCGGTCGTTCCGATCCCGAAGGCCCCGATCGCGAGGGCCAGAAGCGCGAGAGGCATGGAGGGGTACACCTTCCCAGGAGATTGCAGGAGCGCTTTGCGTGCGTTCACAATAATTGCAGACGCGGGCAATATGCAACCGCCGACAATTGCGTCACTGGTCTACCCTGGTGTCAGCCACTCCGGGACGGAGGAACCACATGACAGCGACGGACCCCGCGCTCACCGCCCTCTCCCAGGGCTGGTGCGCCCTCTCCCTGCTGCACGGGAGGATCGAGGCCCGCATCGAGCGCGCCCTTCAGGCCGGGCACGACCTGAGCGTGCGCGAGTACTCCCTGCTCGACGTGCTCAGTCGGCAGCACGACGGCGACGGGGGGCACCTGCAGATGAAGCAGGTCGCCGACGCCGTCGTCCTCAGCCAGAGCGCCACCACGCGCCTGGTGACCCGGCTCGAGGAGCGCCGGCTGCTGGAGCGCTACCTGTGCCCCACCGATCGCCGCGGCATCTACACCAATGTCACCGCGGCGGGCCTGAAGCTGCTGGACGAGGCGCGGCCCACCAACGACGCCGCCCTGCGTGAGGCCCTCGACGAGGCCGCCGAGAATCCCGACCTGGCCCCCCTGGTCCGGGCGGTGGAAACCCTCAAGACGCCGGTGCCCGCCTAACGGGCGCGGTGCCGGCCCGTGCTGCGTCTCTCCTGGCGGCTCTGCGTAAGGTGCCGTCATGGGAGATCTTGAGATACGGCCCACCACCGAGGACGACATCCCAGCGGTCGTCGCGATGCTCGCCGATGATCCGCTGGGCGCGGAGCGCGAATCACCGGACGACCTGAGCCCCTACCTGGCCGCGTTCGAACGGCTCGACAGCGACCCGAACCAGCACCTGGTCGTCGCCGTCCGCGACGGCCGCGTAGTGGGCACGCTGCAACTGACGATCGTCCCCGGCCTGTCCCGGCGCGGCGCCACCCGGTCCATCGTCGAGGGAGTGCGCGTCCACGCCGACGAGCGTGGCGGGGGCCTGGGAACACAGCTCATCGAGTGGGCCGTCGACGAGTCCCGTCGCCAGGGATGCCAGTTGGTGCAGCTCACCTCCGACAAGACCCGCGTCGACGCCCACCGCTTCTACGAGCGCCTCGGCTTCTCCGCCTCGCACACGGGCTTCAAGCTCTCGCTCTGAGCAGGCGGTCCGGCCCCGCCCGACGGCACCCCTCACGCGCCTGGTCGGCCCTGTTTCACGTGAAACGGGGCAGACCAGGCGCCCGGGTGGCTGTGGCTAACCGATCCCCCGCCATCCCTCCGGGTCCACGCCTCCCGGCACCGGGGCCCCCTCGTCGTACGGCTGCCGCGTGAACACGAACGACCCGAGATCCAGATGGCTCACGGTGCCGTCCGGGCGCCGCTCGGCTCGGAGAAGTTCCCCGGCGTAGTAGCCCTCGAGTCCGGTCCACGTACCGTCGCCGTTCCCCCGGAAGCGTGAACGGCGACCGAAGCCGGAGAGCGGCTCCAGCGACACTCCCCCGTCGGCCGTCAACCGCAGCGCGAAGGCATGCGTCCCCCAGTACCACTGCCCGGCCAGCTCCAGCAAGGCGGCGTCGGCTTCCGCCGCTGGACGCCACGGTTCGGGGATCCGGGGCTCCGCCTCGGCGACGATGCGCACGAGATCGGCACCGACCTGAGCCGTCAGCGGCCCGGAGGTGCAGTTGGTCAGCACCACGGCGGCCACGTCGTCCTCCACACTGATCGTGAGGTTGGCCAGGAACCCCGGCAGGGAACCGGAGTGGCCCACGAGCAGCCGCCCGTCCCGGTACTGGATCTGCAGGCCCAGACCGTAGGCCGCGCCGTCCATGACGTCCGCGGCCTCGGCCGGTGCCGCCGGTGCCCGCATCTCCTGTACGGTTCGCGCGCTCAGTACTCGGTCGTCCCCCTTCGTCAGGAAGACGGCGAACCGCGCCAGGTCCCCGGTGGTGGACCATAGCTGACCGGCCGCAGCCATCCGCCCGAGATCCTCGGCGGGCTCGGGCAGCATCACGTCGGCCCACGGATGCACCGCCCAGCCACCGGCGTACGGAGCCCGCGGCTGGGCGCTCGTACGGTCCAGTCCCAGCGGCTCCAGGACCTCACGCCGCAGCACCTCCTCCCACGGAGCACCGCGCAGCCGCTCGACCAGCGCGCCGAGCAGGGTGTAGCCGGGGTTCGAGTAGTGGTGCCGACGGCCCACCGGATGCACGAGCGGCCTCTCGCCCAGCACATCGGCGAGCTGCGGCCGCAGGTAACCAGGCGTCCGCTCCCACCACGGCGCGGGCGACTCGGCGGCCAGCCCGCCCGAGTGCGCCAGCAGCTCGGCGATCGTGGCCTCACCCGCGCCGGTACCCGGCAGATGCTTCTCCAGGGCGTCCGTGAGGTCGAGCACCCCCTCGTCGCGCAGGCGCAGAACGAGCACGGCGGTGAAGGTCTTCGTGAGGGAGCCGATCCGGTACTGCACGTCCTCGTCCGGGCCGTGCCCGTCGACCGAGGTCCGCGCACCGTGCCATACGACTCGCCCGTCCCGGACGACCGCCGCCACCAGCGACGGTGTGCGCCCTGCGGACTGGGCCACGGCGATCCGGTGCAGCAACGCCCGGCGGGTAGCGGGGAGCAGGTCCTGCCCGTCTTCCTGAAGTGTCGTCATGCCCACAGTCCACCGGCCCGGGCGCGGCACGTCGAACCAATTCGCCCGCGCCCGGCGATCAGGTCTGGGCCATGTCCACGAAGCGGGAGTAGTGGCCCTGGAAGGCGACGGTGATCGTGGCCGTGGGGCCGTTACGGTGCTTGGCCACGATCAGGTCCGCTTCGCCGGCACGCGGCGACTCCTTCTCGTAGGCGTCCTCGCGGTGCAACAGGATGACCATGTCGGCGTCCTGCTCGATCGACCCGGACTCACGCAGGTCGGAGACCATCGGCTTCTTGTCGGTGCGCTGCTCGGGGCCACGGTTGAGCTGCGAGAGCGCGATGACCGGGATCTCCAGCTCCTTGGCCAGGAGCTTGAGGTTACGGGACATGTCCGAGACCTCCTGCTGGCGGTTCTCCGCGCGCTTGGATCCTCCGGACTGCATGAGCTGGAGGTAGTCGATGACGACCAGCTTGATGTCGTTGCGCTGCTTGAGGCGGCGGCACTTGGCGCGGATCTCCATCATCGACAGGTTGGGGGAGTCGTCGATGTAGAGCGGGGCGGCCGACACGTCCGGCATCCGGCGGGCCAGACGGGTCCAGTCGTCGTCCGTCATGGTGCCGGACCGCATGTGGTGCAGTGCGACGCGCGCCTCGGCGGAGAGCAGGCGCATGGCGATCTCGTTGCGCCCCATTTCGAGCGAGAAGATGACGCTCGGCAGGTTGTTCTTGATCGAGGCGGCACGAGCGAAGTCCAGCGCGAGCGTCGACTTGCCCATGGCGGGTCGCGCGGCGATGACGACCATCTGACCGGGGTGCAGGCCGTTGGTCAGCGAGTCGAAGTCCGTGAACCCGGTGGGCACACCGGTCATCTCGCCGCTGCGCGACCCGATCGCCTCGATCTCGTCGAGCGCGCCCTCCATGATGTCGCCGAGCGGCAGGTAGTCCTCGCTGGTGCGCTGCTCGGTGACGGCGTAGATCTCCGCCTGGGCGCGGTTGACGATCTCGTCGACGTCGTCGTCGGCCGCGTATCCCATCTGGGTGATCCGCGTGCCCGCCTCCACCAGGCGCCGCAGCACGGCCCGCTCGTGCACGATCTCCGCGTAGTACGCGGCGTTCGCGGCCGTCGGCACGGTCTGGACGAGGGTGTGCAGATAGGAGGCGCCGCCGACCTTGTTGATCTCACCGCGCTTGGTGAGTTCGGCCGCGATGGTGATGGGGTCGGCCGGTTCGCCCTTGGCATAGACGTCGAGGATGGCCTGGTAGACCATCTCGTGGGCCGGCTTGTAGAAGTCGTGGCCCTTGAGGATCTCGACGACGTCGGCGATGGCGTCCTTGGAGAGGAGCATGCCGCCGAGGACGGACTGCTCGGCGTCCAGGTCCTGCGGTGGCACCCGCTCGAACGACGGACCGCCGCCGTCCCACGCGCCGTTGTCCGAGCCGCGCTCGTGCTGCTCGTCGCGGCCGCGTCCTCCGTCACCGCGACGGCGGGAAGCGGGCAGACGATCACTGGGTCCGCTGTCGGCCCACGGGTCGTCCAAGGGCTCGGAAATGCTCACCGAGCCACCTCCTCCCGTCCGCCGAGCGGACCTCGCCGTGCCTCTCATTTCTACGGCACGGCACTGACAAATAAGACGCCCCACTTCGCTTCTGGCGCGTCGGTTTTGGGCTGGTTCGCAGGTCGACGGACGGAGCAGGTGCCGGACCACCGTAGGCCCGCGGGCACCGTCAGCCAATCTGGTTATCCACAGGCCGTGTGGACGACGGGCCAGATGCTGTGGAGAACTCGGCAAAACCTGTGCACGAGCCGGTGGACAGCCCTGTGAACAAGCACTCCCTCCGCCTAACAGAACGCCTCTGAACTGCACTTTCACCGTCCACGGCCTGTGCAGAAGAAAAACTTTCCCCATCGGATCAAGATCGTTCCGAACCGTGCCCAGAAGCACACGCGGTGAGACGAAGCGTAAGGGTTGCAAAGGCTTTGCATCTCTTACCTGTGGACGATTAGATTGGTGCTCATGACACAGGCCCCAGCGCGCTCGCGGACCCTCCGGCGCCGACACGACCGAGAGATCATCGCGCTGGCCGTCCCGGCCTTCGGCGCACTCGTCGCCGAGCCCCTTTTCGTGATGGCCGACAGTGCGATCGTCGGCCATCTCGGTACCGCGCAGCTGGCCGGCCTCGGCATCGCCTCGGCACTGCTCACCACCGCCGTCAGCGTCTTCGTCTTCCTCGCCTACGCCACCACCGCGGCCGTGTCCCGGCGCGTCGGCGCGGGCGACCTGCAATCGGCGATCCGGCAGGGCATGGACGGCATCTGGCTGGCCCTGCTGCTGGGCGCCGCCGTCATCGCGGTGGTGCTGCCGACCGCGCCCGCCCTCGTGGAACTCTTCGGCGCCTCCGACACCGCGGCACCGTACGCCATCACCTATCTGCGGATCTCCGCCCTCGGCATCCCCGCCATGCTGGTCGTGCTGGCCGCGACCGGTGTCCTGCGGGGGCTGCAGAACACCCGGACCCCGCTCTACGTGGCCATCGCCGGCTTCGTCGCCAACGCCGTCCTCAACGTCGTCCTCGTCTACGGCGCCGGCCTCGGCATCGCGGGCTCCGCCTGGGGCACCGTCATCGCGCAGTGCGGCATGGCCGCGGTGTACCTGTGGGTCGTGGTCCGCGGGGCCCGCCGCCACGGCGCCTCACTGCGTCCGGACGTCACCGGGATCAAGGCCTCCGCCCAGGCGGGGGTCCCGCTGCTCGTCCGGACGCTCTCCCTGCGGGCGATTCTCATGATCACCACGGCCGTGGCGGCGCGCCTGGGAGACGCCGACATCGCGGCGCATCAGATCATCCTGTCCCTGTGGAGTTTGCTCGCCTTCGCCCTCGACGCCATCGCCATCGCCGGTCAGGCCATCATCGGGCGTTACCTGGGGGCCGGTGACGCCCGCGGGGCCCGCGAAGCCTGCCGGAGGATGGTCGAGTGGGGCGTCGCGGTCGGCATCGCACTCGGTCTGCTCGTCGTGCTGTCACGTCCGGTCTTCCTGCCCCTGTTCACCGGCGACTCCGCGGTGACGGGTGCGGCCCTGCCCGCCCTTGTCATCGTGGCCGCCTCGCAGCCGATCTGCGGAGTGGTCTATGTCCTGGACGGCGTACTCATGGGCGCGGGCGACGGCCCGTACCTCGCCTGGGCGATGCTGCTGACCCTGGCCGTCTTCACTCCCGCGGCGCTCCTCGTCCCGGCCTTCGGCGGCGGGCTCACCGCGCTGTGGGCGGCCATGACGCTGATGATGGCGGTGCGCCTGGTGACCCTCTGGCTGCGCACCCGCTCGGGACGCTGGGTCGTCACCGGCGCGACGCGCTGACCGTTTCACGTGAAACACGACGTTTCCCGGGAAGAGCGGCGACAGAACGCGCGGAGCAGACCAGGTCCCGCTGGGGGTAGACCGTGGAAGGGGCCGCATCCCCTTGCGAGGATGCGGCCCCTTCTCAGCGCTTCAGCGTGAGCGGAGCTCAGGCAGCGACGACCTCGATGTTGACCTTGGCGGCAACCTCGGGGTGCAGACGCACGGACGTCTCGTGGGCGCCCAGCGTCTTGATCGGCGCGCCCAGCTCGATGCGACGCTTGTCCACGTCGGGACCGCCGGCGGCCTTGATCGCCGAAGCGACGTCGGCCGGGGTGACGGAACCGAAGAGACGACCGGCCTCGCCGGAGCGGACGGCCAGGCGAACCTTGACGCCCTCGAGCTGGCCCTTGATCTGGTTGGCCTGCTCGATGGTCTGGATCTCGTGGATCTTGCGAGCGCGACGGATCTGCTCGACGTCCTTCTCGCCGCCCTTGGTCCAGCGGATGGCGAACTTCCGCGGGATCAGGTAGTTGCGAGCGTAGCCGTCCTTGACGTCGACGACTTCGCCCGCGGCACCGAGGCCGGAGACCTCGTGGGTGAGGATGATCTTCATTAGTCGGTCACCCTTCCCTTATCGCGCGGTGGACGTGTAGGGCAGCAGCGCCATCTCACGGCTGTTCTTCACGGCCGTGGCGACGTCACGCTGGTGCTGGGTGCAGTTGCCGGTCACGCGGCGGGCACGGATCTTGCCGCGGTCGGAAATGAACTTCCGCAGCATGTTCGTGTCCTTGTAGTCCACGTACGTGACCTTGTCCTTGCAGAATGCGCAGACCTTCTTCTTCGGCTTGCGCACAGGCGGCTTAGCCATGATGTTTCTCCTGTGTGATCAAGAAGTGTGGGTAGAGCCCGTCTAGAAGGGGGGCTCGTCCGAGTAGCCGCCACCGCCGCCGGAGCCACCGCCCCAGCCGCCGCCACCCTGGCCGCCGCCACCCTGCTGGCCACCGGCGGGAGCGCCGGTCGCCCAGGGGTCGTCGGCCGGAGCGCCGCCGCCCTGCTGGCCACCGCCGGGGCCGCCGCCCCAGCCGCCGCCACCCTGGCCGCCGCCGCCACCGCCGCCGTAACCGCCCTGGCCGCCGCGCCCCTGGCCCGAGGTCTTGGTGACCTTGGCCGTGGCGCTGCGCAGACTGGCGCCGACCTCGTCGACGTCCAGCTCGTAGACCGTGCGCTTGACGCCCTCACGGTCCTCGTAGGACCGCTGCTTCAGCCGGCCCTGCACGATGACGCGCATGCCTCGCTGGAGCGACTCGGCGACGTTCTCCGCCGCCTGCCGCCAGACCGAGCAGGTGAGGAAGAGGCTCTCGCCGTCCTTCCACTCGTTCGTCTGGCGGTCGAAGGTGCGGGGGGTCGACGCGACACGGAACTTCGCGACGGCCGCACCGGACGGGGTGAAGCGCAGCTCGGGGTCATCGACAAGATTGCCGACGACCGTGATGACGGTCTCGCCTGCCATGGGGGAACCTCTCGGCGGGTTTGCTGCTGGCTGCTTGTGCTGCTACTCGAATCCCGGGATCGGCTGAGCGGAAGCTCAGTGCATCTCGGGACGGAGGACCTTGGTCCGGAGGACCGACTCGTTCAGGTTCATCTGGCGGTCGAGCTCCTTGACGACCGCAGGCTCGGCCTGCAGGTCGATGACCGAGTAGATGCCCTCAGGCTTCTTCTTGATCTCGTACGAGAGACGACGACGGCCCCAGGTGTCGACCTTCTCGACCTTTCCGCCGCCGTCACGGACGACAGAGAGGAAGTTCTCGATCAGCGGGGAGACAGAACGCTCCTCGAGATCGGGGTCGAGGATAACCATCACCTCGTAGTGACGCATGTGGAACCCACCTCCTTCGGACTCAGCGGCCACGGTCGTTCCGTGGCAGGAGGGTTGCGATGCGTTGGCACCGGCATCCGCGAGTAAAGCAGGACCCACTGACATTCGGGCTTCCTCCGGAGAGGCGGCCCGGCCGAAGCAGGCAGCAGACACCAGTGCAGAAGGTACAGAGTACCCGGCCACCCGCTTGCGGTTGAAATCCGGCGGTGAGGGGACACAATCGGTACTCAGCGGATGTGACGGGCGACGACACGCTGCCTTCGGCAGGAGGTTTCCCCATGGCACAGATCATGCGACCCGCGAAGCCGAGGACCGGCTTGCTGGCCACCGACGGCAAGGCGCACCCCCTCCAGGACACCCTGCTGGCCGTGGCCCTGGTGCTGGGCGTGCTGGCCCTGGCCACCGCGAGCTTCCGCGGGCTCCACATCCTGACCTCCTGGGCAGGACTGCTGGGTGTGCTGACCGCCGGATACGGCCAGCTCATCTCGGTGACGACCCGCGAGCGCTTCGGGCTGGTGGTGGCGCTCGGAGCCTCCGCGCTCGGCATGTTCTTCGGCATCGACCACGGCGGGTTCATCGGCTGAGCCGCGCCCCACCCGTCCAACCGGAGCACTCTCCGAAGGTCCTCCGGAAACCCCTTGCACCCGTACGCCGGACGAGGCGCTCACAGGGCGCAGTAGGCTTCGCGCGAGAGCCGGAGCCCCTGTACCCATGGGGACACACCAGCCCGAGGAGCGCCCCGAATGAGCCTGACCCTGAGGACCATCAGTCGCGAGCAGCATCTGGCCTACATCCAGAGCCTGCCGGCGGCAAGTCACATGCAGGTCCCGGCATGGGCGGACGTGAAGGCGGAATGGCGCTCGGAGAACCTCGGCTGGTTCGACGACCGGACCGGTGAACTGGTCGGTGCGGGCCTCGTCCTCTACCGCCAGCTCCCCAAGATCAAGCGCTACCTCGCCTACCTGCCCGAGGGCCCGGTCATCAACTGGTTCGCGCCGAACCTCCAGGAGTGGATGGAGCCGATGCTGGCGCACCTCAAGCAGCAGGGCGCCTTCTCGGTGAAGATGGGCCCGCCGGTGATCATCCGCCGCTGGGACGCCACGTCCATCAAGAAGGGCATCCAGGACCCGGACGTCAAGCGCCTGCGCGACATAGAGGCCGACCACATCGAGCCGCGCGCCTTCGAGGTCGCCGACAAGCTGCGCCGCATGGGCTGGCAGCAGGGCGAGGACGGCGGCGCCGGCTTCGGCGACGTGCAGCCCCGCTACGTCTTCCAGGTGCCGCTGGCCAACCGCTCCCTGGAAGAGGTCCACAAGAACTTCAACCAGCTGTGGCGCCGCAACATCAAGAAGGCCGAGAAGGCCGGCGTCGAGGTCGTACAGGGCGGCTACCACGACCTCGAGGAGTGGCAGCGGCTCTACGAGATCACCGCCGTGCGCGACCACTTCCGGCCGCGTCCGCTGTCCTACTTCCAGCGCATGTGGGCGGCCCTCAACAACGAGGACCCCAACCGCATGCGGCTGTACTTCGCCCGGCACAACGGGGTGAACCTGTCCGCCGCCACGATGCTGGTCGTCGGTGGGCACGTCTGGTACTCCTACGGCGCCTCCGACAACATCGGCCGCGAGGTCCGGCCCTCGAACGCGATGCAGTGGGCCATGCTCCGCGACGCCTACGCCCTGGGCGCCACCGTCTACGACCTGCGCGGCATCTCCGACTCCCTGGACGAGAGCGACCACCTCTTCGGTCTGATCCAGTTCAAGGTCGGCACGGGCGGGCAGGCGGCCGAGTACCTCGGCGAGTGGGACTTCCCGCTGAACAAGCTGCTCCACAAGGCGCTCGACATCTACATGTCGCGCCGCTGACCCCTCTCCTCACCCCTCTCCCGCACCTCTGACAGCCACCAGAAAGGTCCCAGGTCCGGCCATGGCGCTCACTCTCTACGTCGACACCGCGCGCTGGCGGGCGCACCACAAGCACGTGCAGGAGCAGTTCCCCGGGCTGGTCCCGGTCTGCAAGGGCAACGGCTACGGCTTCGGTCACGAGCGGCTGGCGGAAGAGGCCACGCGGCTGGGCTCCGACGTGCTGGCCGTCGGCACCACGTACGAGGCCGCCCGGATCAAGGACTTCTTCGGTGGTGACCTGCTGGTCCTGACGCCGTACCGGCGCGGTGAGGAGCCCGTACCGCTGCCCGACCGGGTCGTGCGCTCGGTCTCGTCCATCGACGGCGTGTACGGCCTCGTGGGCGCACGTGTGGTCATCGAGGTGATGTCCTCGATGAAGCGCCACGGCATCAGCGAGCAGGACCTGCCGCAGCTGCACGCCGCCATAGAGAACGTCCGGCTGGAGGGCTTCGCCATCCACCTGCCGCTCGACCGTACCGACGGCTCGGACGCCGTCGAGGAGGTCATCGGCTGGATGGACCGGTTGCGCGCGGCCCGGCTGCCGCTGCACACGATGTTCGTCAGCCACCTCAAGGCGGACGAGCTCGCCCGGCTCCAGCAGCAGTTCCCGCAGACCCGTTTCCGTGCCCGGATCGGCACCCGGCTGTGGCTGGGAGACCACGACGCCACCGAGTACCACGGCGCGGTCCTGGACGTCACGCGGGTCACCAAGGGCGAGCGCTTCGGCTACCGGCAGCAGAAGGCTGCCTCGGACGGCTTCCTCGTGGTCGTGGCGGGCGGTACGTCGCACGGCGTGGGCCTGGAGGCCCCGAAGGCGCTGCACGGTGTCATGCCGCGCGCCAAGGGCGTCGCCCGGGCCGGTCTCGCCACGGTGAACCGCAACCTCTCGCCGTTCGTCTGGGGCGGCAAGCAGCGGTGGTTCGCGGAACCGCCGCACATGCAGGTGTCCATCCTGTTCGTGCCGTCGGACGCGCCGGAACCGAAGGTCGGCGACGAGTTGGTGGCCCATCTGCGGCACACCACCACGCAGTTCGACCGGATCCTCGACCGCTGAGACTGCACGCCGGCCGTGGGCCCCACGGCAGCCGGAAGGCCGTACACGCTGTTCCGTGTACGGCCTTCGGCATGACTGTCCGTGGCGGACCGCCGCGGAGTCCGTTCGCTCAGAGCGAATCTCCGGTCGGCTGGCGCGCCCCCCACCGCACCGGGGAGACCTCGCAGTGGGCGGCGTGCCGCGCCGGGCGAGCGGCGGGGCCGAGGACGAAGACGTCCTCCGCCCCGTCGAGCGCACCACCCGAGGGGTCGTCGTCGCCCGTCCGCCGCACAGGGTCCCGGTCCGGCATCAGGATGTCGCGCACGACCATGACGCACAGGAAGAGCGTCCCCAGCAGGTGCACGCCGATGGCCCAGTGATAGCCGTCCGTGGGCAGGCCCTTGTGGGCGTCACCGCTGGTCGTGTACGCGAGGTACATCCAGATGCCCAGGAAGTACGCCACCTCGCATGCCTGCCAGATCAGGAAGTCACGCCACTTGGGGCGGGCCAGCGCGGCCAGCGGCACCAGCCAGAGGACGTACTGCGGTGAGTAGACCTTGTTGGTGAGGATGAACGCGGCGACGATCAGGAAGGCGAGCTGGGCGAACCGCGGACGTCGGGGGGCGGTCAGCGTGAGCGCGGCGATGGCCCCGCAGCACAGCAGCATCAGGAGCGTGGCGAGCGTGTTGACGGTCTCGGTGCTGGGCGGGTTGTCGGAGTTGTGGACCAGGATCAGCCAGAAGGAACCGAAGTCGACGCCCCGTTCCTGGCTGAACGTGTAGAACTTCGACCAGCCGTCGAAGGCGAAGAGCATGACCGGCAGGTTCACCACCGCCCAGGCGACGGCCGCTCCCCCCAGTGCCTTTCCGAAGTCCCGCCACTTGCCCGCGCGCCAGCACAGCACGAGCAGCGGACCGAGGATCAGGAACGGGTAGAGCTTGGCGGCCGTGGCCAGGCCCAGCAGCACGCCGAAGGCCAGCGGACGTCCTCGCGACCACATCAGGAGGGCGGCGGACGTCAGGGCGACCGCCAGCAGGTCCCAGTTGATGGTGGCGGTCAGGGCGAGGGCGGGCGCGAGGGCGACCAGCAGTCCGTCCCAGGGGCGCCGGGTGTGCGTGCGGGTCACACAGACGGCGATGACGGCCGCGCACGCCATGAGCATCCCGGCGTTGACCATCCAGTACCACTGCTCCTGGTCCTGGATGCTGCCGCTGCCCGGCGTGAGCCAGGACGCGACCTCCATGAACACACCGGTCAGCACGGGGTACTCGAGGTACTCCATGTCGCCGGGAAGCTTGTCGAAGTACGGCACCAGGCCGTCGACGAACCCGCGCCCTTGGTAGAGGTGCGGGATGTCCGAGTAGCACGCGTGCGTGTACTGGGAGCTGGCACCGAAGAACCAGGCGCCGTTGTAGCAGGGCGCCTTCTGGACAAGGCCGAGGGCGAACATGCCGATCGCCACGAGAGCGATCACCCGGACGGGCGTCCACCAGGACGTCCCCAGCAGGGCACGGCGGCCGGCGGGGCCGCCGATCAGCTCGCTGCCCGCCGCGGCGACCGGGTCTTCCCTGGTCGGCCGCACGGGCTCCGGCTCGTGCACGCTCGCTGGTGTCGATTCTGCACTGGGCATGGGGCACATCCTGCCGTACGTACCTGGCGATACGCCGGGGCCGCCGCACCCCGATGGATGCGGCGGCCCCTGTTTCACGTGAAACTTGCGGGTGTTTCACGTGAAACACCCATGCCGGACGTTCCGGCAGCTATCCCTCCTGGCCGGCGATGAAGCCACCGCCTCCGTTCTGATTCCCTCTGATGTCTTCCTCTTCCCCTGTCCCACTGGGCGATGTCGAGGGCGACGGACTGCCTTCCGAGCCACCGTTCTCGTTGCCGCTGTTCTCGTTGCCGTTGTTGTCACCGTCCTCGCAGTTCCACTCGAAGACGCCACAGGTGTCACTCGGTGAGGGGGAGGGGGTGGTCTCCGTCTTGCTGGGCGACGGCGAAGGCGACGGGCTCGTCTCCTCCTCCTCCGTCTCGGAGGGCGAGGGGGACGGGCTCGGCGGCGGGGTGTCGTTGATGACCTCGCCGATGGGCTCGGGCTTCGGGAACTTCTCCTTCGGCTCGCCCTTCAGCGCGTCCGACATGTAGTCCTGCCAGATCACCGACGGGAACGAAGCACCGTGGATCTTCTCCTCGCCGCCCGTTCCATACATCTCCATGAAGGAGCGGTTCTTGATCGTTTCGTCGTCCGGGTAGCGGAACATGCTGATTGCGGTCGCCAGCTGGGGGGTGTATCCGACGAACCAGGCGGACTGGTTGCCGTCCGTGGTACCGGTCTTACCGGCCACCTCTCGGCCGGGCAGCTGGGCGTTGGAACCCGTTCCGTCCTCGACAACGGTCTTCAGGACGTCCGTGACGTTGTCCGCGACCTTCGCCTCGAACGCCTGCTTGGTCGTCACCTTGTGCGTGTAGACCGTGCCGCCCTTGTTCGACACCTTGGTGACCGAGAAGGGCTCGCGCTGCTTGCCACTGTCCGCGAAGGTGGCGTACGAACCCGCCATGCGGATGGCGCTCGGGTCCGAGACTCCGAGGGAGAAGGACGGGTAGCCGGAACCGGCCAGACTGCTCTCCAGGAGCCCCGCGTCGACGGCCGCCTCCTTCACCTTGTCCAGACCGACGTCCATGCCGAGCTGCACGAAGGCGGAGTTCACCGACTCCCGCATGGCCTCACGCAGGTCGATCTTGTAGTCCGGCGCTTCACCCACGCTCTGCTTGCCGTCATTCTCCTGACGCCACTGCTCGCCCTTCTCGTTCTGCCAGATCGAACCGTTGTAGTCCTTGATCTTGAGGTTGTTCTTGCCGCTGTAGAGGCTCTTGGGAGAGACGACGGTGCGCTCGTCCTGGGCCTGGGTCTCACCGAGGTCGGGATCGCGCACGCCCCACTTCATCGCGGCCGCGAGAACGTACGGCTTGAACGTCGAACCGACCTGGGCACCGGTGACGTCGGCGTTGTTGGTGAAGTGCTTGGTGGCGTCCTCACCACCGTAGATGGCCTCGAGGGCGCCGGTCTCCGGGTTCACGGAGGCTCCGCCGAACTGGACGTGAGTGTCCGTCTTCGGGCGCTTCTTCGGGTCGATCTTCTCCTTGTAGACCTTCTCGACGGCCTTCTCGAGCTCCTCGACCTTCCTCTTGTCGAAGGTCGTGTAGATCGAGTAGCCGCCCTTCTCCAGCTGCTGCTCCGTCACACCGGCGTTCTTGATCACGGAGGACTTGGCGAGCCTGACGAGGTAGCCGATCTGGCCACCCAGCTGTGTGTTCGACTCCGGGTTCCGCACCGAGGGAAGGCTGGTGTGCTTGGCCCGCTTCTCCTGGCTCAAATGCCCGTACTCGACCATCTTGTCGAGCGTGTCCTGCATCTGGCGCTGCACGCGGTCGGTGTTGGCCTTGGCGGTCGCGTTCACCGGGTCGATCGAGGGTGAGCCGGCCGGGTCGTAGTACGTGGCGCCCTTGAGCACCGCGGACAGGAACGCGCACTGGCCCGGGTTGAGGTCGACGGCGTCCACGTTGAAGTAGGCCCGCGAGGCCGCCTGGATGCCGTAGGCACCGCGTCCGTAGTAGGCGGAGTTCAGGTAGCCCTCGAGGATCTTGTCCTTGGGCTCCTCGGCGCCGACCTTGATCGATACGAAGATCTCCTTGACCTTGCGGGAGATCGTCTGCGACTGGTCGTTCAGCATCGCGTTCTTCACGTACTGCTGGGTGATCGTGGAACCACCCTGCGTCTCGCCGCCCTTGGCCATGTTGAAGACGGCGCGCGCGATGCCCTTGGGGTCGATGCCGCTGTCGGAGTAGAAGGTCTTGTTCTCCTGGGAGATGACCGCATTGCGCATCTCCATGGGGATCTGGGCGAGGTCCACACTCTGGCGGTTCACCTCACCACCCGTCGCGACCATCTGGCTGCCGTCGGCCCAGTAGTAGACGTTGTTCTGCGCCATGGCGGCCTTGCCCGGCTCGGGGACGCCCACCATGGCGTAGGCGATGCCGGCCGCGGCCACCATGGTGCCGAAGAAGCCGATGCACACGCCGGAGACGAGCTTCCAGGAGGGCACCCAGCGGCGCCACCCGTCCCGGTCGAAGCGCGGGTAGTCGATCATCCGCTTCTTGCCGGACGCGGCGACGCGCCGGCCGGCCGCCCCACCCGCGCCGACGGCGGCGACACGCCGGCCTCCGCGGCCCGGCTCGGCCGCTCTGCGGCGACCGCCTCCATTGCGCTGTGCCGCACGCCGGGCCTCGGCACGGCTGGCGTACGGACGCTCCTCGCTCTCCGGACCGTACGAGCCGGACGGAGACCCTGTGGCGCCTCGCGGTGCCGCACGGCGGCCGGAGGACGAGCCGGACTGGCCGCGTCGGGCCGCGGCACGTCCGCCTCCCTGCGGCTGCGGCGGTTTGCGACGGTGCTCGCTCATCGAACGACTACTCCTCGGGCAGGCGCACCTTACGCGCGCCTGGTAAAGGCGGCTGGTTTCCGGTCCCCCCGAAGTACGGATGCGGTCCCTTCCGCATTCACCCGTACTGCACCGGGGACAAGGACGCCCCCAGGCGTCACTCGGTTCCCGGTGGTTTGCATGGCGCACAGACTACGCACCGCCAAAACCCCCGGG
The DNA here is from genome assembly GCF_056430705.1 of Streptomyces sp. NPDC045956. Classification (NCBI taxonomy): domain Bacteria; kingdom Bacillati; phylum Actinomycetota; class Actinomycetes; order Kitasatosporales; family Streptomycetaceae; genus Streptomyces; species Streptomyces sp. NPDC045956. The sequence continues at coordinate 404,160 of NZ_JBWKKZ010000007.1, read as the reverse complement.
ACTCGAAGTTCACCTCAAATCAGGCAACTTGCTCACCATGAATCCCGGATGTGATCCCGTTCACCACCGAGCCTCTTGTCGCGCGCGGAAGCTCGTTCTATCGTGCTGATGTATCGAGCCGATACATCAGCGCGGCATAAGGGCGAGAGGAGGCGACGTGAGCCGACGTTCCGGCATCCTCGAGTTCGCCGTACTCGGCCTGCTCCGCGAGTCCCCGATGCACGGCTATGAGCTGCGTAAACGGCTCAACACGTCACTGGGAGTGTTCCGGGCGTTCAGCTACGGGACGCTCTACCCCTGCCTCAAGACGCTGGTCGCCAACGGCTGGTTGATCGAGGAGCCGGGCAACGTCGACGAGACCGCCGCCTCCCTCACGGGACGGCGCGCCAAGATCGTCTACCGGTTGACGGCCGACGGCAAGGAACACTTCGAGCAGCTCCTCTCCCAGACCGGCCCGGACGCGTACGAGGACGAGACCTTCGCCGCTCGCTTCGCGTTCTTCGGACAGACCTCGCGCGATGTCCGCATGCGCGTGCTCGAAGGCCGGCGCAGCCGGCTGGAGGAGCGACTGGAGAAGATGAGCGCCTCCCTGGCGCGCACCCGGGAGCGACTCGACGACTACACGCTCGAGCTCCAGCGCCACGGAATGGAGTCCGTGGAGCGCGAGGTGCGCTGGCTGAACGAGCTCATCGAGAGCGAGCGGGCGGGGCGGGACCTGCGGGGTTCCGCTTCGGAGGGGACCGCTCAACAGGACACGACATCTGGAGCGACGGGCGGCCTGCCCCGGCCGGGGGACGACCCCCGGCCGGATACGCCCGGCGACACCGCCACGTGAGCGCCCAGTCAGGGCCTCACTCGTACACACAGGGAGCAACCGGAATGGGTTCGGTTCGCGTAGCCATCGTCGGTGTGGGCAACTGCGCCGCATCGCTGGTGCAGGGCGTCGAGTACTACAAGGACGCCGACCCGGCGTCCAAGGTCCCGGGCCTGATGCACGTCCAGTTCGGCGACTACCACGTCCGCGACGTCGAGTTCGTCGCCGCCTTCGACGTGGACGCCAAGAAGGTCGGCCTGGACCTCGCGGACGCCATCGGCGCCTCCGAGAACAACACGATCAAGATCTGCGACGTGCCCAACAGCGGCGTCCAGGTCCAGCGCGGCCACACCCTCGACGGGCTCGGCAAGTACTACCGCGAGACCATCGAGGAGTCCGCCGAGGAGCCGGCCGACATCGTCAAGGTCCTCAAGGACAAGCAGGTCGACGTCCTGGTCTGCTACCTGCCCGTCGGCTCCGAGGACGCGGCGAAGTACTACGCCCAGTGCGCCATCGACGCCAAGGTCGCCTTCGTCAACGCCCTCCCGGTCTTCATCGCCGGCACCAAGGAGTGGGCGGACAAGTTCACCGAGGCCGGCGTCCCGATCGTCGGTGACGACATCAAGTCGCAGGTCGGCGCCACCATCACGCACCGCGTCATGGCGAAGCTGTTCGAGGACCGGGGCGTCGTCCTGGACCGCACGATGCAGCTGAACGTCGGCGGCAACATGGACTTCAAGAACATGCTCGAGCGTGACCGCCTCGAGTCGAAGAAGATCTCCAAGACGCAGGCCGTCACCTCCCAGATCCCCGACCGGGACCTCGGCGAGAAGAACGTCCACATCGGCCCGTCCGACTACGTGGCCTGGCTGGACGACCGCAAGTGGGCCTACGTCCGCCTGGAGGGCCGCGCGTTCGGTGACGTCCCGCTGAACCTGGAGTACAAGCTCGAGGTCTGGGACTCCCCGAACTCGGCCGGTGTCATCATCGACGCCCTGCGCGCCGCGAAGATCGCCAAGGACCGCGGCATCGGCGGCCCGATCCTGTCGGCGTCGAGCTACTTCATGAAGTCCCCGCCGGTCCAGTACTTCGACGACGAGGCCCGTGCCAACGTCGAGAAGTTCATCGCCGGCGAGGTCGAGCGCTGACCAGCGCGGACTGAGTCCGTCGGAGGTCCCCGGGTCGCGTGACCCGGGGACCTTTCCCGTATGTGAGGCTGTGCACCATGGCCGTCGTCCGTGACCTGCGCGTCCTGCTGCGCCTGAAGGGCTTCCGGCGCCTGCTCGCCGTGCGCCTGCTCTCCCAGGGAGCCGACGGCGTCTACCAGGTCGCGCTCGCCACCTACGTCGTCTTCTCCCCGGAGAAACAGACCTCGGCCGCCGCGATCGCCTCCGCGATGGCGGTCCTGCTTCTGCCGTACTCCCTGGTGGGCCCCTTCGCCGGCGTCCTGCTGGACCGCTGGCGCCGCCGCCAGGTCTTCCTGTACGGCAACCTGCTGCGTGCCGTGCTGGCGGCGATGACGGCCCTGCTGATGATCCTCTCCGTCCCCGACTGGCTCTTCTACGTCTCCGCCCTCTGCGTCACGGCCGTCAACCGCTTCGTCCTCGCGGGTCTGTCCGCGGCGCTGCCGCGCGTGGTCGACGCGGAGCGCCTGGTCGTCGCCAACTCGCTCTCCCCGACCGCCGGCACCCTCGCCGCGACGGCCGGGGGCGGCCTCGCCTTCGTCGTACGCCTCGTGGTCGCGGACTCCGACGCCGCCGTGGTGCTGCTCGGGTCCGCCCTGTACCTGTGCGGGGCGCTGGCGTCACTGCGCATCGCCGTGGAACTGCTGGGGCCGGACCCCGAGCGCGTGCCCCCACGCCTGGCCTCGGCCCTGGCCGGTACCGCGCGCGACCTGGTGGCCGGCGTACGCCATCTCGCCGCACCCGCTCGCCGGGAGGCGGCCTGGTCGCTCGCGGGCATGACCCTGATGCGGTTCTGCTACGGCGCCCTGCTGGTCATGCTGCTCATGCTGTGCCGGTACGCGCTGTCCTCGACCACGGACGAGGGGCTGGCCCTGCTGGGACTGGCGCTGGGCGTCTCCGGAGCGGGCTTCTTCGCGGCCGCGGTGATCACTCCGTGGGCGGCGGGACGGCTGGGGCCGGGCCGCTGGATGGCCGTGTGCGCGGGAGCTGCCACGGTACTGGTACCGGCTCTCGGCCTGCCGTTCGCCACCGCGCCGCTGCTCGTCGCGGCGTTCGTCCTGGGCCTGACGACCCAGGGAGCGAAGATCGCGACCGACACGGTCGTGCAGTCCTCGGTCGAGGACGCGTTCCGTGGCCGGATCTTCTCGGTCTACGACGTGCTGTTCAACGTCGCTTTCGTCGGTGCCGCCGGCGTGGCCGCCTTGATACTGCCGCCGGACGGCCGATCCGTATCGCTGGTCGTGACAGTCACCGCGGTCTACGGAGCGGTTGCGGCGGCTATGGGCTGGTTTGAACGCCAGTAAGTGTCACATCAATGCCACGAAGCTTCGCTGGGCTACGGGGATGTCGGTGCGGACCGATAACTTACGTGGGTCTTATTCGCGTCATGTTCGCGACACGCACCTATGTTCCAGGGGGACCCCCAAGTGACCACTCCGCCGTCCCAGGGCAATCCGTTCGCGCAAGGCCAGCCGCAGGCCGCGCAGCAGCCGCAGGGCCAGAACCCCTACGCCCAGGGCCAGCCGGGCTTCCCCCAGCAGGCGGGCCAGCCCGGCTTCCCGCCGCAGGGTGCGCCGTTCGCCCCCGTCCCGCCGCAGCCGGCCCGTCGCAAGCCGAGCTTCAAGACGATCAAGAACATCGTCATCGCCGTCATCGTCGTGTGCGTGGCGGTCGGTGGCTACATCGCCAGCCGGGACGACGCCGACCAGGCCGGCGTGGGCGACTGCCTGAAGTCCGCCTCGTCCTCCTCGGACCGCATGGAGGTCGTGGACTGCACGGCCACGGACGCCGAGGCGAAGGTCCTCAAGAAGATCAAGGGGCACTACTCCCAGATCACCGCCGAGTCCGCCTGCCGACCGGTCGAAGGCGCTACGGGCTTCTACGCGGAGACGGGCGACGGCGAAGAGTTCCTGCTCTGCCTCGGTGACGTCTGATCCGGACCGGCAAAACCGAAGGGGCGGTGTTTCACGTGAAACACCGCCCATTCGTCTGCTCACCGTCGTGGTCATGTTTCACGTGAAACATGACCACGACCGTTCACGCCTCCTGCTGGGCCCACCACTCCTTGAGCGCTGCGACAGCGGCCTCGCGCTCCATCGGCCCGTTCTCCAGGCGAAGCTCCAACAGGTGCTTGTAGGCCTGGCCGACAGCCGGTCCGGGACGGACTCCGAGGATCTCCATGATCTCGTTACCGTCCAGGTCGGGACGGATCGCGTCCAGCTCCTCCTGCTGCTGAAGCTGAGCGATCCGCTCCTCCAGCCCGTCATACGCACGCGAGAGGGCCGTGGCCTTGCGCTTGTTCCGGGTGGTGCAGTCGGAACGGGTCAGCTTGTGCAAACGGTCGAGCAGCGGACCGGCGTCCCGGACATACCGGCGGACCGCGGAGTCGGTCCACTCCCCTGTGCCATAACCGTGGAAGCGCAGATGAAGCTCGACCAGGCGTGAGACGTCCTTCACCAGGTCGTTGGAGTACTTGAGCGCGATCATGCGCTTCTTCGTCATCTTGGCCCCGACCACCTCGTGGTGGTGGAACGAGACCCGCCCGTCCTCCTCGAAGCGCCGGGTACGGGGCTTACCGATGTCGTGCAACAGGGCAGCCAGGCGGAGGGTCAGATCGGGCCCGTCACTCTCCAGGGCCATCGCCTGCTCCAGCACGATCAGCGTGTGGTCGTAGACGTCCTTGTGCCGGTGGTGTTCGTCGCGCTCCAGGCGCAGGGCCGGCAGCTCGGGCAGGATGCGCTCGGCGAGTCCGGTGTCCACCAGCAGGGAGAGTCCCTTGCGCGGGTGCGCGGAGAGGACGAGCTTGTTCAGTTCGTCACGGACCCGCTCGGCCGAGACGATGTCGATACGCCCGGCCATGTCCTTCATGGCCTGTACGACCTCCGGTGCCACCTCGAAGTCGAGCTGCGCGGCGAAGCGCGCGGCGCGCATCATGCGGAGCGGGTCGTCGGAGAAGGACTCCTCGGGAGTGCCCGGAGTGCGCAGCACCCGGGCCGCGAGGTCGTCCAGCCCACCGTGCGGATCGATGAACCGGCCCTCCGGCAACGCCACCGCCATGGCGTTCACGGTGAAGTCCCGCCGGACCAGGTCCTCCTCGATCGAGTCACCGTAGGACACCTCCGGCTTGCGCGAGGTGCGGTCGTACGCCTCCGAGCGGTAGGTGGTCACCTCGATCTGGTAGCCGTCCTTCTGCGCCCCGACCGTCCCGAAGGCGATCCCGACGTCCCAGACGGCGTCCGCCCACGGACGCAGGATCTTCAGGACGTCCTGGGGGCGGGCATCGGTCGTGAAGTCCAGGTCGTTGCCGAGCCGGCCCAGCAACGCGTCCCGGACCGAGCCGCCGACCAGGGCGAGGGAGAACCCGGCCTCCTGGAAACGGCGGGCGAGGTCGTCGGCGACTGGGGCGACCCGCAGCGGTTCCCTCACCGCTCGGTGCTGCTCCTGGCTCAGGGCGCTGGGGGTGACTTCCTTGGCGTTCGGCACAACAGAAAAGGGTACGTGGCCCGGGAGGACACCGGCGCCCCGATTGATCCCGCCCGAAACCCCTCGATACCCGCCCCTCCCGTTATAGGCGCACATACGGGACAGCCACTGTCGGTGGCGGATCTTGTGGCGTACACCGCGGCACTTCCCCTCGCCGCGCATCGTTACCATGCGTGGACGCACATTCCGACGACCACTGACGACGACGAGGGACGGGCGAGCGCGTGGCCGAGGCGGCAGACTTCCAGGGGACCAGTCCCTCACCTGCCCGCCGGTGGCTCAGGCGCACCACGGCGCTGCTCGCCGGTGCGCCCCTGCTGACCGGCCTGGTCCAGTTGCCGACGGCCGGCCCGGCGCACGCCGAGGGGCAGTCCTCCGCCAAGGCCGCCGCCGAGGCGGGCTCGGTGGCCGTGGCGGTCGACTCGCTCACCCCTTCGGCGCCCACGGACGGGGACACCGTGACCGTGTCGGGCACCGTGATCAACAACGGCAAGCAGACCGTCACCGACGCCCACGTCGGCCTGCGCCTGGGGGCCGAGGTCAACACCCGCTCGGCCGTCGACAGGATCGCCAAGGAGAGCACCGATCTCCAGGGCGCCATCGCCCCGGAGATCGACGACAAGTACACGGAGAAGTTCGACAAGCTCACCCCCGGTGTCGCCGAGCACTTCAACATCTCCGTGCCGGTCGACGACCTCGAACTGGGCGACGACGGTGTCTACGACTTCGCCGTGTCCCTCTCGGGCGAGACCTCCGCGCAGCCGTGGGAGCAGATCCTCGGAATCCAGCGGACCTTCCTGCCCTGGCAGCCCGACCAGGCCGGCACCAAGACGAAGACGACGGCCCTGTGGCCGCTGATCTCCACCACGCACATGGCGGCCGAGACGGGGCCGAACGAGGAGCAGACACCGGTCTTCCTCAACGACGACCTGGCCAAGGAGATCTCCCCGGGCGGCCGGCTGAACCAGATGCTGACCCTGGGCAAGGATCTCGATGTCACCTGGGTGGTCGACCCGGACCTGCTGGCCTCCCTCGACGCGATGACCGGCAGCTACCGCGTCCGGGACGGCGAGAACACCGTCGCCGGAACCCATCAGGACGTCGCCAAGCAGTGGCTCGCCGACTTGCAGGACGCAGTGGCCGACAAGGAGGTCATCGCCCTCCCCTTCGCCGACCCGGACCTGGCGTCCCTGGCCCACAACGGCACGAACGTCACGGGGTCGCTGAGCCAGCTGAAGAGCGCCACGGACGTCATTGAGGACACGGTCGGGCCAATCCTCCATGTGAAGCCGAGCACCGACTTCGCCTGGCCCGTGGACGGCGCCGTCGACCGGTCGATCGTCAAGGTCGCCACCTCCGCGGGCGCCGACAAGGTGATCGCCCGCAGTGACAGCCTCCAGGAGACCAACGACCTGCCGTACACGCCGTCCGCGGCCCGTCCCATCGGCGGCGGTACGACGGCCGTCGTCGCGGACGCCCGCATGTCCAAGGCGTTCGAGGGAGATCTGACGAAGGCGTCCGACTCCACGCTCGCCGTGCAGCGCTTCCTCGCCCAGAGCCTCGCGCTGGGCCTCCAGACCGACGACCAGCGCAGCGTCGTCATCGCGCCGCAGCGCACGCCCTCCGGCAGCCAGGCCCGAGCGATGGCCGAGGCGCTGCGGACGCTGCAGGACGGCACCTGGTCCGAGTCCCAGGACATGGCGGCGGCCGCCGCGGCCAAGCCGGACCCGGACGCCACCACGACGGTGCCGGGAACCTCCTCCTATCCCTCGGCGCTGCGCAAGAAGGAACTGCCCCGGTCGGCGTTCGTGCAGATCGCGCGCACGCAGGACACCCTCGACAACTTCAAGGTCGTCCTGTCCAACCCCTCCCGGGTGGTGACCCCCTTCGGGCGCGCCCTGAACCGCGAGATGTCCGCGTCCTGGCGCGGCCGGGCCGCCGAGGCCGAGTCGTTCCGCGGCAGGGTCAAGGAGTACCTCGACGGACTGACCGACCGCGTCAGGCTCATCGACAAGTCGGAGACGAAGCTCTCCGGCCGCAGCGCCACGATCCCCGTGACCGTGCAGAACAACCTGGTGCAGGACGTCGGCCCCCTGGTCCTGCGACTGACCTCTACGAACCCGACACGGCTCGAGATCGACGGCGCCGACCACGAGGAGCAGCCGATCTCTGTCTCCGGTGGCCACAGCCAGTCGGTGAAGTTCACCACGTCGGCCAATGCCAACGGCCGTGCGACGGTGATCGCCCAGCTCTACACGATGGACGGGCGCAAGTACGGCGAGCCCGTCACCTTCGACGTGAAGGTCACCGAGATCACGGCGACCGTGATGCTCGTCATCGGCGGCGGTGTCCTGCTGCTCGTCCTCGCCGGTTTCCGCATGTACACACAGCGCAAGCGGGCCGCTGCCCGCGAGGAGGACAGGGCGGACCCGGACGCCGCGGCGAGCGCCGAGGGCCACGGCGAGTCCGAGGGGCCCGAGGAGGCGACGGAGTCCGAGGACGACCGGGAGAACCGGGAGGGCTCCGACGAGCGTCTCAAGGACGCGTCCGAGGCACACCCCCGGGCAGGCGACCCGGGGCAGCCGAGTGACCCGACACCGGACACCGCAGCGGAAAGCGCCGACCCGTCCGGCACGGGTGAGAGAGTGGACCGTTGAGGATGTCGTGGCCGGTCGGCCCGGGACGATGAGGTGGGGTAACCATGAACGCGCCGTACGACGGTGACCGCGGTCAGACCGTGGACGGCCCGGGTCACTCCGAGGGTCCGCCGCCCGACCCCGGCCGGACGCCGCAGCCGCCCGCGGACATGTACCTCCAGGACGCCTACGACCAGGACCCCTACCGGGCGCAGGACCTCTCCGCCCAGGACCCGGTCTCCGAGGCGCTCTACGACCGCGCCGCGCACCCGCCGCCCCCGCCGGGCGCGTACCCGCCGCAGCAGCCGCTGTACTCCCAGCCGTCCCAGTCGCCCTACGCACCCGACCCGCGCGTCTGGGCCCAGACGCCGGCCCCGGAACCGGAGGGCCCGACGCAGTACCTGCCCTACGGCGACGACCCGCGGACCACCCAGTTCGTCGGAGTCGACGACCTGGTCACCCAGGCCGGGGAGCAGCGCCACGAGCCGGACGCCTTCGCGCACCTCTTCCGCGACCAGCAGCAGGGCGGCGGCCACCCCTCCTACGACGACCACGCGTCCGTACCCGCGCCTGCCCCGGCACCGGGGCAGTACGGCGGAACACCCGGACCCGGGCAGTACGGCGGAGCACCGGAGCAGGGCCAGTACGGCGGGCACCAGGGACCCGACCCGTACGCAAACGCTCCGGCCCCGGGCCCGTACGGCGGTCCCGCGCCGGCCCAGGGCCACTACGGCGGTCCCGCGCCGGCACCCGGGCAGCACGCGGCGCCGGGCCAGTACGCCGTGGCCCCCGCGCCCGAAGCCGCCGAGGCCCCCCTCCAGGACCCCGAGCCCACCCCCGCGGCCGCGCCCAAGAAGGGCGGGCGAGCGGGAGGCCTGCTGAAGTCGAGCGCCGTGATGGCCGCGGGCACGATGGTGTCGCGGCTCACCGGGTTCATCCGGTCGGCAATGATCGTCTCGGCTCTGGGGCTGGCTCTGCTGGGCGAGTCGTTCCAGATCGCCTACCAGCTGCCCACGATGATCTACATCCTGACCGTCGGTGGCGGCCTCAACTCGGTGTTCGTCCCGCAGCTTGTCCGCGCCATGAAAGAAGACAAGGACGGCGGCGAGGCCTACGCCAACCGGCTTCTGACCCTGGTCATGGTCGCGCTCGGTCTCCTCACCGTGCTCGGCATGCTGGCTGCCCCCTTGCTGGTGCGCGCGCTCTCCAACCCCGTCGCGACGAACCCCGCGGCCAACGAGACGGCCATCACCTTCTCCCGGTACTTCCTGCCGTCCATCTTCTTCATGGGCGTCCACGTGGTGATGGGGCAGATCCTGAACGCCCGTGGCCGCTTCGGCGCGATGATGTGGACCCCGGTCCTGAACAACATCGTCATCATCGTCACGCTCGGCATGTTCCTGTGGGTCTACGGCACCGCTGCCAACTCCGGGATGACGGTCGAGAGCATCCCGCCGGAGGGAGAACGGCTTCTCGGGGTAGGCATTCTCCTCGGTCTCGTGGTCCAGGCCCTGGCAATGATCCCCTACCTACGAGAAACCGGTTTCCGGCTGCGGCTGCGGTTCGACTGGAAGGGGCACGGCCTCGGCAAGGCCGCGATGCTCGCCAAATGGACGATCCTGTTCGTGCTGGCCAACCAAGCAGGCGCCCTCGTCGTCATCCAACTCGCCACGGCGTCGGTCACGGACTCGGACATCCCCGGCACCGGATACAGCGCCTACGCCAATGCCCAGCTCATCTGGGGCCTCCCGCAAGCCATCATCACCGTCTCCCTGATGGCCGCTCTGCTACCTCGCATCTCCCGCTCGGCAGCCGAGGAGGACGGCGGCGCCGTCAGGGACGACATCTCCCAAGGGCTGCGCACGACGGCCGTCGCCATCGTGCCGGTCTCCTTCGGCTTCGTCGCGCTCGGCATCCCCATGTGCACGCTGATCTTCGGATCCTCGGGCACGGACGCTGCCACCAACATGGGCTTCATGCTGATGGCCTTCGGCCTCGGTCTCATCCCGTACTCGGTGCAGTACGTCGTCCTGCGCGCCTTCTACGCCTACGAGGACACCCGGACGCCCTTCTACAACACGGTCATCGTGGCCGTGGTCAACGCCGCGGCATCGGCCCTGTGTTACTTCCTGCTGCCCGCCCGCTGGGCCGTCGTCGGTATGGCCGCCTCCTACGGTCTCGCCTACGTGATCGGTGTCGGCATCGCCTGGCGCAGGCTGCGCAAGCGGCTCGGCGGGGACCTGGACGGCGCTCGGGTACTGCGCACCTACGCCCGCCTGTGCATCGCGTCCGTTCCGGCGGCCCTGCTCAGCGGCGCGGCCTGCTACGCGATCAGCAAGTCGCTCGGCCAGGGTGCCGTGGGCTCACTGGCCGCGCTGCTGGCCGGCGGGCTGCTCCTGTTCGGCGTCTTCTTCGTCGCCGCCCGCCGCATGCGCATCGAGGAAGTCAACTCGCTGGTCGGTATGGTGCGCGGACGCCTGGGACGCTGAGGCCCGGGGTAGGCGCACAACCATCGTCCGCCGCCGTGTGTCGTGCATAGCGGCGGACTGTGGGCACAATTGGGTTCGGCGTCGGACTGCGCGCATCGGAGTCGGTCGGCGCGCATCGAATGGGGAGGCAGGAACGACGGTGGCGGAACGGAGCACAGCTGCCGTCGACGTGGCAGACAACAGTGGTGACGAGCCGCTGACCGCGGAGACGGACCAGTCCACGGCCGACGGGGTGGCCAACAACCGGGAGCGGGACACGGACAGCGACGAGGCACAGGGGAGTCCGACGAGCGAGGATTCGGGCAAGCCCTCGCCTCCCGAACTGCACAGCGGGCACAAGCTCGCCAGACGCTACCGCCTCGAGGAATGCGTCACCCGTCTGGACGGCTTCAGCAGTTGGCGGGCCGTTGACGAGAAGCTCCGCCGCGCGGTCGGCGTCCACATCCTTCCGTCGGACCACGTGCGCGCCCGCTCCGTACTGGCGGCGGCACGCTCCTCCGCCCTGCTCGGCGACCCCCGCTTCGTCCAGGTGCTCGACGCCGTCGAGGACAACGACCTGGTCTACGTCGTGCACGAATGGCTCCCCGACGCCACCGAACTGACCGCGCTCCTCGCCTCCGGACCACTGGAGGTGTACGACGCCTACCAGATGGTCAGTCAGGTCGCGTCCGCCATGGCGGCCGCCCACCGCGAGGGCCTCGCCCACCTGCGCCTGAGTCCGACCGCGGTGCTGCGGACGTCGACGGGGCAGTGGCGGATCCGCGGCCTCGCCGTCAACGCCGCCCTGCGCGGCATCAGTTCCGATTCCCCCCAGCGGACCGACACCGAGGCCATCGGCGCCCTGCTGTACGCCACGCTCACCCAGCGCTGGCCGTACGAGAGCGACGCCCACGGCCTGGCCGGTCTGCCCAAGGACATCGGCCTGATCCCGCCGGACCAGGTGCGCGCGGGTGTCCACCGCGGCCTGTCCGAGCTCGCCATGCGGGCACTCGCCAACGACGGCGCCACCGCCTCCCGGCACGAGTCCCCGTGCACCACGCCGGAGGAACTGGTGAAGGCGATCAGCGAGATGCCCCGCATCCGGCCGCCGGAGCCGACCTACACCGCCCCGCCCACGTACCAGCGCACGGCCTACCAGCAGGGCGCCTACGGCCGTCCGGCACCGCATCCCGGTGTGACCCAGGCAGTGCCCTCGCCTCCGCCCCCTCTGCAGAGCCGTACCGGCAGGGCACTGAAGTGGAGCGTCTCCGCCCTGCTCATCGCCGCGCTCGGTCTCGGCAGCTGGCAGCTCGCGGACGCGCTCATGGAGCGGGGCGGCAAAGCCGACGACCAGAACCAGACGCAGACGGTGGACGGGGACGACGACAAGGGGCAGAAGAAGCCGGTGAGCCGGCCGATTGCGATCGCGGGTGGGCACGACTTCGATCCGTTCGGCCGCGACGGTTCCGAATACCCGGAGGACGTCAGCAAGGCCTACGACGGCGACCCCGCCACCTACTGGCAGACGAGCCACTACGCGAGTGCCGACTTCGGACGGTTGAAGCAGGGCGTGGGCATCGTGATCGACCTGGGCAAGGTCCGGCAGGTCGGCAAGGTGGCGGTGTCGTTCGGTGGCGACACGTCGGTGGAACTCCGCGCCGGGGGCGACACGGAGTCGGAACCGCAGTCCTTCGACGGCTACACGAAGGTGGCCAACGGCTCCGGCACGACCGTGGAACTCCAGCCGGGCGGGACACTCAAGTCCCGCTACCTCCTGGTCTGGCTGACCGAGCTGCCACTGACGAACGGGCAGTTCCGCGGCCAGGTCACCGATATCAAGGTGACCAGCTGAGGTCGTCTGCCGACAGGGGAGAGGGTCCGATGGCGGAAGGCGCCGAGTACGCCGGGGTGAGCGATCAGGACCTGCTCTCCCGCCACGTCGAAGGTGACCCCGAGGCCTTCGGTGAGCTCGTCCGGCGGCACCGTGACCGTCTCTGGGCGGTGGCCCTGCGGACTCTGGGAGACCGCGAGGAGGCCGCTGACGCCGTCCAGGACGCCCTGGTCTCCGCCTACCGGGCCGCCCACACCTTCCGCGGCCAGGCCGCCGTCACCACCTGGCTGCACCGGATCACGGTGAACGCCTGCCTGGACCGTGCCCGCAAGGCCGCTTCCCGGAAGACCGCCCCCGTCGACGACACCGAGCGCCTGGAGCAGCTCCTGGAGCCGCACGAGTCGGCCGCGGCACCCGCCGAGCGCAACGACCTGCACCGTCAGCTTCTGGAAGCCCTGGGCACCCTGCCGGCCGATCAGCGGGCGGCCCTCGTCCTGGTGGACATGCAGGGCTATCCCGTCGCCGAGGCGGCCCGGATCCTCGACGTGGCGACCGGCACGATCAAGAGCCGGTGCGCCCGTGGCCGGGCGAAGCTCCTGCCGCTGCTCACCCACCTGCGTCCGGACGGCGGCGAGACCAAGAAGACGACCGCGGAACGGAACCGGACGCAGGGGACATCCGTCCCACCCGCAGCGGGACCCGGCCGTGCGGGATCCCCGGGCACGGATCAGAGTGATGCGGCAGCAGTGAAGGGCGGAGGTGGACGAGCGTGACGTCGTCGACGACAGACATGGCCGGGCACCCGGACGTCGCGGAGATCTCCGATCTCGCCGAGGGTCTCCTCCCGCCCTCGCGGACCACGGATCTACGACGGCACCTGGAGACCTGCCAGCTCTGCGCGGACGTCTACGCCTCACTGGAGGAGATCCAGGGGATGCTCGGGACGCTTCCGGGGCCGTCACGGATGCCCGACGACGTGGCCGGCCGCATCGACGCCGCCCTCGCGGCCGAGGCACTGCTGAGCGCCGCGGCGCCCGACCTCCCGGAGAGTGCGGCTTCCGCCCCGCCGCCAGGGCACGCCGACCGTGGCGACGACAGCGCTCGTGTTTCACGTGAAACATCGGCATCAGGAAGCCGACCCGCCGGGCATGCCCGTCCCTCCGCGACCGGTCCCGGCCGCAAGCAACGCCGGAGCGGCGGACGGCGCAGGATCGCCCTTCTCGGGGCGGTGGCCGCCGCTGCCGCCATCGGGCTCGGTTCCGTGATCGTCTCTTCGATGACCGGGGAGAACCCGTCCGACAACACCGCCCTCGCGGACACCTTCTCCGAGGGAGAGCTGAAGGCAGAGGTCACCGGCCTGATCGCGGACCAGCCGGACGCCCAGAGCGGGCCGCGCACGCCGCGCAGCTTCGGAATGGAGTCCGAGACCGGTACCGGCAACCGCGTGTTCAAACAGCCGGCGGTCCCCGAGTGCATACAGAAGGGCATCGGCCGCGACGACCCGGCGCTCGCCACCAAGGAAGGCGTCTACAAGGGCAAGGAAGCCCTTCTCGTGGTGCTGCCCGACGCCGCCAACGACAGCAGGGTCACCGCCTACATCGTTGAGTCCAGCTGTGTGGATCAGCCGGCCGTCAGCAAGGCCCAGGTCCTGCTCACCCACTCCTACGCGCGTTCTTGAACGTCTCGCTAGGCCTCGGCAGCGGTTCCCTTCCTCCCTGCCCAGGCCCTCGGCTCCGTGTGCCCGGACACAGCGGGAATGCGCGCCCCGTAGGATCCGTTGGGTGGGATGAGAGCTCCGAGAGAAGCTCCGCCCGGCCCTGAAGACGCAGTCCAGAGACGAGGAATGAAGCCGTGAGCGACGTCCGAAACGTGATCATCATCGGCTCCGGGCCCGCCGGCTACACGGCGGCGCTCTACACCGCGCGCGCGTCGCTGAAGCCGCTGGTGTTCGAGGGCGCCGTCACTGCGGGCGGTGCGCTGATGAACACCACCGAGGTGGAGAACTTCCCGGGCTTCCAGGACGGCATCATGGGCCCCGAGCTCATGGACAACATGCGTGCGCAGGCGGAGCGCTTCGGCGCCGAGCTGATCCCCGACGATGTCGTGGCCGTCGACCTGACCGGTGAGATCAAGACCGTCACCGACACCGCGGGCACGGTCCACCAGGCCAAGGCCGTCATCGTCACCACCGGCTCCCAGCACCGCAAGCTGGGCCTGCCGAACGAGGACGCCCTGTCCGGTCGCGGCGTCTCCTGGTGCGCGACCTGTGACGGGTTCTTCTTCAAGGACCAGGACATCGCCGTCATCGGTGGCGGTGACACCGCGATGGAAGAGGCCACGTTCCTCTCCCGCTTCGCGAAGTCGGTGACGATCGTCCACCGCCGTGACACTCTGCGTGCCTCCAAGGCCATGCAGGAGCGTGCCTTCGCCGACCCCAAGATCAAGTTCGTCTGGGACAGCGAGGTGGCCGAGGTCCAGGGCGACCAGAAGCTGGCCAGTCTGAAGCTGCGCAACGTCAAGACCGGCGAGCTCTCGGATCTGGCGGTGACCGGCCTGTTCATCGCGATCGGCCATGACCCGCGCACCGAGCTCTTCAAGGGCCAGCTCGAACTGGACCCGGAGGGCTACCTCAAGGTCGAAGCCCCGTCGACCCGTACCAACCTGACCGGTGTCTTCGGCGCCGGTGACGTGGTCGACCACACCTACCGCCAGGCGATCACCGCCGCCGGCACCGGCTGCTCCGCCGCCCTCGACGCCGAGCGCTTCCTCGCCGCCCTCAGCGACGAGGACAAGGCCGAGCCCGAGAAGACCGCCGTCTGACCCCCGTCCTCTTCCCGCACGCACCAACCAGTTAAGGAGCCCGCCGTGGCCGGCACCCTGAAGCACGTGACCGACGATTCCTTCGAGCAGGACGTCCTCAAGAGCGACAAGCCCGTCCTGGTGGACTTCTGGGCCGCCTGGTGCGGGCCGTGCCGCCAGATCGCGCCGTCCCTCGAGGCGATCGCCGCCGAGTACGGCGACAAGATCGAGATCGTCAAGCTGAACATCGACGAGAATCCGGGTACGGCCGCCAAGTACGGCGTCATGTCCATCCCGACCCTGAACGTGTACCAGGGTGGCGAGGTCGCCAAGACCATCGTCGGTGCGAAGCCGAAGGCCGCGATCGTCCGCGACCTCGAGGACTTCATCGCCGACTGACGTTTCACGTGAAACACGGAGGGGCCGACCCAGGCGGGTCGGCCCCTCCGCTGTGCGGTCACGGTCTCGGCATCGCTCGTCCGTTACAGCGGCCTCAGCACCGGTTCCTTCTGTACGGCTCCCAGGAGGCGGTCCAAGGCCATCTCCACGTCTTCCTTCCACGACAGCGTGGACCGGAGATCCAGCCGCAACCGGGGATGGCCCGGGTGGGGCCGAACCGTCTTGAAGCCCACTGCCAGTAGATGGTCGGCCGGCAGGAGGCACGCGGGCTCCTTCCACCGAGCGTCTCCGAACGCCTCGATCGCCTTGAAGCCCCGCCGCAGCAGATCCTTGGCCACCGTCTGCACCAGGACCCGGCCCAATCCCTGCCCCTGGTACCCCGGCATCACGAACGCCGTGATCAGCTGCACCGCGTCAGGTGAGACAGGGCTCGTGGGAAAGGCCGTCGACCGCGGCACGTACGCCGGAGGAGCGTAGAGAACGTAGCCCACCGGCGCCTCGTCCACGTAGACCACTCGGCCGCATGATCCCCAGTCCAGCAGGACGGCGGAGATCCAGGACTCCTTTTCCAGGGCCGACGTGCCCGTCTTCAGCGCGGCTTCGCCGCTGACGGGGTCCAGTTCCCAGAAGACACACGAGCGACAGCGCTGGGGAAGATCCTGAAGGTTGTCCAGCGTGAGCGGTACGAGCCGGCGCCCCATGAAGGCTGTTCCTCGCTTCCTTCGCCCGCAGCAGCGCGGGCGGCTGTCAGAGCGCTCCGTTCCCTGAGCAGGCTGCCGAAGAACCCACCCACCGCGGCAAGCCCCAAGCCCGCGCCCACCAGTCCGGTGCGGCTCATCGTTCGCATGTCCCCTGCCTTCGTCTCAGAGGTACCGCCAGGTGATTGCGCCATCCCGATCGCATCGTATCCACGATGCGATGACCCCGACACCGACGCAAAGCAAAGGGCGGACCGTGTTTCCGGTGCACACGCACCGGAAACGATCCGCCCTCTGTCGGCAGGGGCACCACTGGGGGCTCCACCTACCCGAGCCTCAGGAGTCGAGATCCTCGGCTTCGCCTTCCAGCAGCCCCTTCTGGAGCACGGGACCCTCACCAGGAGCGAGGCTTCCCAGGATCCGCTCCAGGTCCTCCATCGAGGCGAACTCGACGGTGATCTTGCCCTTCTTCTGCCCCAGGTCGACCTTCACCCGTGTCTCGAAACGGTCCGAGAGCCGTGTCGCCAGGTCGGAGAGCGCCGGGGACACGAGGGAGCCGGCCCGGGGACCCTTCGCTCGTTGCGGCTTCTGCGGCCGGGAACCCATCAGGGTGACGATCTCCTCGACCGCCCGCACCGACAGCCCTTCGGCCACGATGCGATGTGCCAGCCGCTCCTGCTCCTCCGAGTCCTCGACAGAGAGCAGCGCCCGCGCGTGGCCGGCGGACAGCACCCCGGCAGCCACCCGGTTCTGAACCTTCGGCGACAGCTTCAGCAACCGCAGTGTGTTGGAGACCTGCGGGCGAGAGCGGCCGATGCGGTCGGCCAGCTGATCATGGGTGCAGTTGAAGTCCTTGAGCAGCTGGTCGTAGGCCGCGGCCTCTTCCAGCGGGTTCAGCTGGGCCCGGTGCAGGTTCTCCAGGAGCGCATCCAGGAGGAGCTTCTCGTCCTCCGTGGCGCGCACGATCGCCGGGATCGCCTCCAGTCCCGCCTCACGGCAGGCCCGCCAGCGACGCTCACCCATGATGAGCTCGTAGCGCTCCGGCCCCACCGGCCGAACGACGACCGGCTGGAGAAGACCGACTTCCTTGATGGACGTGACCAGCTCGGCCAATGCATCGCTGTCGAAGACCACACGGGGCTGAAGCGGGTTCGGCGTGATGGCGTCCAGCGGGATCTCAGCGAAGTGAGCCCCCGGAGGGGAGGCAGGGGCGTCCACTGTGCCCCATACCGACGGCTCCTCCGTTTCACGTGAAACCGGCGGCAACGTGGCCACCTTTGCCGCAGCCACCCCACGCTCACTCGGCAGCAGGGGCGCCGACGGGGATACGGAAGCCGCATTCCCCAGCGCCGCCGATGCCACCGACTTCTCCGTCGGAGCGTTGGGGATCAGTGCGCCCAGACCACGGCCCAACCCCCTCCGTCGCTCACTCACTGGATCCCCTCCACCATGCTCGGGTCGTTCTGTGCACCGATGTGAGCGTGCGTCGCTTCATAGCTGACGCCCACACCCTTCAAGGCGATCTCGCGTGCCGCCTCCAGATAGGAGAGAGCACCACTCGATCCTGGATCGTAGGTCAGCACCGTCTGTCCGTAGCTCGGGGCCTCGGAGATACGGACGGAGCGGGGGATGCTCGTCCTCAGCACCTCTTCACCGAAGTGGCTGCGCACCTCGTCGGCCACCTGGGACGCGAGCCGCGTCCGGCCGTCGTACATGGTGAGCAGGATCGTAGAGACATGCAGGGTGGGGTTGAGATGGCCCCGGACGAGGTCGACGTTGCGCAGCAGCTGCCCCAGCCCTTCCAGTGCGTAGTACTCGCACTGGATCGGGATCAGGACCTCCTGGCCGGCGACGAGTGCGTTGACCGTCAGCAGGCCCAGGGAGGGCGGGCAGTCGATGAGGATGTAGTCCAGCGGCTGCTCGTACGCCTGGATCGCCCGCTGGAGACGGCTCTCTCGTGCCACCAACGACACCAGCTCGATCTCCGCACCGGCGAGATCAATCGTGGCGGGGGCGCAGAAGAGACCTTCGACGTCGGGAACCGGCTGGACCACCTCGGAGAGGGGCCTGCTCTCGACGAGGACGTCATAGATGGAGGGGACGTCCGCATGGTGGTCGATACCCAGCGCGGTGGAGGCGTTTCCCTGCGGGTCGAGGTCGACGACCAGGACTCTGGCGCCGTGCAGGGCGAGCGACGCGGCAAGGTTGACGGTCGTCGTCGTCTTGCCCACACCGCCCTTCTGGTTGGCGACCACCATGACCCTGGTCTGCTCCGGGCGCGGCAGGCCCTCGCCGGCGCGACCCAGAGCCTCCACCGCCAGTTGGGCAGCGCGACCGATCGGAGTGTCGTCCATCGGAGGCGGTGTTTCACGTGAAACATCCGCCCCCATCGACTCGGTACGGGGACCGGGGACCGGATCGGTCATCGGTCCCGCGATATTGGCGTCGGACCGCAAGGATTCACTCTCCTCGACTTCAGGCTCGCAATGAACAGAGCCTCCCATGTCTTCGGGGTCATGAACCAGTGAGGCCTGGTCTTCTGTGGAGAAATCCACCTCTGTGGACAACTCCGTCCCCTCTCCGAGCGACCCGAGAGGCTTACGGTCGCGGGGATCGGCCGCGGCGCGGCCGCGACTGATGATGCCGTGCAGCAGTGAGCGACGTTTCACGTGAAACACGATGCACAGCGGCTGAGGCCGAACAGTCGCGACACTCCGGCATGGCGGTGTCGGGCAGGCTGTGTGGAGTAGAGGCAGCCGTCGAGGCGTATCCACGCCTCCCTGCTCTTGATCGCAACCTGGGGGGCTCCTAGGCTCAGCCGCGCCGCCGCCGCGCGCGTCCCGTCCGGGCCGCCTTGGCCCGCTTGGCGGCAAACCGCACGCCCCCGGGGCTCTCCCCGACCTCGACCCGCACCACGGTGGACATGGGGTCCACGACGCCTTCTCCCACATGCAGGATGGACGTCTCCACGGCACCCAGCTTGGTCAGCGCCGCGGCCGAGGCCTTCAGCTCCTCCTCGGCCGTGTCGCCCTTGAGGGCGAGCATCTCGCCGTACGGGCGCAGCAGCGGGATTCCCCAGGTGGCGAGGCGGTCGAGCGGAGCAACGGCCCGAGCCGTCACCACGTGCACCGGCTGCAACTTACCCATGACCTCCTCGGCCCGGCCGCGCACGACGGTGACATGGTCCAGGCCCAGCAGCTCCACGACCTCCGTCAGGAAGTTCGTGCGCCGCAGCAGGGGCTCCAGGAGGGTGATCTTCAGGTCGTCCCGCACGAGCGCCAGCGGAATGCCCGGCAGGCCCGCACCCGAGCCGACGTCACACACCGTGACGCCCTCGGGTACCACCTCCGAGAGCACCGCGCAGTTCAGCAGATGCCGCTCCCACAGGCGGGGAACCTCACGAGGGCCGATCAGGCCTCGCTTCACCCCCGCTTCGGCGAGCAGCTCCGCGTAGCGGACCGCGTCCGCGTAGCGATCGCCGAACACGTCGTGTGCTTTGTCGGGCGCAGGGGGGAGCTCCGCTGCCTCCGTCACGGGGACCGTCCTTCCGTACGACACCGGCGCGCCAGTCGCCGCTACCGGAACCACCAGAACTATCAGGCTGACAAAATTCGGCCCCGCCTGCGCAACAGACGGGGCCGGAGAACGTGAGGACCGATCAGGCGGGAAGCACGACGACGAAGCGCTCCGGCTCCTCGCCCTCGGACTCGCTGCGCAGCCCCGCGGCCTTGACCGCGTCGTGCACGACCTTGCGCTCGAAGGGTGTCATGGGCTTCATGCGCACGGACTCGCCGCTGCTCCTGACCTCGGCCGCGGCCTTGGCTCCCAGCTCGGACAGCTCGGCGCGCTTCGTGGCCCGGTGGCTCGCGATGTCGAGCATCAGACGGCTGCGGTCGCCGGTCTCCCGGTGCACGGCCAGACGCGTGAGCTCCTGCAGGGCCTCCAGCACCTCGCCGTCCCGGCCGACGAGCTTCAGCAGGTCACGGCTGTTCGAGTCGCTGATGATCGAGACGGACGCACGGTCGGCCTCGACGTCCATGTCGATGTCGCCGTCGAGGTCGGCGATGTCGAGCAGACCCTCCAGGTAGTCCGCAGCGATCTCGCCCTCCTGCTCGAGGCGCGTCAGGGTGTCTGCGCCCTCGGCAGCGGCGGAGGTGGTGCCTTCCGTCACGGGATGGACTCCTTCTTACTTCTTCGACGGGGACTTGGGCCGCTGCGGGCCCTTGCGCTGTCCGGACTGGGCCTTGCTGCGGCCACCGCCACCGGACTTCTGAGCCGGCTTCTTGGCGGCACCGGCGGGATTGGTGTCCTGCTTGCCGTCCTGCGGCTCGTCCGACTTGGTCAGCGAGGTCTTGGGCTCGGCTTCGCCGGCCGCCTTCGTGGACTGGCGCTGGGACTTGCTCTGCCGCTTGGGCTGCTGGCGCTTCGGCGTGGCGGCGGTGCCCACGGTCGCGCCGTCCTCGGTCTGGGCGGCGACGGCGGTGTCGCTCTTCACGACGGTGCCGTCGGTCTGGGCCGCCAGGCCCGCCTTGTTCAGCCCGTTGATGAACTTGCGCTCGAACTCGTTGCGGTCCCGGCCCTTGGCGACGATGGCCTTCACGATCGCCCGTTCACCACGCCCGCGCGTCTTGCCGTTCTGGGTGACGCTCTTGTGCAGGCGCTCCAGGTAGGCGGCCTGGGCCTTGGAGCCCGGCGTCGGGTTGTTGCGGATGACGTACATCTGCTGGCCCATGGTCCACACGTTGGTGGTCAGCCAGTAGACGAGGACACCGACGGGGAAGTTGATGCCGAAGACGGCGAACATGACCGGGAAGACGTACATCAGCATCTTCTGCTGCTGCATGAACGGCGTCTTCACGGTGGTGTCGACGTTCTTGGTCATCAGCTGGCGCTGCGTGAAGAACTGCGACGCGGACATCAGCACGATCATGATCGCGGTGACGACACGGACGTCCGTCAGCGAGGACCCGAGGGCTTCCACCTTGGAGGAGCCGTCGGTGAACTTCGCGGCCAGCGGCGCGCCGAAGATGTGGGCCTTCTGGGCGCTCTCCAGCAGGCGTTCGTTGATCACACCGATGGTGTCGTTCGACGCGATGCTGTTGAGCACGTGGTACAGGGCGAAGAAGAACGGCGACTGCGCCAGGATGGGAAGGCACGAGGAGAGCGGGTTGGTACCCGTCTCCTTGTACAGCTTCATCATCTCTTCGGACTGGCGCTGCTTGTCGTTCTTGTAGCGCTCCTGGATCTTCTTCATCTCCGGCTGGAGCGTCTGCATACCGCGCGTCGCCTTGATCTGCTTCACGAAGAGCGGGATCAGGCAGATACGGATGAGAATCACCAGGGACACGATGGACAGGCCCCAGGCCCATCCCGTGTCAGGGCCGAAGATGGCGCCGTACACGCTGTGGAACTGGACGATGACCCAGGAGACAGGTGTCGTGATGAAGCTGAAGAGGCTGGCAATCGTGTCCACTAATCATGCTCCTTGGGCATGGGACTGGGTCTCTGCGGCCGGGCTCGAAGGACCGGGCGGACTCACGTGAGAAGCCTGTCCTTCGATGGCCGGTTCGGCGGCGGAGGGCCCGCCCTTGCGTGCACGCCACGCGCCGCGCAGCGCTTCGTGCCACCGCGGGCGCTTGCGCTGCGGGACATGGTCCACACCGCCCGGCGACCACGGATTGCACCGCAGGATGCGCCAGGCGGTGAGCGCCGTGCCCTTGATGGCACCGTGCCGGTCGATGGCCGTGTAGCCGTAGTGGGAGCACGACGGGTAGTACTTGCAGACCGGCCCCAGCAGCGGACTGATCGTCCACTGGTACAGCTTGATCAGAGCCAGTAGCGGGTACTTCATCGCGCGCCCCCTCCCGTGAGCCGCTCGATGGCGGCGTCCAGGTCTCGGGCCAGCTGTGCATGGTCGGCGTCACCCGCACCGGGCAGCGCTCGTACGACTACCAGGCTACCGGGGGGGAACAGGTCGATCCGGTCGCGCATCAGATGGCGAAGCCTGCGCTTCACCTTGTTGCGCACCACCGCGCCACCGACAGCTTTGCTCACGACGAAACCCGCACGTGTCGGGGGAGCGCTCTCCCCAGGCGCGTGCGGGTCCGTGGCACCGCTTCGGTGGTGGACGACGAGGGCCGGGCGGCCGGCCCGGCGGCCTCGTCGTACCGCGGTCGCGAAGTCCTCGCGCCGCCTCAGCCGGTTCTCGGTGGGCAGCACGATGTCATGACCTGACCGGGATCAGGCGGACAGACGGGCGCGACCCTTGCTGCGGCGGGTCGCGAGAATCGCGCGGCCGGCACGGGTGCGCATACGCAGCCGGAAGCCGTGGGTCTTGGCGCGACGACGGTTGTTCGGCTGGAAGGTGCGCTTGCTCACTCGGGGGCTCCAGAAAGAATCGGGGTTGGCGGGGTGCCGTCCTGGCTGTCACCGTGCGCCCACGAGTAGCTCGCGTTACGCCCGAGTGCACCGCTTTTCGATCACCTGACGTGACCTGTGCCCATCGGAGGCAGGCGGCAGCAGCCATCGACAACTCGACCTGGTTACGGTACGTGCGACTGCGCCATTCGGTCAAACCAGCGGTGACCGGGAGACACTTGTCCACAGGCTGGGGACAACAACTTGAACCCTACCGGCCGCGCTGACTACCGTGGCTGAACTCCGATTCGTTCCCTTGTCCCTGCCCCACCCGAGTTTCATCCCGACCCGTCCCCGGATCACACCTTCGAGGGACTCGTGAGAGAGCGTGCCCTGTGGCTGACGTACCTGCCGATCTTGCCGCAGTGTGGCCACGCGTACTGGAGCAACTCCTCGGGGAGGGCCGCGGGCAGGGCGTCGAGTCGAAGGACGAGCACTGGATCCGGCGCTGCCAGCCCCTCGCGCTGGTCGCCGACACGGCCCTGCTCGCCGTACCGAACGAATTCGCCAAGGGCGTACTGGAAGGGCGTCTCGCGCCCGTCGTCAGTGAGACGCTGAGCCGCGAGTGCGGCCGGCCCATCCGTATCGCGATCACCGTCGACGACACCGTGGGCGAGCCCGCGGCCCCGGCACCGCAGACGCCGTCGGCCCGGCCCCAGCCCCGCTACGAGGAGCCCGAGCTTCCGGCCCCCGGCCCGGGCCAGGGCAGCCGCGACGAGTACGAGGGCTACGGCCGCCACCGCGGCGACCAGCTCCCCACCGCTCGCCCCGCCTATCCGCAGGAGTACCAGCGTCCCGAGCCCGGCTCGTGGCCGCGTCCGGCGCAGCCCGACGACTACGGCTGGCAGCAGCAGCGCCTCGGCTTCCCCGAGCGCGACCCCTACGCCTCGCCGCCGCAGGACGGCTACGGCCAGGAGCCGTACCCGCAGGATCCGTACGCCCAGGACTACCGGGCGCAGGCACCGGAGCGCCCGCCGTACGACACGCAGCGCGGTGAGTACGACCAGCAGCGCAAGGACTACGACCGGGGCGACTACGACCAGCCCCGCAAGGACTACGACCGCGGTGACTACGAGCAGCAGCGGGGCGACTACGAGCAGCGCAGGCCCCGCCGCGACCTGCCCGAGCCGCCCTCGGTCACGGGGCACGTGCACCGCGGCGGTCCCGTCGGTCCCGGCCCCACCACCGGCGCCCCGGGCCCTCTGGCGGCACAGCCCGCGCCGGCGACCGGACCGGGCGAGCCGACCGCGCGGCTGAACCCGAAGTACCTCTTCGACACCTTCGTCATCGGCGCCTCCAACCGCTTCGCCCACGCGGCGGCCGTCGCCGTCGCGGAGGCGCCCGCCAAGGCGTACAACCCGCTCTTCATCTACGGGGAGTCGGGACTCGGCAAGACCCACCTCCTGCACGCCATCGGGCACTACGCCCGCAGCCTCTACCCCGGCACGCGCGTGCGCTACGTGAGCTCCGAGGAGTTCACCAACGAGTTCATCAACTCCATCCGCGACGGCAAGGGCGACAGCTTCCGCAAGCGCTACCGCGAGATGGACATCCTGCTCGTCGACGACATCCAGTTCCTGGCGGACAAGGAGTCGACGCAGGAGGAGTTCTTCCACACCTTCAACACGCTCCACAACGCCAACAAGCAGATCGTGCTCTCCTCCGACCGGCCGCCCCGGCAGCTGGTGACCCTGGAGGACCGGCTGCGGAACCGCTTCGAGTGGGGCCTGACCACCGACGTCCAGCCGCCCGAGCTGGAGACGCGCATCGCGATCCTGCGCAAGAAGGCGGTGCAGGAGCAGCTCAACGCCCCGCCGGAGGTGCTGGAGTTCATCGCCTCCCGGATCTCGCGCAACATCCGCGAACTGGAGGGCGCGCTGATCCGGGTGACGGCGTTCGCCTCGCTCAACCGGCAGCCCGTCGACCTGGGCCTGACGGAGATCGTGCTCAAGGACCTGATCCCGGGTGGTGAGGACTCGGCCCCCGAGATCACGTCGACGGCGATCATGGGTGCGACCGCCGACTACTTCGGCCTCACCGTCGAGGACCTGTGCGGCACCTCGCGCGGGCGTGCGCTGGTCACGGCCCGGCAGATCGCCATGTACCTGTGTCGTGAGCTGACGGACCTCTCGCTGCCGAAGATCGGCGCGCTGTTCGGAGGCCGGGACCACACCACGGTGATGCACGCGGACCGCAAGATCCGCAATCTGATGGCCGAGCGGCGCTCCATCTACAACCAGGTGACCGAGCTGACCAACCGCATCAAGAACGGCTGACGGCCGCGGGCCGACGCGTGCCCGCACACTCCATGAGGCGCCTCCGGGGAGACCCGGGGGCGCCTTCTCGGTGCCCGGCACCCGCGGCCCCCTCCAGCGCGCCCCGCCCGTCCCTCCCGCCCGCCCGTCCCACGCCCACGCCTCGCGCCGAGCCCGGGACCGACGCCGCGCACCCCTCGAATCGGCCCCCTGCCCGCCCCCGACCGGTCCTCCCGCCCGCCCTCGGCGCACCCCGCCCACCCCCGCCGTATCCAGGCTGTTCGAATACCTGCCGGGTTACGGCCGTCCTCCACAGATTCGGTGACTTTTTCCCGTCCACACCTTGGGGACCGGGAAGTTGTCCCAAGCCTGTCCACAGGCCAGGGTGGTGGGAGAGGATCAGGGCAGGTCAGCCTCCTGTGGATTCGTGGACGAACGATCTCCACAGGCTGTGGACAACGAAACGGTCCACAGCCTGTGCATCAAGTTGTCCACGGGCAACCCACAGGCTGAAACGGGTTGTCCCCAGTGATCACCCGCTTCTCCACATGCCTGTCCACTGTTCGGCAACGTGACGCGCCTCCTCACCGGGTCGAGTGAAAGGCGTCACACCGAGGTGCCGAAGGGGGCTGTGGGAAAGACTCCGAAACCTGGGGACGGCCCTGGGGAGAAGTCGCCGTTCCCTGTGCACGGAGTGTGCAGAACTTTCCGTTCTCCACAGAAGCGCCCGGTTGTCCACCGGCTGCGCCCACAGGGCCAGTGGACAAAATTCCTGCCCTGACCTGGGGAAACGAGGTTATCCACGGTATCCACAGGCCCTACTACTACTGACGACTAGAGAGAGTGCGGAATCCGTTTCGAAGCGGGACCTGTGCACAACTCGGCCTCTCGGGCCCGACCGCCCCTCGGCACGACTTGACCCCGAACGGCACCTACTGTCAGTGGGGTGCGTCAGACTGGTCCCCGGTGTTCTGCCCCCGAGAGGGACCGACGACACCGACTCAGACGACGAAAGCCAGGCAGGGCGAGCAGCGCCGGCAACAGCAGGAGGCGGCAACAGTGAAGATCCGGGTGGAACGCGACGTACTCGCGGAGGCGGTGGCCTGGGCGGCCCGCAGCCTTCCGGCCCGTCCGCCGGCGCCGGTCCTCGCGGGCCTGCTGCTGAAGGCCGAGGAGGGGCAGCTGAGCCTGTCCAGCTTCGACTACGAGGTCTCCGCGCGGGTCTCGGTGGAGGCGGAGGTCGAGGAGGAGGGCACGGTCCTCGTCTCCGGCCGCCTGCTCGCGGACATCTCCCGCGCCCTCCCCAACCGGCCGGTGGAGATTTCCACAGACGGTGTACGGGCGACGGTGGTCTGCGGTTCCTCGCGGTTCACCCTCCACACCCTGCCGGTCGAGGAGTACCCGGCGCTGCCGCAGATGCCGGAGGCCACGGGCACCGTCCCCGGCGAGGTGTTCGCCGCGGCCGTGCAGCAGGTCGCCATCGCCGCGGGCCGCGACGACACGCTGCCCGTGCTCACCGGTGTGCGCATCGAGATCGAGGGCGACTCGGTCACGCTGGCCTCCACCGACCGCTACCGCTTCGCGGTCCGCGAGTTCCTGTGGAAGCCGGAGAACCCGGAGGTCTCCGCGGTCGCCCTGGTGCCCGCCAAGACGCTCCAGGACACCGCCAAGGCGCTGACCAGCGGTGACCAGGTGATCCTCGCGCTGGCCGGTTCCGGTGCGGGCGAGGGGCTGATCGGCTTCGAGGGCGCGGGCCGCCGGACCACGACGCGTCTGCTGGAGGGCGACCTCCCGAAGTACAAGACGCTGTTCCCGACGGAGTTCAACAGCGTCGCGGTGATCGAGACCGCCCCCTTCGTGGAGGCCGTCAAGCGCGTGGCCCTGGTGGCGGAGCGCAACACCCCGGTGCGGCTCAGCTTCGAGCAGGGCGTGCTGATCCTGGAGGCCGGTTCCAGCGACGACGCACAGGCTGTGGAGAGGGTCGACGCGCAGCTGGAGGGCGACGACATCTCGATCGCCTTCAACCCGACGTTCCTGCTCGACGGCCTGAGCGCGATCGACTCCCCGGTGGCCCAGCTGTCCTTCACGACGTCCACGAAGCCGGCGCTGCTCAGCGGCAAGCCCGCCCTGGACGCCGAGGCGGACGAGGCCTACAAGTACCTGATCATGCCGGTGCGGCTGAGCGGCTGAGCGGCCGACGCTTCGAGGGGCGACCCCGGACCGTCCACAGGCTGGGGACGGAACCGCAGGTGAGGGCGTGCGTCTGAGCGCGTACGCCCACAACTGTGCACGGACGTCCGGGTTTAGGCTCGGCGCGGGTACGAAAGTGCCGCGGCACGCGTCCGGTGGTTCAGGACGTGCCGTCCCGCCCCCTCGCACACCTAAGGAAAGCAACTGATGGAGCTCGGTCTCGTCGGCCTCGGCAAGATGGGCGGCAACATGCGCGAGCGGATCCGCCGCGCGGGCCACACCGTCGTCGGATACGACCGCAATGCGGACCTCGCCGACGTCCACAGCCTGGAAGAGCTCGTGGGCAAGCTGGAGGCCCCCCGCGTGGTCTGGGTCATGGTCCCGGCCGGCGAGGCCACCCAGGCCACCGTCGACCGGCTCGGCGAGCTGCTCGAGCCCGGTGACGTGGTCGTCGACGGCGGGAACTCCCGCTGGACGGACGACGAGAAGCACGCCGAGGAGCTGGCCGCCAAGGGCATAGGCTTCGTCGACTGCGGCGTCTCCGGCGGCGTGTGGGGCCTGGAGAACGGCTACGCGCTGATGTACGGCGGCGACGCGGAGAACGTCGCCAAGGTGCAGCCGGTCTTCGACGCCCTCAAGCCGGAGGGCGACTTCGGCGCCGTGCACGCCGGCAAGGTCGGCGCGGGCCACTTCGCGAAGATGGTCCACAACGGCATCGAGTACGCCATGATGCAGGCCTACGCCGAGGGCTGGGAGCTGCTGGAGAAGGTCGACTCCGTGGAGAACGTCCGCGAGGTCTTCCGTTCCTGGCAGGAGGGCACGGTCATCCGCTCCTGGCTGCTGGACCTGGCCGTCAACGCGCTCGACGAGGACGAGCACCTCGGTGACCTGCGCGGTTACGCACAGGACTCCGGTGAGGGACGCTGGACGGTGGAGGCCGCGATCGACAACGCGGTGCCGCTGCCGGCGATCACCGCGTCGCTGTTCGCGCGGTTCGCGTCCCGGCAGGACGACTCGCCGCAGATGAAGATGATCGCCGCGCTGCGCAACCAGTTCGGCGGTCACGCGGTCGAGAAGAAGTAAGCAGCACCCGAGGGTTGGGAGGTCGGCGCACCACCATGCACGTCACGCATCTGTCGCTGGCCGACTTCCGCTCGTACGCCCGGGTCGAGGTGCCCCTGGACCCGGGCGTCACCGCCTTCGTCGGCCCGAACGGGCAGGGGAAGACGAACCTCGTCGAGGCGGTCGGCTACCTCGCCACCCTCGGCAGCCACCGCGTCTCCTCCGACGCCCCCCTGGTGCGCATGGGTGCCGAGCGTGCGGTGATCCGCGCCCAGGTCCGGCAGGGCGAGCGGCAGCAGCTGGTCGAGCTGGAGCTGAACCCGGGCAAGGCCAACCGTGCCCGGATCAACAGATCCACCCAGGTCAAGCCGCGTGACGTGCTCGGCATCGTGCGCACCGTGCTGTTCGCCCCGGAGGACCTCGCGCTGGTGAAGGGCGACCCCGGGGAGCGGCGCCGCTTCCTCGACGAGCTGATCACCGCCCGCTCGCCGCGGATGGCCGCGGTGCGCTCCGACTACGACCGGGTCCTCAAGCAGCGCAACACCCTGCTGAAGTCGGCCGCGCTCGCGCGCCGGCACGGCGGGCGCACGATGGACCTGTCCACGCTCGACGTCTGGGACCAGCACCTCGCGCGCGCGGGCGCCGAACTGCTCGCGCAGCGCCTGGACCTGATCGCCGCCGTGCAGCCGCTGGCCGACAAGGCCTACGAACAGCTGGCTCCGGGCGGCGGACCCGTCACCCTGGAGTACAAGCCGTCGGCGCCCGGTGAGGCGCACACGCGCGAGGACCTCTTCGAGCAGCTGATGGCCGCGCTCGCCGAGGCCCGCAAGCAGGAGATCGAGCGGGGCGTCACCCTGGTGGGCCCGCACCGGGACGACCTGCTGCTCAAGCTCGGTGAGCTGCCCGCCAAGGGATACGCCTCCCACGGCGAGTCCTGGTCGTACGCGCTGTCGCTGCGGCTGGCCTCGTTCGACCTGCTGCGCGCCGAGGGCAACGAGCCGGTGCTGGTGCTCGACGACGTCTTCGCCGAGCTGGACGCGCGGCGCCGCGAGCGGCTGGCGGAGCTGGTGGCGCCCGGCGAGCAGGTACTGGTGACGGCCGCGGTCGACGACGACGTACCGGACGTGCTGGCGGGGGCGCGGTACGCGGTGGCCGAGGGCACGGTGGAGCGCGTATGAGCGCGGACGGGGCGGGACCCGGGAAGTCCTCCGCCGACGGCGCCGGTCAGCCGGAGCCGTCCGGCGTCGACCTCGCGCGCGTGGCGCTCAGGGCGGCACGGGAGGCGGCACGCGCGCGGGGTGACGTGGCGCAGCAGAAGCAGCAGGCCCGGCGCGGCGGTCTGCGCTCCGGTGCGCGCGCGGACGGCCGTGATCCGATGGCGCTGGGGTCGGCGATCAACCGGCTGATCACCGAGCGCGGCTGGGAGACGCCGGCGGCGGTCGGCGGGGTGATGGGGCGCTGGCCGGAGATCGTCGGCGAGGACGTGGCCAAGCACTGCGTGCCGGAGCGGTACGACGAGGACGAGCGGGTGCTGGTCGTCCGCTGCGACTCGACGGCCTGGGCGACGAACCTGAGGCTGCTCGCGCCGACGCTGGTGGCGCGGCTCAACGAGGATCTGGGCCACGGTTCGGTACGGGTGATCAAGGTGCTGGGACCCGGCGGTCCCGGGGGCCCGGGCCGTCGTTACGGCCCGTTGCGCGCGCCGGGCAGCAGGGGGCCGGGTGACACCTACGGGTGATCTGGCACCCCGTCATGGACGGGTGATGTACCTCACATAAATGGGCGTCAGCGGTCGGTGTGAACCGTTGGCGCCCTCTTCGTCGTACAACCGCACACGGTTGCGAATCGGGTTCTGACTCCCAAGTAGCCAAGGGTTGACGTCTCGAAGCGCTGAGTGCCGTCGTGAGCCTCTTGAGGCCCCCTTCCCTATATCGGGAGTCGGACGAGCACGGTTCAGGGCGGCACATGCGGACTCAGGTACCGGCAAACCCCCATCAGTGTCAGTGCTACCGGTAGAATGGAAGACAATCCCGCCCCGAACGTGGGGACCGTCCGGGAGTAGCTGAGCAACGCTGATCAAGGCTTACCAACGCAACATGCCGCAGCCGCTCCGGCAATCCGCCGACGAGCCCGGCTCGTGCTGTGCCAGAAAGGGCGCTTCGTGGCCGATTCCGGCAACCCCAACGAGAACAACCCGTCCACCGACACCGGCGTGAACGACGCGGTGAGCACCTCGACCGGCGAGGCTCCCACCTCGTACGACGCCAGTGCCATCACCGTCCTCGAGGGTCTGGACGCGGTCCGCAAGCGACCCGGTATGTACATCGGCTCGACCGGTGAACGAGGCCTGCACCACCTGGTGCAGGAGGTCGTGGACAACTCCGTCGACGAGGCGCTGGCCGGCCACGCGGACACAATCGACGTCACGATCCTCGCCGACGGCGGCGTCCGGGTTGTCGACAACGGCCGCGGCATCCCGGTGGGCATCGTCCCCTCCGAGGGCAAGCCCGCCGTCGAGGTCGTGCTGACCGTGCTGCACGCGGGCGGCAAGTTCGGCGGCGGCGGCTACGCGGTCTCCGGTGGTCTGCACGGCGTGGGCGTCTCCGTCGTCAACGCCCTTTCCACGCGGGTCGCCGTGGAGGTCAGGACCGACGGCTACCGCTGGACGCAGGAGTACAAGCTGGGCGTCCCCACTGCGCCGCTCGCCCGGCACGAGGCCATCGAGGAGACCGGCACGTCGGTCACCTTCTGGGCCGACGGGGACATCTTCGAGACCACCGACTACTCCTTCGAGACGCTCTCCCGGCGCTTCCAGGAGATGGCCTTCCTCAACAAGGGCCTGAAGATCAACCTCACCGACGAGCGCGAGTCGGCGAAGGCGACCGCCGGTGCGGACGAGGCGGGCGAGGACGAGAAGCACGAGGTCAAGACCGTCTCGTACCACTACGAGGGCGGCATCGTCGACTTCGTGAAGTACCTGAACTCCCGCAAGGGGGAGCTGGTGCACCCCACCGTGATCGACCTGGAGGCCGAGGACAAGGAGAAGAGCCTCTCCCTCGAGGTCGCCATGCAGTGGAACGGCGGCTACACCGAGGGCGTGTACTCCTTCGCCAACATCATCCACACGCACGAGGGCGGTACGCACGAAGAGGGCTTCCGCGCGGCGCTCACCTCGCTGATCAACAAGTACGCGCGCGACAAGCGGCTGCTGCGGGAGAAGGACGACAACCTCACGGGTGACGACATCCGCGAGGGTCTGACCGCGATCATCTCGGTGAAGCTGAGCGAGCCGCAGTTCGAGGGCCAGACCAAGACCAAGCTGGGCAACACGGAGGTCAAGACCTTCGTCCAGCGCGTGGTCTACGAGCACCTCACCGACTGGCTCGACCGGAACCCGAACGAGGCCGCGGACATCATCCGCAAGGGCATCCAGGCGGCCACCGCGCGCGTGGCGGCCCGCAAGGCCCGTGACCTGACGCGCCGTAAGGGCCTGCTGGAGACCGCGTCCCTGCCGGGCAAGCTCTCCGACTGCCAGTCGAACGACCCGACCAAGTGCGAGATCTTCATCGTCGAGGGCGACTCCGCCGGCGGCTCCGCCAAGTCCGGCCGGAACCCGCAGTACCAGGCGATCCTCCCGATCCGCGGCAAGATCCTGAACGTCGAGAAGGCGCGCATCGACCGGATCCTGCAGAACCAGGAGATCCAGGCGATGATCTCCGCGTTCGGCACGGGTGTGCACGAGGACTTCGACATCGAGAAGCTCCGCTATCACAAGATCATCTTGATGGCGGACGCCGACGTCGACGGCCAGCACATCAGCACCCTGCTGCTGACCTTCCTGTTCCGCTTCATGCGGCCGCTGGTCGAGGCCGGGCACGTGTACCTGTCCCGCCCGCCGCTCTACAAGATCAAGTGGGGCCGGGACGACTTCGAGTACGCGTACTCCGACCGCGAGCGCGACGCCCTGATCGAGCTGGGACGCAACGCCGGCAAGCGCATCCGCGAGGACTCCGTGCAGCGCTTCAAGGGCCTCGGCGAGATGAACGCCGAGGAGCTGCGCGTCACGACCATGGACCAGGAGCACCGCGTGCTCGGCCAGGTCACCCTCGACGACGCCGCGCAGGCCGACGACCTGTTCTCGGTACTGATGGGCGAGGACGTCGAGGCCCGGCGCGCGTTCATCCAGCGCAATGCCAAGGACGTCCGCTTCCTCGACATCTGAGTCGGTCTCAGCTGACCGCACCAGGAAGGACCTTCACCAGCAATGACCGACGAGAACACTCCTGTGACGCCGCCCGAGGGTGACGCCCTGGCCATGCGTGTCGAGCCTGTCGGGCTCGAGACGGAGATGCAGCGCTCCTACCTCGACTACGCGATGTCCGTCATCGTCTCGCGTGCGCTGCCCGACGTCCGCGACGGCCTCAAGCCCGTCCACCGGCGCGTGCTGTACGCCATGTACGACGGCGGCTACCGCCCCGAGCGCGGCTTCTACAAGTGCGCCCGCGTCGTCGGCGACGTCATGGGCAACTACCACCCGCACGGCGACAGCTCCATCTACGACGCCCTGGTGCGCCTCGCCCAGCCGTGGTCGATGCGTATGCCGCTCGTCGACTCCAACGGCAACTTCGGTTCGCCGGGCAACGACCCGGCGGCGGCCATGCGCTACACCGAGTGCAAGATGGCGCCGCTGTCGATGGAGATGGTCCGCGACATCGACGAGGAGACCGTCGACTTCACGGACAACTACGACGGCCGCTCCCAGGAGCCGACCGTCCTGCCGGCCCGCTTCCCGAACCTGCTGATCAACGGCTCGGCCGGTATCGCGGTCGGCATGGCGACCAACATCCCGCCGCACAACCTGCGCGAGGTCGCGGCCGGCGCCCAGTGGTACCTGGAGAACTACGAGGCCTCGCACGAGGAGCTGCTGGACGCGCTCATCGAGCGCATCAAGGGTCCGGACTTCCCGACGGGCGCCCTGGTGGTGGGCCGCAAGGGCATCGAGGAGGCGTACCGCACCGGGCGCGGCTCGATCACCATGCGCGCGGTCGTCGAGGTCGAGGAGATCCAGAACCGCCAGTGCCTGGTGGTCACGGAGCTGCCGTACCAGACCAACCCGGACAACCTCGCGCAGAAGATCGCCGACCTGGTGAAGGACGGCAAGGTCGGCGGCATCGCGGACGTCCGCGACGAGACCTCCTCGCGCACCGGTCAGCGCCTGGTCATCGTGCTGAAGCGGGACGCGGTCGCCAAGGTCGTCCTGAACAACCTGTACAAGCACACCGACCTGCAGTCCAACTTCAGCGCCAACATGCTGGCCCTGGTGGACGGGGTGCCGCGCACCCTCTCCCTGGACGCGTTCATCCGCCACTGGGTGAACCACCAGATCGAGGTCATCGTCCGGCGGACGAAGTTCCGGCTGCGCAAGGCCGAGGAGCGGGCGCACATCCTGCGCGGCCTGCTCAAGGCCCTGGACGCCATCGACGAGGTCATCGCGCTGATCCGGCGCAGCGACACCGTCGAGATCGCGCGCGGCGGCCTGATGGAGCTCCTGGAGATCGACGAGATCCAGGCCAACGCGATCCTGGAGATGCAGCTCCGCCGGCTGGCGGCCCTGGAGCGGCAGAAGATCGTCCAGGAGCACGACGAGCTCCAGGCCAAGATCCGCGAGTACAACGAGATCCTCTCGTCCCCCGTCCGCCAGCGCGGCATCGTCAGCGAGGAGCTGGCGGCGCTGGTCGAGAAGTACGGCGACGACCGCAAGACGAAGCTGATCCCCTACGAGGGCGACATGTCCATCGAGGACCTGATCGCCGAGGAGGACATCGTCGTCACGGTCACGCGGGGCGGCTACATCAAGCGCACCAAGACCGACGACTACCGCGCCCAGAAGCGCGGCGGCAAGGGGGTGCGCGGCACGAAGCTCAAGGAAGACGACATCGTCAACCACTTCTTCGTGTCCACCACGCACCACTGGCTGCTGTTCTTCACCAACAAGGGCCGCGTCTACCGGGTGAAGGCCTATGAGCTGCCCGACGCCGGCCGGGACGCGCGCGGTCAGCACGTGGCCAACCTCCTGGCCTTCCAGCCGGACGAGACGATCGCCCAGATCCGCGCGATCCGCGACTACGAGGCGGTTCCGTACCTGGTCCTGGCCACCAAGGCCGGCCTGGTGAAGAAGACACCGCTGAAGGACTACGACTCACCGCGCTCCGGCGGCGTGATCGCCATCAACCTGCGCGAGCAGGAGGACGGATCCGACGACGAACTGATCGGAGCCGAACTCGTCTCGGCCGAGGACGATCTTCTGCTGATCAGCAGGAAGGCACAGTCGATCAGGTTCACCGCCTCGGACGACACACTGCGTCCGATGGGCCGTGCCACCTCGGGCGTCAAGGGCATGAGTTTCCGTGAAGGGGACGAGCTGCTCTCGATGAATGTTGTTCGAGCCGGTACGTTCGTGTTCACTGCCACCGACGGCGGTTACGCGAAGCGGACCTCCGTCGACGAGTACCGCGTCCAGGGCCGCGGCGGCCTCGGCATCAAGGCCGCCAAGATCGTCGAGGACCGCGGATCGCTCGTGGGTGCGCTGGTGGTCGAGGAGCACGACGAGATCCTCGCCATCACCCTCTCGGGCGGTGTGATTCGTACGCGAGTCAGCGGGGTCAGGGAGACGGGCCGTGACACCATGGGCGTCCAACTGATCAATCTGGGCAAGCGCGATGCCGTCGTCGGCATCGCACGCAACGCCGAGGCGGGACGCGAGGCGGAGGAGGTCGACGGCGATGTGGTCGTCGACGAGACCGCCGAGGGTGCCGCGACCACCGGCACGGACGAGGGTGAGGCGCCCTCGGACGAGTAGCACGAGGAGAGAGTCATCGTGAGCGGAGCCACGGGCGCCGGGTCGGCCGGTACCTCCAGGGGTACGGAAACGGGCGGCGGCGGCCGTGGCTCCGCCGCGCGTGCGGCCGATCCGCACACCACGCAGCTGCGCAAGATCGACGACGGCACGACCGATTCGCACTCGGCGAGCCCGTCCACAACGCATGGATCCCAGGGGGGAACTGTGACGGACACCCGAGGCCAGCAGACTCAAGCGGCGGCCTCGCCGCTGCCGGGAGAGCGGCAGCCCCAACAGCCCGGCGGGCCGTACCACCCGCCGCAGGCCTACCAGACGCAGGGCGGCAACGCGACCGCCGCCGTGCGCCGCCCCCGCACCGGCGCCCGCACCACGCCCCGCGTGCGCAAGGCGCGGCTGCGGGTCTCGAAGGCGGACCCGTGGTCGGTGATGAAGGTCAGCTTCCTGCTCTCCATCGCGCTCGGCATCTGCACGATCGTCGCGTCCGCCGTCCTGTGGATGGTGATGGACGCCATGGGCGTCTTCTCGACCGTCGGCGGCACGATCTCCGAGGCGACCGGCTCGAACGAGTCCAACGGCTTCGACCTGCAGTCCTTCCTGTCGCTGCCCAACGTGCTGCTGTTCGCGACGGTCATCGCGGTCATCGACGTCGTCCTCGCCACCGCCCTGGCCACGCTGGGCGCGTTCATCTACAACCTGTCCGCCGGCTTCGTCGGCGGGGTGGAGCTGACGCTCGCCGAGGACGAGTGACCGTCCCTCCAGGGTCCCGCGCCAACCGATTTTGGGACTGCCCGCCTCGTGCGCTAATCTTCAGGAGTCAGCGCGCGGGACATACACCGCAGAGCGCGGCGGGGCTATAGCTCAGTTGGTTAGAGCGCATCCCTGATAAGGATGAGGCCACAGGTTCAAATCCTGTTAGCCCCACCAGCGAAAAGACCCCCAGTCGGTACCGGCTGGGGGTCTTTGACATCCACGGCTGACATCAGCCGATGAGTGGATCTTCCAGAAGCTCGGCCAGCATGCCCACCGCTTCGCGCTCACTGTCGCCCACGACGTGCGTGTACACATCCATGGTCATGCTGATCTGGCTGTGCCGGAGGATCGCCTGAGCGACCTTGGGGTGGACCTTCAGGAAGGCCAGCAGCGTCCCGCAGGTGTGGCGGGCCAGGCGGACCGTGATCCGGCGGACGCCGGCGCGCTTGACGAGCCGATCGAAGGTGCGGGAGAAGCCCACCGGGTCGATCATGCCGCCGTGCTCCGAGGAGAAGATCAGGTCATGATCCGGCTCCTGCGACCAGTGCTCACCGGCGATCTTCCCTTCCAGCGCTTGCAGCTCCCGGCGCTCATCCAGGACTCGGGCGCAGAACTCGGGGAGCGGGAGCACGGCCTGTGAGGACTCCGTCTTGAGGTCCTTGAGGACCAGGCCGACGCCCTTGACGCGCTGCACCTGCTTGACCGGGGTGAAGCGGCCGGCCTCGAAGTCGATGTCCTGCCAGCGCAGCCCAAGCACTTCACTACGGCGGAGCCCCAGGACCAGGACGAGGACGCAGGCCGCGTAGAGCCGGTGGGCACGGACCGAGCGCAGGAACGCGATAGCCTCCCGGGCGTTCCACGCCGTACCCCTGTCCTTGCTGACCTTGGGCATGTCGACGAGAAGCGCGACGTTCCGCGTGATCAGCTCCTCGCGCATGGCCCGGTTGAGGGCGTTGCGGAGAACCCGCAGGACCTCGAAGCGGGCCGAGGCGCCGACCTTTTCCTGGGTCAGGGCCGCCATGAAGACGCGGATCTGCGCCGGGGTGAGCTTGACCAGCGGTTTCCTGCCGAGATGGGGCAGCAGATACAGCCGCACCTTGGACTCGTACTTCACGTACGTGTTGTGCTCGCGCTCCGGAGCGACGATGTGCTCCAGCCAGTACGCCAGCCACTCCCCGAGCGTCCAGGAGCGGGAGGGCACGGGGATGCCGTTGCGTTCCTGGTCCTGGAGCTTGCCCAGCTTCTCGTTCGCTTCGTCCCACGTCCGGCCGTACACGTACTTCCGCACACGGTTGCCGTCCGTGTCGGTCACGTACGCGGCACCCTGGTACCGGCCATCGGACCGCTTCGTGATTGTGCCGCCACCGTTGGGCCGACGCTTCGCCATCAGGCAGCCTCCCCGATCTGGCCGGCGATGAAGTCGCGGACCGCGTGGTCGGGGATACGACGGCACCCGTCGACCTTGATGGACACGAGGCGGTGGGTGCGAATCAGGTCGTAGACCTTGGTCCGGCCCACCTTAAGCCGCGCCATGACCTCGGGCACGGTCAGCAGTTCCGGGACAGCGGTGGTCATGTAGCGGCTCCTTCCAGGTCGAGCAGGGCGGGTAGTTCCTCGCGGGCGGTTTCGCGGTTGTGCTGGATGTCGCGGCGAATGTTGGCGGCGAGCCAGGATTCGCCGGGGGTGTGGCCGTGGCCGGCGTAGGTCCAGTGGGCGAGGGTGAGCGTGGTGGCTTCCTCGTCGTCGGGGTCGGGCAGGCCGAGGGCGGCGCGTTGCTGGGCTGCGCGGTAGTCGGCGCGGGTCTGGCGTAGTTCGCCGAGGGTGGTGGAGTAGCGGCGGGACTTGGTGGAGAAGTGGCCGCGGAAGCCGAGCATGTGGGCCCAGTCGCGGAGCTTGCGGTCCGGGTAGAGCGCGTGGAGGTCGAGGCACGCGGCGATGAGCCGGGCCGGGTGGTCGGGCACGCCGAGCAGGACGAGCGCCTCCTTGTTGCCGATGCGGCGGTCAACGGTGCCGGTGGTCTCGGCCGCTTTCGTGGCGTACTTGGCGACGTAGGAGGCGACCGCCTGTTCGGTGATCTCCTGACCCTCGCCGAAGGCCCGGATGGGGCGCACGTCGAGCTGTGTGCCCCAGCGCAGGGTGCGGGCGGGCTGGTCCCCGGCGGGGTCTACGTCGACTTCCACGCGGGCGGCAGCGGCATGGATCGCGTCGGTGAGCAGGTCGAGGGTGGCCCACGCCGGCGGAGGGTCGTCCGGGCCGCCGGGTCCGTCGAAGCGGATCACGGCATGGAAGTGCACGGCGCCGCGCTTCTGGTACTCGGCGACCTTCCCGAAGGACACCCGGGACTGCTCCTTCGCAGCTTTCTGGGTGAGGCCGGCGCGCTTGGCGATCTCACGGCGCAGGTAGATCGTGAAGTAGCGCCACAGCTCGGAGGCGTGGTTATTCCACAGCACCGCGCCGGCGTAGTCGTAGGTGTCGGGGTCGAGCGGGGTCCCAAGCTCGGGGGCGTCCTCGGTGTGACGGGTGCCGCAGCGGCAGGGCCGGTTGCCGGGCCGGTTGTGGACTGGGCCGAAGGAGGGGGCGGTGAGGGTGGCGAACACCCGCGGGTGGTCTCGGATCGTCTCGGGGGTGCCTTTGGCGGGGTCGCCGACGAGGCCGGCGCGGATGAGGTGGTAGGTGTCGCCGGCGTAGGTCCAGGCGCAGGCGGGGCAGCGGGAGGCCCGTCGGTTGCCGCAGGCGAGGCGGAGCCGGCCGCCGGGCTCGGTGTCGGTCGAGTAGGAGTGCAGCACCTTGCCCGTGGTGGCTTCGCGGGTGACGGTCGAGCCCTGGAGGTGGATGGGGTCGGAGCAGCCGCCGGTGCGGCGGATCTGGTCCTGGATGCGGTCGAAGCCGGTGGACCCGGCCAGCCTCAGCACGTCGGCGAGGGTGGCCGGGTCCAGGCCCGCCGCGGCGGGGGCGTTCGTCACGCGTCGTCCTCCGTCACGGTGTGGCGGTCGATCCAGTCCTCGGCGCAGACCTTGTGCACGGGCTTGCCGCGGTCGGAGCGCAGCGGGGTCGGCTTGTCGCAGAGGACGCACGGCTTGTCCCCGCTGGAGTCGAAGTGCTTGGCAGAGCGCCAGTCGAGGAGAGCCACGGCGATCACCGACCCGTCCGGGCGAGGGCCGCGGGGGCGGTGTGGCCGGTGCCCTTGCAGGCCGGGCAGGTGATCCGGAGGGTGGCGCGGGAGCCGTCGGCGTGGCGGGCGCCGGTGGTGATGGCGGCGGTGGCGAAGCCGTCGCAGTCGCGGCAGACGCGCGTGTTCGAGGCGTGCTGGGGCATGATGAGGCTTCCCTTTCGGGTCCGTTGGATCTGGATGGGCGAGCCGTCCGGGGCGGCAGCTACTTGGCGGTTGAGGCCGCCCCGGCCGGTGCTACGTGCGCTTGCGGGTCTTGTGCTTGGACGTGCGGTTGATCGTGTACGTGAGGCCGCCCGTGGCCGACAGGACCGCAACGGCGGCGCCAGCGAGGACCTGGACGACGAAGGCGACCACCAGCAGCACCGCGACCGACCCCGTGAGGACGACGAGCGTCAGGACGATCGGGCCCTTGTAGGAGCGGGGGGCCTGTTGGACGATCACGACGCGTCGCATGTCGGTGCCGGTCGGGATCTGCCGGTAGAGGTCGGCGGGGATGTGTCCGGCGCGGATCTGGTCCTCGGGCAACTGCATGGCGTGCCTCCTTTCAGGTGCAGCGGTGGGTGCGGGCGGCGAGTTCGGCCGCCGAGCGGTCACGGTGCTCGGTGGAGAAGCCGCACTTCGGGGCGGTACAGGCGGCAGAGTGCTTGGTCTGACCGCGGCCGTTGTTGAACGTGCCGACCTGGACCGGGCCGATTCGGATCACGTCGTAGAAGCGGTTCGGGCGCACGCGGGTCACCTCCTTTCAGGCGAGTTGGGCGACGATCGCGCCGGCGAGGTCTTCCGGGACGCCGAGGCGAGCACGCAGGGTGTCCGTGTCGATGTCCGATCCGGTGCGGGTGCGGTGCTCGGTAGCGACCTTCCGGGCGTGATCGACCAGCGCCGGCGGCACCGCGGGAGCTGGAGCCGGGGCTTGAGGCAGTGCCGGGGCAGGCTCCGGCGTCGGGATCTCCGGGGCGGCAAGCGGCTCCGGGGTCGGTTCGGGCGCCGCGGAGACGATCGATGCGGGCCGGGGCGCAGGCTCCGGATCTGGTGCGGGGGTCGGGCCGGTGGGGGTGTGGGCGAGGAGGGTGCCGCCGAGGAAGGCCAGGGCGGGCCAGCCGGCGACGAGGATGCGCAGCCAGGCCGGAACGTGGTCGAGGTCGAGGAGTCCAGCGGTGGCGATGTTCGCGCCGAGGGAGGCGACCAGGGCGACCAGGAACCAGAACCAGGCCAGTTTCGAGCGTTCGGTGCGCAGCCGTCGCCACACCGCGACCAAGAGCAGGTCGACGGAGACCGGGTAGGCCCAGGCTTTCCAGCCGGTCTGTCCGGCCGCTTCGGCAAGGTCGTGCAGGTGGGCGAAGGACAGAGCCCCGGCGATCACGGCTTGGATGAGTACGGCGTCGATGCGGATCGAGCGGAACACGGGCTCTTCACCTCCCCTCTGGGGTTAGTCGTCGGCGGGGATCTCGCCGGCGCCGAAGCAGTTCAGGCACATGCCGGTTTGCTGGCCGACCGTCCTGCGCTGGCGTCCGACGCGGACGGGTCGGGAGACCTCACCCGTGCCCTTGCAGGGCGGACACGGTACGGTCGTGGGCTTGGCGGGCTTGCGACGCGGAGCCATGAGCGATCCCCCTTCGGGGGTCAGGTCTGCGGGGTGACGAGCGGGGGTGTGGTGGGCATCGGCGGCACCACCTGCCGGGCCGGGGGCCGGAACGGGGCCAGGAAGGGCAGATCCGGGGTCAGGTGGGCGAAGTCCCGGCACACGGCGGCTGCTTCGGCCGGCGTGGTCTCGGGGGTACGGATGCGGGACCAGCCACCGGAGGTGTCACCGGCCACCGCGACACCGGGACGATCAGCCCGGATCGACGTCGCCGCCATCACCGCGTCCGGCGCGATGTCGCCCAGGCCCATTTCGGCGGTCTGCTTGTCGTTGACGCGGTGCACCACACGCCCGGTGAGCTGGGCCCGCAGGGCGGTGGCACCCCTGCCGAGGTCGGAGCCGAAGCGCTGCCCGCAGACCTCCAGGTAGATGCCGACCGCGCGCGCCATCTGCCCGAGGCGCACGAGCTGCATGACCGTCCGGTCCCGGGCCGCCTCGTCCTTCTTCGAGGTGACGAAGAACAGCTCTGCCACCTCATCGATCAGGACGACCAGCGGCACCGGACGCAGCTTGGCCGGCAGGTCCCACACGTCCGAGACCCCGTAGAGCGCGAGGAGATCGAAGCGCTCCCCCATCTCCAGGACCAGCGCGTCTATCAGCCGCCCGGCCATGTCCGGGTCCGTCGCCAGCGCGGACAGGCGAGGCGCGTAGCGACTCTGCTCGACACCGCGCTTACAGTCGATGCCGACCAGACCGACCGGCAGCTTCGCGAGGCCTTTGATCAGGTTGCGCTGGTAGACGGACTTGCCGGACTGGTTCGCGCCGAGTGTCAGCGCCATGGGAACCGCCCGGTAGTCCCGCTCGAACACCGTCCCGTCCTCCCGCAGGGCCACCGGAACCGTGAGACCACGGGGCTGTGCGGAGCGCGGGAGGCGGACCCGGCGAAGGACGTCGTAGCCCGTCATCCGCAGTTCCACATAGCCGGGCCGGGTCTCGGACACGGTGACCGACTGGACGCCGAAGGCGTGGCGCAGCCGCTCACAGGAGGCGGCGACGTCGGCGGGCTCCAGGCCGGCCGGGAGGCGCAGGGTGATGCGCAGCCCGGTCGAGGAGGGGCGCACGCGGCGGACTTTCGGCGGCACGGGCCGGACTTCGCGGCGGGCCAGGTTGCGGGTCATGAACGCCCGCAGCCCGGACGGCTGCACCGTCAGGCCGCACACCTCCATCGTGGACCGGTAGGAGAAGGTGAACCGGCCCCAGGTGAGCGGCAGGCCCACCGTCGACCAGTACACGCGCGGCGCCCGGTGCTTGGCGTAGCCGAGACCGCCGGCACCGGCCAGGGCGCCCGTGGCCTCCAGTAACAGCGTCAGGTCGCTCATGGTCAGGCCGCCGCAGTGATCGCGACCGCGCGGAACGAGATCCCGTGGCGCTTCTGGCCGTTGAACTCGTTCTCCCAGTCACGGGCCTTGAGGCCGACCACCCGCACCGGCATACCCGGGGCCAGACCCTCGGGGTAGCCGGTCTCGGGGATGGTGACCTGGTAGAGGTTGCCCTCTCCCTCGTCGGAGACGAGCAGGCCCACGGTCGACAGGCCCGCACCGGTGTCCCGGTCCACGGCCCGCTCACCGGTCTTCTTGTTGGCCATCTTCGGCTCCGGCGCGGTCGCCACGAACACGATGGCGGTCGAGAGGTCGATCTTGAAGGACGGCATGCGTCACTCCCTAAGTCGGAGGGCGCGCATCTACTGTGCGCCCAACTGGCTTGAGCCACTTACTGGCTTAAGCCAGTTGACCACACGGGCCGAAGAGGGTCAAGCATCTGGCTTGAGCCAGTTGCTAAAGTGGTCGCATGACCCCGTCCGGCGCCTCGGCCCAACAGCCCCCGAGCAGGCGCATCGCCGATGACCTACGCCGCCAGATCGAGACCGGAGCACTCCGCAGCGGCGCCAAGCTGCCGTCCGAGAGGAAGCTCGCCGATCAGTACGGTGCGGCACGCAACACCGCACGTGAGGCTGTGCGCCTGCTGGCGGAGCAAGGACTTGTCACTGCCAAGCACGGCAGCGGTGTGTTTGTCCGGACGCCGCAACGGCTGTTCCGCTTCGGCAGTGACCGCTACTCGCTCAAGAACCGGGAGACGGGGCTGACTCCGTTCCGCCTAGAGGCGAAGCGGCAGGGCAAAGTGGCGCGGATCGAGGTCCCGTCCATCGCGAGGGAGAAGCCGCCGGCGGACGTGGCCGACCGCCTGGGGGTGGCGACCGACGCCGACAGCGTGGTCCACCGGGAGAACCACTACTTCGCCGATGATGAGCCAGTGCAGATTGTTTCCACGTATCTGCGGTGGGACGAGGCGCAGGGGACCTTGCTCATGCAGCCCAAGACCGGCAAGGACGGCATCTACGGGCGGCTCGAAGAGCTTGGGCACGTTATGACGCGCGTTCGGGACGAAATCAGCGCTCGAATGCCGACCCCGGAGGAGGCCGCGGTCCTGGAGCTGTTGCCAGGGGTACCGGTGCTCGAAGTCCTGCACACCAGCCTGGATCAGAACGACATCCCCTTCGAGGTGTCGCGGTATGTCCATCGCGCCGACCAGACCGGATTGCTCTACGAACTCCCTGTCGAGCAGGAGGACTGATCTTGGAATCCGTAATCGTTCGTCCGTTCGCCGACGACGACCTGACGGGCGCCGCAGAGGCGCTAGTCGAGGTTCACGAGACGGATGGCTACCCGGTGGAGGGTGTCGACGACCCCGAGGCGTGGATCAAGTCTGAAGACGTCTTGGCGGCATGGATCGCGGAGAACGGTGGGCGGATCGTCGGACACGTGGCGGTGATGAAACCGCAGGGGGAAGCAGCCGCAGACCTTTGGGTCAAGCAGAGTGGCGACGACATGGACCACGTCGGCGTGCTGGCACGTCTGTTTGTGGTGCATTCGGCAAGGAAGAAAGCCGTCGGCCGACAGCTCATGGAGGCCGCTGTAGCCCACGCTCGCGACCACGGACTTCGCCTAGTCCTCGATGTCATGGTGAAGGACGCATCCGCTATCCGCCTGTACGAACGCCTCGGCTGGCGAAAGATCGGCGAGACCATCCATCACTTCGGCAATGGCGAGGCCATCCCTGCCGTGTGCTACGTCTCTCCGAGCGCCTGAACAGAGCTGTTACAGGTTTCTCTACCTCATCAAGGGCCCGCGCGAGGCGCGGGCAGGCCCCCTTGGGCCGACCCCTCTGCGCCTTCGGCGCCGGGGCCGGCCCATGGGGCCGCAGCGAAGCAACGGCCCGAGGGTAGAGACCGCATAGCGTGCGACGGTCAAAGACGATGCCTCCGGCGGGGGATCGGCCGGCACCGGGATGGAGGGGGCGCCGTTGCCGACCGCGGGCACGTTGGGGCGTGCGTGGGGTGCTCCCATCCCGTAC
This sequence comes from Streptomyces sp. NPDC045956, assembly GCF_056430705.1. NCBI lineage: Bacteria > Bacillati > Actinomycetota > Actinomycetes > Kitasatosporales > Streptomycetaceae > Streptomyces > Streptomyces sp. NPDC045956. The sequence goes on along the minus strand of NZ_JBWKKZ010000007.1, from coordinate 360,153 downwards.
ACCATCGACCCAGGCAGAGCCGAGCAGGCGCGGCCCAGGGGCGTCAAGGTCGTTCGTACAGTGGCGCGCTCCACCTTGACGCCCCTGAACCACGCCTGCTCCACGGTGTGTGGGTCGACGGCGTACGGGATGGGAGCTGGGGGAAGTGGTGGGAGCCGGTAAGGCACAGCCTGCGAAGGCCGTGAATTGAGTGACCTTAGTCACTCTATTTACAAGGGGTTTGCCCAATAAAGTCCGATGTGACATGAGGTTATCGCACGCGGTGCACACGTCGATTGTCAGTGGCGTGTGATAAGCGGCTGCGTTCTTGCTGGTCAGCGAGCTAGCGTGCGCGTGCTCAACTTCGCTTGAGTCTGCCCGAGTTAGTGATGGGCGGTGCGCCCTGTTCGACAAGGAGACTTGATGGCGAACGGCACCTACTGTCGGAGCCGTGCCATACCGTTAGAGCAACAACACCGAAGGACGCGCCCGCCTTTGGTAGAGGATCCGGGCGCGCCCTTCTGATAACCGAGGAGGACTATGCCCATCCCGGGTCTCGGTGGACTGTCGGTGCTTGACACCCACCTGCTTGCAACTCTCGCACGAGGGACTGACAGCCGCAAGAAAATCATGCTCTCGTTGGCTGTTGGGCTGGCATGTGTGATCAACGGTGACACGATGACCGGCGTTCTGCGACAAGCCACTTGGCTAGTGATCGCGGTGATCGCTTTGCTCATCGTTCAGACGGTTGCTGGACACCTTCCGCAGCCTCGTGTCAAGCCCGCTCAGGCGCCTGACATCAACGGCTGACACCAACAGCCGCGTACGGACGCGGATCGGGGCGCACGGCAGCGGCCAGTGTCTAGTGGTCGAACAGCTGAACATCGAGTTTGCTCGGGTGCCCCGATCGACCTGATAAGGATGAGGCCACAGGTTCAAATCCTGTTAGCCCCACCAGCATGAAGGCCCCCAGTCGATACGGCTGGGGGCCTTCGGCATGCAGGGGGGCGGCCGGGGGACGGGGGCGTTCAGTGGTCGCACGGTTGCTCGTAGGAGAGGCGTGGCAGGTGTTCGTGCCACTTCTCCTCGGTGAGTACGCCCCGGGTGGAGGAGCAGATGCGGTCGATGGCGTCGTCCACGTCCAGGTTCCACAGCCGTACGGTGTCCGTGCCGCTGGAGATGCCGAGCATGTGGCTCAGGGGGCTGAAGGCCAGGAAGGTGCCCGTCTGGGCGTTGGGGCTCATCGACTCCCCGATGGGGGCGGCCTCGGCGGGCGTGCCGACGTCCCAGAGCCGGACGGTGTTGTCGTTGGCGCCGCTGACCAGGGTGTCGCCGTCCTTGCTGAACGTCAGTGACACCACCGAGTCGGTGTGGCCGGAGAGGGTGGAGTCGGGCCGGGGCGCGCCGGAGGGGTCGGTGGTGTTCCAGAGCCGGACCGTGCCGTCGTCGCTGCCGCTGGCCAGCGTACGGCCGTCGGGACTGTAGGCCAGGACGTTGACGGGACCGAGGTGGCCCGTGCGCGGGGAGCCGGGGCGGGCGGCGTGCGCGGGGTCGCCGACGTCCCAGAAGCGGACGGTGTCGTCGGCGCCGCCGCTGGCGAGGGTCCGCCCGTCCGGGCTGAAGGTGAGGGTGTTGACGTACCCCGTGTGGCCGGCGAGCGGCTTGCCGAGCGGGCGGGGGCGGGACGGGTCGGCCGTGTCCCACAACTGGATCGTGCGGTCGTCGTAGGCCGTGGCCAGCATGTCGCCGTCCGGGGCGAAGGCCAGGGTGTCGGGACCGGCGTAGCGCGTGCGCAGTGCCACGGGTGGGCCGTGCGCGGTGGGCCGGGCGGTGTCGGAGACGTCCCACAGCTGCATCGCGCGGCTGCCCGTCAGCACCGCGAGGGTGCCACCGTCCGGGGAGAACACCAGCGACCGCACGTCACCCTCCGCGGGACGGAAGGGGGCCCCCAGGGACCTGGGCCGGCCGGGGTCCGACACGTTCCACAGCCGGACCCGCCCGTCGCGCGCCGCCGTGGCCAGCACGTGGCCGTCCGGGCGGAACGCCCCGGTGCGGCCGGTCACGTCCGACGTCGGGATGGACCAGAGCCGGACCTTGCTGTCGCCGCTGCCGGTGGCGAGCGTGCGGCCGTCCGGACTGAAGCCCAGGGCGTACATCTCGCCGCTGCTTCCCGACAGGGGCACGCCGACCTGCGAGGGGTGGGCCGGGTCGCTGACGTTCCACAGGCGCGCCGTGCTGTCCGCGCTGCTCGAGGCGAGCGTGTCCCCGTCGGGGCTGAAGGCCACCGACCAGACGGGCCCGGTGTGGCCGGTCAGGGGGGAGCCGATGCGGGTGGCGTCGCGGGGGTCGGCCACGTTCCAGAGCCGGACGGTGTCGTCCGCGCTGCCGCTGGCCAGGGTGCGTCCGTCGGGGCTGAAGGCGACGGAGTGCACCAGGTCGGTGTGGCCGGTCAGGGGCCGGCCGACCGGTACGGCCGCGCGCGGGTCGGCCACGTCCCAGAGCCGGACGGTGTCGTCGTCGCCACCGGCCGCCAGGGTGCGTCCGTCGGGGCTGAACGCCACCGAGCGCACCGCCGCGGCGGGGCCGGTCAGCGTACCGAGCTTCTCGGGGCGGTCCGGGTCGGCCACGTCCCACAGGCGGACGGTGTGGTCGTCGTGGGCGGAGGCCAGGGTGTGTCCGTCCGGTCCGAAGGCGAGCAGGTAGACGGTGCCGCCGCGGCCGGGTACGGGGGCGCCGAGCGGGCGCGGGCGGCCGGGGTCGCTCACGTCCCACAGCCGGATGCTGCCGTCGTCCGAGGCGCTGGCCAGGGTGCGCCCGTCCGGGCTGAACACCGAGGCGCTCACCCAGCTGGTGTGGCCGGTGAGGGGAGCGCCCAGCGGTTCGGGGCGAGCGGCGTCCGACACGTCCCACAGCCGTACGGTCCGGTCGTAGCTGGCCGTCGCCAGGAGCCGGCCGTCGGGGCTGAAGGAGGTGAGGTAGACGGCGCCGGTGTGGCCGAGGAGCGGTGTGGCCAGCGGCGCGTTCACGATCGAGATCAACCGGTTCCGCACGTTCTCGTCGTCCGGCCGCAGGCGGTGCGCCGCCAGGTCGAGCTGGGCCGACAGCGAGGGGTCCGTGTACTGGACCTGGTCCGCCTCGGCGACCACCTGGCCGAAGACCGCGTCGTTGCGCTGCTGCCAGGCGATCACGGCGGAGCCGACCGCGAGCAGCGCCAGGACGACCAGCGACGCCACCGCGGCGCGGCTGATCAGGACGCCGCGCCGGCGCAGCCTGACCGCCGCGGCCAGGAACTCCACGGCGCTCCGGGTGAGGAAGGTGTCGCCCGCCGACTCCGCCCAGCCGCGGGCCTGCTCCAGGCGGGAGCCGCGGTAGAGCAGGGAGGAGTCCCGCTCCGACTCCTCCCAGGCCCGGCCGTCCTCCTCCAGCCGCTGGCGCAGCAGGTTGTCGGCCCGGCCCTCGTCGATCCAGTCGCGCAGCCTGGGCCAGGCGTGCAGCAGCGCCTCGTGGGTGATCTCCACGGTCTCCGCGTCGAGGGTCACCAGCCGGGCCCGGACCAGCGCTTCGAGCGACTCCTCGGTCTTGCCGGGGTCCCTGGACTCCTGGGCGAGCCGGCGCCGCGTGCCCCGCCTGCGGGTGGCCTGGGTGTCCTCGCTCACCCGGACCAGTCGCAGCAGGAGCAGTCGCGCGGCCGTGCGTGCGGCCGGGTCCAGGCCGGACCAGGCCCGCTCGGCGGTCGCCGCCACCGCTCCCTGGATGCCGCCGGCCGCGCGGTAGCCGGCCAGGGTCAGCCGGCCCGCCTTGCGCCGCTGCCAGGTCGCGAGCAGGGCGTGGGAGAGCAGCGGCAGGACGCCCGCGTCGTGGGCGCCGCGAGGGCTGTCGCTGCTGACCTCACGGACGATCAGTTCCGCCAGTCCGGGTTCGAGTTCCATGCCCACGGCCTTGGCCGGGCCGGTCACCGCCTCGCGCAGCTCCGTGGTGGTCAGCGGCCCGAGCACCATGTGCCGGTGCTGGAGCGCGTCGGCCAGTTCGGGGTAGCGCAGGCACTGCTCGTAGAAGTCGGCGCGCACGCCGAGGGCCACGAGCACGGGTGCCGGGTCCTCGGGGCCGCCGGGGGTGCAGGCGGCCTGGAGGAGCTGGACGAAGAGGCGCCGGTCCGACTCCTCGGCGCAGAGGGTGAAGATCTCCTCGAACTGGTCCACGATGACGACCGGACGCGCGGACGGCGACGACGCGCTGTCGCGGGCCCACACCGAGACGGCCTCCCGTGCCGCCCGCGCGAACTCCGGGGTGCCGGGCGGCGGCCCGTGTGCGGCCGGGGCCCGGGCCGGCCGGTCCGGTGCGGTGCGGCGCACTGCCGCGCCCTGTGCCGAGGCCTCCTCCGTCGCGGCCACGACGGACGCGAGCCCGGGTATCCGGCGGGTCAGCTCACCGAGCGGATCACCACCCGGGACGAGCTGGAGCACCTCCCTGCGTGGGCCGGTCCCCCCGTCCAGCGCGCCGTCGCGCACGGCGGGCACCAGTCCGGCGTTCAGCAGCGAGGACTTCCCCGCGCCCGAGGCGCCCACGAGCATGACCAGGCCGCCCGTGGCCTCGGTGGCGCGGAGCTGGGTGACGAGGGCGTGCGTGCTCCGCTCCCGACCGAAGAACCAGCCGGCGTCCTCCTGCCGGTAGGCGGCCAGCCCGCGGTAGGGGCAGACCCCGCCCGGGGCGGTGCCGGTGTCGGCCGCCGGGTGCTCCTCGTCCGGATCGGACGGCGCCGGGCGTTCGCCGGTCGGGTCGGCCACCGCCCGCTCCCACAGGCGCTGCCACTGGGCCAGGTCGTACAGGCCGGCGGAGACCGGCACCGGCCGTGCGCGCCGTGCCTGGGGTATGAGGACGTGCAGGACCGCCGCGAGGGCGGGGAACTGGGCCGGTACGTTCCTGGCCCGCCGCCAGTCGCTGATCCGCTGCGCGGACACCCGTACGGGGCGCCCGCGTTCGTCGACCCGCTGGAGCCGGACGACCGCTTCGGAGACGCGTTTGAGGGGAGGGTTGCCGGCCTCCGAGTACAGCAGTGCGAGACGTTCGGCGAAGGCCGTGCGTGCCCCTGAGTCGAAACCCAAGGCGTTCACTCCTCACTTCCTCCGCACTTGGACATCCGGACCGGAAAACTCACTCTATATGTCTGACCTGCGGTTACGTCATCGTTGCGGCACCACGGCCTCCTCTGCGGCGGCCTCGACTGGCAGGATCGCGTCGCAGTGGCGAGGCGGCCGCCCGGCGCCCGGACAGGTCAGCGGCCCAGCGCCCGGAGAGCCATCCGGTGCGGCCGCATGTTCTCGGTCAGCTTCGGTCGGCTTTCGTCTGCCCGGCCCCGTCCCGGTCCAATCCGCGCAGCACGCCGCCGGCATGGTCCGGCACCGGTCCCCACGAGGGGAGGGACCGGTGCCCGATCATGCCGGCGGGCGCCGGGGACCGTGACGGGCGGCGGCCGGTCCCCTGTGGACGGCTCCCTGTGGACGGCTGCCTGTGGACGGCTGCCGTGCGGGCGGGGCGGCGGATCACGTGCCGGGCCTCGACCGTGAACCGCCGGGCGCCGCCTCACGCACCGACGCGTCGACGCACCGCAGGCAGGCACGGCCGGCCGCACCGCAGGCGGGCACGGTCGGACGCACCGCAGGCGGGCACGGTCGCCCGCACCGCAGGCGGGCACGGCCGGCCGCACCGCAGGCGGGCACGGTCGGACGCACCGCAGGCGGCCGCGGTCACGCGCGCGGGGCCGGCCGGTTCAACGCGGGTGCGCGCGTCGCGGGTTCAGGGCGCCGGTCCGCGGGCAGGCACGTGCTGAAGGTTCCGCCGCCGACCGCCGCTGGAGTACGTATGAGGATCTCCGTCGACCCCGAGCAGTGCTACGGCTCCGGAGACTGCGTGCACCGGGCCCCGACCGTCTTCACCCAGGTGGACGGGTTGGGTGCCGTGATACCGGGCCGTGAGCACGACGTCGACGCGCCGCGGGTGCGGGAGGCGGCCGAGGGGTGCCCGGCCGCCGCGATCACCGTGACGGGGACGGACTGAGGAGCGCGGGAGGACCGGGGATGCGCGCGCCGGAGGCTCTGGTGACCCTCGGCAGCCGCTACGTGCGCGGCGCGCCCGGAGAATGGGGCAAGGCGGCGCTCGCCGCCCGCTGGCTGAACCCCCGGCTGCGCGACCACCCGCGCCGACGGGTCGTCAGGGTCCGTTCCGGCGACCTGTTCGCCGTGGACACCCAGGACCTCATCCAGCGGTACCTGTACCTGTTCGGCGTCTGGGAGCCGCACATGACGGCCTGGCTGCGGCGCCGGCTGCGGCCGGGGGACACCTTCGTCGACGTGGGGGCCAACATCGGGGTGTTCAGCGTCCTGGCCGCCCGACTCGTCGGCGACGAGGGCCGGGTGGTCGCGATCGAGGCCTCCCCCGACTTCCACCACCGGCTGGTGCGGCACGGCCGGCTCAACGGCCGCGGGAACATCCGCGCGGTCAACGCCGCCGTGTCGGACAGCCGTCGGACGCTGACCTTCGTGCTCGCCAGCTCGCGCAACATGGGCGCGAACAGCATCGTCCCCTACGACGGCCCGGCGGAGTCGACCTTCGCGATCGAGGCCCGGCCGCTGCCGGAACTCCTCGACCCGGCCGAGATCGCGCACGCCCGGGTGATCAAGATCGACGTCGAGGGCGCGGAGGGGAGCGTCGTCCGCGGGATGGTGCCCATGCTCGGTGCCCTGCGACCCGACGCGGAGATCGGCGTCGAGGTGACGCCCGAGCGGATGGCACGGCTCGGGGACTCCATCGAGGAACTGCTGGCGGTGATGCGCGACGCGGGTTTCCACGTGTACCGGATGGCCAACGACTACGCGCCCGGCAGCTACCCCTCGGCCCTGAGCGGTGCGCCCGGCGTGCCGGTCCGTCTGCGCGGGCCCGTGACCGGGGAGAGCGACCTGATCTTCTCGCGGGTGGACGCCGAGACGCTCCCCTGAACCACCGGTCCGTTCACCTCTCCGCGCGGTTCAGGGACGCTCGCGCGGGCCGCCGGCTCCCGGCGGGAAGCTCCATCCGGAGGAGGCCAGCGCCAGCGCCCTGGCCTCCACGACCGCCATCCGGGCAGCCCGCTCGGCGGGATCCACGTGGGACGCCTGACCGGTGACCTGTCCCTGCCACTTGCGGTAGAGGAGGCCGACCTCGGTGGAGAACCAGCCCCTGCTGACGCAGTTGAGCGCCAGCAGCAGGCCGGTGTCCTCCGACGCGGGCAGGGCCATCCAGCCGCCGAGCGCGAGCAGCAGGTCGCGCCGTACCAGGAGGGTCGCCGGGTGGACCTGGGAGCGGAAGTCGTTCGCTTTCCAGTGGTCGAGCACCGCGCCGGGCTCGATCGGCCCGTGCTCCGGATCCCCCGGGAAACCGGCCGTCGAGCCGTCCGGCAGCAGGTCCAGGGCCCGGGAGGTGGCCCACCCGAGGGACGGGTCGGCCTCCAGAGCGGCCAGGTCCCGGGCCAGGGAGCCAGGGGTGAGCTGGTCGTCGGCGTCCAGGATCTTCACGTACTCGCCGTCCGCGTGGGACAGGGCGAGGGTGCGGGCGACTCCGGGGCCGCCCTGGCGTCCCGGCCGTCCCTGCCGGAAGACGACGCGCGGGTCGTCGGGCACGTGGGGCCGTACGTCGTCCGTGCGCCCGTCCTCCTGGATGACCCAGCGCCAGTCCCATCCGGCGGGCAACTCCTGTGCGCACAGGGACGCGTGGGCCTCGGAGAGGAAGGGGGCCGAGGGGCCGTGGACGGCCGTGACGATGACGACGTGCCTGCTCACGCCGGCCCTCACCACCTCTCCGTCGTCGGGCTGGGTCCCGATGCGGCTACAGGCTACGGCTCCCCGGGTGCGCCGACGGGAAGGGGCCCGGCGCACCGGGAAGGCGGCCGCGGCCGCATCCGCGCCGGGGGGCGACGAGTGGAGCGGTCCTCGCGCCGGGGGGCGACGAGTGGAGCGGTCCTCGCCCCGGGGGGCGACGAGTGGAGCGGTCCTCGCGCCGGGGAGCGACCAGTGGAGCCGCCCTCGCGCCGGGGAGCGACGACCGCGGCGCCCCCGCACACGGCGGCGGCCCGGCTGCTCTGTCGAGCGGCCGGGCCGTTTCTCGCGTGCGGTGCTGTACGCAGATCGCCGTGACGTCGGTGTCGGGGGCGCGCCGGGGTCCGGGCGCGCGCGGGGGCGCTCAGCGCTGGAGGGGTGCGGTGTGCTGGGCCGGGGACTCGGCCGTGTCGTCGTCGCACAGGAGGCCGGTGGCCGAGGCGGCGTCGCCGAGCGGACGGTGGCGGCAGCTGGGCGCCTTGCCGTGGGCCTCGGCGCGGATGCGCTGTTTCATCGTGGGGGGCAGGGAGCCGGTACGTGACCCGGACCAGGGGGCCGCCGCCGCGGGGGCCGCCTCGGGGGAGGCGCTCTCGCTGTTGCTGTGCGTTCGGGTCTGCGGTACGGCCGCCGAGGCGGTCGTCGTGATGAGTCCGAGCGCCGTGCACAGCGCGAGGAAGGCGGTGACGATGGTGGTCCACAGCGTCATGACCTTGTTCCGGGCCATAACCCCTCACTTTCGGGTTGGGCGATTTGCGTACTTTCCTCATGATGTGTACGCGGACCGCGAAGTGGTGGACCTCCACACGTGGCGCGGCGATGTTCAGATGAACACCACCCGGATGGCCGCAAGGGGTCGGAAAAGGTCCCCAGACGGGAGGGATGGGGGCAAATAGTCACCCTCCGTGGAGGTGTGATCACCCTCCGATCGGAACGGTTTCGTCCGTCCGTATAGGGCCCCGGGGGTGGGAAGTTGGCCGTCGGCACAGGTCACCGATCGGTATCGGCCGGTGTGTATAGTCGGGCGCCAGAGGTCCCCTACGTCAAGGAAAGACGAGGTCGCGCGGTGAAGAAGCTTCTCCTGGTCGCACTGGCCGCCATCGGCGGGCTCCTCGTGTACCGCCAGATCCAGGCGGATCGCGCCGAGCAGGATCTGTGGACGGAGGCGACTGACTCCGTGCCCACGGGTTCGTGAGTACGACCGACATCCGGTTCTGAGCAGACCCCGGCCGCCCTGCGGTCGGGGTTTTGTGTTGCCCGGATTCCGTGCGGGGGCGCGGAGGCAGGGGGTCGCGCGGCAGGATGGGCCGGGGTCCGGTCCGGACGGCGGCGGCGGTGCCGGTGAGCACGAGGGGTGGCGGATGGTGGGACGGTGGTGTACGGCGCGGCGCCGTGCCGGGTCGGGGAGGGCCCGGCGCCATGTGCCACCGGCCGTGCGTCGGGTGCCGGGACCGGTGCGGTCGGGCGCCCTGACCGCCGTACTGGCCACGACCGCCGCCCTGCTCGGTGGTCCGGCCCTCGCGGCCGACGCGCCCGCCGACTACGCCTTCGCCGGGGACGCCCGGCGGATCGAGGGCGCGAACGGCACCGCGGACGCCGCCGCGCTGGAGCCCGGCGCCACGTACCGCAGCTCCCTGCCGAGAAACGGTGTCCTCTTCTACCGCGTCGAACTCGACGCCTCCTCCGACACCTACATATCCGTCACCGCCGTACCCGGCTCGGCCGGGGAGGTCACGGCCGTGGACGGCATCCGCGTCCGGCTGCGGGACGCCGAGGGCAACTCCTGCTCCACCGACACCGCCACCTTCGGCGCCGCCCACAGTCCCCGCCCGGTCACCGCCTGGAGCAGGCGCGAGATCACCCCCGGCGCGACCCGCTGCCAGGAGTCCGGCACCTACTGGGTCACCGTCGAGCGGACCAGGCCCCAGGACTCCCCGCCCCGGGCCTGGGACCTGGAACTGGCCGCCGTCACCGAACCGCGCCCCGCGGCGGCCGACACGCCCACCACACCCGCGCCCTGGGACTCCGCCACACCCGAGCCCCTCGCCGGTGAGCCGCAACGCCGTCCGGCCGGCCGGGGGTTCGCCCACGCCACCCCGGTCGGGCAGGGAGTGTGGCGCGACGACATCCGACCGGGACAGACCCTCTTCTACGAGGTGCCGGTCGACTGGGGCCGCCGCGTGCACGCGACCGCCGAACTCGACGGCTCCGGCGACACTTCCGGCTACGCCACCGGCGCCCTGCACCTGGCCCTGCACAACCCGGTGCGCGGCGAGGTCGACGACGCCGCCAAGGGGTACGCCGGCCGCCCGACGACCGTCGGTCTCGCTCCGCTGCCTCCGGTGGACCACGCCAACCGGTACTCCGCCGACGGGCAGGTCGCCGGAATGCGCTTCGCCGGCGCGTACTACCTCGTGGTGCACCTCGCGGCGCAGGTCGCCGACGACTTCGGCGAGGGTCCCTTCGGGCTGACCCTGCGGGTGCGGCTCAGCGGGGCGGGGCGGGCCGGGCCGCAGTACACGGGGGAGTCCCGGCCCAAGGGCGTCTTCGAGGTCTCGGCCCAGGACCGGGTGGCAGCCCCGGAGGACGGGACCGTGGAAGGCGGGGCCGCGGACGGCGACGACCGCGCCATGCAGGCGGTCGCCGCGGGCGGGATCGGCACCGGCAGTCTGCTGCTCGTCGGCCTGGGCGTGTGGACGGCGGTGGCCCGGCGCAGGGCCTAGCGGACCCCCGTCCTCAGAGGCGGCTCAGCGCCCAGAAGCCCACGGCGTAGCAGGCCAGCGCGAGAAGCAGGAGCGGGACCGCGACCCTGGCCGGAGGCCCGGGCCGGCGCCGCCGCCGACGACGCGCGCGGTGCTGCGCGGGAGGGGGCCCCTGCGGGGTCCGGGCGGTGTACGACGCGGTCGGCGAGTCGGTGCGCTGCGGCGCGGACGGCGTCCTGGCCGACGCGGGAGGTGGCGGGTACGCGGCGGCCCCGTACCGCGGCCCGTCGTGAGCGGCCGACGGCGGTGCCGGGGGCTGGGGGTGGAGGGGAGAGTGGGGCGGCTGGGGCCTGGGGGCGGGTGGCGACGGGGAGGTGACGGTCGCCTGCGGGGGCGGCAGGCGGAAACTGCCGGTCTCCGACATGGCGGCGGGCCGCGCGGCCCCACCGGAGGATGCCGACGGCGCATCGCCGGGGGCGGGGGGCGACAGACCGGGGGTGAGGGGGCTTTCCGCCGGGACGGGCGGAGTGCGGCCCGGGGCGGCGTCGGTGCCCGTCGGCGCCGAGCCCGTCGGCGCGTGCTCCGGCAGCGGTGGCGTGCCGTTCGGGGGTGCCGGTGGCCGGTCGAGGGTGGGTGGGGTGCCGTTCGCCGGTGCCGGTGGCCGGCCCGGGGACGACATGGTGTGGCCCGGGGGCGAGGGGGTGCCGGCCGGGGCCGTCGCCCGGGCCGGGGCGGAGATCCGCCGTGGGTCCGTCGGGGTGGTGTCCACGCCGGACGCCCGTACGAGTGGCCCGGCGAGGCCGAACCCCGTTGGCAGCGGCCCGACTTGGTCGAAGATCTCGATCAGCTCGTCGTCGGGCCCGGGTTCCGGCAGCAGCTCCGCGGCGGAGGCCAACGCCTTGCGCGCGCCGGTCGCCGTGCGGAACCTCGCCTCCGGGTCCGGCTGGACCAGCGTCGCGACGACCTGCCACAGCGGCTCGGGGATGCCCTGCGGCGCGGGCGGCGTCCCGTGCTCGGCGAAATACTGCACCAGCGCCTTGGCGTCCGGCTTGGCCCCCTCCAGCAGGTACAGGGCGACCAGGCCCACGGCGAACAGGTCGGCGGGGAAGTCCGGCTCCGCCCCCATCAGCTGCTCCGGCGCGAGGTAACCGGGCGTCCCCACCACGAGGTTCGTCTCCGTCAGCCGGGGCTCCCCCAGCCGCATCGCGATCCCGAAGTCGGAGAGCCGCAACCGGGGCCGGCCCGTTCCGGTGGCCTCCAGCAGCAGGTTGGCGGGCTTGATGTCCCGGTGCACGACGCCCTCTCCGTGGACCGCCGCCAGTCCCGCCAGGAGCTGGTCGAGCAGGGTGCACACGAACCCGGTCGGCAGCGGACCGTAGTCCCCGACCAGGTGGACGAGGGATCCCCCCGTGACCAGGTCCATGGTGAACAGGACCTGGTCGTCGTCGGCGGCCCAGCTGGCGGGCGCGAGGACATGGGGGTGATCGATACGCAGGGCCTGCTCGCGTACGAACCGCAGCAGGGCGTGCGCGTCCCGCTGCTGGAGCACCTTGGCGGCCACGTAGCGTCGGCGGCGATGGTCCCAGGCACGCCAGACGGCACCGACCCCGCCGCGACCGATCGGGTCGACCAGCTCGTACCGTCCGGCGAAGACCTCACCCATGACCGTGCGTCGCTCCTCCCCTGGCGCCACTTCGGCGCCCGGCCACCGCCCCCTCGGCAGCCGGGCCCGCGATCAGTTCTGGTGGGACTGGTAGTGCGCCACCGCGTCCGAGGTGCGGCCGGCGCCGTACACCCGGAGGAACTCCGCCAGCTCCGGGTGGGTGGGGGAGAGCGCGTCCGCCGCGTCGATGATGTCCCCGGCCGCCGCCACCGAACGCAGCAGCGACTGGATCTCGCGCACCACGCGCTTGACCGTGGGAGCGCCCGAACTGTTCGTCGTGTGCGTGGTGTTGCTCAGCACCGAGCCCCCCTGCGACTTCTTGATCTCGTCCATGCGCTCCGTGGCCTCGGCCGCGCTCACGCTGCCGTCCGCGACCTGACCCGCCAGCTCCTGCAGCAGCTGTACCCGCTGGACCACCGCGGGATTGCCGATCTTCGCCCGCTGGCCGCTCATGAGCTGCGACAGCATCGGCGCGGACAGCCCCAGCACCCCCGCGAGACGGGCCTGGTTGAGACCAAGATCGTCGATGAGCCTACGGAAGAGCGCCCCCAGCGGCTCCCCGTACCAGTTCCGCTGCAGTTCCCGCGCTCTTGCGGTGGCTTCCTGCTGTGCGGCGTCCATTGCGTCTCCCCATCGCTTCCCCAAGAACCGCAGTTCGCTCCAGCGAACCACGCCGAGCATCTTACGGAGCGTGGTTGTTCCCCGGGAGTCCCCATCATTTGTGAGATACGGGGGGCGACCCGGTACTCTTGTCTGCGGCGCCTGCCGGTATGTGGTTCCTCCGGCCGGAAGCCTCCTACGGGGCCTTAGCTCAGTTGGTAGAGCGCTGTCTTTGCATGGCAGATGTCAGGGGTTCGACTCCCCTAGGCTCCACACCTCAAGAGCCCGTCCGACCTGCGGAAACGCAAGTCAGGACGGGCTCTTCGCATCCACGGCGCAGCCCTGGGGCGGCCACGGCAGCCGCCCCGGCGCGGTCGCGGCGCCGCCACCGAGCAGCCGGTGGCGCGGCCGTCCCGTCACGCATCGTGTCCGCCGTACAACGACTCAATGAAGAAGGCCAGTTGATCGGGATGAACGACCGACCGCTCCCCGCGGCTCCCCGCGCGGGAGCCCACGAACGGACGCCGCTCGGCACCGGGGAGGCGCGGTCTGCTCTTGATATCGTCACCCCACAGGGCACCAGCGCCACACCCCTGCGGGGCGGTGCCACGTGGCTCATCGCCGTCGGAGCCGTCCGGTCGCTGCCGACGAGGTGGAAGGGGTAACCATGCGGGCGAAGGTACGGGCCGCTCTCGACAAGCTCTACATGAAGCGCCTGGTCAGGGAGTTGGAGGGACGCCCACGCCCCCAGCACATCGGCATCATGCTCGACGGGAACCGCCGCTGGGCCAAGATGTCGGGCATAGACGACCCGCGTGAGGGTTACCGGGCCGGCGGGGCCAAGGTGCTGGACTTCCTGCGCTGGTGCGACTCCGCGCAGATCGAGCACGTCACCCTGTTCATGCTCTCCGACGACAACCTCCACCGGCCCGAGGACCAGCTGAACCCGCTCATCGACATCATCGCGGAAGTCGTCGAGCGGCTGGCCGCGCCGGGGAACCCCTGGCCCGTCGAAGCGGTGGGTGCGCTGGACCTGCTGCCCGCGGAGTCCGCGAGCCGCCTGAAGACCGCCACCGCCGCGACCCAGGACCGCAAGGGCGGCACCAAGGTAGACGTCGCCGTGGGCTACGGAGGCCGTCGGGAGATCGTCGACGCCGTACGGTCCGCCCTGACCGAGCACAGTTCCCAGGGCGGGGACATCGACGAGTTCATCGAGACCTTCACCATGGAGCACATCTCCAAGCACCTGTACTCCAAGACGCGGTCCGAGTCCGACCTCATCATCCGTACGTCCGGCGAACAGCGCCTCTCCGGATTCCTGCTCTGGCAGTCCGCCTACGCCGAGGTCCACTTCTGTGAGACCTACTGGCCGGACTTCCGTGAGATCGACTTCCTGCGCGCCCTGCGTTCCTACTCCCTCCGTGAACGCCGCTACGGCCGCTGAGCGACGGTTTCACGTGAAACAACGCCTGTGAAACGACGCCGCGGGGGGGGGGAAACTTCAGGTTTCCCCCCCCCGGTGGTGGGGGCCAGGGCGGGGAGGGGGCAGGGGGGTTTTTCCCCCTCGTCCCCCTTTCCTTGGGCTT
>NZ_JBWKKZ010000007.1:218047-345769 GCF_056430705.1 Streptomyces sp. NPDC045956 | reverse complement strand
TCCCTCCCCCTTGTGGAAATACTGGGGGGGCGTGGGGGGGGGGTTTAAAGGAAAAAAACTTTGGGGAAGAGGGGGGTGGGGGGGGAAACCTTTTCTTTTCCCCCCCCCCGCGGCGTCGTGCACCGGCCCGGCGAAGGTCAGCGGGGCTCGTCACCCTCAGCCGCCTCGTCCTGGGCCTGCTTGGCCTGGACCTCGGGGTCGAGGATGGCCTCACCGGTGCCGTCCACCGACGTCAGCCGCCCCGACTCCGGAACCTCGGTAGCCTCCGGCGGCTCCACCAGCCAGTCCGGGTTGGCCTGCTTGTCCCACCACTTCCAGGCGGCGAAGGCGCCGCCCGCGACGACCCCCGCCACCGCCAGGACCTTGGCGATACGCCCGGCCCTCGCCCGTCGCTGATGCTTGCGCGTCAGCTTCTGGATCTCCTTGGCCGTGACCTGGCCCCGCAGCGCGGCCAGCGCGGCGGCACCCCGCGCGGCGGCCTCGTCCCTGACGGGCACGGCCGCGGCGACCGCCTGCTCGATCCTCGGCTTGGAGTAGTCGGCCGCCTGCCGGGCGGCCAGGCGCGTGCGGACGGCGGCCTCCTGGGCGGCCGCGTCCACCTTCGGCGGCACATGCGTACGGGCCTGTTCCAGGTACGGCGCCACATGCGCGCCGTACTGGAGGCGAGCCTGGCATGCTGCCTGCGACACCTTGGGCGCCAGCCGTCCGCGCGCCTCCTGTGCATAGTGCGCGGCCCTGTCCTTGGCCGTGTCGGCGTAGGGCGCCACCACTTCCGCGGCGTGCAGCACGCTGTCCTTCGCCGAACCGGTCGCGGCGCGCACGCTGTCGATGCGGGTCACGGGTTCCTCCTCCTCGGTGGCGTACGGTAATTCGACTTTCCACCCTTTTACGGATCATGCCTGCGGACGCACTGCCAGGCATGTGAGGGCGGGCATCCGGGTCACGGACGATGCCTGTGGGATCTGTGTGATCTGTGGGCTTTGCGGGGCAAAGGATGACGAAGTCGCGATCAAGAGTCGATCAACCTCGATAACGGATGAATACCGGGCAACGGGAGCCTGTCGACGACAATGCCACGGATCGGCGCCCCGTGCTCGTGACCCAGCGGTACTCGTCGTAGTCGTAGCACCTCCTCTCGTCCCCAGCGCGGGTATCCGCAACCGGCGTCGCCGAATCGGAGCAGGATCAGCCCGCCGGCCGACGTACGCGCCCTGGGCCGTGCGAGGATCGGTGGGCACGAGAAGACGACGGAAGGCACACCGTGGCCGAGCAGCTCTACGCCACCCTGAAGACCAACCACGGCGACATCGAGGTCCGGCTCCTGCCGAACCACGCCCCCAAGACGGTCAGGAACTTCGTCGAGCTCGCCCGGGGCGAGCGTGAGTGGACCAACCCCGAGACCGGGGAGAAGACCACGGCCAGGCTCTACGACGGCACGGTCTTCCACCGGGTGATCAGCGGTTTCATGATCCAGGGCGGTGACCCCCTGGGCAACGGCACCGGCGGCCCCGGCTACCAGTTCGAGGACGAGTTCCACCCCGACCTCGCCTTCGACAGGCCCTATCTCCTGGCGATGGCCAACGCCGGGCCCGGCACCAACGGTTCCCAGTTCTTCGTGACCGTCTCCCCGACGACCTGGCTGAACCGCAAGCACACGATCTTCGGTGAGGTCAGCGACGCCGGCCGGAAGACCGTGGACACCATCGCCGCCGTGCGGACCAACCCCCGCACCGACCGGCCGATCGAGGACGTCGTCATCGAGTCGGTCGTCGTCGAGACCCGCGAGGGCTGACCGCCCCCGACACCGGGCAGGAACCAAACGCCCCGCTCATCCGTAAAGATGGGCGGGGCGGTGCGATTGCGCACACCGCTCGCAGGACGACCTAGGGGACGCCATGGACCACGCGGCAGCCAGCTCACCCGATGCCCAGGGCCTGCCCGGCTGCTACCGCCACCCGGACCGTGAGACCGGCATCCGCTGCACCCGCTGCGAGCGCCCCATCTGCCCGGACTGCATGGTCAACGCGTCCGTCGGCTTCCACTGCCCCGACTGCGCCGCCGGCCGCACCGGAGGCCACGGGCCCGCCCCGGCCGCCTCCCGGCCCCGCACCCTGGCCGGGGGCACCGTCGCCGCCGACCCGCACCTGCTCACCAAGATCCTCATCGGGATCAACGCGGCGGTGTTCCTCGCCGTCCACGCCCTGTCGGACTCGTTCCTGAGCGACATGGTGCTGATCGGGCGCTGGCCTCCCGCCCCCTTCGTCCCCACCGAGGGCGTCGCCGAGGGCGAGTGGTACCGCCTGGTCACCTCGGCGTTCACGCACGAGGAGATCTGGCACATCGGCTTCAACATGCTCAGCCTGTGGTTCCTCGGCGGCCCCCTGGAAGCGGCCCTCGGCAGAGCCCGCTACCTCGCGCTCTACCTGGTCTCCGGTCTCGCCGGCAGCGTCCTCACCTACCTGCTCGCCTCACCCAGCACGGCCACGCTCGGCGCCTCCGGCGCGGTCTTCGGGCTCTTCGGCGCCACCGCCGCGCTGGTACGCCGGCTCAACGCCGACATGCGCCCGGTCGTCATCCTCCTGGCGATCAACCTGGTCTTCACCTTCACCTGGGCCAACATCGCCTGGCAGGCCCACATCGGCGGCCTCGTCGCCGGCGCCGTCGTCGGCTACGCCATGCTCCACGCCCCGCGCGAGCGGCGGGCCCTCGTCCAGTACGGCAGCTGTGCGCTGGTCCTCGTGGTGCTGGTCGGACTGACCCTGTTGAGGACCGCACAGCTCACCTGAGCGCCCCTTTGTCCACAGCGGGTGCCCGATCTTGTGCACAGCGTGCGGGAACAGGTGTGCCCCCTGTCACTGACCCGTGTTTCCGCAGGTCAGGCAGGGGGCGAACATGTTTTCGGTTGCCGGTACTTCCGTCACACCGGCGTCAACGCCCGGTGGGTTATCCACAGATCGTCTTTCTTTTCCCCACCGTGTGGACAGCGCCTGTGGATAACTCCGTGGATAGCCCTGGGCAGAGGTGTCCCGGACCGCCGCCGGGCTACTTCCACTGCGTGGAGACACCGAATCCGGCGGCGATGAAACCGAAGCCCACCACGATGTTCCAGTTCCCCAGCGAGTCGATGGGGAGGGAACCGTCGGTCACATAGAAGAGGACGATCCAGGCGAGGCCGAGAACGAACATGGCCAGCATGACGGGCGCGACCCAGCCGCGGCTCGTCAGCTTGATGCTGGTCGCCTGCTTCGAGGGCGGCGGCGTGTAATCGGCCTTCTTGCGGATACGTGACTTCGGCACGAGGGTCTCTCCTGTCGATGCGCTGCGTGGCCGCGCAGGGAACGGGGTCGGGGACTTCGAGCGCTCCCCCGGGCGTCCGTTAGCGTAGTGCTTCCGTGGCGCCGAAGGAGATAAGGGTACGTTGAGCAATTCTGCCGACTCCCCCCAGGCGGGATCCAGCCCTGTCCGCCGGCGCCGTTTCCGGCCCGTGCGGATCCTCACGGCGGCGGTCTTCGCTCTCGCGGGGCTCATTTTCTTCACCAGCTTCGACACCGCCAAAGGCACCGATATCCGTACGGACGCCTCTTTGCTCAAGTTGTCCGACCTCATCCACGAGCGCAGCCGGGAGAACGGCGGCCTGGAGGAGTCCAACGCGGCCCTGCGCGACGACATCGACGCGCTCGCCGACCGGGACGACGGCAGCACGAAGGCCGAGGACGACGAACTCGCGGAGCTGGAGAAGAAGGCGGGCACGCACAAGCTGAAGGGCGAGGCGATATCGGTCACGCTCGACGACGCCCCGCCGGACGCCACCGCCAAGCTGCCCGGCTACCCGGAGCCGCAGCCCGACTACCTGGTCATCCACCAGCAGGACCTCCAGGCGGTCGTGAACGCGCTGTGGCAGGGCGGCGCCGAGGGCATCAAGGTCATGGACCAGCGGCTGATCTCCACCAGCGCGGTGCGCTGCGTGGGCAACACCCTGATCCTCCAGGGCCGCGTCTACTCACCGCCGTACAAGATCCAGGCGGTCGGTGACCCGGAGCGCCTGAAGGACGCGCTCGCGGCGTCGCCGACGATCCAGAACTACATGGTCTACGTCAACGTCTACGGGCTCGGCTGGAAGGTCGAGGACGACGGGGAGGTCACGCTGCCGGGCTACTCCGGCACGGCGGACCTGCACTACGCCCAGCCTGTGGATTGACGCCGTTCCGGAGGGCACCGCGCCGTTAGTCTGGGTGCGGTACGGCGGGAGTCTGGCGCCGTGGTGCGACGGAAGGGACGGCATGTACGGCTGGATCTGGCGGCATCTGCCGGGGAACGCGTGGCTGAAGGCGCTGCTCTCACTCGTGCTGGCGGTGGCCGTGGTCTACGTCCTCTTCCAGTACGTCTTCCCGTGGGCCGAACCGCTGCTTCCCTTCAACGATGTGACGGTGGACAACCAGTGAGCGCGCGCATCCTCGTCGTCGACAACTACGACAGCTTCGTCTTCAACCTGGTCCAGTACCTCTACCAGCTGGGCGCCGAGTGCGAGGTGCTGCGCAACGACGAGGTGTCGACGGCGCACGCGCAGGACGGATTCGACGGCGTGCTGCTCTCCCCCGGGCCGGGCACCCCGGAGCAGGCGGGGGTCTGCGTGGAGATGGTGCGGCACTGCGCGGCGACCGGGGTGCCGGTCTTCGGCGTCTGCCTCGGCATGCAGTCGATGCAGGTGGCGTACGGCGGCGTGGTGGACCGGGCGCCCGAGTTGCTGCACGGCAAGACCTCGCCGGTCGAGCACGCGGGCCGGGGCGTCTTCGCGGGCCTGCCCTCGCCCTTCACGGCGACGCGGTACCACTCGCTGGCGGCGGAGCCGGCCACGGTGCCGGCCGAGCTGGAGGTGACGGCGCGGACGCACGACGGCATCGTGATGGGGCTGCGGCACCGGGAACTGCCGGTCGAGGGCGTGCAGTTCCATCCGGAGTCGGTGCTCACCGAGCACGGGCACCGGATGCTGGCCAACTGGCTGGCGGAGTGCGGCGACCAGGGCGCGGTGGCGAGGTCGGCGGGGCTCGCCCCGGTGGTGGGCAGGGCCACGGCGTGACCGCGCTGCGCCCCGAGCGCGACTCCGGCACGGCCGGTGACCAGGGATCCCCGTACGGACAGCCGTACGGGGATTCCGGTGCGTTCGGGGGCGGCCGGCACGAGGACTTCTCCTCCGGCGGGGAGCAGCGGCAGCCCCTCGACGACGAGACGGTGGCGCTGCGGGTCCCCGACCCGCCCCCGCAGCGGCGGGCCTCCGCCCCCGGCACGGACGCCCCGGCCGGCGGGGGGCGCGCCGCCCGCCGGAAGGCGGCCAAACGGCGTCACGGGCGCCGTGGAGCCTCCCGCGGGCCCTCGGTGCACTCCGAGTCGTCCACGGCGCCGAAAGCGCCTCTGTCGCGCGTGGAGGCGCGTCGGCAGGCCCGTGCGCGCAAGCCGGGCGCCGCGG
Organism: Streptomyces sp. NPDC045956; assembly: GCF_056430705.1. Lineage (NCBI taxonomy): Bacteria > Bacillati > Actinomycetota > Actinomycetes > Kitasatosporales > Streptomycetaceae > Streptomyces > Streptomyces sp. NPDC045956. Next base: position 340,305 of record NZ_JBWKKZ010000007.1, on the reverse strand, counting down.
TGATCGCCAGCCGGGCGATAGGCGAGGTCTTCATCACGACCGGCGTGCTCATGCTGCTGTTCGTCACCTACCAGCTGTGGTGGACGAACGTGCGGGCGCAGGCGCAGGCGGACAAGGCGGCGAGCAACCTCCAGGACGACTGGGCGAACGGCAGGCGCAATCCGGGGACCTTCGAACCGGGGCAGGGCTTCGCGCTGCTGCACATCCCCAAGCTGGACGTCGTGGTGCCGATCGCGGAGGGCATCAACAGCAAGAAGGTGCTGGACCGGGGCATGGTCGGGCACTACGCCGAGGGCGCGCTGAAGACGGCGATGCCCGACGCGAGGACGGGCAACTTCGGCCTGGCGGGGCACCGCAACACGCACGGGGAGCCGTTCCGGTACATCAACAGGCTGGACCCGGGCGACGCGATCGTCGTGGAGACGCAGGACGAGTACTTCGTCTACAAGATGGCGTCGATCCTGCCGGTGACCTCGCCGAGCAACGTGAGCGTCCTCGACCCGGTGCCGAAGCAGTCCGGCTTCAAGGAGCCCGGCCGCTACATCACCCTCACCACCTGCACGCCCGAGTTCACCAGCAAGTACCGGATGATCGTCTGGGGCAAGATGGTCGAGGAACGGCCGCGCAGCAAGGGCAAGCCGGATGCGCTCGTCAGTTAAGGGCGGATGACCAGTGGCATCGACCACCGACACGCAGCACCAGGAGAACGCCGGCGAGGACGGCCCACCGCGGCCCCCGGCACGCCGCCGCGGCCCCGGGCGGATCGTCGCCCAGGCCGTCAGCGTCTTCGGCGAACTCCTCATCACCGCGGGCCTGGTGCTCGGCCTGTTCGTCGTCTACTCCCTGTGGTGGACGAACGTGGTCGCCGACCGCGCGGCGGACGAGCAGGCCGACAAGGTCCGTGACGACTGGGCCCAGGACCGGGTCGGGCCGCACGGTCCCGGGGCGCTCGACACCCGGGCGGGCATCGGCTTCCTGCACGTCCCGGCGATGGGCAACGGCGACATCCTGGTCGAGAAGGGCACGTCGATGAAGATCCTCAACGACGGCGTGGCCGGCTACTACACCGACCCGGTCGAATCGGCGCTCCCGACCTCGGGCAAGAAGGGCAACTTCTCGCTCGCGGCCCACCGGGACGGGCACGGGGCGAAGTTCCACAGGATCGACAGGATCGAGAAGGGCGACGCGATCGTCTTCGAGACCAAGGACACCTGGTACGTCTACAAGACGTACGCCGTCCTCCCCGAGACGTCGAAGTTCAACGTCCGGGTCCTCGACCCCGTCCCGAAGGAGTCCGGCAAGAAGAAGGCCGGGCACTACATCACCCTGACGACCTGCACGCCGGTGTACACGAGCCGCTACCGGTACGTGGTGTGGGGCGAGCTGGTGCGCACGGAGAAGGTCGACGAGGAGCGGACGCCGCCGGCGGAGCTGCGCTGACCGGCGTCCCCGGCGGCCGAGCGGCCCCGCGCGCACGACGGAGCCCCGGTCCCTCGGGTGAGGGGCCGGGGCTCCGTCGTCGGTCCGTACGGCGGGTCAGTCGTCGTTGCCGCGGAGGCCGCCGATGAAGCCGCCGCCGTTGTCACCGCCGCCGCCGTTGCCGTTGCCGTTGCCGTTGCCCCCGACGGTGGTGAGGGTGATCTGGGTGGCGGCCGGGTCGTCGACCTCGGTGCCGGGCTGCGGGTCCATGGCGATGACCACCGCGTTGTCCTCGCCCGGAGCGCCCTGGGCGATCTGGACGTTGGTGAAGCCGCTCTGCTGGAGGATCTGCCGGGCCTCCGAGAGGGGCTTGGTGCGGACCTCGGGGACCTTCGTCTTCTGCACGGCCTTGCCGACGACGATCGTCACCTTCGACCCCTTGTCGACCGTCTGGTTGGCGGCCGGCGTCGTGGAGATCACCTTGTCGACCTGGTTCGGGTCGTTGGTGGGCTGGTCCGTGCAGGTGGCCTCGAGGTCGTTGTTCTGCATCTGGGCCTTGGCCTCGTCGCAGCTGCGGCCGAGCACGTCGGGCACGGTGGCCCTCTCCTCGGCCTTGGCGACCTCCAGGGTCACCGTCGAGCCCTTCTCCAGCTCGGTGCCCGGGTCCGGGTCCTGGCTGAGGACCGTGCCCTCGTCCTGGGAGGACTCGGTCTGCTTGGTCTCGACCTTGAAGCCCTTGTCCTCGAGCTGCTGCCGTGCCTCGTCGATGTTCTTGTCGATGACGTTGGTCACGGCGACCTTCGGCGCGCCGGTCGAGACGACCAGGTCGACGGTGGACTTCTTCTTGACGTCGGTGCCCTGCTCGGGGTTCTGCGAGCAGATGTTCCCCTTGGGCTGCTCCTCGCAGGGTTCCTGCTTGAAGGTCAGTTCCAGGTCGGAGTTGGTCGCCAGCTGCTGGGCGTCCGCTTTGGTCTGGCCGACGAAGGCGGGCACCGGCACGTTGTCGTTGCTCGGCCCCCCGTCGTCGCCGAAGACCTGCATGCCGATCAGGATCGCGCCGACCAGGACGAGGACGCCGGCCAGCACCAGGAAGATCGTCGAGGTGTTCGACTTGCGCGGCTGCTGGCGGCGCCGGTCGGGGCGCTCGTCGTAGCCGTAGCCGCCGTCGTCCGGGTTCATGGGCGGCAGCATGGACGTGGCGCCCGCACCCGCGTCGGAGCGCAGGGCCGTCGTCGGCTGGTCGTCCGGGTAGGCGCCGTAGCCCCCCGCGGCCATGGCACCCATCGCGGCGGTGGCGGCGACGGGCTGGCCGTCGAGGCACGCCTCGATGTCGGCCCGCATCTCGTCGGCCGACTGGTAGCGGTAGTCCGGGTCCTTGACCAGGGCCTTCAGCACGATCGCGTCCATCTCGGGCGTGATCTCGGGGTCGAAGACGCTGGGCGCCTGCGGTTCCTCGCGTACGTGCTGGTAGGCGACGGCGACCGGGGAGTCGCCGACGAAGGGCGGCCGCACGGTCAGCAGCTCGTAGAGCAGGCAGCCCGTGGAGTACAGGTCGGACCGAGCGTCGACCTGCTCGCCCTTGGCCTGCTCCGGGGAGAGGTACTGGGCGGTGCCGATCACCGCGGCGGTCTGGGTCATCGTCATGCCGGAGTCGCCCATGGCGCGGGCGATGCCGAAGTCCATGACCTTGACCTGGCCGTTGCGCGTGAGCATGACGTTGGCCGGCTTGATGTCGCGGTGGACGATGCCCGCCCGGTGCGAGTACTCCAGAGCCTGGAGGATGCCGATCGTCATCTCCAGCGTCCGCTCGGGCAGCAGCTTGCGGCCGGAGTGGAGCAGCTCACGGAGCGTGGAACCGTCGACGTACTCCATCACGATGTACGGGATGGACACGTTGTCGATGTAGTCCTCGCCCGTGTCGTAGACCGCCACGATCGCGGGATGGTTGAGCGAGGCGGCCGACTGGGCCTCCCGGCGGAAGCGGGCCTGGAAGGACGGGTCGCGCGCGAGGTCCGCGCGCAGTGTCTTCACCGCCACCTGGCGTCCGAGCCGGGTGTCATGAGCGTGGTAAACCTCCGCCATGCCACCACGACCGAGCACGGGGCCCAGCTCGTACCGGCCGCCGAGGCGACGCGGCTCTTCCATGGTTACCTACCAGCCCTCTCCGTCGGTCCCGACCGGCATGCTTGTACGGTCGGAGGCTGCCGTCCGGCCTACCGTACCCGGCTCGTTCCGGGTGACCTGGCCAAGCTCGATACCCGATACAGGACCGGTATCGCAACGTGCGCCTATGTGAAGGGGACGTGACCGGAGTCACGTCCTGTTCCGTCCGTGGTCACTTCCTGCTGTCCAGAACGGCCTCCATCACGTTCCTCGCGATCGGCGCCGCGAGGCCGCCTCCGGAGATGTCGTCACGGACGGCGTTCTCGTCCTCGATCACCACGGCCACCGCGACGGGCGCGCTGCCGTCCTCGCCCTTGGCGTACGAGATGAACCAGGCGTAGGGGTTCTCGCTGTTGTCGACACCGTGCTGCGCGGTACCGGTCTTGCCACCCACGGTGACGCCGTCGATCTTGGCGTTGGTTCCGGTGCCGTCCTCGACGACGGTCTCCATCATGGACTGGAGGATCTGGGCGTTGTCCGCGGAGAGCGGCTCGCTCATCTCCTCGGGCTCCGTCTTCTCGATGGTGTCGAGGTTCGGGGCCTGGAGTTCGTCGACCATGTACGGCTTCATCAGCTTGCCGTTGTTGGCGATGGCCGAGGTGACCATGGCCATCTGGAGGGGCGTCGCGGCGGTGTTGTACTGGCCGATGGAGGAGAGCGCGGTCTGCGACGGGTTCATGTCGTCGGAGAAGACCGAGGCGCTGGAGCGGACCGGGACGAACTGCTCCTCGGTGAAGCCGAACTTCTTGGCCGTCTCCAGCATCTCGTCGTTGCCGAGGTCGGAGCCGATCTTGCCGAAGACCGTGTTGCAGGAGACGCGCAGGGCCTCGCGGAGGGTGGCGTTCTCGCAGGGGAGGTCGCCCTCGTTGGGCAGTTCGGTGGTGGTGCCCGGCATGGTCCAGGGCAGCGGGGAGTCGGTCTTCTCGTCCGCCGAGTCGTACCTGCCGTGCTCCAGGGCGGCGGCCGCGGTGAGCACCTTGAAGGTGGAGCCGGGCGGGTAGACCTCGCGCAGCGCGCGGTTGAGCATCGGGTCGTTCGGGTTGTTCTTCTTCTGGAGCCGGTTCCAGGCCTCGCCCGCGGCCTCGTTGCTGCCGGCGATCGCGGTGGGGTCGTACGACGGGTACGAGGCCATCGAGAGGATCTTGCCGGTGGACGGTTCGAGCGCGACGACCGCTCCCTTGGCGCCCTGCTTCTTCAGACCGTCGTACGCGGCCTTCTGCGCGGCGCTGTTGAGGGTGGTCACGACGTTGCCGCCCTCGCGCTTGCGGCCCGTGATCATGTCGAGGGTGTTGCGGAAGAACAGCCGGTCGTCGTTGCCGGTGAGGATGCCGTCGTCGATGGCCTCGAGCTGGGTCGCGCCGTAGGCCTGGGAGACGTAACCGGTGACGGGCGCCCACATGGCGCCGTCCTTGTAGGTGCGCTTGTACTTGAAGTCGCCCTTGGTGGTGGCATGCCCGGTGATGGCCTTGCCGTCGACGATGATGTCGCCGCGCGGGGTGGCGTACCGCTCGATGGCGACGCGGCGGTTGTGCTCGTCCTCCTTGAGCTCGTCGGCCTGGACGTACTGGAGCCAGTTGTCGCGGACGAGCAGGGTGAGCACCAGGAGGCCGCAGAAGAGCGCGATGCGGCGCAGGGGCTTGTTCACGGTCGGACCACCTGGGTCATCTCGGCGTCTGGGTTGGCGGGAGCGGCGGGTGCCGGTCTGCGCGCGGTGTCGCTGATGCGCAGCAGGATGCCGATCAGCGCCCAGTTCGCGATGACGGAGGAGCCTCCGTACGCCAGGAAGGGCATGGTCATACCGGTGAGCGGGATGAGGCCCATGACACCGCCGGCGACGACGAAGACCTGGAGGGCGAAGGCGCCGGAGAGGCCGATGGCCAGGAGCTTGCCGAAGGGGTCGCGGGCGGCGAGTGCGGTGCGCACGCCGCGCTCGACGATCAACGCGTAGAGCAGCAGCAGCGCCATGAGGCCGGCCAGGCCGAGTTCCTCGCCGAAGGTGGCGAGGATGAAGTCGGAGTTGGCGGCGAAGCGGATCAGCTCGGAGTGGCCCTGGCCCCAGCCGGTGCCGAGGGTGCCGCCGGAGCCGAAGGCCCACAGGGCCTGCATGGCCTGCTCGGAGTGGCCCCCGACGCCCGCGCGGGAGAGCGTGTACTCCTTCATCGGGTCGAGCCAGGCGTCGACGCGCTGCTGGATGTGGGGCTCGAAGCTGGCGACGCCGACGGCGCCGACCCCGGACATCAGCAGACCGAACACGATCCAGCTGGTCCGCTCGGTGGCCACGTACAGCATGATCACGAACATGCCGAAGAACAGCAGCGAGGTGCCGAGGTCGGTCTCGAAGACCAGGATGAGGATCGAGACCATCCAGACGACCAGGATGGGGCCGAGGTCGCGGCCGCGCGGCAGGTAGAGGCCCATGAAGCGGCGGCTGGCCAGGGCCAGCGCGTCGCGCTTCACCATCAGGTAGCCGGCGAAGAAGATCGCCAGGACGATCTTGGCGAACTCACCGGGCTGGATGGAGAAGGAGCCGACCTGGATCCAGATCTTGGCGCCGTAGATGTTCTTGCCCAGGCCCGGTACCAGCGGCAGCAGCAGCAGGAACAGCGCGCCGACCATGGAGATGTAGGTGTAGCGCTGGAGGACGCGGTGGTCCTTCAGGAAGATCATCACGGCGACGAACAGGGCGATGCCCATCGCGGTGTACATCAGCTGGCGGGGCGCGGCGGTGCCGGCCTGCTGGATGTCCTGGAGCAGCTCGGACTGGTCCAGGCGCCAGATGGCGACGAGTCCCAGCCCGTTCAGCAGGGTGGCCAGCGGCAGCATCAGCGGGTCCGCGTACGGGGCGAACTTGCGCACGACGAGGTGGCCGACACCGGCCAGCAGGCCGAGGCCGAGCCCGTAGCTCAGCAGGCCGGCGGGCACCTCGTCGTTGATGGCCAGCCCCACGTTGGCGTAGGCGAAGACCGGGATGAGGACGGCGAACACGAGCAGTGCCAGCTCGGTGTTGCGCCGGCTCGGCGCGCCGATGGCGCCGATCGTGGACGTGTGGTGCGTCGGCGAGTTGGTAGTACTGCTCATCGTGTGACAGGGCCTCTCACGGCTTGCCTACTGCTTACCGCACAGCGAGACGACCTTCTGCTCTTCCTCCGAGAGGGTCGGTCCTGAGCCTGGAGTGGGTGCGGTCGTGGACGGGGACTCGGACGATTCGGGTGCCTTCGGCGACTGCGACGTGTTCGGTGACGCGTTCGGTGTCGGTGAGGCCTTGGACGTGAAGGAGGCGGGAGTGGTTCCCGTGGTGCCTCCGGCCTCGCCCTCGCCCGTCTTCGCGTTCTTCTCGGTCTCCGCGGTGCGCCGGTCGGCCTGCTTCTTGCAGGCGGAAGCCTGCACCGCGAGTTCCTCGATCTTGGCCCGGGCGTTGTTCAGGTCGCTCTCGGGGATGGTGGCCTCGACCAGTTTCTGCTGGTAGGGCGGCAGGTACTTGAGTTCGATCTCGGGGTGGTCCTTCTGGACCTTCGAGAGCGACACCCAGGCGAGGTCCTGGCTGATGCCCCGGTACAGCGCGAGGTGGTCGTCCTTGGTGCCCACGTAGTACTGGGTCTGCGTCCAGCGCCAGCCGCCGTAGACGCCGCCGCCGATGACGGCGAGGGCGAGGGCGGTGTAGAGGGATCTCTTCAGCCACCGGTGGTTCTTGCGGGGTTTGACGAAGTCGTCGGGACCGTAGTCGTCGAAGTCGCCGGCGGGGAGGTAGCCGGTGGTGTCGCCGCTGCCGGGCGGGCCGAACTCGCCGCCCCCGCCGCGCTGTCCGCCGCCCTGGCGGCCGAGGCCCGCGGCGCGGCCGGCCGGGGTCTGCATGATGCCGTTGTCGCCGAACTGGGCCTGGTTCTCGGCGACGGCGCCGACGACCACGGGCGTGTCGGAGAGCTGCCCGGCGAGGGTGTCGCCGGTGTCGAGGTCGAGGACGTCGGCGACGATGACGGTGATGTTGTCGGGGCCGCCGCCGCGCAGCGCGAGCTGGATCAGCTCCTGCACGGTCTCCTGGGGGCCCTGGTAGCTGGCGAGGGTGTCCTCCATCGTCTGGTGGGAGACGACGCCGGAGAGTCCGTCGGAGCAGATGAGGTAGCGGTCGCCGGCCCGGACCTCGCGGATGGACAGGTCGGGTTCGACGTGGTCGCCGCTGCCGAGGGCGCGCATCAGCAGGGAGCGCTGCGGGTGGGTGCCCGCCTCCTCCTCGGTGATCCGGCCCTCGTCGACCAGGCGCTGCACCCAGGTGTGGTCCTGCGTGATCTGCGTGAGGACGCCGTCGCGCAGCAGGTAGGCACGGGAGTCGCCGACGTGGACCATGCCGAGGCGCTGGCCGGTCCAGAGCAGGGCGGTGAGGGTGGTGCCCATGCCTTCGAGGGCGGGGTCCTCCTCGACCATCTGCCGCAGCTGGTCGTTGGCGCGCTGCACGGCGGTGCCGAGGGAGGTGAGGATGTCCGAGCCGGGCACGTCGTCGTCGAGCGCGACGATGGTGGAGATCACCTCCGAGGAGGCGACCTCGCCGGCGGCCTGTCCGCCCATGCCGTCGGCGATGGCGAGCAGGCGCGGACCGGCGTAACCGGAGTCCTCGTTGCCCTCCCGGATCATGCCCTTGTGCGATCCGGCAGCGAAGCGCAGTGACAGACTCATGCGCACCTCGCCCGTCGGCTCCGACTGCAGCCGGTCGTGTCGAGCCACACTGCCCACCCTCCGGTCGGGAGCGCGCCGGGGCCCGGGGTGCCGGCCGCCGCTGCGTGCTCGCTCCGCTCGCGCTCATTCATTGGTGTAGCACTACTTCCGCAGCTCGATGACGGTCTTGCCGATGCGGATCGGCGCGCCCAGCGCAACGGGCGTGGGAGTCGTCAGCCGGGACCGGTCCAGGTACGTGCCGTTGGTGGAGCCCAGGTCCTCGACGATCCACTGACCGTTCTGGTCCGGGTAGATCCTGGCATGGCGGCTGGAGGCGTAGTCGTCGTCCAGCACGATCGTCGAGTCGTGTGCCCGGCCGAGCGTGATGGTCTGGCCCTGGAGGGCAACGGTGGTGCCGGTGAGGGTGCCCTCCGTCACGACCAGTTTGGTGGGCGCGCCGCGGCGGCCCCGGCCGCCGCTCTGCTGCTGGCGCTGCGGTGGAGGCGCCTGGCCCTGGCGCGCGGTGGCCTGCTGTGGTCGGGCGGCTTCGCGCCGCGCCCCGCGCTGGGTGACCCGCGTACCGAACAGGTCGCTGCGGATGACCTGCACGGCCACGATCACGAACAGCCACAGTACGGCGAGAAAACCCAGCCGCATGACCGTGAGGGTCAGCTCTGACATTGCCCCCGGATCACCCTTCGGCTTGCCTGTAGATAACGGTGGTGCTGCCCACGACGATCCGTGAGCCGTCGCGGAGCGTAGCGCGGGTGGTGTGCTGCCCGTCCACCACGATGCCGTTGGTGGACCCGAGATCCTGGATCGTCGAGGGCGTTCCGGTCCGGATCTCGCAGTGCCGGCGGGAGACGCCGGGGTCGTCGATCCGCACGTCGGCCTCGGTGCTGCGTCCGAGCACGAGGGTCGCGCGGGAGATCTGATGGCGGGTGCCGTTGATCTCGATCCAGTGGCGGGTGCGTCCGCCGGGCGCGGCCGCGGCGGGGGGCTGCTGGCCGCCCGCGGGCTGCGGGTAGCCGTACCCGCCGGGGCGGCCGCCGGGCGGCGGCGCGCTCGGCATGGGCGGGGCGCCCGCGGGGGAGGCGGGCTGCGGGTATCCGTAGCCACCGCCCGGGGCTCCGGGCCGCCCGGAGGGGGCCGGGGGCGCGGCCGGGCCCGAGGAGGCCGGGCCGCCGCCCTGGTGGCTGCTGGAGGAGGCGAGCGTACGGCTGCGCACCCGGTACAGACCGGTGTCGAGGTCGTCGGCCTTCTCCAGGTGGACCTTGATCGGTCCCATGAAGGTGTAGCGCTGCTGCTTCGCGTAGTCCCGGACCATGCCGGCGAGCTCGTCGCCCAGCTGGCCGGAGTAGGGGCTGAGGCGCTCGAAGTCGGGCGTGCTCAGCTCCACGATGAAGTCATTGGGTACGACGGTGCGGTCGCGGTTCCAGATGGTCGCGTTGTTGTCGCATTCGCGCTGGAGCGCTCCCGCGATCTCCACGGGCTGCACCTCGGACTTGAAGACCTTCGCGAAGGTGCCGTTGACCAGACCTTCGAGACGCTGCTCGAACTTCTTCAGGACTCCCATGGGGCACCTCCTCCGTCGCTGCCGTCCTGTCCACTGCCGTGCGCACTGCTGCCCTGCGTACTGCTGCCCTGCGTACTGTCGCCCTGTGTCCTGCCCGGATGTGTACCGCTCACCCGCGCACTGTCCACCTGGTACTGCTTACTGATCGTATCCACGCGCCGGTCGATCGGCTGGTTCCCCCTGTCGGCCCGGTCGACGGGTGTCGACGCCTCTCGGAGTTCCCGCCGAAGGTCCCCTTCGAACTCCCGGGGCCCCACGGGACGCGCTCCCGCAGGTACTCATGCCCAGGATCGTAGGGGCGGCCGCAGACCAGTGTCCCGCACCTGACCGCGGACCCCTACCGGCTCCCGGGGAGACGGCCCGGACCGGTACGAGGTTGATACGTGAACGGCCAGGAGCCGGGACGAGTGCCCGAAGGAGGGCGGGCGCCCCGGTCCCGGTCCCCCGGTGCCTCCCGCCTGGAAAGGGATGTGAATCCACCCCTTCCAGCGTGCTAATGTTCTCGTGTCGGAAGGCGCCGGACCGCAAGGAAAGGCCCCGAGGACACACCCAATGCGCGGGTGGCGGAATAGGCAGACGCGCTGGATTCAGGTTCCAGTGCCCGCAAGGGCGTGGGGGTTCAACTCCCCCCTCGCGCACCAGTCGAAAGCCCCCCAGGTCTCGGACCTGGGGGGCTTTCGCGTGTCCGCTTCCGGTGCGGCTTCGTCCGGTGCGCCGTGCTGCTGTGAGGAAGGTCTCAGCTCTCCGGGCGCCACAGGGCGGGCACGTGGGGCGGCTCCCATCCCGCCATCGAGGTGTGGGCCTGGAGGCAGCGGTAGGAGCGGCCGCCGTGGGTGACGCGGTCGCCGGCGGCGTACGGGCGGCCGGCCGCCCAGGTGCCGCTCGGCGGGTCGGTCGGCGGGTCGGTGGGGTCCGGGCCGGGGGCGCCGTCCACGTCCAGCACGAAGTCGAAGGTGGCCTCCCTGCCGCCGCCGGCACTGCGGACGTTCATCAGCAGGGCCGGGTCGAAGAGGGCGTCCGTGCCGTTGCGGGGTTCGCCGGGGAAGTACAGCTGGGTGGTCAGAACGGGTTCACCGGGGGCCTGCGCCTTGACGTGGATGTGCCGGGTGCGGCCCGGGTAGAGACCGGGGACGATCGTCCGGAGGGTGAACCGGCCCGACGCGTCGGTGAACTGGTGGCCCCGGAAGGCGTATCCGGCCATGTCGTAGGCGCCGGCGTTGTCGGCCTGCCAGAAGTCGACGAGGACGCCGGGCAGGGGGACGCAGTTCCGGCCGAACACGTAGCCGCTGACGGCCAGTCGGGTGCCGGCGGCACCGGGAGTCACCAGGTCGGTGCGGAGCGGGGAGTTCGGTTTGAAGTAGGGACCCTCCATCTGGTCCGGCGTCGGGTCGTCGCCGTCGTCGCAGAAGGGGGTCGGCGGCAGCGTCCCGCCGGGGGAGGAGTGGGCGGCGTCCCGGGCGAGCGCGAGGGAGCCGGTGGCGAGCAGCGGGACGGCCGCGCCGGCGGCCACGGCGGCCCGCAGAAGCGTCTTGCGGCTGACGCCGCCGGTGGGGGCGGGGCCGTCGGGGGTGGCGGGCGTGTCGGAGGTCATGGCGGTTCCTCGGTCTCCTCGGTGGGGGTGGTCCCCGTGAAGGCGGACGGGGCGTACGGCATCCGGGACGTCGGGGACGGGAGCGCGCCCTCCGGCGCGGGGCAGGCTGCTGTTCTGCGGAGGGCGCGCCCCGGGGTGATCGCTGGCCACCGTAGGCGCGGCGGTGAGGGCACGGGCACCCTCTGCTCCGCCCTTTGCCCGGCGTTATGCGGGGGTGGTGGACGGGCTCGTGCGGGGGTGTGGTGGGGGTGGGCGGGCATGGCCGTGTACGGGCGGATCGACCGGGGGTACGGTCGTGGCGCGGTGACGCCGGTGGACGACGGCGGGCCGGTGTGAGCGGGCGAGGCCCGAGCGCGGCTCGGGTCGGGTCGGGTCGGGTCGGGTACGAGGGAAACGGGGAGGCGGCCGGGATGACGGATGCGAAGCCGGGGGCGCGTACGGACGCGGGGGTGCCCGCGGGCGGGCGGGTGCCGGTCGTGCCGGGGTTCGCGCGGTGGCCCTGCGCCGATTCGCCGAAGGCCGAGGGCAAGGCGCTGCGCACGCGTGTCCCGCGCTCCGCGCACGCCGCCCTCGACCTGGACGGTTCCCGGCCGGATGCGGTGAGCGCGGTCGAGGCGTCCAACCGGGGCCGGATACCCGGGCTCGTCCCGCTGCGGGTGGGGCGGATGACGGCCACGCCGTTCGCCTTCCTGCGCGGGTCGGCCGGGCTGATGGCGTACGACCTGGCGCGCACGCCGACGACCGGGATCGGCGCCCAGATCTGCGGCGACGCGCACGCCGCCAACTTCGGTCTCTACGGTGACGCCCGCGGTGACCTGGTCATCGACCTGAACGACTTCGACGAGACCGTCTTCGGCCCCTGGGAGTGGGATCTCAAGCGGCTCGCCGCCTCCGTCGTCCTCGCGGGCCGGGAGGCCGGCGCCGACGAGGACACCTGCCGTGAGGCCGCCCACGACACGGCCGGCGCCTACCGGCGCACCATGCGGCTGCTGGCCAAGCTCCCGGCGCTGGACGCCTGGAACGCCATCGCGGACGAGGAACTGGTCTCCCACACCGACGCCCACGACCTGCTCGGCACCCTGGAGCGGGTCTCGGAGAAGGCGCGGGCCAACACCAGCGGGCGCTTCGCCGCCAGGTCCACCGAGTCCACCGAGGACGGCGGGCGGCGCTTCGTGGAAGCCCCGCCGGTGCTGCGCCGGGTCACGGACGAGGAGGCGGCGGCGGTCGCGGCCTCCCTGGAGCAGTACCTGACGACCCTGTCCGAGGACCGGCTTCCGCTGCTGGCCCGCTACGCGGTGCACGACGTCGCCTTCCGGGTCGTGGGGACCGGCAGCGTGGGCACGCGGTCCTACGTCGTGCTGCTCCTGGACCATCGCGGCGAACCGCTCGTGCTCCAGGTCAAGGAGGCCCGGCCCTCCGCGCTGCTGCCGCACCTGGCGACCGCGGGCTTCGACGTCGCCGAGGTGGCGCACGAGGGGCGCCGGGTGGTCATGGGGCAGAAGCGCATGCAGGTGGTCAGCGACAATCTGCTCGGTTGGACCTCGGCCGACGGGTTGCCGTACCAGGTGCGCCAGTTCCGCAACCGCAAGGGCAGCGTGGACGCCACGGCGCTGGCCCCCGACCAGATGGACGACTACGGGCGGATGACCGGGGCCCTGCTGGCCCGCGCCCACGCGCACAGCGCCGACCCGTGGCTCATCGCCGGCTACTGCGGGAAGAACGACGAACTGGACGAGGCGGTCGCCGCCTTCGCCGTCGCCTACGCCGACCGCACCGAGGCCGACCACGCCGAGCTGGTCGCCGCGGTGCGGGCGGGCCGGGTCGCGGCGGAGCGGGGGGTGTGAGGGCATCCCCCCGGGGCGTCGGCGTCCGTCGCGCGGGCCGGAGGCGGCGGGCGGATCGTGGCCTAGGCTGGACGGGTGACGACGCCGGAAGCTGAGCCCGAGCAGGGGGGTGCGCCGCGTCCCGAGGAACGGCTGGAACAGGCCGTACGGGCCGCCGAGCAGGCACTCATCGAGTACGAGATCGCGCTGGAGACCTTCCGCGTGGAGGTCGAGAACTTCTCGCGGCTGCACGAGCAGCGGCTCGGCCCGGTGTACGCCCGGCTCGAGGAGCTGGAGGCGCAGATCCTGGAGGCCCGGGCCGCGCGCACCGGCGACGCCGAGGACCGGCGCCGGGCCGACGAGGCACGGGCCGCGCTGCTGCCGATCCCCGGGGTCGAGGAGCTGCTGAACGGCTGGATGGACGGGGACGGGCTGTTCCCCGAGGCCTCGGCGATGCTCACCGACCAGGCGGTACGGCCGCCGCAGCGGGTGCGGCCCGGCGAGGAGGCCCGCAGGCTCTACCGCGAGCTGGCCCGCAAGGCCCACCCCGACCTGGCGCAGGAGGAGGACGAGCGGGTCCGGCGTGAGGAGTTCATCACCCGGGTCAACGCCGCCTACGCCCGCGGTGACGCGGACCGGTTGCGGGAGCTGGCCGAGGAGTGGGCCGCGGGTCCGGTGCCCGAGCGGCGTCCGAGCCGCGGCGAGGAGCTGTACGCCCGGCTCGACTGGCTCGACCGGCGCAAGGAGATGCTCACCCTGCTCGCCAAGGAGCTGGAGGAGAGCGCGATCGGCGCCATGCTCCGGCTGGCCCCGGACGATCCCGACCGCCTGCTGGAGGAGATCGCCGAGCAGTTGGCGACCCAGGTGCGGGAGCGGGAGTCGGAGCTGGCGGCGGCGCGCGGGGAGGACTGAGCCGGGGCGGTGGCTCCGGTAGCGTCTAAGGCATGAGTTTCGGAGCTGGTGTGCCCACGGTCGAGGTCACGGACCTCAAGGACGGCGACTTCCTGCTGGACGTCCGCGAGGACGACGAGTGGCAGGCGGGTCACGCCGCCGGGGCGCTGCACATTCCCCTCAGCGAGTTCGTCGCCCGGTACGGTGAGCTGACCGAGGCCGCCCCGCAGGACGGGCGGGTCCACGTGATCTGCCGGTCCGGTGGACGTTCGGCCCAGGTCACCATGTACCTGACCCAGCAGGGCGTCGACGCGGTGAACGTCGACGGCGGCATGCAGGTGTGGGCCGCGGCCGGCCGGCCCGTGGTGGACGGCAAGGGCGAGCCGGGGCACGTCCTCTAGGGCCGTGCGGCGGGCCGTCCGGTCCGTCCCCGCGTCACCGCGGGCGCGTCGGCGCGTGCCGGTTCCGGACGGCGGATGTGGTGACGGCCACGGCGCCGTCGGTCCGACGGGGGCTGTGCGGGCGGACGGTCCTGAGTACCGTTCCCGTTCGAACGCTGCCGAGCAGCCGCACGAGGGGCGCCCGTGTGCCCGGTGGGGCGGGACGGGAGTGGAACGACGGATCGGGACCGGAACGGGGCGGGATGGACGCGTACGACACAGGCTCGGACGCCCGGCAGGGGCGTGACGAGCGGGAGGGCCGGGCCGAGCAGGAGCGCTCGGAGCCCCCGGAGCGCGAGGGCTCGGGTCCACCTGATCCGAAGGGCTCGGACGGGTCCGGCCGTCCCGAACGGCCGGGAACACCGGAAGAGCTCGAAGAGCCCGAACAGTCCGAAGAGCTGCGTGAGCCCGCCCGGCCGGAGCAGTCACACGTCCCCGCCCGGTCCGAGGCCGAGGGCGGGGACGGGGTCGGGTCTCCCGGAGAGGCCGTGCAGCCCCGTACCGGTGTCGCCGCACTCTCCCCGCGCTACCAGGTCGGGGCCGTGGTGGCCCTCGCGGTCGTCGCGGCCGCGGTCTGCGCGCACATAGGCCTGGTCTTCCTGCACGTGGCCCCGTCCAACACGCTCACCAAGCAGCACGGTGCCGCGGTCGACGAGTGGATCTTCCCGGAGTTCGAGCAGAACTGGAAGCTCTTCGCGCCCAACCCGCTCCAGCAGAACGTCTCCGTCCAGGTCCGCGCCGAGGTGAGCGAGGCGGACGGCTCCATACGCACGACCGGCTGGTACGACCTGTCCGCCGAGGACGGCCGGGCCATCGACGGCAACCCGCTGCCGAGTCACACCCAGCAGAACGAACTCCGCCGGGCCTGGGACTTCTTCGTCGCGTCCCACGACTCCGACAACCGCCCGGTGGGCCTGCGGGGCACGCTGTCCGAGACCTATCTGCGGCGCATCGCGATGCTGCGCCTCGACCGTGCCGAGGCCGCCGGGCCGGGCGGTGCCGTCGAGCGCGTCCAGTACCGTTCGCGGACCACGAACGTGGAGCCGCCCTCGTGGAGCGGCGAGAAGGTCTCCGACCGGGCGACGTACCGCGAGCTGCCCTGGTGGTCGGCGTCCACCCGTGAGAAGGAAGGGGAAGCCGCGTGAACGGCATCACCCTCTCGGTCTCCCGCGGTATCGCCCGCGTCACCGGTGCCGCCCTCGGTCCCTACCAGACCGCCGTGATCCGCATCGGTTTCAGCGCCACCTGGCTGCTCTTCCTGCTGCGCGAGCTTCCGCACCGCGACGAGCTGTACGGGCCCGGCAGCCCCTGGACCCACGACCTCGCCGAGCAGCTGATCGCCGACAACGGCGCCTTCACGGCGCTGATGTGGTCCGACGGACGGGCCTGGTTCGAGATCGTCTACGCGCTGGCCGTGCTGAGCAGTGTGCTGCTCCTGCTGGGCTGGCGTACCCGGACCATGTCCGTCCTCTTCATGGTCGGCGTGCTCTCGCTGCAGAACCGCAGCGTCTTCATGGGGGACGGCGGCGACAACGTCCTGCACCTGATGAGCATCTACCTGGTCCTCACGCGGTGCGCCCAGGTGTGGTCGCTGGACGCGCGCCGGGCGCGGCGGGAGGACGAGGCACGCGCGCGCGGGGAGCGGGTCGTCGACCGGGTCGGTCCGGCGCTGTGGTGCGTGTTCGGGTTCGTGCTGCTGACGGTGACGCTGGCGGGCGGACTGGACGGCGACTGGTTCGTCCCGGCGCTGCTGTGGGCGGTCTGGGTCGCGCAGGGCCTGTGGTGGGCCGTCGGGCGCCTCGGCGGGAGCGGCGAACCGCGTCTGCTGCTGGACGTGGTCACCAACATCGTGCACAACGGCGCGCTGGTGGTGATCATGGCCGAGGCCTGCCTGATCTACGCCACCGCGGGCTGGTACAAGATCCAGGGTTCGCGCTGGCAGGACGGCACCGCGGCCTACTATCCGCTGCACCTGGACTACTTCTCGCCGTGGCCCGCGCTCTCCGACGCGCTGTCCGCCAACGGCACGATGGTCATGCTCATCACCTACGGCACGGTCGCCGTGCAGGTCGCCTTCCCGTTCACGCTGTTCAACCGGCGGGTCAAGAACGTGCTGCTGGCCGCCATGATGACGGAGCACGCGGTGATCGCCGTGACGTTGGGGCTGCCGTTCTTCTCGCTGGCGATGATCGCCGCCGACGCGGTCTTCCTGCCCACCTCGTTCCTGCGCCGTGCGGGGGACCGGGCGGTGCGGGTGCGGGACCGGCTGACGGGCCGGCCGGCGGGCGGGGCCCGGGCCGGGCGCGGAGACGGTGGCGACGGCGCGGCGGCGGTGCCCGGCCCCCGGGACGGGGCGGGCGGACCGGGCGGACCGGTCGCCGGGGACGGCGCGCGGGCCGCGGCTGGGGACAGGAAGGACGCCGGGCAGGCGCACGTAGGCTTCGGGGCATGACCGACTCCGACCTGCTGGGCGCCTGGCGCCGGCACGCCGGTGCGTGCGTGCTGCTGGACGGCTTCCACGCCCTCAAGCACGCGCTGCGTTTCGGCGCCGAGGTCCCGGTGGCCGTCACCGGCGACCGCGCGGGCGCCCTGGCCCTCGCCGACGAGCTGGCTCCGGACGTACGGGAGGTCCTGGACGCCCTGCTGGCCGAGGTGCCGCAGGAGACCTACGTCTCCCTCGTCCCGCGTCCGCACCCCACCGCGGTGGCCGCCCTGGCCGTACGACCCGCGCGGGAGGCCCATCTGCGGGCGCTGGGGCACCTGCCCCGCGCCGCGCCCGTCGTCGTCCTCGACCAGCCCCGCAACCTCGGCAACGCGGGGGCGGTGATCCGGCTGGCCGCCGGCTTCGGGGCGACCGGTGTCGTCACCACCGGCACCCTCGACCCGTGGCATCCCACGGTGGTGCGCGGCGGGGCGGGGCTGCACTTCGCGACCGTGGTGGAGCGGCTGGAGGTCGCTCAGCTGCCGCCGGGGCCGGTGTTCGCGCTGGACCCGGAGGGCGAGGACATCCGGGGGCTGGAGCTGCCGGACGACGCGCTGCTGGCGTTCGGCTCCGAGCGCAGTGGGCTCTCGCCCGAGCTGCGCTCGCGCGCCGACCACCTGGTGGCGCTGCCGATGCGCCCCCAGGTCTCCAGCTACAACCTCGCGACCAGCGTGGCCATGACGCTGTACCACTGGAGCGCGACCGGGGGCGCGGTCCGGGCCTCCCGGGAGGCGGCCCCGGGACGGGCCTAGGCCTCCCGGCGCACCTCCACGACCCGGAAGCGGTTCGCGACGAACGCGCCGTCGCACAGGGCCGCGTTGGCCGCCGGGTTGCCGCCCGAGCCGTGGAAGTCGGAGAAGGCCGCCGTCTGGTTGACGTACACCCCGCCGGTGAGGTTGAGGGAGAGCTGGGCCGCCTCCTCCAGGCAGACCTCCCGCACCGCCTCCTCGACCTCCGGGTCGGTCGTGTACGCGCCCACCGTCATCGCGCCCTTCTCCCGGATGCCGTGCCGCAGCAGCTCCACGGCGTGGCCGGCGGAGTCGACGGCGACGGCGAAGGAGACGGGGCCGAAGCACTCGCTGGTGTAGGCGGCCTCGTCCTCCGGCTTGGCCCCGTCCAGCTTGACGATCACCGGGGTGCGCACGGTCGCGTCCGGGAACTCCGGGTGGGTCACCTCGCGGGAGGCCAGGGCGACCTCGCCGAGGCCGGCGGCGGCCTCCAGACGGGCCTTGACGTCCGGGTTGACGATCGCGCCGAGCAGGGCGTTGGCGCGGGTGTCGTCGCCGAGGAGTCCGTCGACCGCCCGCGCCAGGTCGGCGGTCACCTCGTCGTAGGACTTCGCGCCCTGGTCGGTGCGGATGCCGTCGCGGGGGATCAGCAGGTTCTGCGGGGTGGTGCACATCTGGCCGCTGTAGAGGGACAGGGAGAAGGCCAGGTTGGACAGCATGCCCTTGTAGTCGTCGGTCGACTCCAGGACCACCGCGTTGACCCCGGCCTTCTCGGTGAAGACCTGGGCCTGGCGGGCGTTGGCCTCCAGCCAGTCGCCGAAGGAGGTGGAGCCGGTGTAGTCGATGATCCGGATCTCGGGGCGGGTCGCCAGGGTCCTGGCGATGCCCTCGCCGGGGCGCTCGGTGGCCAGCGCGACCAGGTTCGGGTCGAAACCGGCCTCGGCGAGGACCGCGCGGGCGGCCTGCACGGTCAGCGCGAGGGGCAGCACCGCGCGCGGGTGGGGCTTGACCAGCACCGCGTTGCCGGTGGCGAGGGAGGCGAACAGGCCCGGATAGCCGTTCCACGTGGGGAAGGTGTTGCAGCCGATGACCAGGCCGATGCCGCGCGGCACCGGCGTGAACTGCTTGGTCAGCGCCAGCGGGTCGCGCTTGCCCTGCGGCTTCGTCCACTCCGCGGTGTCGGGGGTGCGGACCTGCTCCACGTACGCGTACGCCACCGCCTCCAGGCCGCGGTCCTGCGCGTGCGGGCCGCCCGCCTGGAAGGCCATCATGAAGGCCTGCCCCGAGGTGTGCATGACGGCCTGCGCGAACTCCATCGTCCGGTCGGCGATCCGCTTGAGGATCTCCAGGCAGACCATCGCGCGCAGCTCCGCGCCGGCGTCCCGCCACGCCTTCTGCCCGGCCCGCATGGCGGGCAGCAGCACGTCGACGTCCGCGTGCGGGTACGTCACGTTCAGCTCGATCCCGTACGGGGAGACCTCGCCGCCCACCCAGTCGTCGGTGCCGGGCTGGCCGAGGTCGAGGCGGGTGCCGAGCAGGGCGTCGAAGGCGGCCTTGCCCGCGGCCATGTCCAGGCTGCCGTTCTCCCCGTAGGCCTTGGGGTGCTCGGGGTGGGGGGACCAGTACGCGCGCGTGCGGATCGTCTCCAGCGCCTGGTCCAGGGTCGGCCGGTGCCGGTCGATCAGCTGGTGCGCGGTGAGTTCGGCGGCCATGCGGGACCAACTCCTCGTCTCACGAGCTCTCCGTCGAGTCGTGACCTGGGGGAAACCTGGGCAGAAACAGGCGGACACGGCTAGAGTAACCGAACGATCGGTCGGGACAAGGGGGACCGCCGCATCTGTGGAAAACCCCGTGCGGGAGGATCGCGCACATGACAGCACTCGACCTCAGCAGCCCCGTGGCCGTCGTCGGCACCGGCACCATGGGCCAGGGCATCGCCCAGGTGGCGCTGGTCGCGGGCCACCCCGTACGGCTGTACGACGCCGTCGCCGGGCGGGCCCGGGAAGCGGCCGACGCGATCGGAGCCCGGCTCGACCGGCTCGTCGAGAAGGAGCGGCTCACGGGCGCCGAACGGGACGCGGCCCGCGCCCGGCTGGAGCCCGCCGAGCGGCTCGCCGGCCTCGCCGACTGCGCGCTGGTCGTCGAGGCGGTCCTGGAGCGGCTGGACGTCAAGCAGGAACTGTTCCGCGCCCTGGAGGACGTCGTCGGCGAGGACTGCCTGCTCGCCACCAACACCTCCTCCCTGTCCGTCACCGCCATCGGCGGCGCGCTCCGCTCCCCGGGCCGCTTCGTCGGCCTGCACTTCTTCAACCCGGCGCCCCTGCTGCCGCTGGTCGAGGTGGTCTCCGGCTTCGCGACCGACGAGGCGTCGGCCACGCGCGCGTACGAGACGGCCCGCGCCTGGGGCAAGACCCCGGTCGCCTGCGCCGACACCCCGGGCTTCGTCGTCAACCGCATCGCCCGGCCCTTCTACGCGGAGGCCCTCGCGGTGTACGAGGAGCGGGCCGCCGACCCCGCCACCGTCGACGCGGTGCTGCGGGAGTCGGGCGGCTTCAGGATGGGCGCCTTCGAGCTGACCGACCTCATCGGGCAGGACGTCAACGAGTCCGTGACGCGTTCCGTGTGGGAGGCGTTCTTCCAGGACGTGCGGTTCACGCCCTCGCTGGCCCAGCGCCGCCTGGTCGAGTCGGGCCGGCTCGGCCGCAAGAGCGGGCAGGGCTGGTACGACTACCGGGACGGGGCCGGGCGGCCCGCGCCGCACACCGCCGAGCCCGCCGAGCGGCCCGCGTACGTGACCGCCGAGGGCGACCTGGGGCCCGCCGCCGAGCTGGTCGAGCTGATCCGCGAGGCGGGCATCGAGGTCCGCGAGGAGAGCGGCGACGACCGGCCGTTCGCGCCGCTCGCCGGGGCCGGGGCACTCACCCTTCCCGGTGGCGGACGGCTGCACCTCACCGGAGGGCAGACCTCCACCGAGCTGGGTGACGTCGTCCACTTCGACCTCGCCCTCGACTACCGGCGGGCCACGCGCATCGCCCTGGCCCCCTCCGGGACCGCCTCGCCCGGCACCCTGGCCGAGGCCACCGGCCTCTTCCAGGCGCTCGGCAAGCAGGTCAGCGTCATCGGCGACGTCCCCGGCATGATCGTGGCCCGCGCGGTCGCCCGGATCGTCGACCTGGCGCACGACGCGGTCGCCCGGGGCGTCGCCTCCGCCGAGGACGTCGACACGGCCATGCGCCTCGGTGTGAACTATCCGCTCGGGCCCCTCGAGTGGGGCCGCCGGCTCGGCCCGTGGTGGGTGCACGACCTGCTCGGCGAGCTGCACCTGCGCGAGCCCACCGGGCGCTACGCCCCGTCCCGCGCGCTCAACCGCCAGGCGCATCTGGCCGACGCAGGGGAGGACACCCCCTCATGACCACCGCCAAGCGCGACACGTACACGCCCGAGACCCTCCTCTCCGTGGCCGTGCAGGTCTTCATCGAGCGCGGCTACGACGGCACCTCCATGGAGCACCTGTCCAAGGCGGCCGGCATCTCCAAGTCGTCGATCTACCACCACGTCACGGGCAAGGAGGAACTGCTGCGCCGGGCCGTGAGCCGGGCCCTGGACGAGCTCTTCGCCATCCTCGGCGAGGAGCACGCGTGCGTGGGGTCCGCCGCGGAGCGTCTGGAGTACGTCGTGCGCCGCATGGTCGAGGTGCTCATGGCCGAGCTGCCCTACGTGACCCTGCTGCTGCGGGTGCGCGGCAACACGGACACCGAGCGGTGGGCGCTGGAGCGGCGGCGCGAGTTCGACCACCGGGTCGCCGACCTGCTGAAGGCGGCGGCCGCCGAGGGGGACGTGCGCGCGGACGTGGAGGTGCGGCTCGCGACCCGCCTGGTCTTCGGCATGATCAACTCGATCGTGGAGTGGTACCGCCCCGAGGGCCCCGGCGGCCGGGGCGGCGCGCGGGAGCGCGAGGTGGTCGACGCGGTGGCGCGCCTGGTCTTCGGGGGCCTGCGCAAGGCTTCCTGAGCCGGGCGGGCGGCGGTCCGGTGGGGCGCGGTCCGGTGGGCGGCGGTCCGGTGGGCGGCGGTCCGGCGGGCGGCGGTCCGGTAGGGCGTGCTGCGGCGTGCGGCGGTCCGGTGGGGCGCGCTCCGGCGTGCTGCGGTCCGGCGTGCCGCGGTCCGGTCGCCGGCCGCCTTCCCGGCCCGGGGGTCAGCTCTGCGGTTCCAGGTCCTCGGTCTCGAAGACCAGCAGGGTGCGGGTGCTGAGCACCTCCGGGATCGCCTGGAGCCGGGTGAGCACCAGCTCGCGCAGGGCCCGGTTGTCGGGCGTGTGCACCAGGAGCAGAACGTCGAAGTCACCGCCCACCAGAGCGATGTGGGAGGCCCCGGGGAGCTGCCGCAGCTCTGCGCGGACGGTGCGCCAGGAGTTCTGGACGATCTTCAGGGTGATGTAGGCCGAAGTGCCGTGCCCCGCCCGCTCGTGGTCGACGCGGGCGCCGAAACCGCGGATGACACCGTCCTCGACGAGCCGGTTGATACGGGCGTAGGCGTTGGCCCGCGAGACGTGCACCCGCTCGGCGACCGAGCGTATCGAGGCGCGCCCGTCCGCCTGGAGCATGCGCAGGATGTCCTGGTCGATGGCGTCCAGCGGACGGGCGGGCGGCGGGGCACCGGCGCCGTCCGGGCCCTCGGCGTCCTGCGGGCGATCGGCCATTTGTTCAGATGCCACGTCTCCCCGCCTTCCCGCCATGGACGTACTGCGTCCATCTCAGGTTGTGGAGAACCGTTTGTCCACAGCCTGGGGCCGCCTGTAGCCAAAATGTGCCGGCGACCGAACAATCGGTAGGTGAGGCCCGTCACACCCGTGGCGAGCCCGAAGCCGCTCCCACGAGGAGGTGCCGTCATGACGGTCATGGAGCAGCGGGGCGCTTACCGGCCCACACCGCCGCCCGCCTGGCAGCCCCGTACCGACCCCGCGCCGCTGCTGCCCGACGCGGAGCCGTACCGCGTCCTCGGCACGAAGGCCGCCGGACAGGCCGACCCCGAGCTGCTGCGCACGCTGTACGCCCGGCTGGTCAGCGGCCGGCGGTACAACGCGCAGGCGACGGCACTGACCAAGCAGGGCCGACTGGCCGTCTACCCGTCCAGCACCGGCCAGGAGGCCTGCGAGGTCGCCGCCGCGCTGGCCCTCGAGGAGCGGGACTGGCTCTTCCCCAGCTACCGCGACACGCTCGCCGTCGTCTCCCGGGGCGTCGACCCCGTCGAGGCGCTCACCCTGCTGCGCGGTGACTGGCACACCGGCTACGACCCCTACGAGCACCGGGTCGCCCCGCTGTCCACGCCGCTCGCCACCCAGCTGCCGCACGCCGTGGGTCTGGCTCACGCCGCCCGCCTCAAGGGGGACGACGTGGTCGCGCTGGCCATGGTCGGCGACGGCGGCACCAGCGAGGGCGACTTCCACGAGGCGCTGAACTTCGCCGCCGTCTGGCAGGCCCCGGTCGTCTTCCTCGTGCAGAACAACGGCTTCGCCATCTCCGTCCCGCTCGCCAAGCAGACCGCGGCCCCGTCGCTGGCCCACAAGGCCGTCGGCTACGGGATGCCCGGCCGCCTGGTCGACGGCAACGACGCGGCCGCCGTGCACGAGGTGCTCACCGACGCCGTACGCCACGCGCGCGAGGGCGGCGGCCCGACCCTGGTGGAGGCGGTGACGTACCGCGTCGAGGCGCACACCAACGCCGACGACGCGACGCGCTACCGGGGGGACGCCGAGGTCGAGGCCTGGCGCCGGCACGACCCGATCGAGCTGCTCCAGCGGGAGCTGACCGAGCGCGGCCTGCTCGACGAGGACGGCATCGGAGCCGCCCGCGAGGCCGCCGAGACCATGGCCGCCGACCTGCGCGCCCGCATGAACCAGGACCCGCGGCCGGACCCGATGGACCTGTTCGCCCACGTCTACGCCGAGCCCACCCCGCAGCTGCGCGAGCAGCGCGACCTGCTGCGCGCCGAGCTGGCGGCGGAGGCCGAGTCCGGGGCGCCCGAAGGGGGACACCGATGACCACGGTCGCCGCCAGGCCGGCCACCATGGCGCAGGCCCTCACCCGCGCGCTGCGCGACGCCATGGCCGCCGATCCGGGCGTGCACGTCCTGGGCGAGGACGTGGGCGCCCTCGGCGGTGTCTTCCGGGTCACCGACGGACTGGCCGCGGAGTTCGGCGAGGACCGCTGCACGGACACCCCCCTCGCCGAGGCCGGCATCCTCGGCACGGCGGTCGGCATGGCGATGTACGGGCTGCGCCCGGTCGTGGAGATGCAGTTCGACGCCTTCGCCTACCCGGCGTTCGAGCAGGTCGTCAGCCATGTCACCAAGATGCGCAACCGCACGCGCGGGAAGATGCCCCTGCCGCTGACCATCCGCGTCCCCTACGGGGGCGGCATCGGCGGCGTCGAGCACCACAGCGACTCGTCCGAGGCGTACTACATGGCGACTCCGGGGCTCCATGTCGTGACGCCGGCGACCGTCGCCGACGCCTACGGGCTGCTGCGCGCGTCCATCGCCTCCGACGACCCGGTGGTCTTCCTCGAACCCAAGCGCCTGTACTGGTCGAAGGCCGCCTGGAACCCGGAGGAGCCGGCATCCGTTGAGCCGGTGGGCCGCGCGGTGGTGCGGCGCCCCGGTCGGAGCGCCACACTCATCACGTACGGACCGTCGCTGGTCGCCTGCATGGAGGCGGCCGAGGCGGCCCGGGCCGAGGGCTGGGACCTCGAAGTCGTCGATCTGCGCTCCCTGGTGCCGTTCGACGACGAGACGGTGTGCGCTTCGGTGCGGCGGACGGGACGCGCGGTCGTCGTCCACGAGTCGGGCTCCTTCGGGGGTCCGGGCGGGGAGATCGCGGCCCGGGTCACGGAGCGCTGCTTCCACCACCTGGAGGCGCCGGTGCTGCGTGTGGCCGGGTTCGACATCCCGTATCCGCCGCCGATGCTGGAGCGTCACCACCTGCCCGGTGTGGACCGGATCCTGGACGCCGTGGGGCGCCTGCAGTGGGAGGCCGAAAGCTGATGGCACAGGTGCTGGAGTTCAAGCTCCCCGACCTCGGTGAGGGGCTCACCGAGGCGGAGATCGTGCGCTGGCTGGTCGAGGTCGGCGACGTGGTCGCCGTCGACCAGCCGGTGGTCGAGGTCGAGACGGCCAAGGCGATGGTCGAGGTGCCCTGCCCCTACGGGGGCGTGGTCACCGCCCGCTTCGGTGAGGAGGGGGCGGAGCTGCCCGTCGGGGCACCGCTGCTGACGGTGGCGGTGGGCGAGAGCGCCGCCGACCGCCCGGCGTCCGACGCGGGCAGCGGCGGCGAGGCGGCACAGCCGGCGCGAGGAGGGTCCGCGGGCCCCGGGGAGGCGGGGGCCGGGGAGTCCAGGAGCGAGGGCTCGGGCAACGTCCTCGTCGGGTACGGCACCTCCGAGGCGCCCGCCCGTCGGCGCCGGGTCCGGGTGGACCGGCAGGCGTCCCTCGCGGCGGGCGGCCGGGCGAACGGCCGGGACCGCGAGGCGGACCCGGCGGCGGACGGCCCGGTCCCCGTCATCTCCCCGCTGGTGCGCAGGCTGGCCCGCCAGCACGACCTGGACCTGCGCGAACTGACCGGCTCCGGCCCCGACGGGCTGATCCTGCGCGCGGACGTGGAGTACGCGCTGCGCGCCGCCGCCGCACAGGGCGGCCGTACGGTGGTCCCGGCGGACGGGGCGTCCACGGCGGGTGCGGTACGGGCTCCGGCCGCCGGCGCGTCCTCCGTTTCCTCCGCGGCGCGGTCCGGTGGGATCCGCACCCCCCTCAAGGGCGTCCGCGGAGCCGTCGCCGACAAGCTCTCCCGCAGCCGGCGGGAGATCCCGGACGCGACCTGCTGGGTCGACGCCGACGCGACCGAGCTGATGCGGGCGCGCACCGCGATGAACGCCGGCGGCGGGCCGAGGATCTCCCTCGTCGCCCTGCTTGCCAGGATCTGCACGGCCGCGCTGGCCCGCTTCCCCGAGCTGAACTCCACGGTCGACACCGAGGCCCGGGAGATCGTCCAACTCGACCAGGTCCACCTCGGTTTCGCCGCCCAGACGGACCGGGGGCTGGTCGTGCCGGTCGTCCGGGACGCCCACGCGCGGGACGCCGAGGCGCTCACCGCGGAGTTCGCCCGGCTGACCGAGTCGGCCCGGGCGGGCCGGCTGACGCCCGGTGAGGTGACCGGCGGCACCTTCACGTTGAACAACTACGGCGTGTTCGGCGTCGACGGGTCCACACCGATCGTCAACCACCCCGAGGCGGCGATGCTCGGCGTCGGCCGCATCGTCCCCAAGCCCTGGGTGCACGACGGGGAGCTGGCGGTACGTCAGGTCGTCCAGCTGTCCCTGACCTTCGATCACCGGGTGTGCGACGGCGGCACGGCGGGCGGATTCCTGCGGTACGTGGCGGACTGCGTGGAACAGCCGGCGGTGCTGCTGCGCACCCTGTGACGGCGGTCCCGACGCGCACTCTCTGATCGCGCGGGCTCCCCCGCGTTCCCTGTGATCGGACAGGGCCCCATACTCAGGGGGTGACCGCGTACGAGCCCACCGGTGAACCCGGCGACGGCACCGCACCCGCGCCGGGCCCGGCGTCCGCCGGGTACGACGCCGTCGTGCTCGCCGGAGGGGCCGCCCGCCGGCTCGGCGGCGCGGACAAGCCGGGCCTGCGCGTGGGCGGCCGCGCGCTGCTGGACCGCGTGCTCGCGGCCTGCGCCGGAGCGCGGACCACCGTCGTCGTCGCCGGGCCACGGCCCACGGCCCGCCCGGTGACCTGGGCCCGCGAGGACCCGCCCGGCGGCGGACCGCTCGCCGCCCTGGCCGCCGGACTGCGCCACACCTCGGCCGAGCACGTCCTGGTGCTCTCCGCCGACCTGCCCTTCCTCGCCGGGCCCACCGTCGGGCACCTGCTGTCGGCGCTCACCGCGGGCGACGCCGACGGTGTGCTGCTCACCGACGCCGACGACCGCGACCAGCCCCTCGTCGCCGCCTACCGCGCGCAGGCGCTGCACCGCGAACTGGCCGCGCTCACCGCGGGCGGGGCGGATCTCACCGGGCTGCCGCTGCGCCGTCTGACCGGCGCCCTCCGCCTCACCCGCGTTCCGGACGCCGTCGCGTCCTTCGACTGCGACACCTGGGACGACATCGCCACCGCAAGGGCACGCATCAGGGAGCATGGTCACGTGTTGGATGAATGGATCTCCGCAGCCAAGGACGAGTTGGGCATCGACCTCGACGTCGACACCGGCCTCCTGCTCGACCTCGCCCGGGACGCCGCCCACGGTGTGGCCAGGCCCGCGGCCCCGCTGACCACGTTCCTGGTCGGATACGCGGCCGGGCGGGCCGGGGGGAGCTCCGAGGCCGTCGCCGAGGCCGTCCGCCGGGCGACGGCCCTCGCCGCACGCTGGGCAGAGGAGGCCGCCTCCGCGTCCGCCCCCGCCGCGGGCCGCCCCGACGCGGCGGCCGACGCCACCCCCGACACCCGCCCGGACGCCTGATGGCCTCCCCCGGCACGCGGGCGGACGAGGAGGCGGAAGACCTCGACGTGGAGGAGGCGCTCGCCCTCGTGAAGGAGAAGCCCGGCCCTCCGCACGGCGCCCCCGGCCCCTCGCACGGCGCCCCCGGCCCGGCGGCTCCCGCACCCGACGCGCAGCACGGCACCCCGCAGCACGGCGCCCCGCACGCGCCGCCGGTCCCCGACCACCACGCGACGCCCTGGCCCGAAGCCCGCGCGGCCGCCGAGCGCGCCGCCCGCGCCGCCGTGCGCGCCGCCCCCCGGGCCCCGGTCTCCGCGCCCCTGGACGCGGCCCTCGGACTGACCCTGGCCGCGCCGCTGGCCGCCCTCACCGACCTGCCCTCCTTCGACACCTCGGCGATGGACGGCTGGGCCGTCGCCGGACCGGGCCCCTGGACGGTACGCGGCGAGGGCGTCCTGGCCGGGCACGCGGAGCCCGCACGCCTCACCGACGGCGAGGCCGTCCGCATCGCCACCGGCGCCCGCGTCCCGCAGGACACCACCGCCGTCCTGCGTACCGAACACGGCCGCACCGACGGCAGGGACCGGCTGGGGGCCACCCGAGACGTCGCCCAGGGCCAGGACATCCGCCCACGGGGCCAGGAGTGCCGCAGCGGCGACCAGCTCCTGCCCGTCGGCACCCTGGTGACCCCGGCGGTGCTCGGCCTCGCGGCGGCCGCCGGCTACGACACCCTCACCGCGGTCCCCCGCCCTCGCGCCGACGTCCTCGTCCTCGGTGACGAGCTGCTCACCGAGGGACTGCCGCACGACGGCCTCATCCGGGACGCGCTCGGCCCGATGCTGCCCCCCTGGCTGCGCGCCCTGGGCGCGGAGGTCCGCACGGTCCGCCGGATCGGCGACGACGCCGAAGACCTGTACCGCACCCTCAAGGCCTCCGACGCCGACCTGATCGTCACGACCGGCGGCACCGCCGCGGGCCCTGTCGACCACGTCCACCCGGTCCTGGGCCGGATCGGTGCCGAACTGCTCGTGGACGGCGTCAAGGTGCGCCCCGGCCACCCGATGCTGCTGGCCCGGACCAAGGAGCAGCAGCACCTCGTCGGCCTCCCCGGCAACCCCCTCGCCGCGATCTCCGGGCTGCTCACCCTCGCCGAGCCGCTGCTGCGTACCCTCGCCGCCCGCCCCGCCCCGGAGCCCTACGCGCTGGCCCTGCGGGACGCGGTGCAGGGCCACCCGTACGACACCCGGCTCGTCCCCGTCGTCCTCCGGGGCGACGGCGCCGTGCCGCTGCGCTACAACGGACCGGCCATGCTGCGCGGCATCGCCGCCGCCGACGCCTTGGCCGTCGTACCCCCGGGCGGTGCGCGGCCCGGGCAGGAGACCGAGCTGCTCGACCTGCCCTGGACCACCGGCGGAATCGGAGTGTGTTTCACGTGAAACTTCCGGGCCAGGACGCGATCGCCCGTCAGGCGGACGAGCATCTCGTGACCCATCGGGTGAAACTCCCGAGGAAGCTGGTGGAGCACCCCATCCGCCAGGTCGGCAAACGGCTGTCGCTGGCCCTCGTGGTCCTCCTGGCGACGGCGTTCATCGTCTACGCCGACGCGGACGGCTACAACGACAACTCCGACGGCTCCGTCGATCTCCTCGACGCCTTCTACTACGCCACCGTCACCCTCTCCACCACCGGGTACGGCGACATCACGCCCGTCAGTGACGCGGCCCGGCTGACCAACATCTTCGTCATCACGCCGCTGCGTGTGATGTTCCTGATCATTCTGGTCGGCACCACCCTGGAAGCCCTCACCGAGCGCACTCGGGAGGAGTGGCGCCTGAACCGCTGGAGGTCCACCTTGCGCGATCACACCGTCGTCGTCGGTTTCGGCACCAAGGGGCGGTCGGCGATCCAGACCGTCTGCGCGACCGGTCTGCGCAAGGAGCAGGTCGTGGTGGTCGACCCCAGCGGCAAGGCCATCGAGGCCGCGACGGCCCACGGCTACGCGGGGGTGATAGGGGACGCGACCCGCAGTGACGTGCTGAACCGCGCCGAGGTGTACCGGGCGAAGCAGATCATCATCGCCACCCAGCGGGACGACACGGCCGTCCTGGTGACGCTGACGGCCCGGCAGCTCAACCGGGGCGCGAAGATCGTCGTCGCGGTCCGCGAGGAGGAGAACGCGCCGCTGCTGAAGCAGTCCGGCGCCGACGCCGTGATCACCAGCGCCAGCGCCGCGGGCCGCCTGCTCGGGCTCTCCGTGCTCAGCCCGGCCGCCGGCATGGTCATGGAGGACCTCATCAGCCAGGGCAGCGGACTGGACCTCGTCGAGCGGCCGGTCATAAAGGCCGAGGTGGGCCGGAGCCCGCGCGAGACGGACGACCTGGTGGTGAGCGTCGTGCGCGGACACCGGGTGCTCGGCTACGACGATCCGGCCGTCGGCGGACTGGAGTTGGCCGACCGTCTGATCACGATCGTGCGGGCGACGCCGGCCACCCATGTGGCGCCCGACGCCCGCCCGCTGCCCCGCGACTGACGGGGCGCCGACCGCGTACGCGAGGGACTACTTGCGGTTGTAGAGCCGCATCGTGACGGGACCGAAGACCAGCAGGAGCCCACCGGCCCAGCCCAGCGTCCAAGCGATCTCGGCGCCGGGCCAGTCACCGGCCATCAGGCCCCGCACCGCGGACGCCAGGTGGGTGATCGGGCTGTTGTTGACGAACGCCTGGAGCCAGCCCGGCATGGTCTTCGGGTCGACGAAGACGTTGGACAGGAAGGTGAGCGGGAAGATCACCATCATGCTGACGCTCATCACCGACTTCTCGGAGCGCATCATGAGCCCGAACATCGTCCAGATCCACGAGAAGGCGAACGAGAACACCAGCAGCAGCGCGATCCCGGCGACCACCCCCAGGAACCCGCCGTCCGGCCGGTAGCCGAGCAGCAGGCCCATGGCGAGCATGACGACGGACGCGATGGTGTAGCGCAGCATGTCACCGAGCAGGTAGCCGACCATCGCCGAGGGCCGCCAGATGGGCAGCGAGCGGAAGCGGTCGAAGACGCCCTTCTCGATGTCGATGTTGACCGAGACCCCGGTGTACATCGTGATCATCACGACCGACATCACGAGGATGCCCGGCAGCACGAACTGGATGTACTCGCTGGGCGAACCCGCCAGCGCACCGCCGAAGAGGTACGTGAACATCAGCAGGTTCATGATCGGGAACGCGGTGACGTCGAAGAGCTGCTCCGGCACGTGCTTGATCTTGAGCATCGCGCGCCAGCCGAACGTCACGGACGTGGAGAGCGCGCTGGGCCGCGGCGGCCGCTCCTTGGCGACCAGCAGGGCCGCCAGCGACTCGGTGCTGACCGTGGAGAGTTCCTTGGCCTCGGTGCTCGTGGCCGTGCTCATGCCGCCACCTCGTCCTTCGTGTCAGGGCCGGTGCCGGTGGTGTCGTCGGTGCCGTTGCCGTTGCCGGAGTTCTGGCCGGTGTCGCGCCCGGTCAGCGCCAGGAAGACCTCGTCGAGGCTGGGCTGTCCCAGGGAGAAGTTGTCCACGGTGATGCCCTGTCGGACCAGCTCGCCGAGCGCCTTGGCGGCCAGTTCGGCGGCCGCGTCGCTCGCCGCCGTCGCCAGGCGGGCGGTCAGCGCCACGGGGTCCGGCTCCAGCTGGACCTCGGCGGTCAGCAGGTCGCGCAGCAGCCGCTCGGCCTCGGGCCGCTGTTCCGCGTCCCGCAGCCGCAGGTGGACGGAGCCGGCGCCGACGGACGCCTTCAGCTCGCCCTTGGTGCCCTCGGCGATCACCCGCCCCTTGTCGATGACGGCGATCCGGGACGCCAGCTGGTCGGCCTCGTCGAGGTACTGCGTGGTCAGCAGCACGGTCGTGCCCTGGGCGACGACCGCGCGCACGATGTCCCACACCTGGTTGCGGCTGCGCGGGTCCAGGCCGGTCGTCGGCTCGTCGAGGAAGAGCAGGTCCGGGGTGTTGAGGATGGACGCGGCGATGTCGATACGCCGCCGCATGCCACCGGAGTAGTGCTTGACCTGCTTCGCCGCGGCGTCCGTCAGTCCGAACGCCGCCAGCAGCTGCTCGCTCCGCTCCAGCGACGCCTTCTTGCCGTGGCCGAGGAGCCGGCCCAGCAGGGTCAGGTTCTCGGTGCCGGTGAGGTCCTCGTCCACCGAGGCGTACTGCCCGGTGAGGCTCACCCGGCTGCGTACCTCGTCGGCCTCGCGGACGACGTCGCGGCCGAAGACGTGGGCCTGGCCGCTGTCCGGCCGCAGCAGGGTGGCGAGCATCTTCACCGTGGTCGTCTTGCCCGCGCCGTTCGGTCCGAGTACGCCGTAGACCGTGCCGGCGGGCACCGCCAGGTCCACCCCGTCCACGGCGCGGGTCTCACCGAACGTCTTCACCAACCCCGCTGTTTCGATCGCCAGTCCGGACGTCTGCGTGCTCATGCTGGGGGGTCCTTCCGCCTTCTCGGTCGGGCGGTCGCGGCGGTGTGCTCTCGGCCACGTGCCCTTGGCAGTACTTTCTTGGGTTGTCCATGGGGAGACCTTTACCATCGCGCAAACTCATCGGTCGCGCACAGGATTTCCCCACGGACGGTCCGAAAGTCCGAGGACGTTCCGCCCGTGGACCGAGGTGAACGCCTCCGCCCGGGGGCACAGGAGTAGCGTCGCCCTCATGCATGCGATCACGATTTCCGAACCCGGAGGCCCCGAGGCGCTGGTGTGGGCCGAGGTCCCCGACCCGGTGCCCGGCGAGGGCGAGGTCCTGGTCGAGGTGACGGCCAGCGCCGTCAACCGCGCCGACATCATGCAGCGCCAGGGCTTCTACGATCCTCCGCCCGGCGCCTCCCCCCACCCCGGCCTGGAGTGCTCCGGGCGGGTCGCTGCCGTCGGGACCGGCGTGTCCGGCTGGTCGGTCGGCGACGAGGTGTGCGCGCTGCTCGCGGGCGGCGGCTACGCCGAGAAGGTCGCCGTCCCGGCCGGCCAGCTCCTCCCGCTTCCCAAGGGCATCGACCTCAAGCGGGCCGCGGCCCTGCCCGAGGTGGTCTGCACCGTCTGGTCGAACGTCTTCATGGTCTCCCACCTCCGCCCCGGCGAGACGCTGCTCGTGCACGGCGGCTCCAGCGGCATCGGCACCATGGCCATCCAGCTCGCCAAGGCCGTCGGCGCCAGGGTCGCCGTGACGGCGGGCACCCCGGAGAAGCTGGAGCGCTGCGCCGAACTGGGCGCCGACATCCTGATCAACTACCGGGAGCAGGACTTCGTCGCCGAGGTGAGGGAGGCCACGGGCGGCGCGGGCGCCGACGTCATCCTCGACAACATGGGCGCCAAGTACCTGGACCGCAACGTCCGGGCCCTCGCCGCCAACGGCCGGCTCGCGATCATCGGCATGCAGGGCGGCCGGAAGGGCGAGCTGGACATCGGCACCCTCCTCGCCAAGCGCGCCGCCGTCACCGCGACCTCGCTGCGCGCCCGGCCGCTGGAGGAGAAGACGGCGATCGTGGCGGCCGTGCGCGAGCACGTCTGGCCGCTGCTGGACGGGGGCCACGTCAGCCCGGTCGTCGACCGCGAACTCCCGATGAGCGAGGCCGCCGCCGCCCACCGGATCGTGGAGGAGAGCGGACACATCGGCAAGGTGCTGCTGGTCACCTCGTCGTAGCGGCGGGCTCGGTCCCCGCCCTTGCCGGGCCGGCGCGGCCCCCGGCCCGAGAGGGCGGGGGCCGCGATCAGTTGGGGTGAGGGCCGTTGGTCACGCTCCGGTGGGGCGGATCCACGCCCGCCTGCGCCCTCCGCCGGCGGGTCGGCCAGTGCGCCCAGGCTGCCGATCGGGAACGGATTCGAGCCGCAGCGCAGCCGGATGCAGGGCCCGAGCCGGATGCACGGCCCTAGCCGGATGCAGGGCCCGAGCCGGATGCAGGGCCCGAGCCGGACGCAGGGCCCGAGCCGGTTGAGCGGGCCTTGACCGAGGTACGGCCGGAACCGCAGGTACGGCCGGAGTCGGAGGCCGGGAGGCCTGTCTCCGAGGGGTGGCACACGCGCCGGTGCAGAGGGGGCGGCCCCCGCATCCCTCGGCGGGGGACCGGGCCCGCATCCTTCGGCGCGGCCCGCCACCGTATGGGGGCGTCACCGGCGCCGCCGGTTCCGGGTGGGCGGCACCGGTGGCGACGCCGGCTATCCGCGTCGCAGGCGCAGCCCGACGAGGCCCAGGGCCAGGCCGAGGCCGACGAGGACCAGGCCGCTGCCCAGGGGCAGGACCCGCAGCGCGGGCTCGGTGGCCCGGTCGGTGGCGGTCCGGTCCCGGGACGGGGAGGCGGACGGCACGTCGGTGGCCTTCCCGGGCGGCACGGCGCCGGCCGGATCCTCGGAGGCGTCCTGGTCGTCGCCGTCCACGGTGCGGTCGGACACCTCGTCCACCCGTCCGTGCTCGGGCTCCCGGTCGGCGGGCCGCCCGGGACGCCGGCGCCCCTCGCCCGGCCGGCTCCCGGCGCGGGAGGGGTCCGGGCCGGCCGTCTGGGCAGCGGACGCCGAGGAGGAGGGGGAGGGCGACGCGGAGCCGCGGTCCGCACTGCCCGCCGGGCCGGACGGCGGCCGGCCGGACGAGCCGGGCTTCTCCGCCGAGGGGGAGCCGGGACGCGCCCCCGGGTCGTCACGGCCGTCGTCGTCCCCGGAGCCGCCCTGCCCGTCGTGGTCCCCCGGTCGCCCGTGGTCGTCATGGTTCCCGGGATGCTCGTGACCCCCCTGCCCGCCGGAACCGTCCCCGCCGGAACCGTCCCCGCCGGACCCGGCCCCGCCGGACCCGGCCCCCGGAGCGGGAGCGGACACGGAGGGAGAAGGAGCCACAGCGGCCCTGTCCGCCGACGCGCCCCGCTCCGCGACCGCGCCGGTCTCCACCCCGGCGGTCCTGACCGCCCCCGCGGTTTTCGCCACCTCAGTGCCCCCCACCGCCGCAAACCCCGCCCCGTAAGCCACCCCCGCCCCGTACGCCGCCCCCGTCCCGAAGGGCGACAGCAGCGCGCCCACCCCCACAACCCCCACCAGCCCCGCCGTTCGCAGGGTGCGCAGCCATGGAGTCACGTCCGTGACCCCCTCCCGGTGAGAACCAGTGGCGGAAATCGACGGAACAAGCCTCACACCCCGCCGTCATACCGGCATATCGGTTGCCGCCGATCGTGTCGGGCCGCTCTTCCCCGGGGGCACCAACCGTCCGGGGCGGACGCGTGCGCGACAATGGCGCCATGGAGATGCCGAGGAACGACAGGTCGCCGGAGAACCCCCAGATCCTGGTCGTCGGCCAGGACGGTATGGCGCTCAGCAGCGGCGGCGGGGACGACGAGTCCCGGGAGATCCCGGTGACCGAGCAGGTGGAGCAGCCTGCCAAGGTCATGCGGATCGGCAGCATGATCAAGCAGCTGCTGGAAGAGGTACGCGTCGCACCCCTGGACGAGGCGAGCCGGGCCCGGCTCAAGGAGATCCACGCCAGCTCGGTGAAGGAGCTGGAGGACGGTCTGGCGCCGGAGCTGGTCGAGGAGCTGGAGCGGCTCTCCCTGCCCTTCACGGAGGACACGACCCCCACCGACGCCGAACTGCGGATCGCCCAGGCGCAGCTGGTCGGCTGGCTGGAGGGCCTGTTCCACGGCATCCAGACCACCCTGTTCGCCCAGCAGATGGCCGCGCGCGCCCAGCTCGAGCAGATGCGCCGCGCACTGCCGCCGGGCGTCGGCCAGGACGGCGAGGAGCCGCCCCACCCGGGCGGCCGCTCCGGCGGTCCCTACCTGTAGGAAGCCCACTCACCGAGGTGACGAAGGGCCCGGCGGCACCTGCCGCCGGGCCCTTCGTCCTGTCGCTGAGGAGGTCAGGCCGACGGCGGGTTGCCCGTCGAGACCTTGAGCTGGATCTTCGGCATGTCGTCCTCGTCGACGTCCGTGCCGGGCGTGGGGAACTGGTCCCGGATCGAGCCCTCACCGTAGGTGTTCTCGTCGACCTCGACGACCTCCATCGTCCAGCCGGCGGCCTGGAAGCACTCCTTGACCGAGCCGATGTACTTGAAGGTGAAGTCGGGCACCTGGATCTTCTCGGGGTCGTTGTACGACTCCTCGGGCTCGGTGCACTCGTCCTTCTCGATGGTCTTCGTCTTGTCCGGCCCGCGGTAGCCGGCCGCCTGCGTGTCCGACACGGAGGCGCTGGCGGTGGTGTCACCGCCCTTGGGGTCGTCCCCGCCGCCGCCGTTCATCGCCAGCGCGCCGATCAGACCGCCGACCACCAGGACGGCGACCGCGATCGAGCCGATGACCACCATCTTGTTGCTCCTGCCGCCGCCCGCGGAGCCGGAGGCCGGGGCGGAGGGCGTCAGGTTGTACGGCGGTGGCGTGGACGCGCCCTGGTGCTGCTGCGGCGCGTAGGGCGAGGCGGCCGGCGTCTGGTAGCCGCTCTGCTGGGGGTAGCCGTACGCGGGCGCGTGCGCGGCGGGCGCCGGGGTGCCGTACGGGCCCGGGGCCGGCGTCGGCTGGTACGGCGTCTGGACGGGACCCGTCGGTACCGGTCCGCTCTGGTCGACCGGCGGGAACACCGCGGAGCCGACGCCCGAACCGCTCGCCGCGGGCGAGCCCGGCACGATGCTCGGCGGGGCCGCCTGGAAGGAGGCCGCGACGCGCAGGCACTCGTCCCGCATGGCCACGGCGCTGGGGAAGCGCTCGTTGGGGTTCTTCTTCAGCGCGCGGGCCACCAGCGCGTCCACGGCAGGCGGCAGGGCGCGGTTGACCGACGAAGGAGCAACCGGCTCCTCCTGCACGTGCGCGTAGGCGATGGCCAGCGGCGAGTCGGCGTCGAACGGCAGGCGGCCGGTGACCAGTTGGAAGAGCATGATGCCGACCGAGTACAGGTCGGAGCGGGCGTCCACGCCGCGGCCGAGGGCCTGTTCCGGCGAGAGGTACTGCGGGGTGCCGACGACCATGCCGGTCTGCGTCATCGAGGTGACGCCGGACTGCATGGCGCGGGCGATGCCGAAGTCCATCACCTTGACCACGCCGCGCTTGGTCATCATCACGTTGCCCGGCTTGATGTCGCGGTGGACCAGGCCCATCTCGTGGCTGATCTCCAGCGCCGCCAGCACGTCGGCGGTGATCTTCAGCGCCTTGTCGGCGGGCATCGCGCCCTGCTGCCGGACGTCCTCGTCGAGCACCGAGCCGAGCGGACGGCCCTCCACGTACTCCATGACGATGTACGGCGTCGTCAGACCGCCCAAATCGTCCTCGCCGGTGTCGAAGACGGAGACGATGTTGGTGTGCGTGAGCTTGGCCACTGCCTGGGCCTCGCGGCGGAAACGCTCGCGGAAGGCCTGCTCCCGGCCCAGCTCGGTGTGGAGTGTCTTGATCGCGACCTGACGGTCCAGGACCGAGTCGTACGCCAGGTGCACCGAGGCCATGCCGCCCTCGCCGAGCAAGTCGCGCAGCTGGTAGCGGCCGCCGGCTAGTGCCCGCCCCGCGTACCGGCCCTGTCCGGCGTCCTGGCTCATCGTCTGCGTCCCCCATCGGCGTCGGCGCCGTCGGCCGCGGCACGCACGCTCGTGATCGAAAGTGCTATTCCCGGCCAAGTCTGCCCCAGGGCACTGACACGTCAAGCGCGGTGCCCGTTCCGTGACCGTACGCGAAAGAAGCGTCGCGGAAGCGTTACAGCCGGCGTACTGCCGGTACACGGAATTTGCACGACAGTACGGAACCAGGGTTTCATGACCGGTCCGTCTCGATGCCGGTCCCGGCGCCCATCTCGGACCGGAGGCCACCGCGGAGGCTGTAGCGTGGCCGACGGAGACCGTAACTACACCGCGCGCACCGCGGGCAGAAACGACGGCGAGGACTGATGGCACAGCAGCAGCGCGCCCAGGGCCCGTCCGAACCCGAGGCGACTGGCGGCGGTATGGCTGACGCGCCGGAGACCTGGGGCAACGGCGGCCTGGTCGGCGACGGCCGGTACCGGCTGACCCGCAGGCTCGGGCGGGGCGGCATGGCCGAGGTGTTCGCCGCCGAGGACGTCCGCCTCGGACGCACCGTGGCCGTCAAGCTGCTGCGCGCCGACCTCGCCGAGGACCCGGTCTCCAAGGCGCGCTTCACGCGCGAGGCCCAGTCGGTGGCCGGACTCAACCACCACGCCATCGTGGCCGTGTACGACTCCGGCGAGGACTTCGTCGGCGGTCAGTCCGTGCCGTACATCGTGATGGAGATCGTCGAGGGGCGCACCATCCGCGACCTCCTCCTCAACGCCGAGGCGCCCGGCCCCGAGCAGGCCCTGATCATCGTCTCCGGTGTCCTGGAGGCGCTCGCCTACTCCCACCAGCACGGCATCGTCCACCGCGACATCAAGCCGGCCAACGTGATCATCACGCACAACGGCGCGGTGAAGGTGATGGACTTCGGCATCGCCCGCGCCCTGCACGGCGCGTCCACGACGATGACGCAGACCGGCATGGTCATGGGCACCCCGCAGTACCTCTCCCCGGAGCAGGCCCTCGGCAAGGCCGTCGACCACCGCTCCGACCTGTACGCGACGGGCTGCCTGCTGTACGAACTCCTCGCGCTGCGTCCGCCGTTCACCGGCGAGACCCCGCTCTCGGTGGTCTACCAGCACGTCCAGGACATCCCGACGCCCCCGTCCGAGGTCTCCGACGCCACTCCTCCGGAGCTGGACGGTCTGGTGATGCGCTCGCTGGCCAAGGAGCCCGACGACCGCTTCCAGACCGCCGAGGAGATGCGCGGCCTGGTCCAGTACGGGCTGCAGATGCTGTACGAGCAGGGCGGCCACACCGGCACCTGGAACACCGGCCCGGTCACCGCGCACGACGGACGGCACGCCGCGGCGGCCGGCCTCGCGGGCACCTCGGTGCTGCCGCACCCCGACCACGGCGCCTCCGGCACCCAGCAGATCCCCCAGCCGATCCTGCCGAACGGCTACGGCGGGGGCGACGACGGCGGCTTCGAGGGCCGCGGCAACAAGGGCAGCGGCCGCGGCAAGCTGTGGATACTGGCCGTCCTCGCGGTGATCGCCATCGCCGCCGGCGTCGCGCTCGCCCTGAACAACGGCGACGGCGGCAAGGAGGGCGGCGAGACGGACAAGAGTCCCTCGGCGACCACCTCGCAGAGCACCGGCAACGAGTCGGCCTCCTCGTCCCCCAGCGACGAGGAGACGCGGGAGACCACCGACCCGGGCACCGAGCAGGGCAACGGCGGGGGCGGCACGGGCGGCGGCGACTACACCCCGTCGTACACCCCGTCGTACACGCCGTCGCAGAGCGTCACGCAGGACCCGACCGGTGATCCCACGGGCGACCCGACGACGGACCCGACGACGCCGACGGACGACCCGACCGGCGACCCGACGGGTGACCCCACGGGCGGTACCGACGGCGGCGCGACGGGCGGTGCCGACGGCGGCGCGACGGGCGGCACCGACGGCGGCGCGACCGGCGAGCCGGGCGGCGGCGGCGAGCCTGCGGGCGAGTGACGAAGAGCTGAAGCACAACCCACCCCACGCGCGCGTGCGACCCGGAGACGGGCTCCACGCGCGCGCGGCTTTTTGATTCATCGGGGGGCTCCACGCGCGCGGCGCGGCGGTCCCCGCGCCTCAGCGGTTCTCGGCCTGCAGCCGGGCCACGAAGGCGGCCGCCTGGGAACGCCGCTGCATGCCGAGTTTGGCCAGCAGGCTGGA
The DNA here is from genome assembly GCF_056430705.1 of Streptomyces sp. NPDC045956. Lineage (NCBI taxonomy): Bacteria > Bacillati > Actinomycetota > Actinomycetes > Kitasatosporales > Streptomycetaceae > Streptomyces > Streptomyces sp. NPDC045956. Next base: position 301,347 of record NZ_JBWKKZ010000007.1, on the reverse strand, counting down.
CACGTAGTTCTTGACCGTCTTCTCGGCCAGGTGCAGCCGCTCGCCGATCGCGCGGTTGGTCAGTCCCTCGCCGATCAGCTCCAGGATGCGCCGCTCCTGGTCGGTGAGGCGGGCGAGCCGGTCGTCGGCCCGCGCGCCGCCGTCGCGGAGCCGCTCCAGCACGCGCGCGGTGGCCGCCGGGTCGAGCAGGGACTTGCCCGCGGCCACCTCCCGTACGGCGCCCAGCAGCTCGGCGCCCCGGATGTCCTTCAGGACGTAGCCGGAGGCACCCGCCATGATCGCGTCGAAGAGGGCCTCGTCGTCGGCGAACGAGGTGAGCATGAGGCACCGGACGGACTCGTCCCGGGAGCGGATCTCGCGGCACACCTCCACGCCGCTGCCGTCGGGCAGCCGGACGTCCAGGACGGCCACGTCCGGACGGGTGGCCGGGACCCGGGCCAGCGCGTCGGCCACCGTGCCGGCCTCGCCGACCACCTCGATGTCGGCCTCGCCCGCGAGCAGGTCGTGCACCCCCCGGCGCACCACCTCGTGGTCGTCGAGGAGGAATACCCGGATTTTTCCGTCTTCGCGCACGCGGTCAGTGTCACACACCGACTCTTCCCGTGCCCGGGGTGGCCGGGATAACGTGCCGTTGTTCCGGCCCCCTGCGAGGCTGTGACCAGGAGAACTCCCGTACTTTGCCGATTTACTTGGAAATCCGAGTAAAAACGCAGGTCAGGAGGGGTTTCACAGAAATGTGGAGCACTGGGTAACGTGCAGTTCGCAGGGCGCTCGCCGGGGCACCTGTCACGCCTGTTCCCGACCGGGCCGCACCCACCCTCGTGCGTCCGCCGGGCCGCAGGTGAGCCGCACTGGCTTCCGGCGAACCCGGGGGCCGGACCGACGGAGGAGCACACGTGACCGAGAGCACTGCCGCGCGCAAGCCGCGACGCAGCGCCGGAAGCAAGGCGACCGGTACCACCGGCACCAAGGCCGGCGCAGCAGCCGCGAAGGCCGGCACCACCGGCGCCAAGCGCACCACCCGCACCGCTGCCACCAAGGGCCCCGCGACGGAGCTGGTGCAGCTGCTGACGCCCGAGGGCGAACGGGTCGAGACGGCCGCCTACGCGGAGTACGCCCAATACGTCGCCGACATCACCCCGGACGAGCTGCGCGGTCTGTACCGCGACATGGTGCTCACCCGGCGCTTCGACGCCGAGGCCACCGCCCTGCAGCGCCAGGGCGAGCTGGGCCTGTGGGCCTCGCTGCTCGGGCAGGAGGCCGCCCAGATCGGCTCCGGCCGGGCCACCCGGGAGGACGACTACGTCTTCCCGACCTACCGCGAGCACGGCGTCGCCTGGTGCCGCGGCGTGGACCCGACCAACCTCCTCGGGATGTTCCGCGGCGTGAACAACGGCGGCTGGGACCCCAACAGCAACAACTTCCACCTCTACACCATCGTCATCGGCTCGCAGGCGCTGCACGCCACGGGTTACGCGATGGGCATCACCAAGGACGGCGCGGACTCCGCCGTGATCGCCTACTTCGGCGACGGCGCCTCCAGCCAGGGCGATGTGAGCGAGGCGTTCAACTTCGCCGCCGTCTACAACGCGCCCGTGGTGTTCTTCTGCCAGAACAACCAGTGGGCGATCTCCGAGTCCAACGAGAAGCAGACCCGGGTGCCGCTGTACCAGCGCGCCCAGGGCTTCGGCTTCCCCGGCGTCCGCGTCGACGGCAACGACGCGCTGGCCGTCCTCGCGGTCACCCGCTGGGCCCTGGAGCGGGCGCGGCGCGGCGAGGGCCCGGCGCTGATCGAGGCGTACACGTACCGCATGGGCGCCCACACCACCTCCGACGACCCCTCCCGCTACCGGCACGACGACGAGCGGGCCGCCTGGGAGGCGAAGGACCCGATCCTGCGCCTGCGCCGCTTCCTGGAGTCCGCACACCACACGGACGAGGGATTCTTCGGGGAACTGGAGGCGGAGAGCGAGGCGTTGGGCAAGCGAGTACGCGAAGTGGTCCGTGCCATGCCGGACCCGGACCGGTTCGCCATCTTCGAGAACGTGTACGCGGACGGGCACGCGCTCGTCGACGAGGAGCGGGCCCAGTTCGCCGCCTACCAGGCGTCGTTCGCAGAGGCCGAGGGGGTCTGACATGGCGACGGAAAAGATGGCGCTGGCCAAGGCGATCAACGAGTCGCTGCGCCGCGCGCTGGAGTCGGACCCCAAGGTCCTGATCATGGGTGAGGACGTCGGCAAGCTCGGCGGCGTCTTCCGGGTCACCGACGGCCTCCAGAAGGACTTCGGCGAGGACCGGGTCATCGACACCCCGCTGGCCGAGTCCGGCATCGTCGGCACCGCCATCGGCCTCGCACTGCGCGGGTACCGCCCGGTGGTGGAGATCCAGTTCGACGGTTTCGTCTTCCCGGCCTACGACCAGATCGTCACCCAGCTGGCGAAGATGCACGCCCGCTCGCTGGGCAAGGTCAAGATGCCGGTCGTCATCCGCATCCCCTACGGCGGCGGCATCGGCGCGGTCGAGCACCACTCGGAGTCCCCCGAGGTGCTGTTCGCGCACGTGGCGGGTCTCAAGGTGGTCTCCCCGTCGAACGCGGCGGACGCGTACTGGATGATGCAGCAGGCCATCCAGAGCGACGACCCGGTGATCTTCTTCGAGCCCAAGCGGCGCTACTGGGACAAGGCCGAGGTCGACCCCGAGGCCATCCCCGGCCCGCTGCACGCCGCGCGCGTGGTGCGCGAGGGCACCGACCTCACGCTGGTCGCGTACGGCCCGATGGTGAAGCTCTGCCAGGAGGCCGCGGACGCCGCGGCCGAGGAGGGGCGCTCGCTGGAGGTGGTGGACCTGCGGTCCATGTCGCCGGTCGACTTCGACGCGATCCAGGCGTCGGTGGAGAAGACCCGCCGCCTGGTCGTGGTGCACGAGGCGCCGGTGTTCCTGGGCTCGGGCGCGGAGATCGCGGCCCGGATCACGGAGCGCTGCTTCTACCACCTGGAGGCCCCGGTGCTGAGGGTCGGCGGATACCACGCGCCGTACCCGCCGGCGCGCATCGAGGAGGACTACCTGCCCGACCTGGACCGGGTGCTGGATGCCGTCGACCGCTCGCTGGCGTACTGAGGAGAGGGTCGTGACGACGATGACCGAAGGGTCCGTACGCGAGTTCAAGATGCCCGACGTGGGCGAGGGACTCACCGAGGCCGAGATCCTCAAGTGGTATGTCAAGCCCGGTGACAGGGTCACCGACGGCCAGGTGGTGTGCGAGGTCGAGACGGCGAAGGCCGCCGTCGAGCTGCCCATCCCCTACGACGGCGTGGTCCACGCGCTGCACTTCCCCGAGGGCACCACGGTCGACGTGGGCACCTCGATCATCGCGGTGGCCGTCGGCGACGCGGCGTCCGCCGGGGAACCGGCGCAGGCTCCCGCCGAGGACACCGCTGCCGCACCGGCGCCGATGTCGGCGCCGGCCGCTGCCGCTGCCGCTGCCGAGGAGAAGAAGCCGGAGGCCCGCCAGCCCGTCCTGGTCGGGTACGGGGTGTCCACCTCCGCGACCCGCCGCCGCCCCCGCAAGGGCGCCCAGGCCCCGGCGGCGTCACCGGCGTCCGCCGCGATCCAGACGGAGATGAACGGGCACGGGCCGGCCGCCCCGGTCACCCGGGACCGTCCGCTCGCCAAGCCCCCGGTGCGCAAGCTCGCCAAGGACCTCGGCGTCGACCTGGCCACGGTCACCCCGACCGGCCCGGACGGCGTCATCACCCGCGAGGACGTGCACGCGGCGGTGGCACCGGCCCCCGCACCCGAGGCGGCCCCGGCGGCCCCCGCCGCCACCGCCCCCGCGGCTCCCGCAAAGGCCCCGGCGGCGGCGTCGTACGACACGGCACGCGAGACCCGCGTGCCGGTCAAGGGCGTCCGCAAGGCGACGGCGGCGGCGATGGTCGGTTCGGCGTTCACGGCGCCGCACGTGACCGAGTTCGTGACGGTCGACGTGACGCGCTCGATGAAGCTGGTCGAGGAGCTGAAGCAGGACAAGGAGTTCGCGGGCCTGCGGGTGAACCCGCTCCTGCTGATCGCCAAGGCGCTGCTGGTCGCGATCAAGCGTCATCCGGACGTCAACGCGTCCTGGGACGAGGCGGCGCAGGAGATCGTGGTCAAGCACTACGTGAACCTGGGCATCGCCGCCGCGACCCCGCGCGGCCTGATCGTGCCGAACATCAAGGACGCCCACGCCCAGACGCTGCCGCAGCTGGCGGGCGCCCTGGGTGAGCTGGTGTCGACGGCCAGGGAGGGCAAGACCTCCCCGGCCGCCATGCAGGGCGGCACGGTCACCATCACCAACGTCGGCGTCTTCGGCGTCGACACCGGCACGCCGATCCTCAACCCCGGCGAGTCCGCGATCCTCGCGGTCGGCGCGATCAAGCTCCAGCCGTGGGTGCACAAGGGCAAGGTGAAGCCGCGTCAGGTGACGACCCTGGCGCTGAGCTTCGACCACCGCCTGGTCGACGGCGAGCTGGGTTCCAAGGTCCTCGCCGACGTGGCGGCGGTCCTGGAGCAGCCCAAGCGCCTGCTGACCTGGGCGTAGGCACGATCGCGAACGGGCCCGCCGCGACAGCGGCGGGCCCGTTTCCCGTGCGTGGGGCGGCCTGGGTCAGCCCAGCTTGGCGAAGCCGTAGTTCATGAGCTTCGTGGCGTCCGTGGCGCGCTGCGTCGACGACGAGGAGGTCAGCACCGTGCCGATCACGGTCTTGCCCTTCCGGGTGGCGGCGAAGACCAGGCAGTACTTGGCCTCCGGGCCGGACCCGGTCTTCACACCGATCGCGCCGCTGTAACTGCCGAGCAGCGTGTTGGTGTTGGTCCAGGGCGCCATCGTGCGGGTGCCGCCCGACTTGGTGACCGTCTTCGCCGTGTACTTCTTCGTCTTCACGATCGTGCGGAAGGTGGAGCTCTTCATCGCGCTGCTCGCGAGTTTCGTCAGGTCGCGCGGCGTGGAGTAGTTCTTGCCGTTGCCGATGCCGTCGAACGAGTCGAAGTGCGTGTTCTTCAGCCCGAGGCTCTTGGCGGTGGAGTTCATCTTGCCGATGAACGACTTCACCCGCGCGGCCCGGGTGCTGCCGGTGCCGAACTTGTCGGCCAGCGCGTACGCGGCGTCGCAGCCGGACGGCAGCATCAGCCCGTACAGCAGCTGGCGGACGGTCACCTTGTCGCCGACGATCAGGCGGGCCGAGGAGGCGTTCTTCGACACGATGTAGTCGCTGTACGCCATCTGGACCGTGACCTTGGCGTCCAGGTTCAGCTTGGGCTGCGCGAGCACGACCTTGGCGGTCATGATCTTCGTCGTGGAGCCGGTGGAGCGCTTGGTGTCCGCGGCCTTGGTGTAGAGCGACGCCCCGTTCGCGTCGTTCATCACGTAGCCGCCCTTGGCCACGATCGAGGGCACGGCGGGAGCGGGCTTGGCGTTGGCCGTGAGGTGCCGCGCTTCGAGGCCCTTGCCGACCGCCCGGTAGTCCCCGGGATACGTGGGGGCCGCCTGTGCGGGCGCTACGGACAGGGCGCCGGCCGCGAGCACGGCACCGCCGGTCACGGCGACGGCGGTGGCTCTGCGGAGACGGGCGCGCTTCATGTCGTTTATCAAGTCAATTACCCCGATTGTCTGAAATCCCCTGAGACGCGCCCGAGTTGTGGTCGATCCGGCTTCGGTCGCGTCTGTGCGACTCGTGAATAGCACGGATGGTTGTACGGCGGCAGGGAGAGAGGGCCGGGTCCCCCCGCACGGGTGGCCGCGCGTCCGCATCGTGGACCCTCCCCCTCTTGCGTCCCTGTTGTATCTATCCTGTCGGCATGACCACGGCAGTGAAGCAGCCCCCCGCGGCGGACCGCGTCTACACCCATGTCAAGCAAGGTGTCCTGGAGCGCCGCTACGAGGGCGGGACCCTGCTCACCGAGGGAGAGCTCGCCGAAGCGGTGGGCGTCTCCCGCACGCCGGTGCGCGAGGCGCTGCTCCGGCTTGAGGTCGAGGGGCTGCTGCGGCTCTACCCGAAGAAGGGCGCCATGGTGCTGCCGGTCTCCGCGCAGGAGATCGCGGACGTGGTGGAGACCCGGCTGCTGGTCGAGGAGCACGCGGCGAGGAAGGCGGTGCCCGCGCCGCCCGGTCTCGTCGAGCGGCTGGAGGGCCTGCTCGCCCGGCAGCGGGAGGAGGCCGCCGCCGGTGACTTCGCCGCCGCCGCCGTCTCGGACCGCTGCTTCCACGCGGAGATCGTCCGCAGCGGCGGCAACGAGATCCTCAACCGCCTCTATGACCAGCTCCGGGACCGCCAGCTGCGGATGGGTGTCGCCGTGATGCACTCCCACCCCGACCGGATCGCCAAGACCCTCTCCGAGCACGAGGAGATCCTGGACGCGCTGCGCTCCGGGGACGCGGAGGCGGCCGTCGGCGTGGTCCACCGGCACGTGGGCTGGTTCTCGCACCTGGCCCGGGGTGAGGTCCGATGAGCGGCTCGTCGGCACTGCCGGGCGACCCTCCGGGCGGCCGGCGCGCGATCGCCGTGTGGGGGATCGGCGTCTCCGTCTACTTCGTCGCCGTCATCTTCCGCACCTCCCTGGGCGTGGCCGGCCTCGACGCCGCCGACCGCTTCCACGTCAACGCCTCGGCCCTGTCCACCTTCTCCATCCTCCAGCTGCTGGTCTACGCCGGGATGCAGATACCCGTCGGCCTGCTGGTCGACCGGCTCGGCACGAAGAAGGTGCTGGGCATCGGCGTGGTGCTGTTCACGGCGGGGCAGCTCGGCTTCGCCTTCTCGCCGTCGTACGGCATGGCGCTCGCCTCCCGGGCGCTGCTCGGCTGCGGGGACGCGATGACGTTCATCAGCGTGCTGCGGCTGGGCACCCGCTGGTTCCCGGCCCGGCGCGGGCCGATGGTCGCCCAGCTCGCCGGGCTGGTCGGCATGGCGGGCAACCTGGTCTCCACCCTCGTCCTCGCCCGGCTGCTGCACGGCATCGGGTGGACGGCGGCGTTCGCGGGCAGCGCGCTGGCGGGCGTGGTCGTGTTCGTCCTGCTGCTGCTGTTCCTCAAGGACCACCCGGAGGGGCACGAGCCGCAGCCGCTGCCGCACCAGGGCGCCGCGTACGTGCGGCGGCAGATCGCCACCTCCTGGCGGGAGCCGGGCACCCGGCTCGGCCTGTGGGTGCACTTCACCACCCAGTTCCCGGCGATGGTGTTCCTGCTGCTGTGGGGGATGCCGTTCCTGGTCGAGGCGCAGGGGCTGTCCCGGGGGACGGCGGGCGAGCTGCTCACCCTCGTGGTGCTGTCCAACATGGCGGTCGGCCTGGTCTACGGCCAGGTCATCGCCCGGCACCACGCGGCGCGGCTCCCGCTGGCGCTCGGCACGGTGGGCGCGACGGCCCTCCTGTGGGCGGCGACGCTCGCCTACCCGGCCGACCGGGCGCCGATGTGGCTGCTCGTCGTGTTGTGCGCGGTCCTCGGGGCGTGCGGACCGGCGTCGATGATCGGCTTCGACTTCGCGCGGCCGGCCAACCCGCCGGAGCGGCAGGGGACCGCGTCCGGGATCACGAACATGGGCGGCTTCGTGGCGTCGATGACCACGCTGTTCGCGATCGGCGTGCTGCTGGACGCCACCGGGGACGACTACCGGGTCGCGTTCTCCTCGGTCTTCGTGCTCCAGGCGCTCGGTGTCACGCAGATCATGCGGCTGCGGAGGCGGGCGGCGCGCAGGGAGCGGGAGCGGCTGGTCGCCAGCCGGGTGGAGACGGTGCACGTGCCGGTGTAGGCGCCTGGCACCCGGTGGCGGGCGGCGGGCCGGGGGCCGCTGCCCCCGGGCCGGGCGTCTGCTCCGTGCTACTGCGTCACCACGAAGTTCCGCAGGATGGCCGCCGCCAGGTCCGGGTCGCCCTCCGTCTTGATGCGGTCCGCCGCCCCCTCCGGGGTCACCCGGCCGCACGCCAGGCGGACGTAGGTCTCCCAGTCGAGGGTGAGGGTGGCGGCGGGCCCGAGGGCGGGGGCCGTCTCCAGGGTGCCGCGGCCCTGGATGTCGACGCGGATGGTGCGCAGGAACTCCACCGGGCCGTGCACGTCGAAGACGACGGCGGAGCTGCGGGGCGCGTCCGCGCGCTCGGCGACGACGGCCGGCAGCTCGGCGAGCAGGACGTCACGGGCGACGTGCGCGCCGGGGGAGTCGAGGTTGCCGGGACGGCCGAGGGCCGTGCGCAGGTCCTGTTCGTGCGCCCACACGTCGAAGGCGTGCCGGCGCATCGCCTCCTCCAGGGTCAGCTCCGTGCCGAGCGGGCCGCGCACCTTCGTGCCGGGGTCCCGCGACTCGTTCCGCAGCTGGCGGTTGCGCCGGATGACCATGTACTCCAGCTCGGACGTCATCTCCGGCGCCGTGTGGTGGCGGCGGACGTCGACCTGCATCTCCATGTAGCGCTGGTGGTCGTTGGTGACGTGGAAGAGGTCGCGCGGGAGCGTGTGGATGGGCCGCGGGTCGCCGAGCATCTCCGAGTCCAGGCCGAGGACGTGGGAGACGATGTCGCGCACCGACCACCCCGGGCAGGGGGTGCGGCGGTTCCACTCTGCCTCCACGAGGGGCTGGACCAGCTCGGATATCGCCTCGATGGAGTGAGTCCAGGCGTCGGCGTAGGGCTGGAGGGTGGGATGCAGACTCACGGAACGGGACCCCTCGGCGGTCGGTACACGGGCGGTTTGCGGCGGCGGTGCCAGTGGGAGGTGGCTGCGGTCGGCGGGCGTCTTGGATCGCTAAGTTACGCTGCTGTGCGGCACCCCGGCAGTGCTTTCGTGTGACGATCGTAGGCCCGAGTGGACGGCTCGAATGCCAGGACGGTGGTAGTGTGCGCGCCTCTTTGATCCAAATCGCCGTGAACGAGGACGAATCGGTGGAAGCGCGCCGCCGGCGGACGGCGGCGCTGGTCCGCGAGCAGGCGGGCGCCGATCTCGTGGTCCTGCCGGAGCTGTGGACCACGGGTGCCTTCGCCTTCGAGGCGTTCGACACGGAGGCCGAGCCGCTCCAGGGGCCGACGTACGAGGCGATGGCGAAGGCGGCGAGTGACGCGGGCGTGTGGCTGCACGCGGGCTCCGTGCCCGAGCGCGGCCCCGACGGACACCTCTACAACACCTCTCTCGTCCTCTCCCCCTCCGGCGACCTGGCCGCCGCCTACCGCAAGATCCACCGGTTCGGGTTCGACAAGGGCGAGGCCGTGCTGATGGGCGCCGGCGACGAGCTGGTGACGGTCCGTCTGCCGGAGACGACCCTCGGTGTGGCGACCTGCTACGACCTCCGTTTCCCCGAGCTGTTCCGCGGTCTCGTCGACGCCGGGGCCGAGACCCTGGTGGTCCCGGCGGGCTGGCCGGAGCGCCGCCGGTCCCACTGGACGCTCCTGGCGCAGGCACGGGCGGTGGAGAACCAGGCGTTCGTCCTCGCCTGTGGAACGGCCGGGACGCATGCCGGGGTTCCGCAGGCCGGTCACTCGATCGTGGTCGACCCCTGGGGCGAGGTGCTGGCGCGGGCCGGAGGGGACGAGGAGGTCCTCACGGTGGAGTTCGACCCGGCGAGGGTGGCGCGGACCCGGGAGCAGTTCCCGGCCCTGAAGGACCGGATGCTGGGGCTGCCGGTGCCGCGCCGGTGACGGCACCGGCGCACGCGCCCACGGGTCCGCCGCGCCGGTGACGGCCGGCCGCGCCGCCCGTCAGTCGTCCGCCCCGTCAGTCGTCCGACCCGTCCGTCCGGTCCGCCCCGTCGTCCTTCTCGCGTTCCTTCTCCGCGAGGTGGATGACGCACACCGTCAGCGCGATCAGCAGGGCCGGGTCCGCGTCGTCCCGTACGACGTCCACGCCGTAGGTGTCCCGCAGGGTCAGCCACCGCCGGGAGACGACGGCCAGCAGCTCGCCGTCGTACTCGATGGCGAACTCCCGGTCGAGGATCCTGCCGCTGACGTCCAGCTCGGTGCCGTCGGCCAGGGAGACCCGGTAGTGGTTGCGCAGCAGGGACAGCCGCTTGCGCCTGATCCGGGCCAGCGGCTCGTCGCCCCGTTCGATCACCATCGTGTCGCGCAGGGCGAACATCTTCTGGTGGATGTCGACGAGCACCCGCCCCTGGGTGTCCTTCAGCTCCCAGGTGTCCCGCAGACGCATCGCCTTGCCGTCGACGAGGTACACCTTGTTGCCGTTGCCGTCCTCGATCCAGTAGTCGTCACCGAAGCCGAGGAGCCGGTCGTACACGAGGAATCTCATGCCGTGATCGCTTCCCCGCGGCGCGTCGCCGAACGCCGCCGGTAGGCCGACAGGCCGAGTGCCGTACGCGGGGCGGGGTGCCCCACGGGTCCGGCCGCCCGCCCCCGCTCGTCACCCGCCCGCCCGGTCGGCCGGGGAAACCCCGGTACACCCGGTACGCCCGGTACGCCCGGTCAGGCGCCGTAGCCGTTGTTGTAGCCGTCGCGCATGTGGGGCCTTTCCTCGACGACCGGGGTCGTGGGCGGCATCATGACGCGGCGGCGTCGGGCGATGCTGCTGAACGTCGCGACACCGATCAGGCCGACGATCATGAAGATCACACCGACCAGGTCGAGGTTGACGCCCTGCATGTCCCAGTCGGTCGCGAACGTGAGGATGGCTCCCACGGCGATGAGGATGATGCACCCGCCGAGGCCCATGAGTGTTGCCTCCCTGTAGATCCGGTCGGCTCCGGGTTTCCGGTCGATCCGGTTCCGTTCGGGTACCCCGGCTGTCAACCCCCATGCCGTGGCGTGTCGTTCCACGCCACGGCCGGGCGGCGGGACTACGGCCGCAGGAAGGCCACCAGCGCGTTCGCCAGCAGGTACGGGTCGTCGGCGCCGCACAACTCCCGGGCGCTGTGCATCGAGAGGATGGCGGCGCCGATGTCGACGGTGCTGATGCCGTGCCGGGCCGCGGTGATCGGGCCGATGGTCGTGCCGCACGGCATGGAGTTGTTGGAGACGAAGGTCTGGAAGGGGACCTCCGCCTTCTCGCAGGCCGCGGCGAACACCGCGCGGCCCGAACCGTCGGTGGCGTAGCGGTTGTTGACGTTCACCTTGAGGAGGGGGCCGCCGTTGACCCGCGGGTGGTGCGTCGGGTCGTGCCGCTCGGCGTAGTTGGGGTGGACGGCGTGGCCGGTGTCGGAGGAGAGGCAGACCGTGCCGGCGAAGGCGCGGGCCCGGTCCTCGTACGAGCCGCCGCGGGCGAACACCGAGCGCTCCAGCACGCTGCCGAGCAGCGGGCCGTCCGCCCCCGTGTCCGACTGGGAGCCGGTCTCCTCGTGGTCGAAGGCGGCGAGCACGGGGATGTACGGCAGGTCGGTGCCGGCAGACGCGACCGAGGCCAGGGCGGCGACTCCGGCGTGCACGGAGAGGAGGTTGTCCATGCGGGGGCCGGCCACCAGGTCCCGGTCGCGCCCCAGGTACGCCGGGGGCTCCACCGAGTGGGTCATCAGGTCCCAGCCGGTGACCTCCCCGCGGTCCAGCCCCGCCTCCTCCTCCAGGAAGGCGATCAGGTCGCCGTCGCGGACGGTGTCGCCGAGGCCCCAGACGGGCTGGAGGTGGCGCTGCTTGTCGAGCTTGAGGCCCTCCGCCGTCACGTTGCGGTCCATGTGGATGGCGAGCTGCGGGACGCGCAGCAGCGGGCGGTCCACGTTCACCAGGCGCGTGGAGCCGTCGCGCAGGGTCAGCCGCCCGGCCAGCCCCAGGTCCCGGTCGAGCCAGGAGTTCATCAGCGGGCCGCCGTAGATCTCCACGGCGACCTGGCGCCAGCCGTGCGTGCCGGTGTCGGGGCGCGGCTTCACCCGCAGGTTGGGGGAGTCGGTGTGCGCGCCGACGATGCGGAACGGGGTGTGCGGCGCGGCGCCCTCGGGGACGTACCAGGCCACGATCGCGCCGCCGCGCAGCACGTACCTGCCGCCGGTGGTCCCGTCCCAGGCGTCCGTCTCGGCGACCCGGCGGAAGCCGGCCTTCTCCAGCCGCTCGGCGGCGTTCGCGACGGCGTGGTACGGCGTCGGACTGGCCGCCAGGAAGGTCATCAGGTCGTCGGTGTGGCCGCGGTGGAAGCGGGACGGTGCGCTCATGGGGTTCACCTTAACGACGTACGAGGGCCCGCTCCCCGGATGGCGGGAGCGGGCCCTCGTGAGCGTGTGTGGGAATGGTGGAGGGGCCTCGCGGGGGGCTAGAAGGCCGCCTCGTCCAGCTCCATCAGGTCCAGTTCGACGCCCTGGGCGACCTTGCGGGCCAGCGTCAGGCCGGGCAGGACGTTGGCCGCGAAGAACTTCGCCGCCGCGATCTTGCCGGTGTAGAACGCCTTGTCCTTCGCGCTCGCCGTCGGCAGCTTCTCGGCGGCGATGGCGGCGCCCTTGAGGAGCAGGTAGCCGACGATCACGTCGCCGGAGGCGAGCAGCAGGCGGGTGGTGTTGAGGCCCACCTTGTAGATGTTCTTGACGTCCTGCTCGGTGGCGGCCAGGTCGGTGAGCATGACGCCGACGATGGCCTCCAGCTCGACGGCGGCCTTGGCCAGGTGCTCGCGGGCGCCGGCCAGCTCCTCGCCGCCGGTGGCGAGGGCCAGGAACTTCTTGATGTCCTCGGCGAGGGAGTTCAGCGCGGCGCCCTGGTTGCGGACGATCTTCCGGAAGAAGTAGTCCTGGCCCTGGATCGCCGTGGTGCCCTCGTACAGGGTGTCGATCTTGGCGTCGCGGATGTACTGCTCGATCGGGTATTCCTGGAGGAAGCCGGAGCCGCCGAAGGTCTGGAGCGACTGGGCGAGCTGCTCGTACGCCTTCTCCGAGCCGTAGCCCTTGACGATCGGCAGGAGCAGGTCGTTGAGGGCGTGCTCGGTGGCCGCGTCCTCGCCGTTCGCCTCCTTGAGCTGGATCTCGTCCTGGACGGAGGCGGTGTACATGACGAGGGCGCGCATGCCCTCGGCGTACGCCTTCTGCGTCATGAGCGAGCGGCGGACGTCCGGGTGGTGCGTGATGGTGACCTTGGGGGCCGACTTGTCCATGAAGTTGGCCAGGTCGGGGCCCTGGACGCGCTCCTTGGCGTACTCCAGGGCGTTGAGGTAGCCCGTGGAGAGGGTGGAGATCGCCTTCGTGCCGACCATCATGCGGGCGAACTCGATGATGCGGAACATCTGGCGGATGCCGTCGTGCTTGTCGCCGATCAGCCAGCCCTTGGCGGGGTGGCGGTCGCCGAAGGTCATCTCGCAGGTGTTGGAGGCCTTCAGGCCCATCTTGTGCTCGACGTTGGTGGCGTACACGCCGTTGCGCTCGCCCAGCTCGCCGGTCTCGAAGTCGAACTCGTACTTCGGGACGAGGAAGAGGGACAGGCCCTTGGTGCCGGGGCCGGCGCCCTCGGGGCGGGCGAGGACGTAGTGGAGGATGTTCTCCGACATGTCGTGCTCGCCGGACGTGATGAAGCGCTTGACGCCCTCGATGTGCCAGGAGCCGTCCTCCTGCTGCACGGCCTTGGTGCGGCCGGCGCCCACGTCCGAGCCCGCGTCCGGCTCGGTGAGGACCATCGTGGAGCCCCACTGCTTCTCGACGGCGAACGAGGCGATGTGCTTCTGGACCTCGTTGCCCTCCTCGAAGAGGATGCCGGCGAACGCCGGGCCGGAGGAGTACATCCACACGGCCGGGTTGGCGCCGAGGATCAGCTCCGCGTAGGCCCAGATCAGGGAGCGCGGCGAGGTGGTGCCGCCGATCTCCTCGGGCAGGCCCAGACGCCAGTACTCGGAGTCCATGAAGGCCTGGTAGCTCTTCTTGAAGGACGCCGGGACCGGCGCGGTGTTGGTCTCCGGGTCGAAGACCGGCGGGTTGCGGTCCGCGTCGGCGAAGGACTCGGCCAGCTCGTTCTCCGAGAGGCGGGTCAGCTCCTCCAGGACGCTCTTGGCGGTGTCCGTGTCCATCTCCGCGAACGGGCCGGTGCCGTAGACCTTGTCGCGGCCGAGCACCTCGAAGAGGTTGAACTCGATGTCCCGGAGATTCGGCTTGTAGTGCCCCATGGCGACGGCTCCGTTGAGAGAGGGGCGAGGCACTGACTCCTCGCATCTGTACACATACCGACTGCGCGTACCAAGCAGTAGCTACGATGATGCTACCCGTCGGTAATAAGAAGCAACCCCGAGTCGGTCATCTGTGACTCGTTACTCGTTAGTCTTTGCGGCATGTACGGCTACGACCAGACCGCGGGTCCTCAGCAGCAGCAGTACGCGCCGCCGCAGCAGCCGATGTCCGGTGGGTACGGGCAGCAGCCGCCGCTGTACCCCGAGCCGTCCCCGCCCTCGCTCGCGGACGCGGTGCGCGCCTTCACCACCGGCCAGATGGCCGCCGAGGACTTCCAGCAGATCTTCGCCACCTCGAAGGTCTACTGCCCGCGCGGCGACAACCCGGGCTTCCTCGCGCTGCACAACACCCAGCAGCCCGTGATCCCGATGTTCACCGGCCTCAAGGAACTGCGCCGCTACGCCGGCAAGGAGTCCAAGTACTTCGTGATCACCGGCGCGGAGGTGATCGACCTGCTGCCCACCGGCTACGGCTTCGTGCTGGACATGGAGGGGGAGCACCGGATGGTGTTCGACGCCAAGGCTGTCGAACAGATGGTCGATTTCGCCATGCGCCGGATGTACGGCTAGGTGCCATCACCCCGCGGGCGGTCGGACGTGACCGCCGACACCGTGAGCCCGGAGGGAATGCCCTCCGGGCTTTCGTGGTTCGAGGTGACAAGAAGTTCAATGCTCAACTAAAGTGGGGCGCACACCGCCCGAGGAGGTCGACATGCCTGCCGTGACCGTCGAGAACCCGTTGACGCTGCCCCGCGTATCCGCGCCCGCCGACGCCGTCGCACGTCCCGTGCTCACCGTCACGACCGCGCCCAGCGGTTTCGAGGGCGAGGGCTTCCCGGTGCGCCGCGCGTTCGCCGGGATCAACTACCGCCACCTCGACCCGTTCATCATGATGGACCAGATGGGTGAGGTGGAGTACGCGCCCGGGGAGCCCAAGGGCACGCCCTGGCACCCGCACCGCGGCTTCGAGACCGTCACCTACATCATCGACGGGATCTTCGACCACCAGGACTCCAACGGCGGTGGCGGCACCATCACCAACGGCGACACCCAGTGGATGACGGCGGGCTCCGGCCTGCTGCACATCGAGGCGCCGCCGGAGCAGCTGGTCATGTCCGGCGGGCTCTTCCACGGCCTCCAGCTGTGGGTGAACCTCCCGGCCAGGGACAAGATGATGGCCCCGAGGTACCAGGACATCCGCAGCGGCAGCGTCCAGCTGCTCACCTCCCCCGACGGCGGCGCGCTGCTGCGCGTCATCGCGGGCGAGCTGGACGGCCACGAGGGCCCCGGCATCACGCACACCCCGATCACGATGGTCCACGCGACCCTCGCGCCGGGCGCCGAGATCACCCTGCCGTGGCGGGAGGAGTTCAACGGACTGGCGTACGTCATGGCCGGCCGCGGGTCGGTGGGCGCCGAGCGGCGGCCGATCCACCTGGGGCAGACCGCGGTCTTCGGCGCCGGGGGCTCGCTGACCGTCCGCGCGGACGAGAAGCAGGACGGGCACACCCCCGACCTGGAGGTCGTGCTCCTCGGCGGACAGCCGATCCGGGAGCCGATGGCGCACTACGGTCCGTTCGTCATGAACACCAAGGACGAGCTGATGCAGGCCTTCGAGGACTTCCAGAAGGGCCGGCTCGGCACGGTCCCGGCCGTGCACGGCATGTCGGCGGCGGGACCGGACGCCTGACACCGAAGGTCCCCGGCTGACAGCACGTCACGCTGACACCGCGTCACCCGGGCGGGCGGTCCGCACAGGACAGCCCGCCCGGTGCGTGGTCGGCTGGTGGGGTGCAGCTGCTTCCCGGTCCGGTACGTCGGTTCGCCGCCTGGTGCGCCGTCATCCTGCTCGCCGCCGGCGTCGGCTACGTCGCGGTCCGGCTCTGCGTGGAGCTGCGCACCGCCGTGACATCGGCGCTGCTGGCGCTGCTCGGCACCGCCCTGCTCCGGCCGCTGCACCGGCGGATGGTGAAGGCGCACGTCCAGCGGTCGCTGGCCGCCGGACTCACCTGCGTCGCCGTCGTCGCGGTGGTCGGCGGGGCCGTGTACATCGTCGTCTCCGCGCTCATCGAGACCGGGGACCAGATCGTCGCCTCGGTACGCAGCGCGGCCCGGGACATCGCCGACCACTTCGGGGCGGCGGGGACCTCGCTGGACGACATGGCGTCCAACGCGCGGGAGCTGCTCGGGAAGTTCGGCGGTACGGCCGCCTCCGGCGTGGTGACCGGCATCAGCGTCGTCGGCGAGATGATCGCCATGGCCGTGCTGGCGCTGCTGCTCGTCTTCTTCTTCCTGCGCGACTCCGACCGGGCCGTCGGCACGGTGCGGGCTCTCTCGCCGCCGCACAGCGCGGACACGGTGGAGGCCATGGCACGGCGGGCCTACGGCGCCGTCGAGGGCTTCATGCGGGGCACCACGCTGATCGCCCTCATCGACGCGGTCTGCATCACCGTCGGGCTGCTCGTCCTGCGCGTCCCCGGCGCCGTCGGGCTCGGCGCGCTGGTCTTCGTCGGCGCCTACATCCCCTACCTCGGCGCCTTCATCTCCGGGACCGTGGCGGTCCTGGTCGCGCTGGCCGACCGCGGGTTCGTCATCGCGCTGTGGGCGCTCGGCGTGGTGCTGGCCGTGCAGGTGCTGGAGGGGCACGTGCTCCAGCCGATGGTCCAGAGCCGGACCGTGCAGATGCACCCCGCGATCGTGCTGCTGGCGCTCACCGCGGGGGCGTCGGTGGCGGGCATCCTGGGGATGCTGCTCGCCGTGCCGCTCACCGCGGCCGCGTTCGGCGTCGTGCACGAGCTCCAGGGCCTCTACGCGGCCTCGGGGCCGCCCTCCGCCTCCGGGCCGAAGCCGCCGCCGGGGTCAGGGCCGAAGCCGTCCTCCGGGTCCGTGGACTCGTAGACCTCGTACCAGATGCTCTTGCCCTCGCCGCGCGGGGCGACGCCCCACTCGTCGGCGAGCAGCTCGATCAGCATCAGGCCGCGCCCGGAGGAGGCCATCTCCCCCGGCCTGCGTTTGTGCGGCAGGTCGTCGCCGCTGTCGGTCACCTCGACCCGGATGCGACGTTCCCCCGGCGCACCGGTCAGCTCGGCGACCAGCAGGGCGTCGGCGTCCGTGTGCACCAGGACGTTCGTCAGCATCTCGGAGAGCAGGAGCACCGCCGCGTCCCGCTGCTCCTCGCTGGGCCAGTCGTGCAGCAGGTCCCGCAGGTGCTGGCGTGCGGTGGCGATCCGCTCGGGCTCGGCCTGCGCGACCGTGAGCATGGTGCGGCGCAGGGGCGTCCGGAGCACGGGGCTGTCCCCGCATCCGCAGCCGCCGCCCTCCCGGCAGAGCAGCAGCAGGGCGATGTCGTCCTCCCGCCGGTCGGCGAGCGGGCCCGTGGTGTGGTGCGAGGAGGGTCCGTGCACGGCCTGCACCAACGCGTCGGCCAGTTCCTCCAGGGCCCCTTCGTGCTCCTCCAGGATGACGCGGAGCCGGTCCCAGCCGGAGTGCAGGTCGTGGCCGCCGGTCTCGACCAGGCCGTCCGTGCACAGCATCAGGGTGTCCCCGGGCTCCAGGGCGAGCCGCGTGGTCGGGTAGTCGGAGTCCGGGTCGATACCGAGCGGCAGCCCGCCCGCCGTGGCCCGGATCAGCGCCGTCCCGTCCGCCATGCGCACCACCGGGTCCAGATGCCCGGCGCGGGCGCTCTCCAGGGTGCCGGTGGCCGGATCCACCTCGGCGTAGTAGCAGGTGGCGAAGCGCAGGTCGCCGGGGTCGTCGGCCTGGGTGAGGCCGTGGAAGAAGTGGGAGGCGCGGGAGAGCACCGCGTCGGGCCGGTGCCCCTCGGCGGCGTAGGCGCGCAGGGCGATGCGCAACTGGCCCATCAGCCCCGCCGCGCGTACGTCGTGGCCCTGGACGTCGCCGATGACCAGGGCGAAGCGGCCGCCGGGCAGCGGGATCATGTCGTACCAGTCACCGCCCACCTGGAGGCCGCCGCCGGTGGGGACGTAACGGGCCGCGACCGTCATGCCGGGGATCTCCGGGGCGAGCACCGGCAGCATGGAGCGCTGCAACCCCTCCGTCAGCTCCCGCTGGGTCTCGGCGGCACCCGCCCGGGACAGCGCCTGCGCCAGCATCCGCGCCACCGTGGTCAGCACCGACCGCTCGTCCGGCGTGAACGCGACCGGGTAGGCGAAGGCCGCCATCCACGCCCCCATGGTGCGTCCCGCGACGGTCAGCGGCAGGAAGGCCCAGGAACGGCGGCCGAAGCGCTCGGCGAGCGGCCAGGTGAGCGGGTAGCGGGCGCGGTATTGCTCGGGGGAGGAGAGGTACACGGCCCGCCCGGCGCGGACCACCTCGGCGGCCGGGTAGTCCGTCTCCAAGGGCATGTTCACGAACGGGTTCATGTCGTTCTCGGGCTGCCCGTGGTGGCCGATGACCGTCAGGCGGTCGCCCGAGACGCCGAAGACCGCGAGTCCGTCCGGCGAGAACCCCGGCATCGACAGGCCTGCCGCGACCCGCAGCACCTCCTCGGTGGACCGCGCCTCGGCCAGTGCCCGGCCGGCGTCCAGCAGGAAGGCCTCCCGGGAGCGGCGCCAGTCGCCGGTGACCGCGCGGCGTCCCGCGGGGGTGCCCGGGGCCGGCTCGGCGACCTCCTGGAGGGTGCCGATCAGCCTGTAGGCCTTGCGTACGGGGTCGAAGGACGGCCTGGAGCGGCTGCGCACCATGCGGACGACGTGGCCCTGCTCGTCCATGACGCGGATGCGCACCTCGGCGAGGGTGCCTTCGGTGGCGGCCAGCGCGACGACCCCGGTGATCTCGTTCCAGTCCACCGGATGCAGCCGGGACCGCACCCGGGCCTCGGTGTGCACGGCGCACCGCGGGGGCAGTCCGAGCAGCCGGGCGGCCTCCGCGTCGACCGTGACCTCCCCCGTGGCGGTGTCCCACTGCCACAGACCGGTCGCGAGAGCGGCAAGGAGGTCCCCCACCTCGGGCAGGGGGTCACCAGTGCGCATTGCCCCACTGTAAGAACAGGTGATCGCAGACTGCCACCGGTGCCGTCCCGGCCCCCTCCCGCCGCCGTCCCGCCGACTATGGGGAGGAACGCAGCGGTGGGTCCCCGGTACGCTGGGGTTGTTTCACGTGAAACGCGAAACACCATCCCCGATCCACGAAGGCTGGATGAACGACGATGCATCGGTACAGGTCCCACACCTGCGGCGAGCTCCGCTCCTCTGACGTCGGTACCGACGTCCGACTGAGTGGCTGGCTGCACAATCGGCGCGACCTGGGCGGCATCCTCTTCATCGATCTGCGCGATCACTACGGCATCACGCAGCTCGTCGCCCGTCCGGGCACCGAGGCCTACGAGGCGCTGGACAAGCTGACCAAGGAGTCGACCGTCCGGGTCGACGGCAAGGTCGTCTCCCGCGGCGCCGACAACATCAACTCCGAGCTGCCGACCGGTGAGGTCGAGGTCGAGGTGGGCGAGGTCGAGCTGCTGGGCGCCGCCCAGCCGCTGCCCTTCACCATCAACACCGAGGACGGGGTGAACGAGGAGCGGCGCCTGGAGTACCGCTTCCTCGACCTGCGCCGCGAGCGCATGCACCGCAACATCATGCTGCGCACGGCGGTCATCTCCGCCATCCGCCACAAGATGGTGGCGCTCGGCTTCAACGAGATGGCGACGCCCATCCTCACCGCCACCTCCCCCGAGGGCGCCCGCGACTTCGTCGTGCCCTCGCGCCTGCACGCGGGCCGCTTCTACGCCCTGCCTCAGGCCCCGCAGCAGTTCAAGCAGCTGCTGATGATCTCCGGCTTCGACCGGTACTTCCAGATCGCGCCCTGCTTCCGCGACGAGGACGCCCGCGCCGACCGCTCGCCGGGCGAGTTCTACCAGCTCGACGTCGAGATGAGCTTCGTCGAGCAGGAGGACGTCTTCCAGCCGGTCGAGCGGCTCATGACCGAGCTGTTCACCGAGTTCGGCGGCGGCCGCGAGGTGACCTCGCCCTTCCCGCGCATCCCGTTCCGCGAGGCGATGCTGAAGTACGGCTCCGACAAGCCGGACCTGCGGGCCAAGCTGGAACTGGTCGACATCAGCGACGTCTTCGAGGGCTCGGAGTTCAAGGCCTTCGCCGGCAAGCACGTCCGCGCGCTGGCCGTCCCGGACGTCTCTGGCCAGCCGCGCAAGTTCTTCGACCAGCTCGGTGACTACGCCGTCTCGCAGGGCGCCAAGGGCCTGGCCTGGGTCCGCGTCGGTGAGGACGGCACGCTGAGCGGGCCGATCGCGAAGTTCCTCACCGAGGAGAACGTCGCCGAGCTGACCAAGCGCCTCTCCCTGGCCGCCGGTCACGCGGTGTTCTTCGGCGCGGGCGAGTTCGACGAGGTCTCGAAGATCATGGGCGCGGTGCGGGTCGAGGCCGCCAAGCGCGCCGGGCACTTCGAGGAGAACGTCTTCCGCTTCTGCTGGATCGTCGACTTCCCGATGTACGAGAAGGACGAGGACACGGGGAAGATCGACTTCTCGCACAACCCCTTCTCGATGCCGCAGGGCGGCATGGACGCCCTGGAGAACCAGGACCCGCTGGACATCCTGGCGTGGCAGTACGACATCGTCTGCAACGGTGTCGAGCTGTCCTCCGGCGCCATCCGGAACCACGAGCCGGACATCATGCTCAAGGCCTTCGAGATCGCGGGCTACGACGCCGAGACCGTCGAGCGCGAGTTCGCCGGCATGCTGCGCGCGTTCCGCTTCGGCGCCCCGCCGCACGGCGGCATCGCCCCGGGCGTCGACCGCATCGTGATGCTGCTGGCCGACGAGCCCAACATCCGCGAGACCATCGCCTTCCCGCTCAACGGCAACGCCCAGGACCTGATGATGGGCGCGCCGACCGAGCTGGACGAGTCCCGGCTGAGGGAGCTGCACCTCTCGGTGCGCAAGCCGCAGCCGAAGTAGGCGGCAGACGCGCGGGGCCCGGCATCGACACCGATGCCGGGCCCCGCGCGCGTTCCGTCGTGGGTCTACCGGGCCACGAACTGGGTCAGGATCGCCTGCACCTCGTAGATGTCGACGCCCTTGGTGAAGGTCTTCTGGATGGGGGCCGGCGAGCCGGAGAGCCAGATCTTCAGCTCGGCGTCGAGGTCGAAGGTGCCGGCCGTCTCGACCGCGAAGTGCGTGATGCTGCGGTACGGGATCGAGTGGTACTCGGTCTTCTTGCCGGTGATGCCCTGCTTGTCGACCAGGATCAGCCGCCGGTCGGTGAACAGGATGGTGTCGCGGATCAGCAGGTAGGCGGCGTGGATCTGCTCGCCGTGGCCGAGCAGGCGGGCGTACTCGTGCTGCGCCTGGGCCGGGTCGATGCTGTGCGCGTTGCCGAACAGTGCCATGGTTCCCCCCACGTGAGCGTGCCGTGGGTCCGATCCTCGCAAAAGCGGGGGGCCCGGGAGAAGGTCCGCCCCTCCCGGGCCCCGAGCTGTGGCGAGCGCGTTACGCGGTCGGCTTCTCCTCGAGACGGGGGAAGAGCACCGCGCCCTTGGTGACCGTGGAACCGGCGGGCAGCCGGCCCCAGTCCGCCGCGTCCTGGACCCTCTGGTCCGCGAGGCCGCCGAGGGAGGCCTCGGCGCCGAGGGAGTCCCAGAGCTTCTGGGAGGTGTCCGGCATGATCGGGTTCAGCAGGACGGCGACGGCGCGGAGCGACTCGGCGGCCGTGTAGAGGATCGTCGCCAGGCGGGCCCTGCCCTCCGGCGAGTTGTCCTTGGCGACCTTCCAGGGCTCCTGCTCGGTGATGTAGCCGTTGACCTGCTTCACGAACTCGAAGACGGCCAGGATGCCGCCCTGGAAGTCCAGCTCCTCACCGATCTTCCGGTCGGCCTCCGTGACCGCCTTGGTCAGGCCGTCGTGGATCGCCCGCTCCGCGTCCCCGTCGGCCGTGGCGGCCGGCAGCTCGCCGCCGAAGTACTTGCCGACCATGGCGGCGACGCGGGAGGCGAGGTTGCCGTAGTCGTTGGCCAGCTCGCTGGTGTAGCGGGCGGAGAAGTCCTCCCAGGAGAAGGAGCCGTCCTGGCCGAACGCGATCGCGCGCAGGAAGTACC
This sequence comes from Streptomyces sp. NPDC045956, assembly GCF_056430705.1. NCBI lineage: Bacteria > Bacillati > Actinomycetota > Actinomycetes > Kitasatosporales > Streptomycetaceae > Streptomyces > Streptomyces sp. NPDC045956. The sequence goes on along the minus strand of NZ_JBWKKZ010000007.1, from coordinate 279,200 downwards.
AGCGGTACGCGTCCACGCCGAAGTGCGAGGTCAGGTCCTGCGGCTTGATGCCGGTCAGGTTGGACTTGCTCATCTTCTCGCCGCCGACCATCAGCCAGCCGTTCGCGGCGATCTTCCCGGGCAGCGGGAGGCCCTGCGCCATCAGCATCGCCGGCCAGATGATCGCGTGGAAGCGGAGGATGTCCTTGCCGACGAGGTGCACGTCGGCGGGGAAGGTGGCCTCGAACTTCTCCGGGTTCTCGTTGTAGCCGACCGCGGTGGCGTAGTTCAGCAGGGCGTCGACCCACACGTAGATGACGTGCTTGTCGTCCCAGGGGACGGGCACGCCCCAGTCGAAGGTCGAGCGGGAGATGGAGAGGTCCTGGAGGCCCTGGCGGACGAAATTCACGACCTCGTTGCGCGCGGACTCGGGCTGGATGAAGCCCGGGTTGGCCTCGTAGTGGGCGAGCAGCTTCTCGCTGTACGCGCTCAGCTTGAAGAAGTAGTTCTCCTCGCTGAGGATCTCCACCGGCTTCTTGTGGATCGGGCAGAGCTTCTGGCCCGCGTACTCGCCCTCGCCGTCGAGCAGCTCGCCGGGGAGCTTGTACTCCTCGCAGCCCACGCAGTACGGGCCCTCGTAGCCGCCCTTGTAGATCTCGTCCTTGTCGTACAGGTCCTGCACGAACTCCTGGACGCGGTCGGTGTGCCGCTTCTGCGTGGTGCGGATGAAGTCGTCGTTCGCGATCTCCAGGTGCTCCCACAGGGGCTTCCAGGCCTCGGTGACGAGCTTGTCGGCCCAGGCCTGCGGGGTGACCCCGTTCGCCTCGGCCGTGCGCATGATCTTCTGACCGTGCTCGTCCGTGCCGGTGAGGTACCACACCTTCTCGCCGCGCTGGCGGTGCCAGCGGGTGAGCACGTCGCCTGCGACGGTCGTATAGGCGTGGCCCAGGTGAGGAGCGTCGTTGACGTAGTAGATGGGGGTCGAGACGTAGAACGCCTTCGCCCCCTGCTTCTCGTTTCCAGTGGCCGCCATGGGCGAAATCCTACTGGTCCGTCGGAGATCGGCTCACACGCGTTTCGGGGGGTGGACGGGGGGTTCCCCGGCCCACCCCCCGAAAGGATGTGCGTGGTGGCGCGGTGCGGTTACGGCCGCCAGGCGGCCAGTACGCCCTCGTACAGCTCCCTGTCCGTCAGCTCCCGCGGGGTCTCGCCGGCCAGGAAGTGCGACGCGTTGCCCGTCTTGAGCTTGCGGAGGTAGTCGAAGGCCTTGTTCTCCGGGTCGCCGAACGCGACGAAGGAGAAGTGGACGTGCGGGTGGTTCGCCGCGGCGTCCGTCAGAGCCTGGGTGGCCGGGGTCTTGGCGTCGGGGGCGCCGTCGGTCTGGAAGACCACCAGGGCGGGGGTGCCGGGGGCCTCCTTCTCGTGGTGCGCGAGGACGGCCTCGACGGCGGCGTGGTAGCTGGTGCGGCCCATCCGGCCGAGTGCCGCGTGCAGCTCGTCGATCTTGTTCTCGTGGTCGGTGAGGGTGAGCTGACCGGTGCCGTCCAGCTCCGTCGAGAAGAAGGTCACGTGGACCGTGGCCTCGGGGTCCAGGTGCGCGGCGAGGGCGAGGGTCTGCTCGGCGAGGGCCTGGGCGGAGCCGTCCTTGTAGTACGGGCGCATGGACGCGGAGCGGTCGAGGACGAGGTGGACCTTGGCGCGGGCGCCGGTGAGGTCGTGCTTCTCGAGGGCGGTGGCGGCGGCCTTGTAGGCCGTGGTGAGGCCGGGGGCGGTGGCGCGGATGCGGGTGGCGGGGGTGGCGGGTTCGGGGGCCTCGGCTTCGCCTTCGGCGTGTGTGTTCCCACCCGCACCACCCATGCCGCTTTCGTCGTCGGGTGCGGGTGGCCCCTGCGGGGCTTCCTCGCCGTCGGCGGCCGCGGGTTCGGGGGTGGCTGCGGCTGCGGGGGCCGGGGCGGAGGCCGGAGCGGGCTCGGGCTCGGCCTTCGGCTTCGCCTTGGCCTTCGGCTCGGGCTTGGCCTTGGCCTCGGGCTGCGGCTCGTCCTTCGGTTCCGGCTTCGGCTCGGGCTGCGCCTCGGCCTCCGGCTGTGCCTTGGCCTCCGGCTTCACCTTCGGCTTGGCCTTCGGTTCCGGCTTGGCCTCGGCCTTCGGCTCGTCCTTCGGTTCCGGCTCGGCCTGCGCCTTGGCCTCCGGCTGTGCCTTGGCCTTCGGCTTGGCCTTCGGCTTGGCCTTCGGTTCCGGCTCGGGCTGCGCCTCGGCCTCCGGCGTCGGCTCGGGCTCGGACTTCCCCTTGGCCTCCGACTTCGGGTCGGGCTGTGCCTCGGCTTGCGGCTCCGGCTCCGGCTTCGCCTCGGCCTCGGTCTTCGGCTTCGGGGCCGCCTCGGGCTTGGCCTCGGTCTTCGGCTTCGGGGCCGCCTCGGGCTTGGCCTCGGTCTTCGGCTTCGGCTCGGTCTTCGGCTTGGCCTCGGTCTTCGGCTTGGCCTCGGCTTCCGGCTTGGCCTCGGCCTTCGGCTCGGTCTCCGGCTCGGTCTCGGTCTTCGGGGTCGGCTTCGGGGTGGGGTGCTGGGCCTGGGGGGGCTCGGGGGTGGGGTCGGCCGTCGGGTCCGGGGACTCCGTGGGCTTGGGGACCGTGACGTTGGCGAAGGCGGCCTTGACGAGTTCGTGCTCGTCGGGGGAGAGGTCCGCCGTGCGGGGCTCGGGGACCTGCGCGGTCTCCGCCTGCTCCGGGGCCTCGGCCGGCTCCGGGGGTGCGGTGGGCTGGGACGGGAGCTTCGGCTCCGGCGCGGTGGCCGGCGGTGCCGTCTCCTGCGTCACACCCTCCGCCTGGGCGGTCCGGTCTTTGCGTGACCGGCCGAACACGTTCCGCAGAGAGGTGAGAATGCCCATGTGCGCAACCCTTCGCGTGAGTTGATGCCCGTCAATCCCTGGCCAGGACGGACACGTAAGGTTAGCGGCCCTGGATTGTGATCTTGTGCAGGGTCTGCCATGAAACCCTGGGCGCGTCAAGGTGGGATCGAGACGCCGCGGCAATTCCCTGCCCGCTTCCACGGGTTCACCCGTCGTTCACCGCGGCGCCCGTCTCCCGCACGTATGTGCACCTACGGTCGCGCTGACACCAAGGGCATCCAAGGGCTTCTCAGGGGAGAACACAGTGCGCAAGCTGCTGCCGTTGATCGGAACGCCGTCCGGTTCGCATCCCGGCGGCCGGTCCGCCATGACCTGTCGTTTCCGGTGTGGTGACGCCTGCTTCCACGAGGTGCCCAACACCAGCTCCAACGAGTACGTCGGCGACGTCATCGCCGGCGCGCTCAGCCGCCGTTCCATGATGCGGGCCGCCGCCGTCGTCACCGTGGCGGCCGCGGGCGCCGGTGCGGTGGGCGTGGCCGGGGCGCCGTCGGCGCAGGCCGCGCCGGCGACCGGCCGGGGCCACGGGAAACCGGGGCGGGAGGAGGGTGCGCGCGGGCTGCGGTTCACGCCCGTCGCCCCGAACAGGAACGACGCCGTCACCGTCCCGCAGGGGTACCGGCAGGACGTCGTGATCCGCTGGGGCGAGCCCATCCTGCGCGGGGCGCCCGCCTTCGACCCGGAGAAGCAGACCGCCAGGGCGCAGGCCGGGCAGTTCGGGTACAACAACGACTTCCTCGCACTGCTGCCGCTGCGCGGTGAGCGCGGCCGGCAGATCCTCGTCGCCAACCACGAGTACACCGACGAGGTGCTCATGTTCCGCGGCTACGACCCCGCGAACCCGACGCGCGAGCAGGTCGAGATCGCCTGGGCCGCGCACGGGCTGTCCGTCGTCGCCGTGCAGGAGGAGCGCGGGAACGGCAATCTGACGCCCGTCTCCCGGCACCGGCTCAACCGGCGGATCACCGCGACCACCGAGTTCCGGCTGACCGGGCCCGCCGCCGGCTCCGACCTGGTGAAGACCTCCGCCGACCGCAGTGGCCGCAAGGTGCTCGGCACCCTCAACAACTGCGCCGGCGGCACCACCCCGTGGGGCACGACGCTGCACGGCGAGGAGAACTTCAACCAGTACTTCGCCAACAGCAGCCGCGCGACCGACAAGCGCTACGGCATCGGCACCGGCGCCACCGAGCGCAAGTGGGAGCGGTTCGACAAGCGCTTCGACGTGGCCCAGGAGCCGAACGAGGTGCACCGCTTCGGGTACGTCGTCGAACTCGACCCCTACGACCCCGAGTCCACCCCGCGCAAGCACACCCTCCTCGGCCGTTTCAAGCACGAGGCGGCGACCGTGCGGCTGACCCACGACGGGCGCCCCGTCGTCTACACGGGTGACGACGAGCGGTTCGACTACTTCTACAAGTTCGTCGGCAGCAAGCGGATGCGGCACGGCGACAGCCGCTGGGCGCGCGAGCACAACCTGTCGCTGCTGGACGAGGGGACCCTCTACGTCGCCAAGCTCAGCGGCGACTCCCCGGCGATCGAGATCGACGGCACGGGCAAGCTGCCCGGCGACGGCGAGTTCGACGGCAGCGGCCACTGGATCCCGCTGGTCACCGCCACCGAGCGCGGTGCCGTCTCGCACGTCGAGGGCATGACCGCCGAGGAGGTGTGCGTCTTCACGCGGCTGGCCGGTGACAAGGTCGGCGCCACGAAGATGGACCGCCCCGAGGACATCGAGCCGTCCCCGACCACCGGCAAGGTGTACGTCGCCCTCACCAACAACTCCAACCGCGGGGTCGGCTCCAACGCCAAGGCGGACGAGGCCAACCCGCGCAACGCCAACAAGCACGGCCACGTCCTGGAGCTGACCGAGCGCTGGAACCGGGCCGACGCGACGTCCTTCGCGTGGTCGCTGTTCCTCGTCGCCGGCGACCCGGAGGACCCGGCGACCTACTTCGCGGGCTTCCCGAAGGACCGGGTCAGCCCGATCTCCTGCCCGGACAACGTCGCCTTCGACGACCACGGCAACCTGTGGCTGTCCACCGACGGCAACGCGCTGGGCAGCCACGACGGCCTCTTCGGGGTCGCGACCAAGGGCGACCGGCGCGGTGAGCTGAAGCAGTTCCTGACCGTGCCGACCGGCGCGGAGACCTGCGGTCCGCTCATCCAGGACCGGCGCGTACTGGTCGCCGTGCAGCACCCGGGCGAGGTCGACGGTGCCTCGGTGGAGAAGCCGGCCAGCACCTGGCCCGACGGACCGGGCAAGATCGTGCGCCCGTCGGTCGTGGCGGTGTGGCGCGCGGACGGCCGCGACATCGGCGTCTGAGAACGCCGGACTGCCCGGGGCCGGCGTCAGCCGGCCTCGTGCAGCGTGAGGTCGACGACCAGCGCGCGGTGGTCGGTGTCCGCCAGGTCCAGGAACCGGGCGCGGTGCGCGGTGAAGTCGTCCGACACCAGGACGTGGTCGATCTGCACGCCGAAGGTCGGGGCGGTCCGGGCCGGCCAGGTGGCCGTACGGTCGGCCCCGGCCAGCCGGGCCGCGTCGCTCAGCCCCGTGTCGAGGATGCGGCGGAAGGCGGCGTGGTCCTGGGAGGCGTTGAAGTCGCCGGCGAGGACGGTGGGGGTCTCGCCGTTCTCGGCGGCGGCGTCACGCAGGGCGTCCAGCTCCTCGCGCCAGAGGCCGACCTGGTCCGGCAGGGGTGGCATGGGGTGGGCGAGCTGGAGCCGTACGGAGTGGCCGCGCACGTCGGCGACGGCGGCCGGCATGCCCATGGTGCCGGGGGCGGCGGGGGCGGGCTCCAGCGGGAAGGCGCTCAGGATGACCGACCCCTCGGAGCCGCCGCCCTCGACGGCCCGCCGGTGGGGAAGGCTCGCGGCGAGTTCGCGGCGCAGGGTCGCGTCGCACGTGTATTCGCACTCCTGTACGAACACGAGGTCGGGTTCGGTCCGCCGCACGGCGCCGACCAGCTCGTCGGTGCCCTGTCCGAACTCGACGTTCGAGGTCAGCACCCGCAGCTCGGCGACGGGCGGCCCGGCGGGTTCGCCGGTCCTGCCGTACGGCTCGATGAACCATGCCAGCAGCCCGAGCAGCGCGACGCCCCACACCGCCCCGGTCCACCACCGGGCGAGCAGTGTCAGGAGCAGCCCGGCCCCGGCCGGCACGAGCAGCCAGGGCAGGAAGGCGAGCAGCTGCGGAACGGGCGTGATCCCGTCGCTGTCGGCGAGACGGCAGCCGACGACCACGCTCACCCCGGCGAACAGCAGCCCCGCGCACCAGCCCGCGAACCGCCGTCCGGCGCGGTGGGGCGCCGGACGCCCGCCGGAGTCCGTCGCCTGGTCGGTCGCCGTGTCGGTGTCCACGTCCCGGTCTCTCCCTCGCGGGTGCGCTGCCTGCCTCTGCGATGCCCGCAGCCTCCCTCGAAGACGGGAACGGCGGCCGGGAAGTTGCCCCGCGGAGGCCCGTGCGGCCTCAGGCCCCGGCGTGGAACTCCCGGACCACCTCGATCCGCCCCACGATGTGCCGGTTGAACTCGGCCAGCTCGTCCGCCGGGACCCACAGCTCCAGGATCGTCTCGCCGCCGGCCTGGCGCACCGGGTAGCGCTCCACGTGGTCCGTCTCGACCTCGAAGCGCGTGACGTAGCCCGAGCCGGAGGCGGGGACGTTCCAGTCGCGGGCGATGCGGACGGCGTAGTCCTCGTTGAGGACCGGGTAGAAGATCGGCTGCTCGGGCAGGCGCGGTGGCCAGGCCGTCCAGCCGGAGGCCGCCACCAGGGCCAGCTCCTCGGGGCCGGTGGGGCGCCACAGGGTCGTCGTCTCGGACATGGGCGGTGACCCTACCGACCGCTGCGGGAGGTGGGCCAAGGGTTTGCCGGCGCCGGGCGGCTCAGAGACGGGCCCGGGGCGGGGCGGGGTCGACGGTGGTGGCGGTGGGTGCCCGGCGGCGGCGCGGACGTCCGTAGCGGCCCGCGAGCCAGGAGGCCAGGGCGACCGCGAGGCCGAGGCCGACCAGCAGCCAGGAGGCCGTGCGCAGGGTCTCGGTGAGGGCGTCGTAGACGGCGCCCGCGGCCGGTCCGTCCACGGCGCCGTCCACCGCGCCGGGGAGTTCGGTGACGGTGAGCCGGCGGCCGAGGACGACGGCGAGGGCGAGCAGCGCCCCGCCGAGAGCGGTGCCGACCCCGGCGGCGGTGACGGCGCGCCGGCGGCACGCGGCGACGGCGATGCCGGTGACCGCGAAGACGACGGCCGCGAGCGGCAGCCAGAAGGCGGCGACGTCGAGCACGTGGTAGCCCTTCCTGAGCCGGTCCACCTCGTGGGCCGGGAGCACGGTGACGGCGGTGGGCCGGACCGGGATGCGCCGCGCGAACGGCACGTCCTCGGTGAGCCGCTCCTTGACGCGTCGGGTGACCGGGGCCAGGTCGACGGTGACCGGGCGGCCGTGCGTCCGGTGGTCCCGCAGTGCGCGCAGGACGGCCTCGTGGACGGTCCGGTTCGCCGTCTCCCAGCCCTCGCGGAAGGCCTCGGTGCGCGTGAAGGACCGGGTCGCGTCCCGCGCGAACAGCCGCACGCTGTCGTGCAGGGGGCCGGCCGCGACCTGGTCCGAGAAGCGGTCGCCCACCGCGGCGGCGACCGCTTCGCGCACGTCCGCGTCGTCGGCGAGCGGCGTCACGGCGGCGACGTAGCGCCCGGTGTCGGCCGGTCCGTGCACCGCCCAGGCCGCCAGCGTGCCGCACGGCGCGAGCAGGCAGGCGAGGGCGATCAGGGCGGTGGACAGGGCGGTCCGGAGTCGTGGGGACACCCCTCCAGGCAAGGTCCCGGCGGCGGCCGGGGCGACCGGCGTGACTGCATTCGGACGCCCGGGACGAGCCGATCGGGCGGTCCGGCACGCCCGGGGCACCGGCACCCGCCCCCACGGCAGGGCGCCCGGGCGGCGGGCGGCCGGCGGGCCTCAGGCGGCGCGGTGCCCCTGTGCGTCCTCGTGCGTGTAGTAGCGGTAGAAGAGGGAGGCGAACACCGCCGCCGCGAGCAGCAGGGACACGACGACGCAGGTGAACACCGCCACGCCGCTGCGGGAGTACAGGAACCCCAGCGCGCTGCCCGCGAACGCCGCCCACAGCGCCGCGTGTCCTTCGCGCGGCAGCCGGGCGGCCACCGCCCGGACCACGGCGAAGAGGACCACGAACGCGAGCACGGTCAGGAAGCCGAACAGGACGTTCCAGCCGGTGACGGGGCCGCCGCGGCGGCTGATGGACGCTGCCCAGTAGCCGTAGACCAGCCCGATCCCGACGGGCACCGCCCATTTCGCCATCCTGTGCGTCCGCGCGCCGAAGACGTCGGGTGTCGTCGTACGGCCGCGGGTGCCCGGCCCGCCGGGCGCTCCGGTGGGTGCCTGGGCGGACGTGCCGCGTGCCGGTACCGCATGAGCCATGAGCGCACTCCTCTCACCTCGCCCCCGTCTACCAGCGCACACCTGGGCGGGCCCGTCGGCAAGTCAGGATGCGGGCCGCCGGGGAGCGTGCTTCGCTGAGGCCCGTGGAGGCTCGCTACCGCAGTCCGGTGCGCGGCCGGTGGCGGCTGGTCGGCCGGCTCGTGCAGGCCGCCGGCCGGGGCGACGCCGTGTCCCGGCACGAACTGCTCAGCGTCCGCGGTCACAGCGTCGCCTGGATGTTCCCGCTGCTCCTGCTCGTCGCCATCACCGCGGCCGACACCACCACCGGTGCCTTCGAGATCATCTCCTGGACGGTGCTCGTCCCGGGTGTCGCCGCCGCGATCTGCGGGGTGCGGTCCACGGCCGTGTACGCGGCGGTCGCCGTCGCCGTCTACGTCATGGCCGACACCGTCTGGCAGCACCGTGCCGAGACCGGGCTGCCCGGGCTGGTCCTGGTCGCCCTCGGCGGGGTGATCGCCGTGGTGGCCGCCGCGCTCAGGGTGGGCGGCGAGCAGCGCATGATGCACATGCGGGACATCGCCGACACCACCCGCCGCACCGTGCTGCGGCCCCTGCCGGTCGGCTTCGGCGGCCTGGAGCACGCCGCCGTCTACCTCTCCGCGGACACCGAGGCCCGCGTCGGCGGCGACTTCTACGACATCCAGCCCGGCCCGCACGGCACCCGCGTCCTCGTCGGTGACGTGCAGGGCAAGGGGCTGGGCGCGGTGGAGGCGGCGGCCGCGCTGCTCGGCACCTTCCGTGAGGCCGCCTACCACGAGCCGGACCTCGCGACCGTCGCCGAGCGGCTGGAGATCCGGATGCGCCGCCACCGCGCGCACACCGCGGCGCTCGGCCGGTCCGACGGCGACCGGTTCGCGACCGCCGTCCTCATCGGTTTCTCGGAGCGCCTGCCGGACGCCGTGGACGTCGTCGTCTTCGGCCACGACCCCCCGCTGGCGGTCGGTCCGCGGGGCGTACGGACCCTGGCGGTCGCCGGAGGGCTGCCGCTCGGCATGAACGACCTCGTCGCGGGCCCGCCGGTGCCGCCGGTGCACCGCTCCGCCCTCGCCCGCGAGGAGACGCTGCTGCTGGTCACCGACGGGGTGACCGAGGCGCGCGACCCCGAGGGCTGCTTCTACCGGCACGCCGACGCCGTCGCCCGGGCGGTGGCCGCCGACCCCTCGGGCGCCGCACCGGGGCGGCTGGTGGCGCTGGTCCGGGACGGCACCCTGCGGCACTGCCGGGGGCGGCTGGCCGACGACACGACGGTCTTCGCGGTACGGCGATGGGGGCGGCCGCCGGACTGGTAGGCGCCCCGCTGTGCGGCCGCAACGGTTACGGTGCTGCCGTACGTGATCGACAGGGGGAGGGACATGCCCGGAACCGTGCTGCTGCTCGCGGCCTCGCCCGTGGGCAGGGGATGCCTGGTGGACGCCGCCTCCGTGCTCCCCGTGCTCGCGGCCGTGCCGCCCGCGGTGCTCGCCGGCACCGACACCGCGAACGTCGTCGAACTCGCCGACCCGCTGGAGCCGCAGGCCGTCCTCACCCGGCTGCGCGCCGCGGCGGCGGCTCCCGGCCCGCTGACGGTGTACGTCGCCGGGCAGCTCCAGCTGGACCGGCGCCAGCGCCTGCCCCACCTGGCGCTGGCCCGGACGACGCCGGCGACCGTCCGCTACACCGCCCTGCCCTGGCACTGGATCCGCGAGGAACTGCGGCTGCGGCCGAGCGGCGCGACGACGCTCCTGCTCGACCTGCACGCCGACCAGGAGACCTGGCAGTGGCTGCGGACCAGCCCGCTGGACTGTGGACGCAACAACGCCGTCTACGGCCGGGTCGCGCCGCCGCCCTCGCGGCGGACGGTGGGCACCCCCTCGTACATGCGTGCGGTCGCGACGATCCTGCGCAGCGGGCACCGGCCGCCGCCGGACCAGTTGCACCAGCAGGCACTGGCCCGGACGGCCGCCGAGAGCGCGGCCGGCGGTGCGGCGCCCGGTGCGGACCTGGTGCTGACGGCGCCGGGGCCGGAGGCGGGCGATCCGCACGCCGTCATCGCCGACGCCGTGCGGTCCGGGCGGCACGCGGACGCCGACGCGCTCGCCGCCCGGCACGAGCACGCCGCCGCCCTCGCGCACGGGCCCGCCTCCGCGGACGCGCTGCACTGGGCGGAGGTCCGGGCGGACCTGGCGATGTTCGCGGGCGACCCGGTGCGCAGCTGCCGTGCCTGGCTGAGGGTGGCCGAGGCCCGGCTGGGCGCCGGACAGCCGCCCGGGGCACCCGCGGTGGAGGCGGCCGTGGACCGGGCCCACCATCAGTGGGGGAAGATCCGCGACGCGGCGCCCGCCCGGGAACTGGGCGCGGCGCTCGCCGTGCTGCGGGGCCGGGTGCCCGGCCGGCGCGAGGGCGCGCTGGACCACGTGCAGCGGGAGCTGAGCCGCCTCCAGACACAGGGCTGAGGCGGCCCCGGGCCCGTGTGCGGGCCCGGTGTCGCGGCGGCCCGGGCCCCCGGCCCGTGTGCACGCCCGCGTGCGCATGGCGAGAGCGGCGCACAGACCCTCCCCTGCGCGCAACGGCGGTGCCATGATGGTGAGTTATGGCTGAGGGGGACGGAGTGGCGACGCACGGTATCCGCGTCCGGCTGGACGGGACCGCGAGCGAGAGCGACATCGGCGCACTGCACAAGTGGCTGGAACGCGAGAAACCGCTCGCCGACCTGGCCCGCACCGACCAGCTCCGCATCGACGAACGGAGCCGGGCCGACGAGACGGGCGCTCCGATGGGCACCGGCATGGACATCGTCGTGGCGGTGCTGGGGGGCGCCGCGGGCGCGATCTTCCAGTCGGTGGTGGACCAGGTCAGACGGTCCGTGGAGGCCTGGCGGGCCAACCGCCGCGAGGTGGAGGACGGCGAACCGCCCGAGGCGAGCGTCGAACCGGTGCGACCCGACGGCAGGTAGGCCGCCGGTGACCGGTTACGACCCTCGGGGGAAGGCGAACCGGGCGCTGCTGGTCGGAGTGTCCGAGTACGACCACACGGCTGGACCGGACGGCGTGCCCGGCGACCTGCCCGCGGTCAAGCACAACCTGAACCGCCTGGAGGAGGCGCTGCGGCACGGCGACGTGTTCGGCGAGCGCGGGATCACGGTGTGCCGCTCCCCCGACCAGGGCACCTTCGACCAGGAGTTGTGGAAGGCCGCCAAGGAGGCCGACGGCCTCCTGCTGCTGTACTTCGCCGGGCACGGGGCGATCCCCAACGCGGGCGACGAGCTGTTCCTCCAGATGCGCAAGGCGCGCGTGGTCGCGGGCGGGCACGCGGTCTTCCCGGGCGCGGTGCTGTTCAGCGTCGCGCAGGCGATGCTGACCGCCGGCCCCGCCCAGCGGATCGTCATCGTCCTGGACTGCTGCTTCGCCGGCAACGCCGCCTGGATCCGCCCGGACCCCCGCGACAAGCGGCGCCTGCTGCTGATGATGAGCGTGCAGGCCAACCACCGCATCGACGCGGGCGATCCGGGGAGTCCGACGCCGTTCACCGCCGAGCTGGCGGAGCTGCTGGAGCGCGACGGCGAGGTGTGGTTCGGCGATCTCGTGGACGCGCTGCGGGCCCGGATGTCCGCGAGCGGCCGACGGACGCTGCGGGGCGATCCCTGGGAGCCCCAGAGCCGCACCGAGCCGGGGGAGGACGTGCTCCTCGCGGCCCGCTCGCCGCGGGGAGGCCCTTCCGGCCCGGGGTTACCGGGGGGCGCGACCGCGGCGATTGCGGCGACTGAGGCGCCGGGCCCGGGTGGTCCGGGCGGTCCGGGCGGTGGCGGGACCGCCGACTCCGCGCCGCGGTGGTGGGCGGTGGCCGTCCGCCGGACGTGGACCGGCCTGACGGGTGTGCCGCGGGTGGTGGGCGAGGTCGCGGCCGGGGCCGTGGGCGGGCTGCTCCGGCGTCTCGGCGAGGCCGGACCGCACTCCGGGGCCCTGGCGCGGCGGATGGTCGCGGGGGCAGCGGTGCTGCTGTTCCTGACCGTCGTCGGCATCGGCTCGTACCGTCTCGCCGCCACGGACGGTGCCCCCTCGGCCTGCCGCCCGCCCCTGGAGCTGCGCGTGCTCACCGACCCGGACCTGGAGCCGACCGTCCGGGCCGCCGCCGAGGCGTACCTGACCTCGGAGGAGAACACCGCCGACGGCTGCCGCTCGAGCGGCATCACCGTCTACAGCGCGGGCGCCGCCGACGCGGTCACCGCCCTGCTCAAGCAGACCCGCGCCTGGCACGAACCCTCCGACGACGACACCAACCCGCAGCGCGACGTCGGCCCGCAGCCCGACGTGTGGATACCCGGCTCCCCGGCCGACGCCGCCCGCGTCACCGAGGGGCAGGACACCGACGCCGTGGCGGCCCTGGACCCCGACGAGGAGCCCTTCGCGTACTCCCCGATCGTGCTCGCCGTCCCGCAGGACATCGCCGCCGACCGGCTCGGGGAGCGCACCGGACTCCCGCTCACCCGGATGATCGACGACCTGCGCGACCGGCGCGACGACGCCGAGGTGCGCCGCCCCGACCCCGAGTTCACGGACACCGGGCTGCTCGCCACGATCGGCCTGCACCGGGGCGCCGGCGCCACCGGCACCCCCGACGCCCGCCGCGCCGAGGCCCGGGTGGCCCAGCCCGGGCCGCCCTCCCCGACCGCCGCCGAGCTGCTGTGCGCGCTGCCCGACGACGACGCCGTCGACAACCGCACCGCGGCCCTCGTCCCCGAGTTCCTGCTGCGCAGCGGCGTCGGCTGCGACAGCGCCCGCCGCACCCCGCGCATGGCGCAGTACCCCGGCGACGTGCCCGGCCTGGAGCCGCTCTTCGTCCGCGTCCGCTGGCAGGGCGCCGACCGCGACGAGGCCGAACGGGACCGGGCGGCGGACGGTTTCCGGCGGTGGCTCACCGGCGAGGGCGGCCGGGACGCCCTCGCCCGGGACGGTTTCCGGGCGCCCACCGGCGACCGGGCCCTGCTGGACACCGAGGAGGTGGCCGCCGCCGTCCTGCGGGCACCGTCGCCGCTGACCGAGTCCGCCGGACGGAACGCGATGGAGGCCTCCCTGGCGGGCTACCGGGGCGCGGGCGGCCCCGGCCGCGTGCTGTTCCTGCTCGACAGCTCCGGCTCGATGAGCGGCCAGTGGGAGGGCGCCAGCGGCGGCCCCGGCCTGCTGAAACAGTCCCTCGGCGGACTCGGCGACCAGGACGAGTACGGCGTGTGGGCGGTCTCGGGCACGGGCGAGGACGCCTACGACGTGCTGTTGTCCCTCGACCGGCACAACCGCGAGGACGCCGAACGCGCCGTCGACCGCGAGGCCCGGGTCCGGGACGCCGCGGCCGACCCGGTGGGGGCGCTCGGGGACGCGCTCGGCGCCATGGAGCGGTGGGGCGCCGACGACGAGCGGCCCGGCCTGATCGTCTTCGTCACCGACGACGAGGACGCGGGCCGCCCCTCCGGCGACCGCTTCGTGCGCCTCCTCGCCCTCGCCGGCGAGGGCGAGACGCCGGTCGCGATGGTCTCCCTCAAGGGCGGTGCCTGCGACGAGGGGAAGCCGGACGCCCTCATCTCCAGGGCGAGCGGCGGGCGATGCCTGGACGCCGCCGACGACCTCGGCGCGGCCCTGCACGACGAGGTGGCACGCATCGGAACGGGAGAGACGTGATGCTCCGACGACGGCTGCCCAGGGCACCGGGACGACGCCTCGCGGTCCTGGCGGCCCCGCTGCTCCTGCTCCTGCCGACCGCCTGCGTCGGGAGCGGGGGGAACGGGCCCGCGGCCACGCCCACCGCCGACGTGCCCGGCGACATCGTGGTCGCCAGCGGACGGGACGTCACCGGCAAGAACGGCATCCGCCAGCGCCTCATCGACGTGTGGAACGCCGGGCAGGACAAGGCCGGCACCGGTTACCGCGCCCGGCTGGTCGAACTCCCCGGCAACGCCGACGAGCAGCGCAGCCAGCTGCTCGGCGCCCTCCAGTCCGGCAGCGCCGCCTACGACGTGGTCAACCTCGACGTCACCTGGGTCCCGGAGTTCGCCGAGGCGCGCCTGATCAGCCCGCTGCCGGGGACGCTGCTCGACGACGACGTGATCGCGCCCGTGGCCGGCACGGCCCGCTGGGACGGCGAGGTGTACGCCGCGCCCTTCAACAGCGACGTCGGCCTGCTCTACTACCGGCGCGACCACCTGCGCCGGGCGGGCGTCGAACGCCCCGACCTCGAAGCCGGTCTGACGTGGCCGGAACTGAAGAAGCTGATCACCACGCTCGACGAGCACCGGCCCGACGGCTACGAGAAGGGCTGGACCACCCAGCTCGCCGCCTACGAGGGACGCACCGTCAACGCCATGGAGGCGTTCGCGTCGGCGGTGCCCGACTTCACGCTCACCGACGAGGACGGCCACTACGACGCGACCGTCGAGGAGCTGACCGAGGGCATCACCGAGCTGCGCCGCCGCACCGAGGCGGCCTCCGTCCTGCCGGACGCCTTCGGCTCCGACGAGGCGGCCTCCCTCGGCGCCTTCGCCGCCGGCCGCACCGCCTTCCTGCGGCACTGGCCGTACGTGTATCCCGCCCTGCACGAGACCTTCCCGAAGGACCGGCACGGCGAACGGCTCGGCGTGACCGCGCTGCCGGGCCGGGCCGTGCTCGGCGGCCAGAACCTCGCGGTGGCCGCCACCTCCCGGCGGGCGGACAAGGCGACCGAGCTGATCAGGTTCCTGACCGGCAAGGAGAGCGAACGCTGCCTGCTGGACGCCGGTTTCGCGGCGACGCGCGTCTCGGCGTACACGGACTCCGCGGTGACCTGCGCGGTGGGCGCCGCGACCCCCTCGCCGGCCCCCACCGGGGAGGGCGCCGACACCGTCCCCCGGGACGCGGCCGGACGGCCCGAGTACGCGTCAGAGGTCCTGCTGCCGGCGCTCCAGGAGGCGGCCCACCGCCCCCGCACCCCGCTGTACGGCGCCTTCACCCAGACCTTCACCACCGCGCTGGACGACCTCTTCGCCGACGACCCGCCGGGCGACGCGGAACTGGCCCGGCGCCTGGCCAAGGCCCTGCGGCGGGCCCTGCCGGACTGACCCCCGGCCCCGGAAGACCGGCCCGGCCGGCACGCCGGCTTCAGCGGGTGACGGTGACCAGCGAGTCCGTCACCGGGACCGTGCCCGGCTCCGTCGCGGGGGCCGGCGGGCGCCCGTTGTCCGCCGGTCCGGCGTTCGCGGCCAGCAGCAGGCAGGCCATGGCGGCCACGGCGGCGGCGAGGGCTCTGCCGTAGCGTCCGGCGGTGCGTGTGCGATCGGGCACGGTGTCCTCTGCGGGTGGTACGGGATGTTGCCGAGCGCGGTCAAGCGCGCTTAATCCGCGGTTTAACCTAGAGCCGGCGGAGTCGAACGGCAAGAGCCGCAGGGGGAGTTGGCATGGCGGACCGCGACGACCGGGAGACCATAGGACGCCGCGTGCAGCGGCTGCGGGCCGAGCGGGGGATGACCCAGCGCCAGCTCGCGGAACCGGCGTACACCCCCGCGTACATCTCCACCCTGGAGGCCGGCCGCGTCCGCCCCTCGGACGACGCGCTGCGCCACCTCGCCGAACGGCTCGGCGTCGGCTACGAGGAGCTGGCCACCGGGCGTCCGGCGCGGCTCGTCACCGGGCTGCGGCTCAGGCTCACCGAGGCGCGGCGCACGCTCGCCGGCGGGGGCGCCGAGCAGGCGGCCGGGCAGTACGCCGAGCTGCTCGCCGAGGCCGAGGCGTACGCCCTGCCCGAGGAGCGGGCCGACGCCCTGCTCGGACTGGGCGAGTGCGCGGTGGAGACCGGTGAGCTGGTCGGCGCCCGGCAGTACTTCGAACGGGCCGAGGAGTGCCTCACCGACGCGGGCGCCCCCCTGCCCGCCCGGGTCCCCGCCCTGCGCGGACGGGCCGTCGCCCACTACCTCGCCGGTGAACTCCGGTACGCCGTCTACCTGCTGGAGTCCACCCTCGACGAGCTGAACCGCGGCGGCCTGCACGACCCCGACGCGCTGCTGCTGCTCTACGCCAGTGCCATCGGCCCGTACATGGACATGGGCGCGCACGCGCGCGCCGCCCAGGCCGCCGAGCTGGCCCTCGCCCTCGCGCCGCGGGCCGGCGACCCGGCGCTGGTGGCCCGCATGCACCGCTCCGTCGCCCGCACCCTGCTCGCCGAGGGCCGGCTGGAGGAGGCCGACGCCTCGCTGGCCAAGGCCGCCGAGCTGTACCGCACGCTGCAACTGAGCACCGAGTTGGCCAACTGCCACTGGATGCGCGGCTACGTCTGCGCGCAGAACGGCGAACTCCCGCGCGCCGAGGAGGAGATGCGAGAGGCCCTCGGCATGCTCTCCGCCACCCGCGCCGCCCTCTACAGCAGCCAGGTCGCCGTCGAACTGGCCGACGTACTGCACCGGCGCGGCAAGTCCGAGGAGGCCGCCGCGCTGCTGCACGGGGTGCTGGACGACCTCTCCTCCGAACGCGGCGCCGTGCACGCCGCGGGCGCGCACCGGCTGCTCGGCATCATCGCCGAGGACGCTCGGGACACCGAGGCGGCCGAGGAGCACTACGTCCGCGCCCTCAGCCTGCTGGAGCGCGCGGGCGCCGCCGGCGACCTGGCCGACCTGTGCCGGCTGCTGGGCGATCTGCTGCGGCGCACCGGCCGGGTCGAGGCGGCCCTCGACGCCTACCGCACCGGCCTCGGGCACCGCACGGCACCCGGCACGACCACGCTCGGGCCGGCCCCCGCCCAGCCGCCCCTGTAGCGGGGCCGGGGCCTCGGTTTTGCCCGGTCACGCAGGGGTAACCGGGTCTCCGGCCGCTTTCGGGCGAAGGAGGCGGTGCGTGTGCGGCCCAGTGACGGAGCATGGTGGTCCCCGGACGGTTCGGGCGCCGCCGAGGTGATCGCCGCACACGTGCGGGGCGCCCCGCCCGGCGAGGTGCCGGGCCGGCTGTGCGAGGCGGTGCTGGGGCTGCTGCCGGTGAGCGGCGCCAGCGCGTCGTTGCGCAGTGCGGGCGTGCCGGTGCGGCTGTGTGCCACGGGCGACCGGGCGTCGTACCTGGCGGAGATCCAGACCACGCTGGGGGACGGGCCGTGTGTGAGCGCCGCCGAGTCGGGCGCGCCGGTGCTGGCCCGTGACCTGACGGCCGGCGCCGACGCCGGCCGCTGGCCCGTCTACGCGCAGCAGGCCACGGCGGTCGGCGTCCGGGCGGTCTACGCGCTGCCGCTGGGCAGCGACTCGGCGTGCCTGGGCACCCTCGACCTGTACCGCGACTCCCCCGGCGGGCTGACCGGCCCGCAGCTGGCCACGGCACGCCTGGTGGCCGGCGCCATGACGGCGGCGCTGATGGCGCTGCCGTGCGGGGAGGGCGCCTGGCTGGACGAGCTGGCGGGCGAGCACGACGAGGTGTACCGGGCCGTCGGCATGATCATGGCCCGGCTGGGCGTCGGCGCGGACGAGGCCCTGGCCCGGCTGCGCGCCGACGCGTTCACCCGGGGCCGCAGCGCATACGAGGCGGCCCGGGACATCACCACCCACCGATACCGCTTCGACCCCGACGGCTAGGGCGGAACCCCCGGCCCCCCGCCCCCGGCACCCGCCGCCCGGGAGCGGCGGTGCTCAGACCTGCGCCCGCCCCTGCCGCCGGACCTCCGCCAGCCGCCGGGCCCCGACCTCGGCGGCCGTCCAGGTGGCGTCGTCGTCGGGTGCGCCGAGGGTGCCGTTGGTGAGGCTGACGGCGTCGTCGCCGACGCGCACGGCGGCGAGGTCCACGGTGAGCACGGCACCCGCGGCGTCCGCGCCCCCGGTGTCCGCCGCCGGCACGCGCACCGTCACCCGCAGGCCCTGCCGGGCGTCCCCCCGCTCCGGCAGGGGCAGGGAGGTGACCCGCACGTCCCGGGCGGCGCCCCGCGCGGGCCGTGCCGTGAAGTGCCCGCAGGCGTCCGGCAGCGTCCCGAGCCAGGCCAGCGCCCGGTCGATGTCGGCCGCGCGGTGGGAGGTGATCCGGTAGTGCAGCTGGGCCCCGCCCACCGGGTCGTCCAGGGCGGCCGCGGCCCGCGCGGCGGTGGCGGAGCCGAACAGCTCCTCGGTGTAGAGCACGTCCAGCAGCCGCCGGCAGTCGGCCCGCTCGGTGGTGGCCTTGAGGACCCCGTCCCGCCAGGTCGCGGCGCCCCGCGTGGGTTCCCAGGCCTCCCCCAGGTCGGCCTCCGTGATCAGGGCCTCCCGGGCCTGCCCCGGGGTGAGCACGGGCGGCACGGAGGGCGAGGGGAGCGCGGCCGGGGACCGCGTGGCCGCCGGCGCGGTGCCGGCCGGCCGGTCCCCGTGCCGCCCGCCGCCGGCGCAGGCGGCCGCCGTCAGCGCCAGCGCCGCCGAGAGAGCGCACGCGAGCGGGGGGCGGGCGGCGTGCTGCATGGGCGTGCCTCCTGGGGGGCCGGGCGAGCGGCCCTCCGGGACCGGTCGCACCCTCCACGGCACCACCGCCCCCGCCCCGCCACCAGCGTGCTGGGCCGTCCGGGTGAGGCGGGGGCGGCCGGGCCCGGGGGAGCGCCTAGCGGCCCAGCCACACCGTCGTGTCCGGGCCCAGGCGGCCGCCGTCCAGGGGCGCGCTGCTCAGCAGGACCTCCCCGGCCGGCAGGTCGACCGTCGTACCGGAAAGATTGGTGACGCAGCGCCAGGTGTCCGTGCGGTCGAACTGCAGCACCCCCGGCGGAACGTCGTCCGCCCAGGTCAGCTCCTCGCCGTCGAGCAGCTTGCGGCGCAGGCGCAGCGCCGTGCGGTACAGCTCCAGGGTCGAGCCCTCCACCCCGTCCTGGGCCTGGACGGCGTACGACGCGAAGTCCGGGGGCTGCGGCAGCCACGCCCCGCCCGAGCCGAAGCCGTACGACGGTCCGCCGGTCGTCCACGGCAGCGGCACCCGGCAGCCGTCGCGGCCCTTGCGGACGTGCCCGGTCTGCTCCCAGATCGGGTCCTGGAGCACCTCGGTGGGCAGGTCGGCCACCTCGGGCAGCCCCAGCTCCTCGCCCTGGTAGACGTACGCCGATCCGGGCAGCGCCAGCATCAGCAGCGTGGCGGCGCGGCCCCGGCGCAGCCCGGCCCGCCGGTCGGCCTCCGGTGCGTGGCCGCCGGACAGCAGCCAGGCGTCGGTGTCGGTGCCGGGCGGCAGGACCAGGCGGGTGGCGTGCCGGACCACGTCGTGGTTGGAGAGCACCCAGGTCGCCGAGGCGCCGGCCGCGCGGGCGTCGGCCAGCGAGCCGGTGATGATCTCGCGCAGCTCGGCCGCGTCCCAGCCGCCCTGGAGGTACTCGAAGTTGAAGGCCTGCCCCAGCTCGTCCGGACGGGCGTACAGCGCGCGCCGGGCGCCGGGCACCCAGGCCTCGGCCACCGCCATCCGGGGCGGGGTGTAGGCGTCCAGGATCTTGCGCCAGTCCCGGTACACCTCGTGCACGTCGTCGCGGTCGTAGAACGGGTGGGTGCCCGGGGCGAACTCCGCGAGCGCGGCCTCGCTGCTCAGCTCGGGGGAGCCGAGGTCGCGCAGCGGCTCGGCCAGGTCCTTGACCAGCGCGTGCGCCACGTCGACGCGGAAGCCGTCCACCCCGCGGTCGCACCAGAACTTCAGCGTGGTGCGGAAGTCGGCGCGAATCTGCTCGTTGTCCCAGTTCAGGTCGGGCTGCTCGGGGGTGAACAGGTGCAGGTACCACTGCCCGTCGGGCACCCGCTTCCAGGCGCTGCCGCCGAAGACGGACTGCCAGTCGGTGGGCGGCAGCTCCCCGTGCTCGCCGCGGCCGTCCCGGAAGACGTACCGGTCGCGGGCGGCGGAGCCGGGGCCCGCGTCCAGGGCCTCGCGGAACCAGGCGTGCCGGTGCGAGGTGTGGTTGGGGACGAGGTCGACGATGACCTTGAGGCCCAGCCGGTGGGCCTCGGCGGCCATCGCGTCGAAGTCGTCCAGGGTGCCCAGGCGCGGGTCGACGTCGCGGTAGTCGTCGACGTCGTAGCCCCCGTCGGCGAGTTCGGAGGGGTAGAACGGGCTGAGCCACAGGGCGTCGACGCCCAGGGCGGCCAGGTGGGTCAGGCGCTGGGTGATGCCGCGCAGGTCGCCGAGCCCGTCTCCGTCGGCGTCGGCGAAGCTGCGGGGGTAGACCTGGTAGATGACGGCCTGCCGCCACCAGTTGGGGTCCTTGGACGACAGGTCGGGCGTGCTGGTGGTGGGGCGGACGGTCACGCGGTCTCCTTCGCGATGCGTGCGGGCGACACGAACAGGTCTGTCCACATCACCCGAAAAGTGAACCCGCGCGAAGGAGCGACGCGCCGTCTCCCGCGCGCCTCCCTGCTCGTCACTCGTCCTTGTGTTCGACAGCGCTCAGGTACAGCTCCACGTACCGCGCCACGTCCACGTCCAACGCCACGTCCACCAGGGGTTGTTCGCGGGTGCCCTCGTGCAGTTCGGACTCGCCGGGGCGGACGCGGCGGTCGACGAGGGTCTGCCCGCGGGCCGGACCCGGCGCGAGGGACACCTCGACGGGCAGCCGGTGGGTGGTCAGTCCCTCCGGGTCGATCACCGCGCACACCGCGCCCGCGTCGCCGAGCCCGCCCCCGGGGTCCGTCTCGTCGGTGGCCGGACCGCGGTGGGCGAGCAGCTCGCCGGCGAGCCGGGTGCCGGGCTCGGCGCTCGCGCGCAGGCGGCGCACGTCCGGCCCCGGGACGATCACCCGCTGGAACACGTCCAGCCCGTACATCGTGATCGGCACCCCGGCGGTGAGCAGGATCGCGGCGGCCTCCGGGTCGTGCCAGACGTTGAACTCGGCGACCGGAGTGGCGTTCCCGGTGGCCACCGCGCCGCCCATGAACACGATCCGCTCGATGTTGCCGGTCACCTCCGGGTGGGTGCGCAGCAGCAGCGCGATGTTGGTCGCCGGGGCGGTGGGGATCAGCGTCACCGGCCGGGGGGAGGCGAGGATCTCCCGGCGCAGCAGGCTCACCGCGTCCAGGTCGACCGGGGCGCGCGTCGGCGCGGGCAGCCCGAGGTCGCCCATGCCGTCGTGCCCGTGCACGTGCCGGGCGGTGCGCACGCCCTCGATCAGCGGCCGTCCGGCGCCCCGGGCGACGGGGACGTCGGGGGCGCCGGCCTGCTCCAGCACGGTCAGGGTGTTGCGGACGACTCCCGCCACGTCCGTGTTGCCGGCCACGCAGGTGACCGCGCGCAGGTCGAGCCCCGGGTGGCGGACCGCCAGCAGCAGGGCCAGGGCGTCGTCGATGCCGGTGTCGCAGTCGACGATCACCGGGACGGGCGGCCGGCCGGAGTCGGTCGTCACGGTGGGGGCTCCTCGGGGTCGGCGGGGACGGGGGTCCCCGCGACCCTACGCGGGCTCCCGCGCCTTCCCCCGGTCCGGTCCCGCGCCACCGGCCCGGCTCACACGTGCCCCGATCCGCCGCTGCCGAAGGCGCCGCTGGACCCCGGCAGCCAGCGTCGGCGGTTCTGGTCCTCGCCCCGGCGGCTGCCCGAGTGGTGGAGCTCGTACGGCATGAGCCGCGGGCTCCCGTCGGCCGCCAGCGGGATCTCGTCCGGCTCCCGCATCTCCCGTTCCTCGTGGACGGCGCCGGTCTCGGGGAGCTTGCCGTGCTCGTCGGCGTGGGGGCGTTCGGGTTCTCGCTCCATGACGCTCAGACCCATGCGTACGGCCCAGATCAGCGCTCCCACGATCACCAGCCCGCCGATGAAGGCCACCGTCATGTTCACCGCGTGCGAGGACGCGGCCAGCAGTTCATACGTTGCCGTACTCATGTTCTGATTATGTACCCCCAAATGAGATAAAGCGCCAGGAATGCCCGATTGCTCCCCGAGGCTCCGCCGTGCTCAGGTCCCGCCGGCCGCGACCCGTCCTGATCCCGGCCGCCGGTGCGTCTCAGCCGAGGCG
This sequence comes from Streptomyces sp. NPDC045956, assembly GCF_056430705.1. NCBI lineage: Bacteria > Bacillati > Actinomycetota > Actinomycetes > Kitasatosporales > Streptomycetaceae > Streptomyces > Streptomyces sp. NPDC045956. The sequence goes on along the minus strand of NZ_JBWKKZ010000007.1, from coordinate 256,980 downwards.
CACCGGCAGCTCCGCCAGGCCCCGCAGCAGGGTGCCCGTGCGCCAGGTGAGCGTCGCCGGGTCGGTGGCCGGGGCGAGCGAGGGGTGCCGCCGCAGGAGCGACCGTACGGCGACGGCGGCTTCGACGCGGGCCAGTGGGGCGCCGAGGCAGTGGTGGAGACCGTGCCCGAAACCGAGGTGGCCCGCGGCCCGGCGGCCGATGTCGAAGCGGTCGGGGTCGGGAAAGTGGTGGGGGTCGCGGGAGGTGGCGGCGAGGGCGGCCTCCCCGTCGCTTCAAACGGGGACCACTCCCCGTTTGTGGGGCCGACGATAGCATCGCCTCCCGGAGCGCGGGGAGCAGTCCCCGGTTCACCGGACCAGTGGATCGAGCGGATCAGGAGCGTGAGGATGGCCGTCGGCGCACACGACGGGGCTCCCCGGCAGCGACGCGACGCGCGGCGCAACCGGGAGCTTCTGCTGGGGGCGGCCCACGAGGTGTTCACCGAGCAGGGGCTGGACGCGCCGCTGGACGTGATCGCCCGCCGGGCGGGGGTCGGCAACGCGACGCTCTACCGCCACTTCCCCACCCGCGCCGCGCTCGTGGACGCCGTGTTCCGGGACTCGCTGACCGGCACGACGGACGCCGGCGAGCGGGCCAGGAAGGCGCCGGACGCGTGGGCGGGCCTCACCGCCTACCTGGAGGTCGTCTTCGCCACCCTGGCCGCCGACCGCGGCACCAACGACCTCATGACCACGAGGCTGCGGGGCGTCGACAGCCTGGAGGCCGTGCACGAGCACAACCGCAGGACCGTGGACGCGCTGCTGTCCCGCTGCCGCGACGAGGGGACCGTCCGCCCCGACGTCACCACCGAGGACGTGCTGTTCGCGCTCGCGGCCCTCGGCCGCGCCGTCCCCGCCCTGACCGCCGCGACGGCCCCGGACGCCTGGCGCCGCCCCCTCGCCCTGCTCCTCGCCGGGCTGCGCACCGAGCCGGCCGCGCACCCCCTGCCCGCACCGGCACTCACCGCCGCCGCACTCGGCGACGCCCTGCGGGAACTGGGCCCGCACCGCACCCGGGGCGGCGACGGGGAGACCGGCGGGTGAGGTTCGTACGGCTGACGGGCTGACGGGCTGACGGGTAGCAGGAGGGCGGACCGGCGGATGGGCTGACGTGCCGCCGGGCCGCCGGACCGGCGGATGCCGTCAGCCCCGCGGGGCGCCCCGCTCTCCGGCCGCCGGACCCCCGTCCCCGGTGGTCCCGCCGTCCCCGGTGTCCTCGCGCCGCACCGCCTCGCCCCGGATGACCCGGGGGCCCTCACGGTCCCCCTCCGGCTCCCGTTCCCCGTCCTTCGTCTTCCGGGCCTCGGCCTTGAGGATGCGGGCCGACCTGCCCGCCGAGCGGGTCAGCTCGGGGAGCTTCCTGGCGGCGAGGACGGCTATGACGACGATGAGGATGATCGCGAGCTCGCTCAGTCCGAACACGGCACTTCCCTGGTGGACGTACGGTCGGGCCCGCGGCGCGGGCCCCCACGGAATCTACGGCACGGCCGGCGCACGTCAGAGGTCGAACTCGTGCGGCGGCAGCCCCAGCGCGAAGCAGGCCTCGCGCACCACGGCCCGCTCGTCCTTGTCGAAGTCGCCGTCGGCGCCGCCGATCACGATCCCGATCTGCACCACCGCCCGTGCCTCGGCGGGCTTCTTCTTCGCCTTGGCGATCTCCTGGAGGACGCCGACCTTGCCGAAGGCGAAGTCGGCGGTGAGCTTGTCCAGGCAGTCCTCGAAGCGGCGGCGCAGATCGTCGGCGGGGAAGTTCCCCAGCACCTCGTTGGTCGAGATCAGCTGGGCCACCCGCTGCCGCTCCGACGCGTCGACGCTTCCGTCGGCCGCGGCGACCAGCGCGCACATCGCCATGCTCGCGTCGCGGAAGGCGCCGCTCTTGAGGTCGTTCTTCTTCGCCACGAGCTGCGTCTGCATCTGCGACGCGGACTCCTTGAAGCGGTCCCACAGGGCCATGAGCACTCCGTACGGGTCGGGAGGAGGAATCGGCGGGCGGAGGGGTGCGGACCCGGGAGTCCGGTCCCCCGCGAATCCGTTCCCTCTACACGTCTGTAGAAGTTACCAGCTCGCCGGGTCACCTGGTCCGCGTCGTGGACGGCTGCCCGGGCCCATGGCCGTACACGGCCTGGAGGTCGTACGACGCCCGGTGCTCGACCAGCTCCCGGATCCAGCCGTCGACCAGGGCGGTCCAGCTCCGCGACCCGGCCGGCCCGTCGTGCGGGACGGTGAACCGGCTGAGGGCGTCGTGGCCGCCTGAGCCCGCGCCGCCGCGCCGGTCCGCCTCCAGCACCACCTCCAGGGCGCCGGGCACCGCGAGGAAGGTCAGCTCGACCTCCTCGATCTCGGCGCGGCCCCGGGGTGCGGCCAGCTCGATCCGCTGGCGGAAGGGCAGCCGCTGCCCCGTGCCGCCGACGCGGCCGTGCTCCAGACCGGCGGAGCGCACGTCGAAGCCGAGCCGGCCGAGGGCGTCCAGGACGGCCTCCTGGGCCGGCAGGGGCGCCACGGCCAGCGGGACCGGGTCCCCCGTGTCCGCGGCACCGGCGACCACCAGCTCGGCGCGCACGCCGAGCGCTGCGCCCGGGTGCCGGCCGTGGGGTCCGGTGACCGGCGTCTCCCAGGGCAGCGGCAGCGAGAAGGGCACGCCCCGCCGCTCTCCCGCGGCCGGCCGGAAGGGCCCGCCGACGACATGGCGCTCGAACACGACCGCATCCCCGGGGCCCCGGCGCGCGTCCCCGTCACCGGCCTCGGCGTGCCCGACCCCGACGTGGGCCACCAGCTCCAGCGCGACGTGCTCGACGTCCCGGCCGGCGGCGGTGCCGACGAGGTCGACCCGGCCCGACAGCACGCCCCCCGGCCGGACGGTGCCCGGATCGAGGACCGGGACGGCCGTGGGCCCGCCCGCGCCGAGGGGACCGGGTGACCGCTTGAACACCATCGAGGCGTGCACTCCTTCACATCGGTGTGGGGAACGTCCGTGCGGGGAACAACCGGAGGCATCCGACTGTTCTCTACAGGCGAGTAGAAGCTTAGGCGTCCGAGGACTCCTCAACGCTTTGCTCGTCCTTTACCATGAGGAAGAACCCTCGGGCGCCCGGCAGGTACCGGCGCCCGCCGACCCCGTTAAGGAGTCCCGTTCCGTAATGGAGCCTCCCAGTACCGGCCGTGCCACGGCCGGCCCGCAGTTCCCCCGGTACACGCGTGAGGGAAGCGGGGTGGCACGGTGACCGAGGTCCTGCTGCTCCTGCTGGCCCTCCTGCTCACCCTGGCCTGCGCCGTCTTCGTCGCCGCCGAGTTCTCCCTCACCACCGTCGAGCGCGGTGACCTGGAGCGTGCGGCGGAGTCGGGCGAGCGCGGTGCCGACGGCGCCCTGAAGGCCGTCCGGTCCCTGACCCTCCAGCTCTCCGGCGCCCAGCTCGGCATCACCGTGACCTCCCTGGTCATCGGCATGCTGGCCGAACCGTCGATCGCCGTGCTGCTGCGCGGCCCGCTGACGGACCTCGGCCTGGGCGGTGCCGCCTCGACGGTGGCGACCGTGCTCGGCGTGGTCCTGTCCACCGTCGTCCTGATGGTCGTCGGCGAGCTGGTCCCGAAGAACTGGGCGATCTCCCGCCCGCTGGCCGTCTCGAAGGTGGTCGCGGGCCCGCAGCGCGGCTTCACCACCGCCTTCGGCCCCTTCATCCGGCACCTGAACAACACGGCGAACCGCTTCGTACGCCGCTTCGGCCTGGAACCGGCCGAGGAGCTGGCGTCCGCCCGCAGCCCCGAGGAACTGGTCGCCCTCGCCCAGCACTCGGCCGCCGAGGGCGCCCTGGAGGCGGACTCCGCCGAGCTGTTCGTGCGCACCCTGCACCTGAGCGACCTGACCGCGGAGAACGTCATGACCCCGCGCGTGGACGTCAAGGCGCTGGAGGCCCACGCCACCGCCGCCGACGCCGCGAACCTCTCGCACGCCACCGGCCTCTCCCGCTTCCCGGTCTACCGGGACAGCCTCGACGAGGTCATCGGCACCGTGCACATCCGCGACGTGCTGGCCCTGGAGCCGGACCGGCGCGCCTCCACCCCCGTCACCGAGCTGGCCACCGCGCCGCTGCTGGTGCCGGACAGCCTGCCCGCCGACCGCCTCCTGGAGCGCATGCGCTCCACCCGCACCATGGCCGTCGTCATCGACGAGTACGGCGGCACGGCGGGCGTCGCGACCGTCGAGGACATCGTGGAGGAGGTCGTCGGCGAGGTCCGCGACGAGCACGACCCGGTCGAGATACCGGACCTGCTGCCCGCCCCCGCGGAGTCGGACGGCCGCGCGGCCTGGGAGGCCGACGGTTCGCTCCGCCTGGACCGGCTCGCCCGGATCGGCCTGACCGCCCCGGACGGGCCGTACGAGACCCTGGCCGGCCTGGTCGCCACCCACCTGGCGCGCATCCCGGCCAAGGGCGACGTCATCGACCTGGACGGCTGGCGCCTGGACGTCCTCGACGTCGACCACCACCGCGCCGACCGCCTCCGGGTCACCGCGCCCGCGCCGGTCCCGTCGGCCGACCGTGAGCCGGAGGTGGCCCGATGACCGCCGTACAGCTCTTCATCGGCGCGCTGACCCTGCTGACCAACGCGTTCTTCGTCGGCGCCGAGTTCGCCATGATCTCCGTACGCCGCAGCCAGATCGAGCCGCGCGCGAAGACGGGCGACAAGCGCGCCCGGATGACCCTGTGGGGCCTGGAACACATCTCCGCGATGATGGCCACCGCCCAGCTGGGCATCACCGTCTCCTCGCTGGTGCTCGGCGCGGTCGCGGAACCGGCCATCGCGCACCTGATGGAGCCGGTGTTCGAGGCGGTGCACATGCCGCACGCGCTGGTCCACCCGATCGCCTTCGCGATCGCCCTGGCCCTGGCGACGTACCTGCACATGCTCATCGGCGAGATGATCCCGAAGAACATCGCGCTGGCCGCCCCGGCGACCACCGCGATGGTCCTCGGCCCGCCGCTGGTCGCCCTGACCCGCGCGCTCAAGCCGTTCGTCTTCGGCATCAACGCCTTCGCCAACACCCTGCTCAAGCTGCTCCGGGTGGAGCCGAAGGACGAGGTCGACGCCGTCTTCACGGACGACCAGCTCGCCCGCATGGTGGTGGACGCCAGCGAGGCCGGACTGCTCTCCCCGGCCGACGGGGAGCGGCTGCGCGACGCGCTGGAGCTGGGCACCCGCCCGGTCGGCGAGATCCTGGTCCCGGCGCCGAAGATGCGTACGGTCACCCACACGGTCACCCCGGCCGAGCTGGAGCGACTGGCCGCCGAGGCGGGCTTCTCCCGCTTCCCGGTGACCGGCCCGGGCAACGCCGTCCTCGGCTACCTGCACATCAAGGACACCCTGGGCATCACCGACCGCGAGGCGCCCTTCCCGCGCGCGGCGCTGCACCGCGTCACGCGGGTCCGCATCGACACCCCGCTGGACGACACCCTCACCGCACTGCGCGCCGAGGACAGCCACCTGGCGGCGGTCACCGGCGAGACGGGCGCGGTGCTGGGCTTCGTGACGATGGAGGACGTCCTGACCGAGCTGGTGGGCCCGGCCGCGGTCACGTCGTGACCTGACCCGGACCAAGGACGCGCGGGCACCCGGGAACTCCCGGGTGCCCGCGGTCGTCTCCCCCGGTGACACCGCTGGGGGAGGCGCTCATGGCCATGGTCGGCCTGTTCTGGATCACCGAGGACTGCGTGTACGTGGGGGCCGAGCCCACCGGCACCGCGCCGGGCGTGCGGCTGACCAAGGACGGGGTCGAGACCCTGGGACTCGGACAGGGCGGCCGCCGCTGGGGCTGGGACGAGGTCCGGGAGATCGGCGTACGGGACGTCGCCGTGCGGTCCGCCGCACGACGCCTGCTCTCCATGGCGTTCGACTCCGCCCTCGTGCTGATCAGCGGAGACGGCGACCAGCCCCCGGCGTTCACCGTCGAGGTGGTGACCGAGTCCGACGGCACGGTCGGGGCGAGCGTTCTGGCCGCCGCCCCCGGCGGCATCCACACCCCGGACGAGTACCGGCTCTCCCGCACCCTGCTGACCCGGCTCGCCGACGGCGACACCTCCGTGGAGGACCTCCTCACCTGGCGCCGTGACCACTTCGGCGCGGCCGCCCCGACCGGCGACGAGCGCCTGGCGCTGCTCCGCCGCTGGACGACCGCCCCCGCCTGAGGTGGGGGGCCCGGACGGCCGGGTCGGCCCGACGTCGCCCCGGATGTACGTTCGCCGCGGCAGCTTTCCGGCAGGCGCGACTAGAGTTCGGGTGTGGGGGAAACCGGTCCCCCGCGGCGGCCCGTGTCCGATGCGGTCCGCGGGAAGGCACTGCATGACCCCGGAGAGCAGGCTGAACGCCGCAGGTCGGCCGCAGGCCGCCGACCGGCTCGACGACGACCAGTACCCGGCGTACACCATGGGCCGGGCGGCCGAGCTGATCGGCGCCACGCCCGGTTTCCTCCGCGCTCTGGGTGAGGCGGGTCTGGTCAGTCCGACGCGTTCGCAGGGCGGGCACCGCCGCTACTCACGCCGGCAACTGCGCCGCGCGGCGCGCGCCCGTGAACTGGTGGACCAGGGAACGCCCATCGAGGCCGCCTGCCGCATCGTCCGCCTGGAGGACGACCTGGAGGTGGCGCTGCGCATGAACGAGGAGCTGCGCCGCGAGGCCGAGCGGCGCGACGAGTGAAAAACTGACCCCGATGAAACAGATATGCGTCGGACACCGGAAAAACATTCCGTGCCGAATCTCCCGGCATCTCCCGGCGTTTCATTTCCGGGGGTGGCGATTCATTACGTGCTAGGCTGGACGTCAGTTGCAGTTGTGGTTGCCATTTGTGTTACCGGTTTTCCGGGCAGGTGATCGCCGCAGCGATGTGAAGGCCCGCGAAGTGCGGGCCTCAACACTGCCTAGGAGAAAAAACATGGCTTCCGGTACCGTGAAGTGGTTCAACGCCGAAAAGGGCTTCGGTTTCATCGCGCAGGACGGCGGCGGCGCCGACGTCTTCGCCCACTACTCGAACATCGCCACCCAGGGCTTCCGTGAGCTCCAGGAGGGCCAGCGCGTCAACTTCGACGTCACGCAGGGCCAGAAGGGCCCGCAGGCGGAGAACATCGTTCCCGCGTAACGCGCGCGCATCACGCATCACTGAGCAGGGCCCGCACCGCACGGTGCGGGCCCTGCTTCGTCATGACGCGGCGGTCACCCGCCCGGGCTCCCGTGCCCCGCACCGCACCAGCCCTCCGCGGGACGGCTTTGCCCTTTCTTTGCAACCCGCCCCGCCGCCGCCTCGTCTCTCCGTCCGATCCACCACCCGCGCGACCCGCGCGCACCCGGAATCCGACGAGAGAGAGCGACCCGATGCGCCGAACCATCCTCACCGCCGTGGCCCTGGCGTGCACCGCCGTACTGGCCGGCACCGCACCCGCGTTCGCCGACGACCCCACCCCGGCCCCCGCCGCCCCCGCGTCCGCCACCCCGAGCCCTCGCACCGAGCCGAGCGAGGCACCGTCTCCCTCCGTCAGCTCACCGGCCCCGGCGGCCGAGCCGACCGAGGCACCGGCCGACCGCCAGGTCTCCACCGTGCCCGAGGGCGCGCCCGACACCGGCGTCGCCGCACCGGCCCCCTCCGGAGCCGGCGACGGGGCGCTCGCCGCGGGCGCCGGTGCCGCGCTCGCCGCGGGCGGCGCCGTCCTCCTCGTCGTGCGCCGTCGGCGGGCGGCGACCCGGGCATGACGATCCGGTCCGGGCGCGCCCTCGCCACCGCCGTGCCGGCCGCGGTCCTCCTCGTGGGCTGCGCCGCCGGGCCGGGCGACGAGAGGGCCGCGCCCGCCCGTTCCGCGACCACGGCGCCGCTCGCGCGTCCCTCCGGCGAGAAGGCGCGGCCCCTGGAACGTTCGGTCCCCGTCGGCCTGCGCATCCCGGCGATCGGCGTCGACACACCGGTGATGCGGCTGGGCCTGGCGGCGGACGGCACGGTGGAGGTCCCGCCGGTCACGGCCGACGACCGCGCGGGCTGGTACCGGCACTCGCCGACCCCGGGTCAGGTGGGGCCGTCGGTCGTCCTCGGCCACGTCACCGTCGGCACCCACGGGGACGGCGTCTTCCGGCACCTCGCGCGTCTGCACCGGGGTGACCGGATCGAGGCACGCCTGGAGAACGGCACGACGGCCGGGTTCACGGTCACCGCCGTACGGACGGTGCCGAAGGCCGACTTCCCGACGCGGGACGTCTACGGGGACGTGGACGGACCGGAGTTGCGCCTCATCACCTGCGGCGGACCACGCGTCGGCGAGGAGTACCGGGACAACGTGATCGCCTTCGCCGAGCTGAACCCCGCTTCCGGCGCGCACTCCTGACCGACCGTGCGCACCACAGCCCCTCACCACCCTGGAGAGCGTTGAAACGGTCCCGTGACAGGGCGGCTTCCGAACTGTTCGCCGCCCTGTACCCGCGCCTCGCCGGCTGGTGCCGCCGGCTCGTCGACGACGACGAGACGGCCCACGAGATCGCCTCCGAGGCGTTCACCCGGCTCTGGGCCCGCTGGACGTCCGTGGAGGAACCGCGCGGCTTCCTCTACGTCACCGCCGCCAACCTGGTCCGCGACCACTGGCGCAAGCTGGAGCGCGAGCGGCGGGCGGTGCGCCGGGTCACCGCGGAGGTCGCCGTGCGCCCGCACCCCGAGCAGTCCGACCCCTCGGTGCGGATGCTGGTGCAGTCCCTGCCCGAGCGGCTGCGCGTGCCGATCCTCCTGCACTACTACGCTGACATGCCGATCCGGGAGGTGTCCGTGCTGACCGGGCGCAAGGAAGGAACCGTCAAGGCCGACCTGCACGCGGCCCGCGAACTGCTCCGCGTCCACCTGAGGAGAAGCCTTGACCACACGCCTTGACGACGACCCGGACGAGCCGGGCTTCGAACGGGGGGAGAGTGACCCGCTGTTGGTCGTGCTGCGTCCGGGCGCCGACTGCCTGGGCCCGCCGCCCGGGCGCTACGAGGCGATCCGCCGGGTGGCGTCCCGCCGGCGCCTGCTGCGGACCGCGGCCGGTGCCGCCGCGACCGCCGCTGCCGCCGCCCTGATCGTGCTTCCGCTGTACCGGGCGGCCGCTCCCGCGCCGCCCACCCGTCCGACGGCTCCGCTGGCCCCGCCTCCCGCTGCGTCCACACCGCCGGCCCCGCCGACTCCAGCGCCGCCCCGCGACTCCTCGCGGAGTCCCGTGCCGGAGGCGTCCGTCTCCTCCGCCCCGGCACTGCCGCCGACGGCCACGCCGAGCACCGTGCCCACCGAGCGGTCGGCCGCGCCGAGCACCACGCCCACCCCGTCGGAGGCCGACGGCCCGTCGGAGTCCGGCGAGGGGACCGCTGCTACAACGGGACGATGATCTATCACGTGGTGCCGCTCGCCGACTGGACCGCCGATCCCGGCCGGCCGTACGCCCCCGCCTCCCTGGCCGAGGACGGGTTCGTCCACTGCTCGCCCGACGAGGAGACCACGCTCGCCGTGGTCAACGCCTTCTACCGCGGCGCGCCCCGGCCGCTGCTGGCGCTGGCCCTCGACGAGCGGCGGCTCACCGCCCGGTGCGTCTGGGAGGCGGCCGATCCCGCGCCACCGCCCGGGGTGCCCGACGGCACCCTCTTCCCGCACGTGTTCGGACCCCTCGACCGCGAGGCCGTCCGGCGCGAGCTGCACGTCCGGTGGGACGACGAGGGCCGGGCCACGGAACTGTCCTGACGGAAAACGGAAAACGGAAAGCGGAAAGAGGGCGGGGCCCTACGGAAAGAGGGCGGGGTCACCAGCTCGCGCTCGTGGCCCCGCCCTCTTCTCAGGCGTGTCTCAGGTGTCTCTCAGGCGTCCGGGGACGTCGTGCCGCCGAGCAGCGCGGACGCGGTCTCCACCGGCGTGGCGGCGGGCGCCGGGGTGGCGTCGGGGGCCGCGTGGCAGGTGAACCCGAGGCGCGCCATGGCCCGGGTGACCTCGCCGCCGGAGAAGTCGCGGCGGTCCTGCCGGGTGACGACCTCGCCCACCTGCTTGACGGGGTAGCGGCGGCGGCCGATGGTCACGGACTCACCCGTGACGGGTTCGGGCGTGATGCCCTTCATCGAGTCCAGCACGCCGTCCTTGGTGAGGTCGAACGGGTACCGGGCGATGACACAGCGCATGATGCCTCCACAGGGGAGAGGGGACGTGGATTGCTGTTCGCTGGGGTTCAGGCGGCCGAGCCACCGGCGGACTGGTGCCGCGGCCTGCGGCGCGGGGCCTCGCCGACGGGCCGGCCCTGGCCGCTGCGACCCTGGCCGCCGCGGCCCTGCGTGGGAGTGCCCTGACCGGTGCGGCCCTGCGCGGAGCGGCCGCGCCGGCCACGGGACGAGGAACCCCCGCCGGACGCGGCACGCCGGGGGCGCTCCACGACCGGTGCGGTGATGACGACCGGGACACCGGACGGCGTCTGCGCCCCGGTGATGCGGGACAGCTCGTCCTCGCCCGACCGGATCGGGGTGACCAGCGGGGTGATGCCGGCCGAGGCCATCAGCCGGGTCATGTCGCGCCGCTGGTCCGGGGTGACCAGGGTGACGACGCTGCCGGACTCGCCGGCGCGGGCGGTGCGGCCGCCCCGGTGCAGGTAGTCCTTGTGGTCGCTGGGCGGGTCCACGTTGACGACCAGGTCGAGGTTGTCGACGTGGATGCCGCGCGCCGCGACGTTGGTCGCCACCAGCGCCGTGACGTGCCCGTCCTTGAACTGGGCGAGGGTCCGCGTGCGCTGCGGCTGGGACTTGCCGCCGTGCAGGCCGGCCGCGCGCACGCCGCTCTTCAGCAGCTGCTTCACGAGCCGGTCCACCCGGTGCTTGGTGTCCAGGAACATGATCACCCGGCCGTCGCGGGCCGCGATCTCGACCGTCGCGCGCTGCTTGTCCTCGTCGTGCACGTGCAGCACGTGGTGCTCCATCGTGGTGACGGCACCGGCCGACGGGTCGACGGAGTGCACCACCGGGTCCGACAGGTAGCGGCGGACCAGCCGGTCGACGTTGCGGTCCAGGGTGGCCGAGAACAGCATCCGCTGGCCGTCGGGCTGGACCTGGTCGAGCAGCGCGGTGACCTGGGGCATGAAGCCCATGTCGGTCATCTGGTCGGCCTCGTCCAGGACGGTGATGGTCACGTCGTCCAGGCGGCAGTCGCCGCGGTCGATGAGGTCCTTGAGCCGCCCGGGCGTGGCGACGACGACCTCGGCGCCACCGCGCAGCGCGCCGGCCTGCCTGCCGATCGACATGCCGCCGACCACGGTGGCCGACCGCAGGCCCACGGAGCGGGCGTACGGGGCGAGCGCGTCGGTGACCTGCTGGGCCAGCTCACGGGTGGGCACCAGGACGAGGGCGAGCGGCCGCTTCGGCTCGGCGCGCCGGCCGGCCGTACGGGCCAGCAGGGCGAGGCCGAAGGCGAGCGTCTTGCCCGAGCCCGTGCGGCCGCGGCCGAGCACGTCGCGGCCGGCCAGGGAGTTCGGCAGGGTGGCCGCCTGGATCGGGAACGGCGCGGTCACGCCCTCGGCGCCGAGAGCGGCCAGCAGCCGGGCGGGCATGTCCAGCTCGGCGAAGGACTCGACGGCGGGCAGCGCCGGGGTGATGGTCTTCGGCAGGGCGAACTCGCCCTGCGGGGCGGCCGGTCGGCGCCCGGAGGTCTGGGAACGGCGGGGGCCGCCGCCACCCGAGCGTCGGCGGTCGTTGGTGCGTACGCGGTTCATGCGGAACCTTCCTTGATATGGCACGTATCAAGGGAGACCCGCAGCGGAGGAGCAGCGCAGGGAATCGCAAGAACGAGCCGGCCCCGGTCGATCTCGGCGTGAGGCGCCGATCGGACCGGGAGAAACGAGGGAAACGGGAAATTCGAGAGCGCGGGGCGATGCGCGGGGCGGAGATCAGAACCCCGCGGGGCGCTCGGCGCCCGGAAAAGCGGCGAGCTGGGGCCCGCACCCCAAGGTGCGGGCCCCAGCTGCGAAGTACGCGTGCGCGTGGTGTGCGTCAGGCCGGGGTGATGTTCTCGGCGGTCGGGCCCTTCTGGCCCTGCGCGATGTCGAACGTCACCTTCTGGCCCTCGAGCAGCTCACGGAAGCCCTGGGCGTTGATGTTCGAGTAGTGGGCGAAGACGTCGGGGCCGCCGCCGTCCTGCTCGATGAAGCCGAAGCCCTTTTCCGCGTTGAACCACTTAACGGTGCCGGAAGCCATGTTTTCTCCTTCGGTACGGTGCTCGGAGTTCACCCTGTGTGGACTCCGGTCGCCGTGATCACCCCGTCGGAAAAACACCTTCAGGCAACCACAACTGCAACTTCCCACGACACTAGCACGCCGTGATCGCCCGGTCGCTTGCAATAGAGTTGCCCCGCACGGACCGACCGGACGGGATGAGGAATATTCCCCGGGCGTGCCATTGGTTTCTCACGCGATGGCGTCAGATATTGCTCCGCACCGACCACAGGATCGCCGCCCGCCCCGGCTCGCCGCACCGTCATGACCTCGCAGGACGGCCTCCCGCGCGGCTGTCGGCGCCTCCCGGGAGGAGGGAGGGCGCCACGGACGGCGTACCGGCCGAGGGAGACAAAGCCCACGTCGGCCGTACGGACGCGCGGACGGTCAGTTTTCGAGAAGCACCGGCGGCCCGACCGCCCCTAACGTCGCGGACATGAACGCCATCGACTCCGTCATCCTCGAGGTGGCCGACCCCCGGGCCGCCGCCCGCTTCTACTCCGACGCCTTCGGGCTGGACCCGTCACGGGTGCGCGTACGGGCCTCCGACGCCCCCTCGACCGGGTTCCGCGGCTTCACGCTGTCGCTCGTGGTGTCCCAGCCCGGCAACGTCGACGCGCTCATGGGCGCCGCCCTGGACGCCGGTGCCACCGCGCTCAAGCCCGCCTCGAAGTCGCTGTGGGGATACGGCGGCGTCGTGAGCGCCCCGGACGGCACGGTCTGGCAGATCGCGACCTCGGCGAAGAAGGACACCGGCCCGGTCACCCGGGACGTCGACGACCTCGTGCTCCTCCTCGGGGTCGAGGACGTGAAGGCCGTCAAGCGGTTCTACGTCGAGCGCGGTCTCACCGTGGCGAAGAGCTTCGGCGGCAAGTACGTCGAGTTCGACGCGGGTACGGGCGCCGTCAAGCTGTCCCTGTACAAGCGCCGCGGCCTCGCCAAGGTGGCCGGCGTCTCCCCCGAGGGCACCGGTTCCCACCGGCTCGTCCTGTCCGGCGGCGACGGCCCGTTCAGCGACCCGGACGGCTTCGTGTGGGAGCCCGCGGCGCAGGCGCCGGCCGCCGGCTGACGGGGAATCCGTATTCACCTCGACTTACGCGCCCGGAACCCGCAATGTAATCATTCCGTCTTCTCTGCCGAAGTGGTCCACGGGTGGAGAATGCGCATGAGCCGCAATAGGAATAATTCATCTCAAAAAGAGCAAAACGAATAAAGAATGAGACGCATGCCATCACGGGTGTTTTCGCGAATAACCAGCGGAACCGAGCCTTCTGCTGAGCTTCGGTCACGGGCGGGACTGTGGGCCGCGGCGGGTGTGGTGACCCTCGGTTTCCTGGTCGCGCTGGAGATCGCCGCACGTCGCTACGGCCTGCCGGGACCGATCACCACCCAGGCGAAAGAGGTCGTCTTCGCCCCCAAGTCGGGGCCGCTCCTCTACGCCAGCATGGCGTTGATGATGGTGGTGCTGACCTGGCGGCAACGGTTCCTCGCGGCCGGTCTCGCGATCGGCGTCGACGTCGTCTTCGCGCTGGTGCGCTGGGCGGCCGACGCCGAGGTGACCGAGGGCTCGCACTTCGGCAACGGCGCGCTGTGGGTGATGCTGGGCTGCGCGGTCCTCGCCGTCACGCGGCGCACCGGCCCGGAACGCCTCCTGCTGCTCAAGGGCGTGGGTCTCGGCCTGCTGCTGGTGGCCGGGCGCAAGACGGGCGACACCTGGCTGCTGATCACGTCCAAGACCCGCCCGGCGGTGCTCGACCAGTACGTCGCGACCGCGGACCACGCGCTGGGCGACCCGTCCTGGCTGGCGGGCCGGATCATCGAGGCCGCCGGCCCGGGCGGCGCCCACCTGCTCGACTGGGTCTACACCCAGCTCGCGGTGGCCGCGGTCGTCGTCGCCCTGTACCAGTTGCGCCGGGTGGCCGCCGAGCGCCGCTTCCCGAGGCACCACCTGGTCCGCACCTTCCTGCTGATCGGTCTCCTCGGACCGGCCGTCTACATGATCTACCCGGTGGTCGGACCGGTCTTCGCCTACGGCACCGGAGCCTTCGGCACCGGCGGCGAGCAGTGGGCGGTGGCCCTCCTGTGGCCGGACATGCCGCTGCCGTCGGGTCCCCCGCAGTCGATGACGTACGACGAGATCACCCCCCGGAACTGCATGCCGAGCCTGCACACGGCCTGGGCCGTCGTGATCTTCATCCACTCCCGCGGAGGCCCGCGGCTCCTCCGCTACGCAGGAACGTTCTGGCTGGTGGCCACGCTCGCCGCGACGCTGGGATTCGGCTACCACTACGGCATCGACCTCGTCGCCGGTGTGGTCTTCGCGGTCACCGTCGAGGTGGCGCTGCGCACGTACGACCGGGGCTGGGACCGCGCGGGGGTCCGGCTGGTGTCCTACGGGGCGGTGGTCTTCGCCGCGCTCCTGCTGTCGTCCCGCTACCTGTCGACGGAGATGGCCGCGCGCCCGTGGCTGTTCGGGCCGCTGCTCCTGCTGGCGATGGCCTCGGTGGTCCTCGGCTACGTTCGGACCACCAGGGGCTGGCGGCCGCGGGCCGTCGTACCGGCGCAGCGCTCGCAACCGCCCCTCGTCCCGGTCCAGGCCGACCTGCCGGACAAGGCGGTCCCCGTGGCCGAGCCCGGGTGACCACGGCCGCGGGGCGGCCGCCGCGGGCTCAGCGCACCGGGAAGCCGAAGGAGTAGCCCTGGTCCCGGAGCCAGGGGAGGACGCGGCGCAGGGCCTCGACCGTCTGCGAGCGGTCGCCGCCCGCGTCGTGGAAGAGGAGCGTCGGACCGTTGGACAACTCCCGTTCGACGGTGGCGACGATGGCGTCCGCACCCGGCCGCTCGAAGTCCTTGGTGTCCACGTTCCAGCCCAGCGGACGCATCCCGTGGGAGGCGGCCAGCTTGCGGCTGTACGGGGTGAAGGCCCCGCCGGGAGCCCGGTAGTACATCGGGCGCACACCGCCGGACGCCTCGATGATCATGCGTTCGGCGTCGAGGATCTCCCGCGACTGGTACGCCTCGGGCTTCCGGTCCATGGTGGTGTCGTGCGACACGGTGTGGTCGCACAGCCGGTGCCCGGCCGCGACCACGTCCTTCACGAGCTGCGGGTGGGCCTGCGCCTGCGTCCCCGTCACGCAGAACGTGGCCTTCACCCCGTACTCGCGCAGCAGGTCGAGCACCTGGGGCGTCCACGCGGGGTCGGGACCGTCGTCGATGGTGATGTTCACGCCGCGCGCCCCCGCGTCCGAGGCGTGGGCGATGGCCGCGTCGACCGCCCGGACGCCGCCGCCCGGCGTGGCCGACGCGGTCGCCCTCGGGGACGCGGCCCCCACGGACTCGGCCTGTGCCGTCCACACCGAGGCGCCGACGGCGAGCACCGTCACCCCGAGCGCCGCCCCGACCACCTTGCCGTACCAGCCCCGCCCACCACCGTGCCGCGCCATGCCCGCCCCGCCTTCACCCGGTCCGTCATCCGATCCACCTGGCAGGACGAGGGACGGCCCCCCGAGGATGCGTCCGTTACCGACCACGGACAATCTGGGGGAAGTACCCGGACAACCAGCCGCGCGACGACCCGATCCCGCGCCCTGGAGGGCGTGTCGAGGAACGTCGGCCCCACGGACGGCGCCCCGCCGCCCGGCGGCCCGCACCTCGACGCGCGTCACCCCGAGGAGACGAGTTGATCACCGAGTACCAGCAGCGGCTGCGCGAGCGCTACCTCGCCGCCCCCGTCATGCCGGCCCCGGGGCCGTGGCGGCCGGTACTCGACCGCCGAACCCCCATCGGCGGCCTGCTCGGCATCGGTTTCGCCGTCCACCCCGACCACGGCCACGACCTCGTCATGGTCGTCTCGAGCGACGGCCACGGGCTCTTCGACGCCGTCACCGGCGAGAAGATCGCCCGCGATCGGGACCCCGACCCCGACACCAGCACCCCCGACGCCCACCCGGAGCTCTCCTGCCCCGGCCTCGGGCCGATCGGAGGCACCCAGGTCCGCATAGCCGGCCTCTTCGGCGGCGGCCTGCACCGCACCACCCCCGACGGCTGGTCCCTGGACGTCGTCAGCCCGGAATGGCCCCACGACCGCGTCATCCTGTCCGCGGCCGGCGGGACCCGCGGAGGCGCGGCGGGCGAGACCTGGTGGCACGTCTTCCACTCCGAGTACTCGGAACTCCGTACCGCCGGGTTCTCACCCTCCGGCCTCACCCTGGCCGTCGCCACCAGCAGCGACCTCACCCTCTGGTCCCGGCGGCGACCCCATTAGGTGCGGATCAGCGCAGTCCGGCGAAGAGGTCGTTCTCGGGCAGGGCGGCGCCTGTCGCGTCCTGGACCCGCACGAAGGTCTCCGTGCCCATCAGCTCGCCGAACCTCTCCTTGCCCATCCTGAGGAAGAAGATGTTCTCGCCCTGACTGGCGTGCGCGGCCAGCGCGTCGAACTTCTGCCCGCTGAACGCGGTGGCGTCCACCCACGTGGTGATCTCGTCGTCGGGGAGACCGATCTCGGCCATCGCGGCGGTCTCGGCGGGGTCCGGCTCGGGCATGTCGGGGTCGATCTCGCGCATGATCTCGCCGAACCGGCGCATCTCCGAGCGGGGCATCGTGGTCCAGTACACCTTCGGCGTCAGCCCGGTCATCTCCAGCGCCGCCATCGTGATGCGGTGGGCCTGGATGTGGTCGGGGTGACCGTAGAAGCCGTTCTCGTCGTAGGTGACGACCACATCGGGTCGGTAGTGCCGCATGAGTTCCGCGAGCCGGGCGGCGCCCTCCTCGACGGGGGTCCGCCAGAAGGACCCGGGGGCGTCGTTGCTGGGCCAGCCCATCATCCCGGAGTCGGCGTAGTCCAGCATCTCCAGGTCGCTGATCTTCAGCACCTCGCAGCTCGCCTCGAGTTCACGCCGGCGCATCGAGGCGACCGCCGCCGGATCATGCCCGGGATCACCCGGCTTCACGCCCCCCGGCCCGTCCCCGCAACCGCCGTCGGTACACGTCACGAGCACCGTGCGGATGCCCTCCGCCGCGTACCGCGCGAGGACCCCTCCGGTGCCGGTGGCCTCGTCGTCGGGGTGGGCGTGCACAGCCATGAGGGTCAAGGGCCGGTCGGTCATGGAAACAGTCCTCCTGCGGAGATACGTCGTGGTCCACTGGCGTGGCGGGCACACCGCGACCCTGCCACCCGGCCCCTGGTGCGACGGGCAGCCTGGTGCCCCGCGGTGCCGGTGCCCCGGTCGATGCAACAGCACCGCCCGGACCGCCTGTTCCCGTCCATGACGGTTCTCGAAGGGCAGGAGGGCGCGATGATGC
The DNA here is from genome assembly GCF_056430705.1 of Streptomyces sp. NPDC045956. Lineage (NCBI taxonomy): Bacteria > Bacillati > Actinomycetota > Actinomycetes > Kitasatosporales > Streptomycetaceae > Streptomyces > Streptomyces sp. NPDC045956. Next base: position 239,409 of record NZ_JBWKKZ010000007.1, on the reverse strand, counting down.
CCGGTCGGGCGGAACGCCGAGCGAGGGCGGCAGCCCTTCGCGCCGTCACCCACCTCGGGCATGCCCTCCGATCTGCGACGGACACTCCGGCCTGATCCGCGCAGTCGCCCCAGCCCGGCGGAGGGCCCTGTGACTGTCGCGGGGCGCGCTGACGCGAGGAGGCCCCGACCGTAGCCGGGGCCCGTTCTCACCCGTTTCCTCGCACTCCCTCAGCCGCAGGCACAGCCCGCGGCGCTCGGCGCCTCCTCTGCGGCCTGGCCGGTGCAGCAGCCGTCGCCGGTGGCGTGGGGGCCGGTGCTCTTGCCGAGGGTGTCGGCGTCGGCCTTCACGACGTAGACCTCCCAGGGCTCCTTGCCGGGGCCGTGCACCCACACCTTGTCCTGGAGTGCGTAGCAGCAGGAGGTGTCGTTCTCCTCGAAGGTGGCCAGGCCGGCGTCCTTGAGCCGGTTCGTGGCCGCGGTGACCTGGTCGGTGGACGCGACCTCGACGCCGAGGTGGTCCAGTCGGGTCTCCTCGCCCGGCTCGCCCTCGATGAGGACGAGCTTGAGCGGGGGCTCGGTGAGGGCGAAGTTGGCGTAGCCCTCGCGCCGCTTGGCCGGGTCGGTGCCGAACAGCTTCGAGTAGAAGGTGATCGACGCTTCCAGGTCACTGACACGCAGGGCGAGCTGAGCGCGGGACATGGCAGGGCTCCCATCCGGTTGTTTCGATGTCCTTCGATGCAACATTGCGCGCTGAATCGAAGGATGTCAACATAGAGGCATGTCGAATCAAGAGATGGTGGTGCTCGGCCGGACCGACGAGTCCGCGACCTGCTGCCCGGGGCTGCTGACCGCTCCCCTGGACGAGGGCCAGGCCGTGGAGCTGGCGAAGGTGTTCAAGGCACTGGGTGATCCGGTGCGGCTGCGGCTGCTGTCGATGATCGCCTCACGGTCGGGCGGCGAGGTGTGCGTCTGTGACCTGACCCCGGCCTTCGACCTGTCCCAGCCGACGATCTCGCATCACCTGAAGCTGCTGCGGCAGGCCGGTCTCATCGACTGCGAGCGGCGCGGCACCTGGGTCTACTACTGGCTGGTCCCGGAGATGACCGACCGGTTGGCGAGCATCCTGACCCGCCCCATGGGTGCGCCTCTGCCCGACCGCGGCACGCCGGCCGGAGCTGCTTCGTGAGTACTGCTGCTCCCGAGCAGAACGTAGCGGGGCGTCTGTCCTTCGTGGACCGCTACCTCGCCGTCTGGATCCTTGCCGCCATGGCTGCCGGGCTGGGCCTGGGCCGCTTGGTGCCGGGCCTGGGTGACACGCTGGCCGAGGTGACCGTGACGGGGGTGTCCCTGCCGATCGCCCTGGGCCTGCTCGTGATGATGTACCCGGTGCTGGCCAAGGTCCGCTACGACCGCCTCGACACCGTCACCCGCGACCGCCGCCTCCTGCTGCTGTCTCTGCTGCTCAACTGGATCATCGGCCCGGCGCTGATGTTCGCCCTGGCCTGGCTGTTCCTGCCGGACCTGCCCGCCTACCGCACCGGCCTGATCATCGTCGGCCTGGCCCGCTGCATCGCCATGGTCATCATCTGGAACGACCTCGCCTGCGGCCACCGTGAGGCCGCGGCCGTCCTGGTCGCCCTGAACTCCGTCTTCCAGGTCATCGCGTTCTCGGCGCTCGGCTGGTTCTACCTCTCGTTCCTGCCCGGCCGGCTCGGCCTGGAACAGACCGGTCTGGACGTCTCGGTGTGGGAGATCGCCCGGAGCGTGCTCGTCTTCCTCGGCATCCCGCTCGCAGCCGGCTACCTCACCCGCCGCATCGGCGAGAAGACCAAGGGCCGCACCTGGTACGAAGCCAAGTTCATCCCGCGCGTCGGCCCCTTCGCCCTGTACGGCCTGCTCTTCACGATCGTCATCCTCTTCGCCCTGCAGGGCGAAGCCATCACCTCGCAGCCCTTCGACGTCGCCCGCATCGCCCTGCCGCTGCTGGCCTACTTCGCGATCATGTGGGCCGGATCGATGTTCCTCGGTCGTGCCGTCGGCCTCGACCACCCCCGTGCGACGACGCTGGCCTTCACCGCCGCGGGCAACAACTTCGAACTGGCCATCGCGGTCGCCATCGCCACCTTCGGCGCCTCCTCCGGCCAGGCCCTCGCCGGCGTCGTGGGCCCCCTCATCGAGGTGCCCGTGCTGATCGGCCTCGTGTACGTCGCCCTGCGCGCGCGCCGCTGCTTCCCCGCACCGGCCGCCACTCCCGCACCCCAGGAAGACACCGCCCATGCCTGACACCGCCGCCGCCTCGTCCGTCCTGTTCGTCTGCGTCCACAACGCCGGACGCTCGCAGATGGCCGCCGCCTTCCTCACCCACCTCGCGGGCGACCGCGTCCAGGTCCGCTCCGCCGGCTCCGCCCCCGCCGCCACCGTCAACCCGGCCGTCGTCGCGGCCATGGCCGAGGTGGACATCGACATCGCGGCCGAGGTACCCAAGGTGCTCACGACCGAAGCCGTCCAGGCGTCCGACGTCGTGATCACGATGGGCTGCGGTGACACCTGCCCCGTCTTCCCCGGCAAGCGCTACCTCGACTGGGAGCTGCCCGACCCGGCCGGGCAGGGGATCGAAGCGGTCCGCCCGATCCGCGACGAGATCGAGAAGCGCATCCGCGGCCTGATCGACGAGATCGCCCCGGCGAGCCGAGCGTGAGCACGGCGCTCTGCTGTATGGACCTACCCCGGGGTGGACGCGGACGCCACCGGCGCGGTGCAGCGGTCCCCTCTCCGGGAAAGGCAGGGGCTCAGTCCGGTGGCCGAGGCTTCCACGACCCAGCCGAACGTCCGCCCTCCTGGGTTCATTTGCCGGGTGCCGGCCCGTACCACTGGAGCGCCTGGCCTCCGAGGCCGTGGCGGCCAAGCGTGCCCGGCTGACCGGAGGCGCCAGAGACGCCTGCCTCTCGAAGCCCGTCTCCCACCAGAAGACTTGCTCAACTGCCACCGTGACGGCGTAGTTGGCAGCCAAGGCGCGGAGGAAGACGGTCCCAGCGGCCTGGACGCGCAGGATCGCGTCACCACGATCCCTGTCCGATCGGTGGCGCACGGTGCGGTGTCCGGTGAGACATGCCCCGGAGTGGTTGGACACAGGGAGCGGACGCTGTGATGGAGGCGGAGGACATCATCGAGGTGCTTTCATGCACGCGACGAGTGATCACCAAGAACAGAGAAAAGGCCCGGGTCGATGACCTGGGCCTTTTGTATGGAGCGGGTGACGAGAATCGAACTCGCGCTCTCAGCTTGGGAAGCTGATGTTCTACCATTAAACTACACCCGCGTAAGACGCCGACCGAGGTCGGTGCCTGGACGCTCGGTCACTCTACCCCATCGTCGGCCCCCGGTGTTCGCGCCGTGGGGCCGACGTGCGTGGAGGTGTGCGGGACGCGGCTGCGGGCAGACGGAGTTGGGGCGTACGGTGGGCCCCCGCGAAGGAGCCGGGAGGGGCCGGAGTGCCGCCTGGAGAGTCGTTCCTTTGATCCCGTACTGTGGCTTTTGTCGTCAGGGTAGTCAGCCGGACGAGGCTCTTGGGGAAGGGACTTGAAGGACTTGTTGGATCACACCGTCCTCCGCTGTGCCGATGGGCACGTGTTCACCGCCGCTTCGTTCCCGATGCAGAAGGCCGAGCGACTCGGCCCCGGTCGGCTCGTCCGATGTCCGCGGTGCGCGCGGCTGCGGAGTGCCGTGCCGGTGGTGGGTGCGGTGAAGCGGTAGCACACACCCCGGGTGAGGTTCGGGCGCGCGGCGCGGCGGCGGTTGTCGCAGCTCCGCGCGCCTTGCGTATCCTCGGTGCGTGCTTCTCTCAGACAAGGACATCCGGGCCGAGATCGATTCCGGGCGGGTGCGTATCGATCCTTTCGACGACTCCATGGTGCAGCCGTCGAGCATCGACGTACGTCTCGACCGCTATTTCCGGGTGTTCGAGAATCACCGGTACCCGCACATCGACCCCTCCGTCGAGCAGACGGATCTGACCCGGCTCGTGGAGCCGGAGGGGGACGAGCCGTTCATCCTGCATCCCGGCGAGTTCGTGCTGGCCAGCACGTACGAGGTCGTCTCGCTGCCCGACGACCTCGCCTCGCGGCTGGAGGGGAAGAGCTCGCTGGGGCGGCTCGGGCTGGTCACGCACTCCACCGCCGGGTTCATCGACCCGGGGTTCTCCGGGCACGTGACGCTCGAACTGAGCAATCTCGCGACCCTGCCGATCAAGCTGTGGCCGGGGATGAAGATCGGGCAGCTGTGCCTGTTCCGGCTCACGTCGCCGGCCGAGCACCCGTACGGGAGCGAGCGGTACGGGTCCCGTTACCAGGGGCAGCGGGGGCCGACCGCCTCCCGGTCCTTCATCAACTTCCATCGGACCCAGGTATGAGCAGGACGCGCGCATGAGTGAAGTACGGGAGAACCTGACCTACGAGCAGTTCGGCGTCGCGGTGCGCGAGCTGGCTCAGGCCGTCGCCGACGACGGCTACGAGCCCGACATAGTGCTGTCGATCGCCCGCGGCGGGGTCTTCGTCGCCGGCGGCCTGGCGTACGCGCTCGACTGCAAGAACATCCACCTCGTGAACGTGGAGTTCTACACCGGGGTCGGGACCACCCTGGAGATGCCGGTCATGCTGGCGCCGGTGCCCAACGTCATCGACTTCTCCCGCAAGAAGGTCCTCATCACGGACGACGTCGCGGACACCGGCAAGACGCTGAAGCTGGTGCGGGACTTCTGCCTGGACACCGTCGCCGAGGTCCGCAGCGCCGTGATCTATGAGAAGTCCCACTCGCTCGTCCAGTGCGAGTACGTGTGGAAGCGGACCGACGAGTGGATCAACTTCCCGTGGAGTGTGGAACCGCCGGTGGTGCGCAGGACCGGGCAGGTGCTCGACGCCTGAGCGTCGGGACGCGCGGTGCGTGAGGACATGGAGAAGGGCCCCCGGCGTTGCGCCGCGGGCCCTTTCTGCGTGCCGGGGACGGCCGCTAGAACGTGCCGAGCTTCACGATCGACAGCAGGGCGATCAGCTGGATCGCCGACGCGCCCAGCGCCTTCGGCCAGGGCAGGTCGTGGGAGCGGCTGACCATGAGGGTCAGCAGGGCGCCGGCCGCGACCCAGGTGGCCCAGCCCAGGATCTGGACGAAGGGCGCGTCGCCGCCGGCGAAGAGCGCGACGACCAGGCGCGGGGCGTCCGTGAGGGACATGATCAGCATGGAGAGGCCGACCGTGGGCTGCCAGGCTCCGTCGCCGCCGAGCTGGCGGGCCAGGGTGTGGGTGACCACGCCCAGGACGAACGCGCTCAGCACCATCGCCACGGCCGTGGTCAGGACGATCGGGACCGCGTTCGAGAGGGTGGCGTTGATGGCCTCCTCGCGGGCGCCGTCGAAGCCGAAGACCGCCAGCAGGCCGTAGAGGAAGGTCACGATGAGCGCCGGGGCCCACATCGCGTAGTCCCGCATCTGGAGGAAGGTCTGGTTGGGGGCGAGGACGACGCCCTTCAGCAGTGCCTTCCAGTGCAGGCGGGGGCCGACCGGGCCGGGCGGCGCGGCGGAGCCGGCGCGGTAGGTCTCGCCCTGGTTGTAGGGGTCGTCGACGGTGAACGCCTGGGTGTGGCCCGGGTTGTTGGCGGCGTACGGGTCGTACGGGGGCTGTCCCCCGTGGGGGCCGCCCTGGGGGTGGCCGCCGTCGCCGAAGTACTCCGGCTCACCGTGCCCGCCGCCGTGCGGCTGTGGCCACGGTGAGCCGCCCGCGCCGGGGGCGCCACCCCCGTACGGCTGCTGCGGGTACGGCTGCCGAGGCGTCGCGGGACCGCCGTACGACGGTCCCTGGGGCGCCTGCTGTCCGTACGGTGGGCGTTGCGGTCGCGCGTGCGGAGCGCCGTTGTCCCGGCCGCGTCCGATCCTGAATCCAGCCACGCCTTCGAACGTACCTGGTCCCGGAGAGTGACGTGCGGGGCGCGGCCTTTCGGGGCGGCCTTTGCGGCCGAGCTGTGACATCCCTTACGGGACAGCCCCGAGAACTCCCTGAGGGCTCCCCGGGGACTCCCGCGGCGTCCGCGTACGGCCGGACGGTCCGTTCCCTACGGGGTCAGGAACGCCGACGTGGAGAAGGCGACCGCCGCCTCCGCCGCCACCAGGCCCCGCTCCGCGCCCCGGTACACCGCGACGGTGTCCTGCGTGTCGCCGCGGTACGTCCGCACCACCAGGTCCGCCAGGTCGTCGCCGTCGAAGTCGCCGGTCGTCAGCACCTGCGTGGTGCCGGTCGCCGCGGGCCGCACCGTGACCGCGCCCGCCGTCGTGGGGCCCGTGGCGCGGCCGGGGAGGATGCGCACCCCGTTGCCGCTGGAGACCAGCTCGCTCAGGCCGTCGCCGTCGAAGTCGGCGGCGTCGAGCGTCGAGCCGGGGAGGTCGAGGGTGCTGCGGGCGGCGGTGGGGAGGTCGTAGCGCATCGCGGTGCCGCCCGCGGTGCCCACGGCCGCGTCCAGTGCCTTGCCGCGGCCGAAGGCGCCCAGGGCGATGTCGTCGCCGGCGGGGAGGGCTACGCCGGTGCGGGCGGGGCCCGCCGGGCCGCCCAGGACGACGGCCGCCTTGCCGGGGCCCGCCGAGGCGCGGACGACCAGGTCGTCGTACCCGTCCCGGTCCACGTCGGCGGCGGGGCCGGTCGGCGCCTCGCCCGGGGAGGCGAGGGGCGCGCCGGCCGCGCTGGGGGCGCCCTCTCGGGTGAAGGGGCCGCGCAGGTAGCTGAGCCGGCCGGCCGAGGCGTGGAGGACCAGGTCCTGGGCGCCGTCGCCGTCGAAGTCGCCGCACACCGGGCGTTCGGGCCAGTCGTTGCCGTAGCGGGCCCGCTCGGGGACGGTCAGCGGGACCGCGCGGCCTGCCGGGCCGGAGGGGGAGCCGAAGAGGAGCTGGAGGGGCACCGGGGGGCGGCCCTGGCCGTCGTAGGGCGGGTCGGTGGTGACCACCAGGTCGGTGAAGCCGTCGCCGTCGAGGTCGCAGCTCGCCTCGGCCTCGAAGACGGCCGGCAACTGCCCGTCGGTGGGCGCCGCGTACTTCTTCGGGGTGAGCAACTGCCGGGTGCCGGGGACCGGTCCGCGCGAGGAGCCGTAGACGATGCCGATGCCGGCGTCGTCCGCGTGGCTCTGCGCCTTGACGAGGTCGTCCAGGACGAGGTCGCGGTGGCCGTCGCCGTTGAAGTCATCGGGGACCTCGCTGCCGTCGCCGCGCGGGACGGGGAGCGGGGCGGGGGCGGGGGCCTGGGCGGCGCGTACGGGGGTGGGAGCGGTGTCCTCCGCGGTGGGTGCCGTCCCTCCCTGGCCGCAGGCGGCCAGCAGCAGGCAACCGAGGGCGGCTGTCGTGCTGGTCAGGGTGCTTCTTCGCACGCGCACCGTACCGCTCACCTCGTCCGTCTCGGCCATCTCGTCCGCCTTGCCCGTCTCGCCCGTACAGCCCGTCTCGCCCGTACAGCCCGTCTCGGTCGTCTCGCGGGTATCGACCGTCTCGGTCGTACCGCCCGCATCGTCGGTCTCGGCCGTAGGCATACGTGGCTCCGGCAACGACCGGCTAATGATGCACGTGTTCGAGATACGGCGACACCCCCAGGTCCGGACGGAACCTGGGGGTGTCGTTCGTGAGGATGCGCGGCCGGCGGCTACTTCACCGGTTCCGGCGTCGGCTCGCTCTCCGGCTCCGGCTCGCCCGCCGGGTCGGCCGGGGTCTTGACGGAGTCCAGCAGGAGCTGGGCGACGTCGACGACCTGGATGGACTCCTTGGCCTTGCCGTCGTTCTTCTTGCCGTTGACGGAGTCGGTGAGCATCACGAGGCAGAACGGGCAGGCGGTGGAGACGATGTCGGGGTTGACCGACAGGGCCTCGTCGACGCGCTCGTTGTTGATGCGCTTGCCGATCCGCTCCTCCATCCACATCCGCGCGCCGCCGGCGCCGCAGCAGAAGCCGCGCTCCTTGTGGCGGTGCATCTCCTCGTTGCGGACGCCCGGGACGGCGGCGATGATCTCGCGCGGCGGCGTGTAGATCTTGTTGTGCCGGCCCAGGTAGCAGGGGTCGTGGTACGTGATGATGCCCTCGACCGGGGTCACCGGGAGCAGCTTGCCCTCGTCGACGAGGTGCTGGAGCAGCTGGGTGTGGTGGATGACCTCGTAGTCGCCGCCGAGCTGCGGGTACTCGTTGCCCAGGGTGTTGAGGCAGTGCGGGCAGGTCGCGACGATCTTCTTGGCCGACTTCGGCTTGCGGGACTCGTCGGTGACCTTGCCGTCGTCGTCCATCTCCTCGCCGAAGGCGGCGTTGAGGGACATGACGTTCTCCATGCCCAGTTCCTGGAAGAGCGGCTCGTTGCCCAGGCGCCGTGCCGAGTCACCGGTGCACTTCTCGTCGCCGCCCATGATGGCGAACTTCACGCCCGCGATGTGCAGCAGCTCGGCGAAGGCCTTGGTGGTCTTCTTGGCGCGGTCCTCCAGGGCGCCGGCGCAGCCGACCCAGTAGAGGTACTCGACCTCGGTGAGGTCCTCGATGTCCTTGCCGACGACCGGGACCTCGAAGTCCAGCTCCTTGAGCCACTCCAGGCGCTGCTTCTTCGCCAGGCCCCAGGGGTTGCCCTTCTTCTCCAGGTTCTTGAGCATCGTGCCCGCCTCGGACGGGAACGCCGACTCGATCATGACCTGGTAGCGGCGCATGTCGACGATGTGGTCGACGTGCTCGATGTCGACCGGGCACTGCTCGACGCAGGCGCCGCAGGTGGTGCAGGACCACAGGACGTCCGGGTCGATGACGCCGTTCTCTTCGAGGGTGCCGATCAGGGGGCGCTCGGCCTCGGCGAGGGCGGCCGCGGGGACGTCCTTCAGCTGCTCCTCGGACGCCTTCTCCTCGCCCTCCATGGTCTTGCCGCCGCCGGCCAGCAGGTAGGGGGCCTTGGCGTGCGCGTGGTCGCGCAGGGACATGATCAGGAGCTTGGGGGAGAGCGGCTTGCCGGTGTTCCACGCGGGGCACTGCGACTGGCAGCGGCCGCACTCGGTGCAGGTGGAGAAGTCCAGCAGGCCCTTCCAGGAGAACTGCTCGACCTGGGAGACGCCGAAGACGTCGTCGTCACCGGGGTCGGTGAAGTCGATCGGCTTGCCGCCGGAGGTCATCGGCAGCAGGGCGCCGAGCGAGACGTCGCCGTCGGCGTTGCGCTTGAACCAGATGTTCGGGAAGGCCAGGAAGCGGTGCCAGGCCACGCCCATGTCGGTCTTGAGGGCGACCGTGATCATCCAGATGAACGAGGTCGCGATCTTCAGGCCGGCGAAGAGGTAGACGAGGTTCTGGAGCGTGGAGACGTCCAGGTCGCCGAGTGCGGAGACGACCGGGTACGAGATGAAGAACGAGGCCTCGTAGCCGTCCACGTGGTGGAGGGCGCCCTCCAGCGCGTGCAGCATGAAGATGCAGACGCCGACGATGAGGATGACGGCCTCGACGAAGTACGCCTGGCCGAAGTTGGAGCCGGCGAAGCGGGACTTGCGGCCCGGCTTGTTCGGCTTGCTCAGCTGCCGGATCGCGATCAGGACCAGGATGCCGAGCACGGTCATCGTGCCGATGAACTCGACGAAGACGTTGTACGGCGCCCAGTCGCCGATGACCGGCAGGATCCAGTCGGCCTGGAAGAGCTGGCCGACCGCGTTGACGATCGTCAGCAGCAGCGAGAAGAAGCCCACCGCCACGAACCAGTGCGCCACCCCGACGATGCCCCAGCGGTTCATCCGGGTGTGGCCGAGGAACTCCCGGACCACGGTGACGGTGCGGGCCACGGGGGCATTGGTCCGCAGTCCGGCCGGCACCGGCTGGCCCAGCCGCATGTAGTTGACGATCTGGAGGACGGCGCGGCCGAACAGTGCCACGCCGACCACGATCAGGACCAGCGACACGATGATCGCGGCGAGTTGCATTTGGGGGCTCCTCGGGCCTGCGAGGTGACGAGGGGGCGGTATTACTAAGCGGTAACTTAGGCAGTCCGTTCGAGACTACCCCCATCCTGCGCCGCACTGTAGTCGGACGTGCGGTGATCTGCGTCGCTGAGGCAACCCTGACCACGGGGGTGGCGTCCGGTGCGGCCGGGGGGCGGCTGGGCGGGCTTCGGGGCGCGGACGCGCCATTCGTCCCAAATCATGATATTCGACCTGGTTCGGGCATAGCTTGGGCCCGTGCTCTATGGGATCGCCGCAGCCACCGCCTCCTTCCTTCTCGCCGCCCTCCTCGCCGCGCTGCTGAGGGCGCCCGCCCTGCGCCTCGCCCTCGTCGACCGGCGGCGGCAGCGGCCCGTGCCCCTGCTGGGCGGTGCGGCCGTCGTCCTCGTCACCGGCGCGGTCGCGTGGACGGGGGACCGGACGGGTGTCGTGCCGCTCGGTTCGGGCGTCGGACGGCTGCTCGCGGCCGGGGTCGCCGTCGGCGCGCTCGGTCTGGCCGCCGACGTCTGGCGGCTGCGGCGGCGGTGGCTGCTCGCCGGTACGGCCGTCGCGGCGGCCTGCGCGGTGCCGTACGGCGAGACCGGGCCGGTGGCCGGGGGGCTCGCGGCGGGCTGGATCACGGTGGTCGCCGTGGCCTTCCGGGGGCTCGACCACGCCGACGGGGTGGCCGGCACGGTGGGTGTCGTGACCGCCTTCGGGGTCGGCGCCTGCGCGGCGGCGGAGCTGATGGACGGGCTGGCGGTGCTGCTGCTCGCCCTGGCCGCCGCGCTGACCGGCTTCCTGCTGCACAACTGGCACCCCGCGCGGATCACCCTCGGGGCCTGCGGGTCGCTCTTCGCGGGCTTCCTGCTCGCCGGGGCGACCGTGTTCACCCGTGCGGGGCACGAGCCCCTGGCCGGCGCGGGGGTGGCGTTCGCGCTGACGGCGCTCGCGGGGGTGGACGCCGTCCTCGTCCTCCTCTCCCGCCGGCTCGCCGGACGGCCCCTGCTGCGCGGCGGGCCCGACCATCTCGCCCACCGGCTGCGCCGACTGGGCCTCACCCCGCAGGGTGCGGTGGTGGTGCTCGCGGTGTCCTCCTTCTGCGGGGTGCTCGTGGGCGTACTCGTGCACACCGGCTGGGCCGGTCGGGTGGCGGTGCTCTGGGTGGCCGTCGGGGCGGCGGCCGGGTCGGCGGCGCTGTTGCGGGTACGGGTGTACGGGGCGCGGGGGACGCCGGCTCCGGGGGAGCGCCGGGCGCGGCCGCACGAGGCGCGGCGGGAGGGCGGGGGCGGGTCCCGGAGGGTGGGGGCGGACGTGCCGTCCCGGCGGCGCCCGACGCAGACCCAGGGGTCTCGGACGTCTCCCGGCGCAACCGGAGCCCCGGGCGAGGCGTCCTCCCGGGGGACGATTTTCCCGGTTCGTCAGACCCGGCGGCCGGAGGAAGCGCAGGTCAGCGAGGCGTTGCGTGTAAGGAACGGATAAGAGTTGAGCCTGTTCGACTCACCTCTGTTGACGCAGCGAAATGCGTCCTGCACACTTGAGCCTGTTCCACTCAAGTCAGCTGGAGGTTATTCACCATGGCACGTGCGGTCGGCATCGACCTGGGCACGACTAACTCCGTCGTCAGCGTTCTGGAGGGCGGCGAGCCCACCGTCATCACCAACGCCGAGGGCGCCAGGACCACGCCGTCCGTCGTCGCCTTCGCCAAGAACGGCGAGGTGCTGGTCGGCGAGGTGGCCAAGCGCCAGGCGGTCACGAACGTCGACAGGACCATCCGGTCGGTCAAGCGCCACATGGGCACCGACTGGAAGATCAACCTGGACGGCAAGGACTTCAACCCGCAGCAGATCAGCGCCTTCGTGCTGCAGAAGCTGAAGCGGGACGCCGAGTCCTACCTGGGCGAGAAGGTGACCGACGCGGTCATCACCGTCCCGGCGTACTTCAACGACGCCGAGCGCCAGGCCACCAAGGAGGCCGGTGAGATCGCGGGCCTCAACGTGCTGCGCATCGTCAACGAGCCGACGGCCGCCGCGCTGGCGTACGGCCTCGACAAGGACGAGCAGATCATCCTGGTCTTCGACCTCGGTGGCGGTACGTTCGACGTCTCGCTGCTGGAGATCGGCGACGGCGTCGTCGAGGTGAAGGCCACCAACGGTGACAACCACCTCGGTGGTGACGACTGGGACCAGCGCGTCGTCGACTACCTGGTCAAGCAGTTCCAGTCCGGCCACGGCGTGGACCTCTCCAAGGACAAGATGGCGCTCCAGCGCCTGCGCGAGGCCGCCGAGAAGGCGAAGATCGAGCTGTCCTCGTCCACCGAGACCTCGATCAACCTCCCCTACATCACGGCCTCCGCCGAGGGCCCGCTGCACCTGGACGAGAAGCTGACGCGCGCTCAGTTCCAGCAGCTGACGGCCGACCTGCTGGAGCGCTGCAAGACGCCGTTCCACAACGTCATCAAGGACGCCGGCATCCAGCTGTCCGAGATCGACCACGTCGTCCTCGTCGGTGGCTCCACCCGCATGCCCGCCGTCGCCGAGCTGGTCAAGGAGCTGACCGGCGGCAAGGACGCCAACAAGGGCGTCAACCCGGACGAGGTCGTCGCCATCGGCGCCGCCCTCCAGGCCGGTGTCCTCAAGGGCGAGGTCAAGGACGTCCTGCTCCTCGACGTCACCCCGCTGTCCCTCGGTATCGAGACCAAGGGCGGCATCATGACCAAGCTGATCGAGCGGAACACGACGATCCCGACGAAGCGTTCGGAGATCTTCACCACCGCCGAGGACAACCAGCCCTCCGTGCAGATCCAGGTCTACCAGGGCGAGCGCGAGATCGCGGCGTACAACAAGAAGCTCGGGATGTTCGAGCTGACCGGTCTGCCGCCGGCGCCCCGCGGCGTCCCGCAGATCGAGGTCGCCTTCGACATCGACGCCAACGGCATCATGCACGTGACCGCGAAGGACCTGGGCACGGGCAAGGAGCAGAAGATGACCGTCACCGGCGGCTCCTCGCTGCCGAAGGACGAGGTCGACCGGATGCGCCAGGAGGCCGAGAAGTACGCGGAGGAGGACCACGCCCGCCGCGAGGCCGCCGAGTCCCGCAACCAGGGCGAGCAGCTCGTCTACCAGACGGAGAAGTTCCTCAAGGACAACGAGGACAAGGTCCCCGGCGAGATCAAGACCGAGGTCGAGGGCGCCGTCGCCGAGCTGAAGGAGAAGCTCAAGGGCGAGGACACCGCCGAGATCCGCACCGCCACCGAGAAGGTCGCCGCCGTCTCGCAGAAGCTGGGCCAGGCGATGTACGCCGACGCCCAGGGCGCGCAGGCCGCCGGCGGCGAGGCTCCCGGCGAGGGTGCCCAGGCCGGTGACAAGGGCGGGGACGACGACGTCGTCGACGCCGAGATCGTGGACGACGAGCGCAAGGACGGTGCCGCGTGACGGAGGAGACCCCGGGCTTCGAGGAGAAGCCCGACGTCCCCTCCGGCGCCAGCCCTGACGACGCCGAGCCGAAGGCCGCCGCCCCCTCTTCGGAGGAGGCCGCGGCCCCGGCCGGGGACGCGAGCGAGAACGCGGGCCTGGTGGCCCAGCTGGACCAGGTGCGCACCGCGCTCAACGAGCGCACGGCGGACCTCCAGCGCCTCCAGGCCGAGTACCAGAACTACCGCCGCCGGGTGGAGCGGGACCGCGTCGCGGTCAAGGAGGTCGCCGTCGCGAACCTCCTGTCCGAGCTGCTTCCCGTGCTCGACGACATCGGTCGCGCCCGGGAACACGGCGAACTGGTCGGCGGCTTCAAGTCCGTCGCGGAGTCGCTGGAGACCACGGTGGCCAAGCTGGGCCTCCAGCAGTTCGGCAAGGAGGGCGAGCCCTTCGACCCGACGATCCACGAAGCCCTGATGCACTCCTACGCGCCGGACGTCACCGAGACGACCTGCGTGGCGATCCTGCAGCCCGGGTACCGGATCGGCGAGCGCACCATCCGCCCCGCGCGGGTGGCCGTGGCCGAGCCGCAGCCGGGTGCGCAGACGGTCAAGCCGGCCGAGGAGGGCACCGAGGCCGAGGAAGGCTCCGACGCCGTGGAGAACAAGGAGAGCGGTGGCCCGGACGAGGGCTGAGCTTGAGACGACGAGGAAGGAGGGACGTCGGGGATGAGCACCAAGGACTTCATCGAGAAGGACTACTACAAGGTCCTCGGCGTCCCCAAGGACGCCACCGAGGCCGAGATCAAGAAGGCGTACCGGAAGCTCGCCCGCGAGTTCCACCCGGACGCCAACAAGGGAAACGTCAAGGCGGAGGAGCGCTTCAAGGAGATCTCCGAGGCCAACGACATCCTCGGTGACCCCAAGAAGCGCAAGGAGTACGACGAGGCCCGCGCCCTCTTCGGCAACGGCGGTTTCCGCCCGGGGCCGGGCGCGGGCGGCGGCGGCACCTTCAACTTCGACCTGGGCGACCTCTTCGGAGGCGGCGCCCAGGGCGGGAGCCAGGGCGCCGGCGGCTTCGGCGGCGGCCTGGGCGACGTCTTCGGCGGGCTGTTCAACCGCACCGGTGCCGGCGGCCCCGGCACCGGCACGCGGACCCAGCCGCGCCGCGGCCAGGACATCGAGTCCGAGGTCACCCTCAGCTTCACCGAGGCCATCGAGGGCGCGACGGTCCCGCTGCGGATGTCCTCGCAGGCACCCTGCAAGGCCTGTTCGGGCACCGGCGACAAGAACGGCACACCCCGCGTGTGCCCGACCTGCGTCGGCACCGGGCAGGTCGCCCGGGGTTCGGGCGGCGGCTTCTCGCTGACCGACCCGTGCCCCGACTGCAAGGGCCGCGGTCTGATCGCGGAGGACCCCTGCGACGTCTGCAAGGGCTCCGGACGGGCCAAGTCCTCCCGGACGATGCAGGTCCGCATCCCGGCCGGGGTCTCCGACGGGCAGCGCATCCGGCTGCGCGGCAAGGGCACACCGGGCGAGCGGGGCGGACCGGCGGGCGACCTGTACGTGGTCGTGCACGTCAAGGACCACCCCGTCTTCGGCCGCCGGGGCGACAACCTCACGGTCACCGTCCCGGTGACGTACGCCGAGGCGGCCCTCGGCGGCGAGGTCCGGGTCCCGACCCTGGGCGGGCCGCCGGTCACGCTGAAGCTGCCGGAGGGCACCCCCAACGGCCGCACCATGCGCGCCCGGGGCAAGGGAGCGGTCCGCAAGGACGGCACCCGCGGTGACCTCCTGGTCACCGTGGAGGTGAGTGTTCCGAAGGACCTGACGGGGAAGGCTCGTGACGCGCTCGAGGCGTATCGCGAGGCGACCGCGGAGGAGGATCCGCGGGCGGAGCTGTTCCAGGCCGCGAAGGGAGCTTGACGGGAATGGACGGTCGTCGACGCAATCCGTATGAACTGACCGAGGACACCCCGGTCTACGTCATCTCGGTGGCGGCCCAGCTCTCCGGTCTGCACCCGCAGACCCTGCGCCAGTACGACCGCCTCGGCCTGGTCTCCCCGGACCGCACGGCCGGGCGCGGCCGGCGCTACTCGGCCCGCGACATCGAACTGCTCCGCCAGGTGCAGCAGTTGTCGCAGGACGAGGGCATCAATCTGGCCGGAATCAAGCGCATCATCGAACTGGAGAACCAGGTCGCCGCGCTCCAGGCCCGCATGGCCGAGATGCAGGACGCCCTGGAGGGCGCGGCCACGGCGATGCGCCAGCGCGAGGCGGCGGTGCACGCGTCGTACCGCCGTGACCTGGTCCCCTACCAGGAGGTCCAGCAGACCAGCGCCCTGGTGGTGTGGCGGCCCAAGCGGCACGGACAGTCCCCGGACTGACCGGCTCGCGCAGGCGGCGAGGGCCCGGTGGTCGAGTGGCCTCCGGGCCCGTTCGCAACGTTGCTGTCTCATTGGTCCAGTACTTCTTGACGATTTAGTGAAGACAGCGTTGGCTTCCTTCACCTGGGTCACCACAACGCCCGTGTGTCGGAAGGTAAGCGCAGTGAACAGCCGTGCCCGTCGTATCGCCATATCCGTGGCAGCGTCCGTGATGACCCTCTCGATGGCCGGCTGCGGGGTGCTGGGTGCGTCGGAGAGCAGTGACAAGGCGAGCCCGACCAAGGGCAACGACATCACCGTGGGCCTGCTGCTCCCGGAGAAGGCGAACACGCGCTACGACCTCTTCGACTACCCCTACTTCAAGGCGAAGGTCGCCGAACTCACGCGCGACCAGGGCAACGTCAAGTACGCCAACGCCGAGGCGAGCGCGTCGAAGCAGGCCGACCAGATGCAGGAGATGATCGACGACCAGGTCGACGTGATCGTCCTGGACGCGGTCGACGCGAAGGCCGCCGGGGAGAGCGTCCAGAAGGCCAAGGACGCCGGTATCCCGGTCATCGCCTACGACCGCCTGGCCGAGGGCCCGATCGACGCGTACATCTCCTTCGACAACGAGCTGGTCGGCGAGGTCCAGGGCCGCTCCCTGGTGGAGGCGCTCGGCGACAGTGCGGACAGCTCCGCCAAGATCGTCATGATGAACGGCTCGCCCACCGACCCGAACGCCAAGCAGTTCAAGGCGGGCGCGATGTCCGAGCTGAACGGCAAGGTGACGATCGCCCAGTCCTTCGACACCGCGGACTGGAAGCCGGAGAACGCCGAGGCGAACATGACCGAGGCGATCCAGAAGATCGGCAAGGACAACATCGCCGCCGTCTACTCCGCCAACGACGGCATGGCCGGCGGCATCATCAAGTCCCTGGAGGCCGCGGGCGTCACCGACCTGCCCCCGGTCACCGGCCAGGACGCGGAACTCGCCGCGGTGCAGCGCATCGTCACCGGCGAGCAGTACATGAGCGTGTACAAGTCCTACCCGCAGGAGGCGGAGAACGCCGCGGAGATGGCCGTGGCACGGGTCCAGGGCCGGGACATCCAGTTCGACGCGCTCGCCCGCGAGAAGGTCGACAGCCCCACCCACAAGGGCATCCCCGCCCAGCTGGTGCCCGTGGTCGCCCTCACGCAGGCCAACATCAAGGGCACCATCATCGCGGACGGCTTCTACAAGGTCTCCGACATCTGCACGGCCAAGTACGAGGCGGCTTGCGCGGAGATGGGGCTGAAGTAGTCCGGCCTCCCCTCTTCGGGGTGGGTCCTCTCACATCCCCCCGACAGGTGGATTTCCCCCTGATCGTCTCGAAGCAGGCTGGGAGTCGGGCACGGTGCTGTACGGCGACCGGAGGACGTCGAGCGCCTCGTCCGGGTCGCGGTGGCTGCTGACCCGTACGTCCAGGCGGGTCGTACGCACCATGGGCGACGCCGCGTCCGAGGCCTCGCCCACGACCCGGGTCCTGCCGTCGTCCTCCAACACGCGTCTGACGTCGGCCCGTTCAAGCGGTTCCCGGCCGAGAATTCCCACGCGTATCACGATCTCCGTCCCCCCATCGCCGCCCTGACGCAACGGACGGGCCGGTCAGTCCCGCCGTCACCCAGCATGCACGCTGCGTACACTCCTTCGACACCTCCAGCTTGTTGCAACGAGGAGAGGTGGGGGGTGTGCGTAAGCGCTGATTCTGGTGCAATACCGCTGCCGGTAGTGGACGAGCCGTGTTGCGGACCCGGTCCGGGCCGCGCATAGTTGCGCTGCGGAAAGTGCCGGAACCGGGGGTGGGATGGGCGATGGCCGGGCACGGGGCTCAGGAGCATCCACACGGTGCCGACCGGCTGTGCGCGGCCGGGGATCGCCTGTACTCCCGGGCCGTACGACGAGGCCGGGTGCCCCGCCGGGACGCCGAGCCGGTCCCCTGCCTCCTCGAACTGGCCCTGCTGCACCCCGACCCCGACGACATGGACTGGCTGGTGCCCACCTCCCCGCAGGAGGTCATGACCCGGCTGCTGCGCGGGGTCCACGACGAGGTCAGCGCGAGTCAGCGGCGGGTGGGTTCGGCGGTGGAGGCCTTCGAGTGGTACGCGGGGCTGGGCCGTCAGCTCCAGACCCCGGCCGGCACGGAGGGCACGGCGATCCGGGTCCTGGACGGCCTGTCCCGCATCCAGGCCGCCATGGACGAGGCGACGCAGGCGTGCACGACGGAGGTGCTCACCGTCCAGCCCGGTGGCATCCGGCGCGAGCACGAGCTGTCGGAGGGGCTGCACCGGGCGCTGGCACTGCGCGGGCGCGGGGTGCGGATGCGGGACCTGTACACGCACGTCGCCCGGCACGGGCAGGGCCTGCTCACCTATCTGGAGCTGATGGGCGACACGGTGGAGGCCCGCACCCTCGACGAGGTCATCGACCGGCTCATCCTCTTCGACCGCACGGTCGCCTTCATCCCCGCCAACACCGACCGCACGGTGGCCCTGGAACTGCGCCACCCGGCCCTGATCGCCTACCTGGTCACGGTCTTCGAACGCCTGTGGCGCCTCGCGGTCCCCCTCACGGCCCCGCTTCCCGACACCGGCATCGAGGGCATCTCGCACCGCGAGCAGTCCATCGCGGCGCTGCTGGCGGAGGGCCACCAGGACGCGGTGATCGCGGAACGGCTCGGCATAAGCGTCCGCACCGCCCGCGCCCACATCGCCCGCCTCTCGGAGACCCTGGGCGCGACGAGCCGCACACAGCTGGGGGTGCGCATCGCCCAGGCGGGCCTGGACGGCTCCCCGCCGCCGCCGGCCCCCGTCATCCCTCCGGCTCGAGAATCCCCGACCGCCCGATGAGGTAGCCGAGCTGGGCCCGGCTGTCGCTGCCCAGGGTCGCGGCGAGCTTGGCGATGTGGACGCGTGCGGTGCGGACGTTCATACCGAGGCGGTCGGCTATGGCTGCGTCGGTGTGGCCTTCGACGAGGAGAGCGGCTATGGCGCGTTGGCGGGGGCTGACGCCGTTGAGCGTCGGTGGCTGCACGGCCTGGGGGTGCATGGGGGTGGCGAGGCGCCAGAGCCGGTCGAAGGTGTTGACGAAGTAGGCGATCAGGGCGGGGTGGCGGACTTCGAGGGCGAGGGAGCGGTCCTGGTTGGCGGGGATGAAGGCGACGGTGCGGTCCACGACGATGAGGCGCTCCGTGACCTCGTCGAGGGTGCGGGCCTCCACGTCGCCGGTCAGTCGCTCGTAGCGGGCCTGTGGGTATGCGGTGTGGCGTGCGGTGTGCTGGTAGAGCGCGCGCATGCGAGTGCCGCGGTCGAGGAAGGCCTGGTCGCGCTTGATGGCGTCTTCGAGGATGTCGGGGCGCCTGGTGCTTTTCGAATCGTAGGGCTGAATCGCCAGCAACTCGTGCTCGCCCTCGGCCATGGCTTCCTCGATGGCCTGCCCTGTGCGTTCCTTGCTGCTGAGGATTCTGAGCGCCGTGGTGTCCTCGCCGGTCGCCGCTCGCGTACCGAGGCGCATGAGGGGTTCGAAGACATCCGCGAGGCGTTCGCCACGCCGTCGCTCGCGGGCGATGCGGTCGTCCGACGTGCGCAGCAGTCGTTGCAGGGCGACGGTCGGCGCGGTCGGTTCCAGCCGGCCCAGGTCCTCGATGGCCGGGTGCAGGAGGCCGGTGTCGAGCAGGCACGGCGCCGCTGTGGCCGCGGCGCTGCCCACATGGCCCTCACGCAACGCGCGGGCGTAGAGGCCGATACCCGCTTCGCACAGGTCCTCGTCACCGTGCCGGTGCTTCTCCTCGGTCACGGGCGGCTGTCCACGCCGAGGCCGGGAGAATCCTGTTCCAGGATCCCCGACTGCGCTATCAGGTAGCCCAGCTGGGCCCGGCTTCCGCTGCCCAGGACGGTCGCCAGCTTCGCGATGTGGGCGCGGCAGGTGCGCACGTTCATGCCCAGGCGCCTGGCGATGGCCTCGTCGACGTGTCCCTCCACGAGGAGCTTGGCGATCGAGTGCTGGATGTCGGTGATGCCGTCGGGGGCCGTCTCGTAGGGGGCACCGGCGGTGAGCGGCACCGCTCGGCTCCAGATGAACTCGAACACCTTGATGAGGTAGCGAACCAGACCCGGGTGCCGGATCTCCAGGGCAACCTGGCGGTCGTCACTGATGGGGATGAACGCCACGGCCTCGTCGCAGATGATGAGGCGTTCGACCAGCTCGTCGATGGTGCGGTACTCGGCCTTCCCGTTCGGGAACTGGTCCACGTAGGCCAGGCGCTCGGGGCTGTACCGCGCCGTGTGCTGGTAAAGAGTCCGGATGCGCACCCCGCGCTCGATCAGCGTCCGGTCGCGCTCCAGGGCTTCGATGAGCCGGCGCTCGGGGTGCCGTGCACTCGGCTGGACCGTGAGCATCTCGCTGTGGCACTGGTCCGTGGCCAGGTCGAGAGCGGAGTTGATGCGGTCGAGGCCCTCCAGCACGCTGATCGAGTGGGTCGGTGCCGCGCCTTGCGCGCTCAGGGCCATGAAGGGCTCGAAGGCCGCCGCCAGCTCGATCGACGTGCGCCTGCGCTCGGATATCTCGTGCTCGATCGGATTCAGCCGTCGCGCGAGGGCGACGGCGGGAGACACGGGGAGCAGCCAGTTGGCGTCGTCGGGGTCCGGGTGGAGGAGAGCGAACTCTCCCAGGCAGGGGACGTGCTCGGCCTCCCCACGGGCGATACGGCCAGTCCGCAGGGCGTTCGCGTAGAGGTGCGCACCCTCCTCGCACAGTTCAGTAATAGCGTGGGGATGTGTCGCTTCGGTCTGATTTGTTGTCAAATCTCCACCCCCCAGGGTCCTGAACGTGCAGGAACATGATGCACCGATTGTGTGGCCATGACGTGCCTGAATGAGCCATCGTCTTATCCGACGGGGGAAGAGGGACCTTCAAGTGAGGACGAAGCCGACTATGTCTAAGAGAATGCTTCGCTCGGTGCTTGTCGCCGCCTTCTCCGCCGTTGCGGCCTTCGGGACTCTGAGTGGCCTCTCCGTGGAGAAGGGTGACGCACGAGCGGACAGCGCCTGGTCACTGGCAGCGGTGACCGCCTCGCCTGCCGGCGGAGACGGAGAAGCTGTCACCGACGACAGTGCGTGGTCTTGACATGACGACGCCACCAGACGACCGCTCCTTCCGCCGAGAGATGGCCACCGCCTACCGCTCCGGCTGGCACTTCATCGACCTGGTCACCGCGATCCCCCACGCCGGTGACTCCCTGATGGTGACCGTCTTCGGCGAGCCGGTCGTCGTCACGCTGGACGAGGACGGTGACGTGCGGGCGTACCGGTGCCTGCGGCGGCCGCGAGGTGCTCCGCAGCCCGTGCGGTGTGCCATCCGGTACGGAATGATCTTTGTGAACCTGGACCAGAGGGACCACCGGCTCGTGTCGTCGGAGGACCCTGAAGTGAGGACCATCTCGGCCACCCCCCGCAGTGCCTGACGCGATTCCCCCGTCGTAACAAATCGCTCAGGTGCTTCCCCCCGGCAGCGGGGGGGGGGGGGGGGGGGGGGGGGGGGGGGGGGGGGGGGGGGGGGGGGGTGGGGGGGGGGGGGGGTGGGGGGGGGGGGGGGGGGGGGGGGGGGGGGGGGGGGGGGG